>NZ_JAKWBF010000017.1 GCF_022513585.1 Gordonia gummivorans
TCATAGTGTGAAGCGCGACGCCACGGGAAACCGTTGCCGCGCAGTCGAAGCCACCTATCTCTGAACCCAGCATGGCCGCACCAGCGGACCAACACGCCGGGATAGCGATGGCTTCGACTGCGCGACAACGAATCCCGGTATCGAACAGGTCAGAGGTGCACAGCCACTTCGTCGCCGAGATGGAAGGGTGTGGTCAGCGGAAGCCGGTCGCCACTCCAGAACCGGCCGGGGTCGAACCAGTTCGAATCCTTCGACGCGTCGACGAGACCCATGTCGGAGTAGGTGATCGCGACGACCTCTGCGCAATAGGCGGCTTCCAGTCCCACGGTCTCCTTGTGCTCCTCGTCGTGTCGCCGTGCACGCCGTTCGCGGGCCTTGCGGTCGAGGTAGGGGATGCCGCGAACCATGTCGACGCTCGTGGGGATGCGGCCCCGGAGCCAGCGGCCGGCAAGGCGCGCGGTGGTGGGGAAGGGTGTGCCGTCGAGTCGGGCGATGACCCGCAACAGGATGTCCTCTTGCTCGGCTGTCACGTCCGGGGTGAGTTGTCGAATCCAGCAGCTCTGCTCGTACCGGATCATCCACTGTTCCACCGCTTCCCGGGCGTCGTGGAGTTGGACGCCACGATGGTTGGAGCCGGTCCACACGTCGGTGAGTTTGTCGCCGAGTTCGGCGTGCCACAGCAGCGGTGGTAGGTCGTCGAGGCCGACGGTCATCGCGACATGGTTCACCGGCGAGTTGGTGAGCGTGCGGATCGCTCGGTCGGGTCCCGAATGACCGCGGAAGAGCCAGATGTCGCCGGTGCGGGTGGCGTCGAGGGCCTCGTCGAGCGAGATGCCTGCGTCTGCGCTGCGTGGGTGCACGGATGCAGGGTAATCCACGGACTATCCTCGGGCATATGCGCAACGTGTGGAAATGGCTCGGTCTGGCCGGCGCGGTCGGCGTCACGACCGGAGGTGTGTTGGTGGCGCGCGATCAGCGGCAACGCAACTCGTACTCCGCCGACGACGTGCGGGACCGCCTGCGGCAGCGGTACGAGTCGGCCAACAACGACGGGGACGATGCGACCTCCGGCAACGCCGACAACTGACGATGCACTCGCTCGACTCGCTCGACCCGCTCGTCGCCCCGGTCGATCCGGTGGTCGCCTTGACCCGGATTGCGTGGCTTCTCGAACGTACGCGGGAGAGCACCTACCGCGTCGAGGCGTTTCGCCGAGCCGCGGTGGCGGCGGCCGGGATCGACGGATTGTCTCACGCCGCCCGCACTGGCGGACTGACGAATGTGCGGGGCATCGGAAACACCACCGCAGCCGTCATCACGCAGGCGGTCAACGGTGCGGTTCCCGACTATCTCGCTTCCCTGCAGTCGGCCCACACCGAACTCACCGACGACGCCGCCGCGCTCTTCGACGCACTCCGCGGTGATCTACATGCGCATACGAACTGGAGCGACGGTGGGGCACCCCTGTCCGAAATGGCTGATGCGGCACAGGCATTCGGCCAGGACTGGTTGGCGATCACGGACCACTCACCGCGGTTGACCGTCGCCAACGGGCTCAGCGCCGAGCGGCTCGAGCAACAGATCGCCGACATCGACACGATCAACACCACACGATCGGACGGCCTGCGCATCCTCAGCGGAATCGAAGTCGACATCCTTGACGACGGTTCCCTCGACCAGTCGGAGGAACTGCTGGCTCGGCTCGACATCGTCACCGCGTCGGTGCACTCCAAACTCAAGATGGACGCAGCGCCGATGACCGCGCGGATGACGGCGGCCGTCAGCAATCCGCGAGTCAACGTCTTGGGTCATTGCACTGGGCGACGCGTACTCGGCGGCCGCGGTCGGCGTGCGCCGTCGGAGTTCGACGCCCGGCAGGTGTTCGAGGCCTGCGCCGAGCACGGGACCGCGGTGGAGATCAACTCGCGTCCGGAGCGGGTCGACCCGCCCGACGAGCTGATCGAACTGGCCCGTGACATCGGGTGCCTGTTCGCCATCGACTCCGATGCGCACGCGCCCGGTCAACTCGAGTTCAAGGCGTTCGGCGCACAACGGGCCGAACAGTTCGGAATCGCGGCCAACCGGATCGTGACGACCTGGACAGCCGACGCCGTCATCGAGTGGGCAGCGTCGAGTTAGTTGCAGTCCCCGGCCTCACGGGTTGGTGAACTCGGCCAGGAACTCGGTGAGCATCGTCGCGGTCACCGGCCGTGGGAGCGCCTGAACCGCCGCGATGATGGCGGCCATGTCCAATTCGCCGTCGGGATCGTGCGGATCGATGCCGGCCCCGATCAGCGCCTGCTGCACGGCGGCGCTGGGCAGCCCGACGACATCGTCGACGCTCACCGCGCCGCTGTCGAAAGCGTGCGCGAGATCGGCCAGTGCGGGTGGGGGACTGGCGGCGCGCAGTCCGCGAACGTCGTCGGCGGCGTTGCGGCATGCGAGAACGAGTTCGTCTGCGACAGTTGCGGTCACGGGTGTGATCGTGAGGTGCGTGGTGGGCGGAAGCGACGAGCCGTCGGGCTGGGTGAAGCCCGGCTGCATCTGCAAGGTGAAGCCGCGCCGGTCGACTGCGGTCGCCCATCGATGGGGGTCCACGGGGTGTTCAGAATCGGGATCGGCCGCGACCGCGAACACCGGCCCCACGGGCGACGCGACCACGCGCAGGCCGTCGATCTCGTCGATCACCGTCCGAAGCCGGTCGGCGACCAGACGGGTGGTGGCCACAAGCGACGCGAACCCATTGACACCGAGGTGGCCGGTGATGGCCCACGACGACGCCACACCGGACGCCGAGCGGGAGCCGAGCAGAGTCGGATTCACCACCGGGTAGCCCGGCCAGTCGGTCGTCGCGAAGTACTGCGCCCGGTGGCGGTCTCGATCCGAATGGAGAAGAAGCGACGCACCTTTCGGGGTGTAGCCGTATTTGTGGAGGTCGGCCGACAGGCTCGTCACACCGGGTACTCGGAAGTCCCAGGGCTCGGTGTCCGAACCCCACCACGGCAGTGCGAAGCCGCCCAGGCAGGCATCGACATGCAGTGCGATACCGCGATCGAGCGCGACTCGACCGAAAGCGGCGGTCGGGTCGAGGGCGCCCGTCGGATAGTTCGGGGCCGACGCCACGAGGAGAAAGGTGTCCTCGCACACCGCTGCGGCCACGGATTCCGGTGTCGGTGTGGTGGTTTCGGGGTCGACGCTGAGGCGGATGGCCCGAACCCCGAGTAGTTTGGCTGCCTTGAGGAAGGCCGCATGTGCGGTGGTGGGGACCACCATCGACCCGGCGCCGGGCGCTACACCCGCATGATCGCGGGCCGCCTTGACCGCGAGAATGCAGCTCTCGGTACCGCCCGACGTGAGCGTGCCCACCGCATCCGGGGCGTGGAACACCGTGCGTCCGAACGAGATCAGGTCCCGCTCCATCGCTGCGACCGAGGTGAAGACGGTGGGATCGAGACCGTTGACCGGCTGCACTCGCGCGATGGCCGCGGCCGCCAGAGCGTCGAGCTCCGCGCGGCCCGAGTCGTACACGTAGGAGAGAACTCGACCGCCGTGGGTCGGGGCGTCGGCCGCACGCAGGGCATCGAGCCTCCGGAGGATCTCCTCGGCGGGCAGACCAGGTTGCTCGTCGCGCGTCATGCCTGTTCCCGATCGGTTCTCAGCCCGCGCATCAGCAGGAATGTCGAGGCGACCAGGATGGCCGGCACCACGGTGAATCCGACTACTACCCCGACGAGTGCGGTGTCGGGCTGATCGGGTGTCTCGTCACCGGATGACGACGCAAAGCCGGTCAGCCCCAGGATGATCAGATACACGGCCGGTCCCAGCGCGAGACCGACTGTTTCACAGGCCGTCCAGAGACCCGAGAGCGCGCCGCCACGATCGGTGCCGACGCGTTCGGTGTGTTCGTCGATCACGTCGGGGAGCATCGCCAGCGGAAACGTCTGCATGCCTGCATACCCGACACCAGCGACGCCGACGGCAACAAACACCCACCACCCGGGGCTCCACACAGCGACCACCGCTCCCGCCGCGCCGAGGACGAACAGTGCCGAGGCCGCCGCCAGCCCGGTTTCCTTGCCGCGGTGGCGACCGAACCGATACCACAGCGGCATCACCACGATCGCCGGTGCGACGAGTGCGACGAAGAACAGTGTGAGCATTCCCGAGTCGTCGAAGGTGTAGGTCGCCACGTACTGGGCGCCTGCCAGCATCACTGCGCTGGCCAAGGCCTGAACCACGTAGACCGCGAGCAGATTCCGAAACCGTGGGGTCAGGGTCAGGGCGGCGATGGCGTCGCGATAGCCGCTCACGGATTCCGGGTCCGACGTCGGCGGTGGAGCATCTGCTCGGCGGGCGGCGCCGAATGAGGCGATGAGCATGCCGCCGGTGATGACGACCGCAGCGGCCACCGCCATCGCCACGTATCCGGCGAAACCGCCGACGACGTCGCGAATCGCCGGGCCGCCGGCACCGACCACCAGGATGGTGATGGCGAGCACCACGATGCGCGTGGCGACAAGGCGCGTGCGCTCGTGGTAGTCGGCGGTGAGTTCGGTGGGCAGCGCGACGTATGGAACCTGAAAGAGGCTGTAGGCCACTGCGCTACAGGCGAAGAAGAAGAGAACCCACGTCGCAGCGGCGGCCACCGGCCAACCGGTCGGCGTCGAGAACGTGAGGACGAACAGCGGCGCGATTGCGAGGGCGCCGACCACCATCCCGGTGGCACGACCACCGGTCCGGGCCAGGGCGCGGTCGCTGCGCGAACCGATGATCGGGTTGATGACGACGTCGATGATCTTGGGGATCAGCACCACCACCGACGCAAGCACGGCGGGAACCGCCAGGGTGTCGGTGAGGTAGTAGGCGAGGACCAGACCCGGCAGAACACCGAAGCCGCCGGTGCCGACGCTGCCGGCCGCGTACGACGCGACCACCGACCGGGTCAGGCGACGATCAGTCGTCACGGTCATCGATAGCTCTCCACACGCTCCCACATCCGTACGTAGGCTTCGGCGGCCCGGAACAGATCCGCCACCAACATCCGACCGTCCGGCCCGGCCTGGACCCGTAGGCTTTCGATCCAATCAGGCAGGAGTCCGTAGTGTGCGGTTCCGTCGCGATTGACGTCGAACACGCGAACTCCGGACACCTGCCGATGGATCCGGGTGGTGCCGTCGGCAGCGGTGAACGGGTAGCGGACGGGGTTGTATTTCGCCGACGGGCGGGGGTGCGCCTGTTTGCCCAACCCGCCCATGTTAGGGCCGAAGCCGACGCCGAAGAAGAACCGCGGATCGCGTTGGGCCCGGAGGGTTCGCCACGCCGAGATGAAGTCCGGCGGCATGTCGCCGTGTCTGCCCACTTCGCCGGGATCTGCCTGCGCCGGTGTGGCGAACAGGCCGACGATGCCGCCGTCGGTGAGGATGCGTCGGTAGTTGGTCTTGTCGGTCCAGGTGTGTGACGACACGACCCCGGGGTAGTGCCTGCTGCCCACGATGTCGAGCACTCGCGTCGCGGACTTGACGCTGAGGTGGTCGACGTCGATCACCATGCGGCGGGCCACAATTGCGCGGACCGTGTACTCACCCAGCATCGTCAGACCGTGCACGTTGCACACGTCGCTCGGGTACCCGACCACCGGATTGTCGTGCTGATGCGTCCGGCACCGTTCGACGGTCCAGGGGTGACCGGTTGCCAGTTCCTGTCCGGCGTTCACCGCGACGCCGGTCGCGCCCTGGTCGAATCGTGTTCCGCCGAGTGCGTTGTCGAACTTGTGGGTCAGGATCACCTGTCGAATACCCATGCCGCGGAGTTCGTCGAGACCACGATCGATGGCGGCGCGGTCACACTGCGGCCGGCCGGCGATCGAGCGGCAGCCGAACGGTTCGGACACCTCGATGCCCAGCGTCACCGCCAGCTTGCCCGCCGCGATGACCCGGCGGGCATCGGCGGCGGTCGAGACGATGCGCAGGAAGCCACGTCCCCGTCCACCGGCCTGCGCGTCGATATAGTCCTGCAACCCGAGGAGCATGCGGTGCTGGATGCGGATCGAGGCCATCTCGTCGCAGGGTTGGTCGCGTAGCGGATAGTTCTCGCACAGCACCCGGTTCTGGACGTAGTAGTTCTGAATCATGCGCAGCCCCGACCGCCAGGCCCGCTCGATCCAGCGGTAGTAGGTCTGCTCGTGGGTCAGGGAATCCCAGCGCGGCCAGTCGCGGAATGTCGGCCAGCCGACCACGTCGTGCGGGCCCGGCCGGGACAGCACGTGCTCGGAGACGGCGAGCACTCCACCCGGACCGTGGTCGGGGCAGTCGCGCAGGGCGACGGTCACCCCGAGCGGGTTGTATGGAGCGCCTCAGTGCAGTTCACCACCGAGGAACTGTTCGGCCATCAGGTGCGCATGCGAGTCCACAAACCCACGCAGGTTCCCGTCGCGGCCGGCGCCGGTGAAGGGTGCACCGTCGACACCGAGCTCGGCGTCAGGGAATGGGCGGCACCCGGTGGCCGCGCGGACCCGAACAGACGGAAAGGAGGTGGTTGACGTGACCGAACGCACCGCGAACCCGGACGTCGACGATGTCACCGACCAGATCGCACGAGTTGTGGGTGTGGCTTGCAGTGTTGCCGAATGCGTGCCGTCGGCGGTGAGAACGCGCCCGTCGCGTCCGTAGAACAGGAACTGGCCGAGCGCAGCCGCACGGACGGTGAACGGGCTCGCCATCGCACCGAGACGCGTGCCGTCGGACAGGGTCAGCGTCACACATCGGCCGGCGAGTGCGTCGACCTGCGACGCGGTGCCGGGGGCAGCGGAGGCAGGCGGCAGCGTCACCCCGGACAGGAAAGTGACGAGAGCCGACACGACGATCAGCGGCGCGACGAGCACCATCGAACCGGCCGATCCCCGAACCCCCACCTGCATTGGGCGTAGGTTGCCAGAACTTCCCGGTTGGCGCCGGGTTTTGCCCACGCTGGGCGAGAGTCCCGCGGGTCGATCTCGTCGCAGGTGGCGCGCATCGCACATCCTGAGGACACTGGTGTCAGCAGCTCCCGAGCACGACAGGCAGGAACACACATGGCGGACAGCAACGGCCCCTCCGGTGGGTCTTTCAACTTCGGCCCGGAGGACTTCGACCGCTTCGCGCGGGAGGCCTCGGAAGGTTTGCGTGACGTCTTCGGCAAGCTGTTCGAGGGACAGTCGAGCCCGAGTGCGTGGTCGGCGTTCTTCGATCAGGGTGGCACCCGCACCCGGCGCCGCGCCGAGCCCGAGACGACCGCCGACGCCGGTTCCGGCGTGTGGGCGGTATTTGTGGTCGACGCCGACGGCGGCGCCCGGGTCGAGCAGGTCTTCTCCACCGAACTCGACGCCCTGCGGGCCAACCAGGCCAACACCGACCCGAGTCGGCGCGTCCGATTCCTGCCCTACGGCATCGCCGTCAGTGCGCTCGATGTCCAGGTCACATCCGAGACCCAGAGCGATTCTCCCGAGCAGAACAAGTCAGACGACGGCGTCGCCTGACTTCGCCCATGGCGGAGGCCGAACGGCCGTAGGATGACTCCCGCCCTCAGTCATCGGTCGGGAGGTCTCGAGTGTCGGATGCACCGTTCGGCGGGTTGTCGCGTCGTGACTTTCTCACGCGGGTCTCGGCGGTCGGTGGCGGTGCGCTGCTGACGTCGTGGGCTGCGCCGATCATCGACAAGGCCTATGCGTCGGCAGACCCGGCGGGCACCGGTTCGTTGTCCGATATCGAACACATCGTCCTGTTCATGCAGGAGAACCGGTCGTTCGATCACTACTTCGGAACCTACTCCGGGGTGCGTGGGTTCGGCGAGGCGTCGCCGGCATGGAAGCAGCACGGCTGGGCTCCCGGCGTCGGCCCGACCCGACGTGGTTACACGCTGCCGTTCCGCCTCGACACCCGCTACGACGCCAATCTCGACGGCGAATGCATCAACGATCCCGATCACTCGTGGGCCGGTTTGCACGCCGCGTGGAACAACGGACGCAACGACGGCTGGTTGCCGATGTCGATCAAGTCCGTTGGCCCGGCGAATGCGCCCGCACTCATGGGTTACTACGAGCGCGCCGACATTCCTGTGCATCGGACGCTGGCCGAGGCGTTCACGTTGTGCGACAACTACCATTGCTCGGTGTTCGGGCCCACCGACCCGAACCGGCTGTACTGGATGAGCGCGAGCATCGACCCAGATGGCTCGCACGGAGGCCCGCTGCTCGAGACACCCACGCTCATACCGAAATTCGTGTACTCGTGGCGAACCATGCCGGAGAACCTGCGAGACGCCGGGGTCAGCTGGAAGATCTACAACAACCGCGACATCGGGCCCGTGTCGTCGGTGTTGCTCGACGGCATGATGGGGTGCTTCACCCAGGCCCGCGATCCTCGCTCGGAACTGGCGCGCCGCGGCATCGACCCGATCTACCCGCAGGGTTTCGCCGCGGACGTGAAGGCCAACCGGCTGCCGAAGGTGTCGTGGGTCATCCCGTCGGCCATCACCTGCGAACATCCCGCACTGCCGGCCGCCTTGGGGGCGGTCGGCATCGTCCAACTGCTGGACATCCTCACGTCGAACCCCGCGGTGTGGGAGAAGACGGCAGTGATCATCAGCTACGACGAGAACGGTGGCTTCTTCGATCACGTGACCCCGCCGACCCCGCCGCCCGGTACGCCGGGTGAGTACGTGAGTGTGCCGGACATCCACAAGGTCAAGGCGTCCAAGGGGATTCGTGGTCCGATCGGCCTGGGCTATCGCGTACCGTGCTTTGTCATCTCGCCCTACAGCCGTGGTGGGCTGGTGGCGTCGGAGACCTTCGACCACACCTCCCAGCTGCGATTGATCGAGAAGCGGTTCGGGGTGGACGTCCCGAATCTGACGCCCTGGCGCCGAAGTGTGGTGGGGGACATGTCGTCGACCTTCGACTTCGCTCGGCGGCCCAACGCCGCGCGGCCGAGATTCGGGGACCCGGTTCCCGCGGCGAAGAACTCGCTACTGGTATGCGGGCCGAATGTGGCCACCGGCACGCTCGGTCGGGGTACCCCGTATCCGGTTCCGCCCAACAGGATGCCGCGACAGCAACCAGGGAAGCGCCGGTCGCCGAGCGGTTGATCTGGTCTATTGGGCGGATCGCAATGCGGCCCTGCGCTTCTCGGCTTCGCTGTAGCGACGCTGCTGCACTTCGGTGCGGGGCACCAGTTGGGGAACCGGGTGGGGTTTGCCGTCGTCGTCGGTGGCGACCATCGTGAAGTAGCAGCTGTTGGTGTGGCGTCGGACCCCGGTGTGGATGTTCTCGGTCTCCACCCGGATGCCCACCTCCATCGAGGTACGGCCGGTGTAGTTGATCGACGCGGACAAGATGAGCAGTTCACCGACGCGGATCGGCTCGCGGAAGATCACCCGATCCACCGACAGCGTGACGGCGTAGCGGCGGGAGTAGCGGCTGGCGCAGGCATAGGCGACCTGGTCGAGAAGTTTGAGGAGTGTGCCGCCGTGGACGTTGCCGGTGAAGTTCGCCATGTCGGGCGTCATCAGTAGCGACATCGACAGCGTGACTCGCTCTGCTTCCGTGGACGGGACTTCGATGTCCTCGGCTGTAGCGTCCATGGGTTGGTGCCTCTCGGTCGGCGATCACTGCGCAACGTCAATCACAGCACTCGCAGCCGCCGGGCGCACAGCAACCAGCGTCATCGTCGTCACTGTTGTCATCATCGTCGGTGAGCGCACGTGTCGGCGTGCAGCACGCGTCTCCCTTCCACGCGTTGACGCCTTCGCGGATCGCGATCGCGGCGATCACCAGAGCCGCGAGGGGGTCGGCCCACGACCAGCCCCACAACCAATTGACCAGCAACCCGACCAGCAGCACAGCCGACAGATACGTGCACAGCAGAGTCTGCTTCGAATCGGCCACCGCGGTCAGCGATCCGAGTTCGCGGCCGGCTCGTCGTTGCGCCCACGACAGCACCGGCATGATCACCAAACTCGCGCAAGCGAGCGCGATCCCGACGATCGAGTGTCGCGCTTCCTCGCCGATGCCGAGCAGCGATCGCAGCGATTCGACGCTGACGTAGGCGGCCAATGCGAAGAACGAGAAAGCGATGATGCGCAACGCGACCCGTTCGCGTGCCTCTGGGTCGCGCCCGGCGAACTGCCAGGCGACCGCGGCCGCCGAGGACACCTCGATCACCGAGTCCAAGCCGAATCCGATGAGCGCCGTCGAGGACACGCGTGCACCTTCGGTGAGTGCGATCGTCGCCTCGAGGACGTTGTAGGTGATGGTGGCGGCGACGAAGAGCTGAATTCGGCGTTGCAGAAGCTTCTTTCGCGCCGCGTCGGGCTTGGTTGCGACGGTCGGGGCCAGGGGTTCGAGGTCCATCAGCAACAACACTTCTCGTCGGCGTCGGGACAGCAGGTGGGGTCGACGGCGAGTACGAGGCCGAGCAGGTCGCCGAGCGCCTGGCCGATCCGCGGATCGGCGAGTTCGTAGCGGGTTCGTCGGCCTTCCGGAATCGCGACCACCAGACCGCACCCACGCAGGCAGGCAAGGTGATTCGACAGGGTCTGGCGTGAGACCCCGATCGCGTCGGCGAGGTCGGCGGGGTATCCGGGAGCAGTACGAAGACGGAGCAACACCTGGGCCCGGGTTTCGTCGGACAGTGCGTACCCGAAGCGGGCCAGTGCGGCGGTGTGGACGAGCGCGTGGGTCTCCATGGAGATAACGATACATCGTTTTCTGTATTCAGAAAACGATGAATAAAGCGGGAATGCCCGCGGCAACTGAGGTGGCGGACCGTGGTGCGTCGCGTCGACGAACGTCGCACCTTCCGGTGTGACAAGCTCCGAGAATGACAACGACGGCCGTGCTCGCCGAAGCCTCCGCCGAAACCGCGACCATCGAATCGTTGTTCTGGATCAGCCTGGTCGCCGTCTTCACGCCGATCATTGCCCGGGCCGCGCGCGGGTACGTACCCGACGCGGTGCTGTTGTTGCTGGCTGGCATGGTGATCGGACCGAATCTGCTGGGCTGGGCGTCGGTCGACGGGCTCACGGTGCTCAACGAACTCGGGTTGGGCATGCTGTTTCTGCTGGCAGGTTTCGAACTGGACCCGAAGTTGCTCGGTGGGCGTCCTGGTCGCGTTGCGCGAGTGACCTGGTTGGTGAGTCTCGGGTTCGCGGTCGGCTTTGTCGCGCTCGTCGTGCCGGACGCGGGTTTCACCACGTTCGTGGCGGTGGGCATCGCCATGACGTCCACCGCACTCGGCACCCTGCTGCCCATCATCAAGCAGCTCGGGCTGCTCGACAAACCAGTGGGGCGCGCGGTCATGGCCAACGGGGCGGTCGGCGAGTTGGGGCCCATTCTGGCGATGTCTCTTCTGCTGACGAGCCGCAATGTCGGTGCTGCCGTGGTGGTCCTGATTCTGTTCGCCGTCGCCGCGCTGGTGATCGCGTACGTTCCGGCGCATGTGATTCGACGGGTGCCGTTCCTGGGTGAATCTCTGCGAGTGATGAGTTCGGGTACGATTCAGCTTCCGATCCGGGTGGTCCTGTTGCTGCTCGTCGGATTGATGACGGTAGCCGCGGTCTTCGACCTCGACGTGGTGCTCGGAGCCTTCGCCGCCGGCATGATTCTGCGTCGGCTGCTCGGTGACTCACGAGCCGCTTTGGAGGGGTCCCTCGACGTGATCGGGTTCGGCGTGTTCATCCCGATCTTCTTCGTCATCTCCGGCATGGCGATCGACATCCATGCTGTGCTGTCGGCGCCCGGGACGTGGGCCGGATTCGTCCTCGCCATCGCCGTGGCGCGTGGGCTTCCAGTGTGGTTCAGCGAGCGATTCGTCATCCACGGCGCCAACCTTCCGTCGGTACGCGAGCGTGCACAGTTGGCGCTCTATGCGGCAACCGGACTGCCGATCATCGTTGCGGTCACGCAGGTCGCGGTGGGCGCAGACTTGCTGAGCACCGAACTGGCGTCGGCGATGGTCGCGGCCGGCGCCACCACCGTGCTCGTCTTCCCGCTGATTGCCCGACTGGTCGGTGACGGCGCACCGCGGACGGACTGAACACTCATCGCGGTTGAGAGTGCGGCTCGGTACGGATGACACCGCTGACGGCCTGCGGCTGGATAATCCAACCGACGACTCGCCCTGGTGTCACCCATGCGGCCTGCTCACCACCACACTCTCCGAGTCGGCGACCCACCCGCCGACGTCGTCGGCGATCGTGGAGGCGGGAAGAGTGCGGCCTCATCGCAGAAACCGCATTGGTCGCCAGAAACCGCTGATGTGGCCAGAAACCGCTGGTGCGCCTCGGGCTTCTGAACAGACACGCGGTTTCTGAAACCACGACTCGCCGACGACGCGCGTGGGAGGTCGGCGAAGCCGCCGTCGCGGTCAACCCTCACCGAGGTCCACCTCGAGCGCAGACCTCGGACTCCGAACATCGTCGTCGAGCACAGAAAGCGCTCTTTGCCGCCAAGAAACTAGGGGAAGAAAACTCGTCCCCTACTCTTGGAGTCCTCCCCTAGGAATTTCTAGGGGACGACTGTGAACCCCGGGGAAGAAGATCTTCCCCTATTTTCAGGGACAGAGCACTGCGGCGTTTGCCCAGGTCAGAGCGTCGGTCACCCAACTCTTCGGATCAGCGACCCACCGTCGGCGTTGCCGACGATCATGGAGGCGGGAAGTGTCCGCCGGAGCACACCGACGGGCCGCTTCACGGTTGTAGCAGAAGGTGCTCGATAGGCAACACCTTCTGCTTCGACGTTGGCTCGAGGGTCTCGACATCCGGCGCGCTCGATCACCCAACCGATCGCACTGCAGGCGAACCCCGCGGGAACACCCTTCCGCTGGCTAGGTGCGAGCCTCGAAAGCCCCTGGTGAGAAGACATCGTTGTCTCACCACGCCCCTTCGAAGCTCGCACCTCAGGGAGCGATAGTCAGCCCGCCGCGACCGCCGTACTCGTGTCAACGGCGCGGGCACGCAACCGATCGGTCAACCGCTCGATGACTGCGTCGACGACACCGGTGGCGCCGGGTGTCGCCGGATGCCGAACACGGACGTCGAGGCCGTCCTCGGATCGGGAGAACCAGATCTGTACGTCGTCGGCTGTCGAACAGGCCGAAATATGTTGTGCTCCAGGAAGTCTCGGACCGAGCTTGCGGTAGTCGAGGTAGGAGATCATGAAGATGTCCCCGCTCGGGAGCTGCGGTGCACACCGTTCCAGGACGATCGGCAGAGGCACGCGGGCTAGGTCGATCGCTGCGCGCAACGATGATCTGGCGCCGGCACGATCGCCCGCATCGACGAGGACCGGGGCATTCGTGACCATCCAGCCCGCGGTGTCGTGCCAGCCCGAATCTCGTTGTCCCCGAGTGTGTAGTGGGATCAGAGCGGCCAGACGTGACGGTCCACCGAGGTCGTCGATCACCGACGCCAGGTCCGCCAGTACCGTGGCAAACAGGCCCGCATCGATGGCGCCGGCGTCGTCTGCGGAGAGCACGGTGCGCACCAAGGTCCGCTGCGGAGTGTTCGCGGGGACATCACCGAGGGGCAGCGGAAAGGTGGGTACCTTGCCGCCGGTCTCGGTGAAGAAGTTGCGCCAGCCCGCTAGCCGCTCGATCGTCTCGGTGTCGTCACACCCATCAGGGGTGCGAAAGCGGTCGACGTCGGCGGCGTCGGCGACGCATCGTCCGACGAATCCGGGTGGTGCCGCCGCTTGCGCGGAAGTGTTGGTGCTCAACAGGTGTAGCCGACGCAAGATGATGTCGACGGTGAGGGCATCGGCGTGCGCGTGGTCGAAGGCGCAGAGCAGGGTGCGGCCGACGAGAGCGAAGCAGATTCCCGGACTGACCTGCGGGTGGCAGCGAGAATTGATGAGGGCGACGATGTCGGCGGTGTCGGCCTGGCCGTGAGTCACGAGCCCCGTCCGCAGGTGAGTGGGATCGAGTACGTGCTGGCGCGGCTCGGGCGTCCAGCTGAAGCGCAGACGAAGAGCTTCCTGCTCGGCCACGACCTGCCGCACCACGTCGGCGATGTGCTGCGGATTCGGCGGTGGGCCCGCACTGTCACCGAGTTCGACGGTGCCCGCGATCCACACCGGATTACTCGTGGCCGCGGCGTGCGCAGCCAAGTGATTGGCCTGGTTGAAGCTGACCGGAGAACCCACGGACGTCGGAGAATCGGTCCAGGTGAGGGTGATCTCGGTGAGCTCGCCCGACAGGTCCACCAGGTCGGCGCCGGTGACCCTCACGCGCCGATCCCCAGGGCGGGTGCCGCGCAGGCACGCGCGCTCATCGGGGAGGTGACCATGGTCGCCAATGTAGCGCGGAGAGTGTCGAAGTACCGGGTGACCGACTCCCGAGCGATCGGATTATCGGGGCATTGTGTCGCAATCCACAAACCGTCGTGGTCGCGGCTGATCCAGAGCGATGCGTTGCGCGTTCGTCCCTCGCCGGTGAACAGCACCGCATCGGCGAGTTCCCGCTGGCCCGGAAACCACCGGAAGTCGAGGTAGGAGACCATCTGCGGGCTGGCCAGCACCGCTGGATCGAGCCGTCGGGCCGCTATCAGGTGACCGAGTGCCGCGTGAGCGGGTGTTCGGGCGAGTCGCCGGGCCCGGGCCAATCCGTTGGCGGCGTCGGCGAGCACGTCGATCACTTCGGCTCCGCGGACGTCGAACGCCACCGGCGCAAAGGTGCAGTACCAGCCCTGCGACGAGGTGTGCTCGGCGCTGCGTGTGCTCAGAACCGTTGCGGTGCAATAGCTGTCCCGACCGCTGAGGTGTCGATCGGTCACCGCGAGCGCAGCGTAGACGGCTGCGGTGAATCCGGTGCCGGCGGCGCTTGCCGCATGCGCGATGGCCTCGGCGTCGTCGGCGTCGGCGAGTTGTGCGCGGCGGATTCGGACCGGTTGGGGTTCTCCGTCGTCGAGTCCGAGATCGAGCGCGAACGCAGGCAACCGCCCACCGGTCGGCCGCAGGGCCTCGACCCACTCGTCGAGTTCCGGTGAGCTGGACCCGACTCGCGTGGCCGCGGCGAATTCGGCTGCCACGTAGTCGATGTGGCTGCCGGCCACCGGTACATCACGCCCGCCGTAGCGGGCCAGGATCTCGGCGAGCCCGATCACCTGAGAACTACCGTCGCCGAAGGCATGGTCGATCCCGAAGTACAGGTCGAACGAGTCGTCGCGGACGATCGCGCCGAAGATGACCCCGGGAAAGGAATCGAACACGGCCTCGCTGCTCAACCTCATGTCGACGTGGCCGGCGATCTCGTGGTCGGCGATGTCGCGGTGGTGGGCACGCAGTGCGATGTCCTGTGCGTCCACGACGTGCCGGGTGATCTCGTTGCCGCTCGTGCGAAATGTGCTGCGCAGCCCGTGGTGATCGCGCAGAAACCCGTTGAGCGCGAGCGTCATACGTGGCTCGTCGAGCGTCCCGGCAACCGTCACCGCGGCGCACGTGTATGCGCGGTGTGTTCGGCCGCTCGCCCGTGTCGCCGCGACGGCGGTGATGTGATCTCGCTGGAGGAACGACGGTCCGACCGGATGTGGCTCTCCGGCCGCCGCGATGGTCGCCGCGGCAACGGTGTGCTCGTCGGCCACCCAGTCGATGACGTGACCGCCGCGTGGGGTCCACTCGCGACGCGCGACGATTCTCACCGGCTCTCGCCCCGGTCGGCCAGCGCCGCGATCTGCTGATGGCTCCCGACGTGCGCATCGAGAACGATCTCCGTGTCACCCTCGGCGGCAACCTCTCGCAGGACCGACGAGAATTCGGCGATGAACGCATGTACCGATGCAGCGGCGGTGTCGTTGCCCGGGAAGCGGGCGGCGAGATTGATCCCGTCGGCGGTTCGGTTGATCCACAGGTAGACCTCGTCGTCGCTGTGAACCGGGCTGCGCAGCGCCCGATCGGCGGGTGTCCAGTCGCTCGCGCCGGGCAGTGATCGTCCGTCCACATACGACACGACGAACCGGGCGCGCGGACTGATCTGCAGGAGTTCGGCGATGCGGGCGAAGGAATGACCGACGAGCCTGCGGTGGGCGCGGGTGGCCGTCGCCGTGCCCGCCAGCGCCTCGCTGAAACGCGCAACGGACGTGAGATCGTCTGCGACCGGCATCAGGCCGACGAACCATCCTGCCGCCGTGAACCATTCGGGTGCAGTGCGCGTGTGCATCGGCATCACGTAGCGGGTGACGCGGGTTCCGGACAGGCGCGCCAAAGCGACTGCGACCGCCGTCAGCACGCCTGTCGACCCGGAGCCGCCTGCTGCCTTGCAGGCCGCGCTGAACGCGTCGGCCGATTCCCGCGGCAGAATCCACAGCGAGACACTCGACTGTGCGGCCTGGGCGTGTCCGATCGCCGGCTCGGACCCCAATGGCAGCGGAAAACCTGGGAGCGCAGGTGTGTTCGGCGTCGGATCGGTGTCCTCGCCGACGGTCGGCGGAGACGTGGGGGCGCTGCGCAGGAAGAGCTCCCAGTCCCGGACGGCCGGATGATCGGTGCCCAGGGCGGTGGCGGCCTTGTACTCGTCGACGCTGTGGTCGACGTAGGAACCGCATGGCGGCAGCGCCGGAGTCTCGCCGACGAGGTGCGCACGATAGATCTCGCGAATCTCGGCGATTGCCAGCAGTTGTGTGTAGGCGTCCATGACGGCGTGATCGGCGCCGAAGATCACGGTGAAACGGTCGCCGTCAACCTGCTCCGGACCGGAGCAGACGTGTTCGACGGTGGTGAACACGATGTGGGGCCAGCTGTGCGCGCGGACCCCCGTCGCCAGGAACTCCTCGAGGTGGCGGTATACCTCGAGCGAATCGCGCACCCGTCCGTAGCGTCGCACATCGATGGCGATGGCTTCCGGCTCGAGGTGGCGTCGTGCGGTTTCGGCCGCGTCGGTCGCGACCGTGCTGCGGAAGACCTCGTGACGGGCGATCCAGGTCCGCAAGGTGGCCGCGAAGGCGCGGGGTTCGAGTGGCTGATCGATCGCGAACGCCGTGCCGATCCACGAGATGTCGTCGTCGCGTGTGTGCCGCAGGTGGGCGGCATGATTGGTCGAAAGTGGTCGATCGTCGGACGTCCAGTCGGACGCCCTGGTCGACGGTACCCATTCGGTGATGATCCCCGATGGTGTCGGGTAATCGGCAAGCTCTGTGTACTCCACTGCTGATACCTCGTCGCGCTGATGGTGATGCGGGACAGAGCGGAGCATCTCCGGTCTGCCGTCGGGGAATCTGTTGTGCGAGCGCGGAGTGTGAAGTCCCCCCCAGGACTCATGAGCTCTCCATCATTGGAGACGACAGACCCCCCGCGTCTGCGCCGGCAACGACACATTCGTTGCCGCTCATATGTTTCGGTGGTGTCCACCCCCAACCACTGGACCCCCCGTGCGACGTCATCGACGTCCGATGCTGAGCGTAAGCCTGTCGGCGTCACCGCGCCATGTGGGCTGCGCCACCCTTGAATACCCTGCGTTGTGAGCCAGTGTCGGCTGAAAAGCCATGACGTGCTGGATGTTTCGCCCCGAGCAGGTCGTTTCACATGCAAATGATGTGGCGGGACGCACAGTCGCCACGGGCGTGGCCTTGATCACTCTGTGGCACCGACGATCACTCTGTGGCACCGACGATCGCCGAGCAGGCTCGTTGCGTCGCGATCTCAGCAGGTGTCAGGAGCGCGGTGAGCCGATGTGCAGCCCGTTGTGTCGCTGGATCGAGCAGGCAGTCGAGTTGTGCCTCGCCGAGGCGCGCCAGCGGTGCGCCGGTTCCGGACCCGGCGCGGGCAAGCGCACCCGCCCAGAGCGGCTGATCGGCGCTGAGCCAGCCGATGGCCGATGGAATACCGGCCCGCGCGGTGGCGGCGGTGGTGCCCGCGCCGCCGTGATGGACGGCAGCACGACACCGGGGAAACAGGCGCTCGTGGTCGAGTCCGTGGGTCACCCTCAGCACCGAATCATGTTCGGGCAGAGGGTGTCCGGTGTGGGCGATCACCCGCCGCCCGCGACGGACAAGGGAATCGACGATGCCGCTGACGCGCTCTTCGGCGACCTGCATGCTGCCGAAACCGACGTAGACCGGTGGTTGGCCGTCCTCGGCCCACGCGACGACGCCGTCGGTTCGCGAATCATTCCCGTCGAGGAGGCGGCGGGTCCGCTCGTCGGGCAGCAGAAAGCCGGTGAACGGCCGCTGGGAGCCCCATTCGCGGGACAAGCCCGGGAACAGTGCGGCCTCGTAGACCTGTATCTCCGGACGTCCGTCGGCGCGCAAGCGACCACCTAGTGGGCCGCGTGCGGGCGGAAGTCCGAGTTCGGTGCGTAGGCGCCGGTCGTCGGTGCGGGACGTGAGCCAGTAGAGGCGGTCGACGGTGCTCCACAGTGCACGCCGCACGCAGGTGGGTGGGCGGCGATACGTCGGCGAGACCGTCGAGTTGGGCCGCACCGGACAGTAGTGGAGTGGTACGAACGCGATGCCGCGACTCTCGGCAATGGTCGCCGCGCGTTCCTGGGCGAGCAAACCGGTGACCAGGATGTCGCTCTCGTCGGCGAGGTCACCCATCACCCGCTGCGATGTGTGCGCGCCGTACGCCCCGACCTCACGGAGCGCCTTCAGGCGGGTGCGTGGATTCGGCGATCTCAATTGCTTCTTGATGATCGAACCGGCAAGGAGATCCGCCGTCGAGGGACACAATTCGCGGGTGGGAAGGCCGGTGCGAGTCGCCATGGGCATCAGGTCGTGGGCCACCGCCAACTGCACCGTGTGTCCGTGCCGGGCGAGCTCGGCGGCGACCGCGATCGCGGGCTGCACGTCTCCTCGGCTGCCGTGCAGTGCGAACGACACTCTCATGTGCCCCAGGCGCTTCCGGTCAGCGACCATCGGCCGAGCTCATCGGCGACGACCTTGCTCAGGGCCTGGTCGTCGGCCACTCGATCGGGGTCGAGTGAGGTCACACAGAGCGTGACGAGACCGCCGCTCTCCGATGCCCAGCCGCTGATCCCGCCGGCCATCGACCGCAGCACCTCGAGGTCAGGTGTGGAGGCCACCGACCGCATCGCGACCGGACCCACCGAACCCGTGCCCAACGACGCGAACCGCGGATCGAGTTCACCGAGGTTCGACGCGAGGCACAGCGGTGCCGACACATTTGCTGCCAGCCGGCGGACGGCGCGGTCGCCGAGCGCCTGGGCGACGATGCCGAGTCGGGCGGCCGGACTGGGTCCGTCGACGAGCGTGCGGAAAGCGCTCTTGCATGCCGTTCGGATGGCGCCGAGGTCGCGGTAGCGGTCGTCGTCCACGACGATCGCGGCGGTGACCCCCGTGGTGGCGTTTGCCCTTCGGTCGTTGTCGGTGCGAGTCGACATCGGCAGCGAGAGCCCGATGGCCTCGCCGGGGTGAATCCGACCGGTGCGTTCGAGTGCGCCGACCATGATCGCGACGAAGAGGGAATTGGGTGTACCTCCGGAAGCCGATGCGGCAGAACGGAATGCGTCGGATCTGATGGTGAGGATCGTGGTGGGTGCGGATACCGGCGCGTTCTCGCCGGCGGTGACCGCTGTCGTCGCAGCAGGTGTCTCGGGGTGAGAATCTCTGCGGGGCTGGGTGGTTGGTCGACGGTCGGTGACCATGGCGGCCGCCGCCCTGCCGGCGGTTCCCAACAGCGTTGCCGTGTCGCGCAGGTTGTCACGGAGGCGCGGCGGTGTGTCGGTCGCGTCGAAGGCGATGTCGGCGACGGCCTCGGTGACGGCCGTCATGACGGCACCACCATCGCCGACCACGTGGGACGCGACGAGCGACACGAACACAGCGGAACCGTTGGCGGAGCGGGCGGCGGTCAATCGCCATGACGGTCCGCGGATGGTGTCGAGGGGTGCGTCGACGCAGCGGCGAGCCCAAGATGCCTCCTCGCCGGCGGCAATCGGCCTGTCCGACAGGCTGAATCGCCCGGCCGCGGGTGTGTGCACCCAGCGGTCACGACCAGGCGTCCGGCGGCGGTGCACCAGCCTGCTCAACCGTCCACGGCGCAGACGCGCGGCGATCTCGGCGATCGCGGCGTCGGTCACGTTGCCGTCGAGGCGCCAGACGCACTGGTTGACGACCGGAAGCCGTAGCGCATGCTCCATGCGGACGAACAGATCGTCGTCGGGTGTGAGGCGCTCGGGTGTGAGCCGCTCCGCCGTCCGTGTCCGACTCGTGTCGCTCATCATGGGCCCGTCAGACCCGCCGGAGATACGCGCGGAGGGCAAGCGGTGCCGCGACGGCGATGATGGCCGTCGCGCCGAGCAGCGTCCAGCCGACATGCGCGGTGATCTCTCCGTCGTTGGCGAGCGAACGGAACGACGAGACCAGATGCGATACCGGATTGACGTCGGCGATTGCCTGCAGCCAGCCGGGCATCGTCGAGGTGGGGACAAATGCATTGGACGTGAAGGTGAGGGGCATGAGAATCAGCATCGATATACCCTGTACCGCACTAGCTTTGGACATGATCACACCCATCAGGGCAAAGATCCAGCTCATCGCGAAAGCGGCGAAGATGACCAGCACAATGCCCGCGGCGGTGCCGACGATGCTGCCCGGCCGGTAGCCCATCACCAGCCCGACCACCAGCGACATCGTGGTCGCGATGACATAGCGCAGGATGTCGGCGGTCAGCGACCCCGCCAACGGTGCCATGCGGGAGATCGGCATCGACACCAGCCGGTCGAAGACTCCGCTGTCAATGTCTTCGCGAAGTTGTACTCCGGTGACCACCGAACTCGTGATCGCCACCGACACAAGGACTCCGGGTACGAGTTCGGGCAGGTAGGCCGACACGTCACCCGCGATCGCCCCGCCGAAGATGTTGGCGAACATGATCGTGAAGACCACCGGGACGATGATCACGTCGAAGAGTTGCTGAGGCGTGTGGCGCATCCGCAGCAGCCCGCGGCGCGCGAGGGTGAGCGTGTCCCGCACGGCCTGGGCCGTCGACACTCGCTCGGCGACGAGTACCGGCCAGTCGCGGCCGCCGTCGGAATCGGGGATCGTTGTCACATCTGGCGCGATCTTCTGGGTGATCATGCGGGCACCTGCTGGTCGGTCATGGCGAAGAACACCTCGTCGAGGGTTGGGCGGCGGACGGCGAGTTCGGCGACCGCGATGTCGGCCTCGTCGAGGGCGACGACGACACGCGCGGAGAGCGCGGGATCAGGCAGAGCGGCGGTGAGACGGCCCGACTCAGGACTGGGAACCACGGCGGTGCCGACTCGCCGATGGATGATCGCGGCTGCCTCGGACATCCGAGCCGGCTCGGCGAGCGTGACTTCGAGCGAGCGTTCGCCGACACGATCCTTGAGGACGTCGACGGGCCCTTCGGCGATGACGCGCCCGGCATCCATGACCACCAACGAGTCGGAGAGTTGGTCTGCTTCGTCGAGGTACTGCGTGGTCAGCAGCACCGTGGTGCCATCGTCGACCAGCGCGCGCACCGCCGACCACACCTGTGCACGGGTACCCGGATCGAGGCCGGTCGTCGGTTCGTCGAGGAACAGCAACGCGGGCGGCGTGATCAGCGACGCGGCCAGGTCGATGCGGCGTCGCATGCCACCGGAGAACCCGGATACCGCCCGGTCGGCCGCAGCGGTGAGACCGAAACGTTCGACGAGGTCGGCGGCGCGAGCGCGTGCCGCGCGGCCGCGGATTCCGCGTAACCGGGCGAAGAGTTCCAGGTTCTCCAGCGCGGTCAGGTCCTCGTCCAGCGACGCGTACTGGCCGGTGAGCGTGATCAGCGACCGGATGGCCGGCGCCTGCGTGACCACGTCGCGGCCGAAGATCTTCGCGTGGCCGCCGTCGGGCCGGACGAGGGTGGCCAGCATGCGGACGGTCGTCGTCTTGCCGGCACCGTTGGCGCCGAGCATTCCGCACACCGAGCCGGTGGGTATGGACAGGCTGACGTCCGCCACCGCAGCGACATCGCGGAACGACTTCCGCAACGACTCCGCATGCACGGCCGTCTCCGGCAATCTGACCATCGATGTTCCTTCCCCCGCGAACGTCTGACGTCACCACCATGGCGGAGGGCACTTTCATTTCGGTTTCAACCGTCGGCGGTGCTGCCGATCATGGAGGCGCGAAAGAGTGCCGTCGTCCTACCTCCCGCACTCTTCTGAATATCTGCGAGCAGATCAGCCGATGAGCTGCGCCACCGCGCGTTCCCTCGACATGGAGGGACCGGCGGCCAGGTGCATCACCGGGAAGTCCCGGCGGTAATGGATGGCGCGCGCGGCGGCGGCGTACGGATCGTCGTCGCGCAGGCCACGGGCCTTGACGACGGCCGCCGCCGCAGCGCCGAGAGCGGGCAGGTCGGTGAGCGCCGAGTCGAGACGACGCTGTGTCAGGGCGGCCTCGAGGTCATCGGCCGCGAGCCGTGCGTGCGTGGATTGTCCGGCCGCATCGAGCAGGGCGACGGCCACCGCGTGCATGTGGACCGAGTGACCGTCGGCGGGTGGCCCCGCGATGCGCAGGGCGTCGGCGATTGCCGTGACCGCGAGGGCAGGATCGTCGTCGACGAGCAACTGCGCGCGCGTCATATGAGCAGTTGCGATGAACGGTCGCGCGGTGGTTCCGGCAGCACGCAGGCACGAGGCGAGCAGATCCTCGGCTCGACGCGGATCGACGCTCACCGATGCGCCGGCCTGGTAGATGCGCACCCGACACGCATCCTGCGCCAGCCCGATGTCGTCGAAAGTGGTTGCACTGCGCTCGAAATGAACGATGGCGGCCTCGTGGTCCCCAACCTGGCTGCAGATGCGGCCAAGTCTGCTGCGTGCGTTCGCGGCGAACCACGGGTGCATCGCAACGTCGGCTGCCACGGATGCGCGCAGGGCACACCGATGTGCGAACCTCGGTGCGGCAGCGCGTTCGGCCAATTCGGCGCGAACCAGTTCGGCCGCCGCGACCACCCCTGCGTCGGCGCTGCGCGCGGCAGTCGCCAGCGTCCGCGCCACGGTGGCCGGTCGGGCGACGAGCAGATCGCCGATGAGTCCGTCGATTCCACTCAACGGCCGCACCGACATGGCCTCGCGGAGCCGGAGCCGCGCCCGGGCCGCGTCGCGAAACTGGCCCGCAATGGTGAGATGTATTGTTGCACAGAGTAGTCCGGCGACATCGCGATCTGATTCGGCCGGCTGGCGGGCGACGGCGCGGCACAACCGCAGGGTCGCGTCGTGGCCCCCGGTGCGCATCGTCCGCCACGAAACAACAGGCAGCAGTGCTGGATCCGGGCTCGCGCTCCCGTCGAGGAGTGACAGGATGGCGTCCGACGAGTGGTCGAGCCGATCGGCCGCGTCGGCCACCCGGCCGGCGCGCAGGTCGGTCAGGGCGGCGTCGACCTGGGTGCGTGCCCAGCGGTGATGGGCGGCGACGAGGCATTCCTCGAGGTCGGGCTGCTCCCGAGTGCGCTCGCGAACGAAGTCGCGGACCGTGTCGGACAAGCGATAACAACTATGCTGCGCTCGCCTGTCGAAGTTTCCCCGTCGCTGCGCTCGCCCTTGCTGGTCCTCCGCAACCCGTAAAAGGCTGTGCGCCCGCAGGATCGCCACATTGTCCAGAGTCACCATCGGAAACGCGAGGGCGTCGGCGAGCCGGAACTCTCCCGGGAAGCGGGCGAGGGCGGCGAGTGCCAGACGCGCATCCGAGGCCAACAGTTCCCAACTGGAGGCGAGAACGTTGGTCAGTGAGCTGTGTCGCCCGCCGCCCCGGACGCTCAACACCGAAAGTGTCGATGCAAGACGATCGTTGAGATCGCCGAGCGTGAGATGTCGGAGCTGTGCAGCGGCCAACTCGAGTGCGAGGGGTGATCCGTCCAGGCGGCGGCACAACTCGTCGACTTCGTGAGCCGCGATGCTGTCCCTGCGTCCCGCCGCACGCACACGGTCTGAGAAGAGTTGTGCGGCATCAGCTTCGGATAGGGGTCCGACGTCGATGACGTGCTGGTCGACGAGGTCGAGCGGTACCCGGGTGGTGGCCAGAATCTGAAGATCATGGCGTCGCGCGAGTACCTCGGTGGCCAGCTCTGAGACAGAGTCGACGACCTGCTCGCATGCGTCGAGGACGATCACGACCCCGCGTGGTGCGCTCTGTGTCAGGAGTTGCCCGGGGCGTTGCATCGGTCCTGGCGTGCCGCCGGCGAGATCGGGAACTGTGGTCGGCCGTAGGGCGGCGGTCACCGCGGCCGTCACGTCCTCGACGCCGCGCGCCGTGGTCAGGTCCACGTAGATGTGCGGAACAGATTGCGCAGCAACGAATTCCGCAACCAGACGAGTCTTTCCGATACCGCCCTCGCCGAGTACACAGACGACGCCGGAGTCGGCGAGCGCGCGTCGCATGTCTGCCAGGATGTCGACGCGTGCGACAAAGCTGTTGCGGGGCGGCGCGGGCATCTGGGTTGCGAACCCTGGGTCGGCGGCGACGGGCGTCTGTGCGCGCAGAGCAGCCGCATGCGCTGCGACGGCTTCCGGCCCGGGGTCGGCGCCGAGTTCGTCGGCCAGGGCGGCACGCAGCCTCGCGAAGACGGTGAGCGCGCGGTTGGGATTGCCGGCCGCCACATGTGCGCGCATCTCCAACGCGGCGAGTTGCTCGTCGAGCGGCCCGCGCGCCTCACGATGCGCGGCGACCTCAGCGGCGACGCGGTTCGGCTCGGCGACGAGGCGGTGATTCCAGGATCGCTCCCGGAGAACACCGCGGCACCGGTCGGCGCGTATCGTCAGCCGGTCCCGTAGGTCGCCCGGAGGAAGTCCGGTGCCGGGTTGACCGCGCCAGAGGTCGAGGGCCCCGGTGGTATCGGCGTCCGTTCCATCGCGCGCGATGGCCTCGGCCGTGGCGAGGTCGGAGACCGGCGTCCCCTCGGTTCCGATCAAGCGATAACCGCCCGGAGTCGAGTCCACTCGTTCGGACCCGACGAGTGCGCGCAGACGCGAGATGAGCGTGTGCACCGCGCCGGTCGGTTGTTGCGGGGGAGCATCGGGCCATACGTCGGACACGATGGCCTCGATGCCGACGGGGTAGGGATGCGCAAGCACCAGTGAGGTGATCAAGGTGCGCAGACGGCGCGCGGTGACCGGGATGGCGTCGGCGTCGCCGGCGCACACCTCGGTCGGACCGAGCACCCCCACCAGCGCAGTCATCGTCACAGTGGAACACGTCTGATGTGGAGTGGCTCCTGGTCGGGAGCAAGCTCACAACCGCGGCGGAAACCAGTGCACCGCACACAGCGGCTGGCTGTGTGCGGTGCGCGGTGTTACTCGGTGACCCGCACGGGTCACCTATGCGTCAGTTCAGAGGTACTGCCCGCAGACCGGCCATGCGCCGGGTCCCTGGGTGGCGAGAACGTTCTCGGCCACGCGGATCTGCTCGGCGCGCGACGCGTTGGACGCGTTGCCCGAGCCGCCGTTGGCCTCCCAGGTGCTCTGAGTGAACTGCAGGCCACCGTAGTAGCCGTTGCCGGTGTTGATGCCCCAGTTGCCACCGCTCTCGCACTGGGCGACGGCGTCCCAGTTGTGGCTGTCGGCCGATGCGGTGCCGGCGATGAGGCCGAACGGGGCTGCGGTGAGCGCGCCGACGACGGCTGCGCGAGCGACGATCTTCGTCATGCTCATGGTCTTCGTTCCTCCTGTCTTCACCCAGGCGGGTGAGCGATATTCGGACCGAGGGCGACCATACGGATTGGTAACGGAAAGGTCACGCCGGGTCGGTGACCTGGGGCGTTTTCATAACGCTGGGATAACGCTGATAGGTTTCCCTGAAACTCCTGCGCATCGCGGCGTGTCGGCACATCGAAGGCCTGACGGAATGTGACGTCTTCGGATGACGAAGGTCACACCGAGAATGTGCGGTGCGTCACGTCAACGGATCGGGACGCACGGTCAGCGACGGTGGACCGTGATGCGACCACCGCGTCGGGGGGCGTAGGCGACGCCACGTGAGTGCCAGGCTTCGGGGCGTTCGGTGGTCGGCTCGAGGGTGAGCTCGCGCAGCACTGTGCGCAGTACGACGTCCATCTCCATCGTGGCGAATGCTGCACCGATGCAGCGTCGGGTGCCACCGCCGAACGGTAGCCAGGCCGCGGGCGGCGTGGTGCCCTCGAATCGGCCGGGATCGAACAGCTCCGGGTGTGCGAACTGCCGGCTGTCGTCGTGCAGCAGCGAGATCGCCACCAGCACGTTGTGACCGCGCGGGATGCGCCACGGGCCGAGGTCGAGCGTCTCGGCGACGACGCTGCGTCCGGCGAAGTCGATCACCGGGCGGCTGCGTTGCACCTCGTGGATCACCGCGTGCCGAAAATCGCTGCCGCCGCGGTCGACCTCGTCGACCAGATCGGTGAGAACCTGCGGATTGCGCGCGACGCGTTCGAAAGCCCATGCCAGGGTTGTCGCGGTGGTTTCGTGGCCGGCGGCCAGCAGCGTGATGAGTTCGTCGGCGATGTCGGAATCGCTCATCGGCGAGCCGTCGTCGTAGCGACTGCTGACCAGCAGTCCGAGGATGTCGTCGCGATCGTCGAGGTCGGGGTCCTGGCGGGCCTGCGTGATGAGCCCACCGACAGCCCGTTGATACTCCTGCCGATGCACACGGAGGCGGTGGTTGGGGTCGACGCGACGCAACGGCCGGGGGAGCGGGGGAACTGTCGCGCTGAGAGAACCGGCTGCGACGAGGGGCGGAATGATCCGCCGAAGATCGTCCAAATCCTTTCCCGCAGCGCCGAAAACAGCACGAAGGATGATGTTGAGGGTGATGTGCATCATCGGTTCCAGGGAGCGGAACCGTCGCCGTTGCGGCCAGGTGGCAATCTCGGCGAGCGTCTCCTCTTCGACGATGGACTCGTAGGTCTTGATGCGCTTGCCGTGCAACGGAGGTGTGAGTAACTTGCGGCGGCGGCGATGGTCGGTGCCCTCGAGTGAGAAGACCGAGCCGTCGCCGAGCACCCGTCCCAGGTTGGGGCTGACGTTGTGCACCTTGTCGCCGGCCGTGAACAGTTGCTTCGCGTGCGCCGGATCGGAGATCACCACGCAATCGCCGAAAATGGGCAGGTCGAGGACAAAGGCGTCGCCGAGGCGCCGGTGCCACCATCGCATCATCGCGTGGCGAGAGATGAGGAACCCGAGTCCCTGTGCCGCCCTGGGGAGCGGGACCCGGGGCGGTGCAACAGAATCCGTGGCTGGTGAGATGGTCGCGGTCGGTGACGGTTCGGCGGCCATCGGCTCGACTCCAATCCCACTGTGTCGACGATGCGCCAAGGGCAGCGGCGGGACAGTAGTGGTACGTATTTGTACCAACGACGGTACGCGGGTGTACCGGCTGCGAGCAAGGGCCTACTCTCGATGTATGTCCACCACCGAATCGACGATGCCGCGTTCGATGCGGGTGGCCGGCCTGGATCAAGAGGACTCCACCCGGGCACGGCTGCTGCGGGCGATGCTCACCTGTGTCGGCGAACGTGGTTATCGGGAGACCACGGTTGCCGACGTTGTGCGGGTGGCCCGGACCTCGCGTCGCTCGTTCTATCAGGAGTTCGGCGACAAGCAGGACTGCTTTGTGGAACTGCTACGGGTCACCAACAGCTCGATCGTGGATTACATTGCGGGGCAAGTTGATTCCTCTGCGCCTTGGCAGTCCCAGATTCGGCAGGCGGTGATTGCCTACGCGCGGGCCAATGACCAGCGGCGAGAACTGGCTCTCAGCTGGATACGTGAGCTGCCGGCCCTGGGGGCGTCGGCGCAGGCGATGAAGGCCGAAGCGATGGAAGCCTGGATCACGCTGTTCACCGATTTGACGTCGACCCCGGTCATGCGGAAGGCCGGGGTCACACCCATCTCACGGGAGATCGCAATCGTGATCTGGGGTGGAATCCGTGAATTGACCGCCAACGCGGTCGAAGCCGGGCAACCCATTGCGACGATCGTCGAACCGACGGTTACCGCCTGTGCCGCACTGATCGGGCTCGATAGAGACACGCCCTAGGGCATTTGGGAGACACGCCTTAACAGCAACGTCCCTGAGGAGACGAGTCCTGAGCCGCATATCGGGTGCGCCAGTACTCGCTTTCCGACATGGGTTGCTCGGCGGGATGCCGGCGCCGATGGTGGTCGAGGTAGCGCTGATAGTGACGATCGCCCATCAGGTCGCCGACATATCGGCCGATCGCGTTGATTCGTTCGCGGACGCCGGCAGCGGTCATCCCGAGGCTCCCGACGTGGAGTCTTCGTGGCGACGACGATTCGGTGGGTGCTCTTGTCGGGCCGCGTACTCGGCCCATTCCCGTTCGACGGCCTTCTCCGCGGGCGTCTCGATGAGCCCGCTGGGTCCGAAAATGTGCGACTGGACCGGCTCGTCCTCGGTGGTCGGTAGGCCGCCGGCACGAATGGCCTTGACACACAACAGGGCTCCGGTGACGGCGACGATGAGCACCAGCACGGCGAACACGATCGAGAGTGTGCCCTGGACGAAGGTGTTGCGGATGACGGCATCGATCTCGGCCGGTGTCTTGGCTGTCTTGAAGCTGTCCAGACCCTGGTTCTTCGCGTCGACAAACGCACGATGCTGGGACCAATAGCCGATCGACGGATTGTCGGAGAAGATCTTCTGCCACGAGGCCGTCATCGTGACGATGAGATCCCAGACGAGGGGTACCGCGGGTATCAAAGCCCATTTCAACAGGTTTCGCTTCACGATGACGACCGTCACCACGGTCAGCGCCACCGCCGCGAGAAGTTGGTTGGCGATGCCGAACAGCGGGAACAGTGTGTTGATGCCGCCGAGCGGGTCGGTGACGCCCATCAGCAGGATCGATCCCCAGCCGGCGACCACGAGGGCGGTACACAGCCACGCGCCCGGCCGCCACGACGGATCCTTGAACTTCTTGGCGCCGGGCAGGTTTCCGATGCCGTCGGACAGCATGAAACGGGCCACGCGTGTCCCGGCGTCGACCGTGGTCAGGATGAACAGTGCCTCGAACATGATCGCAAAGTGATACCAGAAGGCGCGCAACGACTCTCCGCCGATCGCCTCCTGCAGGGTATCGGCCATGCCCATGGCCAGGGTCGGGGCGCCACCGGTCTTGGACACGATCGAGGCCTCGCCGACCCCCTGCGCGGCCTGCTCGAAGTGCTCGGCGGTGATCGGCTCGCCGGATATGCCGAGGCCGTTGACGTAATCGGCTGCACCCTGCGCGGTGCCGTCGGTCAGGGACTTGGGGGCGTTCATGCCGAAGTAGATGTGCTGATCGAGGATACACGCGGTGATCAGCGCCATGATGGCGACGAAGGATTCGGTGAGCATGCCGCCGTAGCCGATGATGCGCGCCTGTCCTTCCTTGGCGAGCAATTTGGGAGTGGTGCCGGAAGAGATGAGGGAGTGGAATCCGGACAGTGCTCCGCAGGCGATCGTGATGAACAGGAACGGGAAGAGCGCCCCGGAGAATGCCGGACCCTTTCCGTTCCAGGCGAACTCGCTCACCGCCGGTGCCTTCATCACAGGCTGGACGATGATGATGCCGATGGCGAGTAGTGCGATGGTGCCGACCTTCATGAAGGTGGACAGATAGTCGCGCGGGGCGAGCAGCAACCAGACCGGCAAGATGGCCGCGGCCACGCCGTAGATGATGATGCACCAGCTGAGCACCACCGGGGACAGGCTGAACCAGTCGTGGCCCCACGAGGATTCGCCGACGTAGCGACCGGCGACGATGGCCGCCAACAGCAGCACGACGCCGATCACCGAGATCTCCGTGACCCGGCCCGGTCGGAGGAATCTGAGGTAGACGCCCATGAAGAGGGCGATCGGGATGGTCATCGCGATCGAGAAGACGCCCCAAGGACTTTCGGCGAGAGCGTTGACCACCACCAGCGCGAGCACCGCGATGAGGATGATCATGATCACGAAGACCGCGACGATCGCCGCGATGCCGCCGACGGCGCCGAGTTCGTCGCGCGCCATCTGGCCGAGGCTGCGGCCCCGGCGTCGTACCGAGATCGACAGCACCAGGTAGTCCTGCACGCAGCCCGCCAGAACGGCGCCGATGATGATCCAGATGGTTCCCGGCAGGTAGCCCATCTGAGCCGCCAGGACCGGGCCGACGAGCGGACCGGCACCGGCGATCGCGGCAAAATGATGGCCGAACAGGACCCGACGGTCGGTCGGCATGTAGTCCTGGGCGTTGTCGAGGATCTCGGCCGGTGTCGCGTGGTCGTCGCGCGGCTTCACGATCTTCATCTCGATCAGGCGCGCGTAGAAGCGGTAGGCAACGACGTAGGTACACAGCGCGGCCACCACGAACCACACGGCGTTGACCGATTCACCGCGGACGAAGGCGACGATCGCCCAGGCGACGGCGCCGAGCAGTCCGATCACCGCGAAGAGGATCTTCTTCCCCGTCGTCATCGGGCTGCGGTCGATGATCGCGACGGGCGGTTGGTCGGGATCGGTGGTGACGTACTCGATGTCGGGGTGGTCCGGACGTTGTGCGGTGGCGGTCATCCGTTGGGCCCTTTCGTCGCTCTTGCGGTCGCGTCGAATGCCACTCCCGTGTGGCCTGCGTCACTCTACTCCCGGGGCTGGACGGGTCACGGCGGAGTTGACATTGCGCCTGATCGACGCAGTTCAGGATGGTGAGTTCGCCAGGAGCAGAGCGAAGATGGCGTCTCGAAGGGCGGGTTGCTCGGCGTCTGCGTACAACTCGACCAAGGCGGTCTCGGCGACCATGGCGACGGTCAGCGTGGCGATCGCACCCGGGTCGTCCCAGCCGAGGAGGCCGACGTCGGTGCGCATCTTCTCGGTCGCCGCCGCATTGCGTGCGGTCACCTCGTCGAGGAGGTCGGTGTCGGTGCGGGACTGGGCCAGGAACGCCTTGGTGGCGCGGGTGCGTCGGCAAGCGTCGAGGTACGCGATGATCCCGGCGCGCAGGCGCCCTTCGCCTGGTTGGCGACCGTCGATCGCGAGGGAAACAGCCGCGTCGATCGCGTCGTGATACTCGCGGTGCAGGGCGATCACATAGCTTCGACGATCGGGAAAGTGGTGGTAGAAGCTGCCTTTCGCCATGCCGGCAGCATCGACGACGGCATTCACGCTAAGGCCCTTGAGTCCGCGTTCGGTCGCGACCTCGGCTCCCGCACGCAGGAGCGCGCTACGACCCGGTTCGGCCGGACGGGGCAACGGTCACCTCCTGCAGAGAACACGACGTGTGATCGTCGGACAGACTCATCGTAGTCGGCGAGGCGACCGGCCGAGCGCGTGCTAGATTATGACCGACCGGTCGGTCATCGTGGCGGAGGGGAGTCAACTCGTGAAGATCATGCGTCGTGTCGCGGTCGGTGTGCTGGTCGGCGCATTGGCGTTGCTGGGAGTGCCGACCAGTCCGGACCCGGCGTCGGCAGCGCCGTCGCACAGCTACATCGGTGGACTTGCCGCAGCCCTGGCCCGGCCGAACAGTTCACCGCCCGGCGCCAACGACTGGCGATGCCGGCCCGACGCCGGGCACCCTGAACCCGTCGTCTTGTTGCACGGTTTGAGCAACGACACCGTCACCTGGGACACGATGGCGCCGGTGCTCGCCGCGGCGGGGTACTGCGTGTTCTCCACGACCTACGGCCGAGACTGGCTCGGCCCGGTCGGGGCCGTCACCACGGTTCAGGAGAGTGCACGTCAGATCGCCGCGTTCATCGATCGGGTGCGCTTGGCGACCGGTGCACGCCAGGTCGACCTCGTCGGACACTCGATGGGTGGGGCGATACCGTTCTACTACCTCAATCACCTCGGCGGCGTGCCACGCGTGAATGACTATGTGGCGCTTGGTGCGCCGCTGCACGGGTCGGACGTGAGCGGTGTGCAGACCGCCCTCGCGGCCGCGCTCGAGATACCCGACGTCGGGCCGCGCCTTGCGCGGCAGTGCGGGGGACCCTGTCAGCTCACGCCCGGATCGGGGTTCCTGCGGACCCTCAACCCGGACCCGCGAATCGCGCCGGACATCGATTTCACCATGATCGTCACGCGGTACGACGAGGTAGCGACCCCGTATCGCACCGGAATGCTGCGCGGTCGCAATGTCCGCAACGTGGTGCTGCAGGACGTCTGCCCGACCGATTTCACCGAGCACTATGAGATGACCGCCGATCCGGTCGCGGTCCGCATCGTGCTCGAGGCGCTCGGCGCGCGCACAGCAGACCGCGGATGCACCACGGTTCTGCCGTTCCTCGGCCCGCTGCCGCGCTGACACCTGATCGACCGGACAGTCCGACGGTGAATCCCGATCCCCCCGCCCGATGATCCGGCACAGTGAGGGGACGGACGAGGAGGCCACCATGGGTGAGGATTCGCAGACCACGTCAGCAACGGTCGACGCTGCGGTACGGGCCGAGGTCGACGGAGCACTGGGAGTGATCACGTTGGCCAGTGCGCGGCGCCGTAATCCTCTGTCGTCGGAGGTGATGCGCGAGGTCACCGAATCGCTGCGCGTGTTCGACGGCGACCCGGCGGTGCGGGTGGTTGTCATCCGAGCGCTCGGGCCCGCGTTCTCCGCCGGGCACGATCTCACCGAACTCGTCGGACGCAGTCTCGAGGAGGAACGGGCGATCTTCGACTGCTGCGTCGAGATGATGACAACCATCCATCGCATTCGGCAGCCAGTGATCGCCGAGGTTGCCGGCATGGCGTTCGCGGCCGGATGTCAGCTCGTCGCGACCTGCGATCTCGCCGTCGCCGGCCGCAGTGCTCGATTCAGTACGCCGGGAGTGAAGATCGGATTGTTCTGTTCGACCCCGATGGTGGCGCTGACCCGCGCCGTCGGGCGCAAACGTGCGATGCACATGCTGCTGACCGGCGACCTGATCGACGCGGACACCGCCGCCGACTGGGGACTGGTCGGCTCCGTCGTCGACGACGATGTTCTGGCTGGTTCGGTGCGTGAGCTGGCGACCCGCATCGCGGCGTCGAGCGCGTCGACGGTGGCCATCGGCAAACAGGCGTTCTATCGCCAGATCGAGATCGCCGAGGACGACGCGTACGAACTGATGTCGGCGACGATGGCCGAGAACGCGATGACATGCGATGCGCAGGAAGGTATCTCGGCCTTCCTGGGCAAGCGCGACCCGGTCTGGAAGGATTGCTGATTTCCGCAGCCACGCCACGTAGGACCGTCACATACCCCCAGGTCAGAGCGGTGGTCACCGAGTTCTTCGAGTCCACGCGGCCGGCACCCGCGACAACCGAAGCCGAATTGGAGAACGCGAGTGCTGCAGCACTCGCGTTCTCCAACTCAACTCGAGTTCTCGCAGGACCACGCGGGACGCAGAGTGTCAGGTGCGACTCCTCGGCAGGCTGCATTTACCCAGGTCAGAGCGCTGACCACCGAACTTCTTGGGTCAGTGGCTCTCCCGCAGATGCGCCAGACGCGCACGTGCGCGTTCAGCGAACGGGCGAGCACCGGTGTCGTCGGCAAGATGGGCGGCGGCTTCGAGATCGTCTGCGGCGCTGTCATTTCCGACGATCGCCCCGAGGCTCCCGCGATACAGGGAGGCCGGTCCGACGCACACGACGCCGGGCCACTGCACGATCAGGCCGTCGTTCCAGTCTTCGACGAACGGCGCGATCCGTGCCGCTATCCGCCGTGTCCGGTCGAGGTCTTCGCCGGTGCGCCAAGCCATGTACAGCGCGTCCACCAGGAGTGGCACGCGGACGACGACTCGCGGACCCGACCAACTTGCCGCATCCGCGGTGATCTCGGTCGCCACGGCGAGCGCGCGGTCGACGTCTCCGGCCTCCGCGGACCCGAGGGCGATGACGAGTGCGAAATCGTCGTCGACGCTCTCGGTGAGATCGTCGAATCGGGGCAGCATCTCGTGCAGCCTGCCGCGCAGCCACAAGGCGATCGACTCGCTGGTCGCGATGGAGGCCTCCGACAGCAGCTTGGCCTGGTCGCCCAGTGACTCAACGGATTCCGCATATTCGGTGGTGAGTTCGGAGCTTTGCTCGAAGTTCCCGCGCAGCAGGGCCAGCATCACCCGCCACCACAACTGCATGGTGGCGAGGTCGGTGTCGGGATGTGTGGCGATGACCCGGCTGACCTCGGTCGAGATTCGCCGGGCCATGCGAACATCGGCGGATTCCAGGGCGCACACGCGCTGCAGGTGCAGGGCCGTCGCTCTCCGGTGCACGTCGCCACCCGACGTCCGATACAACTCGTCGGCGATCTTGGCGCGGTCGGCTCGGTCGGCCGGAGTCCATCGACACAGGAACTCGGCCAGCAGCACGTCGTGCGCCGCCGACGATCCGGGCTCGCAGAGTTCTGCGGCAACTGCAAGGTGATCGCGCGCACCGGGCAGGCCGAGAACAGTCCGGCGGGCGGCCTCGCCCGCCTGCAGTCTCACGACGGTATCCGCGTCCAGGACATCGTCGTGACCGAGTGCCTCGGCGACCAGCGCCGGATTGCCCGAATGCATCATGCCGTACCCCGACCAATAGCCTGCGACCCCCCGGGGTGCCGCCAGCAACGCGGTCTCGGCGAGTGCGGGCCAGTCGCTGTCGATGCGACTGATCGTGGCGGCCTCTTCGAAAAAGCTCATGGCGGAATCGAAGTCGCCCAGCGCGATCGCCGATGATCCACCGAGTCGCAATGTTTCGACACGCGAGTGAGCGGTTCCCGGTTGGTCGCGGTCCGTGTCGAGAAGGGTGAGTGTTCGGCGGACCAGTTCGACGGCCTGGTGGTCGGCTCCCGAGCGGTGGGCGGCCCGCGCGGCTTCGACACCCGCTTCGACAGCGCGTGCGCGGGTCTGCGGATCATCCGCACCGGCGGCGAGATGTGTTGCAATCGAGGACAACTCGTGCGGGCGTCGAGCCAGCAGTGCGGCGGCAAGTCGTCGGTGGGTGCGCGCGAGATCGCCCGGTGAACAGTGGGAGACGACGGCCTCGGTGATCCGGCTGTGCGAAAGCGACAGTGCGGTATCGGGTTCGGTGCCCGCGAACCGTGCGTCGATCAGCGCGGCGCGGATCGGTGAGCCTGCGGCGTAACCCATGTCGCCCAGGATGTCATTGTCAAGGGCGCCGCCAGATACTGCGAGCAGCGTCGCCAGTGCGAGGGCCGCGGGATCGAGGTCGTCGAGCCGACGTCCGATCGCGTCGGGGATCAGGCGTGCCTCGCCGGAAGCCGATCCGGTGGCCATGGCATCGCACAGTGTCAGTGCGACAAGGGGATTGCCGAGGCTCTGCTCGACCAGCGGGCCGGGGGCGAGAGTGAGTCCGGTCTCGGAGAGCCGATGTGTCACGAGTTGGGTGAGGTCGGTGTCGTCGAGTGGGCCCAGCGCGATGTCCGACAGATCACCGTGTTTGGCGAGGGCATCGGCGATGAGCCGTGCGGCCGGGTTCGTCTTGTCGCGGGAGGTTGCCACGACGGTGACGGGCATCAATCGCATGCCGGCGAGCACCCGGCCGAGTGCCTGAGCCGAGTCGAGATCCATCCATTGCAGGTCGTCGATGCTCAGGACGACTCGACCGTGCGCGCAGAGGCGAGACCGGATGGCGTCGTCAGTCGCCGACACCAGGTCGGTTGCCGTGACGTCCACATTCTTTGCTGACGGGAAGACGCCGAACAGGTCGGTGAGTCCGCGCAGTGGCTCATCGGTGGCCGCGCGTCCGACGGTGCGGAGCACGGGCAGATCGGCCATGTCGAGTGCGGCGTCGACCAGCGACGACTTGCCGATTCCGGACGGGCCGGTGACCACGGCACCGGCGAGTCGCCCGGAGCCTCGTCGCAGCACCGCCCTCAGCACCTTGAGCTCGTTGTCGCGACCACAAATCATGGTGGTGCGCTGCTCCACCGGTTCCGGCACCTGGACAGGGCGGGTGACAACCGACGCCGGATCGAGCAACTCGGCTTCGACCGCGAGCGTGCGTGGATCGGGATCGAGCCCGAGATCGTCCGCGAGTCGGCCACGCAGGTCCCGGATCACCGCGAGACCGTCGGCGGGGCGTCCGATGTGCGCAAGCGCGGTCGCGAGGACACGCACCGCACCCTCGCGATAGGGCTGGTGGCGGAGGAGATCGCTGAGCAGCGTGACGGCTCGACGATGCTCACCCGTGGTCAGGAGGGTTTCTGCGGCACTCTCGGTCAGGTCGGCACGCATCTGTTCCAGACGGGTGATCTCCGGTGCCATCTCGGCGATGTCGGCGACCTCGCCCACCGGCGGACCGCGCCAGAGATCGAGTGCACGACACAGTGTCTCGGCTGCGGCAGCCGGATCGGTGCGGGCCAGGCGCAGACCGTCGGTGCTCAGACGTTCCAGCACGTCGAGGTCGGTCCCGGACCCGTCACAGCGCAAGACGTAACCGGTTGTCACGGTGTCGATCCGGACCCCGTCGACAGCGGCGAGTGCTTTGCGTAGACGGGAGATGTAGCCCTGCAGGGTGACCGCAACGGAACGTGGCGGGCTGCCGCGCCAGAGGAGTTCGGCGAGATGGTCGGCGGAGCGGGGCACCCGTTCGGCGGTGAGGATGACCAGGAGTTCGACCAGCTTGCGCGGCCCGACATCGACGCTCTCACCGTCGGCCGCGGTCACCGTGAGCGGTCCGAGCACTCGGATCGGAATGGGCTCGACCTGCACAGACAGTGAATCTACCGGGTGCTCCAGCGACGCACCAGGCGAATACCAGGGCCGGCTCGGAAGGTGTTGGCATGACAACATCACTGCATCCCCAGCATCCCACCACCCCCGACACCATGTCCGGCCCACACGGCCGCAGTTCCGACACCCACGCGCCGGGCTCGCGCGTCGGCCGTCCCGATTGGCCGGTCATCCGGCGCCTCAGCGCTGTCTCGTTGATCCTCGGCGGCGCGCTGTGCGTGGCGGGCGGCACTCTGCATCCGATCGTCGACGGCAAGGGTCATTCGGTCGAGGCACTGCAAGGCGCGACGGCGCCATGGGCACAGATACTGCTCGCCGTCGGCACCATTCTTGTGCTGCTCGGCCTGCCCGGCATGTACGTGTGGCTACGCCCCCGGATCGGCATCGCCGGCTTCGTCGGGATCGTGCTCTACTTCGTGGGCAATGTCGTCACGTCGACGGCGCACCTGGCCGTCGAGATCTTCGTGGCCTACCCGTTTGCCAACGACCCGACGACCGCGCACCTCATCGCTGACGACGACTCGATGCTCGGTACACCGGAATTCATCGCGATCAACGCTTTCGGGGCGGTGGTGATGCTCGTCGGCCTGGCCCTGCTGGGATCGAGCCTCATCCGCAACCGAGCCGTCCCGATCTGGATTGGCGTGCTCATCACGATCGGCATGGTCGGGTTCCTGCTGCCACTGCCGGCCGTCGCCGGGATCTCCGGATTCTTCTGGGAGGCACCCCGCGGAATCGGAGTAGCGGCCATCGGCGTGCTGATGCTCCGCGCAGCTTCGGCAGCCCGAGCCGACCGCACCTGACACCAACGTGAAACGACAAGGGGCGCCACGAGATCCGTGGCGCCCCTTGTCGATGTGGTGTCGTCAGCCGGCAGAGGTGGCAGCGGCGAACCGGGCGATGTGTGCGTCGGCAGTGCCGAATTCGTACTCGATCGCGGTCAGACGCTTGAAGTAGTGACCGATCGCGAGTTCCTCGGTCATACCCATGCCGCCGTGCAGCTGCACCGCGTTCTGACCGATGAACCGTGCCGCGCGGCTGATCGTCGCCTTGGCCGCGGACACCGCCGCTGCACGCTCGGCGGCCGGTGCGTCCAGCGACAGAATCGCGAAGTACTGCGCGGCGACCGACTGTTCGAGTTCCAGGTGCATGTCGACCATGCGGTGCTGCAGCGCCTGGAAGCTGCCGATCGGGACGCCGAACTGCTGGCGCTGCTTGGCATATTCGACGGTGTCGGTGAAGACCTTGCGCATCAGGCCCACGGCCTCGGACACCACCGCAGCGGTCGCCTCGTCCCAGGCACGTTCGAGCAGATCGATGGCACCCTCGGCGATCAGGGCGTCGGCAGGCAGGCGGACGTCGGTGAACACGAGGTCGGCGGCGAGCCGATCGTCGATGGTGCGCACCGGGTGTGACGTGATACCTGCCGGCGCGCCGTCGCCGAGTTCGACGAGGAACAGCGAGGCGCCGGCCGGGTCGTCGGGTTCGCCCGCGGTGCGGGCACTGACGATCAGATAGTCGGCCAGCGGAGCCGAGGTGACGACGGCCTTGGCACCGTTCAGAACCCATTCGTCACCGTCGCGTTCGGCGCTGGTGGCGATACGGGACAGGTTGCCACCGGACGAATCCTCCAGCGCGGCAAGTGCACTCACGGCTTCGCCGGATGCGATCCGTTCGGCGGCGGCCAGCGCCGGTGCGGCTGTCGTTGCGTGCAGCAGGCGTGCGCCGAGCACCACCGAGTCGACGAACGGTTCGACGACGAGCGCGTGGCCGAGGGCCTCGGTCACCACCATCAGTTCCTCGGGCCCGCCGTCGTCGCCGCCCACCGCTTCGGGTAAGCAGGCGCCCACGACGCCGAGTTCTTCGACGAGTGCTCGCCAGATCTCTGGCTGCCAGCCGGCGCCGACCTTGACCGCTTCGCGGCTGGCCTGCAGGTCGTAGCGGGCGTCCAGGAATTTGTTCAGCCCATCGGAGAGAAGTTGTTGCTCCGGGGTCAGTGTGAAATCCATCAGTCTCGTCTTCTCTAGAGTCCCAGTGCGGCCTTGGCCAGGATGTTGCGCTGAATTTCGTTGCTGCCGGCGTAGATCGAGCCGGCGCGGTCGTTGAAGTAGTGCAGCGGGGCCACGGCCTGCCACGGCTCGCCACTGACGTAACCGTCGGTCGGCGGGGTGTACTGGGCGATCGGCCCGCCCGGCTTCGCGGCATGCGGCTGGAACGCGCGCCCGTGCGGGCCGGCGGCCTCCAGGGCGAGGGTGGTGATCTCCTGGCTCAGTTCGGTACCCAGGATCTTGAGCATCGATGCGATCGAGCCGGGGTCCTTGCCCGACGTCATCGCCGCCAGCGCCCGGTACTCGAGGATCTCGAGGATCTTGGCGCGGACCTTCAGATCGGCGAGCTTGTGGGCGAACGCCGGGTACTCCGACAGCGGGCCGCCGTCGGGCGCGACGACACCGGCCGCGTCGGTGCCGATGTTGTCGGCCATGACCTGCAGGGCAGGTGCGGCCGCACCGCCGCCACGCTCGAAGACGAGGAGGTACTTGGCGACGGTCCAGCCGTCGTCGATGGTGCCGAGTACGTTCTTTTTGGGCACCCGCACACCGTCGAAGAACACCTGCGCCTGGACCTGCTCGCCGGAGGCGAACACCAGCGGTTGCACCTCGATGCCGGGATCGTTCATATCGATCAGCACGAAGGTGATGCCCTGCTGCTTACGCTCGAGTCGCGAGGTGCGGACGAGGCAGAAGATCCAGTTGGCCTCCGAGGCGTGAGTGGTCCAGATCTTGCTGCCGGTGACCACCAGGTCGTCGCCGTCACTGACCGCCGCCATCGAGAGCGACGCGAGGTCGGAGCCTGCCTCCGGTTCGGAGTATCCCTGACAGAAGAACACGCTGCCGTCGAGGATGCCGGGCAGGAAGAAATCCTTCTGCTCCTGGGTGCCGAAGGCCATGATGGCGTGCGACACCATGCGAATTCCCATGGGCGACAAGGCGGGAGCGCCGGCCAGGATCGACTCGCGGCTGAAGATGTAGTGCTGGGTCAGCGACCAGTCGCAGCCCCCGTACTCCACCGGCCAGGCCGGGGCGGCCCAGCCGCGTTCGTGCAGGATTGCCTGCCAGGTCATCGATGCTTCGTGATCGGAGTAAACGCTCGTCCGTAATGTGCCTGCGGCGCGCAGGTCGGGGGTCAGCTTCTCGTCGAGAAACGCGCGGACCTCATCGCGAAACGCGGCGTCGGCCGGGGACCAGTTCATGTCCATGAGCGGGCGAAACCTATCTGTAAACGGGTGTGATCAGATTCTGTATCTGAGAATCTACCGAATGACCCAGGACCGGCGAAGTCCTGGGTGTGATCGGCGTCGATCGGGGTCACATCACGATGGTGCCGGTGCTGCCTCGGGTGTGGGGCCGGAATCGTCGGGCCCGTCGGATTTCGCAACCGCGACGGATTCCGCCTCGCCGGGCGAATCACCGTCCGGTGCATCACCGTCGGCATCGGGTTCGGTGTCCTTCTTGCCGCTTGCCGACGAGGAGAGCAGCACGTCGGCCCATTTGGTCGCCGGGTCGATGTCGATGAGCAGCGCCTTCGCCATGAGGGTAAGCGGGACGGCGAGGATGGCGCCGAGTGGTCCGATCACCCACGCCCAGAACATCAGTGACACAAAGGTGAGAGTGGTCGACAGACCGACGGCGTCGCCGACGAATTTCGGTTGGATCACCGACTGGATGATCACGTTGATTGCGCTGTACACCACGATGACCCAGAGCATCTTGTCCCAACCGCCGTCGAGCAGTGCGAGCAGCGCAGGTGGGATGACCCCGATAACGAAACCGATGTTGGGGATGTAGTTGGTGATGAACGAGAGCAGACCCCACAGAACCGGTAACGGGACCGACATCAGGGCGAGCGCACCGGTGTCGAGAACGGCGACGATGAGTCCGAAGACCGTGGTCACCACCAGATAACTCCGGGTTCCCCGCGAGAACGACGAGAACGCGGAGGCGATGTCGGGCCGGGTGCGGTTCAGTTCGGCCATCTTGTCGTCATAGCCGACCGCGTCGGCGGACATGAACAGCAACAGGGCGAGCACCAGCACGAGCGCGCTGGTCACGTTGAGGGTGCTGGACAGAAGGTCGCCGACCACCGAGACCACCTTGCTCGAATCGGTGTTGGAGAGCATCTGGTGGACCTTGTCCTGGCTGACCCCGTGATCGGTCAGGAAGCTCTGGAACTGTTTGATCAGGTCGTCGAACTTGGCGCTGTAGGTAGGCAGGATCGTCGCCAGACGCGCCAGCGAGAAGGCCAGCGACGCGAACAGCGTGATGAGGATGCCGTACACCAGCAGCACCGTCACCAGGAACGACGCCCACCGTGGCCAGCCCTTGCGCCGTAACCACACCGGGACCGGCTGTACCGCCACCGTCAGCATCAGCGCGAGGAAGATGGGGCCGACAAGTCCCGACACCGCCTTGATGCCGCCGATCGCGACCACCATGCCGGCGATGGTGAGCAGAACGATCGTGCCGCGCGGCAGCGTCCACGACGGCGGGTCGAGACGTTGGGACTCGGGTGAGCGCGCCGATACCGGTGCCGCGGATGCCGACTTCTCCGACTTGTGCCTCGCCACCATCTGCCTCCATGAGCTCGCCCGTTCCCCGATCGGGGAACCGCCGGGAACAAGTGTTCATCATGGGGGTGGTGCGGCGCATCGCGACACGGGCATTCCATCCGTTTCAGATGAACGGTCGGCTCGAGCCCGCGGACGTCGAAGCCTCTGCCTCCGCTGGCTAGGTGCGAGCCAGCGGCCTAGCCACACCCAGTGTCGAATCGGGTCAGCTGGGTGCTACAGCACACAGACTCTCCAACAGGACACAGAGTGTCGGTAGCACTGCCTTGAGCCAACCGCGGCAGGCTCTATTCCCCCAGTTCAGGAGGCCGAAGGCGGTACTCATCGAGTCAGCGACCCACCCGCCGCCTGCGTCGGCGATCGTGGAAGCGGGAAGAGGGCAGGACCGGCGGCCAGGATCGGGCCCCTGACGGTGGTCCTCCGGGTATATCCCGGAAGCGGACGCTGACGGGCCCGATCTCAGTCACCGGCTGTCGGTCGTCGCGTTCCGCCGAAGGCGACGCCAGGCACGTGCGCCCACAAAAGTAGGGGAAGAAAACTCGTCCCCTACCCTTGGAGTCCTCCCCCAGAAAATTCGCGCGGACGACTACGAACCCCGGGGAAGAAGTTCTTCCCCTAACTTTCGTGGGCACGGCACTATCGTATTTGCCCAGTTCAGCGCTGTGGTCACCGAACTCTTCGGATCAGCGGACCGCCCGCCGCCTGCGTCGGCGATCGCGGGTGCGGGAAGAGCCAAGCCGTCCAGAACGGTCCTCCTGAGGTGCCACCAAGGGAGGATTGCCCTCGGAGACACCTCACGGCGACCGTTTCGGTCGCCAACTCCCGGGGCGACCCGGTCATACCGCGGGGAGCGCACTGCCCACCCCGTCGGATATCTGTACGCCCCAGCCCGACCACGTGCACTGTGCATCTGACTGGGCTCCCAGGTACAGATTTCCTCAGGTCAGGAGGCCGAAGGCAGTGCTCGCGACAAGGTAGACGGCACAGACGATTTCGGGCTTGTCCGACGCGAGCCAGATCACCAGCAGACCGATGAGCTGGACGACCGGCACACCGATCTTCGGATCAGTGACCCGACCACTTCGGCGGCCGCTTCATCACGAAGGCGGTGATGCCTTCGATGGTGTCGCTGCTGCTGATGAGGGTGTCGAGAACGGTGGTGCTCGCACCGACTGCGGCGATCGTGTCGGCGATGGCCGACGTCTCCTCCATGGTCTCCAGCGATGCCCGCACCGACACCGGTGAGCCGGCGAGGATCTCCTCGGCGACGCCGCGCGCGGTTTCGAGTACCTTGCCGCTCGGCGCGATTCGGCTCACCAGGCCGGCCGCGGCCGCCTCGCTCGCCGACAGCCGACGTCCGGTGAGGATCATGTCGCGGGCCAGTGCGGGCCCGACCGCGCGTGGGAGCCGAACCAGTCCACCGGCCGCCGCCGCGAGTCCGACGCGCACCTCGGGCAACCCGAACGTCGCGTCCTCGTCGGCCACGATGATGTGGCAGGCGAGTGCGATCTCGCATCCACCGCCGAGGGCGAAGCCGTTGACCGCCGCGATCACCGGTTTGGGCAGGCTGGGACGGGAGGTGAGACCCGCGAAGCCGTTCTTCGGTACCGAGAACACCGCACCGCTCGCGGTGGCCGCCAGATCGTTGCCCGCGGAAAAAGCCTTGTCGCCCTTGCCGGTCAGGATGGCCACCCAGAGTTCGGGGTCGGCGAAGTAGGCGTCGAACACCGAGTCGAGTTCGGCATTCGCGGCCGGATGCAGCGCGTTGCGTGCCTCAGGCCGGTTGATCGTCACCTCGAGGAGGTGGCCATCACGTCGAATCTCGATGTGCTCGTAGGAATCCCGAAATCCGGGCGTGGTCGGCGGGTGGAGTCGCCGCAGCGACTCGGCGCTTGCGTACACGCGGTTGCCATCCGTCGTCGACCGCACCACCACCGGCATACCGATCGGATCACGCGCATCGAGGATGTCGAGCAACTCGGTGTCGTCGGGATCGGTGTTCGCCACGAACCGCGGGCCGGGCGCATCCGTCGTCTCGTCGTCCAGTCTGCCGATCACGATTGCGGTGCGCCGACCGCCCTTGTGATGGATCACGGTGAAGGTTTCGACCGTCGCGGCACCGTCGGCGTCGTCGCACCGTGCGACACGTGGCGCGGAGTCCAGGCGCTCCTGGATCGCCGTGCTGTCGTCGGTGCGCCACGTGGCCGGAGTGGTGGAGTAGATGCCGACAGCGTGTTTGCTGAGGATGCCGCCGTTGGCGACGACGACGCCGTAGTCGCCCGGTGCGCGCCGCACGCGTCCGACGATCTCGGCGATCGCGTGCATCGAATAGTTGTTGCCCGGGCCGCCGAAGTAGGGGAGTCCGCCGGTGACGGTCAGGCCGCGCGGATCGTCGGCCCGCAGGCCGAAGGCGTCGCAGATGTTGAACACGGCGATCGGAAAGCAGCTGTAGATGTCGAGGTGTGCCGCGTCGTCGAGCGTGATTCCGGCGACGTCGAGAGCGTGATCGAGCGCCGCGGCGGCGGCCGGTGCGACGCTCAGATCGGGCCGCGCCATGAGTGTCTGCTCCCGCAGTTCGGCATGTCCGTGCAAGAACACCCAACGAGCCGGATCGATGCCGGCTGCGCGCGCGGCGGCCACCGACATGACGATGACCGCGGCCGCCTGATTGACCTGGTCGCGGGCGACGAGGAGTCGGGTGAAGGGTTCGGCGACCTTGCGGTTGGACTCGTCGACCGTCACGAGTTCGTCGGCCGTCTGCTCGGTCGGCCGTGCTGCGAACGGGTTGGCCGCGGCCACCCGCGTCATCGGCGCGAACAGAGCGCCCATCTCCTGCGCGTAGGCCTCTCGGTTGAGCCCGGTGCGATGTCGGCGAGCGTTCTCCAGGAGCGCGTACTGATTGACCGGGGCGGTCATTCCGTGGCGTGCCTCGGTGAGGCTGGTCATGCCCCGAATGCCGAAGCCACGGTCCTCGAGTTGCCCACCGACCTGCTCGGTGAAATTCGGACGGTCGGACTCGGGACGTGTCATCAGGTCGCGCACGGTCGACATCACCTCGGAACCGAAGAGCACCGCGCCCGACGAGCGGCCCCCGGCGATCTCTGCCGCCAGTTCGGTGACCAGCGCCTGCGGTGTCTGACCTCCGGTGACCGACTGGATGGCACGCCGGGGATCGATCCCGACGCGTCCGGCCACCGCCCGGGGCATGTTGTCTGGCCGTCCGAGCGGCGACCTGGACAGGGGACTCGAGATCTCGAACGACCGGACGGCGACCACCGTGTCGACGGCCTGCGTGATCGCGACACTGTCGGCGTTGGTGTCGGCGATCGCGACGTTCACCGCACGCGACGCGAGGTCGGCCTCGCCCAGCGCCTCGTAACCGGGGTCCGTCAGCCGCTCGGCAGCCTGCCCGACCCCGACGATGACCGGGGTGTGCGGGTCCAGGGAATCGAGCTCCGGGGACTCGAGGTCGGGGGAGTTGGGGTTGGGGGGATTCGGCGCGGCAGTGATCGCCATGGGTTGCCTTCCTGCGTCGAACGGCGACACCCGGCGACGATGACAGTCGGCATCGGCACAGTGTCGAATGCTGTTCCCTACGTTCTACCTGGTGTCGGGGATCGCGACGACATCCACCCGCCCGTCAGGAGGCCCGGTTGCGATCAGTCCGGTTGCAAACGTGGCTGCGCCTTGGCTGCCGGTAGAAACTGACCGGCGACCTGACAGCAGCCGAAAGGACACCCGGTGACCGCGACCGTCCCCAACTCCGAGCAATCCGTCGACCCGCAAACTCGCGCCGGCCATTCCGACGCGGAACTCGACGCGATCTTTGCGCCGATCTTCGCCCGGATTGCCGACGGCGCGGTGCAGCGCGAGGACGATCGTGCGCTCGCCTACACCGAGGCCGGCTGGCTGCGCGAGGCCAAGTTCGGTGCGCTACGGGTGCCCACGGAGTTCGGCGGGTACGGTGCGTCCGTCCGGCAGCTGTTCCGGCTGCTCATCGACCTGGCGGCGGCGGAATCCAATCTGCCGCAGGCGCTTCGAGTGCACTGGTCCTTTGTCGAGGACCAGCTGCTCGCCGAGGCCGGCGACGAACGCGAGCAGTGGCTGCGGGCCGTGGCCGACGGCAAGCTGGTGGGCAATGCCATCACCGAACCGGGAATCGGCGCGATCGACCGCTACCAGACCGCCCTCACCCCCGACGGTGCGCGCTGGAAGCTCAGCGGCACAAAGTATTACAGCACCGGGAGCCTGTACTCCGACTACATTCTGGTGGCTGCGGACAAGGATGGCGAGCGGGTGTCGGTCCTTGTCGACGCGAATGCCGAGGGCGTGACCCAGCACGACGACTGGGACGGCTTCGGTCAGCGTCTGACGGCAAGTGGCACTACCGAGTTCAATGCCGTTGCAGTGTCCGATGATCGGGTTCTGGGGCCGGGCTACGGTGGGGCGGGTCGCACCTATGCGACGTCGTACCTGCAGCTCGTCCAGCTCGCGGTGCTCGCCGGCATCGCGCAGCGCGCCACCGACGACGTCGCCGAGTGGGTGCGCAACCGCACCAGAACCTTCACCCACGCTCCGGCGGATCTGCCTCGTGAGGATCCGCTCGTCCAGCAGGTGATCGGACGCGCGGCAGGCGCTGCCTACGCGGCCCGCACCCTGGTGCTCGACATCGCCGGCCAACTCGACGTGCTGCTGGACGCGGGCGGCGAGGACACCGCGCTTCTCGATCGGGTGGAGTTCGACGTCGCGCGGGCGCAGAGTGTCGTCATTCCGCTTGTTCTCGACGCGGTGACCCAGCTGTTCGAGGTCGGTGGCGCATCGATCACCTCAGAGCGGCTGCGATTCGACCGGCACTGGCGCAATGCGCGCACCATCTCTGCGCACAACCCGTTGATCTACAAGCTGCAGTCGGTCGGCGACCACGTCCTCAACGGCTCTGACCTCCCGTACGCCTGGAGCGCCGGCAAGCGGTAGCGCAATCGATGCTCGAGGCGTGCTTGCGCAGGTCGAGCCGTGACGTGCGAGCGCAGCGAGCTCGACACGTGTCTAGACCACTCGTGTGACTTATGTGATCTCGACACGGGTCCTCGGCTGGCGCCTCGGTCCCGGCTCGACCAGCGGTGGGGCGGCCGGTTTGATCAGCGGTGGGGGCGTAGGCGCGCTCAGGTCAGCCACTCCCGCGTGTAGACGTCCTGCCACCGGACGGTCACATTGCGACGAGCGTGCGCGCTGAGCTCGTCTCCGATGGTGTCGGCCAAGACGCCGTCGACCACGTCGCGTACCTCGTCGGACAACGTCGGCAAATCGTCCCCGTAGCGGGCGATCAGTCCGATCCGGACCCCGGTCACCGCGACGCCTTCGCCATCGACCGACGCGAACACCACCAGTCGACCGAGCGCCCGTCGAACACGGATCGCGATGAGCTGCTTGACAACTCGGTCGCTCACCGCGATGGCCGCGTCGTCGGTGGCAAGAGTGCGTGCAGGTCGCAGGGTCCGGCCGAGTCCAGAGGAGATGGACGCGATCAGGCGAGCGATGTCGCTCTGTGGTTCGTCGATCTGACGGCCGGCCTCGACGAGCCAGGCGTCGGTGTCGTCGTTGTCGGCGTCGACATAGATGTCACTGCTCATCGTGTCCTCCCTTCGGATCGTCGGTGTTTGCATGGTTGATCGTGCCGGGCGATCCGCGCGGTGGTTTCCACGGAGCGAGCCGCGTGGACAGGAACTTGCGACTCCTCTGCAAATGCCCCCGGACCGAACCGTTGCTGAGTTGCAGCACCTTGGCAATCTCGGTGGTGCTGAGTCCCTCGACCTCGCGAAGCCACCAGGCCGCGCGGGACGTGGCCGGCAGGTTGGGCAACTCTGCCCGAAGTGCCTCGATCAGAGTCAACCGCTCGACTTCGTCGGCGGGCAGTGGTTCGGTCGCGGCCAGATCGACGAACTGCTCGTCGTCGGTGGGGACTTCGCGTCGGCGTCGACGATGGTCCACCGTCTTGCGGTGCGCGATACCAAACATCCACGTCCGGAACGAACTGCGAAACTCGAAGTCCGGTAGCCCTTTCCATGCTGCGAGAAGGGTCTCCTGCGCCAGATCCTCGGCCAGTTGTGGATCACTGACCATGCGACGCAGATACCGGAGCAGGCCGGGCGACATCCGCGTCACCAGGATGCCGAACGCCTCGGAATCGCCGACGGACGCTGCGCCGGCAAGTTCGTCGTCGCTCATGTCCGACAGAATCAGCACTTCGGTGTGATCTAGATCACGCGAATTTGGTCGTGCGCTTTTCGTCTTCACTACGACTGACTTTATACAAGCGCAAAACGTCGAACGAAGGGGTTGAGGTGTCCGACCGCTCAGCACACGTCGAGGCAACTGCCACCGATGGCACCGACGAGGGATCCGCCGCCACACCGACCCCATCGGGGGAGAAGGGCGCGGGCAAGGGGCTCGCACTTGCCCGTCGTGACGAGGCCGCTGCCGGTGACCGGGGAAGAACCTCGATCGCCGACACGGTGGTCGCCAAGATCGCTGGCATCGCGACCCGCGAGATCGATGGCGTCCACGATGTCGGTGGCGCCACCGAACGGGTGGTGGGGAAGGTGCGCGATGTGCTCCCAGGAACGTCGGTGAGCACAACGCAGGGCATCAACGTCGAGGTGGGGGAAAGGCAAGCCGCCGTCGATGTCTCGATCGTCGCCGACTACGGCGTCGCCATCCATCGACTCGCCGCCGCGATCCGGCGCAACGTCATCAGTGCCATCGAGCAGATGACGGGCCTGGAGGTCACCGAGGTGAACGTCACCGTCCACGACATCAGTTTCGGTGACGACGACAGTGGTTCGGAAACACCCCGAGTCCAGTGATCACCGACGAGACCGATGCGGCGGCGGGTTCCGCGGCGCAGCGCGTCGCGGACGCGGTGCGCGACGTGCCGGGCGTGACCGGGCTGCACGCCGGGCTCTTCGGTGAGGTCGCCACCTACCTGCCCGGCGGTCGGGTCAGCGGGGTGGCGCTCGGTGACGACTCCGGTGAGGTACACATCGTGGTCGACATCGACCACGACCTTCGGACGGTCGCGGCCGCCGCCCGCGCGGCCGGTGAACAGATCGTCGGATATCCGCTGAACGTCACCGTCGAAGACATCTCCACCCCGGATAACTCCACTCCAGACAACTCCACTCCAGACAACTCCATGGACGATGCGGGCAACAGTCTGTCCGCAGCACCAGAGGCGCGAAGGTGAAAGTCGATGATCAACAACGCAACATTGGGCTTGTTCGCAGGTCTGCTCCTCGCCATTGCCGCCACCACGGGCGGCTTCGGCGGCTTTGTGCTCGCGGTGCTTCTCGGGGCGGTCGGGCTGACGCTGGGACTGCAGCGCGACGGCGTGGTCGATCTCGGAGCGCTCCTGCGGAGCCGCAACCGTGGCTGAATCGGTGACCGTCGAGCGGGGCGTCGACGACGTGAATCCCGCGTCGGATGCCTTGACGGCGCCGGCCGTGGACGATCCCCGTGGCGCACTCGTCATCGCGAACCGGGTGGGCGAGAAGATCGCGGTGCGAGCGGCTCTCGCGGTCGACGGGGTGATCGAATACCAGGGGGTGGTCGGGTCGCTGCTGTCCGGCAGCGGCCCGGGACGGGCGATTGTCGGCGCCGATTACCCGCATGCGCGGGTCGACGACATGTCGGAGTCGGCGCCTCGGGTGTCGGTGACGGTGGCGCTGAGGTGGCCGTGCGCGATCACCGACGTGTGTGTCGAGGTTCGCGCGCACGTCGCGGACGAGTTGGCCCGGCTCACCGGGATTCGACCGTCGCGCGTGGATGTGACGGTGGCGCAGATCGTCTCGCGAGAGTCTTCCAGCCAGAACAAATCCGGGTTCGTCGACCTTCCGTCGCCACCTGACGACCCCGACGACACCCAGGGGCACGCAGATGACCAGTGACACAGGGGTTTCACCGACCCCGAGCCACCCCAAACCTGCCGTTGCCAAGACGGCAGACATCGGTGCGGGCAAGGTCTTCGTGCCCGCCGCGACACCGGGCGCGGCGATGGTCGGACTGTTCGCCGGAATCGCGCTCATCGGACTCGCGGTGGTTGCGGTCCGAGATCTGCTCGTCTATCTCGGTTGGCTCGACGGCGCGGGGTGGCTGCACAGCGCGGCGCAATGGCTTGCCGACATCGAATGGTGGGAGTGGATGTGGCCGGCCGCGATCGCGCTCGTGGTCGTCGGTCTGTGGATGCTGTGGGTCGCGGTCAAACCGCGTCGGCGTACACACATATCGCTGGTCGGATACGAGGTTCTGTGGACTCGGCGCGGCGATGTCGCGCGTCGGTGCAGCGCGGTGGTCGGTGATCTTCCGGGTGTCGAGAACGCCACGACGGTGGTTGGACGGCGTCGCGCCAAGGTCACGGTCACCACACACGGCAACACTGTCGATCGGGCCGAGATCGCGCGCGTCGTCGACGCAGTGCTCGACGGGGTGGAGCCGCATATGACATCAAAGGTGCGGCTCGTCCGCCGTGGAGGTGAGGACGCATGAATCGCATACCTGCTGTGTGGCATCGCATCACGGTCGGCATCGTCGGCCTGGCTTGCCTGGCGGTCGGGGTCGGTGCGATCTGTTGGCGCACCGGTGTGGAACCGGTTGCCGGATGGATCGAAGAGATCGATCCGGGCGCACCACTCTCGTTCAGCGAGACGAACGCCTGGCCGTGGGTGCTGGTGGCAATCGCAGTGATCGCCGTCGTGTGGGGATGGCGTCTGGTCACCTCGATGATCCGGCCCGGAAAGGTCGACGATCTGATTCTCGACGGCAGCGGCAGCAGCGGAAGCCTTGTCGTCGCGCCCAAACTCATCGCGTCCGCGGTGGCCGACGATCTCGCAAGGCACCCGATGTTCGACACGGTGACGGTTCGTGCGACAGATGACCGGTCGCGCAAGATGATCCGACTGGTCGCCAGCGCACGTCCGACGCGCTCCTACGACGAAATCGCGGGGGTGGTCGGCGACGCCGTCGAGGACATCCGGGCCGCAGTGGACGGGTCGGACCTCCATGTGCAGGCGCTTGTGCATTTGGAGCAGCCGCGGCACTGAGCATCAATGGGATAGCGTGACGCGCATGCAGCGACTGGCATTCGCCGATGCGATGTCGTATTGGATCTCGGCGGCCATCCCGAATGATCAGTTCCTGGTGTATTGCTTTGCCGAGACCGGACTTTCGATGACCGCCCTCGCCGACCAACTGTACGCGCGGGCGTCGCGGATTCCGGACCTCAATCTGTGCATCATGGACCTGCCGGGCACGGTCGACCGTCCGTACTGGATCGCTGCGACGGCCGACCGAACACAGATCCGGGTGCACGAGCAGGTCCGGACGTGGCCCGAATGTCTCGCGCGCCTCGGCGAATTGACCGCCGAGCAGGTGAGCGCCACGGCGGCTCCATGGCGCTTACACCTATTCGGTCCGCTTGTCGGTGTCCCGCGTTCGGATTCGGCCGGTGTGGTCGTGGTGCTACAGATCGCACACGCGCTCGGCGACGGCCGGGTGACCTCGCAGATCGCTCGACAGTTGCTCGCGTCACCGGCCGATCATGATGCTCGAATGAGCCAGACCGTCGGGTCGTCGGGCGGCGAAGTGCGCAGGATCGGAGCGTCGGTCCTGGGTCTCGCGCGGATACCCATGCAGGTCACCGAAATGTTCTGGCGAGGCATGCACGCCTACCGATTGGCGTCGGACGAGCCATCCGTCATCGGAGGCGGCGGCTTTGTCCCGACCGCACTCAACCGTCCATCCGGCGCGGATCGCAGCATGCGAGTGATCGTGGTCGACCGGGAAAAGCTCACGGGGCCAAGAGACTCAATTGGCGCAGCACCATTGAGCGTCACGGTGGCGGCACTCACCGCGATCTCCGTGGCGTTGCCGGCGTACCTGGGTGAATCCGAGGGCGCTCTCGGCGTCGAACTCACGGTTGGCGGTTCTGGAGATGTGCACGCGCGAAACAATTTTCGGAACGTCGGGATCGACTTGCGTGTCGACGTAGGCGATGTCGCCGAGCGGTCCCGGCTTATTGCCGATGCGGTGGCCGCGGCCAGGCGGGCGAGTATGACTCCGGCGCGTGCCGCGGCGCGCCGAGCGTCGGAATCGACACCGGCAGCGCTGACACATTGGGGCGTCAGGCAATTCGACATCACCAGACCGCCCGCGTCGGTCACCGGAGTCACCGTGGTGTCATCGGTTGATCGTGGCCCCGACGACCTGATCCTCGGACATGGCCGGGTGCTGTTCAGCACCGGATTCCCCGCGCTGTCGCCGGCCCAGGGACTCACGCACGGCGTGCACGGACTCGGTGACGCGGTGGCGATCTCGGTCACCACCTCACCCGAGGTGATGCCCGACGTCGATCGCTACGTCGGGTTGCTCACCGCTGCGATCGGTGCAGTCGGGCGGGGTGCGGTTCGCGACCACCGGTGAGGCAGCATTGTTGTCTCACCAGGGCTTATACCTGCGTTCCTCGCACCAGCCATCGGGACGGGTCGGCGCGCATTTCAGGAGCGCGGGTACCCGTTCCGGTCGCTGGGTGGGCTGTCGCCGTTGCCGGTGCCGCCGGACCCGCCGGGAGTTCCCGAACCCTTTGTGCGGGTGAGGCGTTTGGGCAGGCGGTCGGCGAGGCCGCCGAGCGGCGCGACTGTTTGGTTGAGCAGGTCGACGGTGTCGCCGAGCTCGTGGACGGTTTCCTGCATGGCGAGCAGGGTGGGTGCGAGCTGACCTATCACCTCGGTGAGTTCGGTGATCCGATCCAGCGGGCCGCCGGGTGCGATCGCCCGCTCCACGGCTCCGCCTTCGCCGACGAGCTGGTCGAGCAGGCCGCCGTCGTCGGCGAGCCGGTCGAGAACGCCGCCCGGTGCGGTCACCTTCTCCAGCACACCGTCGGGGGCTGTCAGCTTGTCGACGATCCCACCCTCGGAGGTCAGTCGTTCAAGGATGCCCTCGTTCTCGGTGAACTGATCGACCACACCGCCTTGGCGGGTGAGCCGATCCAGCGGCCCGTCCTTGGCGGTGAGCCGGACCAGGATGCCGCCGTCCTCGGCCATCTGATCCAGCAGCCCCCCGGTTTCGGTCAGCTTCTCGAGCAGGCCATCTTTGGCGGTCAGACGATCGATCACCCCGTTGGGATTGAGTAGACGCTCGAGCGGTCCACCGGTGGCCAGGATTCGTCCGAAGGGACGGTCGGGGCCGAGGAGTTCGGCCAGCTGACTCAACAGCGCAAGCGGCGTCCGAGCACTCCCCAGCTCGTCGCCCTCCATGCCGATCGCTTGGCTGACCTCGTGCTGCACGCTGTTCGCGGTGATGCGGGCGATGGTCACCGCGGATTCGGCTGCGGTGAGCACCACGCCCGTGATCGCGAAACCCAGACGGAACGGCACTTCGACGACTGCACGCCCGGCGTCGGGGGCAGCGCGGACCGGAGTGTTGTCCGGCTGGTTCGGGTTCATGAACCCGACCCTAGTGGCTTGCGATGGTCATCTGCGAGTACTTGGGGTGTCAGCGGTCTGTCGTCAGCTCTCTGTGGTCAACCATCTGCGGCCGCCTTGGCCCGGGCCTTCGCGGCCTTCTTGAAGTCACGGACCTTTTGCAGCGACTCTGGGTCGGTCACATCGGCCACCGACCGATAGCCCTTCTTGCCGTAATCGCCGACGACCTTGGTCCACCCCGGTGGAGCGACGCCGAGCTGCTTGGCCAGCAACGCGGTGAAGATCTTCGCCTTCTGTTCGCCGAATCCAGGCAGTGCGTTGACGCGTGCCAGCAGGTCGGCGCCGGTTTTCGCCTCGGTCCAGATCCGGGACGTGTCGCCGTCGTACTCGTCGACGACGACGCGCGCGAGCGCCTGGACACGTCCGGCCATCGACCGTCCGTAGCGGTGGATTGCCGGCGGGGTGGCGCACAGGTCGGCGAACGCCTCGGGGTCGGCGTCGGCGATCGCGACCGGATCCATGGTGCCGAACCGCTCCCGGATCTTCGCGGGACCAGCGAAGGCTCGTTCCATCGGAAACTGCTGGTCCAGCAACATTCCGGTCAGCAGCGCGAACGGATCGCTCGACAGCAGTTCGTCGGACTTCTCGTCCTGGGCAATCTGCAATTTGGCCATGCTTCGAGTCTGGCAGAACCGCGTGTATCGCGGCAGGGCGCATCGCCGACGCCAACCGGGTCGTCTGCCCCAATTCGCCGTGGATGGCCGATCGCCCTTCTAGACTGACCGCATGATCAACGGGGTGGAGAAGATGCGCGGTGGGCGACGAAAGTCGGCTGTGGCGGTGGTGATCGGGCTTTTCGTCGCCCTGACCTCGACGATCGGGGTCGGTTCGGCGAGTGCGATCCCGGAATACACCGAGCCCAATTTCGTCACGACACTGAAGTGCGGTAGCGCGAACCCCTGGCCGCTGGGCCCGCTGCCGGTGCGCGTCGACGTGTACAACCAGATCCGGTTCCCGGCAGACGGTCTGCCTGGTCCTGCGATCTCGCTCATCGGCTACAGCCTCACCCGTCCGCAAGCGTTGGAGTACACGGCCGTGGTCAAGGTGACCTGGCGAAACCTGCAGTCCGGTCGCACGGGTTCGGTGACGGTGCCCGGCCGCGCACCGTCGGTGCGGTGGCAAGCAGATCTTCACCCCGGTTCGGGTCCGGTGGCGTTCACGATCCACCAGACGATCGGTGCGATGGCCTTTGTTCCGATGGTCAACCCCAAGAAGTCCACCTGCAGCGGTCGCGCCACCGCCTGAGGTTGTGCCGACGCGGAGTCACGTCGCCGAAACGCGCGGCCCCGATCTCCGGTTTGTTCGCACCGCGTATGGGTAGCCTGGGTTTGTTGCGCCCCTCCGGTCGTGGAGAGGCCCGGACTGCGAACGGCGAGGTCGACGCCATGTCTGAATCTCATCAGCGCGAGGTTGCCGAACAGCGCACGGCAAAGGTCATCGGGGTCAGCGTCGCCGCGGCCGTCGGTGGCTTCCTGTTCGGCTTCGACAGTTCCGTCGTCAACGGAGCGGTCGATTCCATCGAGGACACCTTCGGCCTGAACAGCTTCTTCACCGGCTTCGCGGTTGCTGTCGCGTTGCTCGGATGTGCAGTCGGCGCGTGGTTCGCGGGACGGCTTGCCGACGTGTGGGGACGCAAACGTGTAATGCTGCTCGGCGCAGTCCTTTTCGTGATCTCCGCGATCGGTACCTGCTTCACCGTGACGGTGTGGGATCTGCTCCTGTGGCGCGTGATGGGCGGTATCGGTATCGGTATCGCGTCCGTGATCGCGCCCGCTTACATCTCGGAAATCGCGCCCGCGCGTTTCCGCGGAGCCCTGGCATCCATGCAGCAGCTTGCCATCACTCTCGGCATCTTCGCGGCGTTGTTGTCCGACGCCCTGCTGGCCGACGCTGCGGGCTCGGCCTCCAACGAGTTGTGGTTCGGGCTCGAGGCGTGGCGGTGGATGTTCCTCGTCGGCGTGATCCCGGCGCTGGTGTACGGCTTACTGGCACTGACGATTCCGGAGTCGCCGCGCTACCTCGTCGGTCGCAACCGCGACGAGGAGGCCGCGCGGATCCTGCAGGAGGTGACCGGTGAACCGCATCCGCTCGAACGGGTCAAGCAGATCAAACTGACCGTTCGGCGGGAGTCGAAGGCCTCGATCACCGACATCCGCGGCCATTCCTTCGGACTTCACCCACTGGTGTGGATCGGCATCTGGTTGGCCATCTTCCAGCAGTTCGTCGGCATCAACGCGATCTTCTACTATTCGACCACGCTGTGGCAGTCCGTGGGATTCAGCGAAAGCGCATCCTTCCAGACCTCGGTCATCACCGCGATCATCAACGTCGCGATGACCTTTGTGGCGATCCTGTTCGTCGACCGCATCGGACGCAAGAAACTCCTGCTCGCCGGATCGGTGGGCATGTTCGTCGGGCTGCTGATGGCCTGTATCGCGTTCACGCAGGCCACCTACAAGCAATCGGGCAGCGTCGGTGACGTGATGTGCGAGGCCGGCAACACCACCAAAGAGTGTCTGACCCTTGACGATCCGTGGGGCATCCTTGCACTCATCGGAGCCAACCTGTTCGTCGTGTTCTTCGCCGCGACGTGGGGCCCGGTGATGTGGGTGATGCTCGGCGAGATGTTCCCCAACCGCATTCGCGGCGTTGCCCTTGGTGTCTGCACCGCGGTCAACTGGATCGCCAACTTCACCATCTCCATGCTGTTCCCGCCGGCATCGGAGCACCTGGGATTGGGCGTGGTATACGGATTCTTCGCCTTCTGTTCGGCCGCGTCGTTTTTCTTCGTGTTGCGCAGGGTTCAGGAGACCAAGGGGATGGAACTCGAAGAGATGGACGGTGTCGCCGACCGGCTGTCGGCGGCCGTGCCTCGTCCCGCCACCTGATCGGCTAGTCGCGCGAAAGCTTGTCGAGACCGCTCACCAGCAACGCTTGCGCCGCGAAATAGGTTGCCAGAACGCAGACTTCGGCGGCCGTGCGCACGCGCTGATCCGTGATCAGGTGACGACGATTGAGGATCGTCAGATCCGACGCCAGGAACAACCACCCGCCGATACGCATGCGTGGTTGCGGATTCTTGACATCGGCAGCCAACGCCGACATCAACGCCAAGCTTTGACCATAGGGCCCGAGGACGGTCAACAGGCGCGGCCGATGAACTGCCATGACCACCGCCGACTCGGTCAGGATGGCCAGCCGAGGCGCCAGCAGGCGTGCCGTGGGTCGCGCCCCGGCGCGGAGCATCGCCGCGGCATAGCTCAACTGTGCTGCCCCGAAAACGCTTGCGCCCCAGCGCAGATATCGGTCCTTGGCATCCTGGTCGGTCTCGAACTCCTCGAGCAGCATCAGACGGTCGCCCGCCGCCGACGCCGCCACGATCGCGGTGAGCAGCGCGGTGTCCAGGGGTGTGCGGCGTCGATACCCGGCGGCGACATAACCGCCCAGCAGGGCCAGCGGAACAGGTTTCGTCATCGCTGCGGCGCGGCGCGGGCCGGTCGCGCCGTAGAACGTCGCAGCTGCTGCGGCCGTCGCGTAGGAGGCGACTCCCAGTGCGCGCCACCAGCGCGGACCCACCGGACTCATCGCAGCAATCTCGCCACGAACGCTCGGGTGTCGTTCTCGGACAATTGCTTCGACCGGGTTGCGTCGAGAGTCAGATAGGTTCGCGCGGTGACGCGTCGGTCGGCCCGGGCGTCATTCAGATATTTCAGTGATGTCGGCACTACTACCGACGTGTCCTGCAGTGACTGAGTCATCAGCACCGGCCGCACAAAGCCCTTGGTGGGTAGTGCGAGAGCCTTGGTGAGCAACGCGTTGAGCGCGGTGTTGCGGGCGAGCGGTTTGGTGAACAGCGAACCCATCACGAGGCCGCTGGCCTGCCGGACGAGATCGTTCGCGCACAGGGTGGACGCCTTGCCGAGCCACTGCTTACCGGTGTCGGTGAGATAGGTGTTCAGATCGACGTCGCGGTGGGCGTTGCCGATCGCACTGAGGGTGTAGAGCGTATCGGCCGCGAGACCGGTCGGCATGACTCCCGATCCCGGTCCGAGACTGCCGAGCAGCGAGGAGAATTCGGCCGGGATCGAGGTAGCAGCGGCACCGCGGAAGTCGAGCTTGGATCCCTGCAGGGTAGGTGCCGTGCGGGCCAGATGGATTGCTGCCGAGGCACCTTGGGCCTCGCCGACCACCACCCAGGTGCGGGCGAGCCGATCAGAGATGTCCCGTGCCGCCTTGAGGGCGTCGACGATGTTGCGGGCCGTGGCGTCGAGGTCGTAGTACTGAGGTGTGCCCGGTGTGCCGACGCCTGCGTAATCGGTGCTGACGACGGCGTAGCCACGGCCGAGCCATCGGCGCATCTCGTCGGTGTCGGCCTTGACCGGGCGTGCCGACGGTGCGCAACTGTCGGCGATCCCGCGCGAGCCGTGTGCCCACGCGACGATGGGCCAGCCGCCGCTCGGCGATTTCCCGCCCGGAATCATCAGCACACCGGTGGACAGATGCGGCTTTCCGTCGGCGCCCACGCTCCAGTAGGTGAACGCATTGCCGTCGGCCGCACCGCTGACCATCCGGGCACGGGGCAGTTCACGGCTGGCGTAGACGACCCCTGGGGCTTGGCCGGGACCGCGGGCATCGACGGTGTCCGCGGCGGGTTCGGGTTGGGCCGCGGTCACCGGTGTTGTCGTGTCGCCCGGTGTCGTCTGCTCGGGAATCGCGCCCGCGGTGGGCATCGAGCCGGCCAGCGCGACCGCGGTGATCGCGGCGGCGATCAGACCGATCGCGGCAGATCGTCGCCGCCGGCGCTTCGTCATGCCGTCACCACACCGACCGCGGGGAGGAAGAAGCAGGTGTTGTTGCCCACTTGTGCCGTGCCGAAGACTGCGGAGAGGATGGTGCCCTTACCCGTCTTGACCGGCGCCAGGCGCACACCGGACAGCATCCGCACCAGGGCCAGCGTGGCTGGGTCGGTCACCGGGCTCAGGTCGGCGAACCCGCCCTGGAACGTCGTGGTGTTGAACCACGCCACCTGCATCTTGCCGCCGGGACCGGAGTTGGTGGTCGCCGGCACGAAGGCGTAGGCGGTCTCGCCCTCGCCGACCAGGTTGAGCTTCTCGGGGACCTTGACGCCGGGGATCATGCGGATGATGGGTGCCAACGGTTGCAGCGGGTCCTGTTTCAACGGCCACGGTCCGGCGACCGCACCGGCTCCGGCAGTCACCAGGCCGAGTGGGTTGTCGGCGGTGGGTGTGGCGCAGAACGGGGCGACCGACGGGGTGAGAGTCTGGATACCCAGGGCCTTGAGCAGTGCGGTGGGATCCATGTCGGCAACCGGCCGCGCCTGCGCTGCCTGTGTCTTGTCGCCGGTCAGGGACAGGGCACCCGCGCGACTGAGGATGTCCTCGGGTGACAGTTTGCCGACCGCGCCGAGGACGGCCTGTGCGGCCTGCATCGCCATCTGGTCAACGCCTGCGGCCTTGAGCATGCGGACAGCGGACGCGAGTTCACCGTCGAAGGGGATTGCTTCCAGCGACAGCGAGTTGGGCGGGATCAGCGGTTCGGCCGCGGCTGAGGGAACGGTCGCCGTGACCGATGTGCCGACGACTGCTGCGGCGACGGCAGCACCGACGAGACCTGCACGCAGGGGCGTGAACCAACGACGAGAAACCATGACGCTCCTTCAACCGAGCAATCCGCCCCATGTGTCTCGTGGGGCGGATGTGACAGATGTTGTTCAAGTTAAAAGGGTGCACGGGGTTGGTGGATGCTGCAAGTGGCGAAGCCGAGCTGTGACTTCGGCGCGATCGGCGAGTGATGAATGTGGCGTGCTCCTGCTGTTCGGACGCTTGCTGTAGACAACGACACCCCGACCGTGCGGCCGGGGTGTCGCGATGGGGGATACGTCGTGGGTCTGCGACCGGGTCGTCGCAGGCTGGGCGTCAGATGATGGCCAGGCCGATCGTCGGCACGATGCCGCAGGTGTAGATGCGTCCCTTGGTCTTGGTGGTCACATCGCCATAGATGGTGGAGATGATGCGTCCCTTGCCGGTACGAGCGATGGCGGTGAAGGTGCCCGGGCCTTCCTTCACGTTGATCTTCGGATTGCGCTTGAGCTGTGTCTGACCGGTGCGGCCGGTGTCGATGTTGAGCCAGGTCACCCAGAGTTTGCGCGACGTCGGATTGTTGATGGCCGGGCCGGTGCCGAGGCTCGTGTACACATAGCCGGCCTCGCCGCGTCGAGGACCCGGTGCCGGGGCCTTCTGCGGGCCGGCGGTGACGAGTGCTCGGCCGAGCGAGTTACCACCCGGACCCATGCATCCGAAACCGAGTGTCGGATAAAGGAATTCCTGGATCTTGGGCTTGTTCGGGCCCTGGGGGATCTCCGGGTCACCGGGTTTGCGCTCGGCAGCCCGCATCTGGCGGACCACCGCCTGACGACCCGGTTCGCCGAGGAAGTCGATGACAGACTGCCAGATCGCCGACACCTGGGGTGGCAGTCCGGGCGCGGCGGCGAGGGTCTTGGCCTGGCGGAGTAGATCGGCGTTGATTCGACCGTCCGGTCCCGGCGTGGCGACCGAACCGATGATCGCCGGTGCAAAGGCGCCCAAGGAGTCCAAGACTCGCTGATCCACCTTGGGGGCCTGTGGCGTCGGTGCTGCGTGTGCGGCAACGGGCAGGGCCAGCGAGATGGCTGCGGCAACTGCGGCGGTTGCGGTCAGGACACGTGCCGAGGCAAACCGCCCCGGTTGACGTCCACTGAAACGGCGGGATCGCGGGGTCAGTGGCCCGGGGAAACGCACTGGTGGTGTCCTATCGATCGGGGCCTGAGAGCGGGAGTGACGGTCGCAGGCCGAACGTTTCGGGTGCCGCCTCGTGGTCTGCGACGGTGTGCAGAGGGTCGAGGCGGGTCGGTTGTCGCGGGTCATTCTATGCACCAGTTCACCGGCGATGTCCAGGTAGCCCGGTCGTTGTTGCTGTGATTACTGAGGTTATTGATGCAATTGTTACTAAAGTGGCGGTGCGTGGCGGTAGTCGTGCAGGTGGGGCGACAGCTGGTTAGATCGGTAGCAAATCCATCGACCGTGGCGCCGGGAGCGAAGCGAGCGGGCCACATGATGACCGTGGCGCCGGGAGCGAAGCGAGCGGGCCACATGATGACCGTGGCGCCGGGAGCGAAGCGAGCGGGCCACATGACGACCGTGGCGCCGGGAGCGAAGCGAGCGGGCCACATGATGACCGTGGCGCCGGGAGCGAAGCGAGCGGGCCACATGACATGTTCACGAGGAGCATGATGAGTGTTCGGCGACGTGGTGGACGGCTTCGCACGTGGTGGCGGCATGGCTTCGCGATGGTCGCGACGGCAGCACTCGCCACGTCGGTGCTGGCCGCGTGTGCCGACGATGCCCAGTCCGGTGCCGAGGTCACGCTGCTGACCCACGACTCCTTCGTGCTGCCGCAGTCGGTCTTCGACGCGTTCCGCCAGCAGACCGGGCTGACCCTCAAGATCATCAAGGCCGGCGATGCCGGGCAACTGGCCTCGACGGTGGCGCTGACGCCGGGAGCGCCGAAGGCCGACGCCGTGTACGGCATCGACAACACCCTCGCATCGCGTCCGATCAAGGCCGGCGCATTCGACGCCTACACGCCACCGGCCGCGGCCGACGGCGCCGCCGAGTATGCGGTGCCCGGTGCCGCCGACCAATTGACCGCCGTCGACCGTGGCGACGTGTGTCTCAACATCGACGACACGTGGTACACCGAGAATCGGGTGGCGCCTCCCGACAGTTTCCGAGATCTCACCGATCCGCGTTACGCGGGTCAGTCGGTGTTGATCGATCCCCGCACGTCGTCGCCCGGCATGGCATTTCTGCTCACCACGATCGGTGTGCTCGGCGGGGGGTGGCAGAACTACTGGAAGACCGTTGTGGCGGGCGGTGCGACGATCGTCGGTGATTGGGAGACCGCCTACAACGGACAGTTCACCGCGGGCACAGAGAACGGCACAAAGCCGATCGTGGTGTCCTACGCGTCGTCGCCGGCCGCAACCCCCGGAACGAAAGCTCTGCTCGACAGTTGCTTCGGCCAGGTTGAGTACGTCGGCATCCTCAAAGGCACCCGCAATCCCGACGGGGCCCGCAAGCTCGTCGACTTCATGTTGAGTCAGACTGTGCAGAAAGAACTTCCGGGGTCGATGTATGTGTACCCGGTGCAGAAGGGCACACCGCTGCCCGACGGCTGGGAGCAGAGTGCCCCGGTGCCCGCGTGGCGGGTGAGCCTGCCGCCCGAGTACATCGCCGCCAACCTCGAAAAGTGGCAGGACCAGTGGCGCACCGCCGTCGGGCGGTGATGGCCACCCGTTTCGGTGATGCGCTCGCGCGGCTGGCGCTGCGGCTGATACCAGCTGTCTTCATCGCCGTCCTCTTCGTGTGGCCGGTGCTCGCCCTGGTGCGGCGAGGGATGTCCGACGCGGGTGACGCCGAGGGCGGGATCTCGGGCATTCTCGAGCGCACCCACGCATGGCATCTGCTCGCGGTGACGGTGGGGCAGGCGGCCGCCTCGACCCTGCTTGCGCTCGTGGTCTCGATCCCGATCGTCTGGCTGTACGCGCGCGTGGGTGGCGCCGCTGCGCTCGTGCTCGCCGTCGTGGTCACCGTGCCCTTCGTCTTGCCGACGGTCGTGGTCGGAATCACCTTCCGCGCCGTGCTTTCCGGGCCTTTGGATTTCTTGGGAATCGGCTCGGGACTGGGTGCTGTGCTGATGGCGCATGCATTTCTGAACGTGGCGGTGGTGGTGCGGGTGGTCGGAGCCTCGTGGCGATCGCTCGATCCGCGGGTGGCCGACGTGGCCCGCACGCTGGGTGCGAGCCGCGTGCGTGCCTTCACCTCGGTGGTCCTGCCCCGACTGCTGCCGGCGGTCGCGGGGTCGGCGGGTTTGGTCTTCCTGTTCTGCTCCACCAGTTTCGGCGTGATCATCATCCTGGGTGCGGGTCAGTTGCAGACTCTGGAGACCGAGATCTACAGCCAGGCCATCGGGTACTTCAGGATTCCCGAGGCCGTCGTGCTGTCGATGGTGCAGATCGCGGTGGTGGTCGCGGCCCTGATACTCGCGCGGATGTTCACGAACCCGGCGGGTTCGGGAGCCGGTGGCATTTCCGGCAGATATCGAAACCGGGCCGAGGGCAGGTGGATTCGGGTGGCAACGGTGGGCGCGGCGCTGTGGACCGGGCTGCTGTTGCTCGGCCCCATCGTGGTCCTCGCCATCCGTTCGGTCTGTCCAGAGTCCGGTGGGGCCTGGACCTTCGACGGCTATCGCGCGCTGGGTCGTCCTGTCAACGGGATCACACCGCTGGACACGCTGCGGTATTCGCTCACGACGGCGCTGCTCGCGATGGTGATCGCGTTGGTGGTGGGGGTGCTCGCGGCTCTCGCCTTGCATTCGTCGCGCGGTGCCGTCGGTGCGATCGCGAACGTGATCGCCATGATTCCTCTCGGGATCAGTGCCGTGACATTGGGATTCGGCTATCTCATCGTGCTGGCCACCATGCCGTATGAGATCGCCGCGTCACCCGCTGTCATCCCATGTGTGCAGGCGCTGATCGCGATACCGCTGGTGATCCGGGTGATGGTGCCGGCTCTCGAGTCCATACCGCCACGACTCCGGGACGCCGCGGCGTCGCTGGGCGCCCGGCCGGTACGGGTCTTCGTCGACGTCGACCTGCCGGTCATCGGCAGATCACTGACTGCCGCAGGAGGTTTCGCGTTCGTGATGGCCCTTGGGGAATTCGGGGCGGCATCGTTTCTGCGCCGTGCCGACACCACCACGCTGCCGGTCCTCATCGGATCCGAATTGAGCCGACCGGGTGCCGACAACCTCGCCACCGCGATGGCGGCGTCGATGATCCTGGTGGCGGCCACCACGATCGCGGTGGTCGGAGTGGAAGTGTTCCGGCCGCGCGACGGGGTGCTGATCTAGATGCTCGAAATCACCGACGTCGCCGTGGGTTACGGCTCCGAGATGGTCATCGACGGACTGACCTGGACAGTCGGGGCGCAAGGCGGTGTCCTCACCGCTCTGCTGGGACCGTCCGGATGCGGGAAGTCCACCCTGTTGCGCGCGATCGCCGGTCTGGAACCGTTGGCGCGGGGCGACATTCGCTTCGACGGCGACGACCTCGCCGATGTGGCCGTGCATCGGCGCGATTTCGGTGTCGTGTTCCAGGACGGCCAGTTGTTCGGTGGTCGGACTGTGACGTCGAATGTTGCTTATGGTTTGCGGATGCGGCGCTGGCCACGCGCGCAGATCGGCGAGCGCGTGGCGCAGATGCTGGAGTTGGTGGATCTGCCCGGGTTTGCCGACCGTCGGGTGGGCGAACTGTCCGGCGGTCAGGCGCAGCGGGTTGCCTTGGCGAGGGCTCTGGCTCCGCAGCCACGGTTGCTGTTGCTCGACGAGCCGTTGGCAGCGCTGGATCGGGGGCTGCGAGATCAGCTCGCGGTCGACATCGCGGAGATCGTCCGCGAAGCTGCGACGCCCACCATCGTCGTGACCCACGACCACACCGAGGCGGCGCTGATGGCCGATTCGATCTCGGTGATGCGCGCGGGCGCGATCGTGCAGACCGCCCCGCCCGGCGAACTCTGGCGTCGACCGGCGGATGAATGGACCGCAGGCTTCCTCGGGTGTCGAACGATCGTCGACGCGCGGGTGAGTGGCGGTGTCGCCTCGTGCTCACTCGGGAGCGTGCGGCTGAATCTGCCGGACGGCGACCGGCGAATCGGACTGCGTGCGGATTCGGTGGTGGCGGTGCCGGAGGTGGACGGCACGGCATCAACCGCGACGGTGCTGCGCGCGATCGACCTGCCCACCGGGCGGCAGGTCCGCGTCGGCACCGACGTCGGGGAGATCGACGCGATGGCATCCGACGACGTCATGACCGGTGATCGAGTCGCTTTGCGGCTGGTGGGCGAGAGAGTGGCGGTGATCGGGGAGTGACCTTGTGGGCGTGAGTAGCTGCTCCGCCCTGCTATGTCGGGATGCGCCCCAACGCCGGCTGGGCGGTGAGCACGTGCTGAACCGCATGCTGGACGGGAGGGTGCCCCGCGGCTCGCACGATTTCCGGTGTGCGGCGGGCGGGGTCGCAGAGCGCGGAGTGTCACGCAGACGTCAATGCCGTAGATCCGTGCCACATATTGGCTGAAACCTACGGCGCAACTCGCGTTCGGCCACACGCGGACGCGAGTCGTCGTGGATCTGTAGCAATAGGACGCGCTGGGCGCGATCAATTCCTCAGGTCAGCGAGTGGTCACCGAACTCTTCGAGTATCCGCGGCAACCCACGGCGAGGTTGACGTCGACTGCCCGCAGGTCGTTCGGTTCGATCGCGGCGATGTCAGCAAGCGGTTCGAGGGTGCGATTGGACGCGAGGACGGCGATGCCGTGGAGGGCGGCCCAAAGAGTCGCAGTGCGTATCCACGAGTCTGGCCCGCGTGTCGCTGGTGGTCGGGCGGCCGCTGAGTGTAGATGCGCTTGTCGGTCAACAGCGTTCGGCGACCGATCGGTTGATGCATCATATTTCGGTGCTCGCGGGGCGTCCGTATGTCAGCGAGTACGCACCACGTCGGATCAGCGCGCCCGCGCCTTCTTGAGAGCTTTGCCGAGCTGCTTCTTGGACATGTCGGACGTGTCGAGTTTGCCCATTCGGTGGATCACGACGGGGCAGCGCATGCAACGCTTTGACGAGCGGCAACACTTCTTCTTGGGGCGCATCGAGCCCAGTTTCGCCGGATCGATCTTGCCCATGTGCGGAGGTTAGCACGGTGTTCACGTGCCTGTGATCGCGCTCTCACCGACCCAGCAGATACCCTGAGTGGTTGAGAATGCACAGGCGATCTCGGCGTTGGCCCGATGTCGTGGATCCCGGCTGCCGATTTCCACCATGAAAGAGAACCAGTGACTGCTGCCCCCAACTTCCGCAACGTCGCGATCGTCGCGCACGTCGACCACGGGAAGACCACCCTCGTCGACGCGATGCTCCGGCAGTCCGGTGTCTTCGGCGAGCGCGCCGAACTCGTCGACCGCGTGATGGACTCCGGTGACCTCGAACGCGAGAAGGGCATCACCATCCTCGCCAAGAACACTGCCGTGCACCGTCGTCAGCCCGACGGCACCGAGGTCGTCATCAACGTGATCGACACCCCCGGGCACGCCGACTTCGGCGGCGAGGTGGAGCGCGGCCTGTCGATGGTCGACGGTGTGGTGCTGCTCGTCGACGCGTCGGAGGGTCCGCTGCCGCAGACGCGATTCGTGATGCGCAAGGCGCTCGCGGCGTCGCTGCCGGTCATCTTGGTGGTCAACAAGACCGACCGCCCCGATGCGCGCATTCAAGAGGTCGTCGACGAGAGCCAGGATCTGCTGCTCGACCTCGCGTCGGACCTCGACGACGAGGCCGCGCAGGCCGCCGAGCTGGCTCTGGAACTGCCGGTGCTCTATGCCTCCGGTCGAGCCGGTGTGGCCAGCACCGAGCAGCCCGCCGACGGCGAGGTGCCCACGGGCGACAACCTCGATCCCTTCTTCGACGTCCTGCTCGAGCATGTCCCGCCGCCCAAGGGCGACCCGGCAGCGCCGCTGCAGGCGCACGTCACCAACCTCGACGCGTCGGCCTTCCTCGGTCGCCTCGCGCTCGTGCGTATCCACAACGGCACAATCCGCAAGGGACAGCAGATCTCCTGGTGCCGCGAGGTTGATGGCGAACCCGTCGTCGAGCGCGCCAAGATCACCGAACTCCTCGCCACCGTCGGCGTCGATCGTGCGCCCGCCGAGTCCGCCGTCGCCGGTGACATCGTCGCCGTCGCGGGTATGCCGGAGATCATGATCGGCGACACGCTCGCCGACCTCGACAACCCGGTTGCGTTGCCGCGCATCCACGTCGATGAGCCCGCCATCTCGGTGACGATCGGCACCAACTCGTCCCCGCTGGCCGGCAAGGTGTCGGGGCACAAACTGACCGCACGCATGGTCAAGTCGCGCCTGGACACCGAACTGATCGGCAACGTGTCGCTGCGCGTCCTCGACATCGGGCGCCCCGACGCGTGGGAGGTGCAGGGCCGCGGTGAGCTGGCGCTGGCCATCCTGGTCGAACAGATGCGTCGCGAAGGGTTCGAACTGACCGTCGGCAAGCCGCAGGTGGTGACCCGCAAGGTCGACGGCAAGGTGCAGGAGCCGTTCGAGCACCTCACGATCGACGTGCCCGAGGAATACCTGGGTGCGGTCACCCAGTTGCTCGCTGCCCGCAAGGGCCGCATGGAGCAGATGAACAACCATGGCACCGGCTGGGTGCGAATGGAGTTCATCGTGCCCTCGCGTGGCCTGATCGGCTTCCGCACCGACTTCCTCACCGAGACCCGTGGCACCGGGATCGCGAACGCGGTCTTCGACGGTTACGACGGTTGGGCAGGCGAGATCCGCGCCCGTCACACCGGCTCGCTCGTCAGTGATCGTCAGGGTTCGGTCACGCCGTTCGCAATGATCCAGCTCGCCGACCGCGGCACCTTCTTCGTCGACCCCGGCGACGCGACCTACGAGGGTCATGTGGTGGGTATCAACCCGCGCCAGGAGGACCTCGACATCAACGTGACGCGCGAGAAGAAGCTGACCAACATGCGTCAGTCGTCGGCCGACGTGATGGAAACCCTGGCCAAGCCGATGCAGCTCGATCTCGAGGGCGCGATGGAGTTCTGTGCCGCCGACGAATGTGTCGAGGTGACTCCGGAGGTGGTCCGGGTGCGTAAGGTTCACCTCGATGCGACGACCCGTGCCCGCGAACGTTCGCGCGCCAAGACGCGCGACGCGGCGGTGAGCTGATCGCCGGGCGGGTGTGTGTTGCCGGGTCCGCAACGGGCCCGGCATGTGCAGGGCTGGCTGTATGGGGGTAAGCGACGTGAGTGCTGCGGCGACAACACGTAGGGCGACAACGCGTGGGGCGACGACACGTGGACGCGGTCGAATCTGGCTGTTGCTGGTGCTGCCGATGGTGGCGATCACGGTGCTGGTGTCGGGATGCCAGGCCGATCCGCCGCCACCGGTGCGGGACACCGGCCCGTTGCCGACGCCGACGGAGTACCCGAACGCGAAGACCGTCTACATCGCGACCGATTCCGTGGGTGCCGGCTTCAACCCGCACATCGCGTCCGACCAGAGCCCGGTGACCACTGCGATCGCCGCCATGACATTGCCGAGCGTGTTCGCGCCGGTTCAGACCCCCGCGGGTGTGCAGTGGCAGCTGCAAAAGGCCTTCGTCACGTCGGCCGAGGTCACCTCGCAGAAGCCCTTCACGGTCACCTATCACATCCACACCGACGCACAGTGGTCCGACGGTCTGCCCGTCACCGGCGACGACTTCAGCTACCTGTGGCAGCAGATGTCGCGTCAACCCAACGTCGTTGCGCCCGCAGGTTACCGGCTGATCGACTCGGTGCAGACCCGTGAGGGCGGCAAGGTCGTCAATGTCACCTTCGCGCAACCGTATCCGGCCTGGCGTGAGCTGTTCACCAACCTGCTCCCGAGTCACGTTCTCAAGGGGGCACCGGCCGGTTTCCAGACGGGCATGGACACCGGCAAGCCGGTGTCGGCGGGACCGTTCGCGATCGTCGGCATCGACACGACCCGCGACGAGGTGCGCCTGGCCCGCAACGATCGCTACTGGATGGAACCGTCGCGTCTGGACCAGATCGTGCTTCGCCGAGCCGGCAACACGTCGCAGATGCTCGACTCGGTGCGTTCGGGCGACTCGTCGATCGTCGCGCTGGGTGCCGGCGTCTCGACGCAGGCTCAGTTGGAAGCGGTCCCGGGACTCACCCTTGATCGGAGCCTGACCGCCCGCTCGCTGGGTATCAGCGTCAATGCGCGTACCACGACCATGAATTCACCCCAGGTGCGTCGGGCGATCCTGGGTCTCGTCGACCCCACCCTGACCACGTTCGCCGGCGCCGGCGACTGGACGGTCCAGCGCTACGCCAACACGGTGTTCGCCCCGTCCGATCGCGGGTACACGCCGGTGAACCGTGCCCGGCCGACGCCGGCTCAGGTCACCGCGCTGCTGGCCGAGGCCGGATATCGGCGTGGAGCGCCGACGCCCGGCCAGGCCGCCGACGACGGGGATGTCCGTCCGCTGCCGGTCGGCGTCGCGCCGTACCAGAAGGACGGTCGGGACCTGGTGGTTCGCATCGGTGCGGTCGGCGGTGATCCGCGGTCGACGTCGGCTGCCGCCAGCATCGTCGACCAGTTGCGGGGCGCGGGTATCCGGTCGCAGGTGCTCACCATGCCCAACAGCGAGCTCTACGGTGCCGCCCTGACCCGGCAGCGGGTCGATCTCGTGGTCGGCTGGAGTGGTCTCGGCGTACCCCCGGCGGCGTCGTTGGCCTCACAGGTGGATTGCGATCAGCCCAAGCCCGGGACCGAACCGTCGCTGAGTACACCGCCGACACCGACCAGCGTCGCGCCCAGCGACACCGATGCCGACAACAGCTACACCAGCAACATCTCCGGGCTCTGCGACGCCCGGCTGATCGGTCTGGCCCGGGAGGCGCTGTCGGAGGTGGATCCGATCCCGACGCTCAACACCGCCGAGCCGTTGCTGGCCGACGCCGCGATCTACCTACCGCTCTACCAGGACAGCATGATGGTGGGGGTCACCGAGAGCGTGGTCAACGTGCCCGTGACCGGTCCGATCCAGGTCTCCATCTTCGGGACCGCCGGCGTCTGGGACCTGGCGTGACCGGCATGCGCGGCCGCCGGTGAGCGAGGTTGCGTCATGAGCGCACCCGGTGGTCGGCGCCTGCTGCTCGTCCATGCGCATCCCGACGACGAGACCATCATGACCGGCGGCACCATTGCGCGATACCTCGCCGAGGGTGTCGACGTCCGGGTCCTCACCTTCACGCTCGGGGAAGAGGGCGAGGTCATCGGTGATCGGTGGGCGCAACTGGTGGCCGACGGTGGAGCCGACCAGTTGGGCGGCTTTCGCATCGGCGAGTTGAGCGCTGCGCTTGCGGCGCTGAGTCCGGCGGGTCGCGCGGCCCTGACCCCGTCGTTCCTCGGTGGCGCCGGCCGCTGGCGGGATTCCGGGATGGCGGGTTCGCCGTCGGCTCGGCATCCGCGTGCGTTGGTGCAAGCGCCGTTCGACGAGCCGGTGGCAGCACTCGTGGACGTTCTCGAATCCTTTGCGCCGCAGGTCGTCGTCACCTACGACTCGGCGGGCACGTACGGGCATCCCGACCACAAACTGGTGCACGAAGTCACGGCGGCAGCGTTGGCAGCGGTATCTGGTGCTGCGGGGTCGGGATCGTGGTCGCCGAAGGTGTACGAGTCGGTGACCGAGTACAGCGCGCTGCGGGCGGGACTGGCGGCCGCGGCGACGCGTGTCCCGGATGGTTGGCGGATGCCCGAACCCGGTGAATTGCCCAGCTATGCAGACGAATTCATCACCGCTGCCGTCGATGTCAGCGCCGTTCTCGACCGCAAGGTGGCGGCACTGGCCGCGCATGCGACGCAAGTGACGGTCGCGCCGTCGGGTACGGAATACGCGTTGTCGAACAACATCGTGCAGCCGATCTTCGATGAAGAGCATTTCATTCGCGTCGATGCGCATGCGCCGCTTGATGCGCGTGAGACCGACCTGTTCGCCGGGATCGACTGATGCGTGCGATCGACCGGGTGATGGTGGCTCTGCTCGCCGTCGACGGTGTGGTGGTCGGCCTGCTGTCACTGGCGTTCGCGTATGTGCGTTTCGGCGGGGTCGCGGTGCCCGTCGCCGCAGTGATCGCCGGTCTGGTGAACTGTGTACTGCTCTGGCTCGCCGCCGGATACACGACGACGCTGTGGCGGTTCGCCCCACTGATCGGGTGGGCGGTCGGCGTGTTCGTGGGTGCCTTCCCGGGCCCGGGCGGGGACGTGCTGCTGGCCTCCGACACCGGATTGGCCATTCCGACGATGTTGCTCCTGTTGTTCGGCGCCGGCCTACCCACTGCCCTCGTGTGGTCGGGACGACTGCCGGGACATTGACCAGGGCGTGTCTCAGCCGTCGGCAGGGGCTTCGAGGCGCGGCGTTACAGTGTGGGTATGGTGCTGCGCGCGTGGGCCGAGGACATCCGCGCTCCGATCGGCGATGTCCGGAATGCCCTGCGTCGGGTGCGGAACGACCCGTCGGCTGCGAGTGACGCGGACTGGGCCGAGCTCCTCGGGGCGGCCGGCGACGAACTCGACGAATTGTGTGATCTCGCCGATGCCGCGCGTGTAAGTGCAGTGGGCGCAGATGCGCTGACGTTCGTGGTGAACCGCAATTTCGACACCGCAACGGTCGCGGCCCTCGGCCGGTCCGGGGTCACGCTCGAAGATCTCGTGACCGAGGCACATGATCTGGGTGCGACCGAGATCTGCATGCAGGGTCCGCTACCCGCGGCTGCGCCTGCCGATGGATACCTGCGGCTCGTCGACACCATCACGGCCACCGCGCCGGACCTCCACCTGCATGCGTTCCGTCCGGCGGAGGTACGCGACGGCGCGGCGCGCATGGGAATCGGCCTCGACGAGTACCTGGCGCGGCTACGCGACGCCGGCCTGGGTTCGGTGCCGGGCACCGCAGCGCAGATCCTCGACGACGACGTCCGCCGCGCGCTGGCCGGCAATGCTCCGGTGCTCACCGTCGCCGAATGGGTCGAAACGATCGAGGCGGCCCACCGAGCGGGAATGTTCTCGACCGCGACCATGCTGTACGGACATGTGGAAACGCCGCGACAGCAGGTTGCCCATCTGCGCACGCTCAATGGCATCGCCGAACGAACCCACGGGTTCCACGAACTGATCCTGATGCCCATGCTGCCGGTGAATGCCGGACCCCACCTCGCTTCGATCGCTGTCGCGGCGCCCGGTGAACGCGAGACGCGCGCCGTCCACGCAGTGGCGCGACTGATGACTCTCGGACACATCGATCATCTTCAGGTTGCCTGGACCAAGCTCGACGCACCGGTCGTGGACCGTCTCCTGCGGGGCGGAGCCGACGACATCGGCGGGCTGCTGCTCGACGGTCAGTTGATGCCCGACGCGGGACCCGAGGCCGGTCGCGTTCTCACCGCTGAGGGGTTGACCGCGATCGCCGAGCGCGCCGGACGCACGCTGCGTCAGCGAACCACCGGCTACGGCGAACCGGCAGCCGATCGGCTGACTGTGCTGGGCGGGGTTTCTCGGTGAACGGCGCGAATCCGGTGGCGGGCATCGGCCGTGACCGCGCGGGCGTCGATGTGGACGTGGCGATCATCGGAGCGGGATTCGCCGGTCTGGGCATGGCGACGCTACTCGCCAGGCGCGGCACCGAATCCTTCGTCGTGCTCGAGCGGGCCGACGCGGTCGGCGGAACATGGCGTGACAACACCTATCCCGGCATCGCCTGCGACATCCCGGCGCACCTGTACTCGTTCTCCTTCCGGCCGCCCGGGGATTGGGCGTCGGTGTACCCCAGTGGAGCCGAGATCCGCGGCTATCTCGAGCGCACGGTCGCCGAGGAGGGCATCGGCGGCCACATCCATTTCGGCCGGGAGCTCGAACACGCGAGATGGGATGCGGTGCAACGGCGCTGGGAGATCACCACGACCGTCGACGCGGTACGGTCGGGACCCGATCGCCTGACCGGGAGCGCCGCTCGGCCGATCCGCGCACGGACACTGGTGATGGCGGTCGGGCGCCTGTCGGAGCCGAGGCTGCCGGACATCGATGGGCTCGAGGCGTTCCCCGGCGAGGTGGTGCACACCGCCGCGTGGCACCAAGGACTCGACCTCGACGGAGCACGCATCGGCGTGGTCGGGACCGGGGCGTCGGCGGTCCAGGTGATCCCTCACCTCGCTCGCGCGGCAGAGGAACTCGTCGTGTTCAGCCGCACCGCGCCCTACGTGGTGCCGCGTGATGACCGCTCGTACACGAGCGCCGAACGTCACGAAATGCTCGACCCGGTGGTCGCGAATGCGGTGCGCGACAAGATGCTTCGTGATGCCGACCAGGCGTTTCGACAGCGGCTCGGATTGCACCCCGACATCGATGAGATCCGGGAGCGTGCACGCAACCACCTGCACCGACAGGTGGCCGACGGCGAACTCCGCAGGGCGCTGACACCCGACTACGAAATCGGTTGCAAGCGAATACTGCTGAGCGACGATTTCTATCCGACGCTGCAGCAGCCGAACGTGACGTTCGAGCCGAGTGCGCTGGTGTCGGTCACCGAGAGCAAGGCGACGGCCCGCAGTGGTCGTCGCTACGATCTCGACGTCCTGGTCATGGCAACAGGTTTCGAAGCCGCCCGACCGCCCGCAGCGCGTCGCATCACCGGTCGCGGCGGACGACTGTTGAGCGACCACTGGGCCGATGGCATGGTCTCGTACGCGTCTACGGTGGTCAGCGGGTTTCCCAATCTGTTCGTCATCGACGGCCCCAACGCCGCACTCGGTCACAACTCGGCCATCTACATGATCGAGACACAACTCGACTACGTGCTCGGGGCACTCGACCATCTTGCCGCCACCGGCACCGGATGGCTGGAGGTGACCGCCGACGCGGAGGAGGCCTACACCCGCGAGATCGACGAACGCAGTGCGGCCACCGTGTGGCTGACCGGTTGTGACAGTTGGTATGTCGACCCACGTAGTGGTCGGCTCACGCTGCTGTGGCCGGGGACCGCCGAGTCGTTCCGGGAACGCAACGGTACGTTCGACGCAGGGCCGTTCCTGCCGGGGCCGCCCCGATCGGCGGGTATGCACGAGGGGAGTGTGTGATGACGAGTGTCGTCCAGGCGCTGGACGCGGCGCGGGCGGGCGAACCGATCGGCCTCGACCGTGCGGTCGCCCTGTTGTCTTGTGCGGGAGAGGATCTCGTCGCATTGCAAGCCATCGCAGGCCAGATCCGTGACGCCGGGCTGGCCGCGGTTGGGCGCGCCGGTCAGATCACATACTCGCGCAAGGTGTTCGTTCCTCTGACGCGACTGTGCCGCGACCGTTGCCATTACTGCACCTTCGTCACGGTGCCGGGCAAGTTGGCACGCGCCGGCGAGGGGATGTACCTCGAACTCGATCAGGTGGTCGACCTTGCACGGCGAGGAGCGCAACTCGGTTGCAAGGAAGCACTTTTCACGCTCGGGGATCGCCCGGAGGATCGGTGGAAGCAAGCCGGGGAGTGGTTGTCAGCGCGCGGCTACTCGTCGACCCTCGAGTACGTGCGGGCGGCGGCGGTCGCCGTACTCGAAGAGACCGGCCTGCTCCCGCATCTGAATCCGGGTGTGATGAGCGCCGCGGAGATGCGCCGGTTACGGCCGGTGGCCCCGTCGATGGGGATGATGCTCGAGACCACGTCTCGCCGCCTGTTCACCGAGAAGGGGCAGCCGCATTACGGCAGCCCCGACAAGGACCCGCTGGTGCGTCTGCAGGTACTCGAGGACGCCGGCGCGGTCGGGGTGCCGTTCACCACCGGCATCCTCGTCGGGATCGGCGAAACCCTCACGGAACGAGCCGAATCCCTGCTCGCGATCGCCGACGTCCATCGTGCGCACGGACACATCCAAGAGGTCATCGTGCAGAACTTCCGCGCCAAGCCCGACACCGCCATGCGCGGCACACCGGATGCGGAGATGACCGAGTTCCTGGCCACCGTCGCGGTGGCGCGGATCGTTCTCGGATCACAGATGAGAGTGCAGGCACCACCGAATCTGGTGTCGTCGGCCGAATGTGCCGCACTCATCGCGTCGGGCGTCGACGATTGGGGTGGGGTCTCTCCGCTCACTCCCGACCACGTCAACCCCGAACGTCCGTGGCCCAACCTCGATGTGCTCGCCCGCATCACCGCCGAGTCGGAGTTCACGCTCACCGAGCGCATCACCGCTCAGCCGCCCTACGTCCTCGACGCCGACCGGTGGATCGATCCATCGCTCACCGAACATGTTGCGGCGCTGACAGATCCGACGACCGGGCTGGCGGCCGACACCCGCCCCACCGGTCATCCGTGGCCCGCAGTAGCCTGACCGGACCGCCGTTGACTGTGCCTCCCAAACCGTTGACCGTGCGTCCCAAAGCGTTGATCGTGCACTACGTTCCGTTTCGCGGTGCACAGTGAACGATTTTCGACGCCCACTCAACGATTTTCGACGCACGGTCAACGAGGGTGGAGTACTCGTCTCAGGCGAGTCGGGCGAGCGCCTGGTATCCGCCGATCACGTCCGTGGCGCGATGTAGGCCGAGATCTTGCAGTGCTGCCGCAGCCAGACTCGAGGTGTAGCCCTCCGAGCAGATGACGATCCAGCGGACGTCGTGGTCGACCGCGGCATGGATGCGTGCGTCGCTGGCCGGATCGCATCGCCACTCGAGGACGTTGCGTTCGATGACGATCGCTCCGGGCGCCTCACCCTCGGCGGCCCGCTGAGCAGCCGGCCGGATGTCGACGAGGATCGCACCGTCGGCCAGTTCGGCGGCGACCTGGCGTGCGTCGAGCCGCTCAAGACGCGCGCGAGCCGCAGCGAGGATCTCGTCGATGGTCGGAGGCGCTGGTGATTTCCCCGTCGCTTCGCTCGCCCCGGTCGCCACGGACAGGCGCCGCGTCATTCCGGTTTGTCCGTCAGCTCGGTCCGGGTGCGACGAAGGGCGCCGTCCTCGGTGACGTCGTAATAGGACATCGCCGTCAGCGGGGGAGAGTAGGCGTGCACGCTCAGGGTCGGCCCGGACACCTCGATCGCCGGGGCTTCGACCGGGCCGGACGCGTCAGGGGACCGAGGCGGGTTCTGCATCACATCGTGCACCCAGCCCAGTGGAAAGGCAGCCTGATCGCCGGCGTCGAGAATGCGCACCGCCAGATCATCGCCGGTCCAGTGGTACTCGCGCAACGAACCCGACAACACGGTGAGCGCACCGAGGGAGCCGGCGTGGTCGTGCAGTTCTGTCGCCTCGCCCGGCGTCCAGCTGATGAGCCAGACGTCGACGTCGTCGTCGGCGTGGATGCGGGTGGCCCAGCGATGCACCGGATCCCACGTGCTGGGCAGGAGGTCGTCGTGCGCGCCGTCGAGGACGTCGGCAACGCCCTGGTCGGTGATGCGCAGGAGATCGGCCGGTCGGAGCCGCGTGGGTAGATGTGTTCTCCGGCGGCCGGACTGGAGGGATGGGACGGAACCGTCGGACGTGACACCGGTTGACACGGTTCGGCGGACACGGGGTGTGCGGGCGAGGGTGGAGGTCATCGGCGCTCCTTGGATGTGCGATGGATGGGTGTGGTCGGCGACGTTCACCGACAACAGCGCACATCCATCGACGCCTGCATGCCCCGACTCCCGTAAGCGGTCATGAGACGACGATGACGGGTCGGCGAGCACTGGTCCAGGGTTGGCGGCACGCTGAGCAGAAGGCCGCTGAGCGCGGACGATCTCGCGAAAAATGTGATCCACGTTACGGCCCGTAGGCGTTTGTGCTGGTGGGGCGGGGCCGATTTCTCGGGGACGGGCCTCAGGGCGGATACTGTGGGATGGCGGATAGTCATGTGTATCGCCCTGATCGCTCAGCGGTGCTGACCATGGCTGTTCGTGATGCGGTGCAACCAGCCCTTGCGCCGTCTTGGATCGGCTTTGCGGCTGGTGCACAAAGCCGGTCTGGGGTGAAGTTTTTTCAGCGAAGGAGAGTGTGGTGACGTACATCATCGCCGAGCCTTGCGTCGATGTCATGGACAAGGCTTGTGTGGAGGAGTGCCCGGTCGACTGCATCTACGAGGGCGCACGGATGCTCTACATCCAGCCCGATGAATGCGTCGACTGCGGTGCCTGCGAGCCGGTGTGTCCGGTCGAGGCGATCTTCTATGAGGATGATGTTCCCGACGAATGGGAACCGTACGTCAGTGCCAACGCCGACTTCTTCGACGACCTCGGTTCTCCCGGCGGCGCCAGCAAGGTCGGCCACACCGACGCCGACGCGCCGTTCATCAAGGGTCTTCCGCCGATGAACGAAGAAGACTGAGCGAAGCTGTGGTCCCACCCGCAACCGGGCGTCGCCGTGTGAGTGCGTCTCTGCCGGACTTCCCGTGGGACACGCTGGCGAGTGCAAAGGCGAAGGCGACTGCGCATCCCGACGGCATCGTCGACCTGTCGGTCGGCACGCCGGTCGATCCGGTGCCCGAGGTGATCCGCGACGCGCTCGCTGCGGGCTCTGCGTTCCCCGGGTATCCGACGACCGTGGGTACTGTCGCCCTGCGGCAGGCTGCTGCGTCGTCGTTGGCGCGGCGCCACGCTGTCACCGAACTCGACGAGTCGAGTGTGCTCCCGGTGATCGGCACCAAAGAAGCGATCGCCGGACTCACGTCGTTGCTGGGTGTCGGCGCAGGAGACGTCGTCGTCATCCCCGAGGTTGCCTACCCGACCTATGAGGTCAGTGCGCTGCTGGCGGGTGCGACACCGGTCCGTGCAGATTCGACGGTGCAACTGGGCCCGACGACGCCCGCGCTCATGTTCATCAATTCGCCGTCGAATCCGACCGGCAAGGTCCTCGGCGTGGATCACCTGCGAAAGGTGGTCGATTGGGCACGCGAACGCGGCACCGTGCTGGTGTCCGACGAGTGTTATCTCGGGCTGTGCTGGGACGACGACGCGCTCTCGATCCTCGACCCGCGCATCTGCGACGGTGACCACACGGGCTTGCTCGCAGTGCACTCGTTGTCGAAGATCTCGAATCTCGCCTCGTACCGCGCCGGCTTCCTCGCCGGTGACCGTGCCCTGATCGCCGAACTGTTGGCGGTCCGCAAACATGCCGGGCTGATGGTGCCGTACCCCGTTCAGGTCGCGATGACCGCGGCGCTCGACGACGACGAGCACGTCGACGCCCAGCGCGAACGCTATCGGGCCCGACGCGACGTCTTGCGCAATGCGGTGCGGGAGGCCGGTTTCCGGGTCGATCACTCCGAAGCGGGGCTGTACCTGTGGGCCACACGCGACGAGCCGTGCCGGGAGACGGTGGACTGGCTGGCCGATCGTGGCATCCTGGCCGCGCCGGGTGACTTCTACGGTCCGGCGGGCGAACGGCATGTCCGGATGGCGCTGACCGCGACCGACGAACGCATCGACGCCGCGCGGGAGCGCTTGTCGGCCTGAGGGTTTCGCGGCCCAATTGGACGGCGCCCTTTTCGTCGGGTGCCGCTCCCGGGGCTGACGTGCGAGGAGCACCTGTTTCGTCCATATCGACGGTCAGGAACTGAGGGGAGGACTCCAAGGGTAGGGGAAGAAGTTTCTTCCCCTACTTTTGTGGCGCCGGTTCGCGCCGCCGACGAAAATGCCGCCGCTGCGCACTCATGGCAACCGCGTAGTCGGCCGGCCATTGATCCGTTTGAAGTTGAGCCCGGGATCCGGGCTCAACTTCAAACGGATCGTGCGTTCATGCTCGACGACGACACTCTTCCCACCTCCACGATTGCCGACGACGTCCGCGGGTGGGTCGCTGACTCGTCGGCACACCCCCGCCGGGCGCGAGTCCGAGCCTCGGGGACCTGGTGAGAGGACACTATCGACTCACCAGCAGTACTCTTCGGATCGGCGATGTAGTCCGCTGTCTACCTGTCACGTGGCCGGGGTGCCCACGCGCACAGGGGAAGTCCGGTCGGTCGTCGTACCGTCGCCGAGTTGACCCGAAGTGCCCAACCCCCAGCAGTAGGCGGACCCGTTGGAAGTCACACAGGTCGTCTTCGCGTCGGTGCTGATGCTCGTGGCAGTGGTGAGGCCGGAGACGCGCGTCGGAGTGGGCCGACTGGTTTCGGTGGCGTCGCCGATCTGGCCTCAGCGAGCTTGGCGATCCCGAAGTCGAGAACGACGACGCGTTCGATGGTGCCGGTGTCAGGGTTGCGCGTGGTCATGATGTTGGCGGGCTTGATGTCTCGATGGATGACACCATTGCGGTGGGCGAAGTCGAGGGCCGCAGCGACGTCGGTGATGACCCGCAACACCTCGGCCTTCGACAGACCCTGTCCGGAAAGGTCTTGTCCGGCAAGGTATTCCATCGTGAACCAGGGCGTCGACTCAGTGATGCCGAAGTCGTGGATGGTGATGATGCCCGGGTGGCTCAGCGCCGCAGCGGTCTGGGCTTCGGTGGTGAACCGCCGTTCGAAATCCGGGTTACCCTGACCGGCACCGGATATCGCCTTCAGTGCCTGCCGTCGCTTGAGGTGCGGATGCTCGACCAGGAACACCTGGCCCATGCCGCCGCTTCCGAGCAGGGTCAGGATCTGATATCCCGCGAAGGTCGATCCGGGCTGTAGCGGCACGTTTCCTCCTGGGGAGTCGTCGCCGAGGCATCCGGATCGAAGGTAGCGCAGGCGTCGTCCGACCGTCAGTCGATCGGCCGGACGACTCTGTGGCGCGCGTTGGCGCTCAGTTGTGCTTGTGGAGCATCTCGTTCAATGCGATGCCGTCGCCCTTCCACGGCACCACCTCGACGGCGCCGGTAAGGCTGTTGCGGCGGAACAGGAGGTTCGACTGACCGGCGAGTTCGCGCGCCTTGATGCTGGTGCCGTCGGGACCCGTGACCTTGGTGCCCGCCGTGAGGTAGAGGCCCGCTTCGATGACGCAATCGTCGCCGAGTGGAATACCGCAACCCGAGTTGGCACCGAGCAGGCACCGCTTGCCCAGCGAGATGATCTCCTTGCCGCCGCCGGACAGCGTGCCCATCGTCGACGCACCGCCGCCCACGTCGGACCCGTCACCGACGACGACACCCGCGGAGATTCGGCCCTCGACCATCGACGATCCCAGCGTTCCCGCGTTGAAGTTGACGAAACCCTCGTGCATCACGGTGGTGCCTGCCGCGAGGTGCGCCCCGAGACGGACGCGGTCGGCGTCGCCGATGCGCACGCCGCCGGGCAGCACGTAGTCGACCATGCGCGGGAACTTGTCGATCGAGTAGACGGTGACGGGACCCCGCAGTTTCAGCTTGGCGCGCACCGACTCGAAGTTGCCGACGGCGCATGGGCCGTGATTGGTCCACACCACGTTGGAGAGCAGGCCGAACTGCCCGTCGAGGCTGGCACCGTGCGGCTCGACGAGCCGATGGGAGAGCAGATGCAGCCGCAGATAGACGTCGTAGGCGTCGATTGGAGCCGACGACAGATCGCTGATGGTGGTGCGGATCGCCACAACCTTGACCCCACGCGCCTCGTCGACCCCGACCAATTCGGCCAGGTGCGCCGGCGTGCTGTCGGCGTCGAGGATGACGGTTTCCGATGCCTGCACGGTGTCGAGTTCGGGTTCGGGGAACCATGCGTCGAGAACAACGCCCGGATCGGCCGATCCGCCGTTGGTCACGGTCGCGATACCTGTTGCGATTGCGCCAGTTGTAGTCACGGGAGGTCAGTCTACCGGTGCGTCATACTGGAATCCGTGACGGCCGAATCACCTGGCTCATATGGCGAGTGGCGTTGTGCCACGCTTCCGGCAGTCGTGTGGCAGGCGAAGCGTTCTGCGGGACCGGTGCGTATCGACCCCGACGGGTGCATGGACGTGATCTGGACGGGGGATTCGGTGCTGGTTGCCGGACCGGACCGCTCGTCGACCGTTTCGGTCGTCCGCTCCGCCACCACGATGACCGGCATACGGTTCGACCCCGGTCACGCCCCCGGCCTTCTCGGCGTATCCGCTGCCGAACTGGTCGGTTCGCGGGTGGCGGGCTCCGACATTTGGTCGCGAAGTGACGTGGAGCGACTCGAGGACCGGCTGCGTGCATCCGTCGCACCCGATCGTGATCTCGAACTGTGGTGCGCGCAGCGACGTCGGCCACCGCCGAACTGGGTACCGCGGGTCGTCGACGCGCTCGCGAGCGGTCGGACGGTCTCCGAATGTGCGGACGATGCCGCGCTGTCGGAGCGCTCGCTTCACCGACAGGCGTTGCGGTACTTCGGTTATGGTCCCAAGACGTTGGCACGCATCCTGCGGATGCGGCGCGCGACGACCATGATGTCCGTGAGGTCTGCGCGATTCGGTGACGTCGAACTCAGCGATATCGCGGCCGCCTGCGGGTACTCCGACTATGCACACATGTATCGCGACTTCGTCGGCTTCACGGGTTGTGCGCCAACGCAGTTCATACTCTCGACTCGGACTTAGTGGTCCTGTCCAGAAATTCGTCGGGGGTCTTCGGCGTTCGATGAACGACTGGCTGCGTTGTCGTCGGTCACGATAGCGCCGCTATCGCTCCCTCCTCCGCCTTGCCAGTCGTCCATCGCTCCACCGAATACCCCGGACGGATTTATGAACAGCACCACTCAGGTGCCGAGCGCGCAGTAGAAGTCGACGACATTACCGTCCGGATCGTGGACTGCCGCATAGCGCTGGCCCCAAACGGCGTCGAACGGTGCGAGAGACGATCGGTGGCCCGCACCGATCAGCGCCGCGTGCATGCGGTCGACCCCGTCCGGTTCGTCACATTCGAATGCCAGCGCCATCTTGTGTCCGCCGTGACCGGGTTCCCATCCAGGTAGCAGGGTCCTCACGACGTCGTGGGTGTCGAACATGATGCGAAAGCCGCCGATCGCCGCCTCTGCGTGTGGTGCGGCCTCGGCGCCCTCGGCGATGTCGAGTCCGCACATGCGATAGAAGTCGAGGGCGGCGGCCATGTCCTCGACCACCACTGACAGCGCGTTCGCGGTGGGCTTGCGATCGATTGCACTCATGGCATCGACGCTAGCGTCGTCCACGGCGTGCGGTCATGAACGTTTCGGACACAGGAGCGGCGCCCGAAAGACGGCTGCTGTCATGCATTCGGGCGAACCATCTGGTGGAGCGGAACCTCGCGCCCTAATCTCGGCATATGTCCGATTTGGCTTCTCCTCAGGCTCCGCCACGTCGCAAGCGGCGCTGGCCGTGGATTCTCGGCTTCCTCGGCGTATTTCTCGTCATCGCGCTTGCCGTGGGCGCCTTCCTGTTTCAGCCCTGGCTGATCTTCGTCGACAACGAGGTCGACGACGAGATCCCGGTGGCGGTGACCGCGCCGCCCAACGCGTCGGGAACACCGCAACCCGGCGCCTCCGTGATCTTGTCCACCGGCACCCTCATCAGCCACGAGCACGACACCTCGGGCAAGGTGTCGGTCATCAAGAAGCCCGACGGCACAAGGGTTCTCGCGATCGAGAATCTCGACACCACAACCGGTCCCGACGTGCACGTATGGTTGTCCGACGGAGAGGTGAAAGAAGGCGTCGGCGGCTGGCGGACCGCGGCCGACGCGAACAACGTCGACCTCGGACCGATCAAGGGGAACAAGGGAAATCAGGTGTACACCATCCCCGCCACCGTCGACCTGGCAGATTATTCGGCCGTCTTCCTCTGGTGCGTTCGCTTCAGCGTCTCGTTTGGGGCAGCCACGCTCGCGGCACCCTGAGGAGTGCCTGCACAGTTGCGTCTTGGCGCGGCGAAGCTCGCTGCGCCTTGAGGGGAGTCGACCACACCCAGGTCCCGGCGGCTACGGTGAACCCATGCCGAGCGTCGAACTCGATCTCACCGCCGACCCCATCGATCTGACCGCCGCGCTGGTCGATATCGAGAGCGAGTCGCGCAACGAGGCGAGCATCGCCGACGCGGTCGAGGCTGCTCTGCGCGCACAGGCGCCGGGATTCGAGGTGCTGCGGCATGGGAACCGCGTGCTCGCGCGGACGAATCGTGGACGCGACCGACGGGTGATCCTGGCCGGCCACCTCGACACCGTCCCGGTTGCGGGAAACCTGCCGCATCGCCGGGAGCGCGACGGGGCCGAGGGGGATGTCCTGCACGGATGCGGCACGGTCGACATGAAATCGGGCGATGCGGTGTTCCTGCATCTGGCCGCGACCTTGCGCGATCCCGAACCCGACCTGACCCTCATCTTCTACGACTGCGAGGAGATCGCCGCACGTTACAACGGGCTGGGTTTCCTCGAGCGTGAACTGCCGGAGTGGTTGGCCGGTGATGTCGCGATCCTGGGGGAGCCGACCGCCGGACAGATCGAGGCCGGCTGTCAGGGCACCGTCCGAGTTCGCTTGTCGACCGCCGGGACCCGCGCTCATTCCGCGCGATCGTGGATGGGGGACAACGCGATTCACAAACTCGGTGGAGTGCTCACCACCCTGGCGTCGTACTCGCCGCGGCGGGTCGACATCGACGGCTGCGAGTATCGCGAGGGGCTGTCGGCGGTCGGGGTCGGCGGCGGTGTGGCGGGCAACGTGATCCCCGACGAGGCCTACGTCGACGTCAACTTCCGATTCGCGCCGGACCGGTCCGAGGAACAGGCCGTCGAGCACATCCGTGAGGTCTTCACCGCCGACCTCGCCGCCGGGACAGTGCAATTGGCGGTGACCGACTCGGCTCCGGGCGCCCTGCCCGGCTTGAGTAATCCGGCCGCCGCCGAACTGGTCGCTGCCGCAGACGGACGTTTTCGCGCCAAATACGGCTGGACAGACGTCGCCCGGTTCTCGGCGCGCGGCATCCCGGCGGTGAATCTCGGACCCGGCGACCCCAATCTCGCGCACCGCGTCGACGAACGTGTCCCGGTCGGTCAGATCACCGAGGTCGCCGAGATCCTGCGCACCTACCTGTCCTGATCGTGCCCCGGCCCCGCATGCCTTACCGTGACGGCATGGCGCCCAGCACCGGAAACCAGCCGACCTCCTCGCCCGAGGACGACCCGACCCCTGAGACCTGCTACATCGGGCCGATGCGGGTGCGACGCGACGACGGCCGCCGCAGTCAGACCACCGACCGCCGTCTCCTCGAATGGATCGATCCCCGCGACAGCACGTTGCGCGCCGAACGGACCATGCGTGACTCGTGGCGCGTGCTGAGAATCCAGTCGGAGTTCGTCGCAGGGTTCGACGCGATGAGCGAGGTCGCCGAGGCCGTCACCGTGTTCGGTTCGGCGCGGGTCGCTCCGGGAACTGCCGACTACGACCTGTCGGTGGCGGTCGGCCGCGCGCTGGGGGAGGCGGGCTATGCGGTGATCACCGGTGGCGGACCGGGAGCGATGCAGGCCGCCAATCAAGGCGCCTTCCATACCGGCGCCCAGTCCATCGGACTCAACATCGAGCTGCCCTTCGAACAGCACCTCAATCCGTGGGTCGACCTGGGCATGAACTTTCGCTACTTCTTTGTGCGCAAGACGATGTTCGTCAAGTACGCGCAGGCCTTCGTGTGCCTGCCGGGTGGATTCGGCACCCTCGACGAGATGTTCGAGGCACTCACGCTCGTGCAGACCAAGAAGGTCGTGCGGTTCCCGATCGTGCTGGTCGGACGCGACCACTGGTCCGGTCTGGTGGACTGGATGCGCGACGTGCTGCTCGCCAAGCAGATGATCTCCGCCGACGACCTCGACCTCCTGTATCTGGTCGACGAGCCGGCCGAGGCGGTCGAGATCATCGACGCAGCGCGAGCCGGACGATCGACGAGCGGGTCGGTCAAGCCATGAGTGCGGTCTGTGTCTACTGCGCGTCGGGGCGCGTCGAGCAGCGCTATCTCGACCTGGCTGCCGAGGTGGGCGGTGCGCTGGCCCGCGCCGGCCACGTGACCGTCTCCGGCGGCGGCAACATCTCGATGATGGGTGCGCTGGCCGAGGCGGCTCGCGCTGCGGGCGGCACGACGATCGGCATCATCCCGCGGGCACTCATGGAACGCGAGGTCGCCGATCTGGGCGCCGACGAACTCGTCATCACCGAGACCATGCGCGAACGCAAACGCATGATGGATGAGCGGTCGGATGCGTTCATCACGCTGCCCGGCGGCATCGGGACACTCGAGGAACTGTTCGAGACGTGGACGGCCGGATACCTCGGAATGCACGACAAACCGGTGATCCTGCTCGATCCCTTCGATTTCTATGCGCCGTTGCGCACCTGGCTGGAAGACTTGGCCGGGCAGGGGTTTGTCGCGCGTCGATCGCTCGATCGGCTCCTGGTCACCGACTCGGTGGCGGGGGCGCTCGCACTTGTGGCGGGTCGAGGGGATGTTGTCGCGGAGCCTCTTGCTACTGACCGGTAAGGTGTGTTGACATCGTCAACGCGCGTTGTCGTCGTCCACTGTCGTCATCCATTACCGGAGAGCGAGACCTGCAAATGCCCTCTCACGACACCAAGTCTGTCGTTGGAATAAAGGACCTGGTCAGAGGTGTCGTGAAGATGGCGCCACAGGCCCATCACATGATCAAGCACGCGCCGGGACTGATCCGTCGTCCCGCCGATGCCAAACGCACCATCGGGTCGATCTTCCAGAGGCATGCGCAAGCGCATCCGGATCGGCCGTTCGTGCGGTTCGAGGGCAAGACCACCACCTACGGTGAGGCCAATCGCCGGGTGAATCGCTACGCCGCGGTGCTGGCCGAGAACGGGGTGGCCAAGGGTGATGTGGTCGCGATCCTGTCCAAGAACTGTCCGACCGACCTGTTCCTCATGCTCGCGACGGTCAAGCTGGGCGCGATCGCCGGCATGCTGAACTACAACCAGCGTGGCAGCGTCATCGAGCACAGCATGACGTTGCTCGGCGCTCGCGTGCTGGTGCACGACCCGCAGTGCGCCGAGGCCTTCGAGTCGATTCCGTCGGAGGCACTGCCCGAGCATGTCTTCGACTTCACCGAGTTCGACGCCGAGGCCGACGGGAAGCCGGAGACCGACCCCTCGGTCACCGAGACACTGCCGGCGGCGACGGAAGCCTTCTACATCTTCACCTCGGGAACCACCGGACTCCCCAAGGCCAGCGTGATGAGCCACAACCGCTGGCTGGCGAGCATGTCGGGTATCGGCGGGCTGGCCGTACGGCTGCGGCACAGCGACACCATGTACGTGCCGCTGCCGCTATACCACAACAACGCACTATCGGTGTCGCTGTCGTCGGTCCTCGCGGCCGGTGCCTGCATCGCCATCGGCAAGCAGTTCTCGGCGTCGAAGTTCTGGGACGACGTCATCCTCAACCGGGCGACTGCGTTCTGCTATATCGGCGAGTTGTGCCGCTACCTGCTGGCCCAGCCCGAGAAGCCCACCGACCGGCAGCATTCGGTGCGACTCTGCGTCGGCAACGGTATGCGACCTGACATCTGGGACGAGTTTCGGGAGCGGTTCGGCATCGACCGCATCGTCGAGTTCTATGGCGCCAGCGAACTCAATCTGGTGTTCGTGAATGCGTTCAGCGCCAGCCGCACCGCGGGCTTCTGTCCGCTGCCGTACGCGATTGTCGAGTACGACGAGGACGGCGCGCCCAAGCGTGACTCCGACGGCCGGCTGACCAAGGTCGGTCGTGGTGGCACCGGTCTGCTCATCTCCGGGATCAACGATCGCGTGCCGGTCGACGGCTACACCGATCCGGAGGAGACCGAGAAGAAGATCATCCGCGACGCGTTCAAGGACGGCGACTCCTGGTTCAACTCGGGTGACCTGGTCCGCGATCAGGGTTTCTCGCACATCGCGTTCGTCGACCGACTGGGCGATACGTTCCGCTGGAAGGGCGAGAACGTGGCGACCACCGAGGTCGAGGCCGGACTCGACGGCATCGACGCCATTTCGCAGTCCGTGGTGTTCGGGGTGGAGATCCCCGGCACCGACGGCAAGGCCGGTATGGCCGCGGTGACCGTGCGTGACGGCGCCGATCTGGACGGCAAGAAGATCGCCGACCACCTCTACGACGTACTGCCGGGTTATGCCGTGCCGTTGTTCATCCGCGTCGTCGACCAGCTCGAGCAGACCTCGACCTTCAAGAGTCGCAAGGTCGAACTGCGCGAGGAGGCCTACGAGAAGACCGGCGACGACACGTTGTTCGCACTGGCCGGCCGGTCCGATGGGTACGTGAAGTATTACGACTCCTATCCCGACGATGTGGCAGCCGCGAAGGCGCCCAAGAACTGATCTGCAGAGTCGGGTCTCAGGTGCACAAACCGCCAACCGCTCCCTGAGGTGCGAGGAGCCCTGGCGACGAGCCTCGAAGGGCGTGGTGAGGCGACAATGTCAGCTCACCAGGGGCTTCGAGGCTCGCAGGCTCGCGCCTCAGCCGGCGGGACTGGCGCGACGGGTTGCCCGGCCGCATCACTACTGTGGGCGACATGATCTCGACGCCGGCTCTGTCGCCGACGCTGTGTGGACGCCCGGTCCCAACCGACCGCGCTCTCGTGATGGCGATCGTCAACCGCACCCCGGACTCCTTCTACGACAAGGGTGCGAGCTTCGCCGACGACGCCGCGCAGGCCCGCATTGCCCGTGTGGTCGACGAAGGCGCCGACATCGTCGACGTGGGCGGTGTGAAGGCGGGACCGGGCGAGCATGTGGACGCCGCCACCGAAGCCGCACGCGTCGTACCGATGATCGCGTGGATTCGTGAGACGCACCCCGACCTGCTCATCAGCGTCGACACCTGGCGTTCGGACGTGGCCGATGCCGCATGCGCGGCCGGTGCGGATCTCATCAACGACACCTGGGCCGGCTCCGACCCAGACCTCGTGCACGTGGCCGCGACCCGCGGTGCGGGCATCGTCTGCTCTCATACCGGTGGCGCCACGGTCCGCACCCGTCCACACCGCGTCGGCTACCAGGACATCGTCGGCGAAGTGGTCGCCGAACTCACCACGGCCGCTGCCCGTGCAGCCGACGCCGGAGTTGCCCGAGACTCGATCGTTATCGATCCGACGCACGATTTTGGCAAGAACACCCACCACGGTTTGGCCTTGTTACGCCACGTAAAAGATCTTGTTAATACGGGCTGGCCTGTGTTGATGGCGCTCAGCAACAAAGACTTTGTGGGGGAGACTCTGGGTGTGGATCTCGAACAACGGTTGGAGGGCACCCTCGCTGCGACCGCTCTGAGTGCCGAACACGGCGCCCGGATCTTTCGTGTGCATGAGGTGGCTGCCACTCGTCGCGTGGTCGACATGGTCGCTGCCATAGCGGGAACAAGACCTCCCGCCCGAACAGTCAGGGGACTCGCATGACCAAACAGGTAAGACGAACCCATCCGAGCGCCGTCAACAACCGGGACCGGACAGCGATCTGGCCCACTCCCGCCGAGACCGCGACCAGCAAGCAGCGCTGGTCGTCGACTCACACGTGGGAACAGCCCGATTGGACGATCGACGAACTCGTCGCAGCCAAGGACGGACGCACCGTGTCGGTGGTCCTGCCCGCGCTCGACGAGGAGGAGACCGTCGCCGACGTGATCGCCACGATCCGTCCGCTGCTGGGCACGCTCGTCGACGAACTCATCGTCCTCGACTCCGGCTCGACGGATGCGACCGCCGAACGGGCCCGCGCCGCGGGTGCCGAGGTGATCTCGCGTGAGGAGGCCGTGCCCGAACTCGACCCCATCAAGGGGAAGGGCGAGGTGCTGTGGCGGTCGATCGCGGTGACGACCGGCGACCTCATCGCCTTTGTCGATTCCGACCTCATCGACCCAGACCCCATGTTCGTACCCAAGATGCTGGGCCCGCTGCTCGTGAACCCCGACATCCATCTGGTCAAGGGCTACTACCGGCGCCCGTTGCGGACCGGCGGCACCCAGGATGCCAACGGCGGTGGCCGGGTCACCGAACTCGTTGCCCGCCCGCTACTGGCGTCGCAGAAGCCGGACCTCACGGCGGTGCTGCAGCCGCTGGGTGGCGAATACGCCGGCACTCGCGAACTGCTGTCGTCGGTGCCTTTCGCGCCCGGCTACGGCGTGGAGATCGGCCTGCTGATCGACACCTACGACAAGTACGGCCTCACCGGTATCGGCCAGGTCAACCTCGGTGTGCGGACACATCGCAATCGTCCGCTCATCGAGCTCGGCGTCATGAGCCGACAGATTGTGGGGACGCTGATGCGCCGCTGCAAGCTCGACGACTCCGGGGTGGGCCTCACCCAGTTCACCGCCGAACCCGACGGTTCGTTCACGCCGCACACCACCGAGGTCTATCTCGAAGACCGACCGCCGATGAACACCATCCGCCCCGCGGAGATCGACGACGAGGAGATGGCTTCCTGACGACGGCCTGACCCTACCGGTGTGCCGGGGCCGACGACAGTGTCGATGATGCCAAGTTCCCCGGCGCCCAACGGTGCCGCCACGGCCGTCTGCCAAGATTGAACGCATGCAGACGATACTGCTGTATTTGCTGATCATGGCGATCGTCGTCGCGGCTGTCTTCGCTGTGGTGTGGTTTGCGTTCGGTCGGGGCGAGGATCTGCCGCCGATCGAACGGGGCACGACGCTGACCACGTTGCCGCCTTCGGGGATCACGAGCGACGACGTCCGTGCACTGCGCTTCGCACAGACCCTGCGTGGCTACAAGCAGTCCGAGGTCGATTGGGCGCTGGCCCGCCTGGCCGCAGAGATCGACGAACTCCGTGGCTCACTCGCCGATCTGCACGCACGCAACGAGCGTGTCTGCCCGTCCGATGCCACCGCGGATGTCGGTGCCGCCGAGCCGGCGTTCCAGACGTGGGAACCCGATGACGATGACGCGGACGTATCTCAGGACTCGTCCGACGCGGCCGTCGGAAACGTGGATTCGGCCACGTCCGGACCGGTCGACGTCGCCGATCCTGCGCAGACCTGATCGGCGCACGCAGCATGCCTGGCAGGATCGGAGGACCTCGGCACGTATCATGTCTCTAGCAGGTCGTCGTTGAAGGGAGCTTGAGAATGGCGGCAATGAAGCCACGTACTGGGGACGGGCCCCTCGAAGCGGCCAAGGAAGGACGTGGGATCGTTGTCCGGATTCCGATTGAAGGCGGCGGACGCCTGGTCGTCGAGCTGACGGCCGACGAGGCTGCCGCGCTCGGGGAGGAATTGCGCGGGGTCACCGGCTGACCCCGCAACACTGACCGCCCATACGTCGCCCACCGATCCGGTGCCGCACTCACGCGACGCGCGACCGGGTCGTCTCGACGGGATCGCGCAGGCGCTCGATGTCCTGCGCTGCCCGGTGTGTGGTGAACCCTTCGATGTCGTCGGCGGCTCGTTGCGATGCGGTGCGGCACATTCTTTCGACGTCGCCCGCCAGGGGTACGTCTCGCTGCTCGACGGACGATCTGGTGCTCTTCGCGCCGACACCGCCGACATGGTTGCCGCACGTGACCGTGTCCACAGCGCCGGCGTGTTCGATCCCGTGGTGGACGCAGCCGCGCAAGTGGGTGCGGTGGCCATCGTCGGCGCGCATCCAGGGCGGCGCCCGTTGGTTCTCGACGCCGGTGCAGGTGGCGGGCATTACCTGCGGGCCGTGTTACGGGAGGCGGCCGATCGAGGTGCCGACGCACGTGGTCTGGGGATAGACCTGTCGCGGCAATGCGCGCGAGCACTGGTGCGTGGTGAACCCGCGGTGACCGCGGTGACCGCCGACATCTGGCGTGGCCTGCCGGTCGCCGACGACTGTGTCGCAGTACTGCTGTCGATCTTCTCGCCCCGCAACGCAGCCGAGTTCGCCCGCGTGCTGAGCCCCGACGGCCGGCTGATCGTGGTTCGCCCGCTACCCGGGCACCTCGGTGAGATCATCGCGCCGATGCACATGTTGTCGGTGGACGACGCCAAGACCGCACGCGTGCACGCCGCTCTGGACGATCACGTCGAGGTTCTCGTCGAAAATGAGCTGACGTACTCGGTCCGGATTCCGGCGCCCGTGGTGGCCGACCTGGCCGGGATGGGTCCGTCGGCATTCCATCTCGATGCCGGCCAGATCGATGCGCTCGCACATGCTCTCGCCGGCGACGGCGTCGTCGAGGTCACGGTGTCGGTGGCCATCACCGTGTGCGGCAGATCGGCGTGAACCGATCTGCTGATCGTCAGTGCATCTTCAGTGCATGACGGACTGGTAGACCTCGAGTGTCTGTGCCGCGATCGTGTCCCAGGAGAATTCGGATTCGGCACGCTCTCGGCCCGCGATGCCCATGGCCTCCGCAGTCTGCGGGTCGGTCACGACCGCGTTGACGGCGTCGGCGAGACCTGCTTCGAACCCGCGCGGGTCCACCGGGTCATACCGGACGAGGCGACCGGTGACGTTGTCGCGCACGACCTCAGGTATGCCGCCGACCTCGGATGCGACCACGGCTGTGCTGCAAGCCATCGCTTCCAAATTCACGATGCCGAGCGGCTCGTACACCGATGGGCACACAAAGACCGTTGCTGCGGTGAGGATTTCGCGGATGCGTGGATGGGGCAGCATTTCCCGCACCCAAAAGACACCCGGTCGGGATTCGGAAAGCGCGGCCACCGCCGACTCCACCTCGGCGCCGATCTCCGGAGTGTCCGGTGCGCCCGCGCACAGCACCAATTGGATGGACGGATCGAAATGGTGCGCCGCGGCGACGAGATGGGCGACGCCTTTCTGGCGGGTGATCCGCCCGACGAAGGCGACGATCGGTCGAGTGGGGTCGACGCCGAGGGACACGAGCGTCGACTCCGGGCCGAACGGGTCGTCGACCGGGTACCAGGATGTCGTGTCGATCCCGTTGCGCACCACGTGGACTCGATCGGGGTCGAGTCGGGGATAGGTGTGGCAGACGTCGTTGCGCATACCCGAACTCACCGCGATGACGGCGTCGGCGTATTCGACGGCGTTGCGCTCCACCCAACTCGATACGCGATAGCCGCCACCGAGTTGTTCTGCCTTCCAGGGGCGCATCGGCTCGAGCGAGTGAGCGGTGAGCACGTGCGGAACGCCGTAGAGCTCGCCGGCCAGGTGCCCCGCCAGCCCGGCGTACCAGGTGTGCGAATGCACCACGTCGGCACCGGCAGCGCCGACGACCATCCGCAGGTCGGTCGACAGTGTGGTGATGGCCGCGTTGGCTCCGGCGAGCCCCGGATCCGGTTCGTAGACATGCGCGGTCTCTCGGGGCGCTCCCATGCAGTGCACGTCGACGGTGGCGAGGCTTCGGAGGTGGCGCACCAGCTCGGTCACGTGTACGCCGGCGCCGCCGTACACCTCGGGTGGGTACTCACGCGTCATCATGGCCACCCTCATGGTGACGACGCTAGTGCCAACGAGCCGAGTTCGCCAACGGTGTCGCGAAACACGTAAGAGGCTGCGACCTGCCGGTCGATTCGTATGGCCTCGAGCATCGATCGCGGTTAAGTTTGACGTGTGAGATCACAGCCGCACGTGCTCGGAATCGTTCTCGCAGGCGGTGAGGGTAAACGCCTGTACCCATTGACGATGGACCGTGCGAAGCCTGCGGTGCCCTTCGGGGGTGCGTACCGCCTGATCGACTTCGTCCTGTCCAATCTGGTGAACGCCGGCTATGAGCGGATTTGCGTGCTGACGCAATACAAGTCGCATTCACTCGACCGTCATATCTCGCAGACCTGGTGGACATCGGGATTTCACGGTGAGTACATCACGCCGGTGCCGGCGCAGCAGCGCTTGGGCCCGCGGTGGTACACCGGCAGTGCGGATGCGATCTTCCAGTCGATGAACCTGATCACCGACGAGCAACCCGAGTACATCGTGGTGTTCGGAGCCGATCACGTCTATCGCATGGATCCGTCGCAGATGGTCGAGGCGCACATCCAGGCAGGCGCAGACGTGACGGTCGCCGGGATCCGGGTGCCACGCTCGGAGGCATTTGCCTTCGGGTGCATCGACTCCGACGAATCGGGACTGATCACCCGGTTCCTCGAGAAGCCCAAAGATCCGCCGGGGACGCCCGACGACCCGGATGCGACGTTCGCGTCGATGGGCAACTATGTGTTCACGACCGAGGCGTTGGTGGAGGCGATTCGTGCCGATGCCGCCAACCCCGACTCCGACCACGACATGGGTGGGGACATCATCCCGGCCTTCGTGAACCGCAATGCGGCCTACGTCTACGACTTCAAGAACAACGAGGTGCCCGGAGCCACCGAGCGCGACAAGGGGTACTGGCGCGACGTCGGCACCCTGGACGCGTTCTACGACGCGCACATGGATCTGGTGTCGGTGCACCCGATCTTCAACCTGTACAACCGTCGCTGGCCGATCCGCGGCGAGACGCACAACCTGCCGCCGGCCAAGTTCGTCCAGGGTGGCATCGCGCAGGACTCGGTCGTAGGGGCGGGTTGCATCGTTTCCGCTGCCACAGTGCGGGATTCGGTGCTCTCCTCGAATGTGATCATCGAGGACGGAGCCATTGTCGAGGGCAGCGTGCTGATGCCTGGCGCGCGTGTCTGCAAGGGCGCGGTGGTCCGCCACGCGATCCTCGACAAGAACGTCATCGTGGGCGAGGGCGAGCACCTCGGCGTCGACGCCGACCACGATCGCGACCGGTTCTCGGTGAGCGCCGGCGGTGTGGTCACCGTCGGCAAGGGAATTCGCGTCTGATCCACCGCAGCCAGGTCCGAAGAGTCCCATCCGCCCCCTGAGGTGCGAGCGGTGCGAGCCTCGAAGGGCCTGGTGACAGTTGAGACTATGCCACTCGGCGTGCGCGGCCCCGAGTGATCAGCGTCCACATGTCACCGGTGCGTGCGGTCTCCGGAAGCGCAGCCACCGGCCACCAGCGCAGATCCACCGATTCGTCGCTGCACTCGATGTCCGGCAGGCTGCCGTCGTGGGTCGGTGGAGCCACTGCTCGGTAGCGCACGTCGAGGTGCCGTGTCGGAACACCGAGCGAGCAGGTGATCGGATGGGTGTGCAGGGTGACGATGCCACCCGACAGTGCCAGGTCGGCGATCCCGGATTCTTCGCGCGCCTCGCGCAACGCGGCGTCGGCGAGGCGGTCGTCGGTCTCCTCGCAGTGCCCGCCCAATTGAATCCACTTGCCGACGCGGGGATGTAGCGTCAACAGCACGTGGTCGAGGGTGGCGTCGAAGACCACCGCCGACGCCGTGAGGTGACCGGCGACGCAGCGGCGCAGGCACGCATCCGGCGCGGACGCGAGGAAGGCGAGATACGCGTGCCGCAGGGCGTCCTGCTCGACGTCGGGTGCGTTCCACGCGGTCAGCGCCTCGACGGCGGAGGTGTGCAGTGACTCTCTGCTCACAACTCGATCACCCAGTCGGTGGTCGGCGCCGACGGGCGTAGCCCCGCGGGTGCGGCAGGGTAGCCGATGGCGATGGCGCCCAATGGTTCCCAATCGTCGGAAATTTCGAGTGCCGCTCGCACCGTCGGGGCAGCGAAGATCGTGGAACCGACCCAGCAGCTTCCGAGATCGCGCACGGCAAGGGCGATCAACAGAGTTGCGACCGCGCCGCCGGCCGCGACGGTGAACATGGTGTGTTCGGCGGCGTTGCGGCGGATGTCGGGATACTGGTGTGCTCCGTCGGGAACCAGGAACGGAATCACCAATTCCGGAGCGTCGTAGAGGATCTGGCCGCGCCGGAGTCGGCGGGTGATCGAATCCTCGCTCTTGCCATCGGATTCGAGGTCGCCGCGCCATGCCGCCGTCATGGCGTCGAGGAGTTGCTGTCTTCGGGTGCGCGACCGCAGCCACACGAAGCGGACCGGATGGGTGTGATGCGGTGCCGGAGCCGTCAGTGCCTCGGCGAGTGCGGCACGGAGGTCGTCCGCGGGTACGGGCTCGGGTGCGAAGTTGCGCACCGAACGTCGTGCGCGCACCGCTTCACGACGGCCCTGCTCGATCGCCTCGGCAGTGCCGAGCCGGAACAGATCCTCATCGGCCGGCCGGATCAGATCCGCTGCGGTGGTGCCGTTGTCGACGGGAGCGAGTCCCCGTACCACCGCGACCGGCACGCCGGCCAGCTTCCCCTTCACGAGATCTGCTGCGGCAGCGACCTCGTCGGCGACCGCGATGTCGGTGACGATCAGTTCGTTGCCGTGTGCGTCTTCGCCGCCGGCGTACGGGTGGGAGACCGACATCCCGGCCGCCCCGATGGCGACGTCGGTCTGTCCATTGCGCCAGGCCCGGCCCATGGTGTCGGTGATGAGCACGGCGACGTCCACGCCGTGGCATCGCGCCAGTGCCTCGCGCAGTTGCGCCGCACTGAGGTCGGGGTCGACCGGCAGCAGCGCGAGTTGGTCGGCGGGGACGTTGGAACCGTCGACGCCCGCGGCAGCCTGGACCAGCCCGATTCGGTTCTCGGTGATCAGCGTCCGGTTCTTGCGGGCCAACACGCGGACCGACTCGTCGTCGACCAGCTTGCGGCGCAACGTGTCCCGCTCGTCGGGGTCGGTGGGGGCGGGCACCATCCGGCCCTCGACCTTGGAGATGATCTTGCTCGTCACCACCAGCACGTCGCCTGAGCGGAGCCACGGTGCGGCGCGAACGATTTCAGCTGCGAGGTCGGAGTCGCCGGAGAACTCGGGCAGGTCGGCGACAGGCAGGATCTCGATGCTGCCCGGTGCGCGATGGTCGGGTCGGAGGTCGACTTGACGGGGTACGTCACTCACCGGAGGTTCGCCTCCGGGGTGGGCACACCGACCAGTGCGCATGCGGCCCGCACCATCTGTGCGGTCGTCGGCGGGTCGGTCATCAACAGCGGGGCCGAACCGACGGTCATACCGTCGACCTGGGCGTGGTCGCCATCGGCGATCAGCCACCCGTCGAGAATCCCGTTGCCCTTGCGCGGGCCGTAGTGCTCGGCGATGCCCTGGGCGGAGGACTCCACGCCGAGCACCGACAGGCATTCGTCGGCCATACCGCGGAGCGGGCGATTGTCGATGACCGGGGAGATGCCGACCACCGGCGCAGACGTGTTACGCAGGGCTGCACGCAGTCCCGGAACGCTCACGATGGCGCCGATGCTGACGACCGGATTGCTCGGCGCGAGGAGCACCACATCGGCCTCGGCGATCGCCTCGGTCACCCCCGGAGCAGCGGTGGTGTCGTCCGACCCCACCTGGGCGAATCCGAACGTGTCGATCTGGGCACGATGCCGAACCCACCACTCCTGGAAGTGGATTGCGACTCGCTCACCTTCCGCGCCACTGGGTTTCGCGACGACCACATGTGTCTCGTGCCGGTCGTCGGTGGCCGGAAGCAGTCGGACGCCGGGCTGCCAGCGGCGGCACAGCGCCGCCGTGACGTCCGACAGGCGGTAGCCGGCGTCGAGCATCTGAGTGCGGATGAGATGGGTGGCCAGGTCGCGGTCACCGAGTCCGAACCAGTCCGGATCGGCGCCGTAGGCGGCCAGTTCCTCTTTGGCGTGCCAGCTTTCGTCGATGCGGCCCCAACCGCGTTCGGGATCGATACCGCCGCCGAGGGTGTACATGCAGGTATCGAGGTCGGGACAGATCCGAACGCCGTGCATCCAGGCGTCGTCACCGACGTTGACGATCGCGGTGATCTCGTGTTCGGCCACGGCGTCGGATCCCGAATCATCCGGTGGCGGCGGAAAGGGTGTCGATCCCAGCATCTCGCGCACGCCGATCAGGAATCGTGCGCCACCGACGCCTCCGACAAGAACGGTCACCTTCACACGGCCACTCTACTGAGGGGCAAAATGGGTGAGGTACGCGGTCAGAAACGCCGACCGTCGTGTCGATCCCTCCAATGACGGATCGCGATGGTATTAAGGAATTTTCTCGTTCGGCTTGACCGCGACCGCCCCGGGCGTGTGTAATCACATCAGTGTCATTCCTGGTTTGATATCGAGAACCGCTGAAGGGCAACGGTTTCGCTCGGGTGTTCGAATCCGGATGATGGGTTGGCGCCCGGCGAGGTCTCGGCGGCGAAGGCCCTCGGCACATGGTGAAGATCGAGAATTGGTGTGGCAGGGGTGGTGAGTGCGGCGCTGATTGTGCGGGGCAAGGGCGCCGGAACGACGAGCAACAAGACAGACTACGACTTCCCAGAGCTAGGAGGCGCCGACGATGGCTTTCGACAACGCGATCGGCAATCCTTTTGAATCCCAAGATCCTTCGTCGTCTTCCGAAACCACGGACGGCTACGCCGGTAACGATGGCTTGTTCAACAGCCTTGGCCCGGTTGATGATTCGATGATCGGTGGCACCGCTGTGCGCACCGCGCCGACGGTCGGCGAGCCTTGTGAGGCTTCCCAGCGTCGGCATCTCTCGCTGGTGCCCAACGATTTCGACGATCTCTTCGACGCTGTCGAAGATCAATGGCAAGACCGCGCGCTGTGTGCCCAGACCGATCCGGAGGCGTTCTTTCCGGAGAAGGGTGGCTCCACCCGCGAGGCCAAGCGCATCTGCCAGGGCTGCGAGGTCAAGGCCGAGTGCCTTGAGTACGCACTGCACAACGACGAACGCTTCGGCATCTGGGGCGGATTGTCCGAGCGCGAGCGTCGCCGCCTGAAGCGCGGCATCATCTGAGTCTCTCCAGATCTCCGGCGACCCTCGACCGCTGATCGAGCCCTACCGCTGATCGAGCCGGTACCGAGCGGAGCGAGGCACCGTGTCGAGATCACTGGTGATCCGTCACGTGGTCTCGACACGCTTCCTCGCCTGGCGGCTCGGTAGCGGCTCGACCAGCGGAAGGGTCCGCAATCCAACGAAACGCTGGCCGCGCTCGGGAACGTATTGATCACTCCGGCCCGCGATCAACCGTGTCCTCGTCGACGCCGAGGTGGGTGGCGACTTGCTGAACCAACACTTCGTGGACGAGTTCGAGGAGATCTGCGCCGCGTTTGGCGCGGCTTTCGAGGGGTCGACGGAACAAGATGATCTGCGCGCGGGTGGGGGCGCCGTGTACGTCGATACCGGCCGGGATGAGTCGGGCCAGCGGCACGGCCCCGTCGGCGGTGACCTCGTCGGGCCATTGCACGGTTTCGGGGTCGCGGGGGAGGAGTCGGGGGATGTCGTCGACGGCGACGTCGAGCCCGGAGATCTGGTCGTGCCAGCGGGCGTCGATCTCGGCGAAGGCCTCGAGTGCCACGGCGTCGAACTCGTCGGATCTGCTGTTCCAGGCCGGGACGGACTGTGGCAGAAGGGGGGCTCGCAGGCCGCGCCCGCGCCGGTCCCGGTGGCTGCGCCGGCGCCGGCGGGGTGAGCGGCGGGAAGCTCGGTCGCGTGCGGGTGACGGCTCGAATCGCATGGCGTGAGTCTAGTGGTGTGCGGCCGCGTGTCGTGGCGGCCGTGCGCGGTATGCCGGGATAATCTCGTCACGTGAAGCTTCCCCGACAGTGCTGCAGGCCTGGCTGCGCCCGGTCCGCGGTGGCGACGTTGACCTTCGTGTACGCAGAGTCGACCGCCGTCATCGGGCCACTGTCGACCACCGATGAACCTCATTCGTGGGATCTGTGTGACGAGCATGCCCGGCGAATCACCGTGCCGCGCGGCTGGGAGATGCTGCGTAGCGAGCGGGGTTTCTCGGCGCCGCTGGCCGAGGATCACGAACTGACGGCCCTTGCCGAGGCTGTCCGCGAGGTCGGTGTCGCCGGTGGTGGTCGGAGCGGGGGTTTCCTCGATCGCGACCATTCATCGCAGACCTATGTCGACCAGTTCGGCTATCCACGCCGCACGTCGCAGCCGGTGGACGGCATGGAAGACGTGCGTCCCGGGCGGCATCGAGCGTCCGGTCCGGTGGACGGTTCAGCCCTGATGCCGCCGAGTTCGGTGCACAAGCCACGCCCGGGGCGCCGCGGACACCTGCGGGTCCTGCCCGATCCCGTCGACTGATCCGTCGAGGCCGAATCAGTCCGTGGGCGGACGTGCAAACGATCTGTGCCCGGTCTGTGCGCGCCGACCCGGATGCCTGGCTACGCTGGTCTCATGCGCACCGGTACACCCGATCTCGACGATCCCGAGGAGTTGCTCTCCGCGGACATCGACCGGCTGCTCCCGAGCGCCGCGCTCGCCGGCGCGCAGGTGCGTGCCATTGCCGAGGCGGCCCGTGAGGGTGTGCTGGCGCCGCTCTCCGACGTACGGCCGCGCAGTGTGGTGATCGTGTACGGCGGTGGTGGCGCAGCTGCCCGTGCCGCTGGTCTCGTCGTGGCCACCGTGGCAGCGAGAATCGACGTCCCGGTGGTGACGGGGCCTGCGTTGCCCGGGTGGATCGGACCACTCGACGTGGTGGTGGTTGCCGGCGACGACGCGGGAGACATGACTCTCGCCGACGCCGCTGCGCGTGCGCTCCGGCGCCGCGCCGAGGTCGTGGTGGCCGCGCCGATCGCCGGGCCCCTGCGGGATGCCCTGGGCGGCAATGGCATCGACCTCTCTCCACGCGTGGACGTCGAGCCGAGCCTGCGGTTTGTGGGTTTTGTGGCGGCGTTGCTCGCCGTGCTCACGGCTTTGACGCAGATCCGGTTCGGCGGCGGGGTGCCGGTGCTCGACGAGGTGGCCGACGCCCTCGATGCGGAGGCGTCGTCGGCCCACCCGGCTCGTGAGAGTTTTCACAATCGCGCGAAATCGCTGGCCATCACCGTTGCGGCGAGACCGACCGTGTGGACCGGTGACAGTCCGGCCGGGGTGGTGGTCGCGGCCCATGCGGCCACCAGTTTCGCCGGGATCGCCGGTATCGTCAGTGCCGCAACCGATCTCGGCGACGCGGCGCGGCTGTCCGCAGTGGTCGCCGACCGCCGCACGGGTGACGCATCAGCGGATTCCATTTTCTACGATCCCGAGATCGACGGTCCGATGGAGGTGTCACCACGCATCCTTGTTGCCACGACGGCAGCCCGCGAGTGGTACACACGCCAGCGCATCGGCGGTATCGGCGATGTCGTCCTGGTGGTCGGCGACGACACCGAAACGCTTGGCCAGGCGGTGAATCCGGGGGCCGACGCGCCGCCCCGGCAGCCGTATCCGGTGCCGATGGCCGAGGATGTTGCCTCCGACAGTCCGGGTGACCTGTTGTCGTACTTGGTGTTGGTGTTGCGGGTCGAGATGGCGGCGGTGTACCTCCGCCTGGTGGGGAACGCGGTGAGATGAAGCGGCTCGAAGGTGTCGTACGTCCGTATGCCTGGGGGTCTCGGACGGCGATTGCGGCGATGCAGGGCCGCTCGGTGCCCTCGGCTCATCCCGAGGCCGAACTCTGGTTCGGTTCGCACCCCGCGGGTTCCGCGCGGTGTCTGGGGCCCGACGATTCGGTCGAGTCCGATCCGCCGACCGACCTACTGACGGCAATCAGCGCCAATCCCGTTGCGGCGCTGGGTGAGTCAAGTGTGGCCGCGTTCGGAGACCGGCTGCCATTCCTTCTGAAGGTACTCGCGGCCGACGAGCCGTTGTCACTGCAGGCGCACCCATCCGCAGAGCAGGCTCGGGAAGGATTCGAGCACGAGAACGCACGTGGACTGGGCCTCGACGCGCGCGATCGCAATTATCGTGACCCCTGGCACAAGCCGGAACTGATCGTCGCGGTCACACCCTTTGACGCGCTCGCCGGCTTTCGGGATCCGCACCACACCATTCGGTTGCTGCGTGAGCTACAGGTCAGCGAACTCGATCCCTACCTGGGTATGCTTGTCGGTCAACCGGATTCGGAAGGTCTGCGCGCGCTCTTCACCACGTGGCTGACCCTGCCGGAATCCGCGATCAAGCTCCTCATCCCGGCGGTGCTGGCCGGTGCGATCGCCCAGCTGGGTAACAAGTCGACGGATTTCTCCGCCGAGTTGCGCACGGTGCTGGAACTCGGTGAGTCCTATCCGCTCGATCCTGGCGTGCTGGCGTCGTTGTTGCTCAATCGGGTTCACCTGGAGCCGGGTGAGGGCGTGTACCTGCCCGCCGGCAACCTGCACGCCTATCTGAGCGGCACCGGTGTGGAGATCATGGCGAACTCCGACAACGTGCTGCGCGGAGGCCTGACGCCCAAACACATCGACGTACCGGAATTGCTGCGGGTGCTCGACTTCACGCCGGTGGACATCGGTGACCTGTCGCCGAGTATCCGAACCGTCGGCGCCGAACGCGTCTATCTCACACCGGCCGACGAGTTTCGGTTGTCTCGTGTGGAGTTGGACGGAACCGGTCTGCATCGTGCGTCGTCGATCTCCTTCGACATGCCGGGACCGCAGATCCTGGCGGTCCTGAGCGGGACGGTCGAGGTGCGGCCACCCGAGGGCCCGGCCCTGACCATTCCCGCGGGGCAGGCGGCATGGATTTCCGACGCCGACCCGGACGTCGTGGTCCGGGCGGCCTCGTCGCGGGCAGTCTTCTTCCGCGCGTTGGTACCCGTCGCGGTCAACGCCCAAGCGGTGGTGACGACTTAAAGGTCCGGTGGCCCGGTCAGTGCGCCACCGGTGCGATCGGCCCGGGGTGGGCGCCGATCAACCTCCACTCGTCCGGTGTCGCGACCATCGTGATGTCCAACTCAGACGTGGGTGTCGTCAACGTTATGCAATGGGGTGCACGGGGATTCTGCTGCAGGGTGAGTGTTGCGTCGCCGACGGGAGGAACACCGACACCGGGCGGTAGCGCGGTGACGACGGTGACACCTGGAGGCGTCTGTGGCCGTGGCACCCCGTCGACGACGACCATGATCGCCGGCCCCCGTGGCCGAGACTGGTCGGACGCCAGGCCGAAGGCACTCCGATCTCCGACTGCCGCCATCGCGGGTGCCCATCGGTGCGCACGATCGGTGTAGACGACCACCGAGACCCCGATTGCGACCGCTCGCAGCAGAACCTGGACGAGGAACGTGAGATCGGCGGCGATGATCACCGACGGAATATCCGGTCCGGCAACGCGCATCGCGACGGCTCGCCCAGATCGGTCGGCGCCGATGAGCTGTCCGCAGCCGGTCACGGACAGCTTCAGTGACCGCAGCGCGGCGAGGGCTGCGTCACCGTGCAGGGTCGCGATGTTTCGGTCCAGATGAGCGGGTTTGGCGATGGGGAGGCTGAGTGCCAGCGCATCGAATTGCCTGCCGTCGAGCGGGCGCAGTGCGTGGGGCCACGGTGTATGAGGCCACTGTGCGCTGTTGGCGCCGGTCTCGCCGACCCGCGCGAAGCCCGCGACCTCGACCTCGTCGCCGCTGCGGCGCATCCGTACCGTCACCGTCGTCGATACCGCGGATGCGACCCAGAAGTCACGCAGTCCGGCGAGCATGGCGGGGTCGATGGCGCCGGTCCGCATTCGCAGCGCGCCGAGGGACACCGAACGCCAGTCCTCGGCGGCCGATTCCAGCGGCGCGCCATCCAGTAGTTGGCTGCCGGCCGCGGTGATCTCGGCGGCCGAGAGCACCGTTGCGTGCAGGCCGTGTTCGGTGAGACGAGCGGCGACGCGTCGGGTGGCGGTCGTCGCAGTGCGAAGTGCGCCGATCGCGCCCCCGCCTCGACGGGCAACGGCATCGGGACAGTCCAGCGGATCGAGCCGCAGGACGACGAAGGTCGATCGTCGTGCGATCGCCGGCAGGGGGCCCAGGGTGCGTAGGTAGGTGGCGGTGACCGGGCCGGTGCCATGGGCACGCATGCTGTGGCTGATCACATCGATCGACCGCAGTCGGATGTCGTAGGTCTGTACGCATGCCGCCAGGACGTCGAAGGGGATCAGTTGACCGGTCTCGGTGCGCGGGTCGGCCCCGTTCGGGGTGAGGAAGGTGGGCTCGTGGCCCCCCGGCTCGACCCTGATCATCGTCACCAATGTCCTTGCGACCCAGCGGGCACCGATGACGTCGGCTGTCGGTGCCGTCGGCTTCGCCCGGCCGGAGGAGGCCGGGATGTCGAACGGTGCCGGGGCCAGGTCGGCAATTGTCCGACGCCACCGAGACCAGCGAAATGACAGCCTGCGGTGCAGCCGCTGCGCGATCGAGCCGTCGGTTCCCACGGGAACCACGCCCAGCGATGCGACGAGAGCGAGCGCCATCGCCGCGATTCCCCAGGGATTGCCGATGACCGCCCACACGATGAGGCCGCCGGCGAGAACGGCTTCGATCAGCACGACGGACGCCAGACCCATACGCGGACCCGTGCCGGACTCACGGCGCCGGACCGTGTCCACGGTCGGGGAGCGTCGCGTCCCGATGTCGGTCTGCCGTGTGAGCATCACAGCCCCCTTTGATGTCGCGATAGATGCCGCCCGATCCGGTGACGCGATTGCCGGCCGGTGGAGACTCGCCGAGTGCGCGTGAATCTTTCGGTTACGCTACTACCGCTGGAGCGGTCCGGATCTTCTGTGATCACAGCGGGGATCGAGTTCGTGGGAATCGGGGGATCGATGGCGCGTCAGCTGACGACAAAGGCCCAAGTCAACGGGTACCGCTTTCTGCTGAGGCGGCTCGAGCACGCGCTCGTCCGACGCGACGTCCGGATGCTGCACGATCCGATGCGCTCCCAGTTGCAGGCATTGGTGGTCGGGACGGTCCTGGGCCTGCTGTTGCTCGGAGGCTGCGGAATCTGGGGATTGATTCGTCCGCAGGGTTCGGTCGGTGATGCCAAGATCGTGATGAGCAAGAGCGCCGGCGCCATGTACGTCATCGTCGATGACACTCTGCATCCCGTGCTCAATCTGGCCTCGGCGCGCCTCATCGCCGGCACAAACGCATCGCCGACGTCGGTGAGCGACAAGAAACTCGCCGACTATCCGCGTGGCCCACTGCTGGGCATTCCAGGGGCACCGGACGCACTTCCCGGTCCCGCCGGGGCCGACTCGACGTGGACGGTGTGTGACTCCTCGACGTCCTCGCGATACTCGGTCGGCGAATCCGTCGATCTCACCGTCATCGGCACGCGGCCCGAGCTGGGCGACGCGAGCCGGCAGGTCACCGCCGACGACGCTGTCCTGGTGTCGTCTGGCGGTGCGACGTACCTGGTGTACCAGATCGAGCGGGACGGCCAATGGATGCCGGTGCGTGCATCCGTCGACACCGCGAGTGTTCCCGTCATGCGTGCGCTCGGACTCGAGGGTGCGACCCCACGTCAGATGAGTGCCGGGCTCCTGAACACCTTCCCGCTGGCGGAACCGATCACCGTGCCGGTCATCCCGAATTCGGGCCGCCCCGGCGCCGTGGACATTCCCGGTGCGATGGTGGGTTCGGTCGTCAAATCGGTTGGGCTCGATGATGATACGACCTATCACGTCGTTCTCTCCGATGGCATACAGAAGATCAGCGAGGCGACGGCCGAGATCGTTCGGCTTGCCGACCGAGATGGGACGACGCCGGTGATCGCGGTGGCACCGGGCCGACTCGCCAGCATGCCGACCTCGAATACACTCGCGGTACAAGACTTTCCGCGTCGAGCGCCGAATCTTCTTGGTGTCGCCACCAATCCGACGCTGTGCCGGTCGTGGTCACGAGACACCGATGAGCCACACGCGACAACGGCGCTGCTCGCCGGCCACGGATTGCCGCTCGCATCGAACGCGACGCCGGTGCGGCTGACCACCGCCGACGGGCCGGGCCCGGGCGTCGATCAGGTGTATCTGCGTCCCGGTAGTGGCGCCTACATTCGTGTCACCGGCAACGAAATCGACAGCGTACGAGCCGAATCGGCCTTCTACGTCAGCGACGCCGGGGTGCGCTTCGGCGTGGCAGACGCGGCGACCGGCGCGGTTCTGGGGCTTGGCGACAAGCCGCGTCCGGCGCCGTGGGCAGTGGTGTCGTTACTGACGCCAGGGCCGACGCTGTCGCGTCAGGCTGCCTTGGTCTCGCACGACGGCATCGCTCCCGACCCCGACGCCGCCGTGGTGAACCCGCCCGAGAATTGACGGGGCCGCGACTCATGCGCCGCCCTGGCCTCAGGGAGGTCACGATCAGGAGGTGAGCGGTCCGCCCACGATGTTGCCGACGATGCCGCGGATGATGTTGGTGCCGTCTTCGGTGCGGAGTTCGTCGTACCAGGCCGCAGTCTTTTCCGGGTCCTTGCCGTGCGTGACGTCGCATCGCTTGCGGGCGCGCAGCACGAGTTCCCCTGCACGCTCGGTCCGTCCGGCTTCGTACGCGGCGAGTGCCGCATAGACGTCGTCGGGATTGTCGCGGAACGAGAACTGCAGGGCCACGGCATCTTCCATTGCCGAGCAGCCACCTTGGCCGATGTCCGGTGTGGTGTTGTGCGCGGCGTCGCCGAGGACCGCCACCCGTCCCTTGACCCAGGTGTGGAACGGGTCGAGATCCAAGATCTCGACGCGATTGGTGGTGGCCGGGTCGAGGGTGGCGATCAGCTTCTGTACGCCCGGGGCCCAGTCGCCGAACTCCTCGGCGAGAACCTCCCGAGCGGTGCCCCTTTCGAACGGGGTGCCTTCGGGCATCGGTACGTCGAAGAAGAAGTAGAAACGGTTGTCGGCGATCGGCATGACGGACACGCGTTTGTGGTCGCCGACATAGGTGGTCCACTCGGTGGCCGGGCCGATCTCGTCGTCGACGGTGACCAGACCGTTGAAGTTGACGTAGCCGGCATACCGGCGATCGACGGGACCGCCGAGCACATACTCGCGGGTCAGCGACTTGGCGCCGTCGGCGCCGATGACGATGTCGCCGGAATCGGTGGTGCCATCGGCGAATTCGACGGTCGCGGCGTCCTGTCCGTCACTGACCGACACCATCTTCTTACCGAATCGGATGTCATCGAGACCGTAGGCCTCCATCAGCATCAGCTGCAGTTCGGCGCGTGCCACGGGGTACGGGCGCTGCCCGACCTCGTCGATGAGGGGCTGCATGCTGAAGCGGCACATCGTGTCACCGGTGAAGGCGTCGACGTAGCTCATGGTGTCGACGATGCCCCCAAGTGCCGCGGTCTCGGCTTCGAGGCCGAGGTGATTGAGGCATTTGACGCCGTTGGACCACACCGAGATCGCGGCGCCGACCGGCTTGTTCTCGGTGACCTGTTCGTAGACGACGACATCGATCCCGAGTTGTTTGAGTCCGATGGCGGCACTCAGACCGCCCATACCGGCACCGATGATCACAGCCTTCACGGGTCGATCCTCTCTGCACGTACTTTCGCCGACCTGTTGTTCAGGCTAGGACCGATCGGGCGTCGGCGCGCGTCGAGCGATGGTGGCTCAAGCGGGCCCGACGCCGGAGACGAGCGTCACGACCATGCGTTGCCATTGTGCGGCAATGGTGTTCACGTCGATTCCGAGGTCGTGCATGAGATGTTTGACGGCACTCGCCGCGAGGGGCGCCTGTACTGCCACCGACAAGACGTCGACCTGATCGGTGAAGCCCAGCTGCCGGAGCAGGATCTGTACGTGCTGGGTCGACGCGCGCCACACCGGGTGGCTCATGAAGTCATCGCTTGCCGCACCTGCTTCGAGGAGGATGTCGAGGTGGTCGGCGGTCATCTTGAGTCGGGCGCGACCGTAGGCGAGAAGGCGCTCGAGTGGGGGCGCGCCGGGGCCGAGGGGTTCGGGTCCGGACAGAAATGCCTGCTGGATCTCCGATTCGGAATGGTCGAGGAGCGCGAGCATCAGCCCTGTCCGGCTGCCGAATCTGCGGAACACGGTGCCCTTGCCCACGCCCGCCTCGCGCGCGACCGCGTCCATCGTCACCGCGGCAGCGCCGTGGTTGTCGATGAGGTTCTTCGCGGCAGCAAGCAATAGCCGGCGGTTCCGGGCGGCATCGGCACGCTCGGTCTCACGGCCGGTGAGACGAATGGGGATGGGCATGCCCTCAGGGCTGTTCGACACGTGTCGAGCCTAACTCTTGACGCTGAGAGGAAATTAATCGGACCCTGGTCCGGTTGATGTACGCGTGTCGAACGAGAGGATTGTGATGTCGGATCGAGTGGTCGAATTGGTGGCGCTGGTGGGAAGTCTCCGCGAAGCGTCGATCAATCGGCGGCTGGCGCAGCTGGCCGCGGAGAACGCTCCGGGTGGGGTCCATGTCACGGTGGTCGACGATCTGGGAACGCTGCCGTTCTACAGCGAAGACGTCGACCCCGCGTCGGCCGACGATACCGAGCTTGATGCGGGTGTCGCCCGTCTGCGCGGCGTGGTCGGTGGGGCCGACGGCGTGTTGATCGTCACACCGGAGTACAACGGGACGATCCCCGCCGCGCTGAAGAACGCCATCGACTGGTTGTCGAGGCCCTACGGCAGTGGCGCACTCCAGGGGAAGCCGGTCGGCGTGATCGGCGCAGCGCTGGGTCGGTACGCCGGGACCTGGTCGCGCGAGGACACCCGCAAGTCCGTCGGCATCGCCGGCGGCCGGGTGATCGAGGATGTGGAGCTCGGAGTCCAGACGTCGGCGCTGCCCGACGCGGGTGTCGAGGATCCGGCGCTCGTCGAGCAGGTTGTCGTCGCCGTCAACCGCCTCGTGGACGAGGTCGCTGTCAGAGCGTGACTTGATTTGGTCTCACCGCCCCCGAACGCGAGTGCGCTCGGGGGCGGTTTCCGTTGCGGGCTGTGGATGGATCGGGTCGGATCTGTGGACTGTCGGTGCCATGTTGTGGACTGGCATGGGACAGCGTTGTGGACGACACGCCGGACACGCCGGACTTCACGATCGTGCATGCCCTGCGACCTGCGACTTTCATGAATGTTATTCACAAGTTATTGTGGTTGGCGGAAATGTCAGCCACTAGGTGTAGTGTTTGGAACACCAGAGAGGCAGACGACGAGACGCTCGAAAATGGCTCGGAGACCACCTCAAAGATGGTGATCCAGATCACTATCTTCACGCTGGGAAAGTGCACGTCACTGGCAGTTTTCCGACCACGAGATTCCACCGACAGCGAATACCGATATGAGGGAGAAGCTCCGAATGGCCATCACCGTCTACACCAAGCCCGCCTGTGTCCAGTGCAACGCGACCTACAAGGCCCTCGACAAGCAGGGGCTGTCCTACGAGGTGGTCGACATCAGCCAGGATCCCGAGGCGCGTGACTATGTGATGGCGCTGGGCTACCTGCAGGCGCCGGTCGTCGTCGTCGGTGACGAGCACTGGTCGGGATTCCGCCCGGACCGCATCAAGGCACTCGCCACCAACGCCGCCTGAGGTCGTTTGCTCGAACCGAGGTTCGCGACGACGGGACGGTCCGATTGGGGAAGTCGGAGTCATCCAAGCGCGTTGAACCTCTTGTCGTCACGGTTTGGGCCGCGGCGGCCCAGCTCGAAACGGATAGTTGGCCAGAGATGGGGATGGGAGGGTGATGATGTCGGCAGCGCAGGCGCCGTTGGTCGTCTACTTCTCCTCGGTCTCGGAAAACACCCACCGCTTTGTCGTCAAACTCGGCCTGCGCGCCGAGCGCATCCCGTTGACCGATCGGGCCGGTGGGTTCACCGTCGACGAACCCTTCGTTCTGATCTGCCCGACCTACGGCGGACACAAGGCCACGGGCAAGCCGAGTGGTTTTGTGCCCAAGCAGGTCATCCGCTTTCTGAACGACCCACACAACAGGTCGTTGATCCGTGGCGTGATCGCCGCGGGTAACACCAACTTCGGTGCCGAGTTCTGTCATGCCGGCGACATCATCTCGCGTAAATGCATGGTGCCCTACCTGTACCGATTCGAATTGATGGGCACGGCCGACGACGTCGATCGTGTCCGGGCCGGACTGGCTGAGTTCGCCGCTTCCGCGGCCTTCGCCGATCCGACGAGCGCGCAGCTGACCGGCATGCCGGCCTGAGTGTCAGACCCCATACCTATTCTTCTTCACACATAACGACCAAGCCCAGGAGTCTCTTCGTGTCGCCAACCGCCGCCGTATCGGACACCACGTCAGCCAGCATGTCGGGAGTGCACGCCGGTCCCGCCGGACACGAACCCGGTGAGCTCGACTACCACGCGCTCAACGCGATGCTGAATCTGTACGATGCCGACGGCAAGATCCAGTTCGAGAAGGACAAGGAAGCCGCACACCAATACTTCCTGCAGCACGTCAACCAGAACACGGTGTTCTTCCACGATCTCGACGAGAAGCTCGACTACCTCGTCGAGGAGAACTACTACGAGCCCGAGGTGCTCGCACGCTACGACCGCGAGTTCGTGAAGCTGCTGTTCGGCCATGCCTACGCCAAGAAGTTCCGGTTCCCGACCTTCCTCGGTGCTTTCAAGTACTACACGAGCTACACGCTCAAGACCTTCGACGGCAAGCGCTACCTCGAGCGGTTCGAGGATCGGGTGTGCATGGTCGCGCTGACGCTGGCCGACGGCGACACCGCGCTCGCGCGCAACCTGGTCGACGAGATCATCGAGGGGCGCTTCCAGCCGGCGACTCCGACGTTTCTGAATTCGGGTAAGAAGCAGCGCGGTGAGCCAGTTAGCTGTTTTCTCCTGCGCATCGAAGACAATATGGAATCCATTGGGAGATCGATCAATTCGGCTCTCCAGCTGTCCAAGCGCGGCGGCGGTGTCGCGCTGTTGCTGAGCAATGTTCGCGAGCACGGCGCACCGATCAAGAAGATCGAGAACCAGAGCTCCGGCGTCATCCCGATCATGAAGCTGCTCGAGGATTCCTTCTCCTACGCCAACCAGCTCGGTGCCCGGCAGGGTGCGGGCGCGGTGTACCTGCATGCGCATCACCCCGACATCTACCGCTTCCTCGACACCAAGCGGGAGAACGCCGACGAGAAGATCCGCATCAAGACGCTGAGCCTGGGCGTCGTGATCCCCGACATCACGTTCGCGCTGGCCAAGGCCAACGACGACATGTACCTGTTCAGCCCGTACGACGTCGAGCGCGTCTACGGGGTGCCGTTTGCCGACATCAACGTGACCGACAAGTATCACGAGATGGTGGAGGACAAGCGGATTCGCAAGACCAAGATCAAGGCCCGCGAGTTCTTCCAGACGCTCGCCGAGCTGCAGTTCGAGTCGGGATACCCGTACATCATGTACGAGGACACGGTGAATCGAGCCAACCCGGTGGCCGGCAAGATCACCCACTCCAACCTGTGCTCGGAGATCCTGCAGGTCTCGACGCCGTCGACCTTCAACGACGACCTGTCCTATTCCCATGTGGGCAAGGACATCTCGTGCAACCTCGGGTCCCTCAACATCGCCAAGACGATGGATTCACCCGACATCGGCCACACCATCGACACCGCGATCCGGGGCCTGACCGCGGTGAGCGATCAGACCGCGATCACGTCTGTGCCGTCGATCGAGAAGGGCAACAACGACTCTCACGCGATCGGCCTCGGGCAGATGAACCTGCACGGGTACCTCGCACGCGAGCGCATCTTCTACGGCAGCGAGGAGGGTGTGGACTTCACCAACATCTACTTCTACACGGTGCTGTATCACGCGCTGCGCGCGTCGAACCGGATCGCGCGCGAGCGTGGTCGTGCGTTTGTCGGCTTCGAGAACTCGAAGTACGCGTCGGGCGAGTTCTTCGACCGCTACACCGAGAAGGTGTGGGAGCCGGCGACCGACAAGGTGCGGGATCTGTTCGGGCAGGCTGGAATTCACATCCCGAACCAGGACGACTGGCGCGAGCTGAAGGCCGACGTGCAACGCGACGGCATCTACAACCAGAACCTGCAGGCAGTGCCGCCCACCGGCTCGATCTCTTACATCAACCATTCGACGAGTTCCATCCACCCGGTGGCGGCGAAGGTGGAGATCCGCAAGGAAGGCAAGATCGGGCGCGTCTACTACCCGGCGCCGTTCATGACCAACGACAACCTGGAGTACTACCAGGACGCCTACGAGATCGGGTACGAGAAGGTCATCGACACCTACGCGGCGGCCACCCAGCACGTCGACCAGGGTCTGAGCCTGACCCTGTTCTTCAAGGACACCGCCACCACCCGCGATGTGAACAAGGCGCAGATCTACGCGTGGCGCAAGGGCATCAAGACGCTCTACTACATCCGGCTGCGTCAGCTGGCGCTCGAGGGGACCGAGGTCGAGGGTTGCGTCAGCTGCATGCTGTGAGGAGTGTTCGGATATGACTCCCGAATTGTGGCTCGCCGCCATCAACGAGGAGAGCGAGATCCTCGCGAGTACGCCCGCGGACGACATGGATCTTGCCGTGCCGGCCTGCCCGGGCTGGACGGTCCACGACCTGCTGGGTCACGTTGGTGCCGTCCACCTCTGGGTAGCCGATCGACTCAACGGCACCCGGCAGTACCGCGGCTACGACGGCATCGCCTTTCCTGACGGTGCAGAGGTCGTCGGGTGGTATGCGGACACGCGCGATCAGTTGGTTGCGGCGTTGACCTCTCGTGAACCCGATGAGCCAGTCTCGACGTTCGTCGGTGAGCGCACCGTGCGCTTCTGGTATCGCCGTCAGGCACACGAACTGGAAGTGCACCGCTACGACCTGGAGTCGGCACTGCGGCCGGGCAAGCAAAGTCCCATAAAGGCCAACCTTGCGGCCGACGGTGTCGACGAGTGGCTGGAGGTGTTCGCGCCGCGCTTCATCGGAAAGAGCACGGGCGTGCCGGACGAACTCGTCGGGCGGTCGCTACACCTGCACAGCACCGACGACCCGGACGCGGAGTGGTACCTCGAACTGACGCCCGAGGGAATCGTGCACCGCCGCGAACACGCGAAGGCCGACGCCGCGCTCCGCGGGCCGACGTCGGATCTGCTTCTCGCCCTGTGGCATCGGCGCTCGTACAAGGATCTCGACATCGTCGGCGACGAGTCCGTCGTCGAGCCGACGCTCGGACTCGTCCACGTCACCTGACACCCACCAACTTCCAAGACCGACACCATGCCGCAGGAGGCGACCACCATGACCGCAGGTACCCATAGCCCCGCCGATGGCGCACCGATCAAACTGGTGAGCCGGGTTTCGGCGATCAACTGGAACCGTGTGCCCGACGAGAAGGATGCCGAGGTGTGGGATCGCCTCACCGGCAACTTCTGGCTGCCGGAGAAGGTGCCGGTGTCCAACGACATCCCGTCGTGGCACACGCTGACCGAGTACGAGAAGCAGCTGACCATGCGGGTGTTCACCGGCCTGACGCTGCTCGACACGATCCAGGGGACTGTCGGCGCGGTATCGCTGATCCCGGATGCGACCACCCCGCACGAGGAGGCGGTGCTCACCAACATCGCGTTCATGGAGTCGGTGCACGCCAAGTCCTACAGCTCGATCTTCTCGACGCTGTGCTCCACCAAGGAGATCGACGAGGCGTTCCGCTGGTCGGAGGAGAACGATCAGCTGCAGCGCAAGGCGCAGATCGTCATGGACTACTACCGCGGCGACGATCCGCTCAAGCGCAAGGTCGCCTCGACGCTGCTCGAGTCGTTCCTCTTCTACTCCGGCTTCTATCTGCCGATGTACTGGTCGTCGCGCGCGAAGCTCACCAACACCGCCGACCTGATCCGCCTGATCATCCGCGACGAGGCTGTGCACGGCTACTACATCGGCTACAAGTACCAGCGGGCGCTGGAGGTGCAGAGCCCGGACCGTCGGCAGGAGCTCAAGGACTACACCTTCGAGTTGCTCTTCGAGCTCTACGACAACGAATCCGACTACACCGAGGCGCTCTACGACGAGGTCGGTCTGTCCGAGGACGTCAAGAAGTTCCTGCGCTACAACGCGAACAAGGCTCTGATGAACCTTGGCTACGAGGCGATGTTCCCGAAGGACGAGACCGACGTGAACCCGGCGATCCTGTCGGCGCTGTCGCCGAACGCCGACGAGAATCACGACTTCTTCTCCGGCTCGGGCTCGAGTTACGTGATCGGCAAGGCCGTCAACACCGAGGACGAGGACTGGGACTTCTAGGGCGTGTCTCCTATATGGAGTAGCCAGTTCAGGATGGCATTGAGGGTGACGCCGGCTCGGTAGGTGATCGCGAGTTTGTCGTAGCGGGTGGCCAGTCCACGCCATTGCTTTGACCAGGCAAAAGATCGTTCGACGACGTTGCGGTTCTTGTAGAGTTCGGCGTCGAATGCCGGTGGTCGACCACCCTTGCTACCGCGCTTCTTGCGAGAGTTGATCTGAGTGGACTTCTCCGGGATCACCGTTGCGATCCCCTTGTCCCGCAAGAGGGTCCGGTTGACTCCGGTGGCGTAGGCCTTGTCGGCGAGGACCGAGTCCGGACGAGTCCGCGCGCGACCGGCGCCGATACGTGGAACGTAGATATCGGAGAGGACCTCGGCGAGCATCGCGCCGTCGTTGCGTTGACCGCCG
>NZ_JAKWBF010000018.1 GCF_022513585.1 Gordonia gummivorans
CCTGCCCACCCACTACCAAGGAATCCCAGTGAAAAGGCTGACACAAGTCAGCGAATACCACACGCCCACAACACAATCCGGCACGAAATCAGCCAGACACGACCCCCGTAAACCCGATCCACGGATCCAGGCTCAGGGAGCGGTAGGAACCTCAGGGAGCGGCACGAACCTCAGGCGGCGGACGGTGCAGACGCTGTACCTCGCGAGACGATCGCTCCGAACCCGGCGTCGATCGCCCAGAGCAGAAGGATTCCGGCGATGAGGTCGGCGACGTCGCCGAAGGTTTGACGGGTGATCGGCCAGAACGGCGGGTTAGCTGCGCTCTGGATTCCGTCGGCCGTGCGCTCGAGGACGACGTCGGTCGGATTGGGGAACCATTCCGGATGCCGGCTCGCGTTGACCGCGAGCACCGCGATGATCGGCACCCCGAGCAGCCACCATGGATGTCGGCGTCGGGCGATCGACCACGCGACAATCATCAGCGCGACGAAGACCGCCGCATGCTTGGCCGCATCGATCACGAGGTTGTCCTGCGCCGAGAGGAGCAGCGGCACCTGACCACCCCAGAACCCGATCGCTCCGACCGCCGCGATGGGGGCCGCAATCACCGCCCGGCGGGGACTGCGCGCCCACCACACGATGACCGCGACGAAGTACACCACGATGATCGCCGTCAGCGCCCAACGCAGAATCAGACTCGCGTTGGGGCCGTCGGCGTTGAACGCCGCGACGCGGGCGGGACCGCTTTCGCCATGGTGCGGGTCAAATTGGTAGAGCCACAACGACATCGGCCACCAGGCGACGATCGGCACGAACAGTGCGGCGCTCACCAGACACTGCTGCCACGCGGCACCGCGCTCGCCGAGGCGAGGACCGTGATCCTCGCCTACGACCGCACTCTGGGCGTATGTCGCCGCCGTCATGGAAGCAGTCTAATGCCGTCTCACCACGCAAAACGTCGGTTGATCCGCCGACAGACGGGCAGAACGTAAGTCAGTCGGCTCGCCGACGCCTGCCGCCGGTCGACTCGGCCGCACGGAGCTGACCCAACAACTCCGAGACCGGCAAGCCTGCCGAGTGGGAGCTCTCGTTGTCGTCGACGTCGCGTCGACGCCGACGGCCGAAGCTCGCGGCCGGCGTCGCGTCGGGTCCGCCTTCGTGACGGCCCACCGCAGCGTCGGGAGCGACGTCGGCCGGGGCCTCCTTGGCTGCATTCGCGACGGCCTCCCGAGCCCACTCGTCGGTGGGGGTCTCGTCGGTGAACGGTGCCGGCGGCGTGGTCCCCGGGGCAACCGGGGGTTCGGAACCGACGTAGAACCCGCCCGAGAACGGCATCGACTGTGCGGGGGTTTCGGCGGCCTGCGGTGGCTCCTCGACGACCGGCTCCGACGGAGGTTCGACGACCTCCGCGTCCGAGACCTCACCAACGGCCTCGGTGACTGAGACCTCGTCGTCCGCAACGTCCTCGAGCGGAACCTCGGTGGCGATCCGGCCGGAGAGCGGGTCATCGATGACCACAGGGATGACCTCGGTCATCTCGTTGGGGTCGACCACCTTGTCGATGTGCCGACCGTCGTCACCGGCCGGTGCGGTGGCGGCGAAGTCACGTGCAGCGAGTGCGTCGTCGTCGGCAAATCCCGAGGAGCGACCGTAGTCGGGTGCGCCGGCACCGAAGGGTGACCCCCGAAATCCCGGGTCCCCGAATCCCGAATCCCCATAGCCCGAACCGAGACCCGACGCCAGCTCGCGCATCTTCTCGTTCGGCAGCGCCGTGCGCTGATCGGGAAGGGGCTCGCCGATGAGCATCTCGAGGCTGGAACGCAGCGCGAGGACCTGGGCCTTCAACTCGGAGAGCTCTTCGTTGGCCTCCGCGCTGACCTCGCGCCGGATGGTGGTCTCCACATCGAGTTCGTACTGTCGACGCGCGGCGATCTCGCGTTCGAGCTGCAGCTCGTAGACGAGTCGCAGGTCGCGGCTCTTGGCCTCGGCGCTCTCGGCCTGTCGACGGAATTTGGTGACGAGAATGGCGCCGATGACCGCTGCCCACAGCGCGGCGATCACCGCGAGGGAACCGGGGATCGACAGCTGATCGGTGAAGACCATCAGAATGCTCGCTGCCAGCGCCAGGACGATCAGCAGCCCGAGCAACCATTGGCCCACCGACCGACCGGAACGTCGGGGCTCGGTGGAACGGCCGTTCGAGGTCGTCATGACCGAGAACTTACCGGTTGACCGGTCATTCGTCGGCCAAGCTGTTCCGGAGAGTCATGAATCTCCGATTCAGGCCGGTGGGGAATGGTCGGACGTGGGGTCGTCGGGAGCGCGGCAGCAATACTCCAACCACAGCGCGGCGACCGCGAGAAAGACGCCGCCCACCAGCCCGATGATCGCACCCGGTTTGTCGTGATCGGCGGCCGCCAGATCGTGCTGGTTGAGCAGGAAAGCGAGCAGCCCGACCCACACCCCGATCGCGATGGCCGCCAGGATCGCCGACGCCTTGGCCAGCGCGAGCACACGCGCGGCGGTCAGTGGGTGCAGTTGCCCGTTCGCCGCACCGATGTCGCGGGACGCGACGCGGGATCGCACCACGAACGCGATCACCACTTCGAGGACGGCCAGCACATACAGCACGATGCCGGCCAGCAGCGGCAGCGGCGGCAGGTCGGAGTAGTTGTAGCGCACCAGAATCCACGACGCCACGGCGACCACCGCGGCGATGATCACCAGGTCCCGCACGCGGGTGGGACCCATCTTCGGCTCGTCGTCGTGCGGCGGGTGACCCGCAGGCAGGGGCGACGTCATGCCGAGGCCCACCCGATCGTGTCGACGCGACGAACCCCTAGCTTCTCCGAGTCGTCGAGCTGCTTCAGGAGCCCTTCGACCGGGACAACGCCGTCTGGGGTCCAGAGTGCGGCTGCCGGGTCGATCTCCAGCCACGGAATGAGCACGAACGCGCGTTGCGCGGCCCGTGGATGCGGGAGGGTCAGCACGGGGTCGTCGCTGACCACCACCCCGTCGTCATTGTCGGAGACGGTGGTGTTGTCGTCGGAGACGGTGGTGTGGTCGTCGGAGACGGTGATGACGTCGACGTCGAGGGTCCGCGGCCCCCACCGGACCTCCCGAACACGATCGGCCGCTTCTTCGAGCGCCGCGCCGCGAGCCAGCCACTGTGCCGCCGACAACGGGCCGTCGACGATCAGGGCGATGTTGTAGAAGTCGTCCTGCTCGACACCACCCCAGGGTGGGGTCGCATACACGCTCGATACCGCGACGAGTTCGTCGGCGAACCCCGACACCACACTTTCGAGGTGCGCACGCCGGTCACCCACGTTGGAGCCCGCCGACAGCACCGCGCGACTCATCGGCCGCCCATCGCCTTGCGGGAACGGCGCGTCACCACAGCGACGTCGTCGAAGGTCAACGGGATCGGCGCGGACGGTTTGTGCACGGTGACCTCGCAGGCGGCGAGTCGCTCGTCGGCCATCACCCGTTCGGCGATCTCCGCGCCGACCGTCTCGATGAGGTCGCGCGGTTCGCCCGAGACGATGTCGGCGACCGTCTGCGCCAGAACCCCGTAATCGACGGTGTCGGCGAGGTCGTCGGAAGCAGCCGCAGCGCTCAGGTCCAGCCACAGCACGACGTCGATGACGAAGTCCTGCCCGTCGCGTCGTTCGTGGTCGAAGACGCCGTGATGCCCGCGCACCCGCAGGCCACGCAACTCGATGCGGTCAGTCATGAACGCCCACCCGATCGGCGAGGTCGCCGCGCCGGCCACCGGACCGCCAGGCGTCGGCCACCGCGACCGCGTCGCGGCTGCCGGCCACGTCGTGCACCCGAACCCCCCACGCACCGTTCGCAGCAGAGAGGGCGGAGATCGACGCGGTCGCCACGTCGCGCTCCTGCGGCGGGCGGACCGCGTCACCGTCGGCCAGCAAGGTGCCGAGAAAACGCTTGCGCGACGCACCGACGAGCACCGGGAACCCCAGCCCGACGAGGGTCGGCAGCGCGTGCAGAAGAGCCCAATTGTGTTCGGCGGTTTTGGCGAACCCGAGGCCAGGGTCGAGGATGAGGCGGTCGGGGTCGACCCCTGCGGACACTGCCGCATCCACCTGGGCGAGCAGTTCGCCGCTGACCTCGGCCACCACGTCCCGATAGCCGCCGACATCGCCGATCCGATGGGTGAAGCGCCGGTCGCCGCTGTCGCCTGCCGGACGCCAGTGCATCAGAATCCACGGCACGCCGGCGTCGGCGACGACCTTGGCCATGTCGGGGTCGGCGCGGCCCCCGGACACGTCGTTGACGATGGCTGCGCCGGCGTCGATCGCGGCCGCCGCGACCGAGGCGCGCATGGTGTCGACCGAGATGCGCGCACCCTGCTCGGCGAGCGCAGCGATCACCGGTGTCACCCGCGCCGCCTCGAGGTCCGGGTCGACCCGAATCGCACCGGGCCGCGTCGATTCACCGCCGACATCGATGAGGTCGGCGCCCTGTGCCACGAGTTCGAGTCCGTGCGCGACCGCCGCATCGGCGTCGAGGTAGCGGCCACCGTCGGAGAACGAGTCGGCGGTGACGTTGATGACCCCCATGACGAGGCAGCGCGCAGACGCGGTCACCGCGTGATCAGGTCGAGCGCTTCGCCGCGGGAGACCGCGCTGGTCTTGAACAGGCCTCGGACCGCGGAAGTCGTGGTCGTCGCGCCGGGTTTGCGGATACCGCGCATCGCCATGCACAGGTGTTCGGCCTCGATCACCACGATCACCCCGCGCGGATCGAGCTTGCGCACGATCGCGTCGGCGATCTGACTGGTCAACCGTTCCTGCACCTGCGGCCGTTTGGCGTACAGGTCGACGAGCCGAGCGAGCTTCGACAACCCGGTCACCTGCCCGCTGACGCCCGGGATGTAACCGACGTGCGCGACGCCATGGAACGACACGAGGTGGTGTTCGCAGGTCGAGTACATCGGGATGTCCTTGACGAGGACGAGTTCGTCGTGGTCCTCGTCGAAGGTCGTGGCGAGCACCTCGTCGGGGTTGGTGTACAACCCGGCGAACATCTCCCGGTACGCGTTGGCGACGCGGGTTGGCGTGCGCCGCAACCCTTCTCGCTCCGGGTCCTCCCCCACCGCGATCAACAACTCGCGGACCGCTGCCTCTGCACGTGCCTGGTCGAAGCCGGCTCCGGGGACATCGGAGTCGGTGTCGAACTCGGCGTCGTGGCGTTCGCTGATCGTCATGTCCCCTGACCTGGCCCGCTGCCGTTGGTTCCGCTGCCGTTGGTGCCGTTGGTGTCACCGCTGCCGTGCCCGGTGCCGTTGATCTCTGGCGGCCGGCCCGGCGTCGGGTCCGGTGGCGTCGAGTTTTGGGGCGGCCAGCCCGGTGCCGACCAATCCCGCGGCGCGCCATAGTCGGGACGCGTGCCCCCGCCTGCGTGCTCCGGCGGAGCCGGGTACTGCGGGTTCGGATATTGGGGGTTCGGGTACTGCGGATTGGGATATTGGGGGTTCGGGTAGTTCGGTGCCGGATACTGAGGATTCGGGTACTGGGGGTAGGGCGTGCCCTGTCCGTGCTGTCCCGGATACGCCTGTCCCGGAGTTCCCGGCGGATAGGACGGGATCTGCCCGGGCACCTGGGGACCACCCGGGTACCCCGCCGCACCGACGGGCTCGGGCACCGGTTCGGGTTCCGGCGGCCACGGCTCGCCGCGCTCGATCGCCAGTTCTCCCGGTGTCTTCACCGGCGGCTTGTCGCTCGGGGTGCGCTCACCGAACTCGTTGAACGCGGTGATCCGCGGACGCTTTTCGACGTCGGAGAAGATCTTCTCGAGATCCTTGCGCGTCAGCGTCTCCTTCTCCAGCAACTCGGTGGCCAGCACGTCGAGGGTGTCGCGGTACTCCGAGAGGATCGCCCACGCCTCAGTGTGCGCGGCCTCGATGAGACGGCGCACCTCGTCGTCGATCTCGCCGGCGATCTCGGCCGAATAGTCGGTGTGCGATCCCATCGAGCGGCCCAGGAAGGGATCACCCTGATCCTGTCCGTAGCGCACCGCACCGAGTTTGGCGCTCATGCCGTATTCGGTGACCATCGCCCGGGCGATCTTGGTGGCCTGGTCGATATCGGACGACGCGCCCGTCGTCGGCTCGTGGAAGACCAGTTCCTCGGCGGCCCGGCCACCCATCGCCATCACCAGACGCGCGATCATCTCCGACCGCGTCATCAGGTCCTTGTCCTGCTCGGGCACGGCCAGCGCGTGACCCCCGGTACGGCCGCGGGCCAGGATGGTGACCTTGTAGATCGGATCCAGATCGGGCATCGCCCACGCGGCCAGCGTGTGGCCGCCCTCGTGGTAGGCCACGACCTTCTTCTCGTGCTCGCTGATGATGCGGCTCTTGCGGCGCGGCCCACCGATCACGCGGTCGACGGCCTCCTCCAGCATCTCGGCGGTGATGGTCTGCTTGTTCTCGCGCGCGGCGAGCAGCGCGGCCTCGTTGACCACGTTCGCCAGGTCGGCGCCGGACATACCGGGGGTGCGCTTGGCCAGACCGTCGAGGTCGGCGTCGGCGTCGATCGGCTTGCCCTTGGCGTGTACACGCAGGATCGCCTTGCGGCCGGCCATGTCGGGGTTGCCGACCGGGATCTGCCGGTCGAAGCGACCGGGACGCAGCAGGGCGGGATCGAGGATGTCGGGGCGGTTGGTGGCCGCGATCAGGATGACACCCGAGCGGTCGCCGAAGCCGTCCATCTCCACGAGCAGCTGATTGAGCGTCTGCTCGCGTTCGTCGTGTCCACCGCCCAGACCGGCGCCACGCTGACGACCCACAGCGTCGATCTCGTCGACGAAGATGATGCACGGGCTGTTGGTCTTGGCCTGCTCGAACAGGTCACGGACACGGGAGGCACCGACACCGACGAACATCTCGACGAAGTCCGAACCGGAGATGGTGAAGAACGGCACCCCGGCCTCACCGGCGACCGCGCGGGCCAGCAGCGTCTTGCCGGTTCCGGGCGGACCGAACAGCAGGACACCACGCGGGATCTTGGCGCCGAGCGCCTGATACCGCGTCGGATTCTGCAGGAAGTCCTTGATCTCGTAGAGCTCCTCGACCGCTTCGTCGGCTCCCGCGACGTCGGCGAAGGTGGTCTTCGGCATGTCCTTGGTGAGCTGCTTGGCCTTGGATTTGCCGAAGCCCATCACGCCACCGCGACCACCGCCCTGCATGCGGTTCATCACGAAGAAGAACAGACCGAACAACAGGATCATCGGCAGCACGAAGATGAGGATCTGCCAGAACACCGACTGCTCGTTGACGTTGGTCGTGTACGGCGCGCCGGTCGTCTTGACCGCGTCGAAGATCTGCTCACCGGCCTGCGCAGGATATTTGGTGGAGATCTGGGTGACGTCTTTGTCGTCGTGTTTGATCGACTTGTTCAGCTCGATGCGCAGCTGCTGTTCGCGGTCGTCGATGCTGATGAACTTGGCGTTCTTGTCGGCGAGCTGACTCAGCGCCACCGAGGTGTCGACGGCCGTGTACTCGCGGTCCGAGTCGCGCAACACGCTCCAGCCCCACAGGGCGAGCAGGATCAGCGCCAGGATGGCGAGGTTTCGGAAGACTGTCTTACGGTTCATGCCTGTTGGTGGGAGTCGATCCGCCGCGCGCTTCGTGACTGCGGACTACGGTGGCCGTTCCCATGTCCTTCCCACGGGTTCGTGAACGACTCTCGCGGGTTCGCGACGTCGTTCGTACACATTGAGGCTACCGGTCAACGATCACGCTGGTGAAACCGTTCCCACCGACACTTGTCCCCGGTGGCCGCCGAACCCGGATACGCCGGACGCCGACTCTCGATCGCAGCGCTTACCGACGCCGCGATGACGACCACGCCGGGCCCGCGAAAGCGATGTCGTTCGATTGGACGACACAAAGGTCACAGATCCATTTCGAATCGCAACATCCGTTTCGTCGCAGCGTTTTTTGATCCGCACATTCCCGAGCATTTGCGATAGTGCAGTCGTGTTTCCGATCCCGCTTTCGATCGGTGAGACACTCCCTCCCCCGTCGTCTCGTCGATCCCGTGCGAGCCGGTTCGAAAGGTCCTGTCGATGCCCCTTTGCGCAGCCCCCTCCTCGCCACCCCCCTCATCGTCACCGCAGCACCCACGCCGCACCACTATGTGGCTGCTGGCCGTGATTTCCCTTGCGACCATTGCCATTACATGCGCAGCCGGGACCGTGCGCGCGGCGCCGGCTGCATCCGGGCCGGTCCAGGCACTGCTCTCGATGTCGTCGAACTCCGTTCTGCTCGACATCCGCGATGGGTCGGCCTCGGTCGATTCCCGCGGATTGTCCATCCGGAACACGGCGGGTAAAGAGGTGCTGCGGATGCCTTTGCATTACCGGGTCGAGAATCGTCAATTTCCCATCGACCCGACCCTCAGCGGAAATCGGGTGCACCTTACCCCGTCGAAGAACGTAGCGCGATCGACTCTGATAGATCCCGTACAGATCAATCCCCTACGCGCTCAAATTCGCCACCTCGCGGCCGGACCGGAGACCCGTCAAGAGCGCGATGACCAGGCGTTGAACCGCTTTTCTCAGCAGTTGGCGGCAGGAATGACCGTGTCCTCGCTGATCGGTACAGCCATCGGTGCCCTGCTCGGGGGCTTCATCGGATGCGCCCTGGGCATCGTGGCCGCCGTCGTCGGCTGTCTGGTGGGTGTTGCGCCGGCGGCCGCCATCGGCGGGATCATCGGGATGTCCCTCGGCGGGGGCGGCACGGTCATCATCGCCGGTCTGCAGTACCTGCAGACGATTCAGAGCCCGTTCAAACCCCCTCGGAGGTGAGGGGCGGCCGACCGGCTCAGCTCGAGTACACCGACGGCTTCAACCGCCCGATGTAGGGCAGGTCGCGGTATCGCTCGGCGTAGTCGAGGCCGTAACCGACGACGAACTCGTTGGGGATGTCGAAGCCGACGTCGGCGACGCGCACGGGTGAGCGCACCGCTTCGGGTTTGCGCAGCAGCGTGCACACCTCGAGGCTGCGCGGCGACCGGGTGGCGAGATTCTTCATCAACCACGACAAGGTGAGTCCCGAGTCGATGATGTCCTCGACGATGAGCACGTCGCGGCCCTCGATGTCGCGGTCGAGGTCCTTGAGGATGCGCACCACGCCCGACGACGAGGTCGACGACCCGTAGCTGGACACGGCCATGAACTCCATCTGCGACGGGATCGGCAGCGCGCGGGCAAAGTCCGTCATGAACATGATGGCGCCCTTGAGGACCCCGATGAGGACCAGGTCCTGGTCGATGTCGGTGTATCTCGACGCAACTGACGCGGCCAACTCGGCGGTCCGGTCACGGATCTGATCCTCGGTGATCAGGATCGCGTCGATGTCGTCGGCGTACGGGTCTGCGACATGGAGATTTGCGGCCACGGCAACAAGGGTGCCACGTCGAGGATCGGTCGCGATACCCGGTGCCGCCCGAATCCGGATCGTTGAATCGTCCGATCATCCGTTCTGCGCGACTGCCTGCGCGAGTAGTCCGTCGACGAAGGCCTGCAGCGAATTCGCGAAGGTGTCGTGCGCGGCGATCACCGGCCAGTCCCCACCGATTGCGGCAAGCTGCGGGAAGCGCTCCGGATCAATGTCGGTCAGAAAGCCGCGCCGACGTTCCTGTGCGTCGGCGAGGTGCGCCGAACGGGATCGGACCATGATCTCGCCCGCGATGTAGTACCAGATACTGCGGAACAGTTCGACAGCCTGTTCACGGGTACAACCGATCTCCACTGCCCCGGCAAGGATTGCCTCGACCAGATCGAGGGCAGAGTCGCCGAGACGGGCAAGGAAGCCATCGGTGGCCAACACCTCGGCGGCCCACGGCCACAGTCGAAGCGACTCATGAATCATGCCGGCCGCCACAATGATTCGATCACGCGGTGCCGCGGGGAGCGAAACCTCAGATGATCGGCCGGCCTGATCGTTGAGTAGTTGGATCAGGAGGTCTTCCCGGTCCCGGATGTGGTGGTACAGCGTGGTCGCGCCGATACCGAGGTCGCTCGCGAGGCGCCTGATCGTCACCTTCTCCCACCCGTCCCGCTCGATGATGTCGCGCGCGGCGTCGAGGATCTGCGCGCGTGAGGTCACCGGCGGTCGTCCGGTACGAGTCGATCGAGTCACTCCCCCATCATGCGTGGCGAACGGCGACGCCGCGAGAATCGTGCGCGCCGCGTCGCGCCTCTTGACAGTAAGCAACTCGACTCCTACTTTCGGAACATGTTCGAAAAGTCGGTACGTTCCTCCCCCGCATGCACCCTTGCAGCCGTCGCGGTCGTTCAGTTCATGGTCTCGTTGGACCTGTCGGTGGTGAACGTGGGCCTGCCCACAATCGCCGCCGGACTCGATTTCAGTGCGCTCGGCGTCACCTGGGTAATCCACGCCTACGCACTCAGCTTTGGCGGACTACTCCTGCTGGGAGGCAAGCTCGGCGATCGATTCGGACGCGCACGCCTCCTGCTGGCAGGTCTGGCGATCTTCGGTCTGGCGTCCCTACTCGGCGGGTTGGCCCAGCAACCTGGCCATCTCATTGCCGGCCGGGCATTGCAGGGTGTCGGGGCCGCGGCGGCCGCACCGGCCGCATTAGCGCTGTTGACCTCGACATTCCCCGGCGGAGCAGCACGCGTCAGAGCCTTCGGTGTCTGGAGTGCGACGAATGCCGCCGGCGGCGCCTTCGGGGTGTTGGTCGGCGGGATCCTCACTGAGTACGCGGGCTGGCGCTGGGTCATGCTCGTCAACATCCCGATGGTTGCGATCGCCTTCGCGCTGGCGCTCACCACCATCGGCGGTGACCGCGGTACGTCGGCCCGCGGCCGACCCGACGTGATGGGTGCAATCCTGGCCACTGCCGGGATGACCGCGCTCGTTTTCGGTGTGGTCCGCACCGACGTCCACGGCTGGCTCTCGGCGCCGACCATCGGCACGCTGACGCTCGCGGTGATGCTGCTCGTCGCCTTCGGGCTCGTCGAGAAGACCACCGCGCGCGACCCGATGCTGCGTCTCGGCCTTCTCACCAGACCGTCGGTGGCCGGAGCCAACGCTTACAACCTCTTCGTCGGGGCGGCCATGGCATCCGCGTTCTACTTCGCATCGCTCTACCTGCAGCGAGTGTTTGGCGCCGGACCGGCACGGGCCGGAATCGAGTTCCTGCCATTCGCCCTCGGGGTCATCGTCGGATCTGTACTGGCGGTCAAGGCCGGTCACCGGGTCTCTGCACGCACACTGATGATTGTCGGGGCGCTGGTCACCGCAGGTGGATTCGCCTGGTTCGCCACCATCCATCCCGACGGAAGCTTCGCGGTGAACGTCCTCGGGCCGTCGATCATGGCGAGTGTCGGTTTCGGGCTGTGCCTGGCGCCGCTTGTGTCGACCGCCACCGCCGGGGTTGACCCGCGCGATGCAGGCACGGCGGCGGGCTTGCTGAACAGTTCACGGCAGATCGGCGCCTCGGTGGGCCTGGCCGTTCTCGGCACCGTCGCGGCCACCCGGACCGGGCCGTCGCAGACTCCCGAGGCACTCGGCCACGGCTACGCCCTAGGTCTCGGACTCTGCGCAGCACTCATGCTCGCCGCGGCCGTCGTGGCCACTGCCGTGCTACCCCGAGGCACCCGCCCACCCGAGGCAACCCCACACAGCGATCAAGGAGTAGGAACTCATGCATGAGAACAACCGACATGGCTATCTACCGGCCGCACTGATACTCGGCGGTCTACTCACCCTCGCCACAGCCCTGATACCGCTGATCGACCACCTCACCGTACATACGGTCGCCGATCACATCGCGAACGGCTATCCCGACTACAGCGACGCCGAGATCGACTCCGCAGCAACGGTTTACCTCGTCTACCTCACCGCACTCGGCCTCGCCGGAACACTCGGGTGGGGGTGGACACTGCGGCTGGCGCGCCGCAGTTCACCCTGGACGGGCTATCTTGCAGCCGGATTGTGTGCGACCGGATGGGCCATCGGCTTGTTCAACGCGTTGGTGCGCGACACCTCCGGCGACGTTGGACTGCCGCCGTTGATCGGCTGGATCGGGCTCGTCCCCGCGGTCGTCGGTCTCGTCGTCGTCGCCAACCTCTGGCGAGGTCGACATGGATTGCACCTCAACCGAACCGGCCGCGGCACCCCAGCCCCGGGCGATACCGATGACCTCGCCGCGTCATAGACGCGCAGACCTGCGCACCGTGAGCAGCCCATCGGCGCGCACCACCTCCAAGCGACCCTCGGTGTCGCCGCCGATGGCCACGCCACCCTGTCCCCGCCAGGTCATGACCAGCCGGTCGACGGCTCCGATGACGCGTAGTGTCGGCTCGGTGGCGCCGACCGCGCTCAGCCAGCTCCGGATGACCCTGGTCCGCACCGCGAGCGGCGCGTCGGCGAGTACGGCGACCACGAGTTCGGAATCGGACGCAGCGAGCGCGGCCACTTCCTCAGCGGCGGCATCGAGGGCGTCGTTGTCGGCCTGCAACGCCGACGCAGTTCTCGACAGCGCCTCGGCCACACCGCCGTTCAGTACGTCGTCGAGTAACGGCAGTACCTCGGAGCGCAGCCGGACCCGGGTGAATCTCGGGTCCGAGTTATGCGGATCGTGGTGGGGCATCAGACCCAGCTCGGCGCACATCGCCCGAGTCTGCGCGCGGCGCACACCGAGCAGTGGCCGACCCCACGGCGGCGACCACGGCCGCATTCCGGCGATCGACCGACCACCCGACCCGCGGCCCAGACCCAGCAGTACCGTCTCGGCCTGATCGTCCATCGTGTGCCCGAACAGCACCGGATCACCGTCGCCGGCCTCGCGCAGCGCGTCATAGCGGGCGGTCCGGGCAGCCGCCTCGAGCCCACCGTCACGTCCGACGGACACCGGCAAGATCTGTGCCGTCGCACCGAGTTCGGCGGCCGCGTGCGCCGCCCCCTCCGCGACCTCGGCAGACCCGTCCTGCAACCCATGGTCAACGATGAGCGCCCGCACCGTCAGCCCCGCCCGTAGAGCCGCGGCGGTCAACGCCAGCGAATCCGGACCACCGGACAACCCGACACAGACGTGTTCGGCGCCGGGCAGGTACTCGGCGGCGAAGTCGGCGACCGCGCGGGTTACAGCACGCGCCGAATCCATGCCGCCGGCTCGTCGATCTCCTCGGGCAGCGGCATCGTCTCCGGCGAGGTCCAGATGGTGTTGAACTGCGCCATCCCCACCTCACCGACCACCGCGTCGACGAAGGCCTTTCCCCGAATATATTGCGCCAGTTTGGCATCCATCCCGATCAGCGCACGGATGATGCGCTGCACCGGATTCTTCGGGGCGGTGCGCCTCTTGTCGAAGGCCGCGCGGATGGACTCGACGGTCGGCACCTCAGCCGGACCGACGGCGTCCATCACGTGATCGGCGTGACCCTCGAGCAGGGTGCCGAGCACCATCATCCGGCGGAAGGCGTCGTACTGCTCGGGTGTCTGCAACAGCTGCATCGCTCCCAGCACGCCCTTCTCGCGGGGCTGATCGCTCTTGAGCGCCTTGGTGAGTCGGCCCATGACCTCGGTGGCCGACTCTCCGGCGTCAGACGTCAGCACCTCGATGTTGTCGAGCATGTACTGGCGCAGCCAGGGATTCGCGGAGAACTGCACGCGGTGGGTCACCTCGTGCAGACAGACCCAGTAGCGGAAGTCCGACGGCACCACCTTGAGTGCTCGCTCCACGGCGATGATGTTGGGCGCCACCAGCATCAGCACCCCGGGGTCGGACGCGTCGGCGCCCGCGGTAAACGGGTCGTACTGGCCGAGGATGGCGGTCGAGAGGAACGCCAGCAGACCACCCGCCTGCAGTCCGCCCACCTTGGCCGCGGCCCCGGCCAGGAAACCATCCTCACCCTCAGACGCTTCGCCGCCACCGGTCAGCATCGACCGCATCGACACCGACGACGCATCGATCCACCCCTTGCGATCCAGGATGCGGGCCGTCGGGATGGGTAGTCCGTCGGCGAGTCCGGTGATCGCGCGAACCGGGCCCTCGGCGCGGCGCGCGGCCTCGTCGAGTTCGGCGAAGGCCGCGTCGCGGGTGTAGGCGGTGATCTTGGGACCCGGTCGGGTCAGGCGTTTGCCGGTCGACGCGGCCAGCCCCCAGTCGATCCGGTCACCGATCGGATCGGCTACCTGATCCGCCACGTGGGTTTCACTCACCGACATCCACACTCCCTCAGTTGGCCGATCACCGCATCGAGTGCGGGCCGCGCGTCGGCCGGCGAGGTGCCGCCCGACATCATGGCGAAGGACAACACGCGGCCGTCCACCGTCTGCACTATGCCGGTCAACGAACTGACCCCGGTGAGGGTTCCGGTCTTGGCCCGCACCCAGCCGGCACCCGGATTGGTGCGCGGATCGAACCGGTCGGACAGCGTGCCGGCCAATCCGGCCGCGACGGGCAGCCCGTCGAGCATCGGCCGCATCTTCGGCTGGGCGGGACCGCTGGCCGCGGTCATCACCACATCGAGCAGCTCGGCGGGCACCCGATTGGCGTAGGAGAGACCCGATGCGTCGTGCAGGCTGGTGCCCTCCCACTGCTGAGCGAAGGTCTGTTGCAGCGTGTTGCGCACCGCACTCACCCCGGATTCCAGGGTCGGGGACAGCCCCTGGTGCACAGCAAGCTCGACGGACAGCGTCTCGGCCAGCACGTTGTCGCTGTAGCGCAGCATGTCGTTGACGCGGGTGACCAGCGGCGCCGACTGCACCGACGCGATCACCTGACCGTTGACCGGCGCGGTGGCCTCGGCGACGTCACCGTCGACGTCGAGGGCTTTCGCCAGGGCGCGGCCGGCCGCGAAACCCGGGGTCGGCGTGCGCGGCGAATACTCGTCGAGCGGTTCGACGCGGGCCCCGTCGACCATCAGCGACTCGATGGGCGCGATGTCGCCGCCGGCGATGTCACGGCGATCCCAGGTCGAGTCCATGGTCGGGCCCTCGAACGCACTCAGGTCGATCGCGACCGACCGCACCGGGACACCCGAACGCCGGATCTGCGTCGCCAGGTCGGCGATCCGGCCCGGGTCGGTGTAGAAGGTGTCGGCGCCCACCGGCTGCGCCGAGAGAGTCGGGTCACCAGCACCCTTGAGGATGATCTGACCGTTGGTGCCGGCCACTACCGAGGTGGTGAGCCGCTGATCGTGCGGCAACGCCAGCAGCGCGGCGGACGCGGTCAGCACCTTGTCGTTGGACGCCGGAATGCGCGGGGTGCCGGCGTTGCGCGACCACAACACCTGGCCGGTGATCGCGTCACTGATCTGGCCGGTCAGGGTGCCCAGCGCCGGATCGCGCAGTTCGTCGGCGATCTCGCGGGTGACCCCGGCCGGCGTCGGCTCCGGTGCGTTCGCTGCCACCGGACGGACCTGCGGGTCGGGCGTGACGAGCGCGGGCTGCGGCGGGATCCCGGCCGGCAGCGGCTCGTCGGAGGTGTCGTCGAGTTTCAGTGCCACCACCACGGTCGCGGCGGCGACAAGCGCCAGGATGGTGACCGCGAGAAGCGTCCACAACAACAGCCGGCGACCCCGGCGCGGAGCCGGCTGGGCGGGTGCGGACACAGAACCTCCGGGTCAGTGATGTGTGGGCGGTGCGACTAACAGTATCGTTGAGGTCGCGCGCGACCCGCCGAGCACGGCGGGCGCCTGACCCCATGATCAAGACTGCCAGGAGGAACCGTGGAATTCGATGTGACCATCGAGATCCCCAAGGGTGGCCGCAACAAGTACGAGGTCGACCACGAGACAGGCAAGGTCTACCTGGACCGCTACCTGTACACCTCGATGGGCTACCCCGCCGACTACGGCTACATCGACAACACCCTCGGCGAGGACGGCGACCCACTCGACGCTATGGTCCTGCTGCCCGAGTCGGTGTTCCCCGGCATCATCGTGCGTGCCCGGATCGTCGGCATGTTCACGATGACCGACGAGGCCGGCGGCGACGACAAGCTGCTGTGCGTCCCGGCCGGCGACGTCCGCTGGGATCACATCCAGGACATCACCGATGTCTCCGAGTACGAACTCGGGCCGATCGCGCACTTCTTCGAGCACTACAAGGACCTCGAACCGGGTAAGCACGTCGACCCCGGCAAGTGGGTCGGCAAGGCCGAGGCGGAGAAGATCGCGCAGGAGGCCATCGACCGGCTCGCGGCGCAGCCCGAAGAGGCCAACGAGCCCTCGCGCGGCTGACGTCGCCGACGCACATCGGGCGCGAAAAGTAGGGGAGGAAGCTTCCTCCCCTACTTTTGGTGTCGTCCCCCGAAAACTTCGCGGGGAGGGAGCCAAAAGTGGGGGAAGAGAACTCCTCCCCCACTTTCAGCGCGTCGTCGTCAGACGGTCGTCGTCGACTCCGGGTTCCCGACGGGCCGGCCGCTACGCAGCGGGAGTTCCGGCCAGGTGAGCGTCCCGATCACCGCCAGGATCGACATGATCGACACCGCGAGGAAGACCCGGTCCATCGAGTTGGCGAAGCCGCGTTTGATCGGGTCACCGAGTTCCGGCGGCAGTTTCTCGATCACCGACGTATCCGACATCACGCTCTCCGACGACGACGCACCACCCTTCTCCGGGTTCTGCGCCGCCGCGATCAGTGACTGAGCGAAACCACTCACCTGCGTGTCGTGACTGCGAGCGGCCTCCATCACCGCGGCCCGATATTCGGGAGTCTGTGCGGCTGTGACCATCTCGTCCTTGATGTTGGGGCCCATCAGGGAGAACAGCAGTGAGAAGAACACTGCGACGCCCAGTGTTCCGCCGATCTGCCGAAAGAAGGTCGCTGTCCCCGTGGACAGCCCCATGTCCTTGGGCGGCAGGATGTTCTGCATCGCGAGCATGATCGGCTGCATCATGTTGCCCAGGCCCACACCGAGTCCGAAGGCGTAGAGCATCACCACGGCGACCGGTGTGTCGATGCCGACGGTGTGCAGCAGGAACGTCATCGCCGTGATCAGGATCGACCCGATGATGGGGAAGATCTTGTATCGACCGGTGCGCGAGATGATCTGGCCCGATGTGATGGACCCGAGCATCAGTCCCAGCACCATCGGCAGCATTTGCAGCCCGGCGACCATCGGGCTCGACCCGCGGAGCACCTGGAAGTACTGCGGCAACATGGAGATTCCGCCGAACATCACCGCACCGACGACCACCGAGATGACGATGCCCTGGGTGAACACCCGGTTGTTGAAGACCCGCAACGGGATCAGCGCATCGTCGCCCATCAGGTGCTCGATCCAGATGAACGCGGCGATGCCGGCGACCCCGATTCCGTAGCACAGCAACGCAAGTCCCGATCCCCAGCCCCATTCGCGGCCTTGCTCGGCGACGATCAGCAGCGGGGCGACGGCGACGGCGAGAGCAGTGGCACCCCAGTAGTCGGTACGACCGCCGACACCCTTCTGCTGGTCGTAATTCAGGACCCGGTAGACCACGCCGAGTGCGATGATGCCGATGGGCACATTGACCAGGAACACCCAGCGCCAGCCGGAAACCCAGAGGATCTCGGCCTGCCCGGCGAACAGTCCGCCGAGGACCGGTCCCAGCACACTCGAGGTGCCGAAGACGGCGAGGAAGTAGCCCTGATACTTGGCGCGTTCCCGGGGCGGCACGATGTCGCCGATCGTGGTGAGCGCCAACGTGAACAGACCACCCGCGCCGAGTCCCTGCAGTGCGCGGAACGCGGCGAGTTCGTACATCGACGTCGCCATGCTGCACAGCAGCGAACCGACGACGAAGATCGAGATCGCCACCAGGAAAAAGGGTTTGCGGCCGTAGAGGTCGGAGAGCTTGCCGTAGAGCGGGGTGACGATGGTCGAGGTGACCAGATAGGCGGTGGTCACCCAGGCCTGCAAGTCATAGCCCTGCAGATCGTCGGCGATGGTGCGGATGGCCGTGGACACGATGGTCTGGTCGAGGGCAGCGAGGAACATGCCCATCATCAGGCCGCCGAGGATGGTCAGGATCTGCCGATGCGTGAGACCCGCTCCCGCATGCTCCGTGTGCGCTGTGTGCTCGGTCATCGGGGTCCTTTCGAACAGTCTTGGCCGGTACCCGTCGGGAGGATCACCGTCTCAGCCGCGTCGACGAACCTGCCGAGGAGCCGGACCAACGTCCACAGCTCGTCGTCGGTCCAGTCGCCCATCGCATCGTTCAGAGCGGTCCGTCGCAGGGTCCGCATCGCCTGCACCCGCTCCATCCCGGACTCGGTGAGCACGAGTAGCGTCGCGCGACCGTCGTCGGGATCGGCCTCACGGCGAACGAAACCCTGCGCGACGAGCTGCGCCACGTATCGGCTGACCGTCGACGGGTCGGCGTGCAGCGCCTCGGCGAGCTCACTGGACCGCATCGACTGCCGGGCGAGATGGAACAGTCCTTTGTAGGCAGCCGTCTCGATCTCGCCGTCACCGGTGCGAAAGGTGGTGTGCACGGCCTTGTCCCGGATGCGCAGATATCGGGCGAGCGTGTCGAACAGCTCGTCGATGGCCGCTCCGTCCAGCATCGGAAACTCCTCCGAGATTGTTTACTTACCGCAACTAGTTTCGGGCTGCAATTAGTTGCAGTGGCCAAGTATGCGCGCGGAGAGCGGGATTGGCAAACGCCGATAGGATCAGAACCCGTGACTCCTCAACCGCCACCCGTCGCCACCGGTACCCGACCACACTTCACCTCCATGCCCGACCTGGCACTTCGAGATCTCGGCGGCGCGGTTGTCTGGACCAACGACGAGCTGTTCGCCGAGAGTCAGAACCTCATCAAGACCTCGCCCGCCCAGTACCAACCGGCCACTTTCGGGCACAAGGGTCAGGTCTATGACGGCTGGGAGACGCGGCGGCGCCGGGGGGCGGGGGTCGATCAGGCCATCGTGCGGCTCGGCGCTCCCGGTGTGGTCTACGGCGTCGTCGTCGACACGTCGTGGTTCAAGGGCAACTATCCGCCCTTCATCTCGGTGGAGGCCACCGCGGTGGAGGGCGTGGTGTCTGCCGAGGAACTCGTCTCCGACGCGGAGTGGGTCACCATCGTCGAGAAATCCCCGGCCGAGGGCGACACCCGCAACCCGTTCACCGTCGACGCCACCAACCGATTCACCCACGTGCGGCTCACCATGTACCCCGACGGCGGCGTGGCCCGATTCCGTGTGCACGGTCGTGGTGTGCCCGACCCGCACTTCTTCCGTTACGGGCACTTCGATCTCGCCGCACTGGAGAACGGCGGCCTGATCACGGCCTGCTCCAACATGTTCTACAGCTCCCCCAACAATCTGCTGATGCCCGGACGGGCCCGCAACATGGGTGAGGGCTGGGAGACCTCGCGCCGACGCGACGACGGCAACGACTGGGTCCAGGTGCGTCTCGCCGGCCAGGGCCGGGTGAGCCTCGTCGAACTCGACACCAGCTACTTCCTCGGCAACGCACCCGGCGCAGCCACCGTGCGCGGCCGCGACGGCGACGGCGACTGGTTCGAGGTCTTGCCGCGCACCGACTTACAGCCCGACACCCGGCACCGCTTCGTCATCGACCTCGACCGCCCGATGACCGAGGCCCGCCTGGACATCTATCCCGACGGTGGAATGGCGCGCCTCAAGCTGTATGGCACGCTCACCGAGGAAGCCGAGTCGCGGCTGATCGAACAGTGGGAGCGTGGCGAGGCCTGATCGGCCTGGCCAGAGTATCGGGGAGAAGCAGTGCCGTTGGTCATTGGTTCGACGTTTGCGGGATACCAGATCAATGCCGAACTCGGCAGAGACCGGACCGGAAGACATTTCCTCGTGGACCGACCCGGCGAGGACCGTGCCCGGGTCCTGAGTGCGGTCGGCTCGGCCGGGCCCGGCGTGAACGATCGGTTCTTCGCCGATGCCCGGGCCGCCTCCGCACTCGATCATCCGGCGGTGCTTCGCGTCGAGGACTACGGCATCACCGAGGACACCTGCTGGGTGGTGACCCGGCAGCTCGCCGGAACAGATCTGACCGAGCAACGTCTCACCGCCGCCGAGATCACCATGATCGTCACGCAGATCGCCGATGCCCTCGACCACGCCCGCGACCAAGGCCTGGACCGCGGCGACTTCGACGCCACCGATATCTTCGTGACCCGCACCGCCTCGGGTGCGCTCGACAGCGTCGCCCTGCGTGGGTTCGGTTTCACCGCAACCGAACCCACCGCAGACTCGACGGCACCGGCCTCCGATCAGCGCACGCTGGCCACCCTGGCGGGGCAACTCATCGCCGACGAAACACCGTGGGCCGCGGCAGCCACCCTCGATGCGCGCGACGCTGCGACCGCCCTCCGCTTTCCCGACTGCCGCGCCTTCGCTTCGGCTCTGGGCACCGCACTCGACGGCGTCGAGCACCCCGAGGCGGATGCCACGCCATCGCCGGTAGGTCCACTAGCGATCCGGCCGCACAAGAGCAAACGCGGGTGGGCGGCCATCGGCGCCGCCATCGTCGGCGTGCTCGCCCTTGATGATCAACGACACCGGCAACCCACGATGAGTCTTGCCCAACAGCCCGTCGGCGAACACCGCCGTCAGCAGGGCGTTGAGCGCATCATGGTTGCGTTGGGCCTGTGAACGCGAGTCGCGGGCGGCGGCGGCCTTGACCTGCTCGATGTCGGCGTCGTCCTCACCACCCGAGGGTGAGTCCGGGTCGTCGGGGTTGTTCATCCCGGGTTTGGCCCACACCGCCAGCATCATCTCCAGCAACGCACGCGTCTGCGGGTCGAGGTTGGCGGTCAGCTTCGACATCTTCTGCGCGTCCTGCCGATTGAGCCACAGATTACGTCGCCGTGCCCGATCCTTCGCATCGGTCAGCTCACCATCGGGGTCGAGATGGGCCAGTAGCCGCATCCCCAGCGTGGTCAACTCCGCCGGGGTGTGTTCACGCGCCAACTCCGCCAGCGTCTTCTCCGCAGCCACCTTACGGTCGTGCGGCAACCGCTGCGGGATCTTGTCCAAGATCTCGGCGACCTTACGCACATGCGCCGCCCCGACAGTCCCTTCGGCAAACCCGGCAGCCAGCGTCGGATACTTGGGGTCGGACACCTCCCCGGACAGCTGGCGGAAACTGGCCGTCGCCTCCATCTGATCGGTGCGGCGGCCCGGATCCGACACCCGCAACGCCACATTCATGAAGTTCGTCAGACTGCGGTAACCCATCTCGCGGGGCACACCGCGATCCGAGAGCGCCACGATCTGCCGATCCCCCTCGAACAACATCCGGTTGATCAGCTGCTCATGGGTACGCGCAACGTCCACCAACTCGGCATCGGTGCACTGCGACACGTCAGCGGCGGCGAGGCGATCGAGCACCCCACCGAGCTCGGCGAGCAACGCCGGAACCACCGACAACGACTGCTCGTCCGATGGCTGGTCGTTCATGCTCACCCCCGGCCCCTCCGCCGTCTCTCGAATACATGTTCGAGAGTACACAGCTTCGGTCGGGTGCGCAACCAGTTCTGACCGAACAACGTCGTGCGACTTGCTTCGCGCGGAACCTACTGCCCCGCAGATGGTTTCGACCGGCCGACAGCGATCACCCCGTGAACTCGACCCTCATTCGGTTGGGGCGCGGGTCAGGTCCACTGAGCCCGGCTTCTGTGTGATCTTGTGCCCGGATTCCGGGCACAAGATCACACGGAAACCGATTCGTCTGAACATGCGATGCCGGTCAGCCCGTCGCCTGTGATACGTCAGCTATCTCACGTCGGTGATCCACCGAGATATCAAGCCCGCCAACATCATTGTGACGCGCGACCCGGATACCAACGAGATCGACCGTGTCGTGATGCTGGATTTCGGGATCGCGAAACTCGCCGATGGCACCGACCTCACCGCCACCAACTCGCTAGTTTGAAGCGTCGCCTACCTTGCACCCGAGATCATCAATGCCCAGCCCGCGCGTCGATCGTCGGACGAGTACGCGTTCACCCTGGCTGTTGAGAGGAACTCTCACGCCACCCGACGATCAACCCCACTCACGTACGGCAGAACCTGTTCGCGCACAAGACGTTCGGAGGCCGAACCGTCGATGGGCACGATGATCACCGCATCGGCGACCTCGGCGGCATAGATGTCACGGATCAGCGTGATGAGTCCGTGCGCGGTGCCGATGTAACGGATGGTCTCCGATGCCGTCGGGTCCCGGTCGACGTCGGCATGTTCCACCGCCGCCCGCGCCGACGCGGGATGTGGTGCGATCGCAACTTCGATCTCCAGTGCCACAGCGAAATTCGCCGGGTCGTGGCTGCCGGCACGCAGCAGCGACCGGGCGCGCTGAGCGTCGCGGAGATGCTCGCGCCGGACGACGATCGGCAGCGTTCGGGCCACCGCGTCGCCGGCCACCGCGACGCGCAGCGCCGGCCGTCCGATGCTGACGGTCGCGCGAGAGTGTGTGGTGACGGTCATTGCGTTGTCCCTCTTGTCAGTTCGATCGGGTCAGTTCGATGAGTGCATCCAGCAGGCGGTCAATGTCGGCGGCGCAGCTACCCGCGCCGAAGCTGGCCCGTACGGCTCCTGCAGGATGCCCGAGGCGTTTGAGAAGTGGATGGGCACAGAACTTTCCGTCGCGCACACCGATTCCGTGGTAGTCGCTCAGGTACTCGGCGACCGCACGGGGTGCCACCCCGTCGACGACGAAGCTCGCGATGCCGACCCGGTTGCGCGCATCATCGAAGATGCGCAGTGGCGTCACCCCGTCGATCGCAGCCAGTCCGGCGTCGAGCCGTGCGCGCAGTTCCTCTTCGTGCAGTCCCAGAGCCTCCGGCCCGATCGCCGTCAGTGCGTCGCAGGCCGCGGCAATCGAGATGGCGCCCAGCACATTCGGCGAACCGGCTTCGTGCCGGGCAGGCCCGGTGTGCCAGGTTGCGGTGACGCCACCCGCGGATACGTCGCGGGTGGCACCACCGCCGGCAAGATACGGCGTTGCCGCGTCGAACCAGTCCGGACGCCCGATGAGCACGCCCGCACCGAACGGCGCGTAGGTCTTGTGACCGGAGAAGGCCAGGTAGTCGATGCCGTGGCTCACGATCGAGATCGGCTGATGCGCAACGAGTTGCGCCGCGTCGACGAGGATGCGTGCACCGTGGCGGTGGGCGATCGAGGCCAGACGGCCGATCGGCAGCACCTCGCCGGTCACATTCGATGCGGCGGTGACCGCCAGTAGCGCAGCCGGTTTCGACGCCAGCTCGGCGTCGAGAGCCGCCAGGGTGTCGGCGATGGAATCGCGCGCCTCGACGACCCGTCCCCGCACCTGCGACGCCGGGTTCACCGCGGTGGTCCACGGCAGCAGGTTGGCGTGATGCTCGATGTCGAGGACCGCCACGTCGCCGGGGGTGATGTGGGCAGCCAGGTTGATGGCGTCGGTGGTGTTGCGGGTGAAGACGACGGTGTCGTCGGTGCGTCCGCGGACGAAGCGGCGGACGGTCTCGCGGGCCGACTCGTACCGCTCGGTGGTGACCTGCGAGAGGTAACCGGCGCCGCGGTGGACGCTGGCGTAATCGCCGAGCGATCGTGCGACCACGTCAGCCACCGCGGTCAACGCCGGGGCGCTGGCCGCGTAGTCGAGGTTGGTGTAGCGCACGGCATCGCCGGTGATCAGCGGAACGCAGGTATCGGCGCCGACGACGGGGGCGAGGGGAGCCCTAACAGCAGAACCGGCCTCGCGACCAGCAGAAACAGGGATGACAGCAGTCATGACGGTACTCCTAGTGATTCCACGCTTGCCGTATTCACTCCGAATACGGCCGGGTCGTCACCCGGAGCACCCCACCGCGGAGGAGGGTTGCCGACCAGCGAGCCGGGGCTTGTCACTGGCACTCATGACCCGCATCAAGATTCACCCATCGCGCCCATGGGTGTCAATTTTCACTCAGCGTGAGTCAAAGTTAGGGCACGCTTACCGGTAGCGTGTGGGTGTGTCCACGTCCGCAGCTGGCCCTAGCCCCGACGATGTCGCCGGGAGTGTCCCCGGGGATGTCTTCGTCCTCTCCCGTCCGCACGGTACGGTCCGCGCCCGCGGGGTGCGTGAGGTGTTCACCGCCGCCGACGCCGCCTCCGACGCCCTGCGCGCAGGCCGCGTCACCGCCCTGACCGGCGCGATCGGCTTCGACGCCACCGAGACCGTGGCGCTGACCGCCCCCGAAGAGCTCACGTTTTCCGACGAGCCACTCGCCGGCCGAGCGCCGTTGCAGCAGCGCGTCGTGAGCACCACGTTCCGTCCCGACACCGCCGAACACCGCGACCGGGTTGCCCACGCGATCAAGCGGATCGCGGCCGGCGACGTCGACAAGGTGGTGCTGGCGCGGGCCGTCGACCTCGTCGTCGAACCGCGTGTCGATCCCGCCGAGATGCTCGACGCACTGGCCGCCGGCAACTCCGAACACAACGCCTTCGGCGTCGACCTCGGCACCGGGGCGTGGTTACTCGGCGCGTCGCCGGAGTTGTTGTTGCGCAAGCGAGGTCGCGAGGTGACGTGCTATCCCTACGCCGGCTCCGCCCCGCGTCATCCCGACCCGGCCACCGACCGCGCAACCGCCGAGGCGCTGGCCCGCTCCGCCAAGGACCACACCGAACACGCCTTCGTCGTCGACTATCTCCGCGAACGCCTGGAAACCCTGTGCGACGACGTCGAGGCACCGCCCGAACCGCTGGTCCTCTCCACCGGGGAGGTGTGGCACCTCGCGACCCCGATCCGCGCGACCCTGCGCGATCCGCACGTCACCTCCCTCGACCTCGCGCTGCTGCTGGGCCCGACCCCCGCGGTGTGCGGTACGCCGAGCGAGGTGGCCGCGCAGATCATCACCGAGGTGGAGGGTGACCGCGGTTTCTACGCCGGCTCGGTCGGCTGGTGCGACGCCAATGGCGACGGCGAATGGATGGTCACCATCCGCTGTTTGCAACTCGAAGCCGACCGTCACCACCTGACCACCTGGGCCGGTGGAGGCATCATCGCCGACTCCGACCCGCAGGCCGAACTCGACGAGACCGCCGTCAAACTGCGGACCGTGCTGCACGCGTTGGGTGTCGACGACCTCGACTGATCGACCGCACAGTTCATCGCCGCTGACGGAACTCGTGTGCTGCTCTGGGAGCGGCTCGAGAACTCTCTGAATTATCGGCTCATCGCCTGCGGCCCCGATGGCAGCGGCTGGACCCTCGACACCGAGAGGCTCGAACCCACCGCCTTCGGCGGCAAGGTCTACGTGGGCACTCGCCGCATACTCTGAAAACCTCGCGCCTCAACCCAACGCGCGGTCGAGATCCTCGAGCAGATCGTCGGTGCCCTCGAGCCCGACGGACAGCCGCACCACCGAGTCGGTGAGTCCGATCGATGCGCGACCCTCGGGCCCCATCGCGCGGTGGGTCGTGGTGGCCGGGTGGGTGATCAACGACTTGGAATCACCGAGATTGTTGGAGATGTCGATGACGTGCAGTCCGTTGAGTACCTCGAAGGCGCGCTTCTTGCCGTCGACGCCCCCGCGGTCGTTGAGCTCGAAGGTGACCACCGTGCCGCCCGACGACATCTGGGCGGTCGCGAGGTCGTACTGCGGATGTGATTGCAGGAACGGGTATTTCACCCAGCGGACGCGAGTGTCGGATTCCAGGAACTCGGCGATGCGCTGCGCTGAGGCGACCGAGGCGTCCAGGCGAAGCTGCATGGTCTCCAGCCCCTTCACCAGCGTCCAGGCGTTGAACGGGCTCATCGCGGGGCCGGTGTGGCGCATCAGGGTCTGCACCGGGCCGTCGATGTACTCCTTGGTGCCCAGCACCGCGCCGCCCATCACCCGGCCCTGGCCGTCGATGTGTTTGGTCGCCGAGTACACGATGACGTCGGCCCCCAAGTCCAGGCCACGCTGGCCGAGCGGAGTGGCGAAGACGTTGTCCAGCACCACCTTTGCGCCCGCGGCATGGGCGAGCTCGGACACCTTGGCGACGTCGACGAGAACCTGCATCGGGTTCGACGGCGTCTCGAAGAACACCGCGTCGGCCGGGGTGGCCAGCGCGCGCTCCCACTGGTCGAGATCCTCGCCGTCGACGAATTCGGTCTCGATCCCCCACCGCGGCAGGATCTCGTTGCAGACCACGAAGCACGAGCCGAACAGGCTGCGCGCGGCCACCAGGCGGTCGCCGGCCTTCAGCAGCGCGCCGAGCGCCACGAACACCGCCGCCATGCCGCTCGCGGTCGCGAAGCACGCCTCGGCGCCGTCGAGCAGGCGCAAGCGCTCCTGGAACATCTCGACGGTGGGATTTCCGTAGCGCGAGTAGACGAATCGCTCGTCCTCGCCGGTGAAGGCCCGCTCGGCGGCCTCCGCCGAGTCGTACACGTATCCGCTCGTCAGGTACATGGCCTCCGACGTCTCGAAGAAGCCCGACCGCGCGAGCCCGCCCCGAACCGCCAGCGTCTGCGGCGAAACCCCCTCGGGCAGTTCGTAATCGTCGATTCCGTGTGTCACGACTGCCTCCATGGCAAGTTCTCGGCGCGCCAACCCGCACGCCCGCGGTGATCGTTCTCGTCGAGGGCGCCCTCGAAGCCGTCCAGGATGTTGTAGGCAGCCTTCACGCCGTCGGCGGTGGCGGCCTCGGCGGCTCCGATGGACCGGTGACCCGAGCGGCAGATGAAGATGACCTCGTCATCGTCGGAGATCCCGGCATCGCGCAGCTCGGCCACGAACGACTCATTGTGCGAGCCGTCGGGGAAAGTGTTCCATTCGACGAAGATCGTTCTCTTGCCGAGTATTTCGAGGTCGGGAACACCGACGAAGGACCACTCCGCGCGGGTCCGACAGTCCACCAGCACGGCCTTGGGATCGTTCTCCAGCTTCTCCCAGGCCTGTCGCGGGGTCAGATCTCCGGCATAGGTCACGAGGTGCACACCTTCCACTCGCCGTTCTCGCGCACCACGACCGTCGGCACAGTGTGCTTCTGATCGGATGAGTTCTTGAGATGCCAATGTACTTGTGCTTGCGCGCGATCGCCGTCGACGGTCAGGTCGGTGATGTCGATCTGGATCGGGTTGTCGCGCCGGTCGCGGTTCTGCTCGCTGAAGACCTGCTCGGTGATGAACGACGGCGATGCCAGATCCGCCGCGCACGTGTGCTCGCGGTAGGCGGTGTAGTCCGACGCGTTACGCGCGGTGTAGTGGTCGTTGATCGCGTACTGCACACGTGTCGAGTCGGTCACCCGCTCCTCCGCCGGCCGCAGTAGATAGGAGAGCCCCAGCCCGACGACGGCGATCACGATCACGCCGAGCGCGACGAGAAACGGCCACGCGTCTTTCCACGACCGTGGCGCGGCGGGGGTACCGTCCGCATCGTCGCCGGAGCCACGTGCGGGTTTCCGGGTTCCACCTGCTGCCATGGCGCGCAGTCTATCGACCGTCTTCGGCACCTCCCGTCAGTAAGGTGAGCCTTAGAGACATTTGACCCCGACGATGAGGATTCCCATGCGCACCACCCGTCGACCCTCGCGCCCACTGCTGGCACTGCTGGGGGCCGTTGTGATCGCCGGTCTTGTCGCCGCGTGTTCGCCGCCCGACGAAACCGACGAGGTCGGCCCGCAGGTGGCCCCGGAGGCCGGAGCGCTGCCGGTGACCCTGGAGCAGGTGTACGCGCCGGTCACGGTCGAGAACGGCACCGCGAGGATCGCGGCGATGGGTGTCGGCGACGCAGACACGCTGCTCGCGCTGGGGATCAAGCCGACGGCGATCGCCACCTTCGGCGACCCGAAGCAGACCACCTCACCGTGGAACGCCGAACTCATCGGCGACAGCTCACCCACCTACCTGCCGAGCGTGTCCAGCGACTTCGGCACCGCGATCGACACCACGCTGGCCACCGACCCCGGCCTGATCACCGCGATCGGCGCGGACCCGTCGCGCGAGCAGTTCAACAGCCTGCGCAAGGTCGCCCCCACGGTGCTGCGACCCGCGCAGTTCTCCGCCTGGCAGGTCCCGTGGGAGGCGCAGGCAACCCAGGTCGGCAAGGCGGTCGGTCTGCCGATGGCGACGGCGGCCAAGATCGCCGAGACCAACGCGCTGCTGGCCGGGATCCGACGCGATCATCCGCAGTTCGCCGGCAAGACCGCCGTGGTGGTGACCGGGGCGCCCGACGGCACCGTGTCGATCTACAGCGGCGGCGACGGCCGCGGCCAGACCCTCGCCGGTTACGGCTTCACCTTCCCGCCCGCGTTGCAGCCGGCACTCACCAACGGGTTCTACGGATCGCTTCCGGCCGAGCGGCTCGACCTGCTGGATTCCGCCGACTTCGTCGTCGCCGTCGACTGGCAGGGCTCCAATGATCAGCTGCGGCGCAATGCCGCCTTCACCAGCCTCGATGTGGTCCGGTCCGGGCGCGTCGCCTACCTCGATCAAGAGGTCGGGACCGCGATGTCGGTGCCGACGGTCCTGACGATCCCATGGGTCGCCGGCAAGGCACTCGACCCGATCACGGCCGCGGTCCGCTGATCGGAGCAGCGCCAGAAGTGAGGTGAGCCTCACAGGTGATTTTGGTGCCAGGCCGTCAGCGCCTACCGTAGAAGGGATAGGCAGCATCGAGCCTGCACTTCAGACCGATCTATACAGCAGAGTCAGGGAAGCCACTCCATGAGCGACAACAGCCGCCCCTTGCGGGTTGCCATCGTCGGCGCAGGTCCGGCCGGGATCTACGCAGCGGATGCATTGATGAAATCGGACACCGCGAAAGATCGCGGCGTCAGCATCGATCTGTACGAGCGTATGCCGGCCCCGTTCGGGCTGATCCGTTACGGCGTGGCACCCGACCATCCGCGCATCAAGGGCATCATCACCGCGCTGCACAAGGTCCTCGACAAGCCGCAGGTCCGCCTGCTCGGCAACATCGACTACGGCACCGACATCACGCTCGACGAACTCCGCGACCACTACGACGCGATGATCTTCTCGACCGGTGCCACCGACGACCGCGCCCTCGACATCCCCGGCATCGACCTCGACGGCAGCTACGGTGCCGCACAGTTCGTGGCCTGGTACGACGGTCACCCCGACTTCCCGCGCACCTGGCCGCTGGATCAGGAGAAGGTCGCCGTCATCGGCGTCGGCAACGTCGCCCTCGACGTCGCGCGTGTGCTGGCCAAGACCGGCGACGAACTGCTGCCGACGGAGATCCCGGCCAACGTCTACGAGGGCCTCAAGGCCAACAAGGCCATCGAGGTGCATGTGTTCGGCCGACGCGGACCTGCGCAGGCCAAGTTCACGCCGCTCGAACTCAAGGAGCTCGACCACTCGCCCAACATCGAGGTCGTCGTCAGCCCCGAGGACATCGAGTACGACGAGGGTTCTGCCGTCGCACGCCGTGGTTCCAAGATCACCGACCAGGTCGCGACGATCATCGAGAACTACGCGATCCGCGACCCCAAGCAGGGCGCGATCCACAAGCTGTTCCTGCACTTCTTCGAGAATCCCGTCGAGATCCTCGGCGAGGACGGCAAGGTCGTCGGCCTGCGCACCGAGCGCACCCAGCTCGACGGCACCGGCAACGTCAAGCCGACCGGCAAGATGACCGACTGGGACCTCGGCGCGGTCTACCGGGCCGTCGGCTACCTGTCGGACAACCTGCCGCAGATCCCGTTCGACACGCAGGCCGGCGTCATCCCCAACGAGGCCGGACGCGTCTTCGACGAGGGTGCTCAGCTCACCGGCATCTACACCACCGGCTGGGTCAAGCGCGGTCCGGTGGGCCTCATCGGCCACACCAAGGGCGACGCGAACGAGACCGTCGACTGCATCCTCGAAGACATGACCAACGACGCCTTGCTCAACCCGGCCAACCCTTCCGAGGACGCCGTCATCAAGCTGCTCGAGTCCAAGAGCATCCCGTTCACCACCTGGGACGGCTGGTACCGCCTCGACGAGCACGAGCGCGCACTGGGTGCGGCCGAAGGACGCGAACGCGTCAAGGTCGTCGAGCGTGAGGACATGCTTGCCGCATCGGAGCCCGACAAGGTGTCGCGGCCCACGGCCTAGCAAAGCGCAAAAGAGCGGCGACCGGGAATCCATCGGTCGCCGCTCTTTTCTGTTGCGTCGGCGGGTGTTTCGGGTGCGTCCTGCCCGTCACCTCACCAGGCGCATGGCCTGTTCTCGAACTGTCAGATCGTTCGGTCGTTTCGCCAGTACCCGAAGTTGTTGGCCAGGTTCTCGGCCTCCGCGCCGATCGTGTACCCGGAGATCGAGCTCGGGAAGCAACCGGTCCAGCGGGTCTCGATGGGTCGAATCCAGCGGTTGTCCTTCTTGCTCCACTTGGACATCGTCTGTCCGGGCTTGAGCTCCTTGATGTAGACGGATTTGCCGTTGATCTCGTGGAGATTGACGTTGTGCATGGTGCTGCCGCCGATGTTGCGGACGGTCATCCAGCGGTACATGTACCACGCCTTGTTCCACGGCTGCCCCCACTGGCCGAAGTGGCATTCGACGCTGCCGGTGATCTGCAGATCGCCCGGCGTCGCTGCCTGCGATGCCCCCGTGCCTGCGAGAGTCCCGGCCGCCACACCCGCGGCGACCATCGCCGCAGTGGTTGCTCGTTTGAGAGTGGTTCTCATCGACTACCTTCCTCTGTCCCTGCTCTGCATGTCGTTTCATCCGTTGCACTTGGACTATCGACCCGCACTTGGCGAATCGTTACTCACGCCACAGGCAAATCCCAGTCTTCTGTGACGTTTGTTACGCAAGTGAAATTTGTTCGTTCTCGGTTGCATACGCGGATTTCGACGGTTGGTAAGGTGACCCTTCGTGCGCCGAATTGCGGGAATTCCCCTGCTCATGGCCGTATTGGCGGCGCTGCTGTTTTTGTCGGTCGCCGTTGGGACGCGCGTCACACCGATCGGATCGGTGTGGGACAGCTTTTCTGCCGGTGGTGCGCAGATCTGGGACGCCGTGACGCACTTCCGCATGCCTGCGATCGAGCGCAACGACGACCTCGACGACATCGTCTGGGACCTCCGGATTCCGCGCACCCTGCTCGGGCTCGTCGTCGGCCTCGCGATCGGAGCCGCTGGGGCCATCACCCAGGGGCACACGCGCAACCCGATCGCCGACCCCGGCATGCTGGGCGTCAACGCGGGTGCCGCATGCGCCGTCGTCGGGGGTATCTACGTGCTGAACATCCAGAGCCCGATCGCGTTCATGATGTTCGGTCTGATCGGCGCGGTGGTGGCGGCCGCCGCGGTGTTCGGTTTGTCGGCACTGTCCGGTGCCAGCCCGTTGACACTGGTGCTGGCCGGCACCGGGCTGACTGCGATGCTGACCGCCATAACGTCGGCGATCGTGCTGGTCGACTCGAATTCGCTTGATGCGTGGCGCTTCTGGAGCGTCGGCGCCACCGCCGGACGCGGCATGGACGTGTTCTGGGCGAGCCTGCCGTTCATCGTGGTCGGGCTCGTCCTGGCGTTGGCCAGCGGGTTCTTCCTCAACGTGCTGAGCCTCGGCGACGACATGACGCGTGCCCTGGGGTCGCGGGTCGCGGTGATCCGCGGCATCGGCATCCTGGCGATCACCTTGCTCATCGGTGCAGCGACGGCAGCGTGTGGGCCGATCGTGTTCCTCGGTCTTGTGACCCCGCACATCGCACGCGTGTTCACCGGATCCGACTACCGCTGGATCATCCCCTACTCCGCGCTCCTCGGCGCGATCCTGCTGCTCGGCTGCGACATCCTCGGCCGCGTCGTGGCGCGGCCCGCAGAAGTGCAGGTGGGCATCATGCTCGCCTTCGTCGGCGCGCCGTTCCTGATGTACATGGTCCGCAAACAGAAGCTGGCGAGCGTATGACGAAACCGGTCCGGCTCGCGGTCACGCTGCCCACGCCGCGTCGCGTCGAGGCGTCGTGGCTGATCCGACCGCGGATGGTGCTGGTCACCACGGTGCTGGCGGCACTCACCCTGCTGTTGTTCCTCACCAGCATCGGCGTCAGCGACTTCCCGCTCACCCCGATCGACGTGGCTCGCATCCTGCTCGGCGGCGGACGTCGCATCGAGAACGTGATCGTCTTCGACGTGACGCTGCCCCGCGCCCTCGTCGCGCTGCTCGTCGGCTTCGGGCTGGGCATGTGCGGCTCACTCACGCAGCTCATCGCGCAGAATCCCCTCGCGACCCCCGACATCCTGGGCATCACCGCAGGGGCGAGCGCGGCAGCCGTGGCGGCGATCGCCTTCTCCACCAGCTGGGGTGCCTGGTTCGCCGATCTCGGCGTCCCGACGTCGGCGCTGATCGGCGCCCTTGCCACGGCGGTCGCGATGTACCTGCTGGCCTGGCCGGGCCGACGGTCGAATCACGGCATCAGCCCGTTCCGGCTCGTGCTCATCGGTGTCGGCATGACGTGGATGCTGCAGGCACTGACCAGCTTCCTGCTCACCCGCGCCGAGATCAACGACGTCGCCAACGCGCAGGTGTGGCTGGTCGGGTCGGTGTCGGGTGCGACGTGGTCGCAGGTGTGGCCGGTCGCCGGCGGCCTGGCGGTCGGCATCGTCATCGTGGCGCTGCTGTCCCGGCAGATCGACGCACTGTCCCTCGGACCCGACCTCGCTCGCGCACTCGGTGTCCGCACCACCGCGATGTCGACGACCATCCTGCTCGTCGCTGTCGGGGTGACCGCGCTGTCGGTGTCGGCGGCGGGCCCGATCGCCTTTGTCGCGCTGCTCGCCCCACAGATCGCGATGCGCCTGACCGGGACCGCGGTCCCCACTCCGCTCGCCTCGGGGCTGCTGGGCTCGGCTCTGGTGCTCGGCGGTGATCTGCTGTGCCGGATCGGCGTACCCGGGCTGGACGGGCTGCCCGTCGGCATCGTCACCGCCGCACTCGGCGGCCCGTTCCTCATCTACCTGATGGTCACCATGTCCCGAAAGGCCACCACATGAGTCGCCTACGCGCCGAACATCTCTCGGTCGGCTACGACGATCGCGTCGTGATCTCCGACCTCGACCTCGCGATCCCCGACCACCAGATCACCACGCTCATCGGCGCCAACGGCTGCGGGAAGTCGACGTTGCTACGCTGCCTGGCCCGCCTCTTGCCGCCACGGGCGGGGACGGTGTACCTCGACGACGTCGACATCAACCGGGTCCGCCCCAAGCAGGTCGCCCGTACGCTGGGCATCCTGCCGCAGAATCCCGTTGCGCCGGAAGGACTCACGGTTGCCGAGCTGGTCCGCCGCGGTCGGCATCCGCATCAGCGCTGGTACTCCCAGGCGTCGTCGGAGGACGAGGCCGCGGTGTCGCAGGCGATGGAACTGACCAACACCACCGACCTCGCCGATCGCACCCTCGACGCGCTCTCGGGCGGTCAGCGCCAACGGGTGTGGATCGCCCTGACTCTGGCCCAGGGCACCGACCTGCTCCTGCTCGACGAACCGACGACCTACCTCGATCTCGCCCATTCGGTGGACATCCTGGATCTCGTCGCGACCTTGAAGGCCGACCACGGCAAGACCGTCGTCATGGTGCTGCACGACCTCAATCTTGCTGCGCGATACTCGGATTCACTGCTGGTCATGAAGGACGGCGCTATCGCCACCCAAGGAACACCCGACGACGTCATCGACGCCGAACTGCTGGACGACGCCTTCGGGCTGCGTGCTCACGTGATGACCGACCCGGTGTCGGGGGGACCGTTGATCGTTCCGCTCAGCAGCCCCACTGCCAACAGTGCGACGGCCAGCAGCGCCACCGGAATGTACAAGGCCCCCAACGCGATCCATCGGTAGGCGAATCCGCCCGCGACCGCCCCGAGTGCCAGCAGGAACCACATCCCGATACTCGCGAGCCAGGCCCGATGGTTGCGCTCGCCAGGTTCGGCGGTCACCGCGTCGGCGAGTTGTCGGGCGGCGCTCACCAGCGTGCCGGTGACGTAGGTGAGGCCGTGCCGCAGGTGGTCGCGCTCGAACACGGTGTTGATCAGCCCCGCGGCCACCGTCACGATCAGCATCGCGGCGGTGCCGGCCCCGAGCTCGGCCACCACGGCCGCCAGCGCGAGTCCCAGCGTGACCAGTCCCAGCATCGGTACCGGTGAGCGTCGCGTCCGCCGGTTGTACACCGACCCACCCAGGACGCCGCAAAAGAACAGCACGATGAGCGTCATGCAGAGGGCGGCCTCGCTCCACAGCCCCCGACTCGGTGCCGCGCCGAGAACCGTGGTGTTGCCCGACATGAACGAGACGAAGTTGCCGTTGAGAAAGACGAATGCGATCGCGTCGACAAAGCCGGCCACCAGCAGGAGCACGCACGCCACCGGACCGGCGAGCGACGCTCTCACCATGTGAATGCGCCGGCGGTCCAGATTCCGGTCGCGATGAGCGCTGCCACCAACTCGATACCGATCGTCACGGCCGCCGCCTTGCTGGCCGCGATGGTCCCCCGCCAGGCCGCCGCGCCATCGCGGGTGCGGATCAGTTCGGTGGCGGCGGCGCCGATGATGAACCCGACGAACAGTCCGACGAGCGGGATCACGAAGAACCCGACGATGGCGGCGAGACCGCCGACGATGACGGTGATGTTGGGGATACCACCCGAGCGCAGAGTGCGACCAGCGAGGAAGTACTTGACGACCTCGCCGACGGCAAGGACCACGGCCACAATCGCGAAGACCGCCCACGCCGCGCCACCGACGATGATCGCCCAGACCAGGATCGCGCCACCGACGAGCAAGGTGCCGGGCAGCACCGGGATCACGATGCCGACCAGTCCGACGAGGATCACCGCAGCGACGATCAACTCTCCGTAAAGGGGCACGTCGGCGTCAGTCGACCGGGGTTTGCGGCCCGTCGGCCGGTGCAGGCTCCCGGGCGTCCCTGCCCTCCTTGCCGCTGCTGTCCTTGCTCAGCCCGACGGGTGCAGCCGGACGAGGCGGCGGGCCCGGTGGCCGGGGTGGTCCCGGACGTGACCCGGGCGGCGATCCTTGCGGAGCCGATCCGCGCGCGGGCGGCGGACCGGGCGGACGAGCCCCCGGCGGCGGTCCGGGTGGACGAGCCCCCGGCGGCGGTCCGGGTGGACGAGCTCCCGGCGGCGGGCCGGGCACGCGAACTCCCGGCGGCGGGCCGGGCTGGCCGGCACCGGGCGGTGGTCCTCCCGCGGGACGCGGCGGTGGGTTCAGGTTCGGGGGGCTCGGGTTCTGGGCGGTCGGCTTCGGGGGGTTCGGCTTCGGGGGTTGCGGCACTCGGCGCTGCGCAGGCCGACCCGCGACCGGCGACACGATCGACGCCGCGCGGACCGCACGTTCGCGAGCCGTCGCCACATCGTCGGCGGTGGCCGTGACCACGCCCATCCGCCTGCGGTGGAAACTCTCCGGCTTGCCGAAGAGCCGGATGTCGGTCTCGGGCACGGTGAGTGCCACGGCGACGTTCTCGTAGCCGATCGCCGGCTGGTCGAGTTGGCCGTAGATCACCGCGGAGGCGCCTGGCGAGGCGAGCGTGACGTCGACCGGCAAGCCGAGGATCGCGCGTGCGTGCATCTCGAACTCGGACAGACGCTGCGTCGCCATCGTCACCAGGCCGGTGTCGTGGGGGCGCGGACTTACTTCCGAGAAGTAGACGTCGTCGCCCTTGACGAACAGTTCGACACCGAAAATCCCACGGCCACCGAGCTTTCCGTCACCCAGGCCGGTGGCGATGCGGGCGGCGATCGACGTCGCCGCGGCCTGCGCGTCGGCGCTCATATCGTGCGGCTGCCAGCTCTCGACGTAGTCGCCGTTGATCTGCCGGTGTCCGATCGGCGCGCAGAACGCGGTGGTGAGGCGACCGGTCTTCGGGTCGACGCAGCGGACCGTCAGCAGCGTGATCTCGTAGTCGAACTCGATGAAACCTTCGACGATGACGCGCTCGCTGCGCACCCGGCCGCCGGTGGCCGCGGTCTCCCACGCTGCCGCCAGATCGCCGGGCGTCTTCACCACCGACTGCCCCTTGCCCGACGACGACATCACCGGCTTGACCACGCACGGGTACCCGATCTGTTCGGCCGCGACCCGCAGTTCGTCGAGCGTGTCGGCGAACAGATAGGGCGACGTCGGCAGCCCGAGTTTCTCGTCGGCAAGCCGTCGGATGCCTTCGCGGTTCATCGTCGCGACCACGGCCGACGCGGTGGGGATGACCTCGGTGAGTCCGCGTTCGGCGGCGCTGGCCAGGGCGTCGGTGGCGATCGCCTCGATCTCCGGGACGACGTAGGCGGGCTTGTGCTTGTCGATCAGCGCGAGCACCGCGTCCGGGTCGGTCATGTCGATGACCTCGGCGTGATGTGCGACCTGGTGGCCCGGCGCGTCGGCGTACCGGTCGACGGCGACAACCTCGACACCAAGTCGCTGGAAGGCGATGACCAGCTCTTTGCCGAGTTCGCCGGCACCGAGGACCATCACCTTGGTCGCCGTCGGGCTCAGTGGTGTGCCGATGACGTCGGGCGGACCGACGCGGCTCTCCGGCTCACCCGAGTCCTCGACGGGCTTGGGGGCGTCCGCTGCCGGCGTGGCCTGTTCCGCAGCCGGCTTGACCAGGTTTGGCGCGGGCGGCTCGGCGGGGTGTGCGGTCGGCTCGACCCAGCCTTCGCCATGCGCGTCCGGTACGACGCTGTCGCTGTTCGACGTCATCCTCAAATCCTACGTTCCCCGTCTGTCATCCCATCACCTCATGGATGTAGCACCAGCGCCACGCCTCGCCGGGCTCTGCCGAACGCATGACCGGATGCCCGGTCGCCTCGAAATGCCCGGTCGCGTGACGGCGGGGGCTGGAGTCGCAGCAACCCACATGTCCGCAAGTCAAGCACATACGCAGGTGCGCCCAATGATCCTCGCCGAGCGCGACGCAGCCTTCGCACACCCGAGAGTCTCCGGTCCGGGGCGCCGGGTCGGTGCCCGCGTCGACTCCGATCTCGCCGAGCTCCGGACACCGTGCCGCCGAGGCAGTGCCGGAGTCCGCTCCCGAACGGCTGGGTCGTTGCCTTCCGAAAATACGCATGGCCGCCATTATCCCCGCCCACTACTCTTCGACGGGTGAGTCCTGAGCTGCTGCTGGTCGCGGTCGCCGCGGTACCCATCGCGGCGCTGTGCCGCCGGTACGGGTTGTCCGCCCCACTGGTCCTGGTCACGGTCGGCCTCGCGGTGGGCTGGATACCCGGTGTGCCCGAAGTGATGCTCGAACCCGACCTGGTGCTGTTCCTGATCTTGCCGCCGCTGCTCTACTCGGCCGCCCAGGACAGCTCCTACCAGGCCATCCGCGCGAATCGGCGGGCGATCGGACTGTTGGCCGTCGGTCTTCCGCTGTTCACGACGCTGGTGGTCGGTCTGGTCGCGTACTGGACCGTGCCCAATCTGCCGCTCGCGGCCGCCATGGTGCTCGGTGCGGTCGTCGCACCGCCCGACGCGGTGTCGGCGCAGGCGATCGGTCGTCGTCTCGGGTTGCCCCGGCGGATCATGACGCTGCTGGGCGGCGAGAGCCTCCTGAACGACGCCACCGCGCTCACTGCGTTCCGGATCGCGGTGGTCGCGGTCGGCGCCACCGCAAGCCTTGCCGAAGGGCTGGCGATGTTTGCTCTCGCGGCCGTGGGCGGGGTGGTGATCGGGCTGGTCATCGGGTTCGCGGTGTCGTGGCTGCGCACCTGGCTCGACGATCCGCCGATGGAGACGGCGATCGGGATCATGGTGTCGTTCGCGACGTATTTCGCCGCAGAGGAGGCCCACGCGTCGGGCGTCATCGCGGTGGTCACCGCCGGACTGTTCCTCGGATCGCGTTCGGTCCGTGCGGGTTACGCAACCCGCCTGCAGGACGAGGCGGTGCGCAAGTCGATCGACGCGATCCTCGAGGCGTTCGTCTTCCTGCTCATCGGACTGCAGATGCCCTTCCTGATCGAGGGTTTGTCCGGCGAGTCGTGGGTGCAGGTGTCCATCGATGCAGCGGCAGTGCTGGCCGCCACCATCCTGATCCGATTCGTCTGGGTGTATCCGGCCACCTACCTGCCGCGATTGTTCTCGGCGAAGATCCGTGCCCGCGAGGGCATTCCGCCGCCTGGGTGGGTGTTCGTGGTGGCGTGGTCGGGTATGCGCGGCGTGGTCTCGCTTGCCGCGGCCTTCGCCATCCCATTGACGGTGGAGCAGACCGGTGAGGATTTCCCAGGCCGGCCCGAGATTCTGTTCCTCACCTTTGTGGTGGTGATCGGCACCCTGCTGATCCAGGGCACCACGCTGCCGTGGGTGATCCGGCGCCTCGGGGTGTCGACGGACGACGAGTCCGCCGATCGTCTGGCCTACGCGGCCGCGCAGGACCGGGCGAGCCGCGAGGCCGAGCAGGTCCTCGACGGGTACGCCGCCGACATCGGTGACGACGACCCCCGACGACTCCAGGTGATGATGCTCCGCAAATGGGTCACCACCCAACGCAATTCGGCGTGGGAAGAACTCGGCCGCGGACCCGAGACCATTGGCGAGAGCCCCACCGCCGCCGGTGCCCGCATGCGCCTCGACGTCCTCAAAGTCCAGCGGTCGGTCTTCATCGACGAACACGCCGCCGGCCGCATCGGCGACGAGGTCCTCCGAATGGCACTGCGTCAGTTGGACTTCGCCGAAGCGCAAGTCGATCGCGAGGCGTGAGCACGACCGATGACCTGGGCAAATTCAGCCTGCCGAGGCGTCGCTCCCGACACTCTGTGTCCTGTTGGAGAATCTGTGTGCTGCAGCACACGGTTGACCCGACTCGGCACAGGGTGTGGTCTGAGGCCACCCATGGCACATCACCGCCCAAGTCGGGCGCGGCTTGGGCTTCGGTCTGGCCATTTCTCGCGTCGTCCTGCGAGAACTCGAGTTGAGTTGGAGAACGCGAGTGCTGCAGCACTCGCGTTCTCCGATTCGGCTCCAGTTGTCGCGGGCGCCGGCCGCGCGGAGGCTCCGGGCCGCCTATTTGCCTGGTCACGACGCCACCCGGTGGCCGCAACACTGAGGTGGAGCGCTTGCAGTTAGCGAGGAGCCTTCCTTCGCTCCCTGAGGCGCCGCCCTTGAGGAGCGAGGTTGCGAGCGTCTCGAAGGGTGCCCGAGGCGCTAGCCGAGGACCTCGAAGGGCAAGCATCCCAACAGTATTGGCACTACCGAAAGCTACGGCCAGGTGATGATCGTCCTCCCGCTCGCTGCGTGTCGCCAGATGACCGCGCGTCCTTCGGCGAGGGTGGGTATCCAGATCTCCAGATGGTCTTGGAGCAGGGCGCCCAGCGTCATCCACCGTCCGGCGGTGGCGGGTGGCACGGCGAAATGCACGCAGAGGGGTACGACAAGAATTCTCGGGCCGACAAAACTATCCACACGCGGAGTCTGTGGGCTGGGTGCCTATACAGTTCGGTTCGGGTTCATCACGACTTTGGGGCGCGATACTCCTCGCCATGTTCATAGATTTCGTCCAACGCAGACCTGACGCCGGTGTGTGAGAAGTCGTCGCCCTTCCACAGAAGCGACTCATTCCTGTGAATTGCCAATGCATACGAAAAGCAGTCACCGAAATTCAGCTTGGCGGGGTGCCCGCTGCCTCGCCCAAAGTCCCGATACGCTTGCCGACCTATGCCGATCTCCGCCACCGAAGTCGGTTCCACCTGCACGCCGATGTCAGCGAACCATGCATCGAACTCTCGGCTCGTTTGCGGTGTTCCGCGCTGGTCCATCACGATGCAGCACTCAAGATAGGTGCCGGCCGACATCCGGAGGCCACCAAGGGCAAGAGCAGCGGCGTAAGTCTCTGCATCCTCTTCGTCGAACACCACCGCCATCACTGCTGAGGTGTCCACAATCATGCGGGTAGACCTCGGTCGTCATACAGAAATGCAGTCGGGTCCTCGCCGGGCTCCAACGGTACGAGTTGCGCCCCGATCCGGGCACCGCTCCGGCGAATTTCTTCACCACGACCCGACTGTGCCTGGACTCGCAGGTGCAACTGCTCGACGGCGCGTCGGACCACGGCAGTCTGACTGTCCCCGGTCAGAGCGGAGATCTCCTTCACGAGAGCATGAACTTTCTCATCCTTGATGTTGAGCGCCATCTTCTACCCTTCTAGACAGGTTCAGGTAGAACGCTACCCTCAAAGGCGCAGCGCTGTATGTGCTGGCTGTGGTCATCGAGCGCAACGACGGTCGGCTGATGCCGCGACAACGCGTCGGCGCCCGGTGAGCAGCGTTCCGCGGAACGCGGGCGACGTGCAAAGACTGTGTACACGTCGCCACGGACATGTAAAGAATTCTTGGAAATCTTTACATGTCACGTCCACGCGTGTCAGGCTTGGGTCCGTGACCAGGTGGAATCCGGAGAAGCCGTACAACGCGCTTCCGCCGCCACCCGCGTCCAACGAGGTGGAGACCGCATCCGTCCTGAAGGCTGCCATCTCCGCGAACCGGTCGCTGGCCCGGCTCGACCAGGCGGCGATCTCGATTCCGAACCCCACAGTGTTGATCAACACGATCCCGCTGATCGAGGCGCAGGCGAGCTCGGAGATCGAGAACATCGTCACCACCACCGACGATCTGTTCAGGTTCCTCGACGACGACGACGGCGCGGACTCCGCGACGCGGGAGGCGCTGAGGTATCGGACTGCCCTGCGCGTCGGCTTCGACGAGACGCTGAATCGTCCGATCACCTCGGCGACTGCGATCACGGTGTGCAGCACCATCAAAGGCCACGACATGCGAGTACGGGATCTCCCCGGCACGCGCCTGGCGCACCCAGTGACCGGTGCAGTCACCTACAGCCCACCCGAGGGACAAGACGTCGTCGCACAAAAGCTCCACGAGTGGGAGACCTACATCCACGCCGACGACGGACTCGATCCACTGATCCGGATGACCGTAGGCCACTATCAGTTCGAGGCGATTCATCCGTTCGCCGACGGTAACGGCCGAACCGGACGCATCCTGAACATCTTGTTCCTCCGGCAGTCCGGACTGCTCGAGTCGCCTATCCTCTACCTTTCGCGCTACATCATCGCCACCAAGGCCGACTACTACCGGCTACTCCTGGCCGTCACCGCCGAGGAGGCGTGGGAGGAATGGCTGCTGTACATGCTTCGGGGAGTGGAGCTTTCCTCCGAGTCCACGCTCCGCAAGATCGCCGCGATCCGCGAACTCGAAGACACGTACGCGCAACGGGCACGGGAGTTCACACGCGGCAGCGTCGATGTCGAGCTGATGGCCGTCTTGTTCGAGCAGCCCTATTGCCGCATCTCGACCGTCGTCGAACGGTGCGGCGTGTCGCGTCCCACCGCAACGAAATGGCTCAACGCCCTCGCCGAGGCCGGCCTGCTGGAAGATGTACGCGCCGGACGCGATCGATTGTTCATCAATCGGGAGCTTCTCGATATCCTCACTCGTACCGAGCTCCGATGACGGTCTGACAGATCTACCCATCCAGGAGGATGCCACGTGATCCTGCCGATCATCCTCGCGTTGACCGCCGCGCTGCTGTTTGCCGTCGCGTCGGTCTGGCAAGCGCAGGGTACGCGAGGTCTGCCGACGGAGGGCGCCACCGGTGCGGGATTCCTGGTGACCCTGGCCAGACGCAAGACGTGGCTGATGGGCATTGCTGCCGACATTCTCGGATTCGTGGTGCAGGCGTGGGCACTGGCGGTGGGCAGCCTCATGCTGGTGCAGCCGCTGCTGGTGAGCACCTTGCTGTTTGCGCTGCCACTCGCCGCCGTCACCGAGAAGCGACGCCTGGTGGCACGCGAGTGGTTCTGGGCTGCACTGCTTTTTGCGTCACTTGTTGTGTTCATAGTGCTCGGGCAACCAACGGAAGGCATCGACGAACCGTCGTTCGCGCACTGGATCATTCCGCTCGCGATCATCATCCCGCTCGTCGCGGTCGGTGTCGGCGTCGGGTCGCGGCTACCGCACGGGGTGTCACGTTCGCTGACGCTGGCGATCGCCGCCGGTGTCCTGCTCGGCGTCTCGGCCCCGCTGACCAAGACGGCCATCTCGGGCTTCGACGACGGACTGATGCACGGTCTGCTCGGCTGGGAGTTCTGGGCGATGGCGGTAGCCGCGACACTGGGCACGCTCTGGCAGCAATCGAGCTATCAGGCCGGTTCCGTGCAGACCAGCCTTCCCACCGTCACAGTCCTCAAGCCGGTGGTGGCAATGGCGTTGGGACTGACCATCTATCAGGAGGGCCTACGGGTTGACACCGCAGGCGACATCGCCGTCGTCACAGCGCTCGCCGTGATGGCGGCGGCCACCGTCATGCTCGGACGGCTGTCGGGCCCGGCCGACGAACAGCCCGCCGACGCGGATACCCGCCGCTACTCCGACGTCTGAGCCGCGTACACCACGGTCTCCTCGGTACGGCCCCGCAGTGACGTCGATTCCTCGCGCTCCCAACGAGATTGCTCCTTCTCCGACGCAGCATCCACCGCCCGTCCCGACGCCAACGGCCGACTCGAGTCACGCTTGGCCAGCTCCGACAGTCGTGCGCTCTCGTTGACCGGGTCGCCGATCACGGTGTACTCGAATCGTTCTATCGCGCCGACGTTTCCGGCGACGACCGGCCCGTGGCTGACCCCGATGCCGGCCGACAGCTCCGGCACTTCGATGGCCAGGTCCGCGGCGATCTGCCGGGCCGCGGCCAGCGCGGCACCCGCAGCATCGTCGAGGTCGATGGGCGCCCCGAAGATCGCGAGCACCGCGTCGCCCTCGAATTTGTTGACCAGGCCCCGACGGTTCTCCACCGACGCCACGATCACCGCGAAGAACTTGTTGAGGATCTCCACCACCTCGGTCGGATTGCGTTCGGCGGCAAGCGTTGTCGAGCCGATCACGTCGACGAACAGGGTTGCGACCGTGCGCTCGGTGCCGCCGAGTTCGGGGTCGGAGCTCAGCGCTGCCTCGGCGACGTCGTGGCCGACGTGCCGCCCGAACAGGTCGCGCATCCGCTCGCGCTCGCGCAGTCCACCGACCATCGTGTTGAAACCGACCTGGAGGTCACCGAGTTCGGTGCCGTCGTAGACGACGAGGTCGGCGTCGTCGAGGTTGCCCGACTGCACCTTGTTCATGCCCGCGCGGACGCTGCGGATGGGTCCGGTGATGCTCAGACTCGACAGAAAGGTGAGCAGCAGGCCCGTGAACAGTGCGACGAGGCCGAGCACCGTGACCCCGACGAACAGATCCAGTTTGGTGGTCTCGTCGCGAGCGAGTCCGAAGGCCACGAGAACCAGGATGCCGACGATGGGAATGGCCGAACCGATGAGCCAGGAGACGATGGCCCGGGAACGCACCCCGCTGCGCTTGCGTCGGCGATACCCGGCGGAGATGATGTCAGCCGCCACCGGCCGGAGCGTGAAGTCGATGAGCAGATACGCGATCGACACCACGACGACGCCACCGAGCCCGACCACGAGGAGAGCCTTCGGGATCAGCTGCGGGTCGACGATGCCGTACATCAGCGTGAACATCACGGTGGCCACCGCCCACAGCACTCCCTGAATGGCCGTGAGTCGCCACGGCACCCGCTGCGTCCGGCGTGCGTCTTTCGGAGTCGGCGGCCGGTCACGGATCGCCCACTGCAGATCCCTGACCACCACGACCGTCCCCCAGAGGATGCCGACCACAAAGGCGAGCGCGACGTAAACAGGTACCGCGATGAAGTTGACCCACCACAGTTCGGGCGTGAACACCGATGGCTGCGGGATCCCGACCGCCGTCAGCGACACCACCATGATCGCCCCGATGAGGTTGGCCACCACGATCGAGGCGGTCAGGAGGGTCTGAATGCGGACACGCTGCCGGAAGTTGCTCTCGTTCACCGATCCCAGCAGGATCGAGCCGTAGTCGCGGCTGCCCCGCTTGGCACGCATGGGTGCAAGCTTCTCATGCACCCCGACCCCACACCCGCATTAGCATGGGCACATGTCCGCGCCGAGGATCAGCGAGCGGCGCACCATCGTGAGCGAGATCGAATCCGTGCTGGCCCGCGCGCATTCCGACGGCACACGCGACGTACCCAGAACGCTCGTCATCACCGCAGGCCCGGGCAGCGGCAAGACCCATACGCTGCGCGCGCTGACCGACGGGCTGGTGGGGCAGGTCCGGTTCGCGGGAGCCGACGAACTCTCGTGGCGACAGCCGTTCGGGGTGGCCGCCGACCTTCTCGGCGCCGAACTGCCCGCGCCGATACCCGAAAGGTTCGGCGACAAACTCTATGCGCTCGTCGACGCGATGTGCGCCGAGCGCCCACTCGTCCTGATGCTCGACGACGCGCACAACGCCGACGCGGCGAGCCTCGAACTGATCTTCCGGCTCTCGGGCGCCGCACGCGATCTACCACTGGTGATTCTGCTCGGCCGCCGACACCTACCGGAGCGCGAACTCCTGGTCCGGCTCCTCGCCCGCCCCGGCGTGCACGAGTGGCAACTGCCGCCCCTCGCCGACGCCGAGCTCGATGCGCTGACCGTCGAATACCTGGGTGCGACGCCGGATTCCGCACTGCGAGCCCTGCTCTCGACGTCCGGCGGCAATCCCATGCACGCGATCTCGCTGTTGCGTTCGCTGGAACAATCGCACCGACTCGACATCTCGGCCGGCGCCGCGTCCGTCATCCCCGGCACCGACGCCGACCTGGGCACCGAGACAACCGATGTCATCGCCGGCCATCTTGCGCTCCTCGGCCCCGACGCCCGCGCTCTCGCCCAGAAACTCGCGGTGTGGGGCGGTCCGGCAACGCTCGCCGACCTCGCCGCACTCGACGGTTCCGCTCCAGCCGCTCTCGTCGGCGCGGCGCAGACCGCCATCGACGCGGGCATCATCGGCACCGACGACGCCGGAGCCCTCGCCTTCACCCACGACCTCTACGCCGACGTCACCTACAGCCAACTCGACCCGACCCTGCGTGCGGTGCTGCACGACGCGGTGGCCAACCACCCGAGCGTCGCGGCGCAACCGCAGATGAGCGCTCACCACACTCTCGCCGCAGGCACCGATGAGTCCACCATCGCCGACGCGGTGCGCCGGGCCGAGATCGACCTCGAGAACACGCCCGCGGTCGCCGTGGATCTGCTCGACAGCATCGCCGCCCGCACCGATGGTGGCCCCCCGCCCCGCGTACACAGCGACCTCGCGATTGCCCTGGCTCGCTCGGGACAACTCGCTCGGGCTTCGGAGGTCGCTGCAGAGGGCCTCGCACATGCCGCCGGCATCGAAGAGATCGCGAGTCTGCACAGCATCCTGCTGTTCGCCCTCGTCAACAAGGGCGACACCGATCGCGCCTGTGACCTCATCGACGAGACACTGCAATTGCCGGTCGGCGACGAGGTCACCGAGACCCTCCGCGACCTGCGCGCCTACAACCGCATCCTCGACGGCAGCCGGCCGATTCCACTGACACCGCTGTTCGACGTCGACAACGAGGCACAGAAACGGTCGGTGCAGGGTGTTGTCGGCGAGGCGTTACGACGGTTCCTCGTCGGCGACCTCGACGAAGCCTTGCGCTTGAGCATGCTCGCGTCGCGCCGGGTGGGCGACGACAAGCCGGCGCCTGTGTCGGTCAACTCGTCTGCCGACGTCTGGCCTCCGCTGATCGAACTGTACGCACACGGACCCAACGCGGCAGCCGAACTTCTGACCGCCATGAGCCAGCTGCGTGCCAGCCGCGCCGCCGACTGGATGACGTCGTATCACGAACTGTCGCAGGGTGGCGTGGAGTTCTCGCTGGGCAACTTCGACGACGCCGCCGCCACATGGGACGCCGCCCTGGATCGACTGTCGGCCGCCGACATGGGCTGGACGTCGTTGGCCGAAGGCGGACAGGCGGTCATGGAAGTGCTTCGTGGTGACATCGCGGCCGCCTCGACCCGCCTCGACGAATGGGATCGAAGGTCGCTGCGGAATCAGTTCGGCATGCCCGAGGTCGAACGCGCGCGGACGCTGCTGCTCGAATCCACCCGACGTCTACGACCCGCGGCGCACCTGGCGGCGCAGACCTGGTCGCACGCCGAATCGCTCCACCTCTACACCTGGCTTGCAGTGTTCGCGCTCGACTGCGCGCGAATCGGAACCCGAGCCCGCGACAGCGATCTCCTCGACCTCGTCGCCGACGGGCTCGACGCGATGCCACACGCACCGACCCCCACGATGGCCGCGACGATCGAGTTGGCATGTGCGATGCGCTCTGGTGAACCAGCCGCGGTGATGACGACCGCCCAAGCGACCGCTGCACAACTCGCTTCCTCCGGCAACATGGTGTTGACGGCGAGCGCACTCGAGGAGTCTGCCTGTGCTGCAGCACTTCTGGGAGACAAGGACGCGGCCCGCGATGCCGCAGGGCGGGCGCTCACCCTGACCCAATCGATGGGTGCGACGACGATGTCGGCGCGAATCGCCTCCCGCCTCCGTCCGATGGGATTACGGATCGACCCGAACGCCGTCCGCGACCGGCCGCGGCACGGCTGGGAGAGCCTCACCAAGACCGAGGTCACCGTCGCCGAACTCGTGGCGGCCGGGCTCTCGGGCAGCGAGATCGCCGCCCGGCTGTTCATCTCACCACGGACCGTGCAAACGCATGTGTCACACGCGCTGTCGAAGCTGGGGCTGCGGACCCGCGTCGAGCTGGCCGCGTACGTGGCGGGTAGGTAATCGTGGTTGGCGGCAAAAACTCCGTCATGACGCAGATGTTTGCGTCATCGGGAAACGCGAGAGTGGAGACACCAACAACAACCACCTCGTAGGAGAACCCCGATGAACGCAAAATCCATGATCCTGGGACTGGCCCCCTGGTTCGTCTTCAGCTTTGCCGCCGAACGCCTCGGCGCCGATCACGTCACCCTCGCCGCGATCGCGGCCTGTCTCATCGCCTTCGGCATGACCGCCTACTCGGCAGCGAAGGGGCACGGCTGGAAGATCCTGGACGTGTCCGGGGTCGTCCTGTTCGGACTGATCGCCGCCGTCGGGATCGTCGGAAACCACCAGGTCGACGAGGCGCTGGTGTTCTTCGGACGTGGCGGCTCGGCCTTCATCCTGGCCGCGATCATGGCGGTCTCGGCGTTCACCATTCCGTTCACCGAGCAGTACGCACGTGAGTCCGTCGACAAGCAGTACTGGAATAGCCCGATCTTCCGTGCCAAGAACCGTCAGATCAGCCTGATCTGGGCCGGCGCCGTGGCCGCCATGGGTGTCTGCCACGTGATCGCCGGTGTACTGGCCGCCTCGGCCGACGTCGCGGGTGCCCATCCCGGCAACATCCTGCTGAACTGGGTGATCCCGATCGCGCTGATCGTGTTCGCCGTCAAGCGCACTCAGGCCATCGCCGAGGGCCCGACCGCCGCCACAGCACCCGCCCCCACTCGCTGACCCTCATCGTGGATTCGGAGACCATCATGACCACCGCACCGGCCCGCCCCGCACCCGTCGACCTCGCCCACCACAGCCACCTGACCGGGGTGAACGCACCCCAGCGCGAGGAGGTCGACGTAGCCGACCTCCGCATCACCGGAGAGCTCCCCGCCGATCTCGACGGCAGCTATATCCGCAACGGCCCCAACCCCCGCTTCGATCCGATCGGCTCCTTTGTCTACCCCATCGACGGCGACGGCATGGTTCACCGCCTCACCATCGCCGACGGTCGTGCCGGGTACACCAACCGGTTTGTCCGGACGCCGATGGTGGTCGCCGAAGAGGCTGCGGGACATGCCATCTGGTCGGGCATCACCGACGGCTACACACCGTCGGCCGAGGATGTCGGCGAACGGCTGGCGGGGACGGTGCGCGAGCTGCCCGACATCAACATCGTCCGCCACGGTGGGCGGCTGATGGCCATGGCCGAAGCCGATCAGCCGTATCTGCTGAACCCGAAAGACCTTGCGACGCTGACGAAGACCGACTGCGACGACGCCATGCGGGTCGGCAGCACCGCACACCCCAAGATCGATCCCGTCACCGGCGAGATGGTGCTCTTCAACTACACACTGGAGGCGCCATACCTCACCTGGTCGGTGGTCGGCGCCGACGGCCGGACCGTGCGGCCGCCGACCCCGATCGCCGGACTGACCGAACCGGTGATGATCCACGACATGGCACTCACCCAGCGATACGTCGTACTGTTCGTGTGCCCATTGATCTTCGACCTCGAAGCAGTGATGACGGGTGGTTCGCTACTGAGTTGGCGGCCCGACGACGGCACCCGGATCGCGCTGATCCCGCGCGATGGTGGCGCGGTCCGCTGGATCACCACCGAGCCGTTCTGGGTGTGGCATTTCGCCAATGCGTTTGATAGTGGGCCCGATGTGACCGTTGACTACGTCGAGTGGACCTACCCCAGCGGATTCACCGACCAGCCACGCCGCGCGGCGTCGACGATCACCCGTGCCGTGATCCACCCCGACGGGCAGATCAGCCGAGCGGTCATCAGCGACAACGCCATCGACATGGAGTTCCCCCGCGTCGACGACCGGCTACTGACCCGCGACCACCGTTGTATCGCGTCGGTGTCGAAGGGTCCGCTCGACAGTGGATCGCAGGACAGCCTGTGGTTCCACGACATCAACGCCGACCGCGAAGAATGCTGGAGCCCCGGTGTCGCCATCGGCGAACCCATCTTCATGCCCGGCACCGAGCACGACTACTGGGGCGCGATCGGCACCGATCCTGCCGACATGCGTTCGTATTTCTACGTTCTCAGCGCCGACGACCCGGCCGCCGGACCGCTCGCCACCGTCGACCTCCCCATCCGCGTCCCAGCCGGACTGCACGGGGCGTGGCTGCCGAACAGCGGCTAGACGATGGCCCGACGCACAATCGTCTGATCGCGCCCCGGTCCGACGCCGACGCACGAGATGTGTGCTCCGGCAAGATCTTCGAGTCGGAGGATGTAGTCTTGCGCGTTCTTGGGAAGTTCGTCGAAGGTGGTGCATTGCGAGATGTCTTCCCACCAGCCGGGCATCTCTTCGTAGATGGGCTTGGCGTGGTGGAAGCCGGTCTGGGTCATCGGCATGTCTTCGACACGTTCCCCGTCGACCTCGTAGGCCACGCAGATGGGGACGGTGTCGAGGCTGGAGAGCACGTCGAGCTTGGTGAGGAAGTAGTCGGTGATGCCGTTGACGCGGGTGGCGTAGCGCGCGATCACCGCGTCGAACCATCCGCAGCGACGAGCGCGACCGGTGGTGACGCCGACCTCGCCGCCCGTCTTCGCCAGGTAGGCACCCCACTCGTCGAAGAGCTCGGTCGGGAACGGCCCCGACCCCACGCGCGTGGTGTAGGCCTTCAGGATGCCGAGCACGGTGGTGATCTTGTTGGGGCCGATGCCCGCACCCACCGCAGCACCACCGGCCGTCGGGTTCGACGACGTCACATACGGGTACGTGCCGTGGTCGACGTCGAGGAGCGTGCCCTGCGAACCTTCGAGCAGGACCGTCTCCCCGGCTTCGAGGGCCTGGTTGAGCAGGAGTCGGGTGTCGGCGATGCGGTGCTTGAATCCCTCGGCCTGCGCCATCACCTCGTCGACCACCTGCGCGGGCTCCAGGGCCCGCCGGTTGTAGATCTTCACCAGGATCTGGTTCTTGAGTTCGAGCGCGGCCTCGACCTTCTGGGCGAGGATCTTCTCGTCGAGGACGTCGGCGACGCGCACGCCGACGCGGGCGATCTTGTCCTGGTAGCAGGGTCCGATGCCGCGTCCGGTGGTGCCGATCTTCTTGTTGCCGAGGAAGCGTTCGGTCACCTTGTCGATGGCCACGTGGTACGGCATCAGCAGGTGCGCGTCGGCCGAGATCATCAGGCCGGTGGTGTCGACGTCGCGTTCCTCGAGTCCGCCCAGTTCGGTGAGCAGCACACCGGGGTCGACGACCACGCCGTTGCCGATGACGTTGTTGACGCCCGGGGTGAGGATGCCGGACGGAATCAGGTGCAGAGCAAAGGTCTCGCCGCTGGGCAGTACGACGGTGTGCCCGGCGTTGTTGCCGCCCTGGTAGCGGACAACCCAGTCGAGTTTGCCGCCGAGCAGGTCGGTGGCCTTCCCCTTGCCCTCGTCGCCCCACTGGGCTCCGATAAGCACGATCGCGGGCATGTCGGGTGCTCCTTCGATGTGACGCGCTGAACAACCTGACCAACACTACTGGTTCTGGCCGGTGGATACGCTATCTGCGTGTCGTTCGTGCTCATCACCCAGGCCTGGCGGTCCGACGACAAGAAGGCCGCACAGGCTGCCGTCGCCGATGCTCTGGCCGACGCCGAGGTCAGCCGGATCATCGTCGAACCGCGGGTTGCCGACCGTGTCGCCCCGACCATCGCCGACGAGGCCGACGCCTTTCTCGCACAGATCATCGCCGCACTGATGGTCGCCGAACGTCTCGACGTCGAGGTCGCGTACGTTCCGGCCGAGGCCACCACCGCGACCCGTCGCTACGGCCTGCCCCATGGGCCCGCCGCCCGCGAACTCGCCGAGCACGGGACCGCGCAGGCGATCCCCCTCATCCGCGACGACGCCGCGACGGTCGTGGTCGGCCGGGCGCGCCACCTCGGTGCGGAAGGGGCGAAGTTGCACGGCGAGACCTACGTCGACAACGACCGACTCTTCGACGGCGAGGTTCGCAGCATCCGCATCGAACCGACCCTCGACGAACCGGGTGTGCGCGCCCAGGTGGAACGCCTGCTGCTGCCCGGCCGTTGGTTCCACGGACGGGCCGCGCAGACCGGCGGCACCAACGTCGTGGTCGAACGGGAGGGCATCGTGAATCCGCGCGTCGTGAAACGGTCGACGTTCTATCGCCACCACGTCGACCTGCTGTTGGTCCGACCCTCTCTCGCACAGCAATGAGCGCGACTCCGATCCGGCCGGGCATGCGCGACATCGCCCGCGCGGTGAGGCCCGGCCCGATCTTCCTCGGCTTGATCGCGGCGACCATCCTGGGCGGCTGGATGTGCGCGCAATCGGAGGCCGGACGCAACGGCATGGCCATCGGCGGCACCTGGCTGCTGGTGTTGAGCGGCTGGATGATCTCGCTGTGCCTGCACGAGTTCGCGCACGCCGTGACGGCATTCCGGTTCGGCGACCGCAACACCGAGACCCGCGGCTACCTCACGTTGAATCCGTTGCGCTACGCCCATGCCGGCCTGTCGATCGTGCTGCCGCTGCTGTTCATCCTGCTCGGCGGCATCGGCTTTCCCGGCGGTGCCGTCTACGTCAACCAGGCCGGGTTCACCCGGGCGCAGCGCACCATCGTGTCGCTGGCCGGTCCGGCGACCAACCTGGTTCTCGGCGCCCTGCTCCTCGGACTCGTCCGCTTCCTCGGGTCCGACGCCGACTACGGCACAATCGGCGGCTTCCTCGTCGCGGGCACCGACGGCCTCAACCTGTGGGGCGCGTTGTCGATGTTGGCGTTCCTGCAGATCACCGCGGCCGTGCTGAACCTGCTGCCGGTGCCCGGGTTCGACGGTTACGGCGCCATCGAGCCCTACCTCGCCGACAACACCCGACGCTCGGTCGAGAAGATCGCCCCGTACGGGTTCCTCATCGTGTTCGCGCTGCTGTTCATCCCGGTCCTCAACGAGGCGTTCTTCGACTTCATCTACTGGCTGTTCGGTCTCTCCGGGGTGCCGTCGGTGCTCGCATCCCTCGGCTGGAACCTCTTCATGTTCTGGCGCTGAAGGATTGGGCCGAAATGCTCTGATCTCGCGCTCGCCCGGGCAATAGTGTCGAGGGAGACCATTCAAGGAGGCACTAGTGAGCACCCACGACATCCGCATGGTCGTCTTGTCGACGGACAATCTCGACGAGTCGATCAACTTCTACAGCGAGACCCTCGGGATGGGACTGAAGTTCCGCGACGGCGCCCATTTCGCGGCACTCGACGGCGGATCCATCACCCTCGCCCTCGCCACCGCCGTCGACCACCCGATCCACGGGCAGGTCGTCGTCGGGATCAAGACCGACGACGTCGACGGTGCAGCGAAGGCCATCGAGGCGAGCGGCGGCGGGATCGTCAAAGGCCCGTACGACGACGCGCATGAACGCCGTGCCGTGGTCTACGACAACAAGGGCAACGGCCTGGTCTTCTACAGCCCACTCCATCGCTGACGCTTCCGGGACCCTTTCCGCCCGCGCCCACCGACCCCAGCCTGCGGGGAATCTGTACGTAGGAGGCCGACCAAGTGGACTGTGCACTTGGACGCGCTCCCAGGTACAGATTCCAGCGAGCATCGCTCGACATTTCTAGAACACGTTCTAGTATTGCGCCGTGGACATGACCAAGAAATCAGTACTCGTGACCGGCGGCGGTAGCGGAATCGGCGCCGGCGTAGCGGCGAACCTCGCCGAGTGTGGCGCGGCGGTGACGATCGTCGGACGCGACGCCGACCGGCTCGACGCGACCGCTGACCGCATCAACCAGAACATCGGCCGTTCGGCCGTGCACTGCCACGCAGCCGACGTGACGGACGAAGATCAAGTCGCCGCGGCCGTGGCATCCGCAGTCACTCACGGCGACGGCCTCCACGGCGTGCTGGCGTGCGCGGGCGGCAGCGAGACCATCGGCCCGATCACCCAGATGGACACCGAGGCGTGGAAACGCACCGTCGACCTCAACGTCAACGGCACCATGTTCACCGTCAAACACAGTGCGCGTGAATTGGTCCGATCTGGCGGCGGCAGTTTTGTCGCGATCTCGTCGATCGCCGCGAGCAACACGCACCGATGGTTCGGGGCCTACGGCGTCACCAAGTCGGCGGTCGACCATCTCGTCGAGCTGGCCGCCGACGAACTCGGCGCGAGTTCGGTGCGCGTCAACGGGATTCGGCCGGGACTCATCCGCACCGACCTCGTCGCACCCATTCTCGGCGACGAGACGCTGAGTGCCGATTATCGAGGCGCGACGCCACTGCCGCGGGTCGGCGAGGTCGAGGACATCGCCTGGCTGGCAACGTTCCTGCTCAGCGATCACGCGCGCTGGATCACCGGGCAGGTCATCAACGTCGACGGCGGCCAGATGCTGCGTCGCGGACCGGATTTCAGCTCGATGCTCGAGCCCCTGTTCGGCGCGGACGGCCTGCGCGGCGTGGTCGCTGCCACCGAATGACTGCTCAGCGGAACGGCAGGAAGTAGTCGTCGAGGGTGACCAGACGCAACTTTCGGTCGCGAATGATCTCGACCAGCTCGTCGTAGACATGCGTCACCGGCCTGCGGTTGGCATGCCCGATCACCACCGATTGCGGTCGAAAGTACTTGCGCGCGTTCTCGATCAGGATCTTCTCGGTGATCACGCGGGAGTCCTCCAACGTCCCGTACCAGACGGTCGACGCGGGATATCCGACGTCGGCGGCGACCGCGTCGACCCGATTGGTGCGACGCCCATACGGCGGCCGATAGTACGGCGATCCGTCGACCCCAAAGGTGTTGCGCAAGAAACGTTTCGTCTTCTGCAGTTCGTCGACGATCACCGACTCGGGCACCCGGGTCAGATTGGGATGCGTCCACGTGTGATTGCCGAGCTGGATCTGGCCCGAGTCGACGAGCCGACGCAGCCGCACTCGGTGGTCTGTCCAGCTCGGATATGAGCCGGTGACGAAGAAGGTGAACCGCGCGCCGGTGTCCTCGGCGAAACGGATGTAGGACTCCACCACGGCGGAGTCGGCGCCGTCGTCGATCGTGAGCGCCATGTGCCGGCCCGGCCCGGGCAACGCCTTGATCGGATTCGGCGGCAAGGGTCGGCGGCTCTTCACGTCGGGCGGCAACAGTCCCGCAGGCGACGGACGCTCACCGGGAACGGCCTGGGGCACCCCGGGGAGCGAGATGGGCGGCAGCCCGGGCAGTCGAATGGTCGGGCCCGGTTGCGCGGATGCCACCGGAGCCGTGACGCCCAGCGCGGTCGCGGCCCCGGCGGCAAGCACGGTCAGGAACTGGCGACGATCCATTCGAAAATGGTAATCCCACTCGCCACTTTAGTCACTTCAGTCACAAGCGGCGGTAACCCGTCACCAGGTCATTTCCTCCCGACAAGCGCGTTGCTGGGTGACCGGATCCACCTGGACCGTCGCGTGGTCGAGGCCATACCGCGCGAGAACCGCCTGCGCGGCCGGCAGCACCTCGGCGTTGGGATGACTGCTACCGAGGTGAACGGTGGCGACGTCCATACCGGTCGTCAGTGACCATACGTGCAGGTCATGCACATCGTCGACGACGTCGAGCGCAGCCAGGTCCGCTCGGAGCGCCTCCACGTCGACATGCGCGGGAGCCTGCTGGTTGAGGATGCGCAGGGCGTCGGTGGCGAGCCGGACCGCACGCGGCACCACCCACAGCGCGATGAGGACGGCGACGATCACATCCGCGTAGCCCCAGCCGGTGGTCATGGCCACGACTCCGGCGATGAGCACCCCGACACTGCCGACGGCGTCGGCCAGCACCTCGAGATAGGCACCGCGCACCGCGATCGATTCCTTGGCGTCGGCCTTCAGCAGCAGCATGACACCGAGGTTGACCGCGAGACCGATGATCGCGACGATCACCAGTGTCAGGCCAGGAACCTCGGGATCGGTGCCGATGCGTCGCACCGCCTCGTAGAGAACGAAGGCGGCAACGCCGATGAGGAGCACGGCGTTGGCGACCGCGGTGAAGACCTCGGCGCGGTACCAGCCAAAGCTGCGTGCGTCGGTCGTTCGGCCATGGCGGGCCAGCAACAACGCCGCCAGGCCCATCATCAGGGCGACCACGTCGGTGAGCATGTGCCCCGCGTCGGCGATCAGGGCCAGCGAGTTGACCACGATCCCGGTGATCAGCTCGATCACAAAGAATCCGCCGATCAGCGCGACAGCAACCGCCATCGGCCAGATCCTGCGGCCGCTCGCCGACGTCGGCGTTGGTCCGTGTGAGTGCGAATGCCCGTGTGAATGACCCATAGCCAGCTCAATATATGCATGAGTTCGCATGCATTGCAATGATTGGAATTAGGTCTACCTAATTCCGACAGTGATCATCGCAGCGTCGCGACCGCCGACGATCGTCGCAGTCCGGCAACCATCAAGAGGTCGACGAGCAAGGATCGGATCTCGGCCAGCAAGGCCGTCTCCGACAGATCCGCGCCGGCCGCGAGTTCTTTACGGGCCTTGCGCACGATCGTCCGCAGCACCCGGGCGGCGTCGGCCTCGTCGGGCTCCTCCCCCGGATCCGCCATCATCATCTTGCGCAGGATCTCGAAGGCACCCGAGAGGTCCGTGATGATCTCGACCATCTCGGGACGCACCGTCTCGCCGCGCTGCACCTTCGACAACGAGCGTCGCGCGATGATGCGAAAGTTGCGGACCGCGTTGTCAATGGGATCGGCGGTCGCCGAGATGCGTTGGATACGCAGCCGCGACGTCCAATACAGCGGCGACACCCGCGTCACCTCACGGCCGCCACGCATGTCCGAACGCATCGTGTTGATAGCGCCCTGTGTGCCACGCGCCGTCTCCAGCGCCGCCGCCACCTCTTCGGCATTGCCGGTACTGAGGCCGACGGCAAGTTGCCGAGCGGCGTCGCGCACGGTCGCGAGCACTCCGGCGGCATCCCGCCGGGCCCGCGTCGCCGGATTGACCGGGAGCAGTGCGCCAACCAGGATGCCGATCGCCCCGCCGATCAGGGCGTCGATCGCGCGATGGAATCCGGCGACCCCGCCCGGCGGCAGCAGCGTCGCCACCAGCACAGCCGACGACGCCGCCTGCATCGGGATCAGCGGTCCGTCGTCGAGGAACACCGCCACCGCCATCGCAAGCGCGACCACCACCACGATCTGCCATGTTCCCGACCCGACCTGGGAGATGAACACGTCGCCGACGAGGATGCCGATCGTCACGCCACCGACGAGTTCGACCGACCGCCGCCAACGCTGGCTCAGCGACAGTCCCAGCGAGATCACCGCCGCAATGGGCGCGAAGAACGGTTGCGGATGGCCGAAGACCTCGATCGCCACCCACCACGCGGCACCCGCGGCGAGCGAACACTGCGCGATCGGCACAAACGACAGCCACAACCGCCGAAGTCGCTGCCGCAGCGGGGCGGGCAGCGAGTTGAAATGCCTGCGCAGGCGTGCGATCACACCAAGCCGAGGTGCGCGGCGGCGCTCGGATCGCTGTCGTTGAGCAGGTCGAGGCAGCGCAGGTACTCGTCTTCTTCGCCGATGGCCTGGGCCGCACGGGCCAGCACGCCGACCGCACGCAGAAAGCCTTGATTCGGTTCGTGCTTCCACGGGACCGGGCCGAAGCCCTTCCAACCGTGGCGTCGGAGCTGGTCGAGCCCACGGTGGTATCCGGTCCGGGCGTAGGCGTATGCCTCGATCACCTTGCCGAGGTCCACGTCGTCGCCGGTTCCCGCGGCATCGATGGCGGCCTCGGCCAGGTACGCCCAGGCGATGGACGCAGTGGGATGCGCCGCCGCCACCTCGGCGGGTACCGCACCATTGAGTAGGTCAGATTCGGCCTCGTCGTCGCCGGTGAGCAGTACCGGCTGTGGGCCCAGAAGATCTCCGAATGACGTCACGTCTCCATTGAATCATCGCCTCAGGCGAGGATGGACGAGACCAGGACTAGCCGATATGTCCGGAATCGACCGAACGCCCGAGTGCTGTATCGGGGGTCCATTCGCTAGGGTGAATGGCGCAATCGCTCCCGGCCGGTCGGCCGAACTGTCAGCGATGGTCGACGACGAGTGTCTAATCAGAGACGCGTGAAAGCGGGGTGATGAGGTCATGTCCAGACCCGGCGAGCCAAAGACAGCTGTCACCAAGGCCTTTGCCGCGATCCGGCGTTACGGTGAAGATCGACGCGCGCGCCGCAGGAGCGGACCCCCCGACCCAGCCGGGCGGCGTACTCAGGCTAGCGCCACCCCCGGCACACCTGCTGCCGACACACCGGACGCCGGCGTGTCGACGTCGCCGTCGAACGGCCCGTCGGCGGCGGAGACCGTGCAATTTGTCACACCGGGCTCACTTGATCAGAGCACCGACCGCAGAGAGGGCAACGACCCAGCCGTGGAAGATCCCACCCAAACCGACTTCGCCCCGGACAACACCGCTGACACCGACACCGCGCACGAGGAAAGCGCGGCGCCGACCGAGCGCCAGGACTCCGGGAACAAGCAGGACTCGGGGAACAAGCAAGATCCGGCTCCGGCACCGCCGAAGCCGAAGGGTGGACGCGGCATCGATGGCGCGACCCAGGTCATCCGCCGTGAAGACATGCCCGACACCAGCGACCTCGAGGACCTCGACGACATCGACCCGGTCGCCGCGAGCACCGACGACACCGGCGACACCACCGACGACGACGAGTCGGCGGCGCCGGCCCGTCTTGGACCGAGCGACTCGAAGACCACGGTGATCCGGCGTGAGGACATGCCCGACACCAGCGACCTCGAGGACCTCGACGACATCGACCCGATTGCCGAGAGCGCCGACGACGCCACCGACTCGGAGTCGGACTCGGACTCCGGCTCGGGCTCGAAGGTCGCGGGCGCTGCCGGCGTTGCTGCTGTTGCCGGAGCCGCCGGTGTTGCTGCCGCGGTCGCGTCGAAGGACGACGAAAGCGATTCGGCAGCAGCAGAATCCGACGTTCCCGAATCGGAATCGGAGGAGCCCGCCGCAACAGAGTCCGACGCAGTAGAGGCCGACGCAGCAGAGGCCGATGCAGCAGAGGCTGATGCCGAGCCGGTTGCCGACGAGCCCGTTGCCGAAGAATCGGTCGCCGATGAAACAGTGTCGGAGGAGCCTGCCGCCGAGGATTCCGTCGCGCACGACCCGGTCGCAGAAGATTCCGCCACCGAGGAATCCGCCACCGAGGAATCCGCCGCCGAGGAATCCGCCGCCGAGGAATCTGCCGCCGAAGAACCCGCTGCCGAGGACGACGGTGCCGCCCAAGAATCGGCGGAGGACACCTCGGGAGCAGAGGCCGAGGCGGCCGAGCCCGAGGCAGAAACTGCGGCAGACCTCGACACTGCCGAACCCAAGGCAGACGACGCCGCAGCTGTCGACACAGAATCTGACGCCACCGAGACCGTCGACTCGGAAGACACAGACGCCACCGATGCCGATGCCGGCGCGGATGCGAAGACCGCGGTCATCGCACTCCCGGACACCGCAAAGGCGGATACCACCCCCGCGGACAGCGCAGCGACCGACACCACCGAGGCCGACGGTCCCGCCACGGAAGCGATCGCCGACCCGTCCGGTTCGGACGCCAAGACCGCGGTCATCGAGCGCCCGCAGCCTGCGCGCGTGGACACCAAATCCGACACCCCGGCGGTTGCCGAATGGTCGACCGTCGCACACGAACCGCAGGTCATCCAGGGCGCCAAGCCGGAAGAGAAGAAGGGTCGGGGCCGGCTGATCGCCGCGGCGGTGGCCGCCGTCGTGATCGTCGTGGCCGTGGTTGGCGGCATCTTTGCGTTCATCAGCCTCCGCGAGCCCGCCCCGGCGGACGAAGCGGCCGAGGTGGCGACCCAGTACACGACTGCGCTGTCGAACGGTGATCTCACCACTCTGGTCGAGATCACCTGCGGCACCGACCACGACTTCTTCGCAAGTCAGGATCCGGCGGCCTACCAGCAGACCTTCAACTCACAGAAGGCGCGCAACGAACTCGTTCAGTTCGGCGAGATCAGGGCGGTCCGCGTCGACGGCGACCAGGCCGTCGTCGAACTGCCCGCGGCTCCGGGCAACCGGCCGCAGGAGCAGGAGTTGGTCACCATCAACCTGCAGAAGTCGGGTGACGACTGGAAGGTCTGCGCGCCGCAGTGAACCGTGCCGCACCGAGTGGAGGCGACCATCGCTTCCCGGCGCAGCCCGGGCGGCCGGTGAACCCACACCCGAGCCCGGCACCAACATTCACGCCGCGGACGTTCACTCCGCCGGCGTTCACGGCGCCACCCCCGCAGTCGACGTGGCAAACACCCGCGCCGGCCGCCCCACCGCGACCGCCCTCCCGCAACGCACGATCCGCCCGCGTCCGAGCATCGCGCCCCAAGAAGCGCAGGATCGAACCCGAGGTGATCATCGCTGGCTTGGTGATGATCGCCCTCGCGCTCGCCGTGATCGTCGGGCTCATCGCGCTCTGACTTCGTCGGCAACGCGGAGTCGAGAAGAGCGGCCAAGAAAGTGGGGGAAGAAACTTCTTCCCCCACCCTTGGTGTCCTCCCCCAGAAATTTCTAGCGGAAGACTATGAACCCCGGGGAAGAAGTTCTTCCCCTAGATTTTGCGGTCGCCCCGCTGACGCATTTTCCCAGCTCAGCAAAGCGGCAACCGGACATCAGGTCCGTATGAAGTTGTGCCCGGATACCGGGCACAACTTCATACAGATGAGATCGAGCGCGTCAGGCGCTGATCGACTTGCCGACCGACTTGAGGTCGGTGCAGGCCTCGACGACGCGCTCGCTCATGGCGGCCTCGGCCTTCTTGGACCAGACGCGCGGGTCGTAGGTCTTCTTGTTGCCGACGTCGCCGTCGACCTTCAGGACGCCGTCGTAGTTCTCGAACATGTGCCCGGCGATCGGTCGCGTGTAGGCGTACTGGGTGTCGGTGTCGACGTTCATCTTCACCACGCCGTAGCTCAGCGCCTCTTCGATCTCACTCTTGAGCGACCCGGAACCGCCATGGAAGACGAAGTCGAACGGCTTGGAGCCCTCGGCCAGGCCGAGCTTCTTCACCGCGACCTCCTGGCCGGCCTTGAGCACGTCGGGGCGCAGCTTCACGTTGCCGGGCTTGTACACGCCGTGCACGTTGCCGAAGGTCGCGGCGAGCAGGTACTTGCCCTTCTCGCCGGTACCCAGGGCGTCGAGGGTCTTCTCGAAGTCCTCGGGGGTGGTGAACAGTTTGTCGTTGATCTCGGCCTCGACACCGTCCTCTTCACCGCCGACGACGCCGATCTCGCATTCGAGGATGATCTTCGCGGCGGCCGCCTTGGCGAGCAGATCCTGCGCGATCTCCAGGTTCTCCTCCAGCGGCACCGCGCTGCCGTCCCACATGTGCGACTGGAACAGCGGGTCCTTGCCCGCGTCGACGCGCTCCTGGGAGATGGCCAACAGCGGACGGACGTAGGTGTCGAGCTTGTCCTTGGGACAGTGGTCGGTGTGCAGGGCGATCGTCACGTCGTACTTCGCGGCGATCACATGTGCGAACTCGGCGAGGGCAACCGCGCCGGTCACCATCTCCTTGATACCGAGGCCCGAACCGAATTCGGCGCCACCGGTCGAGAACTGGATGATGCCGTCACTACCGGCATCGGCGAATCCTTTGATCGCGGAATTGATGGTCGACGAGGAGGTGCAGTTGATCGCAGGAAATGCGTACCCACCCTCCTTGGCCTTCTTGAACATCTCGGCGTACTGATCGGGGGTGGCAATCGGCATTTCTCACGTCCTCCAACCGGGTGGGTTTTCACGCTTTGCGAGTCGGTTACTCCTGTTCAGTATGGCAAGGCCGCACCGGTCTCGTGCACCGGACGTCGTACCCGCCCGTAGTCACGTCCGGAAACTGTCATGTCAGGAAACACTCAGACGGTCTCGGTATCCTCGGGTTCCGTGACGAACTTCGCGATTGACGCAAACACGACAAACCTGGCATTGCTGCCCGGTTTCCTCGACCCCGTCAACCTGCTGAACTCGTTCGGCACCTGGATTCTGGCCGGCCTCCTGATCGTCGTCTTCGTCGAATCAGGACTGCTCTTTCCCCTGCTCCCCGGCGACTCACTGCTGTTCACCGCTGGTCTGATCGTGGCCGCGAAGTCCGCCGAGATCGAACCGTTCGCACCGCTGTGGGTGCTGCTCGTCACCATCCCGATCGCCGCCTTCCTCGGTGATCAGGTGGGGTATCTGATCGGCAACCGGGCCGGATACTCCCTGTTCAAGCCCGACGCGAAGGTGCTCAAAGAGAAATACATCATCGAGGCGCACGAGTTCTTCGAGAAGCACGGCCCCATCACCATCGTGTTGGCGCGGTTCGTCCCGATCGTGCGCACCTACGCCCCGCTCGTCGCGGGTGCGGCCAAGATGCGGTACCCCGTCTTCCTCACCTACAACGTGGTGGGCGCGATCGCCTGGGGTGCCGGGGTGACGCTGCTCGGCTACTTCCTAGGACAGATCGCGTTCATCCGCGACAACGTCGACTACATCTTCCTGCTCATCGTGTTCGTGTCGGTGCTGCCGATCATCTCCGAGGTCGGCAAGCGGGTGATCCGCAGGCGGCGGGCGGTCGTCAAGGAGCCACTCGACACCGACGACGCCGTGACCGTCGACTCACGATAGCCACCGTTGCGGCTCGCTCTCAGGCTGACCGCGTAGCCTGATGAGCCGTGACGTCCACAGCTCTAGCCGAGACCACGACAAACGTGGCTCTCATGCCCGGCTTTCTCGACCCGGTGACCCTCCTCGGATACTTCGGCGGTTTCGCACTCTGGGGTCTGCTCCTGGTGATCCTGATCGAGTCGGGCGTGTTGTTCCCGGTCCTACCAGGTGATTCGCTGCTCTTCGTGGCAGGCATGGTGGTCGCCGCCGGCGGCAAGGACGGGATCGAGAGTTTCGCCACACTGTGGCAGCTGCTGATCCTCATCCCGATCGCCGCGATCATCGGCGGCCAGATCGGCTACTGGATCGGCCGCTTCGTCGGCACCGAGATGTTCAAGCCCGACGCCCGATTCCTCAAGGAGCGCTACCTCACCGAGGCGCACGAATTCTTCGAGAAGCACGGCCCGATCACCATCTTCCTGGCCCGGTTCGTGCCGATCGTGCGCACGCTCGCCCCGATCGTCGCCGGCGCGGCCCGCATGAAGTACTCGATCTTCTTCATCTACAACGTGGTCGGCGCCATCGTCTGGGGCGCCGGCATCGTGCTGCTCGGCTACTGGCTCGGTCGCTTCGAGATCGTCCAGAAGCTCATCGAACCAATCTTCATCCTGATCGTCGTGCTGTCGGTCGCCCCGATGTTCTACGAGTGGTACCGACGACGTCGGGTGGCGAAGCGGGAAGCCGCAACGACAGTCGAGACGCCGGCACCGACCGAGGAACAGACCGACACTGTCTGATCCGAAGAGATCGGTGACCACCGCGCTGAACTGGGCAAATGGGGTAGTGCCGTGCCCCCAAAATCTAGGGGAAGAACTTCTTCCCCGGGGTTCGAAGTCGTCCGCGAGAATTTTCTGGGGGAGGACTCCAGGGGTAGGGGAAGAAACTTCCTCCCCTACTTTTGTGGGCGCATGTTCTTGGCGTCGCGTTCGGCGGAACGCGACGACGGTGACTCAGATCGGTGACTGAGATCGGGCCCGTCAGCGTCCGCTTCCGGGAAATACCCGGAGGACCACCCTCAGGGGCCCGATCCTGGCCACCGGTTCGTGTGAGCCGGCGGTCTCTCGTCATCGTGCCGTCGTCAACGCCTCAGGTTGGCTCCGTTTCCACGGTTCAGGCTCAGGCAGCGGCCGCGCTCACCACGCCTGCCCGAGATCGGCGTGTTGTCGAATCCAGGAGTGCATGGCGATCCCGGCGGCGACGCCGGCGTTGATGCTGCGCGTCGAGCCGAACTGGGCGATCGACACGGTGAGGTCGGCGGCGGCCTGGGCGTCGTCGCTGACACCCGGTCCTTCCTGCCCGAACAGCAGCACGCAATCACGCGGCAGTTCAACGGTTTCCAACGGCAGTGCACCCGGCGTGTTGTCCACCGCCACCACCGTCAACCCCGAATCACGAGCCCACGCAATCAGATCCGCCACCGTCTCGTGATGCATCAGATGCTGATAGCGGTCGGTGACCATGGCGCCGCGACGATTCCACCGGCGTCGTCCGACGATGTGGACGGCGGCTGCGGCGAACGCGTTCGCGGTGCGGACCACGGTCCCGATGTTGGCGTCGTGGGCGAAGTTCTCGATCGCGACGTGGAACGGGTGACGACGGGTGTCGAGGTCGGCGACGATCGCCTCACGGGTCCAATACCGGTACGCGTCAACCACATTGCGGGTGTCGCCCTCGTCGAGAAGCGTCGGGTCGTACCGGTCGTCGGTGGGTGGCGGCGAATCATGTTCGGCCGCCCAGGGACCCACGCCTACCGCGGGGCCGGCCTGCCACTCGGTCGGGCCTGGCTCCCCGGAAATGTCAGGCAAGACCCCAGAATCAGACAAGGCCGAGGTCGCCCAGGCCCAACAGCGACCGATACGGCACGCCGAGTCCGGTGATCACGGCGTCGGCTCCGGTGGCGCGGTCCACGACGGTGGCCACGCCGACGACGGTCGCCCCCGCCTCACGCGCCGCCTCGACCGCCGCCGACGGCGACGCGCCCGTGGTGGACGTGTCCTCGACCACCAGCACCCGACGACCGGCGATGTCCGGTCCCTCGATGCGGCGTTGCATGCCATGGGTTTTCGCGGCCTTGCGCACCACGAACGTGTCGATGGCCCGACCGTCGGCATGCATGATCGAGGTGGCCACCGGATCTGCCCCGAGCGTCAGACCGCCGACCGAGTCGTACTCCCAGTCCGCGGTCAGTTCCCGCATCAACCGGCCGATGAGCGGCGCCGCCTCGTGATGCAGGGTCGCGCGTCGGAGGTCGACGTAGTAGTCGGCTTCCTTGCCCGAGGACAACGTCACCTTGCCGTGCACCACGGACAGTTCCTGGACGAGGGCGGCCAGCCGCTCACGCGCCGACTGATCCACAGCGGGAGAAGACGAACCGGGGACAGAAGACATGACAGGAACTCTCACTCTCGGCCGGATGGCGGGTCAGTCGCGACTGTGACGATTTGGCCGCTCGATCCCGGGGTCGCTGTCAGAGCCACGCTCCCGGCGGACCGGCATGGGACTCAGCCCGCGAGCGCCACGGGTCGGCGTCGTGCCCGTCGCAGGGCTGGGTGCCGGTGCGGGCGCGGGCTGCCGGGGCTGGGCGGGCCGCCGATCGGGGTTCGGCGCAGCAGCCGGGTTGGGTGCCGCTTCCCCCCGTCGTCGGCGTTCCTTGTCCCGCATCGACTCGGTCTTCTCGTCGGCGAGTTCGGCGCGCGTCGGGCCGTGCGGGTCCCGGGGATCGGGGGTGTCCTGGGGATCGCGGACCGGCGGCAGGACGCGCAGCAGGTCGGCGAAGCGGCGCACAACTTCCAGCCCCGCGTTGAGGTGAGCAGCGTCGTTGGTCAAGGGCATCGAGCCGAGCGCCCAATTGCCCTCGTTCCAGAGCACCTCGACATACGCCGGCGCCTTGTTCGCCAGGGCGACCATGCGCCGGTCACACACCCTTCGGGCGACGTCAAGGTTGTTGGAGAACATCACGCGCGGACCCATCGCACCGAGCAGTTCGACGTCCTCTTCCATCGGGGCGAGTACGTCCTCGTGGCGCAGGTCGATCACCACTGGCGACGGCCCGGACCTGCGGACGGCGACCACGGTGGACGTGTCGACCAGGTCGAACACCACCGCTTCCGCGCCCCCGTAATGCCCGTATGCAACATCGCGAACCGCGACATGGTCCGGAACGTTCATCGTTGCGCGGTGAAAGACCTTGCGCAGCTTGGTGTCCGACTCACGGAACTTGAACTCGTGCTCGTCGCCCCACACCGCGCGCTGGTGACGCGCGACGTTGGATCGCTGCCGGTCCAGCCACAGCAGGACGACCGCGCCGGCGAGCGCCACGGCGGCTATGACGAAGTAGACGATGGTGGTCATCGCGCTACAGCCTACTATCGGCAGGCCAGCCACCGTGCTGCATGACCCGCCACCGGCGTCGAGCGGGTCAGCGGGTCACGTATCCGCGCGCCTTGTCGACCACGTTGACCAGCGTCGACGCGAGGTCCGATGCGTCGGAATCCCGATATTTGCGCAGGTTGACGAGGATCTGGTCGGCCAGTGAGTCACGCCACCCCGCCACGTCGCCGCTCATGTGCGCCGAGATCGAGACTCCGGGCATATCCCACAGCGGACTGTCCTCGGCCAGCGGTTCGTCGTCGAACACGTCCAGCGAGGCCGCTCCGAGCGCACCCGAGCGCACCGCATCCACCAGTGCGGATTCGTCGACGAGCTGCCCGCGCCCGACGTTGACGAGGTGGGCGCCGGATTTCATGGCCCCGAGTACCCGCGCGTCGACCATCCGTTCGGTCTGCGGTGTGAGCGGCGCGACGAGGATGACGTTGTCGAAGGCGCCGATGTGATCGGCGAGGTCGGATGTGGCGATCACCTCGCCGAAGTCGGGGTCGCCGGTCCGTGCGACGCGGCCGGCCCCGGTCACCGACACCCCCACCGCCCGCAACAACCGGGCGATGGCACGTCCGATACCGCCCGTTCCCACCACGAGCGCCGACGTCCGATGCGTCGCGACCGTCTCCCGATGCCGCCACACGTGGTCACGCTGAAATCCCATCGATTCGTGTAATCGCTTGTCCCGAGCCAGGATCGAGCCCAGGACGAACTCCGCAATCGGGCGGTCGAACACGCCGCTGGCGTTCGTGACCACCACCTCAGAGGTCACCAGATCGTCGAAGAGCAGCGAGTCGACACCGGCCGCACAGACGTGCACCCAGCGCAGCGAGTCTTTCGCCACGTCCCAGTTGTCGACGAGGCCGCGGGAGAAGAAGTCCCACAGGACAAGGATGTCGGCGCCGGACAGGGCGTCGGCCAGTCCATCGGCGGTGCAGTGCCGGATGTCGGCGAGTTGGTCCAGCTCGGCCAGGTTGTAGGGCGGCGGCACGTCGTCGGCGCCGAGGAAGACGAGAACGGGATATGCGTCGGAAGCCATCGGCATCCACCCTATGCGTCCAACATTGACAGCATTCTGTCAATTATGACAGAATGCTGTCATATTCAACCGAAACCTCAGGAGGCTCCCGATGCATACCGTCCATCTCGCGCTCTACGAAGGCCTGGCCGACTGGGAGTACGGATATGTCGCCGCGGGCATCAACAATCCGGAGTTCCAGCGCGCGCCGGGGACCTTCGAGATACGTACCGTCGGCGTCACTCGCGATTCCGTCACGACCATCGGCGGCGTGCAGATGACTCCCGGGCTGACGCTCGACGAGGTCGATCCCACCCAGAGCACCATGCTCGTTCTCCCCGGCGCGCAGAGCTGGGATGGCAACGACCCCTTCGTCGACGCCGCGTTGCGTTGGAATGCCGCAGGAGTGCCCGTCGCCGGGATCTGTGGTGCGACGCTGGGTCTCGCCCGCGCCGGACTGCTCGACCATCGACGCCACACCAGCAACGCACGGGAGCAACTCGCACCGACCGGATATCAGGGCGCCGAGCATTACGTCGACGCTCCCGCCGTCACCGACGACGGCATCATCACCGCCGCGGCTGTGGCACCGGTCGAGTTCGCACGCGAGGTGTTCGCCCTGCTCGGCATCTACGAGCCCACGGTGCTCGACGCCTGGTGGCAGCTGTATGGCAAGAAGGATCCGGCCGGCTTCTACGCCCTGGCCGAGAACTGACGCGCGTGTCCGAACATCAACGACTGCTGTCCGACGCGGCGCTGACCGCGTTCCACCTGAACGGGCAGTTCCTCGCTCTCGCCGACGAGCTCGCACGTCCCGCCGGCCTGACGGCAACACGGTGGCAGGTTCTCGGCGCGGTCTTGGACACGCCTCGCACGGTGTCTGACATCGCCCGCGTCATGGGTATCACACGCCAGAGCGTGCAGCGCACGGCCGACATCCTGGTCGACGACGGACTGGTTGCCTACTCCGACAACCCCGCCCACCGCCGCGCGAAACTCGTCGTCGCCACCGACGTCGGACGCGCGTCGGTCGAGGCCATCACACCTGGTCATCGGGCTGCTGCCGACCGCCTTACCGCCATGCTCGGCGCGGAACAATGGGAGTCGATCATCGACGGAATGCATGCGCTGAGCCGGGCCCTCGACAGCCTCTGACCTGGCCCTGCGAGACGAACCTGTCTAATTGTTGACAATCCGACAAACTACCGTCACGGTGGAGCCATGACCGCCAGTGTTGACACCACTCCCCTGACCGTTCCGGCCGCGTCATCTCGCCAGAAGGCGTCGCTGAGTCCGTTGCTCAAACAGGCGACACCCGTGGTCGTCGACCACGCGTTCGGCTCCTGGATTCACGGCACCGACGGCAACGACTACCTCGACTTCACCACGGGGATCGGGGTCACCAGCACCGGCCACTGCCATCCACGCGTTGTCGCCGCCGCACAAGCACAGTGCGCCAAGGTGATTCACGCCCAGTACACCACCGTCATGCATCCACCGCTGCTCGAGTTGACCGAACGGCTCGGGGGCGTACTACCGCTCGGACTGGACTCCGTCTTCTACGCCAACTCCGGGTCGGAGGCCGTCGAGGCCGCGGTCCGCCTGGCGAGAATGGCCACCGCCAAGCCGAACATCATTGTCTTCCAAGGCGGATTCCATGGCCGGACGGTCGCAGCAGCAAGTCTGACCACGGCAGGCACCCGCTTCTCGGCGGGCTTCTCACCTCTGATGAGCGGCGTGCACATGGCGCCGTTCCCGTACGCCTTCCGGTACGGCTGGGACACCGACACCGCGGTCGACTTCGCCCTGAGCGAGCTCGACTACCTGCTGCAATCCCGCGTCGCACCCAATGACACCGCGGCCTTCCTGATCGAGCCGGTCCTCGGTGACGGAGGCTATCTGCCCACCCCGCCGCGCTTCCTGGCCGGCCTCCGTGAACGCGCCGACGCGCACGGCATCCTGCTGATCCTCGACGAGGTGCAGGCCGGGTTCGGACGCACCGGTCGCTTCTGGGGCCACCAGCACGCCGACGGGCTCGTGCCCGATATCCTCATCACCGCAAAGGGACTCGCCTCCGGATTCCCCATCTCCGCCATCGCAGCGCCGACCGCACTGATGAGCAAGGCCTGGCCCGGCTCGCAAGGCGGAACCTACGGCGGCAACGCGGTCGCCGCGGCCGCCGCCATTGCCACCCTCGACGTGATCGAAAGCGAGGGCCTGGTCGAGAACGCTCGCCTCCGGGGTGAGCAACTCCTCGACGGACTACGTTCTGTGGCAGCGCCTTACAACGGCATCGGGGATGTCCGCGGGATCGGCCTGATGGCCGGCGTGGAGTTCGTCACCGCCGATGCATCCGGCGCACGAGTGCCCGACGCGGCAGCGGCAACCGCGGTGCAGCAGGCCACCACCGCGCAGGGATTGCTGACACTGACCTGCGGACCGGCCGGCAACGTCGTCCGCATGATCCCCGCACTCGTGGTGACCGAGGACGAGATCAGGCTGGGCGTCGAGCGTTTCGGTGCCGCACTGGCAGCCACACTCGGCCAGTGAGCATCGTCACCGACCTCACCACACTCGGCATCGACGCCGACGAGTCGACCCGGCGCCTGGCCGAATACTCCTACGACGCCTCGAACTATCGCGTGCCGCCGATCGCCGTCTCGTTCCCGCGATCGGCCACCGAGGTCGCCACCGTTGTCCGCCATTGTCACGAGCACGGAGTACCGGTGACCGCACGAGGCGGCGGAACATCCATGGGCGGCAACGCCATCGGCACGGGCATGGTCATCGACCTGTCACGCCATCTCGCCGATGTCCTCTCGATCGACGCCGACGGCGAAACCGCTGTGGCGGGCGCGGGCATCGTGTTGACCACCCTTGCCGCGCAGGCACGCAAGGCCACCGACGGACGGCTCACCTTCGCCCCCGACCCCTCGTCGGCCTCCCGTGCCACCCTCGGCGGCGCCATCGGCAACGACGCCTGCGGCAATCATTCGGTGCGCTACGGACGCACCAGCGATCACATCATCGAGCTCCATCTGGTGACCGCCGACGGGTATGCGCTCACCGCAACGCGTTCCGGCCTCAGCGCCTCCGAGCCCGACGATGGAGCTGCCGCTGCACGTGCAGCTCAGATCACCCGGGATCTACACGATCTGACATCGGCCAACCTCGGCATCTTCCGCACCGGGCTGGAGACCATTCCACGTCAGGTGTCGGGCTATCACCTGGCAAAGCTGCTCCCGGAGAACGGTTTCGACGTCGCCCGTGCACTGGTCGGCAGCGAGGGCACCTGTGCTGTCGTGGTGTCGGCCAAGGTCCGTCTCGTCCCGGCGCCCACGTCGGCATTGTTGTTGTGCGTCGGCTACCACTCCCCGTCCGACGCGGCTCGCGACGTGCCCGCGATCCTGCCGTTTGCGCCGTCGGCCATCGAGGGTATCGACCGCAAGATCGTGGCCACCATGGCCGCCCGACGCGGACCCGACACCGTCGCCGGTCTTCCGGACGGCTCGGCCTGGTTGTTCATCGACATCGACGAGAACAGCGCCGCAACACAATCCGAAGAGGATGTGCCGGCCACGGCCAAACTGCTGCTCGACCACCTGCGCGGTCAGGGCCGAATGATCGAGGCCACCGTCGTCGACGATCCGGTCCGACGAAAGGCGTTGTGGCGCGTCCGAGAAGACGGCGCCGGTTTGTCGTCGCGCCTCGCCGACCCCGACGACGAGAACGTCGGCAGCGGCTACGAATCCTGGCCCGGTTGGGAAGACGCCGCGGTCGCCCCCGAACGCCTCGCCGACTACCTCGACGACTTCTCCGCACTCCTCGACGAGCATGGACTCACCGGCGTGATGTACGGCCACTTCGGCGCGGGCTGTATGCACGTGCGGATCACCTTTGACCTGCGGACCGAATCCGGTCGCGCGACGATGGACCGATTCTGCACCGCGGCAGCCGAACTCGTGGTCCGCCACGGTGGTTCCCTGTCCGGCGAACACGGCGACGGACGTGCACGGTCGGCGCTGCTACCCATCATGTACGCCCCGGATATGTTGCGCGCCTTTGCCGAGTTCAAGAGGATCTGGGACCCGGCCGGCACTCTCAACCCCGGCAGCATCGTCGACCCACTCCCGATCACCACCGACCTCGCACTCGCCGACGTCCCGGATCGGCACTGGCCGACCAGTTTCAACCTCTGCCACTCCGGCGACACGCCCCTACCGCTCCCTGAGGTGCGAGCGAAGCGAGCCTCGAAGGGCCCGGCGACCACCCCGCCCGACCCCTTCACCCACGCCGTCCAAGGCTGCATCGGCGTCGGCCGTTGTCGTGCGTCGTCGGGCGGTGTGATGTGTCCGAGCTTCCGCGCCACGCGCGACGAGAAGGACTCGACGCGGGGCCGGGCGCGCGTCTTGCAAGACATGGTCCGCACCGCACCCTCGGTCGAAGAGGGTTGGCGATCAACCGATGTCGCCGACGCCCTCGACCTGTGCCTGTCCTGCAAGGCGTGCTCCACCGACTGCCCGACCGGCGTCGACATGGCCACCTACAAGTCGGAGTTCCTCGACCACCATTACCGTCGCCGCCTTCGTCCGCTCTCCCACTACTCGCTCGGCTGGATGCCCGCATGGCTCCCGACCGCCACCCTTGCCGCGCCTGTCGTCAACAGGGTTCTCGCGTCGAAACTGAACCGGCTCATGGCACGGGCGGGCGGTATCGATCCGCGACGTTCCATGCCGCGGTTCGCCACACGAGCCCAACGCCGCGAGCACCTCAAAGCGCTGCCCGCGGTGAACGCCACCTCCGACGTGATACTCGTCGCCGATTCCTTCACCAAGGCCTTCCGACCGCACGTGGCGACAGCCACCGCCGAGGTGCTGGGCGCCGTCGGCGACGCGGTCGGCTGCACCAGCGACGTCTGCTGTGGGCTCACGTGGATCTCCACCGGCCAGCTGAAACGGGCCCGTAAGACGTTGCAGCGCACGGCGTCGATCCTCGACGATGGAACAGACCGGCCCATCGTCGTCGCCGAACCCAGTTGCGCCGCAGCCCTGCGCAAGGACCTACCTGAGCTCGTCGACACCCCGGCGGCCCATCGCGTCGCGTCGAGGGTGCGCAGTTTCGCGTCGCATCTGGCCACCCTGACCGACGACGGTTGGCAGCCAACAGGACTGCCCCAGGCGGTCACTTTGCAGACGCATTGCCACGAGTACGCGGTGTTCGGTGCTGCGACGGGCGCATCGGCATTGCGGTCACTGGGTGTCGAGGTGCACAACGCCGAGGGCTGCTGCGGCGTCGCCGGAAACTTCGGGTTCGAACGTGGCCACTACGAGGTCAGCATGGCGGTGGCCGAGAACTCGCTCGCTCCGGCGCTGCGTGAGCAACCCGACCGTCCCGTCGTCACCGACGGCTTCAGCTGCGCCATGGCCGTCGATCACCTCTCGTCGGTCGACGCCGCACTCGCCTCGACGCGCAGCGTCCACCTCGCCGAACTGTTGGCCGATCCAGGAGGAAATCCCACATGACCACCATCGAATCCCGCACCGCTCCCGCGATCGACGAGGTCCATCCGGATCTCTTCATCGACGGCCAGTGGGTCCCCGCTGCCTCCGACAAGCGTTTCGATGTCGTCAACCCCGCCACCGAGGAGACCCTTGCCCGCGTCGCCGACGCCGACGCCACCGATGCCCGCCGCGCGATCGAGTCCGCGGCCGCGCACCAGAAGTCCTGGGCCGCGACATCACCGCGATCGCGCAGCGAGATCCTCTACCGCGCATATCAACTCATCATCGACCGCGCCGACGAGATCGCCGCGGTGATGACCGCGGAAATGGGCAAACCACTCGCAGAGGCGAAGGGTGAAGTCGCCTACGGTGCCGAGTTCTTCCGTTGGTTCGCCGAGGAGGCAGTACGCATCGGCGGCGATCACACCACCACCGGCGACGGCGGCAACCGGATCATCGTCACCAAACAGCCTGTCGGACCGTGCATTCTGATCACACCCTGGAACTTTCCGCTCGCCATGGGCACTCGCAAGATCGGCCCCGCGATCGCGGCAGGTTGCACGATGGTGTTCAAACCGGCCGAGCTCACTCCGCTGACCACGCTGATGCTGGCCGACATCCTCACCGAGGCAGGACTTCCCGACGGTGTGCTGAACGTGGTCACCACCACCGACCCATCCGCCGTCGTCACCGAGTGGATGGAGAGCGGCCTCGCGCGCAAGGTCAGCTTCACCGGCTCCACCGAGGTCGGCAAAACCCTGCTACGACAAGCAGCGGGCACGGTGATGCGCACCTCCATGGAGCTCGGCGGCAACGCCCCGTTCATCGTGTGTGCCGACGCCGACATCCCACGTGCCGTCGACGGCCTGGTGGTGGCGAAGATGCGCAACATGGGCCAGGCGTGCACGGCCGCCAATCGGGTGTTCGTGCACCGCAGCATCATCGACGACTTCTCCACGCAACTCACCGGACGCATGTCCGCGCTGCGAGTCGGTGACGGCGCAGCAGAGGGAACACAGGTCGGGCCCCTCGTCGAACCGAAAGCGGTCGGCAAGGTAGCCCACCTCGTCGATGACGCGACTCAGCGCGGTGCCACCGTGCGCTGCGGCGGAACAACTTCCGACGAGCCCGGGTACTTCTATCCGCCGACCGTCCTCGCCGACGTCGATCCCGAATCGGAGCTGATGTCCACCGAGATCTTCGGGCCGGTCGCGGCGCTCGTCGGCTTCGGCGATGCGTCCGCACCCGACGACCCGGCCGCCGACGACGAGGTGCTCGCCCTCGCCAACGACACGCCGTGGGGTCTGGTCGGATACCTGTTCAGCCAGGACGCCGACCGGCTCGAGCGGATGTCGTCGGCGATGGAAGTCGGTATGGTCGGCATCAACACGGGTCTGGTGTCCAATCCCGCGGCGCCCTTCGGCGGGATCAAGGAGTCGGGCCTGGGTCGCGAGGGCGGCCGGCTCGGCATCGAGGAGTTCCTCGACGTCAAGTACCTCGCCATTCCCGTCCGGCGCTGAATCACCGGCGCCGATCCGACCCCACGATAAGGAGGCTGCATGTATCTCGGCGCTCAGCTGTTCACCGACAGCGAGTACGAGCAGCGCCTGGTCCGGGTGCGCGAACTCATGGATCGGCAGGGTTTGTCGGCGATCATCGTCACCGACCCTGCCAACATCTTCTACCTGATCGGCTACAACGCCTGGTCGTTCTACACCCCGCAGATGCTGTTCGTCCCGATCGAGGGCGAGATGGTGTTCTTCTCCCGCGAGATGGATGCCCATGGCGCGCATCGCACCACGTGGTTGTCCGAGGAACAGATCGTCGGTTACCCGGAGAGCTACGTGCATCGCCCCCACGTCCATCCCTTCGATTGGGTGGCGTGGGCGCTTCGTCAACGACACCTCATCGCACCGGCATCCAAGGCGGGTTCGGTTGGGCTGGAGATGGACTCGCACTTCTTCTCCCCCAAGGCCTATCGCGCGTTGTACAACGCCATCCCGGAATGGAAGCTGGTCGATTCCTTCGAACTCGTGAACTGGGTGCGCTCGGTCAAGTCCGACGCCGAGATCCAGCTGATGCGTCAGGCCGGCATGGTGTGCTCGGAGGCGATGCGCGCGGCCATCGACACCATCGATGTCGGTGTGCGCCAATGTGATGCGGCGGCCGCCATCTCCCAGGCCCAGATCACCGGGACCGACCAGTTCGGCGGCGACTACCCCGCGATCGTGCCCCTTCTGCCCACCGGCGCGGCTGCCGACACCCCGCATCTCACCTGGCATCAAGGCACGTTCACCGAGAACGAGGCGGTGGTGGTCGAACTGACCGGTGCACACAACCGATACCATTGCCCCCTCGCGCGCACCGTCGCACTCGGCAAGCCGTCCAAGGACCTCGACTACGTCGCACAGGCCACCGCCGAAGGCCTGAACAACGTCCTCGACACCATCCGGCCCGGTGTCGCCACCCGCGAACTCGCGTCGACCTGGAACTGGACTCTCGCCAAGTACGGCCTTGAAAAGCCCTCTCGCCTCGGCTATTCCATCGGCATCGGCTATCCACCCGATTGGGGTGAGCGCACCATCAGCATCCGCACCGAAGACGAGACCATCCTGGAGACCAACATGACCTTCCACATCGTCTGCGGAATGTGGATGGACAACTACGGTTTCGAGCTGTCCGAGTCGGTCCGCGTCAGCCCCACCGGCGTCGAGACCTTCACCGCCTTCCCGCGTGAATTGATCCAGAAATGACAGCCCGCATGCACAATCCGCACAATCCGCTCCCTGAGGTGCGAGGAGCGCAAGCGACGAGCCTCGAAGGGTTGGCGAGAAGATGTCGCCAGCCCTTCGAGGCTCGCTTCGCTCGCACCTCAGGGAGCGGTGAGTGCCACAACCGAGACGAGGTGAAAGCATGACCGCCACCCACACCCCCACCATCCCCCTCGCGGGCCGCGCAAAGGATCTCGTCGGCTCGATGATCGATTCGTCGACGTCGCTATTGGCCGCGCAGTCGCACGACATCGTGCGGTTCGCGATGGGATCGCCTGCCGACGAAGCGGTTCCGGCCGACGAGTTCCGGCAGATCGCCGGGGAGATCCTCGACAACAGCTCGTTCACCTACGGCGCCACCGAAGGTGAACCCCGACTGCTGCAGTTGCTGGTGGATTACCTTGCCACCACTCCGGATCCGTCGAGTCACGAACGGCTAGTCATCACCACCGGCGGCATGCAGGGTCTGGATCTGGCCTGCAAACTCTTCGTCGACCCGGGCGACCTGGTGGTGGTCGAATCCCCCACCTACACCAACGGCAGTGCGACCGCCCTCTCCTACGGTGCGCAGCTTCTCGAGGTGCCGGTCGACGACGACGGCATGCAGGTGGACCGCCTCGAAGAGCTCGTCGCGCGCACGGGACTGATCCCCAAGGCGATCTACACCATCCCGACCTTCCAGAACCCGTCCGGCGTCACCCTCTCCGCGGAACGACGCCGAGAGTTGTTGCGGCTGGCCCACATCTGGGGATCGGTCATCATCGACGACGACCCGTACGGACTGCTGAGGTTCGCCGGCACCGACCTCCCCACCTTCCAAACCATCAGTCCCGCAGACCCACTCGTGTTCTCGGTGCGGACGTTCTCCAAGATCCTCGCACCGGGGTGGCGGGTCGGGTGGGTCGATGCCGACCCGTCACTGCGGCAACTACTCATCAACGGCAAGCAGGCCATGGACACCTGCACCAACGTGCCCAACCAGCACATCGTCGCCGAGTACATCGCCCGCGGCGGCCTCGACGACCATCTCGCCGGCATCCGGTCCCTCTACCGCGAACGCAAGGACGCGATGCGTGCGTCCATCGCGCGCCATCTCGGCGATCGGGTGAGAACCACCGACCCCGAGGGCGGCTTCTTCCTCTGGGTGACGCTGCGCGACGAGTTCGCCGAGATCGACACCCGGGAACTCTTCGAGGTGGCGCTCGCCGACGGCGTCGCGTTCATCCCCGGCCCGGCGCTGTCGCCGGGCGGTCGCTTCCGCAACTCGATGCGCCTGTGCTTCGCGTCGAGCACCCCGGAGCGAATCGACGAGGGAATCCGACGCTTGACGGTGAGTCTTGAGAAGATGGCACGGTGAGTGGTGCGGACAATGGCTATACCGGGCTGACCGAGGCAGAGGAAGGCGTCTGCGGCCACATCAATGCCGACACCATCGCCATGCTGACGGCATCGCTGGTGGAGGCGCCCAGCGAGAATCCGGGCGGGACCGAAGCCGCTGCCGTCGAGGTGCTCGAGAAGGCGTGCCGCGCCGTCGGACTGCAGGTCACCACCACGGAGGCCGCGCCGCAGCGCCCCAACCTCGTCGCCACTCTCCCCGCAGGTCACCGGGGCGAGCGCAGCGACGGGGCAATTCAACAGGGCGAGCGCAGCGACGGGGCAATTCAACAGGGCCCGGGCCTGATGTTTCTCGGGCATTCCGACGTCGTGCCGGCCGGCCCCAACTGGTCGGCCGATCCGTACCGGGCCCGCTTCGCCGACGGCCGCATCTACGGTCGCGGCACCACCGACATGAAGGGCGGGCTGGCGGCCGTCGTCGCCGCGATGCAGGCGTTACGGCACGCCGACGCCTACGGGATCGAACTGTCCGGGCCGGTCCGGCTGGTGTGTACGGTCGACGAGGAGGAACACGGCATCGGGGTCCGTGACTTCGTCTCCCACCCCGCCGACCACGACTTCCTCGGCTGCATCGTCGCCGAGCCCACCGATCTGCAGGTGGTCCGGGGCTGTCGCGGTGCGTCGTACCTGGAGATCGATGTCTTCGGCCGGGCCGCCCATTCCGGCCGACCCTCCGATGGGCGCAGCGCCATCAACGCCGCCGCGCAGATCGTCGACCTCATCCGCTTCGACCACGAGCATCTCGCCCTGACGCAGGACGAACTACTCGGTGCCGGCACCTGGAACGTCGGCACCATCACCGGTGGCCAGGGCATCTCGGTGGTCGCCCCGACCTGCTCGCTCGGCATCGACCGCCGCCTGATGCCCGACGAGGATCCGCACGCCATCGCCGACCAACTGCGTTCGACGATCAGCCGCGCCGGCATCGACACCGACGGCATCACCGTCGATGTCCGCGTCACCATGGAGATGCCCGGCTTCGCGACGCCCGCCGATCACGCACTGGTGACCTCCGCGGTCGATGCGGTCACCGATGCCGGGGCCACGACGTCGATCGGCGGATGGAGCGCCGCCTGCGACGGCGGTTTCGTGAGTCGCGACCTCGGTGTCCCGTCGATCGTGTTGGGGCCCGGCAACATCAACACCGACGCCCACCAGCCCGACGAGTCGGTCGCGGTCGGCGACCTCGTCACCGCCGCTCGCGCCTACACCCTCGCCGCGCTCCGGTTGCTGGGTGCGAGCTGAGCCTTCCGCTGATCGAGCCGATACCGAGCCCCTGGGCGAGGCATCGTGTCGAGATCACTCAACCCTTCAGCTTCTTCTCCAACCCGTGCGCCAACGGCCACACCGACGCCCACAGGACGCGCCCCGCGACGCCCCCGACCCGCGGCCCGACACCCGCCTTAGGTGCCGTCGCGACCGTCCATTCCAGCCGCGAACCGTTGCCCTTCGGGGTGATCACGTAGTCCTCGGCGAACGAACGGATGCCCGGTCCGGTGGTCCCGACGGCGGAGAACGTCATCCGCTCTCCCTCATCCCACCGGTAGAATTCCTCACGGACAGTGAGGAATCCACCCAGCGTGACTTCGCGGATGGCGCCGACGCCCCGCGGACCCGGTTCCCAGTGCGCCCCGGTGACCAGCTTGCTCCATGAGCCCACCGCGTCGTCGGCTGCGAGAACTTCCCACACACGCGCGGGTGCCGCAGGTGTGTCGAAGCCCAGCGTCGCCCGGACCGGCGCCTCGTCGAAGAATTCGTCGCCGACCGTCACCAGCGAATGTCGAGCCATGGTGTCACCTCCCCGGAGCGCCACCGGAGCGCTCCTCCAATCGCACTATGAGATCACGAATACCTTTGTCCCGTTCCAACTTCAGATCGAGAACCGGGTTGATCAGTCCGCGCAGAACCGAATACGCCGTCCACTGCCGCGGCGCGATGACCCTCGCCCGCCGATTCGCAACCGCGCCGACGATCGCCCCGGCGGCCTGCTCCGCGGTGATCCGACGGTTGAGCGGCCAGGGCAGTTCCGCCCCGATCTCCCGGCCCAGTTCGTCGTCGTCGAGCGTTGCACGGGTCAAAGCGGTTTCGACGATCCCGAAGTAGGCCACACCGGCCGACGCGTCGTGCGCCGCCAGTTCGATCCGCAACGCTCGGCCCAGCTGTTCCACACCGGCTTTGCTGATCATGTACGCCGATCCGCCCATGCCGGGCGCGAACGCGGCGCACGACCCGATGACCTGAATATGCCCGCGCGCGGCGATGACCGCTTCGATTCCCGCACGCACCGTGTTGAACGCGCCGAGCAGGTTGACGTCGATGACGCGTCCGAAGGCCTCCGGGTCGACGGTGCGCAAGGTCGCGGGCGGCGGCGTGATGCCCGCGTTCGCGACGACGTAGTCGAGGCGACCGAACTCTCCGACGGCCTTTCCGACCGCTTCCTCCATCGAACTCAGCGCTCGCACATCCGCTTCCACCGCCAGCGCTCGAACGTCACCCAATCCTGAGACGGCCTTGTCGAGGCGGGCAGCGTACAGGTCCACGAGAACGACCGCCGCACCGCGCTCTGCGAACAGTCGCGCGGTCTCGAAGCCGATACCTTGTGCGGCACCGGTGATCAGCGCGACCTTGCCGTCGAACCGCTGCGTGCTCATCGGCTCACCAGTGCCCGGCCCTGCTCATCGACTGTTCGGGGACGTCCCGGAAGCCGAAGAGCGAAGTCCCCCAGTCGGAGGTGGCGCATCCGATGCCGAAGTGTAAAGGCGTATCCGGGCCAGAAGGTGAAGTTTCGGCCCGACGCGCTCAGGTAGTAACTGCTGCACCCGCCCTGATTCCACACCGAGTTCTTCAGTCCCTCGTCCACCTCGTCGACGTAGTCCCGCTGTGCCTGCGGGGTCACGTCGAGACTTCGAATACTTCTGTCGCGCATTGCCTTCAGTGTCTCGAGGATGAAGTCGACCTGCGCTTCGATGGTGACCACCTGCGAGGTGTACACCACGGAGTTGGGTCCGAGGATCATGAACATGTTGGGGAACCCGCTGACCATGGTGCCGAGGTAGGCCCGCATCTCCCCTTCCCACACGTCGGCGAGACTCCGACCATCGATCCCACGAATTCGTGTGAACCCCTCATTGGCAACGAGTTTGAACCCGGTACCGAAGATGATGGCGTCGACGCGGTGCTCGGTGCCGTCCGCGGTCACGACACCGTCGGCACTCACCTTCTCGATGCCCGACGTCACGACCTCCGAGTTCGACGCGGCCAGCGCCGGATAGTAGGTGTTGGAGAAGGTCGGCCGTTTACAACCGAACGCATAGGTCGGGGTGAGCTTGCCGCGCAACGTCGTGTCGCGCACCTGGCGTCGCAGATGCGCCCGCCCCAGCGCAGCCGCCGGCTTCAGCAGCGACGGCCGCTGCACCAGTCCCGGGACCAGCATCTCCTGCACCAGATTGAACGCGCTTCGGACGCCGCGCTGCGTGATCGGCGCGCGCCGGAACAGCTTCCGTACGCGCGGACTCAGCGGCCGATCGGGATGCGGAAGAATCCACGTCGGGGTGCGCTGGAACAGCGTGAGCGAGGCCACCTTCGGCTGGATCTGCGGGACGAACTGCACGGCCGACGCCCCGGTTCCGATGACCGCCACCGATTTACCGTCGAGGTCGTAGTCGTGATCCCACTGCGCCGAATGGAAGGTCCGGCCGGAGAAGTCCTCCAACCCCGGCAACGACGGCACCGACGGCTCGCTGAACGGTCCGGTGGCCAGCAGCAGGATTGTTGCCGTGCACACGGATTCGTTGCCCAGCCGGTCACGAACCACGAGCCGCCACACTTGCGCCAGATCGTCCCAGTCCGCGGCGATCACGTCGTGACCCAACCGCACATGCGGCGTGATGCCCCGCTCGTCGGCGCAACGTCGAATGTAGGTCTGGATCTCCTCCTGCAGCGGGTAGAGCCGCGTCCACTCGGGGTTGGGGGCAAAGGAGAACGAGTACAGCGCCGACGGGATGTCGCATTGCGCACCTGGATACGTGTTGGCCTGCCAAGTGCCGCCCAGCGCGTCGGCGCGTTCGAAGATCACCAGGTCGCCGAAGCCGGCTTCCTTCAGTCGGATCGCCGCACCGATGCCGCCGAATCCGCCGCCGACGATCGCGACACCGATGTGTTCGGATGCGTTCGGATCGATTGTGTTCACTTGATTCCCTTCACAGATCGAGGACGACGCGGTCCTCGGCGCGAGATACGCAGATCATCATGGAGTCTTCCCGTTCGTCACCGATCAGCACGCGGTCGCGATGCTCCACGTCACCGTCGAGCACGCGCACTCGACAGGCCCCGCAGAAGCCCTGCTGACAGGAGTACCGCACATCCGGTTTCACCCGGCGGACCGCGGCGAGGACCGTCTCGTCGGCGGCGACCTCGACATCGAGCGCGCTGCGATCGAGGCGCACGGTGAACGGGGTGCCGCCGAGAACCGGTGGCGGGCTGAAACGTTCGCTGTGCAGCTCCACCAGCGGGCCCGTGACGGCACGGAATGCGTCCAGCATCGCCGATGGCCCGCAGAGGTACACCGAGCCGTCCGACCCGACATCGGCGAGCAGCTCGTCGACGTTGGGCCGGCCGTACTCATCGTCGGGCCGGACCTGTACTCGCGCTTCGTCGATAGCGACCAGTTCGTCGACGAATGGCATCGACGATCGGGTGGCGCCCGTGTAGATGAGACGCCAATCGGCACCCGCCGCGGCCGCCGCGCGCACCATCGGCAGGATCGGCGTGATGCCGATGCCGCCGGCGACAAACAGGTAGCCCGGCGCGGGGGCGAAGTTGAAGGCGTTGCGCGGTCCGCGGATTCGCACCATGTCGCCGACGCGCAGGTCGTGCATCTCCACCGAGCCGGTGCCGTCGGGTAGCTTGCGGACCGCTATGCGATAGGTGTCGACGTCGGCCGGATCGCCGGTGAGCGAATAGTGGCGCTGGCGTCCCGACGGCGTGAAGACGTCGAGGTGTGCTCCCGGTGACCACCGCGGCAGCGGTGTCCGATCCGGGCGCGCCAGGGTGATGGCGCGGACGTTGTCGGCGACCTCGACGGTGTCCGACACCATCAGACGCAGGTCGAAACCGGTATGGCGGATCTGCGCGGGGGGCGAAAGCCGTTCAGCGAAACGGCTTTCCGCAAAGACCCGGGAGTAGCCGCGGGCAATCCGGCCCATGGCGTGCAGGACGGGCGTCGGGTTCTCGACATCCGTCATCGGTGCGGGCAGATAGTTCACGCCTCCGCCGCCCGTGCCGCAGGCGAATGTGCCAGGTAGCGAACGGCCTTGCCGATGTCGCCCATCCGCGAAGGGTGGAAGCCCGGGCGCAGGTACAGGTAGATCTGCACGAACAGGAACGACAGACCCGGGATGAGGTGTCGGCGCGAGGCCCGCGCGAACGCCCACGGCCAGGGGCGACGGCGCTTCACCGTCGTGTCGTTGCGATACAGGTAGGCCGCGGTGGAGAACCAGAGCAGAGCGAGACCGCTGCAGGCGATCACGGCCGTGCGAGCCCGTCGGAGATAGCTGCCGTCGACATACTGGAAGGCGTCGAAGGCCACATTGCGGTGTTCGAGTTCTTCGGCACCGTGCCAGCGCAGGAGATCGAGCATCGTCGGATCGACGCCGACGCGGTCGAATTCCTCGTTGTCCAGAATCCACTCGCCGACCACTGCGGTGAAGTGCTCGGCGGCCGCATACACACCGAGGCGCTCGGAAAGCCATGCCTTGCGGGCACGTTCGTTGGTGATGCCGTGGTCGCCGAAGATCTTCTGCACCGCGTACTCGATCCGTTGCATGATCGGTTCGATCTCGACGCCGCCGGCCTGCAGGTACTGACGGAAGCCCTCGTGCGACGATGCGTGGGTCGCCTCCTGCCCGACGAAGCCGACGACCTCTTCGCGCAGACGCTCGTCGTCGATGTACTCGAGGGCTTGCGCGAACACGTCGGCCATCGCACGTTCCCCTTCGGGGAGGACGAGGTGCATGACGTTCCAGAAATGCGTGGCGTAGGGCTCGCCGGGAATGTACTCGAGCGGAACCCCGGTCCAGTCGAAACTGACCGGTCGCGCGTTGATCGCGTACTCCTCATCGACATATTCCAGGCTGACGTGTGCAGTACTGACGTCTTTGGGGCTGACGTTCGCGGTCACAGACCGTTCTCCTCTCAGGGCGATGATACGGAGATACATATTACATCTCATTGTTTCACTGTCTAGGGTCCGATAGTCTCGGCTCATGTCTGTTCCCGGTCTGTTCTCGCAGCCGGCCCCGTCCACCGACGATTCGGATCCCATCCTCGACGCGGCCCTCGATGTCTTCGCCGACATCGGTGTCCGGCGCGCCACCGTCGACGAGGTCGCCCAGCGAGCAGGCGTCGGACGGGTGACCGTCTACCGCCGAATCGGCGGCAAGAACGAGATCCTCGCCGCGGTGATGATCCGGGAGTCGCAGCGGCTGTACGCGGCGGTTGGTGCTGCAGCGGCAGCCGCCGACAGCTTCGAGGATCGGGTGGTGCACGCCTTCGCGACCACGGTGACCACGGTGCGCTCCAACCGGGTGTGGAATCGGCTGCTCGAACTCGAGGCCACCACGGTCCTCGACCAGCTCACCGTGAACGCGTCGACCGTGCTCGCCGGTGCGGTGGCCGCCACCGCCGAGGTCCTGCGCGGACCCGACATGTCCCTCGACGACGACGAACTACTCGCCCGAGCCGAGATCCTGGTGCGCATCACCCATTCGATCCTGCTGACGCCTCGCATCCGCCTGCCGCTCGGCACCTACGAGGATGTCGAGGCCTTCGCGCGCCGGCACCTGGTCCCCATCGCCGCGCTGCCGACGTGAGCTCCCCACCGCTCACCGCTCCTAGTTCGGTGACTAGCGCTCTGACCTGCACATAAGCGTCCACCACCCCACGCTCTCGGAGGTGCCCGAGGCGTCAGCCGAAGGGATGCCTCGAAGGCAGGCGAACGGGCCACGTCAGCGAGCCACCGGACCACTGAAAGTAGGGGAAGGTTCTTCCCCTACTTTCTGCCCCTGCTTGTTGAGTCGCCCGCGAGAAAACTCGCGGGGAGGACTCCAAGGGTAGGGGACGAGTTTCTTCCCCTATTTTCTTGTGGGTCATAGCCGCCGCGTCCCGCTCGACGGCGCTCTTCCTGCGTCCATGATCGTCGGCAAGGCCGACGGAGGGTCGCTGATCCACAAATGCCCATTTGCCCCGGTCACGACGCCACCCCGTGGCCGCAACACTGAGGTGCGAGGAGCGCTAGCGATTCGCTAGCGGCGAGCAGGCTCGCACCTGAGCCAGCGGGAGAGGCTCGCACAGCCGGCGGCAGGGAATCTAATCCCGGCTCAGGTACGGAAGCAGCGCTTGGGTTTTCGCATCGGACCAGCCGGGCGGATTCAGGATCTTCGACCACGCGTACGGGATGGCCGAGAGATAGTCGTGGCCGTGACCGTCGGGCACGCCCGTGGACACCGCCATGTCGGCAGAGACCTGGAGGAAGGTCACGAACGGAATCCACTGCATCGAGCTCAGCACGTCGCGCCCGCGCGGCTCGGAGAGCCAGTCGGGTTTGTTCAGGATGAGCCGCGGCGACCACCAGGTGATGGGGTCGCTGGCGTGCTGCAGGTAGACGATGCGTTTCGCCTCCCACTCGGTGGCGGGACGTCCGAGATCGGTCTCGTCGGCGATGAAGCGGACCTTCTCGCCGTTCTCATAGATGGGCATCACCTGAGGTGAGCCGGCATCGCGCTGGCGTGTGGTGTCGTTCCACAGCGTGTTGTTGAAGGTCGGGCCGGAGAACAGTGCGCCGTCGGTGCGCGCGGCGACGTCCGGGATGGTGCCGAACGGGGCCTCCCCGGCGAACGAGCCGAGACTCTCGCCGAAGACCACCAGCTTGGGCCTGGTCTGCTCGGGCATCGCCTGCACGCGATCGGAGATCGCCTCGAACAGCGCGAGCCCGGCCTGGCGGGCACGTTCCTTGTCGACGAGGAACGAGATCCAGCTCGGGAGGTAGGAGTACTGCATCGCAGCGATCGCGGTGTTGCCGTTGTACATGTACTCGAGGCTGTCGACGGTGCCCTTGTTCACCCATCCGCTGCCCGTGGTGGATCCGACCGCCACCACCGCACGCTGCAGTCCACCGGTGCGTTCGAGTTCACGCGCCACCAGCTGGGCGTTCTCCTTCACGGAGTCGGTGGACTCCAGCCCTGCGTACACCCGGATCGGTTCCATTGCCGGCGCTCCGTTGAACGCCGCGAGTTCGGCCTGCGTCGGCCCCTTGGAGATGAACACCCGACCCTCACGCCCGAGGGATTCCCAGGTGACCAGCGAACCGGGTCCGCCGGATCGCAGCGACGACGTCGGCGCCACCGAATCCGGTTTCGTCTCGTCGTTGGCGGCGGCGAATGACGCGTTCAGCGCCTGCATACCGTAATTGGCGATCACGCCGTTGAGTGCGAAGAAGGTGACCAGGACGACGACAAACGCCGCGGTCGCGGCCGAGATACGGGGAGGCACGAAGCGAGTCAGCCAGCGGCTCAACGCGCGCACGCCGGCACCCCACGCCTGACCGATCGACATCAGCAAGACGAACGTGAAGAACGTGACAAGTGTGACGATCGGGACCGCGGTCCAATCCAACCGTACGACGCCCATCAGATCGCGAATCTCGTTCTGCCAGTGATTGAACCAGAGAAACATCACCACCGTGCCGACCAGTGCGACCACCGCCAGGACCAACCATGCCCACCGGGGCGGACGCGGCCACGGCTCCTCGCGGGACACCAGGTAGCGCGCCAGCCAGGTGAAGAACACGACCACGCCGTAACCGATCGCGGCCGACCCGCCACTGATCAGCCCTTGAAACAGCGGCCCACGGGGCAGCAACGACGGAGTGGCCGAAAGCCACATGAACACCAGCGCGCCGATCATGCCGCCGAATGCGTACCGGTGCAGCTGGCGATGCAAGGCCCCGGACAGGCGGTCACGGCGGCCCGGTTTGATCGAATCCGCAGCGGCGTCGGACGCGGCCGCGTCCTCCGGCACGGTCTCGTCGGTGTCGACGGCCGAGTCACTCGTCATGCGAACCCCCAGTTATGTGGCGTACGGGCTCGCATCCTATCTGTACCCGGCACAATCGAGCGGTGTCGGCCCACTTCGGGCGACGAACGGACAACGACAGACAGGTTCGGGGATGGATGAGGGTAGGCGGCGCCTCGAGGGTGTGCTGGTCGTTGTCGCGATCCTCATCGCCCTCACCGCTGCCGATCTGCTCGCGCACTACTCGCACGCCCCCATCTCATACTTCGTGGTGCCGGCAACCGCCCTGCTTCTGGTGGCTACCGCACGCGTCGCCGGACTGACCTGGACGGATCTGGGGCTGTCGAGGAAGCAGCTGAGCAACGGCATCGCCTACGCGCTCGCCGCGATCATCGTGGTGGGCGCAATCGTCTCGGTCGCCGTCGCGGTTCCCGCGAGCCGCGACTTCTTCATGTCCGACCGGTACGCCGACCCCTCCGACGCCCTGTTTGCCGCATTCATCGTCATCCCGCTGCAGACGGTGATTCCGGAGGAGCTGATCTTCCGGGGCGTGCTGCAGGGCACGCTGATGAGATTCTTCGCCACGCGAGTGGCGCTCACCATCGGTGCGGTGGCCTTCGGGTTGTGGCACCTCACGTCGTCACTCGGCCTGACTGCAGGCAACGAGGGGCTCTCCGACACGCTCGGCAGCGGAACGTTCGGGCAGATCGCCGGCGTCGTGGGCGCGGTGGTCGCGACGACGCTCGCCGGCTTCGCCTTCGGCTGGCTGCGCATGCGCAGCGACAGCCTGCTCGCCCCGGTGGCGTTGCACTGGGCACTCAACGCCACCGGCGCGATCGGCGTTGCCGTCGCCTGGCACCTCGGTTAGGACGCGCTGACCTTGTCACCCGCCAGCTCGTGAAAGTCGTTCTCCCGGCTGGGGATCTGGGTGCCACGAATCGAACAGCCCGCGGTTTCCTTCAGGAATCGAAGGGCCACCATGCCGATGGCGCAGGCCGCCATCATGTACACCGCCGGGAACAGACTCCACCCGGTCACCGTGATCACCCAGTCGTTGACGAGCGGTGCGGTACCACCGAATGCCGCCGTCGCGACGTTGTAGGAGATCGCGAAACCCGCGTAGCGCACCTGGGTGGGGAACATCGCCGGGAAGGTCGCCGAGATCGTCGACAACTGCGGGATGTACAGCAGCCCCAGAATGACGAATCCGACTATGGCCCAAGCGAATCCCAACCCCATCAACCAGTAGAGCGGCACAGCCAGCACGAACAGTCCGATCAGCGAACCCCACCACATCGGCTTGCGCCCGGTCGTATCCGACCACCGCCCGAAGAACGGGATCATCACCATCATCACCAACTGGCCGATCAGCACGACGACGTTGGCGGTGGTATCCGTCAGTCCGATCGTGCTCTTCAGGTACGTCGGCTGATAGGAGAGCAAGGTGTAGTTGGCGACGTTCAGCGCGATCACCATGCCGAACATGATGATGATCGGGCGCCAGTAGTTCGTCAGCAGATCCTTGAATCGGGTCCACGCGGTGCCCACGATCTCGTCTTCACGTTCGAGTTCCTGGAAGACCGGCGTGTCCTCCATCTGGGACCGCAGATACAGGCCGATCAGGCCCATCGGCAGCGCGAGCAGGAACGGGATACGCCAACCCCAGTCGTACATCTGGTCGTCGGTGAGCGCGAGTTCGAGGATCAACACCAGTGCGGTACCGGTGCAGAAGCCGGCGAGGGTGCCGAACTCGAGGAAGGAGCCGTACTTTCCGCGCTTGTGGTCCGGCGCATACTCGGCCATGAACGTTGCCGCGCCCCCGTATTCGCCGCCGGTGGAGAACCCCTGTACGACGCGCAGGAGGATCAGCAGAATGGGAGCCCACACCCCGATCATCGCGTGCGAGGGCAGGACACCGATGAGTGCGGTGGCTACCGATATCAACAGAATCGTCAGTGCAAGAACGGATTTCCTCCCGATCCGGTCACCGATGGGACCCCACACCATGCCGCCCAAGGGGCGTAGCGCGAAGGAGATCGCGAAACCGAGCATGGTGAGCACGGTGCCCCATTCGCCGGGGAAGAAGGCCGCCGTCAGATAGGTGACGCTGACGCCGTAGACGCCGTAGTCGTACCACTCCGTTGCGTTACCGATCGCCGATGCGCCAATTGCTTTGCTGAGTAGTTTCTTTCCCTCCGGCGACTCCGGGTCGGGAGCCAGACTCTCGTAGGTGTCCGGTGAAGATACTGCAGCCATCTGTGCCTCCTGAAGATCGTTCGGCCAGTTGTTTCTCGAGTGTGTTCACATCGGTGGACACGAGAACCCCGTTCGATACGACCAGGCTGCTTCTCAACCTGCGTCAGCGGTGTCCCGACCGTCGTCTTCGTCACCGATCAGACGCCGCAGACCGTCGGCCATGTGCGCGATCATCAGCGTGTCGGCCGCGGGCACGTCGCCGGCGGCAATGGCGTCCACCAACGCCTGATGTTCGTCGATCCGTTCCTTTCCCGAGGAATAGGTTCCTCGCATGGCCCGCAAGCACATTCGTGTCTCCACGCGAATCGTCTCGTGCAGACGCGAAAGGCGCTTGCTCCCGGCCAGTTCCACCAGCTCCTGGTGAAAGTGCATGTCCGCCTCGGCCATTCCAGCACCGTTGGGCTCGTCCGCGAACGCACGCATGGCCTCGACCGCCTCGGTCAACACCGACACCGCATCGGATTCGGCACGCATGATCACCTGCTCGGTGGCCGCACGTTCCACCGCGGTGCGCGCGATGTACATGTCGCGGATGTCGTCGTCGTCCATCGACACCACGAACAACCCGCGGTTGCGATGACTCACCAGCAGGCCTTCTGCGGTGAGTCGCTGCATCGCTTCACGCAGCGGACCCCGACTGACCCCCAGGTCGGCGGCGAGTCCCGACTCGGTGAGTTGTGCACCGGGCAGGAAGTCGCCGTTCGCAATTGCATTGTGCAACTTACGCGCAATGATCGCCGGTGTCGACTCTTGCACCAGCGGTGTCAGCACCCCGCGACGGCTCTGGGCAGAGCGTTCACGCTGGTGAGACGCCGTTCCTTCGCCCGTCCTCGCCACCGTCATCAACCCCATTTCTCGACCCGACAACCGCCTGTCGGTAGATTGTTGACAATCTACCCGCCCGTTGTCGGAGTGACAACCACGTCAGCGTCACGGGAGCCCGGGACGTAGGCCTCTACTCATCTGAAACCGGTGGCGCGACAATGGCGATATGAGCGCAACCGCCCTCGTCGCCTACGCAAGTGCAGACGGGTCGACCGCGGACGTCGCCGAACGTCTGGGCGAGCACCTGCGTAGCGCGGCGATGCACGTGACCGTCGCCTCGGTCGGCGAGCAACCCGACCCAGCGGATTTCGATATCGTCGTCGCAGGCAGCCCCATTCACGACGGTGCGTTGTTGCCGGACTTCACCGGCTTCGTCGACGACAACGCGGCCGCGCTTCGCGAGCGACCGGTGTGGCTGTTCTCGCTCGGCATGGGACCTACTCTCCGAGGACCGGTCGGGGCGATCTTCCGGACAAAGGTTCCGCCTGCTGTCGCCGCCATTCGGGATCGATTGGCCGCACACGACTACCACCCGTTCGCCGGTAGGTTCGGCCGTCCGCCGGATCGCAAGATTCGGATGATCATGTGGGTGATGGGTGCGCGGCCGGGTGACCACCGCGACTGGGCAGATGTCGAGCGATGGGCGACGACCATCGCGCAGCAAGCACCTCAGGACCTGACGAACCGATAGCCCATCCCGGCCTCGGTGAGTAGATGTTTGGGGTGTGCGGGATCGTCCTCGAGCTTGCGACGGAGGCTGGCCAGATACACGCGCAGGTAGTTGGTCTGCGTCCCGTACGACGGTCCCCACACAGACTGCAGGATCTCCTTCTGCCCCACCAGCTTCCCCTCGTGGCGCACCAGGATCTCGAGGATGCCCCATTCCGTCGGCGTCAGGTGGACGGCGGCACCGTCACGTGTCACGGACTTCGCTCCCAGATCGACCACGAACCCGCCAGCGTCGACAACCGGCACCTCCGGCGTATCGGCGAGGACCGACCCCCGCCGTACGGCGGCCCGCAACCGCGCCAGAAACTCCTCCATGCCAAAGGGTTTGGTGACGTAGTCGTCGGCGCCGGCATCGAGGGCGGCCACCTTGTCGGCGGCATCGCTGCGTGCGGACAACACGATGACCGGTACATTGGTCCAGCCTCGCAGCCCCTCCAGCACGGTGAGGCCGTCGATGTCGGGCAGGCCCAGATCGAGGACGACGACCTGCGGATTGGTGCGTGCTGCCGCCGAGAGCGCCTCGGCACCGGTGGCCGCTGTCGTCACGGCAAAGCCACGGGCGTTCAAATTGATACGCAGGGCCCGCAACAACTGGGGTTCGTCGTCGACGACGAGCACCCGGACATGGGCAGTCATGCTTCCACCCCCGTCATCGGCAAGGTGGCGACCATGGTCACACCACCACCGGGGGTTTCGACCACTTCGAGTGTTCCTCCCATCGCGGAGATGAATCCGCGAGCAACCGAAAGCCCCAGCCCCACCCCCGAACTGGCACCATTGCGATCGCCGTACTGGTGGAACGCCGTGAAGATCTCCGCCCGCTGATCCACCGGAATTCCGGGCCCGTGATCGATCACGCTGATCACGCACCGCGGTTCCCCATCACCGGGACCGATTCGGGCGTCGACGGTCACGTCGTCACCGCCGTGCCGCAACGCGTTGTCGATGAGATTCGCGAGGGCCCGCTCGAGCAGTCCGGCGTCGGTATACACCCATGGCTGTTCGAGATTCATCGAGACCGCGGGAACCGACGGATCGCGCCGGTACACCGCCGCCATTGCACGATGCACCACCTCGGCGAGATAGGTCTGCTGCATCTTGGGCCGCACCGCACCCGCCGCGAGCCGCGACGAATCCAGCAGATTCCCGACGAGCGAGGCCAACTGGTCGACGGATTCTTCGACGGTGGCCAGCAACTCCGCGGTGTCCTCGGCGCTGAAGGTGACGTCGGTGCTGCGCAGACTCGACACCGACGCCTTCGCCGCAGCCAGCGGAGTACGCAGGTCGTGGCTGACGGCCGCGAGCAATGCCCGACGCAGTTCGTCGGTCTGCGCCAGCGCGGTGGCCTCGGCCGCCTCGGCCTCGAGTTGGTGACGCTGAACTGCACCCGCGGCCTGGGTGGCGACGCTGATGAGAACCCGTCGGTCGCGTCCGCCGAGTTTCGGCCCGTTGAGCCACAATTCGAAGCGCCCATCCGGAACCGGGCACACGGTCACGGCATCACCTTCGGCGGCGGGCGGATTGGACCCGACCTTCTCGACGATCTCCGGCGAACCGCGGTCTACCCGTCGGACGAGCGAGACACCTTCCTGGTCATAGGTTTCCCGAACGCGTTCGAGTAGCGCCGACACATCCGCGCCACCGAGAACGGCGCTGGAGAACAGCGACAGCAGTTCGGCATCCCGCGTTGCTTGTTGCGCCTGGACGCGTCGAACCGTCGCCGAATCCACGAGTACCGCAACAGCAATGGCGATCACCAGCATCACCAGGATGGTGATGAGGTTGTCGGGCTCGTCGATGGTGAACGTGAATCGAGGATCGGTGAAGAAGTAGTTGAGCAGCAGACCCGACACCACCGCCGACAACGCGGCCGGACCCACGCCGCCCAACATCGACACTGCGAGAACGGTGACGAAGAACAGCGCCGACTCGCTGGCGAAGCCGAGCCACCGGTCCAGGATGGCGAGGACACCGGTCACCGCGATGGGCACCGCCACCGCGGCGGCCCAACTCAGCGGACGGTGAAATCTCGTGTCCCGGATGTCGAGTCGGTTACGACGACGTGTTTCGTCGTGCGTGACCATGTGCACGTCGATGCGCCCCGACTCGCGGACGACCGTCGTGCCGACTCCTTCGTCGAGGATGCGCTGCCACCGCGGCCGACGCGAGGTACCCAGCACCAACTGGGTCGCGTTGACTCCACGCGCGAAATCCAGGAGCGTCGCCGGGATGTCGTCGCCGACGACGGTGTGGATCTTGGCACCGAACCCGGCTGCCAGTTCCCGCAGTGCGGAGATGTCGACCGAGGTCTTGGCGGCCAAACCGTCACCGCGCACGATGTGCACCACCACCAACTCGGCACTCGACCGCGATGCGATGCGGCTGGCCCGACGCAGAAGCGTCGCCGACTCCGGCCCGCCCGTGATCGCCACCACGACCCGCTCGCGCGCCTCCCACGTGTCGGTGATCGAATGTGCCGCACGGTAATCGGCGAGGTTGTCGTCGACCTGATCGGCCAGCCACAGCAACGCCAACTCTCGCAGCGCGGTGAGGTTGCCCTGCCGGAAATAGTTCGACAGCGCACCTTCGATCCGCCCGCCCGGATACACCTTTCCCGCCGCGAGCCGCTGACGCAGCGCCTGCGGGGCGATGTCCACCAGTTCGATCTGGTCGGCGGCCCGGACCACGTCGTCGGGCACGGTCTCCCGCTGGGTGATGCCGGTGATCTGCGCGACCACGTCGTTGAGGCTCTCCAGATGCTGGATGTTGATCGTCGACAGCACGTCGATGCCGGCGTCGCGCAGCGCCTCGATGTCTTGCCAGCGTTTGGCGTTGGCCAACCCGGGCGCATTGGTATGAGCGAGTTCGTCGACCAGCGCCACCTGCGGTTTGCGCGCCAGGACGGCGTCGAGATCCATCTCCTCGAGCACCGTGCCGCGGTAGGAGACGCAGCGCCTCGGTACCACCTCGAATCCGTCGACAAGGTCGGCGGTGGCCACGCGGCCGTGCGATTCGACCACGGCCACAACCACATCCGCACCCTCGTCGACGAGGAGCCGTGCGGTGGCGAGCATCTCGTAGGTCTTGCCGACGCCCGGTGCACACCCCAAGAAGACCTCTAACCGTCCCCTGGCATCACCTGCGTTGGCCATGATCACCAGTGTATGTCTCGAACGGTCACGCCGAGCACGGTGCACGGTGGCCCAGTGCGAGGTTGACTTCGAGAACGTTGACGCGCGCCTGCCCGAGGAAACCGATCGTGCGGCCCTCGGTGTGGTCGTCGACGATCTGCTGCACCTGCGCCGGGGACTTCCCGGTCACGCGAGCGATCCGCGGTACCTGTAGACGTGCGTACTCGGGGCTGATGTGCGGGTCGAGGCCCGATCCCGACCCGGTGACCGCATCCGCCGGAACCGCCGCCGGCGCAACGCCCTCACGCTGGGCGATCTCTGTGCGCCGCGCCTCGATCCATGCCTTGAGGTCCTCGTTGTTCGGTCCCTTGTTGCTCGCCGCCGACGCAGCCGGATCACCGGCCGCCATCGGGTCGTCGGAGGAACCGAGCACCCGGGCATGGAGATTCGGATCAGGCGCTCCCGCAGGAACCTTCGGATCGATGCCGATGAGCGTGGAACCCACCGGGCAGCCGGCGGAATCGGTTACCTGCGAACCGTCGGCGGAGTTGCTCCCGACCCTCGAGACCACCCAGACCGCTGCCGGGTACACCACGCCCAGCAGCAGTGTCAGCGCCAGCAGAATGCCTGCCGCTGCAACGCATTGCCGCACAAAGCCAGATACGAGCGTGTTCATGACCGTTACCCCATTCCCGGGAGAAAGCGCACCACGAGGTCGATCAGCCAGATCCCGATGAACGGGGTGATCACTCCTCCGATGCCATAGACCAGCAGGTTGCGACCGAGCAGCTTCGACGCCGACGACGGGCGGTACCGCACGCCGCGCAACGACAGCGGGATCAGCGCGACGATGATGAGCGCGTTGAAGATCACCGCCGAGGTGATCGCGGATTCCGCCGAGTGCAGCCGCATGATGTTGAGCGCGTCGAGTTGCGGATAGACCGCCGTGAACAGCGCCGGCAAGATGGCGAAGTACTTCGCCAGGTCGTTGGCCAGCGAGAACGTCGTCAGCGCACCGCGGGTGATCAGCAACTGCTTGCCGATGGCCACCACGTCGATCAGCTTGGTCGGGTCCGAATCGAGGTCCACCATGTTGCCGGCTTCCTTGGCCGCCGACGTACCGGAGTTCATCGCGAGCCCGACGTCGGCCTGCGCGAGTGCGGGCGCGTCGTTGGTGCCGTCACCGGTCATCGCGACCAGACGCCCACCCGACTGTTCCTTGCGAATCAAGGCCAGCTTGTCCTCGGGAGTCGCCTCGGCGACGTAATCGTCGACGCCGGCCTCGTCGGCGATGGCGCGCGCGGTCAGCGGGTTGTCGCCGGTGACCATCACGGTCCGGATTCCCATCGCGCGCAGCTGTGCGAAGCGTTGGGCCATACCGGGTTTCACCACGTCCGAGAGCTGGATGACACCCAGCACACGGGCCGGTGCGTCGGCATCGCGAACACCCACCACGAGCGGTGTCCCGCCTTCGCCGGAGATGGCCGCCACCTCGCGGGCCACGGCCGGGTCCACGCGACCGCCGCCGGCCTCGACCCAGCGGCCCAGCGCATCTGCGGCACCCTTGCGGAACTCGCGTACCCCGCCCGACTCGTGGACGTCGATGCCGCTCATGCGGGTTTCCGCGGTGAAGGGCACGATCTCGTACTCCGGATGCAGCCGACGGCGAGCGGCCGCCGCGGTGTCGGGGTCGATCTCGATGACGCCGAAGGACTGCACACACAGGTCGACGATGCTCCGGCCTTCGGGAGTGTCGTCGGCGAGGCTGCAGCGATAGCTGATGTCGGCGAGTTCGGATTTCTCGACGCCGGGTGCCGGCACGATGTCGGTGGCCCGACGGTTGCCGAACGTGATGGTGCCGGTCTTGTCCATCAGCAGCGTGTCGATGTCACCGGCGGCCTCGACCGCACGGCCCGACATCGCGAGCACGTTGCGCTGCACCAACCTGTCCATGCCGGCGATGCCGATGGAGCTCAGCAACGCACCGATCGTCGTCGGGATGAGGCAGACCAGCAGCGCGATCAGCTTGATCGGATCGGCGGACTGGCCCGCGTACTCCTGCATCGGCCCGACCGCGACCACCGCCATCAGGAAGATGATCGTCAGGCTCGTCAGCAGGATGTCCAGTGCGATCTCGTTGGGTGTCTTCTTGCGCGATGCGCCTTCGACGAGGGCGATCATGCGGTCGACGAAGCTCGCCCCCGGCGCGGTCATGATCTTCACGACGATCCGGTCCGAGAGCACCACCGTTCCACCGGTGACCGCAGAGCGGTCGCCACCCGATTCGCGGACGACGGGGGCCGACTCGCCGGTGATGGCCGACTCGTCCACCGTGGCGATACCGTCGACGACGTCACCGTCCCCCGCGATCACCTCACCCGCTTCGACGACGATCAGGTCACCGATGCGCAGCTCTGTCCCGGGCACCTCGGTGGTCGACCCATCCTCCGACAGGCGTCGGGCCATGGTGTCCTGCTTGACCTTACGGAGGCTGTCGGCCTGCGCGCGACCGCGGCCTTCGGCAACCGCCTCGGCCAGATTGGCGAACACGACGGTGAACCAGAGCCAGGCAGCGACCGCCCACGAGAACCAACTCGGTTGCAGCGCAGCGAGAACGGTGGTGACGATCGCGCCCAGGTACACCACGAACATGACCGGGTTGCGGGCCTGGGCACGTGGCGTCAGTTTGCGCGCCGCTTGGGGGAGCGACGAGATCAGTTGGCGTGCATTGAATGCGCCACTGGTGACCAGTTCCTCCCCCGCGTTCGACGAGGTATCAACGCCCGCTTCGTCGGTTGTCTTCTCTTCTATGACAGGAGTACTCACAACACTGCCTCTGCGATCGGTCCCAGCGCCATGGCCGGGAAGAAGGTGAGTCCGGCGACCAACAGGATGGTTCCGGCCAGCAGTGCGCCGAACAGCAATCCATGGGTCGGGAGAGTCGATGCGTCGTCCTCGACGCGCACTGCTTTCGGCGCAGTCGCAACCATTGTGGGCGCACCACCTGGTGCCGCCGCCGGCGTGGACACCGAACTGCCCACGGCGGTTTCGCGATTGCGTGGACGCTGTTTGGCCAGCAGGCCGGCGAGCGCGAGCACGAACACGATCGGCAGGAATCGCCCGAGCAGCATCGCAACGCCGAGTGAGGTCTGGAACCAGTCGCTGGTCACGGTGAGGCCGCCGAAAGCGCTGCCGTTGTTGTTCGCGGCCGACGCGTAGGCGTAGAGCACTTCGCTGAAGCCGTGGATCGAGCCAGGTGTGCCCGGATCTCCGCTGTTGCCCTGGAATCCGGTTGTCGTTCCGAGGATCACCGAGATCGATGTGCCGGCCAGCACCAGCGCGGGCATGACGAGGACGTAGAGCGCCGCCATGGTGATCTCGTGCTGGCCGATCTTCTTTCCGAGGAACTCCGGCGACCGACCGACGAGCAGCCCGCCGACGAAGACGGTGATCACGGCCATGATGAGGATGCCGTAGAGGCCTGCTCCCACACCGCCGGGTGCCACCTCGCCGAGGAGCATGTTCCAAATCAGCGCACCACCACCGGCGGCCGAGAAGCTGTCGTGCGCAGAATTCACTGCACCCGTGGATGTCCCGGTGGTGGATACCGCAAACAGCACCGAACCGGGGATGCCGAAACGCTGTTCCTTGCCCTCCATCATGGCGCCCGCGGCCTGCGCGGCGATGCCGTCGGTGCGGGATTCGAAGACCCACACGACTGTCAGCATCACACCCCAGATGGCGGCCATGACCCCGAGCAGGGTCAGCCCCTGACGCCGATCGCCGACCATCGTTCCGTACGTGCGGGTGAGGCACACCGGGATGATGAGGAGCGCAAGGATTTCGACGATGTTCGACAGCGGCGTCGGGTTGGAGAACGGATGTGCGGAGTTCACCGAGAGGGTGCCGCCACCGTTGGTCCCGAGCTCTTTGATCGCCTCTTGCGACGCGAACGGCCCGAGCACACTGTGCGCTTGCCTGCCGTCGAGCGTCGTGAAGTCGAATCCGGTCTTGAACGACTCGATGGCGCCCTGGGTGAGTAGGATGAGCGCGACGATGAAGCTGAGCGGCAACAGGATTCGCACGCATCCGCGGACCAGGTCGACCCAGAAGTTGCCGATCTCGCCGCTGCCCCGCCGGTTACGGATGCCGCGGATCACGGCGACCGCGACCGCCATACCGACTGCAGCGGAAACGAAGTTCTGCACCGCGAGCCCGATCATCTGCGTGAAGTTGGTCATCACCACTTCGGGCGAGTACGACTGCCAGTTGGTGTTGGTGACAAAGGAAACCGCGGTGTTGAACGCCATCGACGGCGTCACACCCGGCTTTCCGTCCGACCACGGCAACACACCCTGGAGGCGCTGGATCGCGTACAGGAACAGGAACGAGATCAACGAGAAGGCCAGTACCGCAAGCGCATAGCCGACCCAGGTCTGCTCACGACGCGGATCGATGCGTCCGACGCGGTAGAACAGTTTCTCGAAGCGCAGGTCGCGTGCCGAGTCGTACGCCCGGGCCATGTAGTCACCGAGTGGCACGTAGGCAGCGGCGAGAATGAAAAGCAGCAATGCCAGTTGCAACAAGCCGGCCACCGTCGCAGACATGTCAGAACCTCTCGGGTGCGATGAGCGCGGCCACGAGATAGACGACGACTGCTGCGGCGAGCACCAACAGAACGATGGTGGTCACACCGTCGGCGGTCATCGCCCGGTCCTCGCATCGATTGCGCGCACGGTCAGCAGGCACAGCGCGATCGAGACGATCGCGGCCAGCAGAAAGAGCAGGTCAGCCACTCGAACTCCATTTCCGAACTATGTACCCGGCCACGCAGAAACCTGCGAAGCCGCGACTGACAGGATCACTCGCGAAAGACGTCTGAAAGAGTTCGTTAACGGAATCCATACGCGTCGCGCCGGCAATTTGACGCGCGCTTTGCGGACGTTGCGACCGGCGTCAAGATCGCGTCAACAAGCCCTGGCGGCCCGTGTAGATCGCGTTCAGATTCGCGTCGGCGTTTCCGCCGGAGAGTACGACGGAAAGCATGAACAAGGTCACCGGCCAACAACCACTGACGGTCGCGACCGTGACCGGCCCGCCCCCGATCCGCGGCCGCTTCTTGCGGGGCGCGGACTCGTGGGGCGTCTTCCGGGTCGGGTTCGCCCGTCATCTCGTCCAGTTGCGTGTCTGCGTGTATCCGCCGGGCGTGACCGACCACGAGCGCACGATGCTTCGCCTCTGGTACTCGGCGCCGATCTGGGGTGTCATCGGCTGGCTGGCGCTCTGGCCGGCGATCAGCGCCGTGAGCCCTGTCGATCCGCCGTTCTCGATTCTCGCGGCAGCCGCCGTCATGCTGTCCGTCGTCTGGGTGGTCGGCCACCAGGCCTGGCCGGTGCGGAAATCAGTGCGCTCCATGGTCCTCTGGATCGACGACGACGAAGATCCCACGACACGACGCCGAGCCGACCAGTTGCTGCGGATCGTCGATTCGTTACGGGTGGCCGACCGCGATCTGCGCGAGGGCCGGATCGATGCCGTACGGCACGAAGCGATCTGGGCGCGCTGCTACGACGACCTCGCCTGACCGTCGGGACCCTCCCGCCGGCTGAGGTGCGAGGAGCGCAAGCCGCCGGGCTGAGGTGTCCCGTGCGAGGTACGAGCATGGAGCGTCTCGAAGTCGACGAGCCTCGAAGCCCCTGGTGAGATGACATCGTCGTCTCACCAGCCCTTCGAGGCTCGCTCCGCTCGCACCTCAGGGAGCGGTTGGAGGCTCAGAAGCGGTGGAAGGCCATGGAGCGAGGCGGAAGTCAGGAAGCACCCGCACTCAACGCGAGCCCGACCGTCCCGCCACTGCCGCGTCGAAGAGTGCTCGCCTTGATGGTGATCCAGCCGAGGATGCCGTACTTCTTGGAGATCAGTTCCCGTGTCCGCGCGGTGCCGGCGTCATCGAGGACTTCGCCTGTGCCCTCGACCGGTTCGCCGGTGACCTTCGTGCCGCGCGCATCGCAGGCCTGCACGATGATGCGCGGATCTCGCCGCAGACGTTTGACCTTCCACGAGTCCGCGACGGTCCACACGAGGAGGCGGTCGCCGTCGATCGTGGCCCACACCGGCGTCGACACCGGTGTGCCGTCCTTGCGAAAAGTGGTCAGCTGCACGTACTTCGCGGTTGCGGCGGCACCGAAGTCAGAGGTCATGCCGCCATGGTACCGACCTACTGGTCCTGCTCTTCGAGCCCGAACACAATGACCTGGCGCGGATATATCCGGATGAGTGCGTCATCGACGCCGCCGCGCGACTCTGTACCGCCGACGATCGCCTCGGCGTGACCCCGAATCTCGACCATCCTGACTCGCCACGGCTTGAGCGACGCGATGTCGTCGACGACGAACGCAACCTTGTCATTCCCCTTGAGGTTGCGAAACTTGCGGGACGACGCGAGGTTGTAGCCGACGATGTCGACGGTCCCGAGTTCGCGATTGACGGCGAAACCGACGGGATTGTTCTGCGGCGCGCCTTCCTTGTCGACGGTGGCGAGCCTGCCCAGCCGTTGCGTCTCGAGGTAACTCAGCACATCGGGATCGAGCAATTCTTTGTGCCTCATGCGCGCACTCCAGTCGGCAGTTCCGCGGCAATGGGTGTGTTCTGTCCGGCGGCGACCCACCAGGAGCCGTCCCGTTCGACGAGCACATACATCGCCATCTCGGAGAATCCGCCACCTCGCGCATGCCTCCCGATGTGCGCGACCGCGACCCCCGGCGCCGGGTTGATCACCTCCGTCACCGAGAAGTCCGACGGCGGTGCCACCTGCTTGGCGAACAGCTGGTGATGGATCTCGTTGAGCGGGGCGTGGCCGCGCAGGACGGCGCCTTTGGGGGAACCCCACACGATGTCGTCGGCGAACATCGCGTCGTAGGTGTCGGCATCAGAGTTGTCCATGCCGGCCTGCAACGTCGCCATAAGTGCGTCGACGGCAGCGAATGCACCGGGTTCGTAGAGGTTGAGTGATGGTCGGTCTCGTGTCATACCCCGACGCTAAGAGTTCAAGTTAACTTGAGGTCAAGGCCTCGCGGCGATCGCTGTCGCCACGTCGTCGCGGATGACGCAGTCGTAGGCGTGGTCGTTGACCATGCCGGTGGCCTGCATGAGTGCGAACATCGTTGTCGGCCCGACGAATCGCCAGCCCCGCTTCTTCAGATCCTTGGACAGGGAAACCGATTCCGGTGAGGTCGTCATCGATCCCGGCTTGTGGTCGGGACCGGGCGCAAACCGCCAGAAGTACTCCTCCAGCGACCCCTCGGCGTCGACGAGATCGCAGGCATGCCGGGCGTTGTTGATCGAGGCCTCGATCTTGCCGCGGTGCCGGACGATCCCCGCGTCGCCCAGCAACCGCTCCACGTCGGCCTCACCGAACCGGGCGACCTTCTCGAAGTCGAACCCGCTGAACGCGGCCCGAAAATTCTCCCGCTTGGTGAGGATGGTCCGCCAGCTCAGGCCGGACTGAAATCCTTCGAGGCATACTCGCTCGAACAGCGCGACGTCGCCGACGGTCGGAAATCCCCATTCGGTGTCGTGATACGTGGTCTCCGGCTCCTTGGCCGCCCACCCGCACCGCGCCCGACCGTCCTCCCCGATGACCACATCCGACATGGGCGATCTCCTCTCGAATCACTTGAACGGAGAGTACCGACGGCCACCGACACCTGATTGCGCTCCCTCACCGAATCGACCCCACGCCCACCGGGCGAAAATTTACTATCTCCTCATCGGGGGCACCTCGAAGGGAACGTCATGCGCAGACCGATCCGCCTCGTTGGAGCAATCTTGCTCGCCTTCGGCCTCGTCGCCACGCTGTCGGTGGCCACGCCGCAACCGCGTGCCGCTGCGTTCGCCGAGGACATCTGTTACACCCCCGGCGCCCCGCCGCACAGTTGCGGCCCGCTTCCCATCACCTGTTCCCTCGAGAATGCGGACGCCCCGATCTGCGGCCTGCGCGCCTTCTTGCGATACGCCTACACACTTCGTCAGCCGCTCGGCGGTCGCAGCCTGATTCACACGGACTCCAGCTACATCATCGCGAGGTCCGTCGGCTTCTCCGTCGCGGACGCCTATTGGATCGCCGCGTACAGCGAGGCGACCGACCTCGGCACCTTCGCCCCGCGCGACATGCGCGGCAACCTGGTTCCGAATTCGCGGCGGCTGACGACCAAGGACATCAGCGGCCTGGTACGTACGCATTTCGCCACCGGGGGCTTCCTGTTCCATTTCCTGCCGACGCTCCGAGGCCCACGCGCGCCGATGCCGAATGGGTTGCGCCCCGACGTCAACGACACACGGCACGAGATCATGCTGACCCATCTGCGACGCTGGGCGACAGCGGGCCCGGGATCCTCTGCGCCCCTGTGCACCGGAGGATTCACCAACCGCTCACCGGGAGGCGACTACGCGACGGGCGAGGGTTGCTATGGCGGCGCGAACCCCGTCCCGATCAACGGCACGTACAGCATCGTGTCGCCGGCTAACTTCCCCTTCACCAATTCGACTGGGCAACAGGTCATCACCGACGGAGTCCTGTCGTCGAAGTTCGATCAGTGGGTGGGCGGGCAGTCGGCGAACGCGCGAATCGGGATCTACATCCACGCCCTGGGAGACCGCATCTCACACCATGCGTGCACCGATGCCGGCACCATCGCACCGCCTACCCCGCGCCATCGGGCGTTCCGGATCGATCTGAACAAACCGTCGTGCGATCAAGGGCCACATGCGATTCGGCACGAGTTCGAGACCGGCGTCGACTTCCACGGTCTCGAGCCCGAGGACCGAACGACCGAGGCGGCGTTGTCAAAGGTGTACGACGAGCTGGTCTACTTCGCGCGGTTGCGCGGCACGCTGAATCCCACCGCGACCACGTCCGCCGCCAAAACCCGGGTCGTCACGAACGGACTCGTCCCGGCACTCGAGCACCGCAATCCGATGGTTCGGCTTCGTTCGGTGACCGCCGCCGGGTGCCGACTCGGCGTACCCGCATTTCCGGGCTCGCCCTCATGCCGGTGAGGTAGGCCGCGGGTCACCCGACGATCGGCATCTGTAGCTCGGTCCGCCAGTTCTCCTCGGGTTCGGGGTGAGTCGCGAGGTAGACCTCGCGCGCAGTGCCGTCGGTGCGGTAGCCGTTGTCCTCGATCCAGGTGGCGAGCGTCTGATAGCCCTCGCCGATGTCGACCATCCTGCCCACGTGCAGGTGGCACGCGGCCCGCTCGACGCCCGGCAATGTCACCGACTCGAGCCCGTCGACACTGACGCCGTCAGCCACCGGGCATGCCGCGGTCACCGTCAGTCCTTCACCGTCGGGGACGTAGGTGGCGATCGCCTCACCCGCCGGCGCGATACCGGCAGGCCCGAGAATCTCGAACATCCGCCCGAACAGTCCCCGGATCACCGGGCCCACGTCTTCCGGATCCGAACTCGCCGACACGTCCGTCAATGTGAGAACCCGAACCGGAGCAACACTTTTCATGACAACCGAGCTGGTACTCATGGTGCCTTCCCTTTCGATGATGCGGAGTCTCGCCTCGATCCGGGTGAGCCGATCCCGGTCTGCCGCAATCTGTTCGGCCACCTGCGCACGACGCAGACGTAGCATTCCCCGCAGTTCGGCGGGGTCGACGTCGGCGTCGATGATGCGGGCGACCTCGGCGAGGGTGAACCCGAGATCTTTGAGGGCGACCACGCGGTTGAGGCGTCGTAGCTGATCGGCCTCGTAGTAGCGGTACCCGGTGTGATCGTCGACCCGCGCCGGTTGCAACAGGCCGATCTGGTCGTAGTGTCGAAGCATCCGGATCGACACCCGGCCCATCGTGGCGAAATCTCCAATGGTGAACATGACACCGACCACGCTCCTGTCTCACATGGTGTGAGGGTCAACCCCGGCGCACCGAGAAGGCGCACCGTTACCGTTTCGTGACCCTCGGTTGCGAATGCATCCCAGTGCCACGTCCACCCGTGAGCTTGCCACCCGCCGCTCCTAGCGTCGATCTCATGACGACACCGCGCACGCACCCCGACCCCTCGCCCGGCGAGTTGTCGTTGCTGGTCAAACGCGTCGCCGACGGCGATCGTCAAGCATTCGCGCAGTTGTACGACCTCACCTCACCACGCGTCTACGGCATGGCCCTACGGGTGATCCGTGATGCGGGATTCAGCGAGGAGATCACCCAGGAGGTGTATCTGACGGTGTGGCGGACCGCGGCGTCGTACGACACGAGCGGCTCGGTGATGGCCTGGCTGCTCACGATGGCCCACCGCCGATCCGTCGACCGCATCCGTTCGGAGACCGCCAGCCGACGCCGCACCCTGACGCATGGTCGGGAATCGGTGACACCGGCCTTCGACGAGGTCGCCGAGATCACCGAACGACGCGAGACGGTGCGGCTCATCCGAGCCGGACTCGCACACCTCACGCCCGTGCAGCGCGAGTCCATCGAACTCGCCTACTTCGACGGCCTGACGTATCGCGAGGTGGCCGAACGCCTCCAGGTCGCCCTGCCCACCGTGAAGTCCCGCATCCGCGACGGCATGCGGCGACTGCGGCTCAGCGTTGTCGACGCAGCCGCGTAGACGACATTCGTTTGCGCGAGCGGCGGTGTGCGGAAAAGCGAACCAGGCAACGGAGGGCACTACTAAAACGGGCCCCTGACGGCACTCCTCCGAGATTGTCCCGGAAGGCACCCGTCAGGGGCCCGTTTTCAGTCACTCTCAGATCAGCCGAGCACCAACGACTCTCCGTCGGCACCGACGTTCACCGGCACCACGTCGCCGTCGCGGATGTCACCGGCCAGCAACGCCTTGGCGAGGCTGTCGCCGATGGCCTGCTGCACCAGCCGCCGTAGTGGGCGTGCACCGTAGAGCGGATCGAATCCGCGCTCGGCCAGCCATTCCTTGGCCTTGGGCGTCACTTCCAGTTCCAGTCGACGCTGGGCGAGGCGCTTGGCCAACTGCCGCAGCTGAATGTCGACGATGGAGACCAGTTCCTCGGGGCTCAGCGCGTCGAAGACGATGACGTCGTCGAGGCGGTTGATGAACTCCGGCTTGAACCGCGCGCGCACCGCCGCCATCACCTGGTCCTTGTCACCGCCGGCGCCCAGGTTGGACGTCAGGATGAGGATGGTGTTGCGGAAGTCCACGGTGCGGCCCTGACCGTCGGTCAGCCGACCCTCGTCGAGTACCTGCAGCAGCACGTCGAACACGTCCGGGTGGGCCTTCTCGATCTCGTCGAACAGGACCACCGTGTACGGGCGACGCCGCACCGCCTCGGTCAGCTGACCGCCGGCCTCGTAGCCGACGTAGCCGGGAGGGGCACCGACAAGCCTTGCCACACTGTGCTTCTCGCCGTACTCGCTCATGTCGATGCGAACCATGGCGCGTTCGTCGTCGAACAGGAACTCCGCCAGCGCCTTGGCCAGCTCGGTCTTGCCGACACCGGTCGGGCCGAGGAACATGAACGATCCCAGCGGCCGGTTCGGGTCGGCGACACCGGCCCGCGCACGACGCACGGCGTCGGACACGGCGACCACGGCGTCCTTCTGTCCGATGACGCGATGGCCCAGTTCGTCCTCCATGCGCAGCAGCTTGGCGGTCTCGCCTTCGAGCATCCGGCCGGCGGGGATTCCGGTCCACGCCGACACGACCTGAGCCACGTCGTCGGGTCCGACCTCCTCCTGCAGCATCACGTCTTCGCTCGGGTCGGTGCCGGTCTTCTCGATCGCGGCCTCGAGTTCCTTCTCCAAGCCGGGGATCGTTCCGTACCGCAACTCGGCCGCACGTCCCAGATCGCCGCCACGTTCGGCCCGATCCGCCTCTCCACGAAGCCGTTCCAGCTCCTCCTTGGTGTCGCGGACCGCGTCGATGGCGGTCTTCTCCGACTGCCAGCGGGCGCTCAGTTCGTTGAGCTTCTCCTTCTGGTCGGCCAGTTCCTGACGCAGCTTGTCGAGCCGCTCCTTGGAGGCCGCATCCGTTTCCTTCTGCAGCGCAACCTCTTCGACCTCCAGACGGCGGACGATTCGCTCGACCTCGTCGATCTCGACGGGGCGCGAGTCGATCTCCATCCGCAGCCGCGACGCGGCCTCGTCAACGAGGTCGATGGCCTTGTCGGGCAGGAAGCGGGAGGTGATGTAGCGATCGGAAAGCGTTGCGGCAGCAACCAATGCGGAGTCGGTGATGCGTACACCGTGGTGCACCTCGTAGCGTTCCTTCAGTCCGCGCAGGATGCCGATGGCGTCCTCGACCGACGGTTCGCCCACGTACACCTGCTGGAAACGACGTTCGAGTGCCGCGTCCTTCTCGATGTACTTGCGGTACTCCTCGAGGGTGGTCGCACCGACCAGCCGCAGCTCACCGCGGGCGAGCATCGGCTTGATCATGTTGCCGGCATCCATCGCGGAATCGCCTGTCGCACCGGCACCCACGATGGTGTGCAGCTCGTCGATGAAGGTGATGACCTGGCCGGCCGACCCCTTGATCTCGTCGAGCACGGCCTTGAGCCGCTCCTCGAATTCGCCGCGGTACTTGGCACCGGCGACCATCGAACCCAGATCCAGGGAGATGACCGTCTTGTTGCGCAACGACTCCGGCACATCGCCTTCGACGATCCGCTGGGCCAGGCCCTCCACGATCGCGGTCTTGCCGACGCCGGGCTCACCGATGAGCACCGGGTTGTTCTTGGTACGACGACTCAGCACCTGCACGACGCGTCGGATCTCGGTGTCGCGACCGATGACCGGGTCGAGCTTGCCCTCGCGAGCAGCCGCGGTCAGGTCGGTGGAGTACTTCTCCAGCGCCTGATACGTCGACTCCGGGTCCTCGGAAGTGACCCGCGCGGTTCCGCGCACGGCGACAAACGCCTCGCGAAGCGCCTGGGGCGTCGCGCCGACGTTGTGCAGCAGTTTGGCGACGTCGGAGTCGCCGGTCGCCAGACCGACCAGGATGTGTTCGGTCGAGACGTACTCGTCGTCGAGTTCCCCGGCAAGCTGCTGCGCTGCCGAGATCGCCGCGATCGACTCGCGGGAGAGTTGAGGCTGCGCGCTCGCGCTGGACACCGTCGGAGCACGATCGACCATCGCCTGGGCTTGGCTACGAACGCTCGACGGGTCCACGCCCACCGCTTTGAGCAGCGGCGACGCGATGCCGTCGGACTGATCGAGCAGCGCCACCAGGATGTGGGCCGGTCGCACGTCGGGGTTTCCTGCGCTTGCCGCCGCCTGCACAGCAGCACTCAACGCTTGCTGTGTCTTGGTGGTGGGGGTGAAGCTGTCCACTCGCGTGCACCTTTCTCTTTAGTCCAACAGGCTCAAGTATGAGCCATCCGAAGGGTGCAACGCCATCAAAGTTGAGTACATTCCGCTCAAGTCCGACAATAGTGTGATCTAGATCACTTCATACGGTGTATGCTCAGCGAGTCATTTGTTGCGCGCCGCCGACGAACCCCTGGTGAGAATCGCGGGCCCGGATCAGCGACGACTGACTTCGGGGAGGTTGCCATGCTGCATCCTGAATCGCGAAGAGCCCACGCCCTGAGTTCGCGCGGGACGTTCCGATTGCGGATAGTGGTCGGCCTCGCCATCGCGTCGCTTGCCCTCACCTTCGGAGTGCACGCGCCGGCCGACGCGGCGCCGCCCCCCACGCTGTGGCTGTGCAGTTCGGCGATGACCGCCGACCCGTGCGACCTGCCGCAGGACACCACCGATCTGCTGACCGGACGCGTAACCAACCCACTACCGGTCACCGCTGCCCAACGGTCGGTGGATTGTTTCTACGTCTATGGGACGGCGACCAACACGTTGTCCCTCAACGCCCCACTGGTTGCCGCTCCGGAAATCAAGTCTGGAGCGGAGCTCCAGTCGGCCCGGTTCAACAGCATGTGTCGGATCTTTGCTCCGGTCTACCGGCAGATCTCGCTGCCGGGCCTCGTGGCAGTGAATCTCGGCGCTACCACCGAACCAGTGGCAATCGCCTACCGCGACGTACTCGCCGCGTGGAACAACTACCTCACCCACGCGAACATGGGTCGCGGCGTGGTCTTCATCGGCCATTCCCAGGGCACGTTCCTGCTTCGCAAACTGATTCGCGAACAAGTCGATCCCAATCCTGTGGTGCGTGCACGCCTCGCCGGCGCCATCCTGTTGGGCGGAAACGTGAAGACCGCGCCCGGGAGGACGGTCGGTGGCGACTTCAACAACATCCCCATCTGCACCCGGCACGGTCAATACGGATGTGTCACCGCGTATTCCACGAATATCGTCTATCCGCCACTGTCCTTGCTCGGCAATAGCTCGCTCGATATCGTCTCGCTGCGTTTCGGATTGCCGATGGGGCCGAACTATCAGGTGGCCTGCACCGATCCGGCCGTGCTGAGTGGAAGCCGCAGGCCGGTCGGCATCACCGTGCCCAGCAAGCCGTATGCGCCGGGCGCCATCGCAATCGCGCTGGGCTATACGACTTTTCCCGAGGCATGGCCGACGTCGTCATCGACCTGGACGATCGGACGCGGTCGCGGCGTCGGCCGCTGCGAAGAAGTGAACGGCTACCGGCAGTATCACATTCGCATGGTTGTGCCCCAACAGATCAACGAGGCACCGCTTTTCGACTTGCATGCGCTCGACATCAACTTCGGATTGGATCGCCTGGTCGCCATCGCCTCTCAACAGGCCGCGAGCTGGCACGCGCACTCTCACTGACCCTCTTCAACCGTGAGCGTGTCGACGACGACGTCTCCCAGCCACGCCTCCCATTGCTCAAGGCTCCAACCGCATCGGCGTACCAGGCGGTCGGCGACTTCGATTGATGTTGCGGTCCAGAGGATGTCGGTCGCAGTGGTGGGCGTCAGGGTGTCGGGCAGACCGAAGCGGTCGGCGATGTGCCTGACCACGGATGCGTTGCCGGTGCGGCGTTCCCGTTCGATCGTGTCGACGAACTCCGTCAGTGCCCGGTCGGCACCCGGCCCCTCACCGAGAAGGACACCGAGCAGCGGGCCCACGCGGTGATACATGAGGCAACCCATGTGGATGTAGGCACGCAGTGTCGATGCGGCATCGGGTTGCTCGAAGACCCTGGTCATCATCGGCCGGATCGCGATGGGCTCCGGTTCGTCGTCGCCGGCCAGCAGCACGTCGTACACCGCTTTCACCACGGCAGCCTTCCCGCCGACAGAGTTGTAGATCGTCTGCGGACTCACTCCGGCTTCGCGGGCCAGGGACGCCACTGTCATCGAGTGATAGCCATGCCGGAGTAACTGGTCCTTGGCTGTGGCGAGCACTCGTGCTCTCGTCTCGCGCGCCGCCTGCTCGCGTTGCGGACTCACGTATGACCGAGGAGTTGACACCAAGCCCCCTTTGGGTGGATTATCATTCCACTGGAATAGTCTTCTAGCCAAAATCATAGCCCAAAGGAAACCCTCATGTACGACACTTCGAACCCCGCTCTGCCTTCGGTGCATCGCATCTTCGACGCGATCAACACCGGCCAATTGGACGCTATCCCCGAGGTGGTCACCGACGACTTCGTCGACCATGGGTCACCCGTACCGCTGCCACCCGGTCCGGCCGGGTACACCCAGATCCTTGGGTTCGTGACCGGCGTGCTGGATGTGCGCTACGAGATCGCCGACATCGTCAGCACCTCGGACCGAATCATCGTCCGCGCCAAGGCCTACGGTCGCGGCGTTTCAGCCGTACACGGCGAGGCCGGCGCCGGGAAGCCGTACGAGATGGACACCCTGCACATCTACCGCACCGAAGGCACGCGGCTGGCCGAGCATTGGGGTGTACGCGACGAGCTCGGGGTGTTGATCCAACTCGGCGTCGTTCCCGCACCGCAGCTGCCGCCGCTGCCGGAGGTCGGGGCGAGGTGATGACCCCGCACGTTCGCGCTGCACGACAACGACCGGGTCACCGCACGGCGTGTATCACACATGCATGCGCTATTCATGCTAGTTTCATGAAGTGAGCACTCTTCAGATCCGCAACCTGCCGGAGGACCTTCACGCTCAACTCAGCGAGCGCTCGGCCAAGCTGCATATGTCCATGTCTGAGTACGTCACCAAGCTCCTGCGCGACGACATGAGTCGTCCATTGTTCAACGAATGGGCCGCAACTATCCGAAGCGAAGGGCCGGGACGCAGTATCGACGTCGTGGGCGCCCTCGATGCAGTACGCGATGAATATGATGCCGGCGAGAAATGAGGCGAGTGGTCGACGCGAGCGCGCTGGTCGACGCCGTACTGCCGTCCGCACGGCAGGCAGCCGCCCTGCGATCAATGTCGGGCTACGAACTCTGGGCACCGACAATACTCGACATGGAAGCATTGTCGGCGATCTGGCGACTTCAGCGGACATCGCAGATCAGCTCTGCGGAGGCCGAGCGCGCGGTCAAAGCGGTGTGGACAGCTCCGATCCGACGTGCCGAGAGTGTTCAAATATCAAGCGCAGCATGGGATCTGAGAACTTCGGTGCGAGTATCCGATGCGTTCTATGTCGCCACCGCCAGATTCTATGATGCCGACCTCATCACGTCTGATGCGCGACTATCCCGCTCCCCCGACATTGGAGTTCCGATTGTGGTTCTGCCGCAATGAAGCTCGGCATCGCTGCTGGAGAAGTGGCGATCTCCTGCGCCCGTGGTCACCCCTGCTTTGTCAGTAACGCATAGCCCTGTCGATGCAATCGGTGGTGTCTCGGCCACTGGGTGAGCATCCACGCCGGATCACTGAATCCGGCCTGGGACACTGCCGTGGTCGCGGCCTCGAGTTCGAACTCCAGTCGTCGGCGACGTCGGCCGGCATCGGCCGGACCGTCAGCCTCGACCGCCTCGATCGCGTCGACGACACGCCGCTCGGAATCCAGCAGCACCGCGCGATACCCGCGCGGGCGCACACACCACAGCGTCACGACCGCCACCCCGACCCCGATGACGGTCTCCGCGATTCGCCCGATGACGGCCTCCGACAACGGCTCCTGCGGCGCAAGTGCGCCCAGCGTCATGGCCAGCGGGGTGATGAACACCATCGCAATCGCGTAGTTGACCACCAGGAAGATCTCGGTACCCGCCATCAGGACAACCACCGTCAGGATCAGCAGCACCGCAGACCCCAGCACCGGGGTGATCACGGCGAGCACACCCACTCCGATCACGGTGCCGACACAACGATTCAACGCACGCCAGCTGCCCGTGACGCGATCAGGCCCCTGGTGCAGGATCATGGCCGCGGTGATGACGGCCCAGTCCGGCCGGCCGAGGTCGACGGCGATCGCGATGCCGCCGGCGACCACGCACGCGACGGTGAGCCGCAACGCGAGCACGGGGATTCGCGGCCGGCGGAGTCCCCACCGCAATCGTTCGCCGACTCTGGCGCGTGGAAGCACCATCAGGTCGAGTTCTTCTTCAGACACACTCGTCTCGACCTTCTGGTCCTCGGCAAAGGCGATCACTGCCAGCAGCCGACGATGGATCCGGCTCAGCGCATCGGTCGGCGCGACCGCCTGGCCCCGGAGCCCGGCATCATCGAGACAGTCCCACGCCTCGTGAAGTGCATGAATCGCTCTGCGTCGCAGCAGGTCATCGTGTGGCTGGCGTGCGAGCGCATCGACGGCCGCGCCCGCCCGGGTCACCGCTTGCGCCTCCGGACCGTGACGGTCGAGCAATGCCGGCGTCATCGCAACGCCGAGTGCTACCACCGCGCCGATCGCGGTCCACAACACCACAGCGGGCGAGCTCGCGGTGCCGTCGAGCACCAACACCGCGGAGAGTTCAGCGCACAGCAGTAGCAGAAACGAGCCGGGAGCACGCTCCCGCAACGCGTCCACCCAGATTGCCGCGAGCACCACGACTGCCGTCATCATCGCGATGACTGCGATCCAAGCGCCGACCGACGCCGCACCCGCGAGGTGCCCGACTCCGGCGCCTACGGTGGCGCACGAGATCAGCGCCAATCCGTATCCTGCGACGACCTTCCATCGCGTCCGATACGGTCGACGTTCGCCATACACGACGGCGAACGCACCCAACGCCGACAAGGCCGCGGCCGCTCCGTGCCCGTTCGCCAGACCCACGGCGGCCGGGATCGCTACCGCCAGCGCGGCCCGGAACGCGCCGCCCGCACGTTCACCGACTCCGGAGACCTCCAGCAGAACCTGCCGAAGCCCCGGGCGTTGCGGGAAGCCGGGTTCGGTTTCGGCGGTCATCTGATGATCCAATCATCGCGGCAGAGGTGCCTGCGACTTGCACGGTCACCGACTCAAGAGGCACCGTATTCGACGTGGAGCCCAACGTCGTACTGCGTGGCCGGTTGCTCTGTGCCGATGATGACGAAGCGGCCATCGTCGTGCGCCTACTCCCCCGACACATCGAACTCACCCGCGCCGAACCCGGGTGCCTGTCATTCACGGTGCAACAGAATGCCGAGGACCCGCGCACGTGGGATGTCGACGAGCGTTTCGTCGACGCAGCTGCATATCAAGCGCACCAGGACCGGGCCAGGTCGAGCGAATGGGGACATGCGACCGCCGGCATCCGACGCGACTACACCCTCGAGTAGTCGTGCGCGTAGGGACTCTGTACGAGTCAGATTGTGTAACTGCATATTCCACTTCGCTCTGCTGGCGCGTACAGATTTCGGCGCGAGTGTCGATTGCCAGCCTTGCCGCCGCTCCCTGAGGTGCGACGAGCGTTAGCCGCCGGGCTGAGGAGCCCCATGCGAGGTACGAGCACGGAGCGTCTCGAAGTCGAGGAGCCTCGAAGGGCTGCGAGCAGTCCCGCCAAAGCCCGCAACGCGTGGCTCTCCCAACATCATTCGATGATCGACATTCTTGTCGGTGGCGTGTTCTACCCTGGATGCAGTCGATCGGGGAGGGTCACGATGCGCGGAGTTCAGTCGGAAAATGCTGCACAGTCAACGATTTCGCGTGCTTAGTCCACAACCAGATTCTGGGCGACGAGAATTGTCGGTGGCCCGTTCTAGTCTGAATCCGGTCAATCGGAAAGGGGGTGACAGGGGATGTCGATTGAGGAGTACGCAGACGACGCGGTGTACTGGCCGCAGGTCGATGCCGCGGTGTTGGGGGTTCCGGATCTCGCGGTGATCGACGACGACAAGGCCGTGTCGATCAACGACATGGTCGCCTCGTTCGGTCACATCGAAAGAGGGAAATCCTACTTCTCCTGGCTCTCGTATCAGATTGCGGCCGAACTACATACCCGGCTGGTGGAGCCGACGATGGATGACGACACCGACTGGATCGATCAACGTGCGCAGTGCGCGATGCGGATCGCGGCGTCGTTGGCGATCTCTCAGTTGACGGCCGAGTGTTTGTTGGGAGAGGCGATCGCTTTGCGGGATCGGCTGCCGCTGGTGTCGGCCTGTTTGTGCGACGGTGTGCTCACCAAGGCACAGACCGTCGCGATCATCGGCCGCACCGACCTGGTCGGCGGTGACCACATCGGCGAGGTGGATGCCGCGATCACCAAGGAACTCCGTAAACGCCGCGGCCGGTGGTCACCCCAAGCGATCCGGGATCTGGCCGACCGGATCGTGTTCCGCCACGACCCCGAAGCGGTCCGCGAGCGCCGCAAGCACGCGAAGGGCCAGCGGGCGGTGTGGGTCGAGGATCTCGGCGATGGGATGGCCACTCTGGCGGCGTCGATGACCGCGGAGAACGCGCGCATCGCGGTCGCCGCGGTCCAGGCGTTGGCGGGCACCGTGTGCTCCAAGGACGGCCGGGGGAAGCGGGCCCGTAACTCTGATGCGGCGTTCGCTCTACTGTCGGGCACCCGGTTTGAATGCCAGTGTGGGCGTGCCGAGTGTGATGCCGAGATTCCCGAACCCGGAACGCTGCCGCCGGCCCAGGCGCGGATCGTGTTGCATGTGGTGTGCGAGGAAACCACCCTCACCGACGAGTCGAACACCACTCCCGCGCATATGAATGGGTTCGGGGTGATCTCGGCCGAGCATGCCCGTGAACTCGCACAACGCCCCGACGCGGTCATCAAACCCATCAACCCCCAACCCGCACCAGCCCAGCCGACTCCGA
>NZ_JAKWBF010000019.1 GCF_022513585.1 Gordonia gummivorans
TCGCGCGACAACATCCTCACCGAATGGTTCACCGCCGACTACGGCATCTGGTTCGGCTTCCTGCTGCCCGGGATGATGGTCAGCCGGGCGCCGATCCCGTTGGGCGGCACGTCGAATCACTTCAAGCGTGACGTGCTCGACCAGATCGGCGCGTGGGACCCGTTCAACGTGACCGAAGATGCCGACCTCGGCGTCCGGATCGCCGACTCGGGATACCGCACCGCCGTGCTGGATTCGGTGACGCTGGAGGAAGCCAACGTCGATGCGATCAACTGGGTCAGGCAGCGCTCCCGGTGGTACAAGGGATATCTGCAGACGTGGCTGGTGCACATGCGCCATCCGGTTCGGCTGTGGCGAATACTCGGCGCGATGGCGTGGTTGCGATTCACGCTGCTGATCGCGGGAACTCCGCTGATCGCGTGCGTCAACATGCTGTTCTGGCTCATCATGCTGCTGTGGATCGCGGGGCAGCCACCGGTGGTCGCCGAGTTGTTCCCCGGCCCGATCTACTACTTGTCGTTGCTGTCGCTGATCTTCGGCAACGGCGCGGTGATCTACATGAATCTCATCGCGATCCGCGAGAACGGTCGCAGTGATCTGGTGGTGTCGGCTCTGCTGGTCCCGGCATATTGGGTCCTGATGAGCGTGGCCGCGATCAAGGGCGTGTGGCAGATCCTGGTCAATCCGTCGTACTGGGAGAAGACATTTCACGGGTTGTCGGAGTCCAATAAAGGCACGTCCAAATGAGGCGCGCCTCGCGTGGTCCGGGCCGGGCCATCTTCGCTGCGACATTTGTGTTGTATCTCGCGGTCGGGGTGTATCTGGCCGCGGGCCTGCATGTGTACGTCGGTGATTCGCTGTCGCGGGTGCAGTCGGCGCAGAGTGTGCTGTTCAGCCGCGACCCGCACCTGGCCGCGATCGGTTTCATCTTCACCCCGCTGACCGCGATCGTGCAGTTGCCGTTGACCGCGCTCACGCCATGGTGGCCGGAGCTCACCACGGAGGCGATCTCGGCGGCGGTGATGTCGGCCGCGTTCATGGCGGGATCGGTGGTCCAGATCTCCGGTGTGGCCCGCGACCGCGGATTGCCCGGGTGGATGGGCGGTCTCATCACCGTCTGCTACGCCATCAACCCCATGATCGTCTTCTACGGCGCCAACGGGATGAGCGAGGCTCCCTACCTGTTCTTCCTCGCGTGGGCATCACGACGCCTGATCCGCTGGGTCGACACCGACGACGTCCACGAACTCGTTGTCGCCGCAATGGCATTGGGATTCGGGTATCTGACCAGATACGACGGTGGCGCCGCCACGATGGCCGCCGCGCTGCTGGTCGGGTTGGTGTCGTTCCGGCGGGCCGAGAAGGTCGGGACACCGCCCTCGACGCGGTGGTACCGCACCATTCTCGATGTCGGGTTGGTGGTGCTGCCCAGTGCGGTGGCCTTCGTCGGCTGGGCACTGACGAGTTGGCTCATCACTGGAAACGCCTTCGCACAGTTCAGCTCCGAGTACGGCAACGCGAGCATCATCGAGCAGTCCGGGGGAAGTGGCTCGGACACCACCGAAGCGGCCCTGCGGTTCTCGATGACGGAGCTGGCGATCCTGGCGCCGCTGTTCCCGCTGTTGCTCGTCGCGGTTGTCGTCACCCGGGCGACGCGTCGTCGTCTCTACCCGCTGCTCCCGACGGTGTTGCTGATCGGTGCGGTGCTCGCCTTCCAGATCCTCAGTTACAGTCGCGGTTCCACCTTCGGTTTCCTGCGGTTCTACATCACGGTGATCGCGCTCGCGGCGATCGTGGCCTTGCTCGCGGTGCCGGCCCGTCGGACGGCTCCGGTCCGCCGGCCCGGTGTGTACGCGGCGATGCCGGTGGTCGAGTCCCGGCGACGGCCGGTGACCATCATGGGAATCGCGGCCGTGGTGACCATGCTGGTGGCCATCCCGGTCACCGCGTGGGGAATGACCTCGCCCAAGTACGCGCCGCAGGAGTTCGCGTTGACCGCGGTGGTGGCACCCCGGCCGGACTCCACCGAGCGCAAACACCTTGACGCACAACGTGTTCTGCGCTCCTTCTCCACCGAACGGGCGCTGGCGCAGTACCTGGACAGCCTCGACCTCCCGGAGGGCAGCGTGCTGTGCGACACCGTGTACGGATTCGCGGTGGTGGTTGCGTCCACCCGGCCCAAACAGTTTGTGATCCCGTCGGATCAGGATTTCACCACCATCCTCAACGACCCGGCCGCGAATGGTGTCCAGTATCTCCTGTCGGTGCCCAACGAGGGTCGGGGAAGCGCCGACGCCCTCAACATCCGGTACCCGACCCTGTACGACAACGGTTCTCAGATATCGGTGCTCGTTCTCGAAGCCCGCAACGATGGCGCGAATCTCCCGGACTGGCGGATCTATCGAGTGATCCCGCGATGAGCTCGCCTTCTGCGACGCATCACTTCACCGTGTCGGCGACCACTTGCCAAGCCGGGTCGATCGGCCCGATGTCGTAGGTGCACTCCGACGTTCGGGGGTCGGGCACGAATGCCCAGAGCAGGGCGGCCGCTGTCCCGTCGGACCGTTGGCTCGTGATGAGTTGCCGGAACCGTGCCGCCCGCGCGTCGAGCTTCAGGCAGGATCCGGCCTTGATGCCGATTTCGTTGACCACCAGGGGTTTACCGATCTCTCGCGATTGCCGGATGCGGGCGGGCAGGTTGCTGCCGTGCGGGCCCGACTCGTCGACCGCGGACAGGTAGTCGTGGAAGTCGAGGACGTCGACGCCGGGGGAGCGGCCGACGGTCACGTAGTCGCGGCCGGCGGTACCGCACTGGTCGCCGCCGACGAGGCCGGAGAAGATCGGACGATTCGGATCCAGCGTCCGCAACTGCGCGCCCGCGTCGTCGAAGAACTGGCGCAGCACGCGGGCCGCGTTGGCGGGGCATCTGCGCTGCTGCCAGTCGCACGATGCGCCGCACACGCTGGGTTCCGGTTCGCCGACGAGTTCCCAACCGGCGATGGTCTTTTCGCCATGCCACCGGTTGACGGCAGTTTCAAGCCACTTCGAGTACGTCAAATTGCCTGCACTGGGCGTGGTGCGCCAGCCGGAGACGTACCACGCATGCTTTTTGAAAACCTCGTCCTCACAGGCGCCTTCGCCACTCGTGAGCACCGGCAGCACCATCTGGCCGTGCCGTGCGGCCGCCGCGAACACCGCGTCGAGTGGCGCGAAGTTGAGCAGGCCGGTACGTTTGTCGACCGCGAACGAGGAGTACAGGTTGAACCGGGTCAGTGCCCGCTGCGGAAGCCGGCTGAAGTAGCTGTCGAGGTCGACTGCCGCACCGCAGCCACGATTCACCGCCCAGTCGGTGCCGAGTTGGTAGGCGTTGAACCCGTTCGGCCACCACGCTTTTCCGTCGAGCAGGAGGCCGGTGGGGGTGATTTCGACACGCGAGGGCCGCTGACCCGTGCTCATACTCTCCGGGGCAGCACGCTTGGAGGTCGACGAGCACGCGGTCATGAGCACGGCGGTGAGCACCGCAACGCCGATCAACACCGATGCCCGGAGCAGGGGGCCGCGACGCATCGTCACAGCGCAAGACTACGCGCCACTACTGTGTACGGTATGGCGAATTCCTTCGCGCGGTTCGGGTGCGGGGCCGTAGTGGCCGCAGTCCTGCTTGTCGGTGCCATCGGCTGCGAATCGGAGGACGACGACGCAGCGCCGTCGTCTACGGCCCTCGAGAGCACGTCGTCGACGCCGCTGAGCACCTCGATCCCGCCGGCACCGACGAGTACCGTCACCTATCGTCCGCCCTACATCGACCACGTCGAATGGGTACAGACCGATGTCGGTCCGAGTCTGCAGGTGCACCCGACCACGTCCGGCAGGTACACGACCGACGAATCCGCCATGGGTGATGCGTGGTCGGAGGTGGTGCGCCTCGACGCGTCGGCGAACAGCCCCGGTATGCAGGCGCAATTCGACTGCCACTGGCGCTTCGCGCGCATCGTCGACCCGGAGAAGGCGAGCTGGAATCTCGAGCCGCGCCGGCCCGTCGTCGACGAGCAGACCATGATCGACACGCGATGCAATCCCGGCTTCGCCGAAGAGAACTGACGTTTCCACAAGTGGTTGCCATCGCGCTCGGAAAGCGAGCGTGATGGCAACCGGAATCAGGTGAGGACGACAGGCAGCACGAAACGTCGCAGCAGTGCTTCCTCGTTGTCGGGGTCCGGGTCGGTGAGCAGCGACACGATGACACGCACGAGCCACTGCGCGCGCAGGGCGCGCTCCGCATCGGTAACGCCCAGGTCCTGCAGGAACGACCCGGCGATCGATTCGATGGCCGGTGACAGCAGGGCAAGTCTGGTCGACGTGCCGGCGGCGTCGGGGGTGAACCAGGCCAGGAGTGCGGGGTCGGCGCGGACCCCGGTCAGCGCCGTGGTGATGGCGGCGGTGAGACGGTCGGCCGGACCGCCGATCTCCCGAATCTGCTCGGCGATCGACTCGGCCACGCGCGTTGCTGCGCGGTCGACGTAGGCGGCGTGCAGTTCCTGTTTGCCGGGGAAGTAGCGGTACAGCGTCGCTCGGGAGCACCCCACCGCCGAGGCGAGGTGGCGCATGGTGACCGACGAGACGCCACGCGCGAGAAACAACTCCTCGGCGACGTCGAGGATGCGCCCGGCAGCGAGTTCGGCGCGCTCGTCGGTGAGCCAGCCGGTACTCATCGACCCGCCGGGTAGAACGGCACAAAGGTGGGTCGGCGAACGTAGTTCCCTGCTGCCCAACGTATTCCGTCGGAGTCCACAGCGAAACTCGGATACCGCCGGAGCAACTCGGTGAGCGCTATCCGTGCCTGCATGCGGGCAGCAGCGGCGCCGAGGCAGTGGTGATTGCCATGGCTGAAGGTCAGGATGTTCCGGGGTCGACGGTCGATGTCGAGGTCCTCGGCGTCGGGGCCGTAGGCGGCGGGATCGCGATTGGCCGCGGCGTAGCAGAGCAGGACCTTGCGCCCGGCCGGGAGGGTGACGGTTCGCCCGACGTCCGCGTCGGGCAAGGTCACCTCGCGGGTCGTCGTGCGCGCGAGGTTCTGGACCGGTGAGGTGAGACGCAGCAACTCGTTCACCGCGTCGGGGATCAGTGTGTCGTCGTCGATCAGCCGGGCGCGCTGATCGGGGTTGCGATGCAGAAGGTCGACGCTGCCGCCGAGCATGCCGGTGGTGGTGTCGTTGCCACCGGCGACCATCGTGAAGGTGAAGGCCAGGATCGACAGGAGACCGGGCGGGTCGTCGGCAAGGCCGGCGGCCACCAGGTGCGAGACGGTGTCGTCGGCCGGATGCTTGCGGCGGTACTCGATGAGCCCGGCGAAGTAGCCGAGCATGTCCATGGTCGCGGCGCCTGCCTGGTCCTCGGTGTCCTTGTTGCCGGTCGCGGCGCCGACTATGGCGTCGGTCCAGCCGTCGAACTGCGATCGATCCGACTCCGGTACGCCCAGGTAGTGCGCGACCACCATGCTGGGCAGCGGTTTGAAGAGTTCGCCGACGATGTCGGCAGGCGCCGACCCCGAGCCGTCGATCCGGTCGAGTCGTTCGCGGACGAAGTCGCGGACCTGCGGTTCGAGCGTCGTGACCTGGCGCGGGGTGAATCCGCGCGACACCAGCCGACGGAACTGTGTGTGCACCGGCGGGTCGGTCATCACCATCGGTGGGTTGTCGGCCATCCCGATCGCCTCGAGTTCGCCATAGGCCACCGTGAGGCCGTCCGACGACGAGAACGTCGCCGGATCCGACGCGGCCGCGATGACGTCGGCGTGGCGCGTGAGCACCCAGTAATCACCATCGTCGACGTGATGCACCGGCGATTCCGACCGGAGCTGTGCGTACAGCTCGAAGGGGTCGGCCCAGGTCGTGCCCGACCGCAGCACAAACACGGGCCGATGAGACGTCTGAGTCCTCATGTAGCCAATATGAGACACTTGTCGAAAAGTGTCAATCTTCTATGGTGGAGGTATGACCTCCAGTCCGTTCCCGCGGCGTGTCGCGCTGATCTCGGTGCACACGTCACCGCTGGCGCAACCGGGCACCGGAGATGCCGGCGGGATGAACGTCTACGTCTGGCAGACGGCTCAGCGCCTCGCCCGACGCGGGGTCGAGGTGGAGATCTTCACGCGCGCCACGTCGTCGAGCGACGCGCCGTCGGTCGCGGCGGCTCCCGGGGTGACGGTCCGAAACGTCGTGGCCGGCCCGTTCGAGGGTCTCGACAAACGTGATCTGCCGGCCCAGCTCTGCGCCTTCACCGCCGGCGTCCTGCGTGCCGAGGCCGCGCAGGAGCCCGGCTACTACGATCTGATCCACTCGCACTACTGGCTGTCGGGGCAGGTGGGCTGGTTGGCCCGCGACCGGTGGGGTGTCCCGCTGGTGCACACCGCGCACACGCTGGCGGCGGTCAAGAATGCCTTCCTGGCCGCCGGTGACACCGCCGAGCCGCAGTTGCGGGTGATCGGCGAACAACAGGTGGTCGACGAGGCCGACCGTCTGGTGGCCAACACCGAAACCGAAGCGAGCGAACTGGTTTCGATGTACCGGGCCGACGCCGACCGGATCGACGTGGTGACGCCGGGTGCCGATCTGGACTGCTATATCCCGGGTGACAAACGTGCGGCGCGGTCCGCGCTGGGTCTCGACCACGACGAGGCGATCGTGACGTTCGTCGGCCGGATCCAACCGCTCAAGGCGCCCGACCTGCTGATCGAGGCGGCCGCCCCGCTGATCCGCGGGGCACGCGAGTCGGGCCGACGGTTGCGCGTCCTCATCGTCGGCGGACCGTCGGGCTCGGGACTCGACCGCCCCGGCGCGCTGATCGACCTGGCCGACGCCGTCGGTATCTCCGACGCCGTCACGTTCTTGCCGCCGCAGCGTTCGGCTGCGCTCGCCGATGTGTATAGGGCGTCGGATCTTGTTGCAGTGCCCAGCTATTCGGAGAGCTTCGGTCTGGTGGCCATCGAGGCCCAGGCGTGTGGCACGCCGGTGATCGCTGCCGACGTCGGGGGTCTGTCGGTGGCGGTGTCGGGCGGGGTCACCGGTGTGCTCGTCGACGGACATGCGGTCGGGGACTGGACGAATGCGCTGGAAAAGGCTCTGGCGCAACCGGATCAGCTTGCCGAGATGGGTCGTAGCGCACGTCTGCACGCCGAACAGTTCTCCTGGGATCACACCGTCGACCAGTTGCTGTCGAGCTACTCGGGTGCGATGCAGTCGTTCGCGGCGCGGTCGCCGGCCGCAGCGGCGCCGGTGTCGCGGCAGCGCAGGCCGTGGCGGCGTCGTCGGACCAGGTTGGCACCCACAATCGGACGGAGTTGAATCGGTGTCCCACACGGACGTGGTGGAACTGCTTGAACGAACCCTCGCGGAACGCGATATCCCGTTCAGCCGCAAGAGTTCCGGCGGTTCGGAGTCCGAGCACGTCGTCCTCGAACTCCCCGGTGAACGCAAGCTCAAGACGACCGTTCTGCTGACCGCGAGTCGCCACGGTGTGCGCGTCGAGGCGTTTGTGTGTCGTCGGCCGGACGAGGATCACGAGGCCGTCTACCGGTACCTGCTCAAACGCAACCGCCGGCTCTACGGCGTCGCGTACACCATCGACAACACCGGCGACATCTACCTCGTCGGCCGCATCTCGACCGACGCCCTGGATTCTGATGAGATCGACCGCGTGCTCGGTCAGGTGCTCGAGGCCGCCGACGGCGACTTCAACACCCTGCTCGAGATCGGTTTTCACACGTCGATCCGTCGGGAATGGGCGTGGCGGGTGTCGCGCGGGGAATCGTTGCGCAATCTGCTCGCGTTCGAGCACCTCATCGACAAGGACTCCTTGCCCGAACCCGGTGAGCCCCTTCCCGATCGCTATGTACCCGGTGTGACCGGGCCGGACGAGCCGGGTGCTTCTGCCGACTGAGGCCCCTTCTGCCCACTTCGCGCCTGTGGTAAACCCGACGATACGGACAGAGGTCCACGTCACATAGTGGCAATGACTGTTGATACGATTGCGCGCGAAACCCACCACTGGAGGTGCCATGAGCTTCACGAGTCCCTTTCCCGACGTCGAGATCCCCGAGGTCAGCGTCTACGACTTCCTGTTCGGCTCCATCGACGACGCGGACATGGACCGCGTCGCGCTCGTCGACCCGAAGTCGGGTGACGAGACCACCTACGCGCGGCTGATCGGCCAGATCCACGCGGCCGCGGGTGCGCTTGCGGCGCGGGGGATCGGCGTCGGCGACGTGGTGGGCATCCTCTCGCCCAACATCCCCGCCTTCGCGACCGTGTTCCACGGCATCCTGCGTGCCGGCGGAACCGCGACGACCATCAACGCGCTCTTCACCGCGCCCGAGATCGCCAAGCAGCTCACCGACTCCAAGGCGAAGATGCTGGTCACCGTCTCGCCGATGTTCGAGCAGGCCGCGGCCGCGGCCAAAGAGGTCGGTATCTCCGACGAGAACCTCATCGTGCTCGACGGTGAGGGGCAGAAGGCGACCGGTCACCCGAACGCCGTCGATCTGCTCGCGCCCAATCTGCCGGCACCCGAGGTGAGCTTCGACCCGGCGACGCATGTGGCCGCGCTGCCGTACAGCTCCGGCACCACGGGTAACCCCAAGGGCGTGGCGTTGAGTCACCGGAATCTGGTTGCCAACGTCGCACAGATCACGCCGCTGCAGGGCGCGAGTCCCGACGACGTCGTCATCGCAGTGCTCCCGTTCTTCCACATCTACGGGATGACCGTGCTGCTGAATGCGGCCCTGCACAACAGGTCTCGTCTGGTGATCATGCCGCGGTTCGACCTCGTCGAGTTCCTGGAGAACATGCAGAACCACAAGGTCACCCACGCTTACATCGCGCCGCCGGTCGCGGTGGCACTCGCCAAGCACCCGATCATCGACAACTACGACCTGAGCTCGCTCAAGACGATGCTGTCGGGCGCTGCGCCGCTCGACGACGAACTCGGGCAGGCCGTCGCCAAGCGACTGAACGTGCACATGCTGCAGGGTTACGGCATGAGTGAACTCTCGCCGGTGAGTCACATGATCCCCGACGACACCAAAGGCATGCTGGGACAGGATGATCCGCCGCTGTCGTCGACCGGCTGGGCAGCGCCCAACACCGAGAACAAGATCGTCGACCCAGCCACCGGCGAGGAGATCGAACTCCCGGCGGAGGGGTTATCGGAGCCGGGCGAGCTGTGGGTGAAGGGGCCCAACGTGATGCTTGGTTACCTCAACAACCCGCAGGCCACCGCAGACACCATCGACGCCGACGGGTACCTGCACACCGGCGACCTCGCGCGCGTCGACCCCACCGGCTGCATCTACATCGTCGACCGGCTCAAGGAACTCATCAAGTACAAGGGCTATCAGGTTCCGCCCGCCGAACTCGAGGCGCTGCTGCTGACACACCCGAAGATCGCCGACACCGCGGTCATCGGCGTCATCGAAGAGGAGAGCGGCGAGGAGATCCCGAAGGCGTTCGTCGTCAAGCAGGCCGACGCCGACCTCAGTGAGGACGAGGTCATCGAGTTCGTCGCCGCCAAGGTCGCCCCGCACAAGAAGGTGCGCGCGGTCGAGTTCATCGAGGCGATCCCGAAGTCTGCATCGGGCAAGATCTTGCGAAAGGACTTGCGGCGGTAGCACTCTTGGCACCGCCGATGAAAGTAGGGGAAGAAGTTTCATCCCCTACCCTTGGTGTCTTCCCCCAGAAATATCTGGGGGAAGACTCTGAACCCCGGGGAAGAAACTCTTCCCCTAGATTTTTCGGGCAGGCGATCCCGAATTCTCCCAGGCTAGTTCACGTCCTCGAGATGTCCCTCGGGCACGTGGTGACGTTTGTGGTGCCAGTAGGTGAGTGCCCACAGGATGACGCCGAGGAGCAGTAGCCAGCCCGCGATCACGTACTGCTCGGGGTCACGTCCGGTGATCGGCAGGGTGAGGTAGCCGCAGGTGATCGCACCCAACACCGCGACAACCGTGTTGGTGCGGAAGTGTGGGTGGTCGACGTGATCGCGGCGCAATACCAGCACCGAGATGTTGACGACCGTGAACACCGCGAGCAAGAGCAATGCCGTCGTGCCGCCGAGGAGGCCGACCACCGAACTGTCGGGGTCGGCGCTGACGTACACCAGCAGGCAGAGCGCGATGACCGTGGTGAAGATGATGGCCGCGAACGGAGTTCGACGCCCCGGGTGCACGTACGCGAGGAACGCCGGCAGCACACCCTGTTTGGCCATGCCGTAGAGGAGACGGCTGGCCATCATCATGTTGATGAGTGCGGTGTTGGCGACGGCGAACATCGAGATCCACGGCAGCAGATCGGTGATCGGGAAGTCAGGGGCGGCCGCCTGCACGACGTCGACGAGCGGCGTCTCGCTCTCGGCGAGGACACCGACCGGGACGATCGCCACCGCGCAGATCGAGATCAGCACGTAGACAGTCGCGGTGAGCCCGAGGCCGGTGAGCATGACCTTGGGGAAGATCTTGGTGGGTTCCTTGCACTCCTCGGCCATGTTGACCGAGTCCTCGAACCCGACGAGTGCGAAGAACGCCAACGAGGTCGCCGCGGTCACCGCGATGAAGACGTTCTTGTCGCCCTGGGCCTCGAAGGCCACCACCGCATCCCAGTGCTCGGCATTGCCGCCGACGATGAACCAGTAGCCGATGAAGATCACCATCAGCAGACCCGACAACTCGACAAGGGTCAGAACGACATTGGTGCCGACGCCCTCGGCGACGCCGCGGAAGTTGATGAACATGACCAGCAGCAGGAAACCGATCGCGAAGAACAGCAGCGCGGGATTGGTCGCGTCGGGCTTGTCGCCACCACTGAATGCGGTCAGCATGTTCACCGCGAACGCGCGCGATGCGGTGGTCGCCGAGGTGATTCCCGAACACATCACCGTGAACAGCACGATGAAGGTGATGAAGTGGATGCCGAAAGCCTTGTGTACGTAGAGCGCCGCGCCCGCCGCCTGCGGGTACTTGGTGACGAGTTCCAGGTAGGAGAACGCGGTCAGCGTCGCGACCGCGAAGGCGATGAGGAACGGCAGCCACGCCGCGCCGCCGACCTCGCCGGCCACCTGCCCGGTCAGGGCGTACACGCCGGTGCCGAGGATGTCGCCGACGATGAACAGCAGCAACAGCTTCCATCCGAGAACGCGCTTCAGTTCGGGTTGATCGGTGCGCGTCGCACCGGATTCAGTGCTGGTCATTCTCCGACGCTAGTCCCGACCTGTCTGGTTTGCCGGGTTTGTGGCCGGATTGAGTCCGGCAGAATGGTCAGATGACCAACATGCACCGCGTGGTGCTTGCTGCCTCCTTGCTCGCGACAACGGCGCTCACGATCCTGCTCGGCGTCACCGATCCCGCGACACCGCTCTACTATCCGACGCGGTTCCTGATCTGGAATCTCTTCCTCGCCTGGATTCCGGTGGTGTTCGCCGCCGGATTCGCGGTTGTGCGGCAACGATTCTGGCTCATCCCACTGGGGATCGGGTGGCTCGCCTTCCTCCCCAATGCGCCCTACCTCGTCACCGACCTCGTGCACCTCGGCGAGGGCTACGAACTGTGGCGGCATGTGCTGCAGTACGGGTTCGCGGCCTGGACCGGCATCATCCTGGGCGTCGTGTCGATGCTGTTGGTGCACCGTCGCATCGACCGCGAGTTCGGTCGGGTCGCGGGCTGGGCGACGGTCGTCGTGGCCGCCGGTCTCTGTGCGATCGGCATCGTCATCGGACGGTTCCAGCGCTGGAACTCCTGGGACCTCGTCACCCGGCCCGACGCCGTCGCCGCGACCACCCTGCAGTGGGTGCGATCGCCGCTGGCCCACGTGGAGTCGACGGGGGTCGCGCTGGCCGTCGGCGGGTTCTTCGCGCTGGCCTATCTGACCATCTGGGCACTCGCCGCCGCCGCGCCGGTTCGGCGCTAGGGCGTGTCTCCGTAGAACATTCCCCGCTCGCCGGGAGCGTCGTACCGGCATGTGCCAGACTTGCTGCCATGAGCAACGGCACCCTGATCCTGATGCGTCATGGCGAGAGCGAATGGAATGCGTCCAACCAGTTCACCGGGTGGGTGGACGTGGCGCTCACCGAGAAGGGGCAGGCCGAAGCCGTGCGCGCCGGCGAGCTCCTCGTCGAACATGATCTGCTGCCCGACATCCTTTACACCTCGCTGCTGCGTCGGGCCATCCAGACCGCGCAGATCGCGCTCGACAAGGCCGACCGCCATTGGATTCCGGTGAAGCGCGACTGGCGCCTCAACGAGCGTCATTACGGCGCGCTGCAGGGACTCAACAAGGCCGACACCCTCGAGAAGTACGGCAACGAGCAGTTCATGCTGTGGCGTCGCAGCTACGACACCCCGCCGCCGCCCATCGAACCCGACGCCGAATACAGCCAGTCGAGCGATCCGCGCTACGCCGACCTCGACGAGGTGCCGCTGACCGAGTGCCTCAAGGACGTCGTCGCGCGGATGATCCCGTACTTCACCGAGTCCATCGCCACCGACATCCAGGCCGGCAAGACCGTCCTGGTCGCCGCTCACGGCAACTCGCTGCGCGCCTTGGTCAAGTACCTCGACGACATCTCCGACGCCGACATCGCGGGCCTCAACATCCCCACCGGCAATCCGCTGCGCTACGACCTCGACGAGAACCTGAAGCCGCTCAATCCGGGTGGCACGTACCTCGATCCGGAAGCCGCGGCCGCCGGTGCCGCCGCAGTGGCCGCGCAGGGGCAGAAGAAGTAGTCACGCGCTGTTACGGGACGCGTGTGGCGTCCCGTAACACAATCGTCATGGTGCGCTAGGTGTGACGCGCGCTACATTGGATTCCATGGCGGATCTGGGGACCCTGCGAATTGTTCACTCTCCTGCTCAGGAGCGGTACGAGGCCGTACTGACTGCGGATCCGTCCGATCCGATGGCAGGTGATGCGGTCGTCGGCTACGTCGACTACGTCTCCGAGCCGTATCAGGTGGTCCTGACGCACACGGTGATCCGCGAGCAATACAGCGGTCACGGCTACGCGGCCGAGCTGGTGCAGACGGTCCTCGAAGACATCCGGGCCAGTGGCAAGCAGGTCGTGCCGGTCTGCTCGTACGTGCAGCGTTTCATCGAACGACATCCGGAATATGCCGACATGGCGGTATCTGTCCCACAGTGACCCTCTGACAGCTGTTGCGCCGCGCTACCGGCGAACTCCAGATGAACAGCTGCCGAACTTGCCCGGAGGATGTGCGCTCGACGTTTGTCGGGCCGTAAGCTGCGCTTGTGTTCGTTGCATTCGTTGCCGCAGCGGTCGCGATCGCGCTCGTGGTCGGCATCGTGGTGGGTCGCGCCCTGGTCCTGCGGAGCGCATCGCGCGATGGCGCCGACCCAGCGCACATCGGTGGCCAGACGCCGCGGCAGGGTGGTGCGCTCGCGGTTCCGCCGGCAGGTGCGGTGCACTCCGACACATCCACTCACGACCGCGCGAGCGCGCCGCGCGCCGTTCCGGAATCCGCCGAGCTGCGGGTCAACGACGTGCCCGCGACCACCCGCGACGGACGCATGACCAAAGCGGGACTGCTCAGTCTCATCGTGCGCAACTCCGAGACCGCGGTCGCGGTGGTCGACGAATTCCGCGACGTGGTGCTCTACAACCACCAGGCCGTCGAACTCGGTCTGGTGCGCGAACGGCTGCTCGCCGACCCGGTGTGGGATGCCGCCAAGGAAGTGCTCGACACCGAGGTCGAATGCCGCTTCGATTTCAGTCCGCCCGCGTCGTCACTGGGCTTCGTCTCCACCGGGCGGTCACGCAAGCCGACGGTCGAATCGGTGCGCTGCCTCGCGCGGCTCGTCGCCGACGACAACGAGCGCTATGCCGTGGTCTACGGCCAGGACGACACCGAGCACATGCGGGTCGAGGCGACGCGGCGTGACTTCGTCGCCAACGTCTCCCATGAACTCAAGACGCCGGTCGGGGCCATCGGATTGCTCGCCGAGGCGATGCTGGAATCGGCCGACGACGCGGAGTCGGTCGAGCACTTCGGCCGACGCGTGGTCGCCGAGACCGCACGCATGGGCAACCTGGTGTCCGAACTCATCGCGTTGTCGCGGTTGCAGGGCGGCGAGACGTCCGAGTTCACCTCCGTCGACGTCGACGCCCTGATCGCCGACGCCATCGACGCCGGCACGATCGCCGCCGAAGCCGCGGCCATCGAACTGCGCACCGACGACCCGATCCACGTCACGATCCGCGGTGACCGTCCGCTGCTGCTGACCGCGCTCAACAACCTCATCGCCAACGCGATCTCGTACTCGGCCGCCGACACCACCGTGTCGATCAGCCGGCGCGTCACCCGCATCGACGGCCGTCCGATGGTGGCCATCGCGGTCACCGACCGCGGCATCGGCATCGCGCCCGACGATCAGCAGCGCGTGTTCGAGCGATTCTTCCGCGTCGATCAGGCGCGGTCGCGGATGACCGGCGGCACCGGCCTCGGACTGGCGATCGTCAAACATGTCGCCGCCAACCACGACGGCGTCATCGATGTGTGGAGCAAGCCCGGCACCGGCTCTACCTTCACCCTGTGCATCCCCGAGGATCTCTCCGACTCGGCCTGGATCGCCGAAGTTCATGACGCTGAGATCCATGACGCCGAGATCCACGATGCTGCAACAACTTCCCCGGATTTCGAGAACCAACCGAAGAAGGAAATCGATTAGGTGACCCACGTTCTGATAGTCGAGGACGAGGAATCGCTGGCGGATCCGCTGGCCTTCCTGCTGCGCAAAGAGGGTTTCGAGGCGAGTGTGATCAACGACGGCGCGCAAGCGCTGGCGACATTCGACCGCGTCAGCCCCGACATCGTCCTGCTCGACCTCATGCTCCCCGGCATGTCCGGCACCGAAGTCTGTAAGGCGTTGCGCTCCAAGTCAAGCGTGCCGGTCATCATGGTGACCGCGCGCGACAGCGAGATCGACAAAGTGGTCGGCCTCGAACTCGGTGCCGACGACTATGTGACCAAACCGTATTCGGCCCGCGAACTCATCGCCCGCATCCGCGCGGTGCTGCGTCGGGGCGGAGACTTTGCCGACGAGGACCTCGACATCGGGATACTCGAGGCCGGGCCGGTTCGGATGGACGTCGAACGGCACATCGTCGCGGTGAACGGCGAGCAGATCACGTTGCCGCTCAAGGAGTTCGATCTCCTCGAGTACCTCCTGCGCAACGCGGGACGGGTGCTCACGCGAGGGCAGCTCATCGATCGGGTGTGGGGTGCCGACTACGTCGGCGACACCAAGACGCTCGACGTCCACGTCAAGCGTCTGCGCTCGAAGATCGAACCGGATCCCGCAAATCCCAAGCACCTCATCACGGTTCGCGGACTGGGTTACAAGCTCGAGGCGTGAGCCGGCGGTTGCGTGGCGCGGCTGATCCGAAGAATCCCATCCGCTACCCGAATCGAAGAGTTAGGTGACCAGCGCTCTGACCTGGGCAAATGTGGAGGACTCTGCCGCGGCCGACCCACCAAAACTAGGGGAAGAAGTTTCTTCCGCGAGGTTTGGAGTCGTCCCCCAGAAAATTCGCGGGGAGGACACCAAGGGTAGGGGAAGAAGGTTCTTCCCCTACTTTTGGGGCGACGCGACTGTGCGGCTCGTTCCGCGGAACGCGTCGATCGACATTCGCGGGCTCGACGCACAGCAGTTGGGGACCGTGGAGGTGAGGCGTTTGCACGGGGGCGAGATGGTGTCCGTGGAGCATCGCAGGCCTGGTCACCGTCGCTACTTGGTCGCCTAATTGCCTTGTCTCGCAAGCCCTTCGAGGCTCTCGGCTAGCGCCTCGAGCACCTCAGGGAGCGGTGGAGGCCAGGCTCTCGAGCGCCTCAGGGTGCGGTACAGCGCCGCCCGCGAGTGTCACTCGGCGTGATCGCCTTCGATCAACTCGTACTTGATGTCGGTCTCCCGACGAGTGGTCGCGGCTGCGGTTGCCGGATGAACGGCGATGAGCCCCAACCCGTTACGGCGTCGGCATGCGGCGGCCAGCGCGTCGTAGGCGGGTTTGCCGATCAGCTCGGTGAGTTCGGGGCCGTAGGACTGCCAGACCTGCGTCGCTCCGATGTGGGCGTCGGGCGAGCCGGAGCAGTACCACTGCAGATCGTGGCCGCCCTCGCCCCAGCCACGACGATCGAATTCGGTGATGGTGGTCTTGAGAACCTGGGTGCCGTCGGGCCGCTCGACCCAGTCCTGTTCGCGTCGTACCGGCAACTGCCAGCAGACGTCGGGTTTCACGGTCAGCGGCTCGAGCCCCTTGCGCAGCGCCATCGAATGCAGCGCGCAGCCCGCCCCACCCTCGAAGCCGGGCCGGTTGAGGAAGATGCAGGCGCCCTTGTGTCGTCGGGTCTTGAGCGCCGGCTCGTCGTCGAGGTCGACCTCCTCGAGGTAGCCGCGGTTGCCCAGCGGGTCCTTGCCCGACCCCTTCTTGTAGAACTGCCAATCCTTCTCGGTGAGCATCGAGACGCCGTGCGCGAGGCGTTTGCGGTCGTCCTTGTCGGACAGGTACGCGCCATGACTGCAGCAGCCGTCGGTCTCGCGGCCCTCGATGATGCCCTGACAGGCAGGCGTGCCGAAGACGCACGTCCAATACGACAGCAGCCACGTGAGGTCCGCGTTGATGACGTGTTCGGAGTTCGCCGGATCGGTGAATTCGTACCATTCGCGCGGAAAGTCGAGGTCGACCTCGGGCGCGGGCTTCATGCGCCGCTGCGTCGGAGCGGGCGTGGTGACAGACACCTTTCCACGGTAACCGCCGAAGCGGTCAACGCGCCCGACGGGAAGCCGGGTTGGGCGCGAGTCGGCCGATATCGCAACCGCCTGCCGATGCGGATTGCGCAAGCACTATTTTGTAATCGTGCGACTTGGTGTTCTCGACGTGGGCAGCAACACTGTTCACCTGCTCGTGGTCGATGCTCATCGCGGCGGTCATCCGACCCCGATGAGTTCGACCAAGGCGGTGCTGCGCCTGGCCGAACAGATCGATTCCGACGGGCGGCTGTCCGATCGCGCCGCGAACAAACTCGTCGAATCGGTGGACGAATTCACCCACATCGCGACGAGCTCCGGATGTCAGCAGATCATGGCGTTCGCGACGTCGGCCGTCCGTGACGCCACCAACTGCGACGACGTGCTCGCCGAGGTCGCCGCCAAGACCGACGTCCGTGTGCAGGTGCTGTCCGGCCGCGACGAAGCGCGACTCACCTCGCTGGCCGTCCGACGCTGGTACGGCTGGAGCGCCGGGCGGGTGCTGGCCCTCGACATCGGCGGCGGGTCGCTGGAGATGTCCAACGGCGTCGACGAGGAGCCCGACGTGGCGCTGTCGCTGCCCCTCGGCGCCGGCCGACTCACCCGCGAGTGGCTGCCCGACGACCCGCCAGACCGTCGTCGGATCGGGGTCCTGCGCGATTGGCTCGACGCCGAACTGCGCGTCCCCGCCAAACAACTCCTCGGGCCCGGACAGCCCGACCTCGCCGTCGCCACATCCAAGACCTTCCGCAGCCTGGCCCGGCTGACCGGCGCCGCGCCGTCGAGCGCGGGGCCGCGTGTGAAGCGTCAGCTCACCGCCAACGGGCTGCGGCAGCTCATCGCCTTCATCTCACGCATGACCCGCGACGACCGGGCCGAGCTGGAAGGCGTGAGCGCTGATCGTGCTGGTCAGCTGGTTGCCGGCGCTCTCGTGGCGGAGGCGGCCATGCGCGCTCTGCAAGTCGATACACTGGAAATCTGTCCGTGGGCGCTGCGGGAGGGAGTCATCCTGCGCCGACTCGACACCGAACCGGCCGACACCGCCGAACCCGCGGACGCCGGGTGAACATCTCGGCCCGGGACACGTGAACAACGACCGGGTCATCACAGGGAGGACGGAGAGCCAGCATGGCGAACGAAGCGGGGGCCAACGAAGCGGGACCCGATCCCCGGCCCATCTCGGTAGCCGAACTGCTGGCCCGCTCGCAGGGAACCGACGGTGGCGAGACGACCAGCCGTCGGTCGCGGGACCGCGGACGGCGCCGAGTCGGCCGCGAGGGCACCGTGTCGGTGTCCGAACTCACGGGTGAAATTCCGAAGATCACCGACGCCACGCCTGCCCCGGCCCCGCGCACCGCGCGGACCGCCCCGCAGACCCAGCCGACGCAGACCCAGCAGACACCGGCCCAGCAGCCTGCCGCCCAGCAGACACCGTCTCAGCCGACCCCACCGGCACCGGCACCGACACCGTCGGCCCAGTTCACGACTCCGCAGACTCCGTCCGGTCGGACGGCCCCTCGGACCGGTCCGTTCCCGACGCCCGATGCCGGCGGCACCGCACCGGTCAGTGGGCCGTTCCCGAGGTCGGCCAATCCGGTCGCACGCCGCGGAGCGCCGGATCGTCCCGTGGCCGATCAGGGTTGGGCGCCGAACACTAGCCCGGCCGGCGGGCGGTCGGCCAGCGGCATGCCCGGCTATCGCGGCACCACGCCGCTCTCGACCCGCGACTTCAGCTCCGACGCGGTTGCCCGGAGACTCGCCGAATCCTCGGCCACCACGGACGCCACCGCATCGAATCAGCCGGCATCGAATCAGAATGACGACGCGGTCGACGAGGTCTCGGCGAATGCGGTGACCGGCATCATCCCGGTCGTCGGCGATGAGGACTCCGATCTCACAGTGGTCGACTCCGACGACGTCGTAGCCTACGACCTGTCGACCACCTCGGGATCGGCCGACGCCGATGCTCGGGTGCGTGACGACAGCAAGTTCGGCGAGGTGATGGACGACTTCGAGGCGTACCGCTCGTTCGCCGACGTCGAGGACGAACCTGTCGAGCCGAAACGCAAGCGCGGCTGGTTCGGGCGGAAGCGGAAATCGGACAAGACACCCGATGTCACCGATGGCCGGTCGTCGAGGCGTGCAGCTGCCGGGGCCGCAGGGGTCGCCGCGGCTGCCGCGGGCGCGACCGCCGCCGTGCCCGCGCTCCACGACCGGGAAGACGTCAACACCGAACCCGACAGCGCTACACCCGACACCGACATCGATTCGCCCGCCGCTATCGACACCGCCACGACCGACAGCCCGGCGAGCTTTGTCGACACCGCACCCGTTCCGGAGGAACGCGAGGTCGAACCGGCACCCGAGCCGACCGTCGAACAGCCCCCGACGACCGACACGGGCGCGTGGGCGCAGCCCGCGGTCGACCTGTCGAAGAGCGACGCCGAACCGAGCGACGAATTCGACAAGGGCGAGTTCGACGGGGATGAGTTCGACAGGGACGAGTTCGAGGAGGTCACGCCGGATCGCGCGCCCTATGTCGCGCCTGAGGCCGTCGACACCGCCGCCGAACCGATCGCGGAGACCGAAACGCTCGACGACGATCTGGACCGCGACGAAGCCGACATGGCTGAAGACACCGAACCGTCACCGATGAAGGCATGGCTGTTGGTGATCGCCCAGGTCGTCGGCGGTCTGGTGATCGGCGTCGGCCTCTTCTGGGGATTCACCGAGCTCTGGAAGTGGAGCGTGATCTTCGCGCTCGTCCTCGCGGTGCTGGTGATCTTCGGGATCGTGACCTTCGCGCACCTGCTTCGACGCAACCGGGATCTCCCGACGACGCTGCTCGCGCTCGGTGTGGGTCTTCTGGTGACGATCGGCCCGCTGGTGCTCCTGGCGAGTCGCTGATGAATTCGATGTCGCTGATGGGTTCGATGTCGCTGATGGGTTCGATGTCGCTGACGGACCTGGCGTGGACGGCAAACGCGAGCCGGGCGTGATCGAACGGTTGCCCCGGCCCGAGATCCCGATCGGCCTGTCGACGGCGTCGGTCTATCCGCAGAACACCGAAGCGGCCTTCGCCTACGCCTCCGAACTCGGCTACGACGGTGTCGAGCTGATGGTGTGGGGCGAGGCCGTCAGCCAGGACGTCAAACACGTCGAATACCTTTCCGAGCGCTATCAGATGCCGGTGCTGTCGATCCATGCGCCGTGCCTGCTCATCTCGCAGCGCGTCTGGGGACGTGACCCCCTGATAAAGCTGGCGCGTTCGGTGCGTGCAGCCGAGGATCTCGGCGCGCCGACGGTGGTCGTGCATCCGCCGTTCCGCTGGCAGCGGGCCTACACCGCTGCTTTCGACGACACCGTCGCCGAGCTCGAGGCCGACTCCGGGGTGGCCGTCGCGGTGGAGAACATGTTCCCCATGCGCGCCGACCGGCTGTTCGGCGCGGGCGATCGTTCGGTGAACCGCATGACCCGACGCGGCGGCACCCCCGGTGTGTCGATGTCGGCCTTCGGCAAGTCGATCGACCCCACCGACGACGGCTACGCGAACTACACCCTTGACCTGTCGCACACGGCCACCGCCGGTGCCGATGCGCTGGCCATGTTCGAGCGGATGGGGTCTGCGCTCAGCCACCTGCATCTCGCCGACGGCCTGGGCGCGGCCACCGATGAACACCTGATCCCCGGCGACGGTTCACAACCCTGCGCCGAGATCTGCCGGCGTCTGGCCGCGAGTGACTTCACTGGTGCGGTGATCCTCGAGGTGCACACCGGATCCGCGCGGACCAAACCCGAACGCAGCGCCCTGCTTGCACGTTCGCTAGATTTTGCGCGGCGACATCTCAAACGCGAGCTGCACACGGGTCGGGCCACATCCTGAACCCGCGGGGCCACGTCGATCGCCGATTGGGTAGTGGGAGTCAGACGTGGAGACAAGAGAGAACATGACCGACAAGTTGGCAACAGTGCTGACGCTGGACGAGATCAAGCGCGCCGAGCCCGACCGCATCACCTATCGCGCGGTCATCGACCCGGTGTTCACCATCGGACCCAAGGTGCACGGCGGCAGCCTACAGATGGTGGTGGCCCATGCGGCCCGGGAGGCGCTCACCGCGCTGACCGCGCCCGACGATCCGAAGGCGGAGTCTGCGGCGGAACAGATCCCGGTCGCCATCTCCAGCGACTTCCTGAACGCGCCGGACGCCGCCGAGATCGACCTCGAGGTGACATTGCGCAAGCGCGGCAAGACGGTGACGGTGATCTCGGTGGACGCAGTCCAAACCGACCGCGTCATGGTGTCGTCGTCGATCACCATGGCCCGACCCGACACCGGGCCGTCGCACCACACCGGCGCGTCGGTGCTCGACGGGGTCCCGGTCGAACCCCCGCCGAGTGCGCTGGCGCTCGACGGCTCGCCGCTGGCGAGTGTCAATCACCTCGGGCCCGTCCTCGACCTGCGCATCGACCCTGAGACGATGCCGTTCGTCGAGGGCAAGCAGGGAGAACCGCTGGTGCGTGGCTGGATACAGCCCAAGGGCGTCGCGCCCGACACCGACTTCGCGGTGCTGGTCTGCGACATCTCGATTCCGGTCGTCGCGAATCTCGGCCTGCATGGCTGGGCGCCGACGGTGCAGCTCACCACCTATGTGCGGCGTCATCCTGCGCCGGGATGGCTGCGGTTCGCCGCGACCACGGTCGAGGTGGGACCCGGGATGTTCGAGGAGGATCACCTCGTGGTGGACTCGACGGGAACGGTCGTCGCGCAGTCGAGGCAGCTCGCGCTCCTCCCGCGACGCTGAAAACCCGTACCTACAGGAAGGCGGCAATCCCAGTGACCGAACGCATCGCCATCGTCGGCGGCGGAAAGATCGGGGAGGCACTGCTCGCCGGTCTCATCGCATCGGGCACACCGACCAAGAACCTGGTCGTGGCCGAGAAGGCGCCCGACCGCGCCGCCGAGATCGCCGAGGAGTACGGCGTTCTGGTGACCGACGTGCGTACGGCCGCCGAGAGCGCCCAATACGTGTTCCTCGCCATCAAGCCCGACGACGTCGACGAGGCACTGCGCACACTCGCCGGCGCCGAGGACTCCGGTGAGAACGAGCGCGTCACCGTGACCTTGGTCGCCGGTCTGCCGCTGAGCCGGTACGAGAACGCGCTGCAGGCCGGTTCACCGGTCATCCGCGTCATGCCCAACACCCCGATGCTCGTCAACGAGGCGATGTCGGCGGTGTCGGCCGGACGCTACGTCAGCACCGACCAACTGTCCGCGGTCGTCGGGCTACTCGAGACCGTCGGCAAGGTGACGGTGGTCCCGGAGAAGCAGATGGACGCCGTGACCGCGGTCTCGGGGTCGGGGCCCGCCTATGTCTTCCTGCTCGCCGAGGCCATGATCGACGCCGGGGTGGCGCTGGGCCTGACCCGCTCGCAGGCGTCGGAGATGGCCGTGCAGACCATCCGCGGTGCCGGGATTCTGCTCAGCGACGCCGGGGTGTCGCCGGTGGATCTGCGGGCCGCGGTGACCTCGCCGGGCGGAACCACCGCAGAGGCGATCCGGGAATTCGAGGCCGGCGGCCTCCGGCACACCGTCTATCAGGCCACTCGGGCCGCTGCAGCGGCCAGTGCGCGGGGTGCACGTCGAGTCGATGTCGAGGGTTCTGGGGCGTCGAACAGCGTCTGACGCGTGTCCCGACACTCCGAGAATTGTGGTCGACGAGCGGTTAAACCCCAGGATGTTGTGTCGAAATGAGATTGACGCAGGATTTCCTGGCAACTCACGTCGCTTTTTTCACATCTGCCACGCTAAGCTCCTCTAAGCACGTGCGTGTCTGATGTCCGCCGGAGGGGAAGCCGGCGGCCGCGACGCGTGCACCGGAGGTATGAGTGATTCATGGCACCTGCAGACACTCCTGGTGACAGGACAGTAGGAAACAGCGGCAGCTCCGTTGGCAACGCGGCGTCGGGGTCGCAGTTCCTCACGGTCGCCGAGGTCGCATCGCTGATGCGGGTCTCCAAGATGACTGTGTACCGGCTTGTGCACAACGGAGAGCTCCCCGCGGTTCGCGTGGGTCGCTCTTTCCGCGTGCATGCAAAGGCCGTGCACGACTATCTGGAGACGTCGTACTTCGACGCCGGATAGTCGTGTGGCTCGGTCCTGACCGGTTTGTGGCCTGACCCGGATTTTCCGATAGCGGGACTAGCCCGGTAGGCTTGGCCGTTGGTACCTGGTCGAAGACCACTGGATCGGGTGGTCGAAGACCACTGGATCAGGTGGTCGAAGACCGCCGGATCGGCCGTTGACGCGTCGGTGAGTCGGCTGCTGACCAGGATCGAGCACAAACAACAGCATCAATCGTGAGGAAGCACCCCGATGGGTTCAGTGATCAAGAAGCGCCGCAAGCGCATGTCGAAGAAGAAGCACCGCAAGCTGCTGCGCAGGACCCGGGTGCAGCGCCGCAAACTCGGTAAGTAGGCGCACTCGTCCAAAGGACCCGCTACGGCGGGTCCTTTGTCGTGTCGGTGGTGCCGCGTCGACCTGAGGAAATCTGTACCTGGGAGACCGGCCAGGTGCACAGTGCGTTTCGTCGGGCTGGGGGGTACAGATAACCGACGGGGTGCGACGTCGACTCGCACGGCGCCCACCAGGCCACGCCCGCTAGCCTGAGGTATGCCCGAGCACACCCCGCAACCCCCGCGGACCGTCCTGGTCACCGGTGCGTCGACCTTTCTGGGCGGCTACCTGGTGGCTCGCCTGGCGGCCAATCCGGAGATCGAGCGTGTACTGGCCGTCGATTCCCGGGTGCCGCGCAAGGATCTCCTGCGTCGCATGGGACGCGCCGAATTCCTGCGCCTCGACATCCGGCGGCCGGCCATCGCCAAGGCGCTCGCCAGCTACGACGTCGACACCGTGGTCCATGCCGCGACGTCGATCATGGACAACGCTCCACATTCGGCGGCGATCAAGGAGTTCAACGTCGTCGGCGCCATGCAGGTGTGTGCGGCGTGTCAGCGCACACCGTCGGTGAAGCGGCTCGTGCTGCGCTCGACGGCGATGGTGTACGGCGCGAGCGGGAGAGATCCGTCACACTTCGCCGAGGAGACACCGGCACGCCGGGAGCCCACTCGCGGCTACGGTCGTGACCTACTTGACGTTGAGGGTTATGTTCGCGGACTCGGCCGACGCCGACCCGACATCGACATCACCATCGTGCGCCCGCAGGCGATGCTGGGGCCGCGCATCAACACGCGGATGGGGTCGTATCTGTCGCTGCCGGTGGTGCCGACGGTCATCGGTTATCAGCCGCGTCTGCAGTTCCTCCACGAGGAGGATGCCCTCGCGGCGATGGAGCATGTGACGTTGGCGGGCAAGGTCGGGACGTTCAACGTCTCCGGCGACGGAGTCGTCACGCTGACGCAGGCGATCCGACGCGTCGGGCACATCGAATTGCCTGTTCCGAGCGGTCTTCTGGCACCGATCACCGGTGTTTTCCAAGACCTGCGATCGGCCCGGCTGCGCAGCTCGCAAACCGAGTTCCTGACCTACGGCCGGGTGCTCGACACCACGCGGATGCGCACCGAACTCGGCTTCGTGCCGCGGTACACCACGCTGGACACCCTCGACGATTTCATCGACCGCGGGGGAGTGACACCGGTGATCTCGACCGACGCCTGGCGCGGTCTGGAGCGTCGCGTCATCAACTTCGCACATCAACTTCAGTGAAGTGTGAGTTGTCGTTGCGCGCACATCTCGGTGGGGACGTGCGCAACGTCACTGCAACCTCTAAGCTTGGACGTCAGACTCACACTGCTCGTGGTTACGATGGGTCAATCGTCTCATTGAAATCGCCGACGACGGCGATGGTGAGACTTGCATCGGTCGGGTTCCGGGTACGTGCCGCCTCATCGTTGTGGTGTCGGGGTCGATGGATCGAAGGCATGAGCGGCATGGTCACGAACGACACGGTTACGACGAGACAGGGACGGGGTGAGCATCTTGGGTAGTGGTGGCGCGACCGACGCCCGCACGGCCAAGGTCATCCAGCTCTATGCCACACCCGGGGGTGCAGACGCGGCCGGGCGCCGCGGCTCCCGCGACCAGGGACGCCGCCGACATCCGAGTCAACAGTCGGGCACCAAATCCTCAGGAGCGCAACGAGGTTCGTCGGAGGGTCACCCCAACACCGACGGCTTCGGCCAACCACCGGCACAGGTGATGCCCATCAACGACGAGATCTCGCTGCCCGACGAGGCGCTCGGCGTCGAACATCGCGGTCCGTCGAAGTCGTCGCCGCTGTTCAGCCTTGGTGGCATCCGGGGTGCGGTGGCCGACTCGCTGACCGCCACCGCGGGCTTCATCCGCGAGCGGATGGCCGGCGAGTACGAGGTCGACGAGTTCGGGTTCGACCCGCACTTCACCGAGGCCGTCTGGTTCCCGGCGGTGCGCCAGGTGTACGACAAGTGGTTCCGCGTCGAGGTGACCGGCATCGAGAACCTGCCGGTCGAAGGCGGTGCGCTGCTGGTCGCCAACCATGCCGGCACGTTGCCGATCGACGCGATGATGACGTCGCTCGCGGTCCGCGACAACCATCCCACCGGTCGCTACCTGCGGTTGCTGGCCGCCGACATGGCGTTCGAGGCACCGGCGATCAGCGAGGTCGCGCGCAAGGTCGGCGCCACCGTGGCCTGCAACAACGACGCCGACCGACTGCTGCGCGCAGGCGAGCTCACCGCCGTCTGGCCGGAGGGCTACAAGGGCATCGGCAAGCTGTACAAGGACCGCTACAAGCTGCAGCGGTTCGGTCGGGGCGGGTTCGTGACGACGGCGCTGCGCAACGCCGCACCGATCATCCCGGTGTCGATCGTCGGCTCGGAGGAGATCTATCCGATGCTCGCCGACCTCAAGCCGCTCGCCAAGATCCTCGGGCTCCCGTACTTTCCGATCACGCCGATTTTTCCGCTGCTCGGCCCGCTGGGCATGGTGCCGCTGCCGTCGAAGTGGCACATCCACTTCGGCCGGCCGATCGAGACCGGCAGCTATGACGAATCCTCCGCGGACGATCCGATGGTGGTCTTCGACCTCACCGACCACGTCCGCGAAGAGATCCAGCAGACCCTGTTCCGGATGCTCAGTCGCCGCGGGAGTGTCTACCTCGGCTGACCCGAGCTTGCGTTGACCGTGCGTCGTAAATCGTTGACTGGGTACTGCGGCGGTGCGCGGATGGCAGGATTCACAGCATGCGAGCTGTGGTGTGTCGTGCGGGGGAACTGACGGTCGACGAACTGCCCACGCCGGTGCCCGGTCGGGGTGAGGTGCTGCTGCGGGTCACGCGGGCGGGGATCTGCGGTTCCGACCTCCATGCCCGCCATCACTGCGACGCCACTGCCGACGTCACGGCCGAGGTCGGCTACGACGCCTTCATGCGATCGGATCAGGCTGTCGTGATGGGCCACGAGTTCGCCGGGGAGGTCGTCTCCTACGGCGAGGGCTGCCGCAAACGCTGGAAGCCGGGCACCGCCGTGGTGTCGGTGCCGATGATCAAGCACGGCGACGCTCCGCACCTCACCGGATTGTCGGCGTCCGCGCAGGGCGCCTACGCCGACTTCGTCCTGGCCTCCGAGGACATGACGATGCCGGTGCCCGACGGCGTATCCGCCGAGCGGGCCGCGCTGACCGAACCGATGGCCGTCGCCTACCACGCCGTTCGACGCAGCGAGATCGGCAAGCGCGACGTCGCGGTGGTGGTGGGCTGCGGACCGATCGGACTCGCCGTCATCGCGATGCTGAAAGCGGCGGACGTGCGCACCGTGGTCGCCAGCGATCCGTCCGACGGTCGTCGGGCGCTGGCCCGACGCGTCGGCGCCGACATCGTCGTCGACCCCGCCGTCGACTCCCCATGGGACAAGGCCGCCGAACAGGGCGGCTACATCACCACCGCCGGCGATCTCCTCGGTGCGGCGTTCGCGGGCATGCGGACGCTGCGTCGTATCCCGGTGGTGCCGTGGGCGTCGATGTTCCGGATGGCCGATCGCCTCGGCGCCACACCCAAGGGGCCGGTCGTGTTCGAGTGCGTCGGCACCCCCGGGATCATCGAGCACGTGGTGTCCTCGGCGCCGTTCCGGTCGCGCATCGTGGTGGTCGGGGTGTGCATGGAACCCGACACCTTCCGTCCGGCGATGGCGATCAACAAGGAACTCGAGATGCGGTTCGTCTTCGCCTACGACCCCGCCGAGTTCCACCACACGCTGAGCATGATCGCCGACGGGACCCTCGACGTGGGACCGCTGATCACCGCGACCGTCGGCCTCGACGGTGTGTCCGCCGCGTTCGACGCCCTCGGGTCGGCCGAACATCACGCCAAGGTGCTCATCGACCCGACCAGTGAGGTGTCGGCGCTGTGACTAACGCTGCCGGATGACGCGCACGGCCGCCGCCGCCCCGGCGCTCGCTGCTCCGATCGCGAGTGCCGAACCGACCCCGTATTTCGCGGCCTTGCGGGCGGTGCGGAAGTCGTACATCTCCCAGCCGCGAACCTTCGCTACGTCGCGCAGGTCGGCGTCGGGGTTGATCGCGACCGCCGTCCCGACGAGCGACAGCATCGGCACGTCGTTGTGCGAATCGGAGTAGGCGGTGCATCGCTTGAGGTTGAGTCCCTCTCGGATTGCCAACGCGCGCACAGCATGTGCCTTGCCGGGGCCGTGCAGGATGTCGCCGACGAGGCGGCCGGTGAACGTTCCGTCGACACTCTCGGCCACGGTACCGAGTGCGCCGGTGAGGCCGAGGTGGTCGGCGATGGTCTGCGCGAGTTCCACCGGGGTGGCGGTCACCAGCCAAACCTGTTGTCCCGCATCGAGATGTCGCTGCGCGAGGGCGCGGGTGCCCGGCCAGATCTTGTCGGCGATGTACTCGTCGTAGATCTCCTCGCCGAGCGCGGCGAGCTCTGCCGTCGGGCGTCCGGCGATGAACGACAACGCCTTCTCGCGGCCCTCGGCGACGTCGTTCGCGTTCTCCTTGCCGGTGATGCGGAATTTGGCCTGGGTCCAGGCGAAGTCGAGAATGTCGCTGTAGGAGAAGTACTTTCGGGCCGCGAGCCCGCGGGCGAAGTGCACGATCGAGGCACCCTGGACCAGCGTGTTGTCGACGTCGAAGAATGCGGCCGCGGTGAGGTCGCGGGGCGCCTGCGTGGGGTCGGGGCCGGCCGGCGGGCGGTCGCGGAGCGAGTCGACTGCCGCCTGCGCACTCGCCTCACCGGCGAGGGCTTGACGCAGTTCTTGCGCGGTCTGGCGGAAGCGGCCGGTCGCCGCCGATGCCCGTTCGGAGATCCACGCGGTGACCCGACCGGACTCGTCGTCGTCGATCAGGGTGTGCAGTTCGGCATCCTCGGAGAACTCGTCGTCGGCGCCACTGCTCGCAGCCCAGCCCTCCCAGTCCTCCGGCGACGACGATTCCGGAGTGGGCAATTCGGTCTTCTCGGGCTCGGACGGCGGTGGCGGTGTTCGGCCGTTCTCGACACCGGGTTCCACGCCGCCGGGATCGTCGCGCACAACCGACCTCCTTGCCTGACACTGCCTGACGCTGGTGTCTCCCACAGTAGTGTGCCCCGCGTCGAGCAGCCGTCAGCGTGCCCAGATCCCGGTCGGTGGGCCGCGAGTGCGACGATGAGATTCATGACGCTCGAACTGCTCACCCGCGCCGGTTGCTCGGCCTGCGTGACCGCGCGCGCCGACCTCGAGCGGGTCTGCGCCGACCTCGGACTCTCCTACACCGAGGTCGACGTCGACACCGCGGCCGAGCAGGGCAATCGCGAGCTGCGCGCGGAGTACGGCGACCGGCTCCCCGTGGTCCTGCTCGACGGCGTCGAACACAGTTACTGGGAGGTCGACGAACAGCGTCTGCGCGCCGATCTCGCAACCGGTAGGGGCAGAATGTGAACCTCTTCACAAGAGGTATAGGCTGACCCTCACCGAGTGGCCGCCACGACCGACCGGCCCGAGATCTTCGAAGCGAGGTGGGTGAGCGTGAGGCGGAGTGACGCATTTGACGACGCGCACCCACCCCCGGCCATCGACACCACCGACATTCCCGCGCCCGCAGTGGCCCGTCTGGCCGCATATCTGCATGTTCTGCGGTCCTTCAGTGAGCGGGGCGTTCTCGTCGCCTCCAGCGGCGAACTGGCGCGTGCGGCGGGGGTCAATTCGTCCATCCTGCGTAAGGACCTGTCGCACGTCGGCGCGAACGGGGTACGTGGCGTCGGTTACGACGTCGGTCGGCTGACCGCCCGCATCTCCATGGCGCTGCACACCGACAGCGTGCACACCGTCGCGCTCGCCGGTGCCGGGCGCCTCGGACACGCACTGCTCGCGCACACCGGCTTCGGTCGTGGGTTCCGCGTCGCGGCACTCTTCGACGACGACCCGCGCCTGCTCGGCACCGCGCTGGTTGCCGGCGGCCCGCGCATCGCGCCGCTCGCCGACATCGAGAGCGTCTGCGGCGCGTCCGACAGCCCTCCGATCGAGGTCGCCGTGGTCGCGACCGCCGACGCCGACGCCCAGCGCACCTTCGACGCCTTCGCGGCGGTCGGCGTCCGGCAGATCCTCAACGTGACCCCGGTGAGCCTGTCGTTGACCGAGTCCGGGGACTCAGATGTCGTCATCCGACAGGTTGATCTAGCCTTGGAACTACAGGTGCTGGCTTTTCAGGCGGGGCGGCGCCAGGCAAGTGTGATGGGTGAAGAGACGGTGACAGCGTGAGTGTTCTGTTGTTCGGGGTGTCGCATCGCAGTGCGCCGGTAGAGGTGCTCGAGCGGCTGGCAGTCTCCGATCACGACCGACCCAAGCTGGTCGACGACCTGTTGTCCTCCCGTGCGATTTCCGAGGCGATGCTGGTCTCGACGTGCAACCGGGTGGAGATCTACGCCGTCGTCGACGCCTTCCACCCCGCGCTCGAAGCGGTCGGTGCCGTACTCGGCGACCACTCCGGCATGACGATCAACGAGATGACCCGGCACGCGTACGTGCGTTACTCGGAAGCCGCCGTCGAACACCTCTTCACCGTTGCCGCCGGGCTCGATTCGATGGTCGTCGGCGAGCAGCAGATCCTCGGCCAGATCCGCAACGCGTACCTGAACGCCGACGCCAACAAGTCGGCCGGCCGTGTCCTGCACGAGCTCGCGCAGCAGGCGCTGCGGGTCGGCAAGCGCGTGCACGCCGAGACCGGTATCGACCGTGCCGGTGCGTCGGTGGTGTCGGTCGCGCTGCACCGTGCCAAGGCCGTCGGGGCACAGATGCGCCGTGCCGTGGTGGTCGGAGCGGGCGCGATGGGTGGTCTGGCGACCGCTCAGCTCGCCCGAGAAGGCGTCACCGACCTCGTCGTGGTCAACCGGACCGTCGACAACGCGGAGCACCTGGCGGGCAACGTGAGGGCCAACCACGGCATCTCCGTGCGCGGCGTCGGGCTCGACCAGCTGCCGTCGGTGATGGCGACCGCCGACATCGTGGTCACCTGCACCGGTTCGATCGGCGCGGTCGTCAGCGTGGGCGAGGTCCATTCGGCGCTGGCCACCCGGACATCGAAGTCGCCGCTGGTGATCTGCGACCTCGGGCTCCCGCGCAACGTCGACCCCGCCGCGGCCCGACTGCCCGGCGTGCACATCGTCGACATCGAGGGCCTGCGCGGCGACTCCGAGACCCAGGCCGCCGAGAACGACACCCTGGCCGCCCGCGGGATCGTCGCCGCCGAACTGGCCGACTACCTGACCCACCAGCGCCAGGCCGAGGTCACCCCGACCGTCGCCGCCCTGCGTCAGCGTGCGGCCGACGTCGTGGAGGCCGAGATCCTGCGCCTCGAGACTCGGCTACCCGAGCTCGACGACCCGCAGCGCGACGAGGTCGCCAAGACGGTGCGCCGCGTCGTCGACAAGCTGCTGCACGCCCCGACGGTTCGGGTCAAGCAACTCGCGTCGACCCCCAACGGCGACCACTACGCCGAGGCCCTGCGCGAACTCTTCGAGCTGAAGCCGGGCGCGGCCGAGGCGGTGTCGGCGCCCGACCACCTCGCATCCGACCAGCTCGGCGACTTCTCGTCCGACCCGATCGGAGATCGCCCCATCAACCAGGCAGATAAGTGAGCGAAACGCTCCCGATCCCGATTCGCATCGGCACCCGGGGTTCGCTGCTGGCCACCACCCAGTCACAGACCATCGCCGACGCCCTGACCGCCGCCGGACACCCCGCCGAACTGGTGATCATCCGGACGGCCGGTGACGAATCCGCTGCGCCGGTCGCCGAGATCGGGGTCGGGGTGTTCACCACCGCCATCCGCACTGCGTTGCACAAACACGAGGTCGACGTTGCGGTGCACTCCTACAAGGATCTGCCCACCGCACCCGAGGACGGCCTGGTCATCGCGGCCATCCCGCCCCGCGAAGATCCCAGAGATGCGCTGGTCAGCAGGGATAATCTGGTCCTCGGCGCACTCCCACCCGGGTCGACGGTCGGGACCTCGGCCCCGCGACGGGCGGCGCAGCTTAGAGCATTGGGTCTCGGTTTGGAAATCCGCCCCCTACGAGGCAACCTAGATTCTCGGTTGGGCAAAGTCGCCAGTGGCGAACTCGATGCAGTCGTGGTCGCTCGCGCCGGTCTCGTCCGTATCGGACGTGCCGACGAGGTCACCGAGTCGTTTGATCCGGTGGTCTTGCTACCGGCTCCGGCGCAGGGTGCTTTGGCTGTGGAGTGCCGCTCCGACGATGCCCAACTGGTGAGAGTACTCGCCGAGTTGGACGACGAGTCCACCCGTGCGGCGATCGACGCCGAGCGGGCTGTGCTTGCGGCTCTGGAAGCCGGATGCACCGCCCCGATCGGAGCGATTGCCGAGGTGGTGGAGTCGATCGACGACGACGGGCGCATCTTCGCCGAACTGTCGCTTCGTGCGGCGGTGGCGGCCGAGGACGGATCCGATGTGATCCGGGCTTCGGTGGTGGGACCGGTCGATCGTGCGGCTCAACTCGGTGCGGATCTCGCCGCCGAACTGCTGGAACTGGGAGCGGGCGACCTCGTCGACTCTCCCTAGTTCCAGAAGGAACTGCAGCCCTCGAGGCGAGGGCAGGAGAGTGCGAACGCATGAGCCGTACGACAACCAAGGCACATCCGGGACGAATTTTGCCTGCGCCGGGAGCGAAGCGAGCGGGCAGAATCCTCTTCGTGGGGTCGGGCCCCGGGGATCCCGAGCTGCTCACTGTGCGGGCGCGGACCGTCATAGCGAACGCGACGACGGCCTACATCGACCCCGACGTTCCCGCCGCGGTGGTGAACCTGATCGGCAGCGCACACCGCGAGGAGCCGGCCGCCGACAACCGTCGGGCCAAGTCTCCGCTCCCTGAGGTGCGAGCGGAGCGAGCCTCGAAGGGCGCCGATAGCACCGACACGGAGAACAGCACCGCGCCGGTCGACAGCGACGAGACCACCGACGACGCGGATGCGATCGTCCACCCGGCCCTCGGCGATCCCACCGAGGTCGCCAAGACCCTGGTCGCCGCTGCCAAGGCCGGCGACGACGTGGTCCGTGTGGTCTCCGGCGATCCGCTGACCACCGATTCCGTGCTCACCGAGGTCAACGCCGTCGCCCGCACCTCGATCGCGTTCGAGGTGCTCCCCGGCCTGCCCGCGGCATCCGTGGTGCCCAGCTACGCCGGTATGCCGCTCGGCTCCACCCACACCGAGGCCGACGTGCGCGGCGAGGTCGACTGGGCCGCACTGGCAGCCGCCCCCGGTCCGCTGGTGCTGCACGCGACCTCCGGCCATCTCGCCGAGACCGCGAGCGCGCTGACCGAGCAGGGTCTGGCCGCCCAGACGCCGGTCGCCATCACGATCAACGGCACCACCTGCCAGCAGCGCACCATCGAGGCGACGCTTGCGACGCTCAACGAGCAGGGCAACGCGCTGACCGGTCCGCTGATCCTCACCATCGGCAAGGTCGTCGCCTCGCGCGGCAAGCTGTCGTGGTGGGAGTCGCGGGCGCTCTACGGCTGGACCGTCCTGGTGCCGCGCACCAAGGACCAGGCCGGCGACATGAGTGACCGTCTCGTCAGCCACGGCGCGGTCCCGAAGGAAGTCCCGACCATCGCCGTCGAACCGCCGCGCAGCCCCGCGCAGATGGAAAGGGCCGTCAAAGGTTTGGTCGACGGCCGCTACCAGTGGGTGGTGTTCACCTCCACCAACGCGGTCAAGGCCGTGTGGGAGAAGTTCGCCGAGTTCGGGCTCGACGCCCGGGCGTTCTCCGGCGTCAAGATCGCCTGTGTCGGTGAGGCAACCGCCGAGCGGGTGCGTTCCTTCGGCATCAACCCGGAGCTGGTTCCGTCGGGTGAGCAGAGCTCGCTCGGCCTGCTCGACGAGTTCCCGCCGTACGACGACGTCTTCGACCCGGTGAACCGAATCCTGTTGCCGCGAGCCGACATCGCCACCGAAACCCTCTCCGAAGGCCTGCGTGAACGCGGCTGGGAGATCGACGACGTCACCGCCTACCGCACCGTGCGCGCGGCCCCGCCGCCCGCGCAGACGCGCGAGATGATCAAGACCGGCGGCTTCGACGCGGTGTGCTTCACCTCGAGCTCCACCGTCCGCAACCTGGTCGGTATCGCCGGAAAGCCGCACGCGCGCACCATCGTTGCCTGCATCGGACCCAAGACCGCCGAGACCGCAACCGAATTCGGTCTGCGGGTGGACGTGCAGCCGGAGACGGCGTCGATCCCCGACCTCGTCGACGCACTCGCCGAACACGCCGCGCGTCTGCGTGCCGAAGGCGCACTGCCGCCGCCGCGCAAGAAGTCGCGACGGTCGCGGTCGTAGTAGCCGCTCCCTGAGGTGCGAGGAGCGCTAGCGACGAGACGACCACCGGTCCCTGAGGTGCGAGGAGCGCTAGCGACGAGCCTCGAAGGGCCGGCAACACAACAGCAAGGAGGCGTCATGGCACCGGTGATCCGCCCGCGGCGGTTGCGCACCAGCGCGGCCATGCGTCGACTGGTGGCCGAGACCACCTTGGCGCCAAGGCAACTGGTGTTGCCGATGTTCGTCGCCGACGGCCTCGACGAGCCTCGTGAGATCTCGTCGATGCCCGGCGTCGTCCAGCACACCTTCGACTCGCTGCGCAAGGCGGCCGAAGAGGCCGTTCGCGCCGGGGTCGGTGGCCTGATGCTCTTCGGGGTGCCCGCAACCGCCGACAAGGATGCCACGGGGTCGGGCGCCGACGCCGACGACGGAGTTCTCAACCGCGCGTTGCGGATTCTCTCCGACGACCTCGGCGACGACACCGTCCTGATGGCCGACACCTGCCTCGACGAGTTCACCGACCACGGGCATTGCGGCGTCGTGGATGCGCGAGGTCGGGTCGACAACGACGCGACCCTGGAACGCTACGTCTCGATGTCGTTGGCGCAGGCGCGAAGTGGTGCGCATCTGCTGGGACCGAGCGGCATGATGGACGGCCAGGTCGGCGCCATCCGCGCCGCGCTCGACGACGCCGGCTTCGCCGACACCGGCATCCTCGCCTATGCGGCCAAGTACGCGTCGGCTTTCTACGGTCCGTTCCGGGAGGCCGTCGGCTCCAGTCTCCAAGGCGATCGTCGGACCTACCAACAGGATTCGGCGAATCGGATCGAGGCCTTGCGCGAGGTGCGGCTCGACCTGGACGAGGGCGCCGACATCGTCATGGTGAAACCGGCGATGAGCTACCTCGACATCGTGCGCGACGTCGCCGAGATCGCCGACGTCCCGGTGGCCGCCTACCAGATCAGCGGTGAGTACTCGATGATCACCGCCGCCGCCGAACGCGGCTGGATCGACCGCGACGCCGCGATCCTCGAGTCACTCACATCGATTCGCCGCGCCGGAGCGTCGATCATCCTCACCTACTGGGCTGCCGAGGTGGCAGCTCGCCTGGGCTGAGCGCAACTTCTTGGGACCGCAACTGAAACGGTCGCCGTGATGTGTCTCCGAGGGCAATATGCCTCGGTGGCCCCTGAGGAGGACCGTTTTGGACGGCTATCCTCTTCTCGCCGCCGACGACCTTCTTGCTGGCCCATGATCGTCGGCAAGGCCGGCGCCGGCGCCGGCGCCGGTCAGCGCCGTACGAAGGTGAGCAGCGCGCCACCCGCAGCGATCACCAGGCAGCCGACGACCGCCACGTACACGCCTGCCCCCGACGCGGAGATGCCGTCGGGTACCACCGCCAACGACACCAATGCTCCGCTGAGAGCCGACAGGACGGTCACCATCGCGACCGGACGCGTCTCGTCGATCGTCCGCCCGCAGACCAGGCCGACGACGATCGTCACCACCAACACGACCGCCAGCACCGGCAACAGATGCAGGAGACTCAAGTCGACGTCGTACCCGGATTCGCTCGCACCGCCCCACCCGGTGATGGCGACCGACGCGTCGACGTCGGGTCGATACCAGACCAGACCGTAGGAGATGGCGACCAGCAGGGCCCCCGCGGCGGCGACCACAGCACCCGGGGTGCGCCACAGGGGCCGTGCCGATGGGTGGAGAAAGCCGGGCGTGGTTACCTCATCGGACCGACGATCCGTCTGTGTCATGGCCGGTCCCTCGCTCCCTGGTGCTACCCGGATGACCTGGTCGATTGGCCGAGTCAAACACGCGGTGGATCGGCTGTCGACGCGGAGACCGCACCCGGGCGCCAAGACAGACCGAACGAATGACAGTGCGAAGCCGCATCCTCCCAGGTTGCGCACAGGTGCCGTTCATTACCCTGGTGGCATGTCTGCACCGTTCGACCCGACGTCCGGGGGGTCTGCCGGGCCGGGGGACTCCGGTGCGCCGGTTCGTCCGAAGCTGCCCGACTCCATCAAGATCGCGTCCGAATTGTGGATCGTCGTGGTCCTGGGGCAGATCGTCGCGTTCTTCGCCCAGTCCTCGGCACTCGCGAAGTCGATTCGCGACTCGGTGCACGAGGGGTCGGCGGGTGTCCCGGCCGACCAACTCGAATTCATGACGTCGACCGGCTTCATCGTCGCCCTTCTGATCGGGGTGGCCGTGGTGCTCTCCGTGCTGCCGCTCGTCTTTGTCTTCTTCACCCGTCGTGGCCACGGATGGGCGCGGGTGATCGCGTCGGCGATGGGCGTGTACGTCACGGTCGACCTGCTCTTGGCCTTCTTCTCCGACCGCGACCCGGTCTGGTCCATGGTGCCGACGGTGATCAGCGGCGTCGCCGCCATCGGGGCGACGATCCTGTTGATGCGCCCGGAATCGGACAAGTACTGCCGCGCGATGGCCGAGTTCCGCAAACCGCGACCGGTCCTCGGGCCACCGAGTCCGTATCCCTATCCCTATCCGCCGGCCGGGTACTCACCCCAGCCCCCGTACCCACCCCAGTACGGCCCGGGACCTCCGCAACCGCAGGTGCCACCGCAGACACCGCCGTATGGTGACGGAGGACCTGTCACCCGGGACGATCAATCGGCATCCGATCACGACGTGGCCGGCCGCGATAACAGGGCGAGCGAAGCGACGGGGAATTACTCCAGGGCGAGCGAAGCGACGGGGAACCAGACAGACGAAGGACGGCGAGCAAGTGACCAATCCTGATCCGGCACAACGACCCAAACTCGTGGTCTGGGCCTACCGGTGCTGGGTGACCGGCGGTGCGTTGCTGGTTCTGCTCGGTGTCGGTTTCGTCATCCTCGGTGCGGTGTCGTCGATGTCGACGCTGGGACCGGTGGCCGTCGGCGTGCTCGTCGCGATCGTCGGTGTCGCCGACATTCTGATGGGGTCCAAAGCGTTTGTCGGTGATGCGCGTTGGCGGTCGTCGCTGGCCGCGTTGACCCTCGTGGTGGTCGCGATGCTGCTGGTCATCAGCTTCCTCGCGCCGCTTCTCGCGTTCGCACTCCTGGCCGGCATCATTGCGCTGTTCGGGTCGCTGCTCGCGTACCGGCCGGAGTCGGAGTCCTGGTACACCGGCGAGCCGATCCCGGAGCCCGTCAAGAAGAACCTGCAGAAGAAGCCGCGGCGGAAGAGCGCGTGAGCGACGCCGAGCCCGACGATCGGGCCGAGGACGAGAACGAGGACCCGGGGGACGTGCTCTTCTACGAGCCCGGCGGCAGTTGGTGGGTGGTGTCGATCGGCCCGTTGTTGGTGATCGCGGTCCTGGTTCTCGAGATCACCGGACCGGGCAGCGTGCACTGGCCGGTGCTGCTCATCTTCCTGGTGATCCTGGTCGGCTTCTCGATGGTTCAGGTCACCGCCGCCCGACGCCACGTCAGCGTCGAACTCACCGAGACGACGCTCCGGCAGGGTGCGCAAACCATCCGCCTCGACGACATCGCCAAGATCTACCCGCCCAACCACGGCGCGGTGCCCGAGGACTGGGAGAGCGCCCCGGCGCTCGGCGAACTCCACGGCGTACCGCGTCGACGCAAGGGTGTCGGCGTCAAGCTGAAGTCCGGGACGGTGAATCAGGCCTGGGCGCGCAACGTCGATCGCTTTCGCTCCGAACTGAACGATGCGCATACCGCCGTGCGGCTGGGCATTCCGCCCAAGGGGAGTTCCGACGACTGACCCGACGACTTTGGCTGGCTGTCCACTCATCCGTTTGAAGTTGGGTCCGGATTCCGGACCCAACTTCAAGCCGATCGTCCGGCGCCTTGGCGCCGTCGCCTCAGCCGTGCTCGAGCATCGGTGCGGCGAGGAGGCTTTCCGGAATGCCGAAGGCGTCCACCAGGGTTCGGGCGTGTGGTCGGAGTTCCTGGCACAGGGTGTTCACGCCCCGCCGGATCGCCTTGGCCCGCTCCACCGAGATGTGCCGGTGCATGAGGAACCAGCCCATGTCCTCTTCGAGGGCGGAGTAGACGAACAGGTCGCACACCTTGCCGAGGAGCTCAGCCGCCGACCGTGAGTCGCAGTCGTTGATCGCCTCGATAAAGGCCTCGAGCACAACGCGTTCGGTGTGTGCCTGCCCGACCTTCAGCAGATGATCTTGCGCGTTGTTGAACACCTCGAACGCGTCGTTGTCGTCGTCGAGGGCCCTACGCAAACGCTGCGCGCACGTGCGAATGAGGTGATCTTCGCGGTTGCGGAACAACCGGATCTGCGTGCCGCGGTTGGTGAGATTCGACTTCTCGGTGTCCTCGTCGGAACTCTCCAGCAGGGTTTGCACCACCTGCCGGACCGCGGTTTTCTCGACCACCACGTCGCGCGCCATCCCGACCACGAACCGTACCCAGCCGCCCGCCGAAAGTCCCTGCACGTCATCGGAATACGATGACAACAACTCCTTGGCGACGAGCTGCGTCATCACCGTGTTGTCGCCCTCGAACGTGGTGAAAACGTCGATGTCGCCGCGGATGATCGACAGCTGGTTTTCGTCGAGATAGCCCGCTCCACCACAGGCTTCGCGACTGACGTTCACGGCGTTCGACGCATGCCAGGTGGCATACGCCTTCAGCCCGGCGGCGTCGGACTCGAGTTGACGCTGCCGCCCGGCATCCGAATCGTCGGGCGAGTTGCTCTGCACCTCGTGCAACTCGGCCACGATCTCGTTCTGCGCAAACGCGATCGCGTAGGATTTCGCTATGAGCGGCAACAACTTTCGCTGATGGCCGAGGTAGTCCATGACGATGATCTCGTCGGTCTCCTCGGGTGCCTCGAACTGCTTGCGGATCAGGCCGTAGCGCGTCGCCATGGTCAGGGCCTTGCGCCCCGCGGCGCCGGCCGTCGCGGCGACGCTCACGCGTCCGCGGATCAGGGTGCCGAGCATCGTGAAGAAGCGCCGGTTGGGGTTCTCGATCGGCGACGTGTACGTGCCGTCGGCCTCGACATCGGCGTACCGATTGAGCAGATTCTCCGCGGGGATGCGCACGTTGTCGAAGACGATGCGCCCGTTGTCCACACCGGCCAGGCCGCCCTTGTAGCCGCAGTCGCTGGTGGTGATCCCCGGCCGGTCGTTGCCGTCCTCGTCGCGGATCTCGACCACAAAGCAGTGCACGCCTTTGCTTTCCGGCTCCTCACCCGGGCCCGCGGTGATGAGTTGCGCGAACACTGCGGCGTATCGCGCATGCAGGGCGGCGCCGCCGATGTAGTCCTTGCGCGCGGCCGCCTTGGTCGAGTGGATGACGAACTCGCGGGTGTCGCGGTCGTAGGTTGCGGTGGTGTCAAGTGCCTGGACGTTGGAGCCGTGCCCGGTCTCGGTCATGGCGAAGCAGCCGAGAACGTCGAGATCGATGATTCCCTTGACGTAGCGCTCGTGATGCCTTGCGGTGCCCAGGTTTTCGACCGCCCCGCCGAACAGGCCCCATTGCACGCCGGCCTTCACCATCAGCGACAGGTCGGCATAGCCGAGCATCTCGATCGCCGTGATCGACGCGCCGACGTCGCCGGTCCCGCCATGATCCGACGCGAAACCGGCCGACGCGAACCCCTGACCCGACAGTTCCTTCAGTTCTTCGAGCATCCGTGTCCGCGCCTCGTCGAGCGTGCGCGACGGATCGGGGAGCAGATCGGCCCGGTCGGAACGCTCACGCACCATGTCGCGGGTGGACCGCCACCGCCCGTCGAGTGCGTACCGTAGGTTCTCCACCAGTAGGGCGCGTTCGTCGGCCGACAGATCGTCGTCGGGAGAAACCGTGGCTACATCGTTCGGAACGTCGGCGTCGTCGGGTGTGGCGGTTTCGGTAGGCATACTCATGACCCCACGTTACGTATGGCGTGCCTGCCGCGTGGCAACCTTCAGGGCAGAAGTCCCTGACGTCGTGCTTCGACCACCGCCGCGCGCCGGTTGTGCACGCCGAGCTTCCCCATCAGATTGCGCACGTAGGCCTTGACCGTCTCCGGCGCAAGACCCAGGCGGTCGGCGATCTCACGGTTGGGGCACCCAAGAGACAGGTGCGCCAGAACGTCATGTTCCCGTGCGGACAGTTGGGCGGCGGCGGGATTGGTTTCGCCGAGTCCGGCGAGCCGAAGCTCGATCCCGCGCAGCCGCTCGGCGAGGGCGGGGTCGGTGGTCGACTCCGCGATCGACCGCAGCTCCAGGTAGCTCTCCACGATGCCCTCGGCGACCGCCGGTGCGACCGTCGGGCCCCGTTGACTCCGATCCTGCTCGATGAGCGCGACGCGGCGGTCGACCTCGTCTCGGATCTCGATCTCCCGCGCCAGCTGCGACGCGGCGTTCACCACGCGGGTGATCGCGGCGTCGCCGATCGGATCCGGGCTGCGCAACCCGCCGTAGAGCAGCGCCCTGGTCCGGCCTGCGACCACGGCCGGGGCGGCGACCAGCGACTGGATGCCTTCGGAGGCCACCTCGACGTCGTACTCGTGGGTGATCTCCGTCGAGTTGGCGTAGTCGACGACGGCGCCGGCACGACGCTCGTCGATGGCACGACCGCCCAGGCCACAGCGTGTGCTGATCACGAGATCGCGCAGGTTGCCCGTGCGGGTCCCGACAAATCCCGACAGGACCAGGTCGCGTCCCCGCACCACCCCACCGAAATGCACCGGAAGTTGCGTCGCCCGTTGCCCGGCCCGCAACGCGGCGCGCATCGCATCTTCGTCGCTGGGCCGCCACACGTCGTCGTGCATGGCGTCACCTCCGTGCCGATCACCCCCATTCGGGGGTAGTGATGCTTCCAGTGTGATCCATACCGTCGGACATGGACAGTTGTGACGGTCAGATCAAGAGCACAGGAGAGCAAGCATGTCGGCCCCTACCACCCAGCCCGCAAACGATGCCGACCGATCGGCTGTGTTCACGACCGGCGACTGGGGACTGGCAAACCGCTCGGAACTGAGTCCGCTGCGCTTCCTCGAACGCTCCGCCGCGGTGTTCGGCGACCGCGAGGCGATCGTCTACGGCGAGCGCACCTACAGCTACGCCGAGTTCGCCGACGAGGTGCAGCGGCTCGCTCGCGTGCTGCGGGCCACGATCGCGCCCGGCGACCGCGTCGCCTACCTGACGCCGAACATCCCCGAGATGCTGATCGCGCACTTCGCCGTGCCGTTGGCCGGTGGGGTGCTCGTCGCGCTGAACTCGCGACTGGCCGGCCCGGAGTTGGTGTACATCCTCAACCATTCCGGGGCCACGGCCCTCTACTTCGACGCCGAGTTCCGCCACACGGTCGCCGCCATCGCCGGTCAGTTGCCGGAGCTCGCCACGGTCATCGAGATCACCGACCCCGAGTTCGGTCCGACGCCGGGCCCCGTCGACGCGTCGGGCATCCCCGGTCTCGTCGCCTACGCGGATCATCTTGCGGCTGCCGACGACCTGGACCCGACACCGCTGCCGTGGACGGTCGGCGACGAGAACACCGTGATCTCGATCAACTACACCTCGGGCACCACCGGAAAACCCAAGGGCGTCATGTACACCCACCGCGGTGCCTACCTCAATTCGTTCGGTGAGACCTTCCACAACCAGTTCACCGGCACCACCCGCTACCTGTGGACGCTGCCGATGTTCCACTGCAACGGCTGGTGTACCCCGTGGGCGGTGACCGCCGCCGCTGGCACCCACATCTGTCTGCGCGCCGTCCGCGCCGACGCCGTGTGGGATGCCATCGACGATCTCGGCGCCACACATATGTGCGGTGCGCCGACCGTGTGCACGACGATCGTCGGATCGCCGCGTGCCCACCGCGTCGACCGGCCGTTGCGCATCACGACGGCCGGGGCGCCGCCGTCGCCGACGGTCATCGGCCATCTCGAGGCGATCGGGATCACCGTCGTCCACGTCTACGGACTGACCGAGGTGTACGGCCCGTACACGATCTGCGAGTACCAGCAGGCGTGGGACGACCTCGCGCCCGACGAGCGGGCCGCCAAACTGTCGCGGCAGGGTGTCGGGATGCTGCAGGCCGAGAATGCGCGCGTCGTCGAACGCGATCGGGTGCCGCTCGTCGATGTTGCGGCCGACGGCGAGACTATGGGCGAGATCGTGCTGCGGGGCAACAACGTGATGGCGGGGTATTTCCAGAATCCGGAGGCCACCGCCGAGGCGTTCGCGGGTGGTTGGTTCCATTCCGGCGATCTCGGCGTCATGCATCCCGACGGCTACATCCAGCTCAAGGACCGTGCCAAGGACATCATCATCTCCGGTGGTGAGAACATCTCGACGGTCGAGGTCGAACAGGCACTGGTGAGCCATGACGCGGTGCTCGACGTCGCCGTCATCGGCGTCCCCGACGAGAAGTGGGGCGAGCGACCGAGAGCGTATGTGCTTGTGCGGCAGGGAGAATCGCTGTCCAAGGACGATCTGATCGCACACGCCCGGCGACTGCTGGCCGGCTACAAGGTTCCGCGCGACATCGTCTTCGCCGAGGATCTGCCACGCACACCCACTGGGAAGGTGCTCAAGTTCGAGCTGCGCCAGGAGGCCACCCAGAGCTGAGTCCGGACAGCGGCTCAGGTGTTGCGGTTCGTTCGTACGTGGTCGACGAAGCCGGGCGGCATCATGTCGGCCGGAATGGTCAGCACTGGTGTGCGGCCGTGACACAGATCGATCGCGGCGCGGGTTTCGCGGATCCTGGTGACGTCGGCGAGCGACACCGACGTCGCCACCGTGCCGTAGGTGGCTTCCACTCGATCGGGTGAGTACCGGACGTACAGCTGTGCCCCCACGGGCATCAGTCGCCGAAGGCGGGCGAACAGTTGCCAATACGAGGTCGCCAGCACACCGACGAAAACGACTGCGCCGATGACCGGAGCGGACACCAGGATTCCCGCGCCTTCGGCATCGTCGATGATCGCCCACGCGACGAGGATCGCCACGGCGACCACGCACAGCACCAGCGACGAACCGGTGAACGTCGCGCGGACGAGGCGCATCGGCAGCCCCCGGTCGGCGACCATCGTCGCCACGGTCGTACCGTCGGCGTCGTTGACGATCCGCGCCGAGCCTGGCCCGTCGACACCGGCGTGTTCGGCACCGGACCCTTGAGCCCCGGCGTCGCCCGGCCGATGAACCGCCCTGATCTCCCGATGCCGTTGCACGATGCCCTCGGCCACCTCGTTTGGGACCAATTCGCGGGGAATGATCAGGACCGGTTGCCCGGCAACGAATGCCACGAGATGGGTTCGGCTCACCCGGATGCGGTCGAGTTCGGACAAGCGCAACCGCGTGTGGATGCCGTCGGCGCCATAACCGATCCAGTCGGCGCCGAACTCCGAGGTGAGCAGCGTGCCGTCGGGAATCAGCGTGCGCACTTGGCGGAGCGTCATCCACCACATCAGGACCAGCATCGGGAGGGTGATGACGCCGCCCACGATGACGCCGAGAACCATGGCCAGCGCCCAGTCGAGCAGGGTGTCGAAACCAGGGGAATTCCCGAGGGCGACGGTGGAAAGACTCAGGATCAAACCCGCCACGACGATGGCCGGAATCAGCCAGCGCGCCCGGCGGGCGACGGTGTGGGTCGCGAGGCGTCGGGCGACCGAACGGTCGGCGATCATCGAGGTCTGGACCCCGCCGTCGGGCAGAATCGAATGGGGATGCGGAACAACCATTTTCGGTGGGCCTCGGCGCACTGGTGAACGCGGCTCGGGACGTGACGAGTCGGCACCCCCGAACCGAACCGCCCGGGTTCGGGCGATACAGCGACTCAGCGTAATGGATGACCGATCTGACCCGTCTTCGACGATGGTCAGGCCGCCGCAGGCAATACTGGGTGACATGGCACCGAGTGACGCGGACTTTCGGACGCTGGTCGTGGCGGAGTCGATTCGGTTGTTCTCCGAGGGCGGCTACGAGTCGACGACGGTCGAGCAGATCGCGGCCGCCGCGGGCATCTCGCGGCGCACGTTCTTTCGGCAGTTCGGGTCCAAGGAAGACGTTATCTTCGCCGATCACGAGGCGCTGTTGACGCAGGTCGACGAGTACCTTGCCGCCGTCGTCGACGATCCGTGGTCGGCCGTGTGCACCGCCGCCGAGCTGGTTTTCGCGCATTTCTCGGGCGATCGGACGCTCGCGCTGCGGCGTCTGCAGGTGGTACAGGAGGTGCCGGCGCTGCGCGATCGCGAGCTCGTTACCACCTACCGCTACCAGCGGTTGTTCGAGGACTTCCTGCGCAACCGCAGGCCCGACGAGCCGCCGGTGCGCGTCGTCGCCTATGTGTCCGCGGTGACCGCGGCCCACAACTACCTGCTCCGACGCATGATCCGCGGCGACGCCGACGCCACCGCCGAACGGCTGCGCAGTGAACTCGCGCGCGTGCGGGCGGCACTCGGTGCCGGTGCGGCCCCGACCGTCGAGACTCCTGCCGACGCGGTGGTCAGCGTCGTCACCTATCCGGCCGGCACCCCCGTCGCCGACATCGCGCGTCGAGTCGCCGAACAACTGGGCGAGGCAGGGCCCGGTAACGGACAATCGGAGTAGGCCACATCAGATTGACATGGCACTGAGTGCCGTGATGAACTGGACTTATCCAACGTTTGGCACGCAGTGCCGTGAGGAGTCGACTCATGGGATTCGGAAATCCTGATTTCAACGTCTTCGAGCTGCCGGAGGAGCACGTCGCGCTGCGCGAGGCTATCCGCGCGCTCTCCGAGAAGGAGATCGAGCCGCACGCCGCCGCTGTCGACGAAGAGGCGCGGTTCCCGCAGGAGGCCCTCGACGCGCTGGTCGCGTCGGGCTTCAACGCGATCCACGTCCCCGACGAGTACGAGGGTCAGGGCGCCGACTCCGTCGCTGCCTGCATCGTCATCGAAGAGGTCGCGCGGGTGTGCGCGTCGTCGTCGTTGATCCCGGCGGTCAACAAGCTCGGGACCATGGGTCTCATCCTGAACGGCTCCGACGAGCTCAAGGCGCAGGTGCTGCCGTCGATCGCGTCGGGCGAGGCGATGGCGTCGTACGCGCTGTCGGAGCGCGAGGCCGGCTCCGACGCCGCGGGCATGAAGACCCGCGCCCGCAAGGACGGCAACAACTGGGTGCTCAACGGCTCCAAGTGCTGGATCACCAACGGCGGCAAGTCATCCTGGTACACCGTCATGGCGGTCACCGACCCGGAGCGCAAGGCCAACGGCATCTCCGCGTTCATGGTGCACAAGGATGATCCCGGCTTCACCGTCGGGCCGCTGGAAAAGAAGCTGGGCATCAAGGGATCTCCGACCGCCGAACTCTACTTCGAGGACTGCACCATCCCCGAGGATCGCATCATCGGCGACGAGGGCACCGGCTTCAAGACCGCGCTGCAGACCCTCGACCACACCCGCCCGACCATCGGCGCGCAGGCCGTCGGCATCGCGCAGGGCGCCCTCGACAAAGCCATCGAATACGTCAAGGACCGCAAGCAGTTCGGCAAGCCGATCAGCACGTTCCAGGGTGTCGAGTTCATGATCGCCGACATGGCGATGAAGGTCGAGGCGGCCCGCCTCATGGTCTACACCTCGGCCGCCCGCGCCGAGCGTGGCGAGAAGAACCTCGGCTTCATCTCGTCGGCGTCGAAGTGCTTCGCCTCCGACGTTGCAATGGAGGTCACCACCGACGCCGTGCAGCTCTTCGGCGGCGCAGGCTACACCCGCGACTTCCCGGTCGAGCGCATGATGCGCGACGCCAAGATCACCCAGATCTACGAGGGCACCAACCAGATCCAGCGCGTCGTCATGTCGCGCGCGTTGCTGCGCTGAGCGTTCGACGCAGAAACCTCACTTCTCGTCAGAAACCTCACTTCTCGTCAGGGACCTTCGGAACTTCCGAAGGTCCCTGACCATTTGTGGGGTCTTTGTCCAGGCCGAGCTTGCGGCGAAGACGCTTGATCAGCCGTGCCTTATCGTCGAGGTCTTCGAGGTCGCACCATCCCCAGTGAACCTGTTGATACTCGAGCTCGGCGATCGCGTCCGACCGGTACTTTTCATACAGCAAGCGGCCTCTGCCATCCTGGCCGCTGTACTTCTTCTTCCCGTCGCATTCGCCCACGAGACCGTGCTTGCGCCAAAGGAAATCGACCCGTGCCACCCAGTTACCCCAGGCATCGTACAAATCCACCTGAAGCTCTGGGACGGGCAGGCCTTCGTCGACAAAGGTGATCCGACTGCGGGATTCCAACACGGATTCAGCATCTCCGTTGAGTTCCGCGACCACCCTCCGTGCCCGTGCTGCGCCGGCCATACCGGTGATGAGGTCGAGTTCGTTTGCGAGTTCATCCGCCGTGCACAGGTCAAGGTGCAGGGCTGCGTCGCCGACAGCGATGGCTGGGATGCGTTCGGCGGTGCGTGCAAGGTCGACGACGACACGCGCCGCCGAGACAACCCGCACGCCGTCAACGTCGGTGATCGCGGGTGGCCGACGGTCCATTTCGACCCGCACTGCACCCGTGGCCCGGGTACGCGCCTTCTTGGCGCCGTTTTCGACGAACACCACCCGGGTGACATCCAAGCCCCAGACGGGAAGACCGAGGACGGCGGCCGCCGCCGAACCACCGAGGGCGCGGCTTTCACCTGCGGACTTGCGCGCCACGGCAAGCGCTCGCTGCCGATGGCGCGTCTCCGGTGTGCCGTCGAGCATTTCGGCCGGTATCACGATGCCGTTGCCGAGCTTCACGAGTCGCTTCGAGCGCAGAGCTGCCCTGATCTCGTGGTCGTCGAGGCCTGCGGCCAGGAGTTCTGGGCGGCTGACCGCGCCCTTGAGTGACGAGAAGATGTCCATGCCAGATTAGACGCGCGCAGGCTCCGACCGGTTCCGGTGCTGGCCAAAGACCTCACTTCCAGTCGGAGACCTTCGGAACGGCCGACGGTCTCTGGCGAGAAATGAGGTTTCTGACCAGAAGTGAGGTTTCTGGAAACTCAGGCGTACGCCGCCCGAAACTCGATGCGTGCGTGCTGCTTCCGGGCGGCCGCGCGGAAGTCGCCGAGGGCGCGGCCCATGTGGAAGCCGTTGGTGACGATGACCGCACCGTTGGCGCCCATCGCCTTCAGCATGCCGACGGTGTACGACGCGTTCTGCACGGTGGAGGTCGAACGGCCTTCATTCACCATCTGCCACATGGGAATTCCGCGTCGGATGAGCCCGAGGTTCATGAACTGTGCCTCCGATACCGGCAGCCACCAAGTGTTGCCGCCGGAGACGATCATCCGGTTGAACGGATGCTGTTTGGCCATCCGTGCCGCGACGTTGAGACGACGGTCGAGGATGGCCGGCGTCTGTCCGTAGGTGCCCATCTTGGCGCCGAGTACGACGATGTAGCGCGTGGCGATGCCCTGCCAGAGGAAGATGCTGTTCGGCGTGAGCAGGTCGCTGCTGCCGAGGTCCACGCTCCCGAGATCGGTGCTGACCGGTGCAGCCTTCGCCGGGGCATCGGTGAGTACTCCAGCGCCGGTGACGAGAGCGGTGGAGAGGGCGACTGCGGACACGAGGTTTCGAACACGCATGACGACGAGTGTACGGAAGTTACTGGTGAGGTCAATGTGACCAAAGTGACGATCGGATCAAGGGTCGATAAACCCTCATGTGAGAGCGACGTACTTCACCGAAAGGTACTCTTCGATACCCTCGGAACCGCCTTCGCGTCCGATGCCGGACTGTTTGACGCCGCCGAAAGGTGCTGCCGCGTCGGAGATCACGCCGCGGTTGACACCGACCATCCCGGAGTCGAGCGCCTCGGCGACGCGCATGCTGCGGTCGAGGTCGCGGCTGTAGAAGTACGCGGCAAGGCCGTATTCGGTGGAGTTTGCCGCTGTGATGCCGTCGTCCTCGCTCGTGAATGTGCTGATCACCGCGACCGGCCCGAAGATCTCACCGCGTGTGACGGGAGCGTAGGGGTCCACCTGGTCGAGAACCGTTGCCGGATAGAAGAATCCGGGGCCATCAGGACGTTCTCCGCCGGTGCGAACCCGGGCGCCGTCGGCGATCGCGCCCTCGACGGCGTCGGCGACCTTGTCGCGCTGGGAGGCGTTGACGAGCGGTCCGAGCGTGACCCCGTCGACATACCCGGGACCCATGCGCACCGCGGCCATCTTCTCGGTGAGTTTGGTGGTGAACTCGTCGGCGACGCCGGACTGCACGAGGAACCGGTTGGCGGCCGTGCACGCCTCGCCGCCGTTGCGCATCTTGGCCGCGAATGCGCCCTCGACCGCTGCGTCGACATCCGCGTCGTCGAAGACGAGGAACGGCGCGTTGCCGCCGAGTTCCATCGACGTCCGCTGGATACGTTCGGCGGCCTGCTCCAACAATCCGCGCCCGACCGGCGTGGACCCGGTGAAGCTGATCTTGCGGATGCGGTCGTCCTCGATCAGCGCCGTGCTGACGCCGCGGCTGTCGCTGGTCGGCAGCACCGACAGAACTCCCGGCGGAAGACCGGCCTCCGCGAACGCCTCGGCGAGCGCAAGCATGGTCAGGGGGGTCTCGTGCGCGGGTTTGACCAGCATGACGTTGCCCGCAGCCAATGCCGGCGCGATCTTGCGCGTACCCATCGCGAGCGGAAAGTTCCACGGCGTGATTGCCAGACACGGCCCAACAGGCGCGTGGCTGACCAGAATCCGACCGTTGCCCGCCGGGGCCTGGGTGAAGCGACCGTTCACCCGGACCGCCTCCTCGGCGAACCAGCGCAAGAATTCGGTGCCGTACTTGGCCTCCGCGGCGCTGTCGGGCAGCGCGCGACCGAGTTCGGCCGTCATGAGCAGCGCGATGTCGTCGGCGCGATCGGTGAGCAGTTCAAAGGTGCGACGCAGGATTTCGCCACGCTCGCGCGGGGCGGTCGCGGCCCAGTCCTGAGCGGCCGCCGCCGCGGCGTCGAGAGCGGCGCGCGCATCCTCGACCCCGGCGTCGGCGACCGACACCAGTGGCTCCTCGGTCGCCGGGTCGTACACCGGGAAGGTCTTGCCCGACGCGGACGGAACCGACTTGCCGCCGATCCACAGGCCGGTGGGGACGCCGTCGAGCACGGCGCCGACGTCGAGAACTTCGTTGTTGCTGGTTGCGGAACTTCGTTGCTCGGCCATGACCCCAGTGTGCCTCTCACGACGCCGGGAGCGGAGCGAGCGGGTCGAATCCAATCTGCTCGGTACGGTGGGGACGGTGATCAGTCGTCGGATCTCCTGGCTTGCGATTGCCGTTGCCGCGTGCACCCTCGCCGGCTGCAACGCACCCGACGACGCGAGCACCACCAGTAGCGCACCATCCACGAGCATCGACACCACGATCGATCAGGTCAATCTGGGCGACAGTTACAGCGCGGGCACCGGGGTCAGCCCGCTCGCGGCAGGGTCGCCGTTCCTATGTCAGCGGTCGTCGCGGAACTTCGCTCAGATCCTCACCGAGCGGCAGCACTACCGGCTGACCGACGTCAGCTGCGCCGGCGCCGACACCGCGGACTTGGCGAACGCCCAATACGACGGCGTCCCAGCGCAATTCGACGCCGTGACACCCGACACCGACCTGGTCACCATGATGATCGGCGGCAACGACAACGACACGTACTCCGGTTCGATCCGCGCCTGCCGCGACGTCGCGTCCAGCGATCCGTCCGGCTCGCCGTGCCGCGACCGCTACGGCGATTCGCTGGAGAAGCCGATCCTCACCACGACCTATCCGAGCCTGCTGACGGCGCTCCGGCAGGTGCAGCAGAAGGCGCCACACGCCCGGGTCGTCATCGTCGGCTATCCGTGGATTCTTCCGGCGACGGGCGGCTGCTATCCGACCATGCGAGTCGCCGCCGGCGACGTTCCCTACCTGCGTCATCTGCAGGCAACTCTCAACGACGCGATCCGACGCGCGGCCGCCCAGACCGGCGCCACCTACGTCGACATGGAAGCGGTGTCCGAGGGGCACGACGCCTGCGCGGGAAGTCAACGCTGGATCGAGCCGATGACCAGGAGCGGGCCTGGTGCCGTGCACCCGAACGCGCGCGGGCAGCAAGCGATCGCCGACCAGGTTGCCAGGTCGCTGGCCTGAGAAGCACCTGAACGATTTGGGTCACCCGGTGCCGTTTGGAACACTGGAGGCCGTGACCCGCACCGCCCCGACCGCCGAGACGTCAGCCGCTCTGTTCGCGCGCGCCGGGAAGGTCATCCCGGGCGGGGTCAACTCCCCGGTCCGCGCGTTTTACGCGGTCGGCGGGACACCCCGATTCATCGCCCGCGCGCAGGGCTGCCACCTCTACGACGCCGACGGCGCCGACTACGTTGACCTGGTCTCTTCATGGGGTCCGATGATCCTGGGCCACGCCCATCCGGCGGTCGTCGAGGCCGTAGCGCGCGCGGCGGTCGGTGGCCTGTCCTTCGGCGCCCCGACCGAGGCCGAGGTGGAACTGGCCGAGGAGATCATCGACCGCGTCGACCCCGTGCAACGTGTCCGGCTGGTCAACTCGGGCACCGAGGCCACCATGTCGGCCATCCGCCTCGCACGCGGATTCACCGGCCGCAGCAAGATCATCAAGTTCGCGGGCTGTTATCACGGTCACGTCGACGCCCTGCTCGCCGACGCGGGGTCGGGAGTCGCGACCCTCGGCCTGCCGACGTCGCCGGGCGTCACCGGCGCCACCGCCCACGACACCATCGTCCTGCCTTACAACGACCTGAAAGCCGTCGCCAAGGCCTTCGAGGAGTTCGGCGACGAGATCGCCGCGGTCATCACCGAGGCCGCCGCCGGCAACATGGGTGCGGTCGCGCCGCGTGACGGATTCAACGCCGGCCTGCGTGAACTGACCGCCCGGCACGGGGCGCTACTGATCATCGACGAGGTCATGACCGGATTCCGGGTGAGCCCCGCCGGCTGGTACGGCCTCGAAGGCGTCGCAGGCGACCTCTACACCTTCGGCAAGGTGATGAGCGGCGGGCTACCTGCCGCCGCATTCGGGGGTCGCGCCGACGTCATGGAACGCCTCGCGCCGACCGGTCCCGTCTATCAGGCGGGCACCCTGTCAGGGAACCCAGTGGCCGTGGCCGCCGGACTGGCGACCCTGCGCAACGCCGACGTCGACGTCTACGCCGCCCTCGACGCCAACGCCGACCGACTCGGTGAACTCTTCACCGGCGCCCTCACGTCTGCGGGGGTTTCCCACCGCGTGCAGCGTGCGGGCAGCCTGATCAGTATCTTCTTCACCGACGACCCCGACACCGAGATCGTCGACTACGCGGGCGTCAAGGCCACCGACACCTGGCGGTTCGCGCCGTTCTTCCACGCGCTCCTCGACCGGGGCGTGTACGCACCGCCGAGTGCCTTCGAGGCGTGGTTCGTCTCGGCCGCACTCGGCGACGACGCTTTTTCACGAATCGCCGACGCGCTTCCTGCCGCTGCCGAAGCGGCAGGCGCGGCCCGCCGACCGGGGGAGACCGACTGATGCACACGATCGTCCACATGATGCGCCACGGTGAGGTGCACAATCCCGACGGCATCCTCTACGGACGGCTGCCCGGATTCCGGCTGTCGACCACGGGCCGGGTGCAGGCCCGCAAAGTCGCCGACACCCTCGCCGACCACGACGTCACCGCCGTGTTCGCGTCGCCGCTGCAGCGTGCGCAGGAGACCGCGACACCGATCGCGGCCGCGCACGGACTGCCGATCTTCACCAACGACGACCTCATCGAGGCCGACAACGTCTTCGAGGGACTCAAGGTGTCCGTCGGCGACGGCGCGTTGTCGAAGCCGCGGCACTGGCCCAAGATTCGCGACCCGTTCACCCCGTCGTGGGGCGAGCCGTACATCCAGTTGGCCCACCGCATGCTCGCCGCCGCCAACAAGGCGCGCGACGCGGCCAAGGGCCACGAGGCCATCTGTGTCAGCCATCAGCTGCCCGTGTACACGCTGCGCCGCTTCCTGGAAGGCCAGCGACTCTGGCACGACCCGCGTCGTCGGCAGTGTTCGCTCGCGTCGCTGACCAGCCTGATCTACGAGGACGACGCGCTCGTCGACATCATCTATTCCGAACCGGCCGGGGCATCCGACCCGCTGGTGACCGGGGCCTGACCCGGAACAACAGCGAATGACGGCGGTTCAAGTGAGCAGTGTTCAGACCAGTCGGCGATACCGCCGCGTGGCGATCCTGGCTCTCCTGCTCGCCGCTGTCGTCGGCTTCGCCGGGGCGTGTAGCACCGGCGACGACGCGGTCGCGCAGGGTGACACCTTCCAATTCGTCTCGCCCGGCGGCAAAACCGTCATCACCTACGACCCCGACGACCGCAAGCCGATCGGCCCGGTCTCCGGCGAGGACCTCCTCACCGGGCAGCCACTGTCGATCACCGACCCGCGCTATGCCGGCAAGGTCGTGGTGATCAACGCGTGGGCGTCGTGGTGCGGTCCGTGCCGCGGCGAGTCCGACGACCTCGAGCAGGTCTACGAGCAGTTCAAAGCGCAGGGCGTCGACTTCCTCGGCCTCAACATGCGCGACGACCGGCAGTCCGCGCAGGACTTCGTCGGCGACCGCAAGGTCGGATATCCGTCGATCTACGACTACGCCGGAGCCACCGTCGGCGACCTCGGCATCCCGCTGCCGGTGCTGCCGGTGACCGTGGTCCTCGACCGGCAACACCGGCCGGCCGCGGTCTTCATCAAATCCATCACCGCCGAAGAACTCGGTGCCGCGGTGGCGCGAGTGGTCGCCGAGACCTCGGGTCCGGTGGCCGGATGACCACCCTCGCGCTGATGGCGGCGCAACCGCAGGCCGCGGTGGGGGAGAGCTTCCAGAACACCGTGCTCAGCGGACCGCTGCTCCTTGCGTTGGCCGCCTGCCTGGTGGCCGGCCTGGTCTCGTTCGCCTCGCCGTGCGTCGTGCCGCTCGTCCCGGGCTACCTGTCTTATCTCGCCGGGCTGGTCGGGGCGGAGGCCCCGGCGGTGACGGCCGACGAACCGGCCAAACGTGGACGGCATCGTGTGGCGATGGCGGCGGCAATGTTCGTCGCCGGGTTCACTGCCGTCTTCGTCATCGCTACCGCGAGCGTCTTCGGACTCACCCGCAGCTACGTCATCAATCATGATCTGCTGCAACGGGTTGGCGGAGTCATCACCATCGTGATGGGCCTCGTGTTCATCGGACTGGTCCCGATGATGCAGCGCGACTACCGATTCCATCCGCGACTCGTCTCCAACCTCGTGGGTGCACCACTGCTCGGCGCGGTGTTCGCGCTGGGCTGGACCCCGTGTCTGGGTCCGACGCTGAGCGCGATCGTGGTCACCGCGACCGGTACCGAGGGCGTGACCGCGGCCAAGGGTGTGGCGCTGATCGTCGCCTACTGCGCAGGATTGGGAATCCCGTTCGTGGTCTTGGCCTTTTCGTCGGCGTGGGCATTGCGCAGCATGGGGTGGCTGCGCCGGAATGCGCGCGCCATCCAGGTGTTCGGCGGGATCATGCTGATCCTGGTCGGTATCGCACTGGTGACCGGCCTGTGGGATCAGTTCACCGTCTGGGTTCGTGAGGCCTTCATCACCGACACGGAATTGCCGATATGACCGGCGTCGTCGAAACCACCACGCACGACGCGCCACCGCCGGACGCGCCGAAACCCGCTGCGTCCCGACCACACTGGATCAAGCGCCGCGTGCTGTGGCCGCTGCGCAACCTGTGGCGGTCGCTGACGTCGATGCGCACCGCTCTGGTGCTGCTGTTCCTGTTGGCGCTCGCGGCCATTCCCGGTGCGCTGCTGCCACAACGGGATCTCAACGAGCAGAAGACGGTGCAGTACATCGCCGATCACGGAACGCTCGGCGAGCTGATGGACCGCGTGCAGCTGTTCGAGGTCTTCTCCAGCACCTGGTTCACCGCGATCTATGTGCTGCTGTTCGTGTCGCTGGTGGGCTGCCTGACACCGCGCATGGTCGAACACTTCCACAACCTGCGCGCCAAACCGGTTGCCGCGCCGCGGAATCTGTCGCGGCTGCCGCGGCACGTCGAACACACCGTGGACGGCGACCCCGAGGAGATCGCGGCCCGGATCAACAGCAGGCTGCGCGGCTGGCGACGCACCGTGGTGGTGCGCGAACCGAGTGAGCGCTATCCCGACGGCGTGGTCGAGGTGTCGGCGGAGAAGGGCTACCTCCGCGAATTCGGCAACCTGGTCTTCCATTTCGCGTTGCTGGCCTTGCTGGTCGCGATCGCCGTCGGCAAGGTCTACGGCTACGAGGGCACCCGCACACTCGTCGCCGACGGTGAGCAGGCGCTGTGCAACAACTCGACCGCCGTCTACGACTCGTTCCGCGCCGGCAGCCTCGTCGACGGAACCGACCTGACACCCTTCTGTTTCCGCATCGACAAGTTCTCCGCGACCTTCCTGCCCAGCGGTCAGCCCGACATGTACGACGCCACGATGCGCTACACCGAAGGGCCGCACCCCGGTCCGCCGTCGACCTGGCAGACCAAGTCGGTGCGCGTCAACGAGCCGCTGCGCGTCGCCGGTGACCGCGTGTACGTGCTCGGCAACGGATTCGCCCCGACCTTCACGGTCACCTTCCCCAACGGGAAGACCCGCACCCAGACCGTGCCGTTCATCCCCGACGATCTGACGACCATGATGTCGTCGGGTGCCGTCCGCTTCGACACCCCCGCCGGCATGTACCCCGACGAGGATGTGCGCCGCAAGAACCAGATCGCCATCGAGGGTCTGTTCGCGCCGACCGCCACCTTCCACGGCACGCTGCTGCTCTCGGCGTCGCCCGTCCCCGACGACCCGTACGTCGCCATCCGCATCTACAAGGGCGACACCGGCCTGGACACCGGCCGCCCGCAGAACGCGTACGCACTCGACCAGAAACTCATCGACCAGGGACGCCTCGTCCGGCAGTCGCAGGTGAACCTCGCGTCCGGACAGAGCACCACGCTCGCCGACGGCACCGTCGTCCGCTTCGACGGCTACCAGCGGTGGGTGTCGGTGCAGGTGTCGCACGACCCGGCGCAGAACTGGGTGCTGGTCAGCGCAATCGTCATGCTCGGCGGGCTGTTGGTGTCGTTGCTGATTCGTCGTCGGCGCATCTGGGCGCGACTCGTGCCGGTCGCCGCAGACACTCCCGACGGACAGAGCGGCCGAGCACGACGTACTGTAGTAGAAATTGCCGGCCTGGCCCGCACGGATCAGGCCGGTTGGGGCGAGGGCTTCGACGAGCAGGCGTCGGCCCTGGTCACCGATGATCCGGAGAGCGCGCGCACGTCCCGACGCTCCCGGGGTCGGTTGTAGGCGAGCGGGAGAGGACGGCACTTGTGAGCAGTGCAGTTGAGCACATGGCGGCCACCGTCAACGGCGTACCGGTCGACGAGACGATGGCACGCTACTCCGACCTCCTCTTCGGTACCGCCATCACGATCTACGTGCTGGCCATGGCGATGTTCCTGGTGTCGTTGGCCGCGGTGCGCAGCCGCAAGCTGGCCGACAAGTCGCTGGTGGGCGCGGGTGTCGGCACCACGGAGACCGGCGCGCGCACCCCCGGCAAGCTCGAGCAGGCACCGCGTCGCAGCTTCGGCGACAAGCTCGGCAACATGGCCTACCCGGTCGTCATCGTCGGGCTGCTCGCCCACATCGGTTCGATCGTCTGCCGCGGCATGGCCACCGACCGTGCGCCGTGGGGCAACATGTACGAGTTCATCTCGCTGACCTGCGCGGCCTGCGTCGTCGCCGGACTCGTGGTGCTGCGCAAACCCGAGCATCGCCCGCTGATCTCGTTCGTCCTGCTGCCGGTCACGCTGCTGATGTTCATCGGCGGCCGCTACCTCTACACCGACGCCGCACCCGTGGTCCCCGCGCTGAAGTCGTACTGGCTGGCCATCCACGTGTCGATCATCTCGATCTCGTCGGGCGTCCTGCTCGTCTCGGGCGTCGCCAGCGTGCTGTACCTGATCAAGATGCGCTGGGGCACACAGACCGCCGACGAGGCATACGACTCGCTGGTCGACGGCACCGGGATGAAAGGCTTCGGGGGAGCGGTTCGACGCGTCGTCGCGCACATCCCCAACGCCGATACCCTCGACCGCCTCGCCTACAAATGCGTCGTCTTCGGCTTCCCGCTGTTCGGTCTGGGCGTCATCTGCGGTGCCATCTGGGCCGAGTCCGCGTGGGGCCGTTTCTGGGGCTGGGACCCCAAGGAGACCGTCTCGTTCATCGCGTGGGTCATCTACGCGGCCTACCTGCACGCCCGCGCGACCGCCGGCTGGCGCAACACCGCCGCCGCCTGGATCAACGTCGCCGGCTTCGTCGCGCTGCTGTTCAACCTGTTCATCATCAACCTGGTCGTCTCGGGCCTGCACTCCTACCAGGGCCTCTGATCGGTCGCCACTTTGCTGGCTGGGGCGGCCTTTTCTGCTGGTTGAGTAGCGGCGAGCGAGCGCAGCGAGTCCGACGCGTATCGAAACCTCGTGAGTCAAGCGTATCGGTGACCACGGATTGCGGACATCTTCGCCTCACCGGGTTTCGATACGGCTCGCCCTATGGGGCTCGCCTACTCAACCAGCAGGAGGGGACTCAGCCAGCAGCTGACGACCCACCCGAATCCCGGTTCTCCACCACCTGCGCCCTGACCATCTTCAGCAGGTCGATCATGACGTCGATGGTGTCCGGGCACAGCGAGTTGAGATCGATCCCCGACAGATGCGTGCCGGTGACGGCGAGCATCTCGACGTAGTCCTGCTGTTGCCGGACGCGGTCGAGGTCTTCGTCGGGGTTGGCAAGAAAGTAGGTGACGCTGACCTCGAACGCCCGCGCGATGGCCTCGACCGTCCGGAACGACGGCGTGCGGGCCTTACCTGTGCGGAGCTGCGAGATGTAGGCGTCGGAGAGCGAGTAGCCGAGGGCGTTGGCCTTCTCGGCGATCTTCTTGCCTGTGTAGCGCACGCCGTTCTCATCACGGCTGTGCTCGAAGAGATGTGCCAGCTTCTCGGCGAAGCTGAGGTCGTCGTCGGACGCGGTTGCACCTGCCCGTCCCGGGTTCACCCTCGTCACCCCCTCGCGTGTCGGAAAATCAACCCTACCCCGAGGTATGGCGGTTGCACGCGATGACATTGCGGGAGGGTGTCGCAGGTGCGGAGTGGGTCAGATGATCAGCTGCCGGGGAGATGAGCTATCGAGGCGATCAGCTGTCATCACCGTCGGATCCGTTGGTGCCGCGGGTCTTGTTGTCGAGGTCGCGAAGGAAGTCTTGATCGTCGTCGGGGCCCAGCGGACCCCGCGTCGTCTTGGGGCCCGACGAGACGCCGCCGGTGCCCTCGCTTTGCGGGCCAAAGGCACGCCACAACAGGAAACCGATGGCGATGACACCGATCAGGGCGAACAGATAAGTCATGGCAACCTCCCGTAACCCAGAGTACGTGAGGGTGTCTCGTAACGCGCCAACTGTCGTTCAGTGAGTGCGGCGATTCAGCAGCGCGACGACGTCCTCTTCACGGAAGCGACGGTGGCCACCGGGGGTGCGGATGGAGCCGAGGATGCCCGAGGTCGCCCAGCGCGCCACGGTCTTGGGGTTGACGTTGAACATCGCTGCGACCTGGCCCGGGGTCAGCGTGTGCTGGCTGGCCATGCCCGGAGTGATGAACGCTGCGGCGGGTGCCGGATTGATGGTGGTCACGGATGTTCCCCTCTGTCAGCCGCACCCGAGTCCTCGGGCGCGATGGTTCATGAATACACGCAAATCGCCCAGGTACTCGAACCGTCAGCAGAAGGTAAAGAACCGGCAAAGAAGCCTGTGACCTGCGGACGCGCGGACCGTGGTCCGGAACGCGCCCAGTAGTCTGGTCGTCGTGAGTGCTGCCGAAGACAAGACCGACACCCCCTCCTCGGGCGAGCGTGCCACCGCCGGGTCGCTGGCCCTCGCGCTGGCCGCCTACACCCTGGCCCGACTCGCGTTGGTCGTGGTGGTGGCGGTTGTGATCGTGCTGGGCGCCCGGCTTGTCGACGTCGATGTGCCGCTCTACGTGGCCGCCGTTTTCGGTGTCCTGATCGCCCTGCCCCTGGGCATGGCCTTGTTCAAGGGACTTCGGCTCAAGGTGAACCGTCAGATCGACGCCATCGACCGGGATCGCAAGAAGCGGCACGACGACCTGCAGTCGCGCCTGCGCGGCAGCAAGTGACGCCTCGTGCAGCCCACCCGTGACATCGACCGTCGCGCCGACCGCTCCTGGGCCGACAACGCCGTCCGCCTCATCGAGGCCGACGCCCGACGCAGCGCCGACACCCACCTGCTGCGCGTCGAACTGCCGGAGTGGTCGCGGTGGCGCGACGGTGACGCCGAGGTCGGCATCGACCTCTACCTCAAGGACGAGAGCACCCACCCCACCGGTTCGCTCAAGCACCGGTTGGCGCGCTCCCTGTTCCTGTACGCAATCTGCAACGGCTGGATCACCGAGGGCACCCCCGTCATCGAGGCGTCGTCGGGGTCGACGGCGGTCAGCGAGGCGTACTTCGCCAAGCTGATCGGCGTTCCGTTCATCGCCGTGATGACGGCCGGGACGTCGCCTGCCAAGACCGCGCTGATCGAACGTGAGGGCGGCCAGTGCCACTTCGTCCAGCGTGCCGGCGAGGTCTATGCGGAGGCGTTGCGCCTGGAGGCAGAACGCGGCGGGCACTTCATCGACCAGTTCACGATGGCCGAACGCGCCACCGACTGGCGTGGCAACAACAACATCGCCGAGTCGATCTTCGCCCAGATGGCCGACGAAGATCATCCGATCCCCACCTGGATCGTGGTGGGCGCCGGCACCGGCGGCACCTCGGCAACCCTGGGCCGCTACCTGCGCTACCGCAGGCATCCGACGTGGCTGTGCGTCGTCGACCCGGAGAACTCGGTGTTCTTGCCCGCCTTCGAATCCGGCGACGGAGCACTGACGTCGGACGCCGGGTCGCGCATCGAGGGCATCGGCCGTCCGCGGGTGGAACCCTCCTTCGTCTCCCAGGTCATCGACCGCATGATCGGTGTGCCCGACGAAGCCTCGATCGCCACCGCCCGCTGCGTCACCAACCGCCTCGGCCGACGCGTCGGCGGCTCCACCGGCACCAACATGTGGGGCGCCTTCTCCCTGGTCGCCGAAATGGTCGCCCAACGACGCACCGGCAGCGTGGTCACCCTATTGTGCGATCCCGGAGATCGTTACAGCACAACCTATTTCGACGACTCCTGGCTGGCCGCCCAAGGCTTCGACCTCGGACCCGCCACCGCCGTGCTCGACGAGTTCTTGGCCACGGGTCGCTGGAGTGGCTGAATCCAACGCTGCCTGAGTCCTACCGCTGCCTGAGGTGCGACGAGCGCTAGCGAGGAGCCTCGAAGGCCTGGTGAGACGACAATGTAACCCCACCAATGTCTTCGAGGCTCGCACCTAGCCAGCGGAATGGGATCTCACCGCGACGCCCCTCCCACAAACGCGAGCGCATCATCGCCCTGGTAGCACGTCGGGTCTGCGTGATCCCCACGGCACTCGACGAGTTCGACGTCGGCCACCTTGCCGAACCTGATCGCGAAGGCGCGGGCGCCTGCGCCAGACGGGACGACGGTGTCGGTGGTGGAGTAGTAGAACCGGAACCGCTTGCCCGCGAACCGCTGTGGGTAGAAGGTGAGGGGATCGGCGCGATCGGGAACCGTACCGCCCCAGGCTGCCTCGATGAAATCCACCCCGCGCAGCGTCGGTGGGATTCCGGTGAGTGGCGAAATCCCGATGAGTCCGTTCACATTTCGATAGGCCGGCTCCGCCATCAGCCGCAAGGCGGCGACGGTGCCCATCGACTCCGACGCGAACTGTAGGCGTGTTGTGCCGTAGCGGGTTCGAGCTGCACCGATGAGTGCGCGGTACTCGCGCAGAGCTGCGTCGTTGCCGAAGGAGTTGCCGCCCGCATTGGCCGACACGATGACCCACCCATTGCGCATGAGCGGCTCCGCGAAGTGTCGCTGTCGTGGGTCGTGGTCGAATTCGGTTCCATCGGAATCCATTCCGTGGAACCAGACCAGGATTCCGGCCGGTTTGAGGTTCTCCTGGCGGTAGGCTCGCATGTTCGGGCCGAGCTCGTCGGAGACGATTCCGGAGGACTGCTCTGATTCGGGGGCAGGCTTGGTGCCCAGCACGCTGCATCCCGAAACCGCTGCGACCAAGAGGGCGACAAGAATCGCATAGATGGCACCGACCTGCCTGGACGTAGTGGTCATGTGCATGTGATCACCCACTTTCGGTGCCTTTCGCGTCCAGTATCGGCACGGCGTGCTCGGTGGCGAGGCGCAAGGCCGCGTCGACTGTGTCGATGGAGTGGTAGCGGGTGTCGAAGGACGCGGACAAGTCATATCGGTCTCGCATCATCGGCATCAGCAGCGCAATGCCGCGTGGGTCTGCCGGCTCGGTCAGTGCGCTGAACACGTGTGCGTCGAAACCTCCGATCCAGGCACCGTCGGGCATGTCGTCGAGCCCGAGTAGGTGGCTGAAGGACAACACTGTCGCGGATTGCGCTGTGGTCGGTTCGTCGATCTCCTGAGAGTGGGTGTTTCGCCGTCTCGTTGACATCCACTGGCCGAACGAGATGGCGAGCATCGCCGCCAGCGGACGTCCCGAGGTGAGCGCAGCGGTCAGCTCATCCTGCAGCGACTTCGGCGAATATGATTCGGAAAAGGGAAGATTCAATCCTACCGCCGCGTTTCCGAGGTAGTTGCGCATCGCGGGGTCGTATCGCCGGCCGTCGACCACCACATGGACATGCGGGGCCAGCTCAACCCCGACCTCTCGCATCGCACGGGTCAAGACGGTCATCATGAGCACCGCCACCGAGACGCCGGGCGTGTTCGAGTCGCGCCATTGGCGCAGGGCAGTGAGGTCGGCCGGTCGCAGCCGTGCCGATCGCGTGCACCGGGTCGACGCCTGAGGTGAGGCCGGCGGCCTCTCGTCTTCGGCCTTGGGTGAGCGAGCATCCGGGGTCGACGGCGCGCGTCGCTTACTGAAGGTTGCGCGTGCGAGTGCGAGGAGAAGTCGCGGGTCGGACCGGATATGACGCGCGAGCGACCGCGCCATATGTGGTGTGACCTCGGGCGCCCCCGCCCACGCCGGTGTCGAATCCGGTTGGTATCGCGTCAAGTACAGCCACAGCTGGACAACCATCACACCGTCGAACACACCGTGCGGGATGTCGGTGATCAGATAGTCGTCGGCGATGTAGATCCGCAAACCGACGGGTGTCGGCTCAGACGAGTGCAAGAGCGCGAGCTTCTCCTGGATGGTCAAGCCCACGGTGTCGGGAAATGCGGTGTGCCAGTCAAGCACCGCATGGAGGAGATGGTTGGGGTCGTACTGCCATGTCCGGCTGCCTGGAACCCGGATGATCCCGAGCCGGTTCCCGGCCGAAATCCATCCCAGCCGAAGCAGATCGGCGGTCAGGCCACTGACTGTGGGGACCCGCACCGGACCCATCGCCACGATCACTCGAGAATCGCCGCGGGCGAGGTCGAGTCGGGTGGGTTTGACCGACCGCACGGCGCCTGCCCCCGCGGTTGACAGGCGTTGTGGTGCAAGCGTCATGGCGCACCACTCCCGCTCGGCTCGGGCTTGGGTGGCGCAACCCGCTCGCTTGCAGTGGGTTCTCCGAAGTGGCGGAATGGCTTCGGTTTGCGGCCTTGCGACCGTGCCGTCAGCAGAGCTCGCGGTCCGGCGATCAGGCCCGAGAACTCGGCACGGGCGGCGCCGGTGACACTGGGAACCGATGGGGCAGAGCGCGGTTTGGCCCGCCCGTAGAACGATGTGACGAGATGTGCCGCGGCCGAACCGGCGCGGGCAAGCGCAAGCGGCGCCAGGTCGCGATCAAAGGCGATCTTGGTGAGCCATGCGCCGAGTCCCAGACCGTACCCATGTGCCTGGGCGGACAACGCATCGTCGTCGTCGCGATGCTGATGCCAGGTGATTGCATCCGGCTCGCACACCAGGGTGTGACCGGCGACGATGGTCCGTACGAACCAGTCGATGTCTTCGCCGCCCTTGGCCGGTGATCCGGCTCCCAGTGCCTCGTCGAAACCACCCAGGGCAAACGCGACCGAACGACGGACCGCAAAGTTCGCACCGGTGCCGTAATCGCCTACCCGGAACGGGAAAAGCTTTCCGTGCGACGGATCGTCCCGGCGGTATTCGCGACGTTCGAGACTGTTCGCCCAGCGCACCCGCTGCTCGAAGGTGCACTGGGCAGCAGTCCGTAGTTGTGCCGCGGGCACAAGTCCGGTCACGCAGGCCACCGCCGGATCCGACAGGGGCGCAACCAGGCGCTCCAGCCAGTATCTGTCGACCACCACGTCGTCGTCGGTGAAGGCAACTATCGCGTGGGTGGCGGCTTCGAGTCCTCGGTTACGCGCCGCAGCCAGACCGGGCACCGAGGCGTGGATCGCCCGCACTCGTGGGTCGGCCAGCGAATCGACGTAACGCCACGTATCGAGCGTGGTGGCCGCGTTGTCCACAACCACCACCTCGAATTGCGGATAGTCCATCGCCAGCAGAGATTCGACGGCACGTGTCGCTGCGGCGGTGCGATCTCGTGTGCACAGCACCACGGACACGGGCGGAAGATCTGCTGGCACCGAGTCGTGCGCGGCCCGCTCGGGTAGCCGTGACATCTCGCGGCACACTTCGCGACCGAGAATCACCCCGTCGTCGATGCCCACTTCGATGAACCCGAGGACGGTCCGGCCGTTGCGCACGAGCAGTCGCGCCTGCTGGTACCCGTCGGAGTCCAGCGCCTTGACCGTGTCCGCATAGGGTTGTGACAGCTGCACTTCGCCGATCCAGCGGCCGTCGTCGGTCGTGGGTGGGCCTTCGCCACCCAGCACTGGCGCGAGTGTGTCGATCTGCTCAGCTTCCATTGTTTGTCCTCGGTTTGTCGTAGGAGTCGTCTTCATCGCGGCCGACGTGGTGTCCCGCGGCGTGGGGATCGGTGACTGGGGCGAACCATTGGCATGCCCTGTCTTGCAAGGTTGTTCGATGACCTTCCGTGATCGCGGCCAGGCGCGATCGTGCGCTCGGCGAGTTCATCTGACGGCCCAGCGCGGTGGCGATGTGCCCGCCGGTGACCTCGGCAAAGCCGGCGACCGCATCGCCGAGACCCGACGCACGCATCACGCCCTCGGATTTCGACGAGAAGTAGGCGATTGCGAAAGTCGGTGTCCCCGAGATAGTTGCCAGGACTGCGGCGTGTAGCCGTACGGCGATCATGCAGGCCGCACGCCCGTACAGCGCAGCCAGCTCGGTGGGACTCAGATCTTCGTCGGCATACGACGCGGGTATCTGGTGCCGGTCCAACGCGGCGTGCAGCCTGTGGGAGATCGGGCGGTCGTCCTCGATACGGGTAGGACCCAAGGTGTGTGCGACGACGAGGACATGATCGATGAGCCCGGTTCGGCGCAGTGTCGCTGTTGCGTCGATGATCTGGGCGATGACCCGATCGTTCGCGCCGTCCTCCAGTGAGGGATGCGCACGCATGGCGATTACTGCGGTCCTTGCCATCTCGGCGGGGACGGCCGTCACCGCCGCATCGACCCGCGAGCTGTTGTCGGAGGTGATGGCGTAAGCCATATCTGGTGCGAGTTCCGGCTTCGCCAAACCGAGTTCGCGCGCAACCGTCAACGATTTCTCGTCGCGGACGACGGTGTGGTTTGCCCCGCCGAGCATCCGGGCGGCGAGCCGGCGTGCGGCGGGCCGTGAGGCGGGGAAGGGGCCAAGCGTGTGGCCGAGCAGTACGGTCGGAATACCCATTCTGCTCGCAGCGGTCAGTGGTGCCGCCAAGGTGAACAGCCGGGCGAGGCTCACCACCGGCTGTACCGATGCGTCGGTGTACAGGTTGGAGCCGCCGACGCCGACAACGAGATCGGCATCGGCGAAGATGCGCCGGTACCGTTGCGGCACGCGGCCGAAAGCCGTTGCGGCGGCAGGTGACAACAGGCGGGAGAACCAGATCGGGACGTCGACGAGTGGTGACGCGTCATCCCGTCCGCGGAGCTCCGACGGCATCGGATTGGGCAGCAGAACGGCATCCGGGCGCCTTCGGGCGATGTGGCGCATCGCATCATTGCCCTGATCGGGGTTCTCGGTGAGTCCAACGACGCTGACCGTCGCATGCGGACTCACGTGCGTGGCGAGACTCAGTACGCCCTCCGTGATCGCTGAGTCGCCCTTGTTGTCATCGTGCCACGCATTCACCAACACGATGTGGGGCCGGCGTGCGGCAGGCCGCGACGCTTGGGGGACCATCGAGCCGATCACCTCCGTCATGCGGATCCCTCCTGGACTCGAAGGGCATGCTTTCCCCGGGTCAGGCCGATGAGGCCGGCGAGACCCGCAACCAACGAGCCGACGCATGCCCCGACGGCAGCGCCGACCGCGCCCCACGCGATGATCGAGATCACCAGGAACGGCACGGTGATCACACTCGTGGCGAAGTTGGTGACGAGCAGCGCGCGGGTGGCCAGCGACGCCCGCAACACCGCGGCCCAGACGACAAAGCTGACACGCAGAATCGATGCGAGACATAGCACGGCGAGGGTGAGCCAGAGGGTTTGATGGTCGTATCCGTCGCCGAACAGCTCGAAGAGCACCGGTGCCGTCACGATCAGGCCCAGCGCGACGGCGATGACCGCAGCCTGACTCACCCACCAGACCCGGACGATCACCTGTCGCGGCTCGCGTGCGGTGGGTAGGTGTTTGGTGAGTGCCATCGCAGCGCCGATGGAGACGAAGTCCAGACTCTGCGCGATGGGCAGCATCAACGCGAGGATCGCTCCCTGAACCGGCCCCGCCAGCCATGTCGTGAGAAACGGAGCCGCGAGCAGGACTCCCATCGAGACCAGGCTCGCCGTCCCGTCCCGCAGTGAAAAGACAAGCAGCGCACTCCGTTTGTGTTCGCGGACCATTCCTACGGGCGCGAGATTGTGCCCGACGAGCGGCGGCGCCATCCAGGCGACGAGGGCGATACCGATCGTCGCGGCGACCAGCGACGCGGTCACCGCACTCATCGGCAGCGCCACCAGCAAGGCGATCGGCAGCGCGGCCGCCTTGAGGACGCTGACTCCCAGATTGAGCGGTGGCAGTCGCCGAGCCGCCGACAGTGCGGTGAGCACGGTGTCCTTGAATGCGAAGAAGGCCAGGACAACCGATCCCAGCGCGATGACCACGGTGGTGCGCGCCGATGCCTCGCCGACGGTCAACGCTCCCACGACTCCAGCGACCGCGCCGGTGACGAGGGCGCCTACTCCGACGATCGTGATGGCTTCCAGCAGACGCTGACGACGACCGGCTGCATCCGATGCCGGGATCATCGCAGTGATCGCGTTTCCCGGGCCGGATGCGGCCACCGCCCCGGCGGTGGTCATCAACGACAGCACCGCCGTCTCGATTCCGAGTTCATGTGGTGGTATCAGGCGTGCCGCGAGCGTCCAGAACGCGATGCCGGTCGCCGCCGACAACGCGGAGGTGACGATGAGCGCGACCGAATCGACGGCAAGTGGTGTCGAACTGAAACGCGCGAATGGATTTCGTCGCCGTAGGCGCCGTTGGGTACTCGGAGATACAGCCACCGTCACCGCCTCCCGGGGCCTGCGTGCTCGCGAGGCTTCGCGAGCCTGCGCAGGACGGCCGCGTTCGCCGCCGCCTGTGAGTCGATGCCGTGATGCGCAAGGGCATGATCGCGAGCCGCCGCGGAAAAGGATCGTCGGGTCTCCACCGAACCCAACAGCCTGGTGACCGCTTGGGTCAGCCCCGCACGATCCCGAGGCGCGATGACATAACCAGATACGTTGTCGCGCAGAGCTTCGCGAACGCCGGCTGCCTCGTAGGCCACCACCGGAACGCCGGTCGCCTGTGCCTCGACCAAGCCCAGCGGCATTCCTTCGACGAGGCCCGTGTGCACGAAGACATCGGCGGCTGCCAACAGATCCGCAACGTCGTTGCGCGCGCCGAGGAATCGAATTGCGGGTTCGGGCAAGGCGGAGGCACGAGAACACATTTGGGCCTCGTACTCGGGGTAGGCACTGGTGGAACCGGCGACAACCACCGTCGCCGCATGACCGATGGCGTCGGCAAGCACGATGAGATCCTCGATGTGCTTGCTCGGATCCAGCCGGGTCGCTGCCAGCACGATCGGCCGGTCAACCGACAGACCCGCCTCGGCGCGAATCCTGCGTCTCACCGCGTCACCGGAGGCCGGGGCGAAACGAGCGGTGTCGACTCCGTTCTGAATCACCGTCACCCGCCGTCGCAGCCGGGCGGCCACCGTGTCGGCTACCGAGTTGCTCACCGCAATTGAGTGATTGGCGGATGCGATGGCAACGTCACGAAGTCCGGCGCCAACTCCCGGCACCGGTGTCTCGTGAAGTGTCAGTACCGTTCGTACACCCCACATGCGGGCTGCGACAGCCGCGTCGAGGTGGGTCCAGTGTGAGTTGGCGAGCACGAGTTGGTAACCGCCGCTCCGGACTTCACGGGCGATGCGACGCGGTGTCGACGCCGATCGGCCGGCCTCGGAGATTGTCCGGCGAAGGCTGATTCTTCCGCCGTCGCGGATCGACCGTTCGACGGGAAGTGGCATCGGCACAACTGGCAGGTCGTGATCGTGCCAGTAGCGATACTGCTCGAGATCGGGTGGGCACCCAAGCGTGAACTCGATCCCCATCGCAGCCAGGAGCGGATGCAAGCGCAGCAGGTATTTCTGAGCACCCCACAGTCCTGGGCCTTGGTCCAGCACCAGAACACGGATTGGCTCGGAGCAGTGGCGAGAGTCGCTGAGGAGGTCGTTCACCCGTACAACCTCACCCAGTCGACGCTCATCTCTGCCGGCAGCGCACCGATGCCGGCAGCGCCCGGCCAGTCGCCGCCCACGGCGACATTGAGCACCAGGAAGAACGGATCGTCCATCACCCAGACCGACTGTGGCGGTAGGTCCTCGAGTCCGACCGTGAAGACCTCGTGACCATCGATACCGATTCTGATATGGCCTTTCGTGCGATCCACCCAGTAGACGTGATAGCCGTCGGGGTCTCCGAGTTGACTGGGCGGTACCGCCTTCTGCACCTTCCACGGCGTCTTGTCGGCGAGGTTGGTGCGGGGGCCGATGGCGCCAACCGAGTTGTTCGGCCAGGTGTTGGCGAGTTCGAAGATGTCGATCTCGCCGGATTCCGGATAGCCGACGACGTCGATGCTCGACCCGAGCATCCAGATCGCCGGGTGAATGCCCTGGCCTTCCGGAAGTTTCGCCCGGACCGCAAGGACCCCGGCAGACATTCCCATCTTGCCGTTGCTGTCGATCCGGGCAGATGTCACCTGGCTGCCGTCTCGCCGCGCCACGATACGCAGATTCCCGCTACCGTCCAGCGAGAGATTGTTGGGAGACGCCGTGTACACCTGCTTTTCGCGGTTTCCCCATCCTCCGCCACCTTGTCTGATGTTCCACAGCCGTGCGCTCGGCAGCGCCCCCGCCGAGCCGTTGAACTCGTCGGACGACACGATCCGGAGGTTCGGATCGACCTGAAAGCGGTCTCGCGACTCCTTGTCGGCCGCTGAGGCCGCCACCGAGCCGGTAATCGCAAGCCCCGCTGTGACTATCAGGACGCCGGCGATCAGCAATGCAGGGGTTCCCTTGGCTCCGTTCGGCGTGGCGAACAGTGTCGTCACGTATCGCCGCGCGGCCGCGGTGGTTTTGGTGAAAATAATTGTCCCCCTTGATAGATGGCTTCGACCAGTCACCACGGCTCACGGTCCGTAGGGGTGTGGTGGTACATGAAGATGATGGTGTCGGCATCGGTGTGGAATCGGACGAAGTTGGGATTCTCGTCCAGAAGGGAGACGAGGATTTCGATTGCGCCCTTGCGGAAGTAACCAAAGTAGTCGCTGTACGCCGACATCTGGCGAGGCAGGACGAGGTAGAACTTTCCCCCGGTCCCTGCCCCGAGTCTGACCAGGAATCGCATGTCTTCTGGGGTCGGAAAGCCCCGGGCCATAGACTCTTTGAGGAAGATCAGTGCCTTGTCGTAGCCAGGGTTGGCCTCAGCAAGGCGAACGTAGTCGGCTGTTGCCCTCGGCGGCCATCCAGAAGGCCCGATCTGGACGATCACTGTGGACGGCTCTGCTTCGGCAAGAATCTTCTGACTCATGCTCACTTGCCCACGGGTCAACTGGATGTAAGACCAGCCACCGTAATAGCTGTGCAGGGCACTGACGCCGACGATACTCATCGCGACCGCCATCACGACGGCCTTGCGCCTCAGCGTGAAACCTCGCGTCCTCTCGGGTCCCCCCGCGGGTCCGAACAGGGCTTTGTCGGCAGCGATGCCCACCAGGACCGAACATCCGACCAACGAGTACAACAGGACGCGGAATATCGCCTCGCCCCCATAGCTCTGGCCGCCGAGCAGGAGTCCGGGCGAGAACGCTATCACTGGAAGTGCAAGGTCCCGACGCCCATGTCGCCACAGATAGATGAAGGCAATTGCGGCGGCAGCCCACACGGTGAGGAACACCGCACGGTCGACATCCTGAAGCACGGTGCGCGCCAATGAGTCACCAGGAAGGTTGGGCAGATTCGTCTTCGAGTTCTTCAACGGATTCGCCCCGGTAAAACCACCGTAGTGAACAATCCACGGTATGCGAGGCACGATGAACGCCCCGAATATCGCAATGAACGCTCCGACGAACCAGATCGGCCTGACACGGTTGAGCAGGGTGAGGAGAACAACGCAGATGAGCAACCAGACCGGAGTCAACTGGTGGGTCACGACGACAACGGCGAACAGTGGCAGAGCGTAGTACGCGGTACCGGTGTCGGTCTTGGAACCGACCAAGAGCGCCAGCACGGTGATCGCAATGATCATCGCGATCGCCTGCGGCGAATAGTAGTCTTGGCCAACCCAATTGACGAGCTCCGCGCACATCACCGCGATCAGGGCGGCCTTCGTTGATCCGCCGAGCGCCCGACCGAGACCCCAGATGGACAAGGCGAGGAGCACATGGGTCGCCGGAGCAAACCAGTGCGCGACGTCCGTTGGGGCAATTCCGGTGGTGTCACTGAACCAGGCGCCGCCGACAAAGAATCCGGGCCAACTCGAGTAGATGTCGATGAAACTGGGAGGGAGGGTTGACTCCTTGCTGATGTAGTCGACCAACCCGATGTGCTTGTAGGTCCAGGAGTAGATCGGTACATCGGTCAGCAATGTCGCCGTCACTCGGATGGCGACGATGGTCCCGAGGATCGTGATCACCGCACCGGGTGTGTCGTCGGCGACGAGGCAGGCAACAAAGACGCAGATCAGGGTGGCGAGACACACAGCAAGCAACACGCCGCCCACCGTGAACATCAGGCCGAACAAGCCGAATTCGGTCCGCCACAGTGTCATCAGGCCGGTCACCCAGAGGACTGCGGCCACTCCCAATGCCGCCGTTCGTCGGGACCACAGTGCTGCCATTGCCGGGACGCAACCCAGCACTGAACGCTGCACCAGTTCAATGGCCTCGGTTCGGCGCTGCTCCGTTCGCAGGGCGACTGCACTCGACGCCAGGCACACGGTGGCGAGCGTGATGGTCACCGCCGCAGCGGAATACCACCCAACCCAGACCAGGACCGTGCCCAGCGCGATAGGTGCGGCGAGACCGAGTGCCGGATACAGCGCCAGCTTCAGGTGGGTGGCCGGACGTACCGGAACACATACTGCTGCGCCGAACCCGGCCAGGATCAGTGGCAAGAGCAGCAGGAGCCGCAGCGTGGGGGGTATGTCGAAGAATGTGCATAGGGCCAGTGCACCGGAAGCGCCGGCAATCAACGGTTCTGATGCCCGGCCATTGCCGGACACTGCAGAGTCGTCGACCGCAGGCAAAGTTGCTGCTGGCTCGATTGTTGTGGCGATCGTGCTACCTCCTTGGCAGACCGCACAGAGGCAAGCATCGCGGAACCGCTCGCACATGTCGGCATGTGCGAGCCCGCGGTGGTCTTCTGTGTCCGCAACACCCCGGTCGGGGTGGGTGAAACCTCAGGCCGCGCCTGCGACCTCGAGGTTGTCGGTTCCGGCGATGGCCCGGCCCAGCCGAACACGCATCGCGCCAACCCGATTGGGTGTTGCCGGAGCGGGCTCGGCCGTCTTCTCGACCGCCACCCTCTCGTCGAAGATGGTTCGCAGAACCCGGATTCCGTCGCTGACTGCGTTCAGATTGCTCTCGCCATGGATGCGGTCACGCTCGTAGCTGGCCACCTCGGCGATCTTGAGGCCCGAACGCGCCACCCGAATGTTCATCAAGGTTTCGACCTCGAAGCCGTCGCCCCACTGTGCCTCGGTGAGTGCTGGGTCGGGCATGTCGATGATCGGTAGGCAATGACGCCAGAAGGCGTTGTAGCCGTAGCAGAGGTCGGTGAAGCGGGCCGAGTAGAGATGGTTGACGATGCCGTTGAGTCCCAGGTTGCCCAAGCGGCGCAAGCGGGTGATGTCGGAGCTACCGCCACGGTAGGTGAAACGGGAACCCTTGGCGAAGTCGGCACCATCGCAGAGCGCTTGGACGAACATCGGGATCTCGGCGGCGTCCGTGGAACCGTCGGCATCGATCATGACGATGATCTCGCCCTTGGCGGCCGCAAAACCGCAGGCCAGGGCATTACCCTTGCCCTTGCGGGTCTGCTGGATCAGGCGTGCGTGTGGCCAGAGCGATCGAGCGACGTCGAGCGTGCCGTCGGTCGAGCCACCGTCGACGACGATGATCTCCGCTATGCCGTCCGGCATGCGTTTGGCAACATATGGAAGGTTCTTCGCCTCGTTCCGAGTCGGCACGATGACGGAGACATCACGATGTGGAAGGCGCATTCCTCATTCCCCCGAAATAGGATGCTGGTTAATAGGCGGTGAACAGCCGATGTCCGCGCGGTGCGGCATCGATGTCGCCGGTGTGTCGGGCGAAATCTCCCACCGCAGTGGCCATCTCACCCGAGGTCAAGAGTGAGGCCTTCCGGGGTTGGGCGCAACTCCGTAAATCGGCGCGATTGTTTTCCCGATTCGGCTCTTCGGGGTGAAGAATTGACGTAATCACTTGGGGGGCAGTTAGTTACGCGTACATGCAATCAAATGCATGTGACCCTCTGCTGTGATTGCTCTCACTTGCAAGCACCTGCAGGTCGATGCCAAGCCGTTCTCGGCGCATACTTAGTCGCATGAGTTCGGGGGCTCTGGGTGGCGCTGACGTCACCGTCATCATCTGTGCGTACACCCATGATCGGTGGAACGACATCTGCGACGCGATCAAATCCGTTGTGCGACAGTCGCTGAAACCGGCAGAGTGTCTGGTGGTCGTAGACCACAATCGGCCGTTGGCCGACGAGTTGACCGCGTTCGTGTGGCGGTGTGATTTCCAATCGATGGTGACGGTGATCCACAGCACCGGGCCGCGCGGCCTGTCCGGGGCTCGGAACTCGGGCGTCGCGCGGGCCACTACGGCCATCGTCGCGTTTCTCGACGACGATGCGGCAGCCGACCGCGAATGGTTGGCCGAACTCGTCGCAGCCTACGATTCGGACGATGTTCGCGGGGTAGGCGGACACGTCCGTCCGCGGTGGCCCGATCGCGTACGTCCGGGCTGGTTCCCTTCGGAGTTCAACTGGGTCGTCGGTTGCAGTTACACCGGTTCGCCGACCGAGGTTGCGGAGGTCCGGAACTTCATCGGCGCCAACATGTCCCTTCGCCGAGACGACGTGATGGCCGCGGAAGGCTTCCATACGGGCCTTGGACGCGTCGGCAAGACTCCACTGGGGTGCGAGGAAACCGAGCTGTGCATCCGCATCCGCCAGCGCAGGCCGGGCGCACGGATGATGCACGTTCCTGCCGCGTCAGTAGGACACCGGGTGAGTGCCGATCGCGTGACGATTCGGTACTTTCTGCGCCGGTGCCACGCGGAGGGGATCTCCAAAGCGGCGGTGTCTGGACTCGTCGGTAGCGCGGACGGATTACAGAGCGAGCGCCGGTACACCATGTACGTTTTGCCGCGCGGGATTCTCGGTCGATTGAGTCGGGTGGTCGGGACGAGCGCTGGTGTCCGGCAGCGCGTGGATCTTGCAGCGCAGACCGTGGTCTTGGCCGGTGGTCTGCTCACGACGACATTCGGCTACGTCCGTGGACGCACCACTGGGGCGGCGATCCCGGATCGGCTGACCCCTCTACATCTGCGCGTCGTCGGAGATTCGTACAAGGTGACCGACGCTGCCTCCGGAGGATCGAAATGAGTTCATCCGCAGAGTCTTACGGCCTACGTGGGCTCGCCGTCGCAGTGTCGGCGATTGCCTTATCGGCTCTCGTGCCGATTCTTGGCGTGCCTCCGGCCCAAGGTGCGCCGCGCCTGGTTCCGGTGGCGTCAGCTGCGGTGTCAGAGGAGTTCAACGGCGCGGCCGGAGCAGCACCGGATCCCTCGGTCTGGACCTACGACGTCGGCGGTGGCGGTTGGGGCAACGATGAGAAGCAGGTCTATACCAATGATCGCTCCAATTCCCGACTGGACGGACAGGGCCGCCTGGTCATCGAAGCGCGCCGTTCAGGGAACACCTATACCTCTGCCCGTTTGACGACGCGAGGCAAGTTCGCCTTCACGACCGGCCTCATCGAAGCCCGGATCGCGACACCGCGCGGCACCGGCTTGCATCCCGCGTTCTGGCTGCTTGGCACTGACATCGCGACGGTCGGGTACCCGGCATCCGGCGAGATCGACATCATGGAGTTCGTCAACGACGGAGCCAGCTGGCACACCGCTCTGCACGGGCCCACGACGACCGGTGGTCATTGGCAGAAGACGATGGCCGGCGAATTTGCGGGGCAGTCCGACGACTTCCACGTGTATGGCGTGTATCGGTCGCGCGGCATGATCGCGATGCTGATCGATGGCAAGGTGATCAGTGTCTACACTCCCGCGACGCTTCCTGCCAACGGGCGTTGGGTGTTCGACAAACCGATGTATGTCCTGCTCAACCTGGCGGTGGGTGGGCGTTGGCCCGGTCCGGTCAGTCCAGCGACCGACTTTCCGGCACGAATGACCGTCGACTGGGTGCGCTACCATCCGTGAATGTCCGCTGGTGGGGAAGGGCCGCTCGTTGAGGCGGTCGATCTGGTGCGTGAGTACCAGATGGGGGAGCAGACCGTCCGGGCGCTCGACGGCCTGAATCTGAGCATCGACGGTGGGCAGTTCGTCTCCATCGTCGGGCCGTCTGGGGCAGGAAAGAGCACGCTTCTGCACATTCTGGGTGCACTGGACACCCCGACGTCGGGCACCATCACCGTCGACGGTGTGGACCTCGGCAGCCTCGACGACGAGTCGGCGTCGGCCTTCCGGCGCACGCGCGTGGGCTTCGTGTTCCAGTTCTTCAATCTGGTCCCGACGATGTCGGCGTGGGAGAACGTCGCGTTGCCGCGTCTGCTCGACAACCGATCGCTGCGCAAGGCCAAGCCGCGCGCCGTCGAGTTGCTCGAACAGGTCGGGCTCGGTGACCGCGTCGACCACCGGCCGTCGGAGTTGTCCGGCGGGCAGATGCAGCGCGTGGCCATCGCGCGGTCGCTGATCATGGACCCGACGATCCTGCTCGCCGACGAACCGACCGGCAATCTCGACTCGAAGACCGGTGCATCGGTGTTGGACCTCCTCGCCGACGTCGCGCACGACGCACCCGACCGGCTCGTCGTGATGGTCACCCACGACCCCAAGGCGGCCGGCGTGGCCGACCGTACGATCACCGTCGCCGACGGAAAGATCGCCTGATGCGCGGATTCCTCACGGGATTCACGCGCATCCGCGTGCTGAATCTCCGGGAGATCCGCACGCACCGACTCCGCGTCGTGACGTCGTTGTCGGTGGTGATCGTGGCGTCGGCGCTGCTGATCGCGGTGCTGGGCACCTACGGATCGATGACGCAGTCGGTGCGCGAGTTCAACAATGCCATCACCGGTGCCGCTCAGGTCGAGGTCGCCGCGATCGCCGACTCCGGCGTCGACGCGAACCTGGTCGGCGAGATCAAACGTGGCCTACCCGACGCCAAGTCGGTGGTCCCGCTGATTCGCAATTCGATTGTGGTCGAGGGCAAGTCGATCATCCTGCTCGGCTCGGATCTCCGCGCGACTGCGCTGTCGAGCGATCTGCGCGACGCCGCGGGAACGTCGTCCGGTGCACTCGCCGAGAACCTCGACTCGGGCATCGTCGCGGGTGCGGGTGCGGGCCTGCGCAAGGGACAGCAGCTGCGCATCAACGACATTGACGTGACCGTGGTGGATGTGGTCGACGGTGCACAATCGGCGGCACTCAACAACGGCAACTTCGTGTTCGCCTATCTCGGCCTGGCGCAACAGCTCACCGGTCTGGACGGTCGTGTGGACTCGATCCTCATCGTCGCGCAGCCCGGCGCCGACACCAACCGTCTTCGTGGCGAGGTGGAGCGCATCGTCGACGGCCGAGCGGTCGTGGTGGACCCGGGATTCCGTGCCGAGCAGGTGGAGCAGGCGAGCTCCGTGACCCGTGATTCGACGCTGCTGGTCTCGTTGGTGTCGTTGGTGATTGCCGCGTTTCTGGTGTTCAACACGATGAACATGGCGGTAGCGTCACGGCGCAGTTCGTTGGCCATGATTCGTGCTCTCGGAGCCCGGCGGTCGCATCTCGTTGGCGATCTCCTCGGGGAGGCCGCGATCTTCGGCCTCGTCGGTGGCGTGATCGGTGTGCCGCTGGGCATTCTGGCCGGCCGCGCTGCCATCAGCCAGTTGCCCGCACCTTCGGCATCGTCGGCGTTGCCGGAGATTGCCTACCACTTACCCTGGTACGCGCCGGTGATAGCGGTGCTGGCGTGTGTGATCGCCTGTGTCGGTGCGACGACGCTGGCTGCGCGGTCGGTGTTCGCGGTGTCTCCCGTGGAGGCGATGGTGCCCGGCGAGGTCGCCGACGCCCACGCCCGACGCGGACCGGCGGTGATCATCGCGGCCGTGGCCGGGCTCGCGACCCTGATCGGTTCATGGGTGATCGTGCAGGAAGTGCCCGGCCGCCCAGCGATTCTCGCAGGCGCTGTCTATGCGATCGGTGCACTGTTGCTGTGTTTCGCGCTGAGTGCGCCGCTGTGCTGGGTGGTGGTGCGCGTCGCGCGGTGGTTCCGTGGACCCGGCCAGTTGGCGTCGGTGAACACCGAACGCTCGCCGCGGCGGGCCTGGGCGACCCTGATGACCGTGGCCGTCGCGATCGCCGTCGGCATGGGAACCTCTGGCGCACTGGACAATATGATCTCGTCCATCTCGAGCTCCCTCGACGGCCTCGGCGATCCCGACTTCTACGTGTCATCGGCGACGGCCGACGAGGTGCCGGTGGGCCCGATCCTCGCACCGGAGATCAAGGCGCAGGCCGAGCAGATTCCCGGAGTCAACGAGGTGATCGGCGGCCAGTGGGCGACGGTGAACATCGGTCCCGACCGCGCGCTGATCCAGGGCATCGAGCCGGGATCCAAGGCACCGTTCATGCGCAAGGCATCCGCCGACGCGGTGCGTCAGGTACTCGCGGGTGACGGCATCCTGTTGTCGAACGTGTTGGCGCGTGTGCTCGATGCCGGGGTCGGCGACACCGTTCGGTTGGCCACCCCCACCGGCTATCACGAACTGGTGGTGCGCGACACCGTCGACTATGTCTCCATCGGATCGGGGACCGGAGCGATATCCAATGCTTTGATGGCGCAGTGGTTCTCCCGATCCGGCGACACGTACCTGCAGGTGCTGACGGATCCGGATGCCGACGAGGCTGCTATCCGTGGACGTCTCGAACAGATCGCTGTCGCGCATCCAGGCACTGGCGGCAAGCCGGTCAGCGTCTACACCGGTGCGCAAGCGCTCAAGGCGACGCAGGACCAGGTGCAACAAGCAGGAGCGTTCACCATCGCGATCCAGTGGATCGTGGCGGCCGCCGCAGCGGTGGCCCTGTTGAACACTCTGCTGCTGTCGGTGATCGAACGACGACGCGAGCTCGGCGTCCTTCGTGCTATGGGGGCCTCGCGAAAGTTCGTGTCCCGCATGGTGCTGGCCGAAGCGGCTGCCGTGGCGCTGGTCGGATCCGCCCTCGGATTGATCCTCGGCACAGCACTTCACCTGTTGAGCAATCGCATCCTCAGTGCCACAACGGCTCTCGAGGTCATCTACGCACCCAGGCCGACGATCCTGATCTTCGTCGGCGCTGCCGTCGTGCTGTGTCTGGTCGGCGCCCTGGTGCCCGCGATGCGGGCGGCGCGGATGAACATCAGCGAGTCGATCCTCAGCGAGTAGCGGACTTGGCTTGGTGGCCCATCTCCGCACGGATCTGTTCGACGATCTCCCGATCGACCTCCTCGGGCATCTGCTCCCACGAGTTCCGTTGGTGCCATGCGTATCTGGCGTCGGCATAGCGTCGTTGAAATTCGTCCTCGTCGGCCCGATCGGGGTCGAGCTCCGGGAACTCGCGCACGAGATCCTCCCGCGTGGTTCCGGGCGGCGACTTCAGCGCTGCGACGATGAGCGGCGACAACCCCTCGAGTTCGATCGACATGTGACTCCTAGTAGTTGAAGGTATATCTTCGACCCGAAATTTCGCTGCCTGAGGTGCGACGAGCGCTAGCGAGGAGCCTCGAAGGCCTCGTGACGGTCGCTGCATGGCCGCCCAATTGCCCTGTCTCACCAGCCCTTCGAGGCTCTCGGCTAGCGCCTCGAGCACCTCAGGGAGCGGAGGTGGGTCGACGTGCGTTGTTGGAGGCACTCCCGCGAGGAGCCTCGAAGACACCACCCGGTGATCATCCCCCGGGCCCGGCACCAGGATTCCGGTCGTCCGGCGGAAGTGCCGGAATCGTTCCGGGAAGCGGTTGGCTCGGATTGTCCGGCGCTCTGGCACCATCGTTGTACACCTTTTCCCAACCGGATTTGGTCATGTTCTCGCCAATCCATTTCGTGTATTTGCCGCCATGATCGTCATACTGGTCCAACAGCTTCCAGTCGAGGACTCCGTTCTCGTCCAGGCACGCCTCGAATTGCTGGCGAAGTCCTGGGTGTGTGCTCAACACGCCGGCGAAGTACACAAAATTGAACTCATTCGGATCATTGAACGTAGGCTCCGTCTTGTATTCTTTAAGTTCTTTGCCTTCTATTTCATCGGGATTAGGCGGGGGACCGAAGATCGACTGTTCAAGGTCCGGTGGTACGAGCGCATTGATGACGGGGATCGCCGGGTGGGGGATCGCTGAGATCAAGTTCCGGGTCAGAGCTGCCGCTTTCATGTCGTGTTCGTACTCGGCCATTTGTCCCTGGTACGCGCTTTCCTTGAGATGTGCCCACTCGGTGGTCCAGCCCTCCTTCATCGCGGCGCCCAAGAACCCGACCACCTTCCCGAGTTGTGGAGCGTCGTGGGCCCCCGCCTGATATGCGAGGTAGAGCTGCCACTGCGTGCCTGCTCGGTGTGCCATGCCGGCCGCTGTGGGGTCCGAGTTGAGTGTCGAGAAGACACGTTGCAATTCGATCTGCGACAGCTCTCCCGCGCCGTACTTGGGAATGCCGAGATCGTAGAACGTGCCGGCGAAGTCGCCCAGATACGGCGCGAACGATCTGGCCAGAGTCTGAGTGAGGTGCGGGCTCCCGAGACCGAGATCCTGCCCGATGGCGACGTTGGTCTTGTCGCCGAAGTAGTGCCCCAGAGCAGTCGCCGATTCGGCGGCTTCGCGTGCGAGGAAAGGATTGTCGCGTGCACCGGCGCTCTCTCCGATCCACGAGAACAGGCTGTCGATCCCGCCGGGCTTGTCGCCCCACTGATACTGGAACAGCGCATCCAGATGATGGTCGGCGTTGTAGTGCGCACCGTCGGGCATGGTGACGTCCATGTTCTGGCCGGTGATGAAGTCGTGGACGGCAGTCGTGTCCTGGCCGGCGAGTTGGAAGGTTCGGTTGAGCAGGTCGGTTGTCTGATCGGCTGTCAGGATGAGGCCCGCTCCTTCGATACTCATCGGCTTCTTGCCGACGGCCCCGGCGATCTCCGAAGCTTGTTTGAAGAGGCCTCGGTCGATGTCGGTGCCGAGTCGGAGCCCGCGATCGCCCTGTTGGAGGAACTCCGTCAGCAACTGGAGCTCTTTGATCCGTGGGACGCGGAGACGGTCGGTAGTTTCCGTGCCGTATTGGCCCGATTGGTGCTGGTGGACTCCCTGAACCAGATTGTCCGTCAGCAAACTTCGAATCGATGCGGGCACCACGCGCATCCCGCCGCGATCGCCGCCGCGTGTCGTCAGTTGTGGTGCGCTGACCATCTGCATGCCGTTGGCGAGGAATCGTTGGATCTCGCGCTTCTGGTCGCCCGAGCCGAGATTGGTGATCACGGCAACTGACTTGCCGTTCAGGCCTGCGGCCAACGCGCGGAGGAAGTCATACTGCCCCTGCGGGATGTCGACCGGCCGTCCGAGCCTCAAGGCCCGGAGCCGTTCGGGTGGCAAGGTGCAGGCTGCCCGGAGTGCTGCCATCTGTTCGGGGGTCAGGGCACCGCCGCGCAGGAGGGCGTCGACGATGTCTCGTGCCAAGCCCGCACTCAAACCCGCAGCGGGCGGCGCCATCTCGCCGAGTCGGGCGAGTGCGGCCCGTATCGCCGCTGCCGTTCGCAAATCTGCGGCACCGAGGTCCGACGCCCACTTCTGCAGTGTGCGTTGCCCATTGCTCGCAATCCGCGCGCGTGCCGCCTTGAGTTTTCGTAGAGCATCGATCGCGATCCGGTCGTCGCCGGCGACCTGCTCCGCCGTCGCGTAGTTGTACGTGTCACGCACCGACCAGTCGCTGTCGACGCGATAACTGTCCGCCTCGTAGGCCGACGCGGTCTGCTTCAGATCCCCGGCCAGATCCGACATCGCCGTATGCCCGCGCATGATGGTCGTGGACAGTGAGGTGAAAGCTGCCGACAACCGGTTCAGCTGCGTGTATTCCCTTGCCGCGCGGTCGGTTGCGACAGTCCGCGCTCCGCCCGACCAGTCGAGTCCGAAGATGGTGTCGCGGGTGGTCCTGGCGTCGTGGGCGGTCGAGGTGGCATAGCTGGAGGCCGCCTTCGCGGCGGGCGGCATGTTCGAGAAGTCCAGGGCGTAGACCTGCTCCTTGGTGAGGGCCACCTCAGCGTCCTCGCGGGGGACGATTCAGATCCCCCAGTGCGGCAAGCCTGTTGGCCGCCGACATATCGGTGCCGGTGTACTCGTCGGCGGCGCGCTCGAGCAACGATTTCCACGCCGACCGTCGTCCACCGATCACCGCGATCGCCGACGCGACGCCATCCATGCACTCGCGTAGCGCAGCACGAGTCTGCAGCCCGTCCAGGCCGGTCCCGGCGAACATGAACTCCTGCCGCGCCCGTGCCGACGTCGGGGGCCACTCCGGTCCTCCGAAGCCCATGGTGACATCGAAATTTCGTGCAGCTGTGCGTAGTTCGGATGGGTCGACCATCACAGGTGTCGGTGTCATTGTGATTCCCCCCGTCTGTCGATGGCTTGAGACTAGCGTCGTATGAGACAGCCTCGGCAGAATTGTCCACAGCCCACGGGCGTTGATGGCTATCCTCGAAAGCATGAACGGACCCCGGCTTCTCTCGCTGGATGATTGGCGTGCGTTGCCGGTCGACGAGGGCGCTCGGAGCGAACTTCAGGAAGGCGTGCACATCCGCTCGCCCCGACCCGGCAAGACGCATGCGCGCGTCATTGCTCGGTTGCTGACCCAACTCGCCTCTCAGCTGCCGGCTGACCTGGAAGCGTTGCCGGAGGTGGAGATCGTCGTCGTTCACCGGCCTCCGCCGACCGTCCGAGTGCCCGACGTCGTGGTCTGCACGGCCACCGCCGACGATGCCGTGGCCGTTACCGATGTCCTCGTGGTCATCGAGGTGATCTCCCCGGGGTCGCGACGGACCGATCGCGTGACCAAGCTCAGCGAGTACGCGGAGGCGGGCATCCGGTTCTATTGGATCGTCGACCCCGCCGATCGCGCGATGACAGCACTCGAGCTGACCCCGGCCGGATACCGCGGCGAGGCGCACGCCGGCACCTATCAGATGGCCGGTCCCGTCGACCTCGTCATCGATCTCGACGCGCTGTAAGACCAGCTCAACACATGCATTCGAAGGACCTCAAACCCGGTCGTCAAGAATTATTGACATCCTCGACCTGTCAAGATAACCTGACATCATGCACGACGACGAGAACAACTCAGATCAGGCCCAAGGCGACCTGACCGGCGCTGCCACGAGTGGTGATCCGGCTGAGGGTCTCGCCGCGGTCCGTGCCTTGCGCACACTGGCCGACCGGTTGGAAGACATCCACGTGGCCAACGCCCGCAGCGCGGGCTGGAGCTGGCAGGCGATCGCGGAGGTACTGCAGATCAGCCGCCAGGCCGTGCATCAGAAACATTCACAACGTGAGGCCCGCGATCGGGCCGAGAAGGAGTAACAACCATGTTTGGTCAGTTCACACGAGACGACAAGATGATGATCGGGTTCGCCGTCCAAGAGGCGAGCGACCTGTCCCACAACCACCTCGGAAACGATCACCTGATCCTCGGGATGCTGTGCAATGCGCGCAGTCCGCTGTTCGCCCTGCTGGGTGAGCAGGGGCTGACGCTGGCCGGCGCGCGGGACGTGGTGCGGGAGTTCCATGCCCAGCAGGATTCCGAGGAGTCCGAGGCCGCCGACGATCAGGCCGCCGAGGAAACCGCCCAGCAGCGGTACGACGAAGACCGAGAAGCCCTGCGCGGCATTGGCATCGACCTCGACAAGCTGCGTTCCGCGGTACGCGATCGCTTCGGCGAAGACCTCAGCGAAGGCTGGGGAGAGCGTGAACCGCGGGGACGCGGACGTCGCAGGGGATCCGACGGCAGTGGACCCGACGGCTGCGGACCCCGCGGTCGTGGACGTGGGCGGCGCGGTCACCACGGACACGGACATGAAGCCCGCGGTGGATTCGGTCCCGGTGGGCCCGGCTTTGGGTCCGGCCCCGGTGGTTTCGGCCCCCGTGGTTTCGGTCAGGGCGGACCGTTCGGCCCGGGGTTCGACGACGAGGCCGGCAACCCCTGGGAAGCCGGACGCGGACGCCGCGGCCCGCGCGGCCGGGGTTCGCGACCACGCTTCGCCAAGGAGACCCGGGAGGCATTTGGCAAGGCAGTGGAGATCGCGCGTGAGCGCGGCGACCGCTCGCTGCGGGCCGAGTACCTGCTGCTCGGCATCATCGACACCGCCGACGCCGCGTCGCGCGCCGTGATCGATTCGGCCACCAACGCCGACGATCTCAAGGCCGCAGTGCTGGCATCGTTGCCGGAGGTCGAGGCCGGGGTGTAGTCATCCGGTCCAACTGAAACGAGAATGGACGCTGCCGTCGGCAGCGTCCATTCTCGTTCGGCTCAATTCATCTGCTCAGATCGAGATCAGTAACGGACCCCCGAAAGACCGACCCACACGGTCTGACCATTGCGAGTGGGCTTGATGCTCTGTGTGACAGCGTGGGAAATGGGGAAGCGCTCCGGCTTGGTCTTCCCGGGCTTCTTCGCGCACCACACCTGAGCGCTGACTTGTTGAGACTTGTTCAGATTGACCTTCGCGTAAACGAGGTCATCGCCCCAGTCGAATTTGCCGCCCGTGGTCCACGTGTTGCCGACAGCGGCGAGAATGGCGAACACCGAGCCGCCGGCCGGGCAGTTGCCCAACCACTTGGGGAACGAAATGTAGATCCAGCCCGTACTTGCCTGTGCGGGTGGCGTCGCCACGGTTGCCCCACCCACAGCTATCGACAACGCGACCAGCATCGCGATTGCAGACCTTCGAATCACACTCACTTGCCCTCCTCGAGTTGAACTCAGTGAGCTGATTCGATCACGCCGCCAGACCGACCCGGTACCGTCGATCGGACGAAATCGGCCGGGCTCAGCCCAACGCCAACGCCACCGCTGTCACCACCGACCACGCCAGCATCGCCTGCCCGGTCGCGCCGAGCGAGGGAATCAGCGCCGGTCCCAGGGCACCCGCACGGACTGGTCGCAGGGCCACCCACACCAGCGGCACCACGAGCAGTCCGACCAACGCCCACCACGTCGCCAACACCAGCACGACGGTCATGACGAACGGCACCAGCAACAGTTCGGTGTAGAGCCGTCGGGTTCCCGCATCACCGAGTCGCACGGCGAGAGTGATCTTGCCCGACTCGCTGTCACTGGGGATGTCGCGCAAGTTGTTCACCACCAACACCGCTGTGGAGAACGACCCGACAGCTACCGCCGAGGCCAAGCCGGCCCAGTCGACCGACCCGACCGTCACGAACTGCGTGCCGAGCACAGCGACCAGCCCGAAGAACACGAAGACCGCGACCTCACCCAGCCCGATGTACCCGTACGGGCGTTTGCCGCCTGTGTAGAACCACGCGCCCGCGATCGCCACGGCGCCGACCGCCACCAGCCACCACGCCGTGGTCACCGCCAGCACCAATCCCGCGACCGCCGCGATCCCGAAGCAGATGAACGCGGCCGACTTCACGGCGCCGGGGCTCGCCGCACCCGACCCGACCAGCCGCATCGGACCCACCCGGTCGTCGTCGGTGCCACGGATGCCGTCGGAGTAGTCGTTCGCGAAGTTCACGCCGACGATCAGCGCCAAGGACACCACCAGTGCGAGCCCGGCCTTCCACCACGAGATGTCGTCTATCCGCAGCGCGGCGCCCACACCGGCGACGACGGGTGCCACGGCATTCGGGAGCGTCCGAGGACGTGCGCCCTGGATCCACTGCGATGCGGTTGCCATTGCATCATCGTGTCACGAGACCGACAGTGATTGGACACTGCCACTGTCGGATTGCAGGTCACGTTCCGCGGACTGACCAACTGTTTGGATGCCGTAATTGGCGCTGGCGTGGTGTCACAGAGGGCACGTGCGTTCAAGCAAGGCTGAATTCTCGCCTATCGGTGGCTCGATCAGACGCAACTGGCGGGCACGTTGGATTGCCGAGCATCAGCCGGAGACGTAATTGGACGCCGACCTTGGTAAAGCATCTACCCCACGGTGGTAAATGCGCTGTAATGGCTCCTAGTAATCGAGGTGGACAGCCTCCGATGAAGATCAGAATCTCGACGCCGTTCGGACAAGAAGGTAGAGGGACATGCTGAAGAATGCGCTTGTGGCGTGCACGGTTTCTCTAATTGCGGTTATTGCATGGGGTATGACCGCTCGTTGGCCAAGCGGCGCAACCGCCTCGGCAATCGCTCTTGGACTGATTACTGTCGGCTTCGTTGGGGCACTGCTCGGACGACGTGTCGCACAGTCCCCGCCTGTTGGAGGTAATCCGATTGATCCCTCCAAAGAGATGGCCTACTGGCTTCTTGGATTCGTGGTCGTGTCGATCGCGGGCGGATTGGTCGCATGCGGCATCTTCGCCCGATGGAAGGCAGAAGCTGTTGTTCCATGTTCAGTCTTGTTGTCGGCGACGCTCGTCGGAGGTCTGCTCGGCTTCATTTTTGGTGTTCCACGATCGAGGTCGCACAGCGCGACAGCGAGTACCAGCCAGGATCTGGCTAGCAAAATCGATGCGAACACGAACCTCGAGAAGATCAGCGATTGGCTGACTACGGTCCTGGTCGGCGTAAGTCTCGTCCAGTTTCGTGCAATCGGAGATTTCATAGTCGATTTCTCGACTTCACTGGCTGCCAACATGGGTACCGAACCTGGTGATGGAACTGCGACATTCGTCGGCGGTGTCATGATCGGAGGATTTGGCGTCGGATTCATTTCGGGTTGGCTGTTCTGCCGCCTGCTGTTGGGTGCCGCGATGAAGAAGGTTGACGAAAGCTAGCTGCTCGCGGAAGGCTTGAAGAGCCAGCATCATATAGTCGCGGTTTCGCGGCACGCCATCAAGCGAACCGCGCCTTCAACGCCGCGCGATCCACCTTGCCGGGTCCGCGCAACGGCAATTCCGACACCTCGACGACCTCCCGGGGTGCCGCGAATTTCTCCAACCGCTCGGCAACCAAAGTACGAATCCGCTTGTCGTCCAACCGCTCTCCAGCAGCGACGACCACAAATGCCACCACCTTTTCGCCCAGCCGCTCGTCGGGGACCCCGACCACCGCGCATTCGGCGACGGCCGGGTCGTCGGCGATCACCGCTTCCACCACCTGCGGTACGACGGTGAGTCCGCCGGTGGAGATGGCGTCGTCGGCGCGGCCGACGATCCGCAGCAGCCCGTCGACCACGACCCCCAGATCGTCGGTGCGGAACCATCCGGGCGACGCGAACGCGGGATGGTCGGGCAGATTCCGATACCCGTGCGCGACCATCGGCCCCGACAGCTCGACGCGCCCGACCCCATCCGATCCGGCGTCGACGATGCGCACCTCGACCCCGGGCAACGGCACACCGTCGTAGACGCATCCGCCCGCAGTCTCGCTCATCCCATACGTCCGCACAATGCGCAGTCCCGCATCTAACGCCCTGCGCTGCAACGGCTCCGGGGTGGCAGCACCGCCGACGAGAATCGCATCCAACTCGCGCGACGCAGCGACAGCGGCGGGGGAGGAGAGCACCTTGATCAACTGCGTCGGCACCAACGACGTGTACCGCCGCGGCCCGTCAAGAGACGCAAGAGCCTCAACATAGGCGGAAACGTCAAACCCGCCACCCACATCCAACACAACCGGCGTGTACCCATTCGCCAAGGCGCGCAACAACACTTGCAGTCCGGCGATGTGATGCGGCGGCAGTGCGAGCAACCAATTCCCGGGACCACCGAGGTGAGCAGCCGTGGCCGCGGCAGAGGCTCGCAGCGTCGTCGAAGTGTGTTGTGCCCCTTTTGGAGTGCCCGTCGACCCCGACGTCGAGATCACCAGGGACAGCTCGTCGGGGATCGGCTCCCCGACGCCCAGCGCGGACCCAAGACGTTCAGCAGCAACTGGATCGTCGGGAACCGGCAGATACGCCCGACCACCGTCGAGCATCGCCGACAACTCCGCACGCGAGTCGAGCACCAAGGGCCCCGACGGCAGGGTCAGGGCTTGCAGAACGTGGGTCGCACTCACCTCAGTCGTCGTGATCCGGACCGGGCTCGGGGTCGTCGGAATGCCCGTTGGACAGCGGTTCGTCGTCGAAGGGCCACCCGGCTTCTTCGAGGTGCCGGCGAACGCGGGCGATGTCGTCCTCGTGCGGCAGTTCGTGGGTGACCTCGGTGATCTTCACCCCGGCGTCGATCTTGGAGATGGGTTCCGGCGGTGGGGGAGACTCGCGGATCAGGTCGGACGAGACGGTCTCGACCTCGTCCTCACTCAGCTGGCGACGCAGAATCGCGACCAAGGGGATGTAGTCGCCCTGGGGGACGCCGTCGGGGTAGCCGGCGCGCAACCACTCCACGATGCGTTTGAGCAATTGTGGTCGATCCACGATCCATCCCCCCAATCGGTGAGTTCACCCTCGTGATGAGGGCAGGGCGGCATTGGCGCCATTGTATTGCCTCCCCGGGGCAAGACAGTTGCTCGCGCTGCGCACGAGCGTTGGTCAAAGACTATCGACCTGCAGGAACTGCCGACAACGGCCAGCCTGCGGCGGCCAGACGACCCGCGACCTGATTGATCTCGTCGGCGGTGGGCTCGTCGTTGGTGACCTTCTCGATCGCGCCGGCGATCTGTTCTTCGGTGACCGGCTGGTCGACGCCGTACTCGCGCGCCAGGGTCAGCGCGACCGTCGTGACGTCCTCTTCATCGAGCACACGCACCAGCAGCGCCAGCAACGGCGGGAACTCGGTGGGCGGAATGCCTTCGGGATAGCCGGTGCGGATCCAGTTGATCGCGGATTCGAACAGTGAAGGGCTGTCGGCCACGTTCACGTGCCTTTCGTCGAAACGGTTGACTACTTGTAGAACTGGCTCGGGAAGATCTGGATGTCGAAGTAGTAGTAGATCGTCTGACGCGTGATCCACAGCAGGGCGATGATGATGACCGCCGCGACCAGCGCGAAGATCGCGTAGCCGACCGCACGGAGCGCCGGATTGCCGTGCGAGACAGTGCCATCCGCGCTGGCGTCGGCCGTTCCCGCCGCTTGTATGCGCAGGCCGATGGCGAACAGAGCAGGCAGGCCGGCACCGAAGATCAGTCCGACGACGAGCACCTTGACAATTGATTCGACGATGTCCATCTGAGCAGAAGTCCTTTCGTGTCCGTCGGAGAGATCAGGCGACCGTGGTCGGGCCGGTGGTCTTCAGCTCGGAGGTGTCGGCCGGGATGATCGAGTCGCTGGACTCGTCCCAATCGGCGTTGACGTTGTGGGAGTCGATCTTGTTCTGCTGTGCGCGCCAGTACATGTAGCCCGACGCGGCGATGAGGATCACGAAGATGGTGATCGCGCCCGCGACGTCGCCCATCAGGTGAGCGATGTAGTAGCAGCCCGCGCCGACAAGCCCGGCGGCCGGGAGCGTGGTGACCCAGGCGACCGCCATACGTGCTGCGACCGCCCAGCGAACCTGGGCGCCCTTCTTGCCGACGCCCGAACCCAGGATCGAACCGGTGGCGACCTGCGTCGTCGACAGCGCCATACCGGCAGCGCTCGAGGTGAGGATGATCGCGGCCGACGACGCTTCCGCCGCCATGCCCTGCGGGGAGGAGATCTCGACCAGGCCCTTGCCCAGGGTGCGGATGATGCGCCAGCCGCCGAGGTAGGTGCCGATCGCGATCGCGGCAGCACAGCTGAAGACCACCCAGAACGGCAGACCGTGGCTCACCGATTCGCTGGTGAGGTGTCCGGTCACGATGAGCGCCATCGCGATGACACCCATGGTCTTCTGCGCGTCACCGGTTCCGTGTGCGAGGGAGACCAGCGACGCCGACGCGATCTGGCCGTAACGGAAGCCGGCTTCCTTGCGACCTTCGGCGACCTTCTTGGTGATGGCGAAGACCAGCCAGGTGCCGCAGGCGGCGACCAAGCAGGCGATCACCGGCGCGAAGAGGGCCGGGATGATGATCTTGGAAAACACGCCGTGCCAGTTGATGCCGGACAGGCCGATCGCTGCGATGCCCGACCCGATCAGTCCACCGAACAACGCGTGCGACGACGAGGAGGGCAGGCCGAACAGCCACGTGAAGAGGTTCCACAGGATGCCGCCGATGAGGCCCGCGAAGATGATCAGCAGGGCGGTGATCGGAGACAGTCCTCCGGTGATGTCGCCCGACTTGGACTGGATGTTGAGCACATCCTTGGTGATCGTGGCCGCGACCTCGACGGAGAGGAACGCTCCGACGAGGTTGAGGATCGCCGAGATACCGACGGCGACCTTGGGTTTGAGGGCGCCGGTGGCGATCGAGGTCGCCATCGCGTTGCCGGTGTCGTGGAATCCGTTGGTGAAGTCAAATCCCAGTGCCGTGATCACGAGCAGCACCAGGATCAGCATCTCTCCGCTCATGGGCATAATCATGCGATGCCGAGGCCGGTTCCGCATAAATTTCGGAGGACCGAAATCCCTATTGTGACCTGCAGGTTTGCCTCACCTGTGTGACTGTTCACCAGTTGTTCATCTTGCCGACAGCGAGCGTCCATCTGAAGCGTGAGCGAACGGTCGCTCGGCCGGGTCTCGGCAAGGCGTGTTTGCTGTGGAAGAATCCGTCGGCATGACATCGATGAAGCTGGGCATGCCGATCAACTACGCCGGGGATTTCCGCGAGACCATCAACAATCTCGCCGATTTCGAGGCCGCCGGCGTGGAGCGGATCGCGGTCCCGGAGGCATACAGCTTCGACGCCGTCAGTCAGCTCGGCTACATCGCCGCGAAGACCGAGAAGATGGAACTGCAGACCGCCATCCTTCCGATGTTCTCGCGCACACCCACCAACCTCGCCATGACGGCGGCCGGTCTCGACTACATCAGTGGTGGCCGCGCCGTGCTGGGCATCGGAGCGTCGGGCCCGCAGGTCATCGAGGGCTTCCACGGCGTCAAGTACGACTACCCCGTCGGCCGCGCCCGCGAGCACGCCGAGATCTGCCGTCAGGTGTGGCGCCGCGACAAGGTGAACTTCCAGGGCAAGCACTACACCCTGCCGCTCGACGAGGAGCACGGCGGATCGGGGCTGGGCAAGTCGTTGAAGATCATCAATCACCCTGTTCGCGAACGCATCCCCATGCTGCTCGCCGCGATCGGCCCGAAGAACACCGAGCTCGCTGCCGAGCTGTTCGAGGAGTTCCAGCCGATCCTGTTCCACCCCGAGCGCATCGGCGAGGCCTTCGGTGAGGGACTGGCCGCCGGCAAGGCCAAGCGCGACCCGTCGCTCGGCGAACTCGGCATCGTCGTCCAGTCGACCGCCCGCATCTCCGACGACGAGGAGCAGCTGCACAACGCTCGCGAACTCGTCCGCCACCACGCTGCGCTGTATATCGGCGGTATGGGCGCGCGCGGCAAGAACTTCTACAACACCCTCGCCCAGCGCTACGGCTACCCCGACGAGGCCAAGATCATCCAAGACCTCTACCTCGACGGTAAGAAGCTCGAAGCCGCCGCCGCCGTCCCCGACGACCTCATCGACTCGATGTCGCTCATCGGCACCCGCGACCACGTCGCCGAGCGCGTCGCCGCCTTCAAGGAAGCCGGCGTCACCTGCATCCTCGTCTCCTCGACCGCCCCGACCCACAAAGAACGCGTCGCCGAGACCGAGATCCTTCGCGACATCTTCGGCGGCTGACGCGCACCTACTACTGGTTGAGCAGCGACGAGCGAGCGTAGCGAGCCCGACGCGTGTCGAAACCCGGTGAGCCAACCGTGTCCGCACCCCACTCCGCTCCCTGAGGTGCGACGAGCGTTAGCGAGGAGCCTCGAAGGGCTGGCGACCCGACTGTGTCCGCAACCACACGCACCCCCCGCTGGTCGAGCCGACACCGAGCCGCTAGGCGAGGCGTCGTGTCGAGACCACACGCGACCCAACCATGTCCGCAACCACCACCAAGCGAATTCATCGGCTCGAAGCAATCCCATACATCAACTGATTTGTGATCCATTCCGTTCTCGCGCCAAACATCAACCGGCACAAAGCAATGTCGCAACCCGCACCGTAGTTTTCCAATCGTGACGCCAAACCGCCGAAAGCCTCGCTAGAATAATCTGCTGAATGGGGGCCGACAGCGAGGAGCGCTGCGATGGTCGGGACCGCATTGGCGAGACGCAACGTCTGGGAGCTCGGAAATCCCTGGGCCGACGACATTCTCTGGTACGCACGCGGTGTGGCCGCGATGATGGAACGGCCTCTCGACGATCCGTTGAGTTGGCGATTCTTTGCCGCGATGCACGGGTTCGATCCGGTGAAGTGGCAGGGGTTCGGATACTTTGATCCGCAACAAGATTCGCTGCCATCGCAAAGCGTCCAGAAGGATTTCTGGAAGCAGTGTTGGCACGGGAGTTGGTATTTCCTGCCGTGGCATCGGGGCTACTTGATCGCGTTCGAGGCGGCGGTGCGCGCCGAGGTGATCGCGCTCGGCGGACCCAGAGAGTGGACGCTGCCGTATTGGAATTACTTCGCGATGGGCGAACAGGCGATCCCCCCGGCGTTTGCCTCCGCGTCGTGGCCGGATGGCGCCAACAATCCATTGTTCGTGTCGGCACGTTTTGGCCGTAATGGTGATGGGGTGGTCGTGATTCCGCTCGACGACCCGATCCCGGACCTCGACATAAACCTTGACGCTCTGGACAATCCGCTGTTCTCGGTGGCCGCCGACGGCGGTGCGATCGGTTTCGGCGGCTCCGATACGGGGTCGTTCCATCACCGGGCGCCGCACGGTGAACTCGAATCGAACCCACATGATCTGATCCACGTGCTCATCGGCGGCCTGGATACTCCGGGTCTCATGAGTAATCCGGCGACAGCGGGTCTCGATCCGATCTTCTGGCTCCACCACGCGAACATCGACCGCCTGTGGGAGACGTGGCGGCGTCGGACGCCTCCGGTCCATTCCGATCCCACCGACAACAGCTGGCTCGACGGCCCGACAGCAACCGGCGGCCCGGCGTTCACGCTGCCGCTTCCTCCCGCCGAGGACGGACAACCTCCGCAGACGTGGACCTTCACCCCGGAGCAGATGAGCGATCTCGCCGCACTGGGGTACGGCTATGACAACTACACCGACGGAATCGCGGTGCGGAGTCCGGCGCGAATGAACGTCCTTCTCGCAATCCAAGACAACGGACAGGACGGCGAACCCACCATGTCTCAGCCGAGGACGCCCGGCAGCGCCGAACTCATCGGCGCAACGCAAGAACCGATGTCCGTGGTGGGTGGCGAAGCGACAGCCAGCGTTCAGTTGGATCCCGACGCCCGACGAACCGTCACGCCGAGTGTGCTGCCCATGGATGCGCCAACCCGACCCGACCGCGTCTACCTCAACCTCGAGAATCTGACCGCGGCGCACGACGGGCCGATTCTGCGGGTGTATGTGGGTGACCCGAACGGTGATGAGCAGGTCGCCGGCAGCGTCGCGCTCTTCGGTGCCGCGCCGGACAGCGAGATGGGCGATACCCCCGACAACGACGGCATGACCGCGGTCCTCGACATCACCGACATCGTCGAGAATCTCCATCTCGCCGACGACGACCTCCACGCGTTGACGGTCCGCGTGGTTCCGGTCAATCAACTCGACGCCGCGTCCGATGTGCAGATCGGCCGGATCGGTATCTATCGACAAAGTCACTGACCATGACGACGCTGGCTGCAATTCAGCGACGCCGCATCCGCGTTCCGTTCTGGATTGCCGCAGCGGTGGCGTGGCTGGAGTTGATCGCCGGCGCGTTCGGGGTGAGCTTCGGCGTTGGGATGGGCTCGCACGCCCATGCACACGACGCGGCGACCATGGCTCCCGCCGATTCGATGGCGATGCATGCGGTTCCCGTGTCTGAGTTCGGGCGCACCGTCGTCGGCATGATCGTGATGGCGGTTGTGATGATCGTCGCGATGATGTTCCCGCTCCTGGCCGCTCCCGTTGCTCATCTGCGGGCTCGGAGCTTCCCGAAGCGTCGACTTCGGTCGATGGCGCTGTTTCTGTTCGCGTACACCTCGGTATGGACAGCCGCATGCCTGGTCCTGATGTTGGTTTTGCTGCACTTTCGCAACATCGATCAGGCCGGCCTGGTCTACCTGCTGATCGTCGTGGCTGCAGTCTGGCAATTCTCGCCGGCAAAACAGCGGTGCCTCAACCGTTGTCACCAACGTCCGGTCGTCGCCGCATTTGGTGGCGATGCGGACCGGGGTGCGCTGAGATATGGTGCTCGCCACGCGATGTGGTGCGTCGGTTCGTGTTGGGCGTTGATGTCGGTGACTCTCGCACTTGGCGCCCTGCAGTTGCCGGCGATGGCCGCCGCGACCGTGTGGATTGCCGTCGAACGCAAGTCGTCACCGAGCAGGCCTGCCTGGGAATTCCGGGTTCCGCGACTCTCCTGGCGGCGACCGCTTCTGATGATCTCCCGCTCCGCTCACTGAGCTGAGCCGGTCCCGCTCCCTGAGGTGCGAGGAGCGCAAGCCGCCGGGCTGAGGAGCCCCCTGCGAGGTACGAGCATGGAGCGTCTCGAAGTCGACGAGCCTCGAAGGGTCACACCACGCGCCCGTTCGGCATACTGGCCCAGTGTCTCCACCCGTGCTGCACCATCCCGACCTGTTCCACGCGATCGTGCTGCTCAATCTGCTGGTCGTCACCGGTGCTTGGTGTCTGGCACGCCCGAGTTACCCCGCCGCGGCGATCCTCACAGCGCTCGGTATCGCTTGGCTCTTCTGGAACGGGCCCCTCGAGGGCAGGATTCTGTACAGCATCAACCTCGAGCATGGTCTGACCGAGTCAGACCTGTTGTCCGCCATCGCCTTCGTGATCGCAGGTGTGACGGCATGGCGGAAGCGGTCAGCCAGTTAACCGAGCCCCCACGCTGATCGAGCCACCCCCGCTGATCGAGCCGACTCCGAGCCGCTAGGCGAGGCGTCGTGTCGAGATCACTAACGCGCCCGCCTACCCGGGCCGACCCCACCGCTGATCGAGCCGGTACCGAGCGGAGCGAGGCACCGTGTCGAGATCACTAACGCGACCCTACGACCCAAGCCCGAGATGCTCTTCCAGCATCCCGACGAATCGACGCTCGATCACCGACTCCGGGTTGATGGTTTGTCGGAGTTGGAGTCGGGCGAGTTCGTTTCGCGTGCGGGCGTTTTCGAGCAGCTGGAAGTGCCCGACGACATTGTCCTCGGTTGCCTGTGTGTCACCGTCGTCCGGCGGGCCGTGGATTTCCGCACGCACCCTGTTGAGGTGTGCGGTGAATCCGGCGGCGATGTCGGGGAAGCGGTTGATGCGGTCGGGGTTGGGTGGTGCGCCGGGGTGGGTGTTGAGTCGCCACGCGCACCGTCCGGCGTCGGGTCCGTCCTCGATGATCCAGGTGGTGAACTGGCCCGGTTTGGGCCCGACTCGCCGGTTATGCGGTGGGCAAGCCGGGTACAGTTCGGTGATGTCGGTGTTGCCGCCCAACGCGAAATCCAGTTTGGCGTGGTGTATTTCGACGTGGGTGGCCGGTTGATCACAGTCCGGTGCCGAACACCGTTCCCCGCCGATGCGAGCAAACGACGCCAACCGTTGGGCCATGGAGGCCAACCGTTTACCCTGCCCCAAGAACAGCGGTTCGGGCTTGGCGCCATCGAAGATCGCCAGCCACGGCTGCACCTGTCCGGCCATGCCGATCAGTTCAGAGATAGGGATGACCCCACCGGTGGCGGTGGTCGCCACCCCGGACCCCCGGACCAAATCCTCCAAGTTGGCTTTGACGATCAGCTGGATCGGCAACCCGCGATGGGTCTTGCCGAGCAGACCGTCTTCCAGCACCGCTTTCAACAGGGCGTTGAGCGCATCGTGGTTGCACTGGGCCACCGACCGCCCGTCCCGCAGAGCGGCCGCGGCCACCACGTTGGGATTCGCGTCTTCGTAGGACCCCGACGGAGACTCGGGGTCCTGTGGGTTGTTCATCCCGGGCTGCGCCCACGCGGCCAACATCGTCGCAAATCGGTTGGCGAGAACGGGATCGAGGGTGCCGGTGAGCTTGGACGTGCCGTCGGCGCGTTGCTTGTTCATCCACAGGTTGCGGCGCCGCGCGCGGTCGGCGTCGTCGGTCAGGGTGCCGTCGGGGTCGAGGTGACCGAGGAGGCGTTGTCCGGCGGTGGCGATGTCGTTGGGGGTGTGTTCTTTGGCGATGTCGACCATCTGCCGCTCAGCCGCGACCTGCACATCGTGCGGGGTGGTGTGCGGGATCTGATCAAGCGTGTCGAGCACGGCGCGGATATGTCCGTGTCCGATGCTGCCCTCGGCGAACGCTTCGGCCACCACGGGGAAGCGGGGTTCGCGTTCTTCGCCGGTCGGCTGGCGGAAGGTCGCGGTGACGGCCATCTGGGCGCGGCGTCGACCGGGATCGGACACGCGCAGGCGGGCGTTGAAGAAGTTGGTGGGGCTGCGATATCCCATGCGGTGGGGCAGATCTCGATCCGACACCTCGACCAGCTGCCGGTCCCCGGCATAAGTCATGCGGGCCAGCGCCTGTTCGTGGGCGGCGGCAACCTCGACCAGTTCGTCGTCGGTGCAGGCGGTCAGATCGGCCTCGACCAGCTCGTCGAGCAGGGCATGGACCTGCGCCACCAACTCCGCTGCGCGTGACGTGCCGCCGAAAGTTTTGGTCATCCGATATTCACCCCCGATCCCCGCCTATCGAATGCAAGTTCGAAGGTACACGTTCGCACAGATGTTCGCAAGGCATTTGGCCGAACTTGTGGAAGAGACTTTTTCCGCTCGCCGGAAACGCTGCGAGGTGCACAAATCCCGCTATCTCGGTTTGAGCGTTACGACGTACGGCCGTTCGACGGCATAGAGCTGGATCGCATCGCCACTCCTCGCAATCGCATACCCGCCGTCGACCTGCATACCCGCGGGTGGGCCCTCGTATCGTCCGGATTCGCGTGGCCCATCGGGCCCGTCGGAGACGATCCGTGTGTCGCTTTCACTCATCGTGACCAGTGCGACGCGATCGCGCGCCTCGAATCCCGGCAGGAAGTGCGCATAAAGAGCGTCGCCGAATCCGGCCGCCTCCGCGAGTTCCATGGCCCCGGGGTCATGGGGTGGCAGCGGTTGCGGATTGAGGTCCACGTCGCCTGCCCCGATCTGCTCGAACATCTCGTCCGCGTCGGGACGGTAGGCCTCGGAGATCAACTCGCCGTCGATGATTCGCCCGACGTAGGCCACACCCCGTTCGTCGCGAATTGCCGCTGCCTCGGCAGGACCAACTTCGGCCAACCACGTGAATTCCGCGGTCTGGACGCGGATCGCACCGCTGAAACTCTGTCGTGATCGAAGTTGTGCGACGACATCGTGCATCCCGTCGGCCAAGGCCGCCACAGCGGGAACGTGTGCGACACCGCTGCTGTCGGGGCCGACCTGAATGCGCAGGTTCAACCCGCTGACGATGACCACCTCGTCAGGATCGAGGTCAACGATCGACAGGAGGTGAATGTTGAGGCCGAGGGGCGCGTGAAACCACACGATCCAGTTGGGGTCCTCGAGCGGCGGCGGCTTGAAGTCGTCGATGGTGATTGCCTCGCCCAGAACAAGTTTGAGCCACACGCCGGAGAGCCGGAGGCAGTCGTCGAACCAGTTGACCTGTACGTCGAGGCCTTCGCCGCCGCGCTTGTTCTGGATGACGGGTGTGCCGAGATCGAAGAAGCGCACACCGCGTGCGGTGCGGACGATGACCTGCACGTTGTCGGTGATCTTGCGCGCTTGTCCGACGGTGAGATCGAATCCGACGCCGTTTGCATCGGCATCCATCCCCAGCCAGTTATTGGGGGAAAGGACTTCCGCGCCGCAGAGTGCACCGGCGTCGGCGAGGTTGACGCCGGCTTGGACGCGCACCCGCGGGTTCGTCGGTTCGAAATGTGTGGGCGGCAAGCCACTTCCGCCGCGGGCCAGTGCGCGGCAGTGCCCCCACCAGGTGGGTTTTCCGAAGTGGAAGATCGTCGGGTCAATCGTGCCCCGATTGCCCTGCGGTGCAGGGGTCACCGGTCCGCCGATCGTCATTCCCGCTGGGCTCGAGGAGATCCCCGCCCAGCGCGGTTGAGCGCCCAGGATGGACGGGAGCGACGGAAGGGTGATGTCGTACCAGAACTCCTGGTTGTTGTGATTGACAAACGGGAACATTCGCCGCATCTCGCCGCGGGCGTACTTGGTGACGATCGCCTCGAAGGGCGCCGCGATCCCGCTGAGATCGATGTCCCAGTGTCCCGAAATCCGCAGGGTGGCAGGAAGTATGAAGGATGGTCCGGCCGCAATGGTGGCCGCGGCACTGGCGACTTCGATCAGGTCCAGTGCGCGCAGGTCGATGGTCGTTGTAGCGACAATTGCCGGTGTCGGGCCCTCGCCGTGCCACCGGACGCTCACCGCAACCGGCAAGTCGGGCGGGATCTGGCGCTTCAGGAGCCCGACGACCTCGTCGGCGTCGAGGAAGACACCCCACGTTTGACTGGCGCCGAGATGGGACACGACCTCACCCGACGAGCCGAATCGCAGTGCGACAACACCGTTCCCGCGACCGAGGTCGGGCGACGCGTCGACGTATGCGCCGAGCGCGCTGATGATCGGTGAGCAGTCGAGGAGAACCATGCCGTTGAGTGGCGTAAGTGCGTTGTCGACGCGCTGCTTGATCCGATCTCGCACAGCCGGTGGAAGCCCACTCGCGGCCGGTACCGAACCAGCTTTGACGATGGTCAGCGCCTGGTTCTTGATCCCGAGTTGAATGAGGATTTCGGTCTGGGTTGCGGCGGTCGTTGCGCCGGTGGGCGCGGAGTTCGGGTGTGCGACGAGATCTGCCTGTGTGATAGCAAATATGGAGACCGTCAGTCGAAGATCCACTCCGCCTGCGGCGTTGTTGGAGAAGGCGACAGATCCCGGAACGGTATCCAGGTGGTCGACCGTGACCGCCGCGGTATTCGTCGGCACGCACATCGTGTAGAGCCGCGCCTGCACCCACTCGATGGTCGCTTGTGCGAGTGCACTCTCGCGGACTTGGAGTTCGAGTGTCATCCGGGCCGCCTTCAGCCAGTTACGCAGGGGTTTCGCCGCCACTCAGTATCTCGCGTCGACCGAGACGGCCGCGTCCCCTGTTCGAGGGACGGGTCTCCGTCAAGGACGCGAACTTGCCGAGTCTGTGCATACGATTGCCCGACGGCATGTTCAGTGGGTTGGGGGGGCTGGTGCGATGGCCGAGTACGACGAGGCGCTTCTGGCGTCCGACATCGAGGACGGCCTGCGCGAGATCGGCAGCTTCGACATCACATGCCCCGAAGCCGACGTCGACCGGGTTCGCTCGATCGGCCGGCGCGTCGGCCGCGAGCTCGGCTGGAAGATCCAGACCGTCCGATCCGCCGTCGCCGTCAACGGCATGGTGCGCGTCGTGATCGTCGTCAAGGAATCGAACCCGTTGCACGCGCAGCTGATTCGCATTCGCGAGGAGAAGGCCATGCGTCGGGCAATGGAACGGACCGCCGACGACTGAGCATATCCACGTAGTGCTCAGTTGGCGCATCGCCAGATCGAGTAGTCGGCTACTCGTTACAGGCGCTCGAAGAGTTGGGAGGGTGGTTTCGGCGTCAAGGACGGGAGAAGCCATGCGCCGGGACTTGGTATCCGGATCAAGTGCACATTCGCAGCAAGCCGAGTGGGAACCGCGACCGCCTGGTGCTATTCAGGCCCTCGAGGCACTTCAGGAGGACCAGCGTCATAACTGGGAGGCGACACCCTTCAACCATCGAGAAGACCTTCGGAGAAAGCTGTTCCAGGATCGTGTGAGTGCCGCACTTCCGGCGACAATACCGTCGAACCTGGGTGAGATTGACTTCACCAAGCTGTTCGCAGAAACGACCAGCCCGGAAGCGGAGGACGAGATCCGCCAACAGGTCGACAATCTGCTCCATCAGTACCGCCTCGACGATCCGACGCAATGGTCTCAGTACGAACCGCCCGGAATCGCTTGGGGCTTGGCCAAGTTGTGCGGCCGGATCGAACGAACGATCAAGAGTGCTCAGTCATGGTCACTGAATTCGGTTCCGGCTGTGGGCACTCTCGCGACCGGCCAGCCCGTCGCCGTCATTCAGACAGCGCCCGACGACGCGGTGCCGCCGAAGGATCACACCGTGATCGTCGTCGAGAACGGCACATTCGAGTTTGCGGCGAGATTGGCGCAAGTCGGTGTGATGAGCCTGCTGGAGTTCGACCACTATGAGACGTTCGGGATGTCGAGCCCGGCGACGGCACAGATACTGTGCGATATCGCCGCCTCGCAGTCGATCGCCGACTCGTCTCTCGACGTCTCGGCACGCAAACTGCCGCCCGGATTGGAGAACCTGAAGCCGCTGGTGGACGCAACCTGTCACGCGATCATCGCCTTCATCCTGAGCCACGAGTATGGGCACCTGCTGAGTGACGATCTGGCGTCGCATCACATGGGATCCGATGGCGTTGTCGAGCCTGAAGTGGAGTATGAAGCCGACGCGGTCGGTGCCGCCATGACCAAGTGCGTGATCGACGAGACCACCGACCAACCTTTTGCCGCCGTTCTCGGGCCGGTGCTGTATCTCGCGGGTGTCAACATCAGGGATCGCCTGAATGCCATCTTCGATCCGGACGACAATGGCCATCCTCCCGCGGACAAGCGTAAGGACGAGCTCCTGGAGGTGATCAGGTCCGTCCTGGAACCCAAGGAGAAGTATGGCACCTACGCGGAGCGCGCCGCGACTGCCTATAAACAGGTCATGTCGATCTGGGAGCACATTGAACCAGTGGTGCGCACGGAACGTGATGAGTTGCAGCATATCCGGGACTTGTACAAGGACAGGGACAGTGACCTGCTCATGTTGCGGATCTTCGCGATGCGCAGTCTCTGGTCGTGCTACACGCAGTCGACTGCTGATAGTAGCTAAAGAAGAATCACGGCGGCCGCGATGACCACGGCGACACTGAACAGTGCCAAGGCAACGGCGCTCAGTTGGAACCGCGTCGTCGCCAGCCGTCGGAGTTCGTCGTCGACTTCGGAGAAGTTGTCGCGAGATACCTTGAGCCGCTGCGTCACCATCGCCAATGATGCGACGATGCCGCCGATGAGGAGAAGTGCCACAGACACCCCGAGAAGGCGAAGTTCGAGCTGCGAGGATTGCGACGATTTGTATTCGTTGAGTGCGACGACCGCTGCGATCGCCGAGAAGCATGCAGTGACCATCTGTTTGGCGAAGGCAACGACGGTGGTGTTCTCGGCGGCTTGCAGTTGCGCTACGAGCTTGACCTGTCGCTTATCGTCGCTGCCGAGAGGTTCAGTGTCTAACTGATCTACTTCAGACATCCCTCACCGCCTCAACCTTGAATGGCCGCGCCCGGCCGGGCGGTGGCCTGAACGTCGCCACGAACTCTTTGCCGTCGACGGGGCATCGATACCTGAGCTTTGTGCGTCCGGCGGGAGCCGAACCGAAGGTTCCACCCGCGGAGCCCACCACGAGGACGTGGGTGTGTTCTTCGCCGTTTCGGCATCTCACGCTAATCTCAAAGGGCTAACTGGATTTCATCACGACATCCCCGTCTGTGCTGGTGGACAAATCGGTGGCCAGATTTACCGTAACGCAGGTGGCGTGGCATTCGGCTGCACGTAGGTTCCGTGAATGACCATCGTCAGGAGAAAATCAACCGCCCGATCTCGACGGCTGTCTGTTGTATCTGTGGCGTCTCGGATCTCGCGCCGTGCGCGGCGAGAATGCCTCCGCCGGTGCTATGGAACACAACGCCGTTCGAGTGCGCGGTCGCGAAACAGACCACGGCGATCACGAGGAAGATGAGACCGAGGACGATCACGAACCGACCGAGTTCCGAGTAGCTGCTGAAAAAGAAGAACAGTGCCATCCCCAGAGAAGAGAGTCCGTACAGGACGCGTCTCGTCGACGTCGCACTGCCACTGGTGACATTCGAGATATGGCGTAGCGGAGCCTCTTCCAGCAGGTAGCCGCTGGGGATGACGCCGAACAGTTGGTGTGGACGGTGCACCATCACGCGGCGATCGGTGATGGTCACCGTCGTCTTGAGGTGCGTGAGGATCATGTGCGGCGTGAATTGTGTTTGAAATCGGACGCTTTCGCCCATGACGAGCGGGGTTTGGATGGGTGCGGTCATCGTCTCTGCCTTTCGGGGTGGTGGCTCACGAGATGTAGACGGTGGTTCCTTCGGGTGAGGAGGTGTCGCTGATGTACTTGCCGAAGCAGTGGTCGCGGTCGAAGCCTTGCTGCACGCACCAGGCGGCGGCCGCGGCGCCCGACGCAAAGGTCTGCTCGGTCACCGTGATCCACCAGTTGTTCACGGTGAACACTGGCCATTCGTTGCTCCAGAGGAGTCGCGTTCCGCCGAAGCGCGCGTTCAGGGCTGCGAACTCGTCGAGGATGTCGGTGTACTGCCACGTCTTACCGTCGGTGAAGAGGCCTGGCTGTTTGGCGCTGAGTTGGGCATGCCATCGGTTGTTGCCGCTCCCGAGGATCACCGGCCGATCGTGCGTGACCTGCGCCCGAAGGCTCTGCCCCGATGCCTGTTCCGGGCTCGCACCAGCCGGCACGTAGGTGGCATCGGGTTTTAGGCTGACAGCGGCGTACTCGGTGGCCGACTGAACCTGGGGGACGCTGTCCATGCCGACAGTATCGACAGTCGTCGTGAGGGCAGACGGCTCGATGGTGTCAGGCAGCGCGTAGAAGCTGCCCGGCGGGAAAGTGAACGTGATCGACCGTCGCTGGCCGTCCGACGGCGGAATCCCGACGGGCTTGACCGACAGATCGAAGCTCCCTGCAGCCACCAGACCCGTCGGCGAATTCACGACGACCCGCGTCGCCGAGTTCGACAGCACATCCCCGGTATCGCACGAACTCGACGCCGACGTCGTGACCGCCAGGCCGGCGTCGGTGAGCGCAGTGGATACGACGGTGAGGTTCGGGGGAGTGCTGCACGTTGTGTACGTGTCCGGCATCGACGGTTGGCCCGCGGCATTGCGGTCCGATTGGTCGTCCTTGGCCCCGCCGCCGAACAGCAGCCACGCGACGACGGCTACGGCGATCACCAGCACCACGGCTGCGGCGCTCAGGCCGATCAGTGCACCCGACCGAGGCGCGGGTGCCGGCGCGGGTTGCGGCCAGCCAGTCGGTGGCGACGGATAAGGAGTCGGCTGGGCATAGTGGTATGACGCAGAAGGTGGCATCGCGGGCGGTGGCCGCACAACAGCCTCAGTCCGCTGATCTTCGACGAAGGGCGCGACGGTGGTCTCTTTCGTGAGCGACACCGTGGAATTGTCGTTGCCGATGACAGTCGACGGATCGACGACCGTGGTCACCTCGTCTTCGGTGGGCAGATCGTCGGCCGGCAGCGGTACTGGCGTTGTCTGCTCTGGGCGTTCATTCGGTTGAATGACGGTCGATGTCGAGGAGTTCGACGCTGGGCTCCAGCCCATCCAGTCGAGTGTCAGGCGTGACGGCCTACTCGAATCACCATGCACTGCATTATTGTCCGCATCAGTACCCATGGCCGTTCCTCGGTGCGCGCATGGCGGATCCTGCTTGATCGATGTGGCGGACAGATGCAGGGGAGTATGGCAGGCGTACCGCTCGCATGAGCGAGATCTGACACTGATCGATTGTCTGAATGACAGTCAGGTGAAGATCAACCGTCCGATCTCGACGCCTGACTGTTTGATCTGTGGAAGCTCGGATTTCGATCCACGCGCTGCCAGCACGCCAGTACCGGTGCTATGGAAGAAGACGCCGTTAGAGTGCGCGGTCACGAACAGCGCGATGGCAATCGCGAGCACACCAGGCCGAAGAGAACGGCGAGGACGCCAAGCATCGCGCTGCTCGAGAAGTAGAAGAACGCGAATGCCAGACACATAAGCCCGTACGAGATGTCGCCGTGGATGTCGCACTGCCACTGGCGATTTGCGAGACATGGCGGAGCGGGATCTCGTCCTGCAGATAGCCGCTGGGATGACGCCGAACAACTGATTTGGGTAATGGACGACCACCTGTTGGTCGGTGATCGTCATCGTGGTCTTCAAGTGGTTGAAGATCACGTGCAGCGTGAACTGCGTCTAAAAGCGGACAGCTTCGCCTTCGCGAGGGCGGCGGGCCGAGCGGGTCATCGACTGGCTCTTTCTCGAGTAGTGGAACGCGAAATGCTAAGGCACCCCGAAACGGTATCGTCGTGACACGTGCGCCTGGAGTTCTTGGGGGATGAGAAGCAATGCAAAGCGAAAGTCCTTAGTTGTTCCCACAGCAACGATCTGTCAATGGCCATGTTGAGGTCCCCGCTGGTGGCCAGGTGAAAGTCCCCGCCCTGTGCGGTTTGGTTTAGTGGTTGGGGGCTCCGTTCGGTGGGTCATGCGGTAGGAATCACCGTCGGTGATGACGGTGGTGGCGTGGTGTAGGAGCCGGTCGAGGATGCTGACCGCGGTGGTGTGTTCGGGTAGGAACCGGCCCCATTTCTCGAAGGGCCAGTGGGAGGCGATGGCCAGGGAGCGGCGTTCGTAGGCGCCGGCGACGAGCCGGAACAACAGCTGGGTTCCGGTGTCGTCCAGCGGTGCGAATCCCATTTCATCGACGATGATGAGGTCCTGGCGGAGCAGGGTGTCGATGATTTTGCCGACGGTGTTGTCGGCCATGCCGCGATACAGGGTTTCGACGAGGTCGACGGCGGTGAAGTAGCGCACTTTGTGTCCGGCGTGCACCGAGGCGATCCCGAGTCCGATCAGGGTGTGGCTTTGCCGGTGCCGGCGGGCCCGATGATCGCCAGGTTATGTTGGGCGCGTACCCATTCCAATGATTCCAGGTAGGCGAAGGTGTTCGCCGGTATCGATGAGGCGGCCACATCGAAAGACTCCAACGTTTTGGTGACGGGGAACCCGGCGGCTTTGAGGCGGTTGCGGATGTTGGAGGCGTCTCGGGCGGCGATCTCGGCCTCCACCAGGGTGCGTAGCAGTTCTTCGGGGGTCCAGCGTTGGGTTTTCGCGGGTGCGTGGCCGGTCGCCTTCGGGCTTCTCGGCGCCGCGATCACGGCACTCGTTCTCGAACTGGCCGGCTTCTATCGACCCCGGCTGACTCTCTCGGCTCTCGACGACATGCCGCGGCTGGCCGGGTGGTCGTTGATCACGTCGGGGGTGTTGTTCGCCATCGGCCGTCAGGGCGTCAGCCATGAAAAGGTCGCGCTCTACGCGACGATCGTGTTCGGCGCCTTGCTGGTGGTTCGGGTTGCGTACTACGCGATGGTTCGCCGTCGGCGACGGGCGTCGTCGCACAATCGGCTTCGTGCTGCCATCGTCGGTGGCGGCGTGGTTGCGGTCGAGTTGATCGAGAGCACTCTGGAGCAGCCCGAGCTCGGAGTGGACGTGGTATTGGCGGTCAGCGACGACCCGATGCCGGAATTGTCCGGTACTGGTGTGCCGATCGAGTCGGGTGTCACCGAGATCCGAAAGTTGGCCATTGCCAACGATCTCGATGCGGTGATCGTCTCGTTCAGCTGCTTCCCGGACTCGCGGCTGGTGGGACCATTACGTGAGTGCGACGAACTGGACCTGACTTTTATCACCGAATCGGACATTGGTGGTCGGGATTGCGCTGACCTGCGGCGACGGCTTGGCGTGGGCTGGGATTTGCGCACTAATTCGGCGTTCGTAGGCTACGGGTGTGGCGTATGTGCGGACGGTGAAGACGGCGTCGGGAGCGACGGCGGTCCAGATCGTGCATTCCTCGCGACGTGGGTCACGCTCGATTGAGCATCTGGGGTCGGCGCACGACAAGGCTGCGATCGAGGCGTTGAAAGCTGTTGCGGCTCAGCGCATCCTTGGCGATCAGGGCGAGCTGGATCTGGGATTCGGGGCGGCCGGGGTGTCGGGTGGGCCGTTGCCGATCACGTCGTCGAAGATGGCGCACCTGTGCGAGGCGCTGTCGGGGGTGTATCGCGAACTCGGTTTCGCCCGCGCTACCGGCGGTGACCAGGTGTTTGAGGAGTTGGTGATCGCCCGCATCCTGGAGCCGACCAGCAAGCTCGACTCGCTGCGGGTGCTTGCCGAGGCCGGGCTGGCGCCGATGTCGTATCCCACGCTCAACCGGCGGCTGCCGATGTTTGCTGAGCCGGTGTGGCGGCAGAAACTGGCTGCGGCGTGCGCGGCGTATGCCGGCCTCGACTCGGCCACCCTGGTGCTCTACGACGTGACGACGCTCTACTTCGAGACCGACAAGGCCGACGGCTTCCGCGAGCCCGGATTCTCCAAAGAGCGCCGCCTTGAACCACAGATCACTGTCGGGTTGTTGACCGATGCGTCCGGGTTTCCGCTGATGGTGGAGGCTTTCGAGGGCAACAAAGCCGAAACGCTGACACTGATGCCGACGTTGCGGGCGTTCATGACCGCCCACCAGCTCACCAACGTGACTGTCGTCGCTGATGCCGGCATGATCTCCGCGGACAACAAGACAGCGATCGAAGACGCCGGCCTGTCGTTCATCCTCGGTGAGAAGATCCCGACCGTGCCGTACGTAATCAGTAAGTGGCACAACAATAATCCCGGTCGTGAGATCCCTGACGGGCTGGTTTTGACCCAGCCGTGGCCGGCAACCTCCAAGACCCGCCACCGGCGTAATCAGGTGGTCTACTACCAGTACAAGGCCGACCGGGCGCGGCGGTCACTGCGCGGTATCGACGAGCAGATCGCCAAGGCGCAGAAGGCGGTCGAGGGCAAGATCCCGGTCAAACGCAACCGGTTCGTCACGCTCAAGGGTGCGGCCAAGAGCGTGAACCGCGACTTGGAGACCAAAGCCCGCACCCTGGCCGGGTGGAAGGCGTATGCCACCAATATCGATTCGCCCACAGTCGATTTCGTGATCGGCACCTACCACGAGCTGTGGCGGATCGAGAAGAGTTTCCGGATGTCGAAATCCGACCTGGCCGCGCGCCCGATCTTCCACCGCAAAGAGGACTCGATCCGCGCGCACCTCGCAGTGGTATTCGCTGCCCTCGCCGTCACCCGCATCATCGAAGCCCGCACCGGCTGGTCGATCAAGAAGTTCGTCACCACAGCCCGCCGCTACCGCACCATCACCGTCCAAGCCGGCGAGCACACCATCACCGCCGCCGACCCCATCCCCGACGACCTCAACGAAGCACTCCGAGCCATCCGCGAACCTGCGCACTAATTGATAAAAGTCAGGTTACGTGAGTGCGACGAACTGGACTGCGAGATATTCCTTGTGCCTAGGCTTTTCGAGATGGTCTCGCTGTCGTGGGAGATGGATCGAATCCACACGATTCCCCTGATCCGGATGCGTCGAGACGCACTGCGCACCTGGTCGTGGAAGGTGAAGCGCATCTTCGACGTCGTGGTGGTGGCCACCGCCCTGTTCTTGCTGAGCCCGGTCTTCGCGGCGACCGCTCTCGCCGTCTACCTCAGCGATCCGGACGCCCCGATCATCTTTCGTCAGAAGCGAATCGGCCGCGGTGGCCGACTGTTCGACGTCCTCAAGTTCCGGTCGATGCGACCCATCGAAGCCGGTGTTTCCGATGCGGAATGGCAACCCAGCGAGGCCGATCGGATCGGGCGCGTCGGGCGAATCATCCGTAAGACCTCGCTCGACGAGCTGCCGCAACTGTGGAATGTGTTGCGCGGGGACATGTCGCTCGTCGGGCCACGCCCCGAGCGGCCGCACTTCGTCGAACAGTTCGAGACGTCCGTACCGAGCTATCGCGACCGGCACCGGGTTGGTGTCGGACTCACCGGTTGGGCGGCCATTCACGGGCTCCGCGGCGACACCAGCATCGAAGACCGTGCGCTCTACGACAACTTCTACATCGAGAACTGGAGTGTGTGGCTCGACGTCAAGATCCTGATCCGAACAGTCGGATCAGTGTTGCGCGGCACCGGCAGTTGAGCCTCGGTTGCACCCGCCTGCAGGGGTTGGTCGGTTATGATCCGCCGCATGACGGCAACGGTCGGGAACAGCGACGACATCGTGCTGTCGGTCGCGATCGATCCGATGCGTTGCGCGGTGACGGCCTACGGCCGAGAAGCGGTGGTCTTTGCGGCCGGCCAGGTCATCGACCGGATCTATCGAGGGTTCGGAGTCGAAGCCGAGTTCGTGCGTCGTTCATCGCTGGAGTGCCAGATTCGAATCGGCGGCCATCCCGACAGAGCCGAATTCATTAGGAAGGCAAATGGAATCCTCGGCGCGCACGTGGTCGAGACCCGCGAACACACCTACTTCATCGAGACGTGCATCGGTGTGGCGATCGGTGCCGATTTGCCTTCGGGGCCGACGGCGGACAACCTCGTCGAGTACGCCGACGCCGCGTTGTGTTCGGCGCTCAGTCGCCGGTTCATCGTGGCGTATGCGGGGCCGACGGTCGCCGAGTCGGTGCGCGGCGATGTCGACCTGGCCTGCCGAATGAAACTCTCGGACGACGAGGACTTCTTCGTGGTCTACCAGCCGCTGGTGGATCTGCCGGATCGACGTGTCCTGGGCTATGAATCCTTGCTGCGGTGGCGAACTCCCGAGGGAATCGTGTCGCCGGATGTGTTCATGACCGTCGCCGAGAGCACGTCGATGATCGTGCCACTTGGGCGGCGCTCGATTCGTGAGGCGGTGAGTGCGCTCGCGACCGACATCACCCCGCGGCACGGTCCGGACGCGTTCATCAGTATCAACTTGTCGACCCAGCAGCTCTACGACCAAGGCATCGCCGACTACGTCGTCGGACTCGTCGACGAGTTCGGTGTTCGCGCGCAACAGATTTGGATCGAGATTCGCGAGAACGAGGTCATCAACCTCGATTCGATCGCGGCAGATGCGATCGAGCAGTTGCACTTGGCGGGATGTCGCATCTGTGTCGACGATCTCGGTTCGGGCTTCTCGGCGTTGAGTTACCTGCGCGATCTGCCGGTGGACGTGCTCAAGGTCGACCGGTCGCTGATCGCCCGTCTCGTCGATGACGGGGGCATCAATCGCTCTGTGGTGCAGGCGATTTGCGACATGGCACGGGCCGCGGGAATCCAGACCGTGGCCGAAGGTGTCGAGGACGCGGCCCTGCTGCCCGAATTGGCGTCACTCGGGTTCGACGTCGGGCAGGGCTTTTTGTTCGGCCGTCCGGCGGACTCGCCGTCGGCGTGAGTTCTCGTCAGTAGTAGTACGGGAATGCATCCCAGTCGGGAGATCGTTTCTGCAGGAACGCATCTCGTCCCTCGACGGCCTCGTCGGTCATGTACGCCAATCGGGTCGCCTCGCCCGCGAAGACCTGTTGGCCCATCAGTCCGTCGTCGGTGAGGTTGAAGGCGAACTTCAACATGCGTTGTGCGGTAGGGGATTTCCCGTTGATCTTGCGTCCCCATTCGATCGCGGTCTGCTCGAGGTCGGCGTGGTCGACGACGCGGTTGACCGCGCCCATGCGGTGCATGGTCTCGGCGTCGTAGGCCTCGCCGAGGAAGAAGATCTCGCGCGCGAACTTCTGGCCGACCTGCTTGGCGAGGTAGGCGCTGCCGTATCCGGCGTCGAAGGAGCCGACATCGGCGTCGGTCTGCTTGAAGCGGGCGTGCTCGCGCGAGGCGAGGGTGAGGTCGCAGACGACGTGCAAGGAGTGTCCGCCGCCGGCGGCCCAGCCGTTGACGACGGCGATGACGACCTTGGGCATGGTGCGGATCAGGCGCTGGACCTCGAGGATGTGCAGGCGTCCGCCCTCGGCTTTGACGCGGGCCTCGTCGACGGTGTCGGCGGTTGCCGCGGCGACGTCGTCGTCGTGGGTGGTCGAGTACTGGTAGCCGGATCGTCCGCGGATGCGTTGGTCGCCGCCGCTGCAGAATGCCCAGCCGCCGTCTTTGGGGCTGGGGCCGTTGCCGGTGAGGAGGATGGTGCCGACGTCGGGGGAGCGGCGCGCGTGGTCGAAGGTGCGGTACAGCTCGTCGACGGTGTGCGGGCGGAACGCGTTGCGGACCTCCGGGCGGTCGAAGGCGATGCGGACGATGCCGTTCGCCCGACCCTCGCCGACGTGGCGGTGATAGGTGATGTCGGTGAGGTCGGCGAAACCGGGGACCACCGCCCACTGGGTTGCGTCGAACGGGTTCGGGCTGGTCGCGTCGGTCATGAACTCACCCTAATGCTCCAGTATCGGGCGCGGAAAACCGCAGGTGAAGCCGTCAATCCTTTGTTCGGACGACTTCTTTCTGGCACCCTGGACTACGTGAGTACCTGGGCGATCGTGCTGGTCGTGGTGGCGGCGTGGATCGTCGTCTCCATCGTGGTGGCGCTCGTCGTCGCCCGGGCCATCAAGATTCGCGACGAGAAGGAGCGCGGCAGCGAGCTTTGTGCCGGACTACGTGCCCGACGACGCGCCTTCGCGCGGCCCCGGAACGGACGGCTGAGCGCCTCTTATACGGTTGAGCGGTGAGCGACGCGAACGATGCCCCCGCCGAAGTCGAGGATCCCCACGAGGGAGGCTTCCGTGCGCACACCGCGATCACCACGACGCGTGGCGGCCCGCGATACGCAGAGTTCAGCGAACAGGTGCGCGCGCTCATGGACAACGCGCGCTACGCGTGCCCCGAGGAGGGGCTCACCGACGAACTGATCGATGAGCTCGCCGCGATCAACGCGAAGCTCGCCGCCGTCCGGATCGACGAGTGGCATTCGCCGGCCGGCACCCGCATCGACCTGCCGTCGCGCGGCAACATCACGCTGCCGCCCTACACGGTGGACAGCTACAGCGAGGAGGGCGTGTTCGCCACCCTCACATTCCGCGACTTCCATCTCGGCGGCAACAACGCCGCGCATGGCGGTCACATCGCGGTCGCCTTCGACGACCTCGCCGGCTTCGCGTCGGCCGTCGCCATCCAGGGCGTCAGCCGCACCGCGTACCTCACCGTGCAGTATCGCTCGATCACGCCGTTGAACACACCGCTGCAGTGTCACACCTGGGCCGACAAGATCGATGGCCGCAAGGTGTATCTCAAAGGCACCCTGCACGACGGCGACCGACTGTGCGCCGAGATGGACGGACTTTTCATCAAGCTGAATCCAGGTCAGCCGTAAAGGTTTCAGATCTCGCACGGATGACACCGGTGATGGGTGTGGGCTGGATAATCCAGTCTGATGTCTTGAGTGGTATCATTCGTGCGAACTCCTGTCTGTCCCCGAAATGGGGGACGGATTTGGTTGGTCTGTAGTTAGGCGACGAAAGTAGTTCGCGGGGAACGGCTTTCGATTTGGCAAATTGGTCTGAACAGGCGACATCTTCGGGGCATTGTCGTTGGCTGGTTCCTGCTAACTTCTGAGTCACCCGATTTCCTGGGAACCCTTTCTCCACCGAATTGTTGGGGTCTTTCATGACGAAGTCGTCTGTTCGGAAACTCACTCGTACCCGCCGTATCGTGGCGTCGTCGGGGATCGCGGCCGCGCTGTTGGCCGTTGCTCCGGTGGCCATCTCGGCCGCCGAGGACTCGCCCAGTGGATCGTCTTCCGAGAGCGATTCGTCCTCGGATTCGGCTGATTCGCAACCTGATTCGTCCAAGTCCGACGACGACGGCGATTCGCCGAAGAAGGACGAGGGTGGGGACTCGCCCACGAAGGACGACGCCGGTGACAACGACGCCGACAACGATGCCGGTTCTCCCTCGGGCGAGGCAGAACCCGATGGTGAGAAGGCAGAGACCGAACCGGCCGACAAGTCCGAGACTCCGGCCGAGAATACCACCGCCCCCAAGGTTGCCGAGACCACGCCCGACGTGACACAAACCGAGGTCACGACCCCCGCTCGTCGTACTCCCTCGGTGTTTCCTCGCCCGCACAAGACCTACACGGTGCCCGGGCTTTCCGACCCCGATCATGGGCACGACTCGGATGGCCCGCGGAAGCTGCGGAAGGTGGCCGGCCCGGTCGATGTCGCGGCGCCGGTGATTCCTGCTGCGCCCCTCGTCACTCCTGTGCTCGCTGACCGTGATGACGTCAAGTCCGAAACCGCCTACATCACAGCACTTCCCGTCAAGGTGAAAGAGGGCAAGGACGGAATTCTGAGCGCGTTCACCAGCGCAACGGGCAAGGGTGGGTTGATCCTGCTGAACCAGAGCGCGGTGGTTCTCGGTGTGCTGAATCGGCGGTCGCGAGGTGACGGCTCGGACTACCTCGGCATCCTCGGACCGGGAGAGCGGATGACGCTCCCGACACAGGTCGTTGCCACCGGGTCGCTCGGGAAGCACACCTGGGACGACGAAGCAGACGGCGTTGAACTGGATGAGCCGGTGGTGCAGTCGTTCTTGGAGAAGTCGGTGGTGCCGTATTCTGTGGAGGCGACGCTGGCCACGACGACGGCAAGCGATGCTGCCGCCGAGGACGAGGTCTACGATCCATTTGCTGAGTGGCTCTCGCCGTTCCCGGGCTACGTTGACCTACCGCTCCCCGGTCAGCCGGGCTACCAGGTTGATCCGCGGGGGGTGGAGGTATACACCGGGGGTGCCCTTGCATCGAATCCGGACGGAATCTTCGATTTCGGCTACTCGGTTGAGTCCTGGGAAGCGGCAGCGGCGGGTGACTCCAGCAATGTCTACTTCACTCTCGACGACATGCCTCGCTGGCACTATGAAGGGTCGAGTTCCGTCAATTCGGAGTGGATCTCAGCGCTGGAAGCCGTGGCCTTCGTGGGCTTCTTCGACCCAGGGCTGACGCGGGAGCCGGGATACGCAGCGGGCTTTTATGATCCCGACTACAACGATCCCAACGAGTCGGTCTACTACACGAACATGACGGGTGATCCTGTGCTCGCAACGATCTACAGGTCGCAGGCAGGTGGTGCCAAGACGCTCGAACAGATCGAGTTGGATGCAGGTGATACGCTCGAAATCGAAAAGCCCCTTCCAATGACAAACAAGTTCGTAACTGTGCAAGCGCCTCGCGGTCCCGACGGTCGAGTCAACATCATCACGACACAAGCCCTCGGGTATCCGGAACTGACTCAGGACCTCCGAACGATCGACGTGCCCGGTAACCCTCCGTCGGGTAATCCGCAGTACGACAATCTGGTCCTTCACTTTGCGACTAGCCACGTTGACTACTACTCGTTCGATCCGGGCACTGGGACACCAGACACGTGGGAGTTTGTCGCGACCCCACCGCCACCTACTAATCCCCCGGTAATCGATCCAACAGAGCCGGAAGTGGCGTACAAGATCGCCCAGATCGAGCAGGTGCTGTCTAATGTTCTGAACTCGCAGGCGTATTCCTTCCTCGGCAACACGATGAACCTGGTCGGGACGATCCTCGGCAACGACGTCTTCACGAACGGTGCGCTGGCCGCAGACATAACCCGAATTGGCCTCCAACTCCAAATAGGCGAATACCGCCAAGCCGCGATCGGGATTGCTTCCGTGATTGTCGATGCGGTTGGCGAGGTCGCGAAAGGGCCAGCCAAGGTGAATGCAGTTGTGACTCTCGTGGTCGCAGCGGCTCAGGTGGTCCTCTATACCGCCGACAAGGCTGCGGAGATCGATTGGAGCTCAAGCGGGGAAACGTGGCAGTTCCTTCGGGAGAACCCGGGAGTGGGCTTCGAGGAGCTAGGACGCGCCGTGCTCACAGTGGGCAACGAACTGGGCCTCAAACTTGCTGATGGGTTTCTTCGGGCAAAGGGATAAGTCAATCTTAGCGGTCCGGATTTGAAGTCGGTTGCGTTTGATTCTTTCTTTCGAGAATTTCGTTTGCGGGTTTGGTCCACACGAATGGTTCGCAGGGTTGTTCTAGTTGGTGACGAATCGACGGATGGCAGCACGAGGTCGGGAACCTGGTGAAGGTGCCGCGGTGGATCGCCTGGCGTTGGATGGTGGTGGTGAACCATGCCTTGATCATGGTGATCTAGAACCCGGAGGTGGGTGTGAAATGCACTGTCAACCAGAGATTGTGGGCCGGCCAGTCCTTCACCTCGGCCTTCTTGTGGGGGCCGTAGCTGTCCATGACCAGGTACAGGTATTGGTCGAGATAGAGTTTGCGACGTATTTGCGGAAGGCAAGGAACGCACTTTGGC
>NZ_JAKWBF010000002.1 GCF_022513585.1 Gordonia gummivorans
ATCGTGACCCAGCTGGGCCCGGTTCCGATGAGCTCTCCCCCGAGCGTGACGAATCCCGCTCGTGTTCTTGGGAGTGGCGCCGCATGGGCGGTCCGGACCTTGGCCCGGACACTCTTACTTCCCCGGTCCTTCCTGGCCCCGGGGGAGTTGCTCTCTGCGGTGCATCGATTAAGTTACACAGGCGAGAACAACGCGTCAAATCGCCTGGTCAGAGGGCTAAACGTGCTCCCGCAAAGCTCTTCTTCCCGCGACGCACCACCAACCAGCGGCCGTGGAGCAGGTCAGCGTCGGCCGGCTGCCACTCCGCGTCGGTGATCTTGGTGTTGTTCACGTAGGCGCCGCCCTCACCGATCGCTCGGCGTGCCGCCTTGTTGCTCTCGGACAAACCGGTGTCAACGAGAAGCGAGACGATCGTCGGCCGCTCGGTGTAGTCGACGACCGTCGTTTCGCCGACCGCCGCCGCGAGGGTTGCCTCGTCGAGTTCGCCCAGATCAGCTCGTCCGAACAACGCCTGGCTGGCCAGCTCGACGGCTTTCGTGTGGTCCGCACCATGGATCAGGGTCGTCATCTCGGCAGCGAGTACCCGCTGCGCGCGCCGCAGGTGCGGGGTCTCGGCTGTCGCACGTTCGAGCTCGTCGATCTCAGCTCGACCGAGGAAGGTGAACCATTTCAGGTAGCGCACGACGTCGGCGTCGGCCGTGTTCACGAAGTACTGGTACCAGACGTAAGGACTGGTCAGAGCGGGATCTAGCCACAGGCTCCCGCCGCCGGTGGACTTGCCGAACTTCTTTCCGTCGGCGGTGGTGACGAGTGGAACGGTGAACGCGTGCACCGACGCACCTTCGACGCGTCGCGTCAGATCGACACCGCTGACGATGTTCCCCCACTGATCGGAACCACCGACCTGCAGGACGCATCCGTACCGGCGGAACAACTGTAGGTAATCGTTGGACTGCAGCAGCACATAACTGAACTCGGTGTAGCTGATGCCGTCCGACTCCAGTCGGCGACGCACCAGGTCACGTCCGAGCAGCACATTCATCGAGAAGTGTTTGCCCAGGTCACGCAGGAACTCGATGACGCTCAGGTCGTGGGTCCACTCCATGTTGTTGACCACCACGGCACCCGTCGGCGAGTCGTCGATCGTCACGAACCGCCGCAATTGGGCGTCGATGCGGCCGGCCCAATCCGCGACGGTGTCGGCGGAGTTCATGTTGCGCTCCCCCACGTCGCGGGGATCGCCGATCAGCCCGGTCGCACCGCCGGCCAGGACGACCGGTCGATGTCCGGCGAGTTGGAATCGCCGCAAGGTCAGCAGCGGTACGAGGTGTCCGGCGTGCAGGCTGGCGGCGGTCGGGTCGAAGCCTGCATAGAGGGTCGTCGGCCCACCTGCGAGCTGCGCCCGTAAGGCGTCCAAGTCGGTCGACTGTGCGATCAGTCCTCGCCACTCGAGGTCGTCGATGACATCTGAGGCGGTCGCGATATCGGTGTTGGCATGCTCGGCGGTCACGTCTTCGATCTTGTCATCGACCGGCGACGTCGCCACAGCCGGGCGCGTTCCCAGGTGGGCGTCAGCTCTGCGCCGTCAGCCGTTCGTGTTCGGCGTCATCGACCGCACGCGCCTCGTCGGCGAGCATCACCGGGATTCCGTCGGCGTCGATGCGGTACGCGACGTGCAGACGCGGGTTGTACAGTTCGTCGCCCGCGTCGAGCAGTGGTCCATGATCCTGGGGACAAACCAGCCGCTCCCGCAGGATCGGGTTGATGGCTTCGGTCCGTGCGCTCACTGTTGCTCCCGAGGTGTCGATGATGTCGGCCCGTCAACGTGCTGTACCGCAACCCTAATCGCATGGTCACACACTCCAGGTGCTCGCCCGCCGGTTGAGCCGCGGGCCCATCCGCGCCGGCTGGGTGAGAGCCTGCGAGCACCTCAGGGAGCGGTTGAAAGATCGGAGATCACGCCTGCCCGCCGGCTGCGACCTGCACATCGGTCGACCAGTCGGCCTTCGACGCCGCGCTGCGGGTGTACCGCCGATAGCGACCGTCGGAGTCGCGGTACCAGATCCGAGCACCGGGCCGCGGCAGTCCCTCACGGGCGAAGGTCGCGCTGATCGGGCGATAGGCGTCGGTCAGCGGGATCTCGTCGACGACGCGGATCAGATGTGGCCGCTGATGAGCGGGCAGCTCACCTAGCGCGATCCGCAACGACGAAACGGTCAACGCATCCGCGTTGACGTTGCTCCGCAACGACACCGCCGCCACTGCAACCTGCCGCCCTGGGTCGCCGACCGGGTACACGGCACACAGGTCGACTCCCTTGACGCGGGACAACATCTGCTCCACCGGGGCAACCCAGATGGGACCGTCGGCACTGCGGATCACGCTGTCGACCGATCCGAGGAACCAGAGGTCGTCGTCGACGTCACGCACGAACAGGTGCCCGGAGACCTCCCAGCGGTCGCGCGAGCCGAAAACGTCCCGGAGCACTGTCGACGAGGAGTCGAATCGGTGTCGGGCTCTCGACAGCAGCAAACCCGGCTCCCCGACCTCGGCCTTCCGTACAAATCCTGCATCGTCGATGATCAACCGCTCGGTATCGATGTCGACCGCGGCGATCTCCACCGGATTGGTCTCCGGCAGCGGTCGTCCCATCGAGCCGGCCTTGTCGGCGGACACATTGGCCAGGATGGCCGAACCGTCCGCCGTCGCGAAGAATTCGAGGACACGCGCGCGGGGGAAGCTGGCCACCACGTCGTCCCACAGGCCCACCGGCATGCCGGAACCCATGAACAGGCGAATCGGGTTGTGCGGGTTGATCCGGAAGTCTTCCGACCGAACGACGTCACGCATCATCGTCCACGTGTAGGACACGACAGTGATCCCGTACCGCGGGACCTCAGTCGCGAAGGTGTCGGCGTCGACTCCGTGTGAGAGCGCGATCCGCGACCGGCCGACCACGGTTGCGCCGAGCGTGGTGAGGAGGCCGGAGGCGTGGTGCAGGGGCGGTAGACAGTAGACGGTGTCACGGTCGGTGAGACCCGCGGCCGACGCCGCACCGAATGCCGACATCGCAAACCGGTGGTTGGTCACCGGCCACGTCGCCAGACGTCCCCGCGAGCGGGTGAACAGGACAAATGCCAGATCACCCGCAACTCCCGGGTCGGGGCGATACCAGGTCGGCATCACGACCGCGTCGGGGTCGATCTGCTCCATGTCGATCACCGTCGATCCGTTCGCACCCTCGATGGCACGCGCATCGCCGCTGCCGCCACCGAGCACGAGCACCCGGTCGCAAAACTCGGAGGCCTGTTCGAGGTGGACCGGATCGGTGACGATCACCGAACTGTCGGCCAGTCGCAGCATCTCCGCGACATCACCATCGGCGGCCAGCATCACGGCGACGGCGCCGAGCCGAGACAGCGCCGCCACCACGACGAGGGCACTCGGGCGCGTGTCCATCAGGACCCCGATGTGCTGCCCGGGCCGTACTCCGCAGTCGACCAGGCCGGCGACCACGTTGTCGATACGGGTATTCACCTGCGCATGGGTCAACACGCGGTTCTCGAAGAGGAACAGTTCCTTGTCGCCGCTGTGTTTGGTGTTCTCCGACATCAACTTGCCCAGCGAGATCTGCGTCCCGGTCTGAATCTGCCCGAGTCGGAACAGGCGTGGCACCGTGCGGATCGATTCCTGCGCAACCGCACGCGAAGTCCGTTGGAAGGAATCGGCCAGCAGCAGCAGTTCGCGCGATGCCGCCGCCCCCGCGTCGGCAACCGAACCGACACCATGGGTGATGCGCGACGACAGGCTGACACCGCCGCCGTGTCCGGGTTCGACCGCCTCCATGGTCGAGATCAGGGCCGGCTTGTCTCCGTCGCGTGACTGCCAGTTGACCCATTCGGAGGTGGTGGGCCAGGTATGACTGCCTGCCGCACTGCCGACGACGAGCCCGAAATGGCCCACCGGAACCCGTGATTCGTAGATCTCGGCGTGGGGGGCGGCGCGAACGATGCCCCGTACAGCTGCGGGCTGTCCGATGTCGTCGGCGGTCCCGACGAAGGCCAGCACCGGGCAGGTGATCTCGGCCAACGACACCAGATCACCGTTGATGACAAATCCACCGGACACCATCCGGTTGTGGGCGACGAACTGCCGCAGCAACTCGGCGATGGCAGGCCCCGACCAGGCGACCCAGCCGTCGGCCTCCAGGAAACGCCGCTGGTCCTCTCGCGGCAGCAGAGCGTCGCGGTCGTGCAGCCGACGGAGGAAATCGATGCGGCTACGGACCGTCTTCACCGGGTCGAGGAGCTGAAAGCCGGTGCGCGCCATCCAGTCCCGAATCCACAAGTTGCGGCTGAACACCTTGTCGGCAAGGAATTCGGCGCCCGGCGCCACCAGACCTGCAGGCAACCCCAGCGGCAACGCGGCCAGCACGTCGACCGGACTTCCGAAGGTGATGACACTCGCGAGTCCCTTCGACCGGCGATACGCGGCCGTCTGATAGGCGAACATGCCACCCTGCGAGTACCCGGCCAGGTGGACGTCGCGACCAGTCGCCTCGATCACCACGTCGATCGCCCGGCTCACCGCCACCACGTGATCGGCGAGCGTGCGTTCCATGCCGCCCTCTTCGGTGTCGGGTGATCCGAAATCGACCACCCACGGCGCAATCCCGCTGCGATGCAGCACCGACACCGCGCCGTTGAGTTCGGTGACGTCGTAGACATTCGCCGACACCATCATCGGCGGGACGAGGATGATGTCGGGATCATCGGCGTGCTCGTCGGGAAAGTACCGGCGCAGGCGGTACATCTGCTCGGTCTCGACCACAGCGAACGGCGCCGGCTCGGTTTCGGTCTGGAAACCACCGAAACGCAGCACCTCGAGCCCGTTCTGCGCGGTGGCGACCACTCTGCCGACCACTCCACCGACGTCGGGCACTCCTACGATTCCGGCCATCGCCTGCAATCCCTCCCTGTCCCGACCCTGCCCTGCATCACAATGCTCGTGACGTCCGTCACTTTACCCAGGAGCTGGGCATTTGACTCACATGCGTCCGCCGAACCCCTGCTCCCAGCGTTCGCGCAGCTGGGCGACCTGCGTCGACACCACGCGGATCTGACGCTGCACCTGCTGTGGCGCGGTGCCGCCATGGGCGTTGCGGGACTCCACCGAGCCGCGGACCGACAGCACGTCGCGCACATCCGGCGTCAGAGCCGGATTGATGCGCGCGAACGTGGCGTCATCGAGGTCGGCAAGCCCGACCCCTTGCGCCTCGGCCTCCCGGACGCATGCCCCGGCGACCTCGTGCGCGACGCGGAACGGTACACCTTGTCGAACCAACCATTCGGCGATGTCGGTGGCAAGGGTGAACCCCGCTGGCGCGAGTTCGGCCATGCGCTCGGTGTGGAATTCGAGGGTGGCGACCAGCCCGGTCACCGCCGGCAGCAACAACTCGAGTTGCGCCACCGCGTCGAAGACCGGTTCCTTGTCTTCTTGCAGGTCACGGTTGTAGGCCAGCGGCTGGGCCTTCAGTGTCGCCATCAGCCCGGTGAGATCACCGATCAGGCGCCCCGCCTTGCCGCGCATCAATTCGGCGACGTCCGGGTTCTTCTTCTGCGGCATGATCGAGCTGCCGGTCGACCAGGCGTCGGCGAGCGTGACGTACCCGAACTCCGGTGTGCTCCAGATGATGACCTCCTCCGACAGCCGCGAGAGGTCGACGGCGATCATCGCGAAGACGAATGACGCCTCCGCGGCAAAATCGCGCGACGACGTCGCATCGATGGAGTTCTCTGCGGGCGCGTCGAATCCGAGGTCGGCGGCGATCGCGGCCGGGTCGAGTCCCAGCGACGAGCCGGCCAGCGCGCCGGAACCGTACGGGGACACCGCGGTCCGACGGTCGGCGTCGGAGAGACGATCGATGTCGCGCAACAACGGCTGCGCGTGCGCGAGCAGGTGATGACCGAGCAGAACCGGCTGGGCGGCCTGCAGGTGGGTCTTGCCCGGCATGATCGCGTCGGGATGGCTGGCGGCCTGAGTGGTGAGCGCCTCCACCACGTCGAGCACGCCCAGGGCAACCTGTCGCATCGCGGCACGCAGCCACATCCGGAAGAGCGTCGCCACCTGGTCGTTCCGCGATCGCCCGGCCCGCAGGCGCCCGCCCAGTTCCGGACCGACGCGCTCGATCAATCCGCGTTCGAGCGCACCGTGCACGTCCTCGTCGGACTCCGCGGGAACGAAGGCGCCGGAGGCGACGTCGTCGGCGAGACGGTCGAGGCCGGCGAGCATGCCCGCGAGATCGTCGTCGGTGAGCAGTCCGGCCCGGTTGAGTACCCGGGCGTGTGCCTTGGACGCCTCGATGTCGTACGGCGCGAGAACCCAGTCGAAGTGGGTGGACTGGCTCAGGGCGGCCATCGCGTCGGCCGGGCCGCCCGCGAACCGGCCGCCCCAGAGCGAACCCTCGTTTGTCGCGCTCACAGATTCAAGTCGCGCTTGGCGGCGATCTTCGACGACAGACCGTGCAGTTCGACGAAGCCGCGCGCCGCCGACTGGTCGAAGCTGTCGCCCTCGTCGTAGGTTGCGAGGTTGAAGTCGTAGAGCGACTCGCCGCTGCGACGACCGTTGACGATGATCCCGCCCGCGTGCAGCACCAGCCGGATCTCACCGGAGACGTGCTCCTGGGTGCTGGCGACGAAGGTGTCCAGCGACCGCTTGAGCGGAGAGAACCAGAGACCGTCGTAGACGAGCTCGGCCCACTTCTGGTCGGTGCGGCGCTTGAAGCGCCCGAGTTCACGCTCGAGGGTCACATGCTCGAGCTCCTCGTGGGCGCGGATGAGGACCATTGCACCGGGGGCCTCGTAGACCTCGCGGCTCTTGATGCCCACCAGCCGGTCCTCGACGACGTCGAGGCGTCCGACACCTTGTGCGCCGGCGCGTCGGTTGAGTTCCTCGATGGCACCGAGCACGCTGACCGGCTTGCCGTCGATGGCGATGGGGCGTCCCTTGTCGAAGGTGATGACCAGTTCGTCGGGGGCGTTGAAGTTGACCGTCGGGTCCTCGGTGTAGTCGTAGACGTCCTTGGTGGGGGCGTTCCACAGATCCTCGAGGAAGCCGGTCTCCACCGCGCGGCCCCACACGTTCTGGTCGATCGAGAACGGCGAACGCTTGGTCACCGTGATCGGGATGGCGTTCTCCTCGGCGAAGGCAATGGCCTTCTCGCGGGTCCACGCGTAGTCGCGGACCGGGGCGAGCACCTCGAGGTCGGGTGCGAGCGAGGCGAATCCGACCTCGAACCGCACCTGGTCGTTGCCCTTGCCGGTGCAGCCGTGCGCGACGACCGTGCCGCCGTGATCGCGGGCCGCGGTCACCAGGTGCTTGGCGATGAGCGGCCGCGACAATGCCGACACCAGCGGGTACCGGTCCATGTAGAGCGCGTTCGACGTGATCGCGCCCAGGCAGTATTCGTCGGCGAACTCGTCGCGGGCGTCGACGACGACCGCTTCGGCGGCGCCGCAGTCGATCGCACGCTGACGCACGACCTCCATGTCCTCGCCGCCCTGGCCGAGGTCGAGCGCCACCGCGACGACCTCCTTGCCTGTCTCTTTCTGGATCCAGCTGATCGCTACCGAGGTGTCCAAGCCGCCCGAGTATGCGAGTACGACGCGTTCCGCCATGGTGGTGAGTGCTCCTGTTGTCTTGCCGTCTGGAAATTGTGTCTGAAAGTCTGTGGGTTCTTCGATTGGGATCGACGGGCCTCGATGGCTACACGAGGCCCTCGATTCGTCGGGCCACGTCCGCGCCGGACACCGGGTCGCGCGCCACTACGAAGATGGTGTCATCCCCGGCGATGGTGCCGAGCACGTCGGGTAGGTTCGCGCGGTCGATTGCGCTCGCCAGGTAGTGCGCGGCGCCGGGTGGCGTGCGCAGCACGGCCATGTTTCCGCTCGCATCGGTCGAGACCAGCAGCTCCGCCAGCAGTCGGGACAGACGGTCGGTGCCGCCGAACACGCCCCGAACCGGCGAACCGTCCTCGGGCACCACGTACACGCCGACGCCACCGTCGGCGGCCCGGAGCTTCACCGCACCGAGCTCGTCCAGATCACGCGACAACGTGGCCTGGGTTGCGTCGATGCCCTCGTCGGCGAGCAGATGCTGCAACTCGGACTGGCTGCGCACCTGGTGCGCGGCCAGGATGTCGACGATCCGGGCGAGCCGACCGGCGCGGGTGGCTGCCAGCCGAGCTTCGGGATGCTCCCGGGAGTCCTTGCCCGCGGCGGTCACTGATGCTCCAACAGCCAGATGAGCAACGCCTTCTGCGCATGCAGGCGATTCTCCGCCTCATCGATGACGACGCTGGCCGGTCCGTCGATCACCTCGTCGGTGATCTCGTCACCGCGATGTGCGGGCAGACAGTGCAGCACGATCGCGTCGTCGGCGGCCTTGGCGAGCAGACCATCGTTGATCTGATAGGTGCGGAACGGTGCCTTGCGGTCCTTGCCGTCGTCTTCCTGCCCCATCGACACCCAGGTGTCGGTGACAAGCACGTCAGCACCGGTCGCCGCCTCGATCGGGTCGGTCACCAGGCGCACCGACCCGCCGGTCTGCGCGGCCCGGCGCTCGGTCGCCGCGATGACATCGGCGTCCGGTTCGAAACCGGCCGGCGCACTGATCGTCACGTGCATACCCGCGGTGACCCCGCCGAGCGCCAGTGAGTGCGCCATGTTGTTGGCACCGTCACCCAGATAGGTCATCGACAGGCCCGAGGCCGTGCCCTTGCGTTCGATGATCGTCTGCAGGTCGGCGAGCACCTGGCACGGGTGGAAGGTGTCGGAGAGCGCGTTGATGACCGGTACCGACGCAGTCGACGCCATGGCTTCGAGGCGTTCCTGACCGAAGGTCCGCCAGACGATCGCCTCGACGAAGCGCGACAGCACCCGACCCGTGTCCTCGAGGGTCTCGTCGCGCCCGAGTTGGGTGTTGCGACCGTCGACGACGACCGCGTGGCCACCCATCTGCGCCACGCCCATCTCGAAGGAGAAGCGGGTGCGGGTCGAGTTCTTGTCGAAGATCACGCCGACCCCGCGCGGACCTTCCAGCGGACGACGCGAGAACGGGTCGGCCTTCACCTCGGCGGCCAGCGCCAGCACCTCGGCCTGTTCGGCCGGTGTCAGGTCGTCGTCCCGCAGGAAATGCCGCGTCATGCCTTCTCCTTGGTGGCCGCGTCGAGGATCGCCGGCAGCGCGCCGACGAACTCGTGGCCCTGGTCTTCGGTCAGAATCAGCGGTGGTGCCAGCCGCACGACGTCGGGCGCCGGCGCGTTGACCAGGAAGCCCGACTCGCGGGCCGCGGTCTCCACCGCGGCCGACACCGGTGCGGTGAGTACGATGCCGAGCAGCAGCCCGGCGCCGCGGACGTGATCGATCAGCGGGTGATCCAGTGCCTCGATCCCGCTCGCAATCGACTTGCCCACGGCCGCAACCTGTTCGGTGAGTCCGAGGTCGTCGACGGTCGCGATCACCGCGAGTGCTGCGGAGGCCGCAACCGGGTTGCCGCCAAATGTGGTGCCGTGCTGCCCGGGCGTGAACAACTCGGCCGCCGGACCGGTCGCGATGGTGGCACCGATCGGCATGCCACCGCCGAGGCCCTTGGCCAGCGTCATCACGTCGGGAACCACACCGGCGGCCTGATGGGCGAAAAAGGTGCCGGTGCGCGCGACGCCGGTCTGTACCTCGTCGAGGATCAGCAGCGCGCCCCGCTCGGTGGTGATCTTGCGGGCGGTCGCCAGGTAGTCGGCAGGTGGTACCACGACACCCGATTCACCGAGGATCGGCTCGAGGATCACTGCTGCCGTGTTCTCTGTCACGGCGGCGTTGAGGGCTGCTGCGTCTCCGTAAGGAACGAATCGCACACCCGGCGGCATCGGCTCGAAGGGTTCGCGCTTCGCCGGCTGGCCGGTCATCGCCAAAGCACCCATGGTGCGGCCGTGGAAGGCGGCGTCGGCGGCCACGATCTCCGGTCGGCCGGTACGCCGGGCAAGTTTGAAGGCCGCCTCGTTCGCCTCGGTTCCCGAGTTGCAGAAGAAGACTCGGCCGGGCTGCCCGAACTTGTCGAGCAGCGCCTCGGCGAGCTCCACGACCCGCGGATTGATGTACAGGTTCGACACATGGCCCAGGGTCTGGATCTGCTCGGTCACCGCCGACACGACCGCCGGGTGGGCGTGGCCCAGGGCGTTGACCGCGATCCCGCCGAGCAGGTCGAGGTAGCGGTTGCCGTCGGCGTCGTAGACGTGCGCACCTTCACCGTGGGTGAGCGCGAGCTTGGGTGTGCCGTAGTTGTTCATCAGCGATGTCGACCACCGCTGCTGAAGGGGTGCGGTCATGACGTCTCCTCGATCGGTGATTCGTCTTCGGCCACGACGGTGGTTCCGGTGGATGCGGTGGTCAGCAGTTGCGCGAGGACCGAGTGCGCGACCCGACCGTCGATGACGTCGGCGCGCTGCACACCGCCGGTGACCGCGCGCAGGCACGCCTCCATCTTGGGCACCATCCCCGAATCCAGTCGCGGCAACAGTGTTTCGAGGTCGTCAGTGGTGATGCGGGCGACCAGAGACGAGCGGTCGGGCCAGTCGGTGTACAGACCTTCGACGTCGGTGAGCATCACCAGTCGCGACGCGCCGAGGGCCTGCGCCAAGGCTCCTGCCGCGGTGTCGGCGTTGATGTTGTGCACGACGCCGTCGCGATCGGGCGCGATGGTCGAGACCACCGGGATGCGGCCGGCCCCGAGCAAATCGAGGACCGCAGAGGTGTTGACGGACGTGATGTCGCCGACCAGGCCGATGTCGGTGGCGGCACCGTCGACGAGCACGGTGCGGCGCGTTGCGGTGAACAGATGCGCGTCCTCGCCGGTGATGCCAACCGCGTACGGGCCGTGTGCGTTGATCAGCCCGACCAGCTCGCGGCCCACCTGACCGAACAGCACCATCCGGGCGACGTCCATCACCTCGGGCGTGGTCACCCGGAATCCGCCCTTGAATTCACCCTGCAGCCCAAGGCGTTTGAGCATCGCCGAAATCTGCGGGCCGCCACCGTGCACCACCACCGGATGCATCCCGCAGGCACGCAGGAACACCATGTCGGCGGCGAAGGCGCGCTTGAGATCGTCGTCGACCATGGCGTTGCCGCCGTACTTGACCACGACGGTGGCGCCGGCCAGCTTCTGCAGGGCGGGCAGTGCCTCGGCGAGGATCTCGGCCCGCTGCTCTCCGCTGATCATGACGAATACGCCGAGTTCTCTTCGACGTAGCCGTGCGACAGGTCGGTGGTCCGGATCGCGGCGGTCTCGGTGCCCAGTGCAAGGTCGACGAGGACCTCGATGTCGGCACCCGACAGGTCGACGTCACGGGCACCTTCGACGCCGACACCATTGGCGCACACCAGGTTTCCGTTGAACGACACCGTGATGCGGTCGGGATCGATCTGCACCGGGGCGATGCCGACGGCCGCCAGCACCCGGCCCCAGTTGGGATCCGAGCCGAAGAGGGCGGTCTTGACCAACGAGTCGCGCCCCACCGTGCGGGCCACGGTGACCGCGTCCTCCTCGGTGCGTGCCCCGGTCACGGTGATGACGACTCGCTTGGTGACGCCTTCGGCGTCGGCCATCAGCTGGGCGGCGAGGTCGTCGCACACCGCGAACACTGCGGCGTCGAGATCGGCCTGCTCGACGGGAATCTGACTGGCCCCCGAACTGAGCAGCAGCACAGTGTCGTTGGTGGAGGTCGAGCCGTCCACGTCGAGCCGATCCAGCGTGCGGGCCGTGGCTTTGCGCAGCGCGGTGTCGAGTTGTTCGGCGGTGGCGTGGGCGTCGGTGGTCAGCACACACAGCATGGTCGCCAGCGACGGCGCCAGCATGCCGGCACCTTTGGCCATGCCACCCACGTTCCAGCCCTGTGGATGATGTAGCGCAACCTGTTTGGGCACCGTGTCGGTCGTCATGATCGCGTACGCGGCGTCGGTTCCGCCCGAGAGCCCACCGCCCATCTCCTGCACGATCTCGGTGACCCCGGCGAGCACCTTGTCCATCGGGAGTCGATCGCCGATCAGTCCGGTCGAGCAGACCGCGACCTCGACCGCGCCGGTGCTGGTCCCCCAGTTGCTCAATGCGGTTGCGACCGCCTCCGCGGTGGCATGGGTGTCCTGGAATCCACCTGGACCGGTACATGCGTTCGCGCCGCCCGAGTTCAGGATCACCGCGCGCAGCCGGCCGGTCGTGAGTACCTGCTGCGACCACAACACCGGCGCGGCCTTCACCTGATTGCGGGTGAAAACGCCCGCAGCCGTGTAGTCGGGGCCCTCGTTGAAGACGAGCGCGAGGTCTTCTTTGCCCGATGCCTTGATTCCGGCAGCGATTCCCGCGGCACGAAATCCCAGCGGAGCGGTGACGCCCTGTTCGCGCACCAGTCGCGAGTGGTCGCCGGGCGCACCACCCTCGATCCGGTCGTCGGAGCTGTTGCTTGTGTCCGTACCACCTGCGCTCACGGCGCCACCCCCACGGTGCTCAGTCCCTCGGTCTCGTCCCAGCCCAGTGCCAGGTTCATCGATTGCACGGCGGCACCGCCGGTGCCCTTGGTGAGGTTGTCCACGGCACCGACCGCGACCAACGTCCCGGCCCGTTCGTCGACCGTCACCGCGAGTTGCACGGCATTGGAACCGATCACCGATCCGGTCGCGGGAAGACGCCCCTCCGGCAGCACATGGATGAATTCCTCGTCGCCGTACGCCTTGTCGTAGACCGCGCGTACCTCCTCGGCGGACGCATTCGATCGTGCGGTGCAGGTCGCCAGGATGCCCCGGGCCATCGGCGCCAGGACCGGCGTGAACGACACCGTGACCGGCTGATCGGCTGCAGCGGCGAGGGCCTGCGCGATCTCCGGGGTGTGCCGGTGTGCGCCACCGACCCCGTAGGCCCGTGCCGAGCCGATGACCTCGGACGCCAGCAGATCGACCTTCGGCGACCGGCCCGCGCCGGACGTGCCGCTGACCGCGACGATCGTCACGTGCGGCTCCACCAGACCCGCGGCGACCGCGGGCAGCAGAGACAGGATCGACACCGTGGGATAACAGCCTGGAACCGCGATCCGGCTTGCGCCGCTGAGGATTTCACGGTTCCCGGGCAACTCGGGCAGTCCATATGGCCAGGTTCCGGCATGCTCACCGCCGTAATAGTCCGCCCAGTCCTGGGAGTCACCGAGCCGGAAGTCGGCACCGCAGTCGATGATGAGGGTCGTCGGCGGCAGGGCGTCGGCGATCACGGCCGACGTGCCGTGGGGCAGCCCGAGGAAGACGACGTCGTGCCCGGCCAGGATCTCGGGGCTGGTCTCCTCGAGCACGCGATCGGCGAGCGGGAGCAGATGTGGATGGTGGACGCCGAGGGCCGTCCCGGCGTTTCCGCCCGCGGTCAGCGCACCGATCTCGAGATCACCCGATCTCAGACGCGGGTGACCACAGAGCAACCGAAGGATCTCACCGCCCGCGTAGCCGCTCGCACCGGCCACCGCCACCCGAATAGTCATGCGATCATTATGCACGGTGATGCAAATACATTCACATCCCGGGTGGTTCGAACCGAGCCACCTCAGGCAGCGACCGAATCCTTCGGATCACCGCAGCCGCGCGCCCACCTTGTCGGTCGCCTCGGCGACGGCGGCAAGTTTGGCCGCGTTCGCCTCGTCCTCGGTCAGCGTTCGATCCTCGGCGCGGAAACGCAGCGCGAAGGTGAGCGACTTGTGCCCGACGCCGACCTGGTCACCGGTGAAGACGTCGAACAGTTCGATCGACTCGAGCAGTTCGCCTGCACCTGCGCGCAACGCGTCCTGAACCTGTGCGGCGGGCACCGTGTCGGCGACGACGACGGCCACATCCTGCAGGACCGCGGGGAACACGGACACGATCGGGGCCGGAAGCGCCGTGGTGATCGGGAGTGCGTCGACCTCGACCTCCACCGCACAGACCCGCGGCGGCAATCCGAGTCGTTCGAGTACGGCCGGATGCAGTTCTCCGGCGTGCCCGACGGTGACACCGTCGACCGTGATGCGGGCACACCGCCCCGGATGCCACGGGCGATGGTCGTCGGCAACGAGTTCGACGTGCACGTTCGCCGCCCGGCCGATCGTGCGCGCAGCCTCGAACGCGTCGAGGTAGTCGGCCTGCCGACCCGGCCCCCACGGCCCCGCAGGATCCCGCAGTCCGGTGAGCACCACGGCGACATGGAGCGGCTGGCGCGGCAGCGAGGCGTCGAGGGCCGCGATCTCGTCGTCGGTCGGTCGTCGCGTGACGTCCAGCGCGCCAACCACGGGCCCCTCTCCGCCGGCCAACATCACCTGTCCGACGGTGTAGAGGCCGAGATCGCGCTGGCCGCGGGCGATATTGCGCGATGCCATCTCCAGCAGGCCGGGCAGCAGCGTGGTGTTGAGCTCCGGGCGATCGGCCTCGAGCGGGTTGAGAACCTTGACGGTGCGACGACGCTGGTCGTCGGCGGGCAGATCCCAGGCGTCGAAGACACCCGCCGGCATGAAGGGATACGGCAGCACCTCGACATAGCCGTCGAGCGCCAGGGTGCGCCCGATGCTGCGGCGGCGGCGCTGCGCCGCGGTGAGCCCGGTGCCCGCCGGGGCGTTGGGCACCACGGCCGGAATCTGTTCGAGACCTTCGAGACGCAGCACCTCCTCGACCAGGTCGGCTCGCTGCCGCAGGTCCGGACGCCACGACGGGGGTTGAACATGCAGAGGGTCGGTGCCGGTGACCACACAGCCGACCTCGGTGAGCCGCGCCGCGGTGGTTCCCACCGGGTAAACGATGCCCGCGGTGCGGTCGGGTTCGTCTGCGGCGATGGTGATCGCCGGCGCAACCGCCACCTCGACGCGAGCTTCCGACAGCGGCGACGCGATCTGACCGCCGGCGATCTCGACGATCAAGGCGGCGGCCCGATCGGAGGCGGCGGCCGTGATCGAGGGGTCGACCGTGCGCTCGAACCGTTTGCTGGCCTCCGAGGTCAGCTTGTGGCGCTTACCGGTTCGGAAGACCCGCACCGGATCGAAGGTCGCCGACTCGAGCAGCACCGTCGTCGTGGCGTCCCCCACCTCGCTGGTGGCGCCGCCCATCACGCCGGCCAGCGCGATCGGACCGGTGTCGTCGGCGATCACCACGTCCTCGGGGTCGAGTACCCGGTCGACGCCGTCGAGGGTGGTCAGCTTCTCCCCCGGTCGCGCACCGCGCACGGTCACCGTGCCCGAGACACGGTCGGCGTCGAACGCATGCAGGGGCTGACCCAACTCGAGCATCACGTAGTTGGTGACGTCGACGATCGCGGAGATCGGACGCACACCTCCCACCAGCAGGCGCTTCTGCATCCACCACGGCGACACCGCATTCGCGTCGACACCGGTGATCACACGTGCGGTGTAGCGGGTGGCCTGGGAATCATCGTCGATCGCGACCGGCCACGGGGCGCCCTCACCCGTCACCACCGCGTCGTTGCCCTGTGCGGGGTCGACGAACGGCACACCGAAACTCCCGGCCAACTCACGGCCGAGGCCCCGGACCGAGAACGCATAGCCGCGGTCGGGGGTGACGTTGACGTCGATCGCCACATCGGACAGACCGAGCACCTCGTGCGCGTCGGCACCGGGTTCCGCGGTTCCGGGTGCGAGGACGAGGATTCCACTGTGGTCGTTGCCGATGCCCAACTCGGACACCGAACAGATCATGCCGTCCGACACCCGCCCGTAGGTCTTGCGCGCGGCGATCTCGAAACCGCCGGGCAGCACTGTCCCCGGCAGCGCCGCGACGATCAGATCGCCTTCAGCGAAGTTCCTTGCACCGCAGACGATCTCGCGCGGCTCGGCCTCACCCACGGCGACCGTGCAGAAGCGGATGGGCTTCTTGAACTCGGTCAGCTCTTCGATGGTCTCGACCCGCCCGACCACCAGCGGACCGGTGATCTCGGGGAAGGATTCGATGTCCTCGATCTCGAAGCCGACGCGAACGAAAGCGGCGTCGACCTCGGCGGCCGTGGCCGACCACTGCGGATCGCCCTGCCGGAGGACCTCGGTGTACCAGGACTGTGGTGCACGCACTGTTGTCTGCTTCTTTCTGGGTTGTTGCTCAGGCAGCTGGGCCGAACGGCAGCGTGAAGCGGATGTCGCCCTCGACCATGTTGCGCATGTCGTTGATGTCGTTGCGGAACTGCAGGGTTCGTTCCAGGCCCATCCCGAAGGCAAAGCCGGAATACACGTCGGGGTCGATACCGCTGGCGCGCAACACATTCGGGTTGACCATGCCGCAGCCGCCCCATTCCACCCAGCCCGGGCCGCCCTTCTTGGCCGGGAACCAGACGTCGACCTCGGCCGACGGTTCGGTGAACGGGAAGTAGCTCGCCCGCATGCGGGTGGTGGTCTCGGGGCCGAACAATGCCCGCGCGAACACCTCGAGGGTGCCGCGCAGGTTCGCCAGCGTCAGCCCCTTGTCGACGGCGAGACCCTCGATCTGGTGGAACACCGGCGTGTGTGTCGCATCGAGTTCGTCGGTGCGGAACGTGCGGCCCGGGCACGCGACGTAGATCGGCACCTCGCGACTCAGCATGGTGCGCACCTGGACGGGCGAGGTATGTGTGCGCAGCACCTGCCGCGACCCCTCAGGTCCTACGTAGAAGGTGTCCTGCATCGACCGCGCCGGATGATCCGGCAGGAAGTTGAGGGCGTCGAAGTTGTGGTGTTCGGTCTCGACCTCGGGTCCCTCGGCGATCTCCCAGCCCATCCCGACGAACACGTCGGCCACCTGTTCGGCGATCACCGTGATCGGGTGCCGTGCACCGGTTCGGCGGCGGTTGCTGGGCAGCGTGACATCGACCGTCTCTTCGACCAGGACCGCCGCGTCCCGCTCGGCGTGCAGCGCGGCCGTGCGGTCGTCGAGTGCGGCCGACACCCGTCCCCGCACCTCGTTGACGAGCTTCCCGCCGGCCGAACGTTCCTCTTTGGGGAGCGACCCGAGAGCGCGTCGGGCGAGCGCGATCGGCGACCGGTCACCCAGGTGTGCGGTCTTGGCCTCGGCCAGCGCATCCAGGTCGGCGGCCGCGGTGAACGCCGAAATAGCCGCGGTTGCGGCGTTCTCGAGTTCCTGCTGGTCCGGAAACACCGGTTGGTCGGCGGATGAAGCCACGGTCTGCTGCACTCCTCGTGTACGCGTATCGGTCGGTCACCTGGTGCGATGACCCCAGTCGAGAGTAGTCGACGGGTCCGAACGCACGGTCAACGGACCGGGGGCGCACGGTCGACGGATCACTTCCCGTAGCCGGCTCGCTTCAACGCGTCGGCCATGGCGCCCGACGGGGCAGGACGGGTCTCACGCCTGCGGTCACCGCCGGACTTGCCCGCTCCCACCTTCTTCGCCCCGGGATCGTTTCTGGACTTGGGGTCGTTCTTGCCAGTCGTTCTCCCAGTCGTATTGCCACTGCCCGAAGGTCGACGGTCCCGTCCGCCCCCGCCACCTCCACGGCCGCCTCCACCGCCACGACGGTTGTCGGCACCGCGGTTCTCGTCACGACCACCACGTCCGCCGTGCCCGCCCTGTCCGGCCGCCTCGTGATCGTCGTCGAGACGAAGTGAGAGACCGATGCGCTGGCGCGCCACGTCGACCTCCATCACCTTCACCTTGACGACGTCGCCCGACTTGACCACCTCTCGCGGATCGGAGACGAATCGATGCGCCATGGCAGAGACGTGCACCAGACCGTCCTGGTGCACACCGACATCCACGAACGCGCCGAAGGCCGCCACGTTGGTGACCTGACCTTCGAGAATCATGCCCGGACGCAGATCCGACACCTTCTCGATGCCGGCGGCGAACGTCGCGGTGGTGAATTCCGGTCGGGGGTCGCGGCCGGGTTTGTCGAGTTCGGCGATGATGTCGATCACGGTCGGTCGGCCGACGGTGTCGTCGACGAAGTCGTCCGGACGCAGCCGCGTGAGGGTCGCGGTGTCGCCGATGAGAGTCGACACATCGGTTCCCACCCGTTCGACGATCCGCGCGACCACCGGATACGACTCGGGATGCACGCTCGACGCGTCGAGCGGATCGTCGCCACCGGGGATACGCAGGAACCCGGCGCACTGCTCGAACGCCTTGGGGCCGAGCCGTGGAACCTTGCTGAGTTCGGTACGACGCCGGAACGCGCCGTGAGCATCACGGTGCGCGACAAGGGATTCCGCCAGACCGGTGGTGATCCCCGACACCCGTGCGAGCAGCGGCACCGACGCCGTGTTCACGTCGACACCGACGGCGTTCACCGCATCCTCGACCACCGCTCCCAGCGAGCGGGCCAGCAGGGCCTCGGAGATGTCGTGCTGGTACTGCCCGACGCCGATCGACTTCGGGTCGATCTTGACGAGTTCGGCCAGTGGATCCTGCAGCCGACGCGCAATCGACACTGCACCACGCAGCGAGACGTCGAGGTCGGGCAGTTCTTTCGACGCGTAGGCCGACGCCGAGTACACCGAGGCGCCCGCCTCGGACACGACGACACTGATCGGCGGCGCGCTGCCCGCCGCCTTGATCGCGGCGAGCAGTTCGCCGGCGAGTGCGTCGGTCTCCCGGGACGCGGTTCCGTTGCCGATCGCGATCAGCTCGACCCCGTGCCGGGCGACCAGCGCACCGAGAACCGCGAGCGCACCGGACCGATCGCGGCGAGGCTCGTGCGGGTAGATGGTGGCGGTCTCGACCACCTTGCCGGTGGCGTTGACCACCGCCACTTTCACGCCGGTGCGCAGCCCGGGGTCAAGCCCCATAGTCGTGCGGGCACCCGCCGGTGCCGCGAGAAGCAGATCGCGCAGGTTGGTCGCGAACACGCCCACCGCGTCGGCCTCGGCGGCCTGCCGCATCCGCATCCTGATGTCGAGGGAGAGCCCGACGAACAGTTTGGTCCGCCAGGCCCAGCGGACGGTGTCGAGCAGCCAGCGGTCGGCGGCGCGTCCGTGATCGGCGATGTCGAAACGTGCCGCGATCAGCCGTTCGTAGTGCGTCGGACCGGTGGGGCGGCCGGCGGCGTCGGTCTCGGCGTCCGGATCGGGATCGAGCGTCACCGACAGCACGTCCTCGCGTTCACCACGCAGCACGGCGAGCACTCGGTGCGACGGCAGTGACGTGAACGGCTCGGAGAAATCGAAGTAGTCGGAGAACTTGGCGCCCGCCGATTCCTTGCCGTCGCGGACCGCGGTGCGCAGCACTCCGCGCTGCCACATCGCCTCGCGCAGTTCGCCGACCAGATCGGCATCCTCGGCGAAGGTCTCCACGATGATGGCGCGCGCCCCGTCGAGTTGTTCGGTGGTGTAACCGGCCGGGTCGGTGGCGGCGTCGGCGAGCAGGGCATCGGCCACCGGCTGATGACCGGCCTCCCGCGCGATCTGTGCCTTGGTGCGCCGCTTCGGCTTGTACGGGAGGTAGATGTCCTCGAGTCGCGCCTTGGTGTCCGCGGCGGCAATCCGCGCGTCGAGTTCGGCGTCGAGCTTCCCCTGCCCTGCAATGGATTCCCGCACCGCGGCGCGTCGCTGCTCGAGCTCACGCAGATACTCCAACCGCTCGTCGAGCGTACGGAGGGCCACGTCGTCGAGCCCGCCGGTCGCCTCCTTGCGATAGCGCGCGACGAACGGCACGGTGGCGCCACCGTCGAGCAGGTCCACAGCCGAACGCACCTGGCCCACGCCGACACCGAGTTCGGTGGCGATGGCCGAGGTGATGCGCGCGTTCACCGCCTCGGGCGACGGTTGGGTGATCGGGCTGGGTTCGGTGGTCGCGGCCGATGCGGAGGCTTGTGGTTCAGACACGAGAGGCGACCCTACCGGGTGATCCCGACAGTGTTGCGCAGCGTTGTCCCGACGCGTCAGCCACGGGCGTGTGCGCGGGCACTCTCGTACAGGCAGATCGCCGCTGTCGCAGCGATGTTCAGACTCTCGGCCCGACCCCGGATCGGAATGGAAACACGATGGTCGGCGGCGTCCTGGACCTGCACGGGAAGTCCGTGAGCCTCGTTTCCGAACAGCCAGGCAGTCGGCTGGGCCAGCAGCGCATCCGCGTCGTCGAGGACGACCTCACCGTCGGCCGCGGTGGCGAGAATGGTGATGCCGGCCGCGCGAATGGTCTCGAGAGCGTCGAGTGTCGCGCGCTCACGCACGATCGGCAGGTGAAAGACGCTGCCGGCGCTCGATCGCACACACTTGCCGTTGTGCGGGTCGACCGCGTCGCCGAGCAGCACGACGGCGTCGGCACCCATCGCGTCGGCACAGCGGATCAGCGTTCCCGCATTACCCGGCTCTCTGGGTTCGACGGCGATCGCCAGCAGTCGCGGCTCCCGCGAGAGGACCTCGGCCAGGGAGGTGTCGAGCAACGTGCACACGGCGAAGAGGCCGGGCGGCGTCTCGGTGTCGGAGAGTTTCGCGGCCGCTCGTGCGGTGACGGCGACCACCGGGATGTGGTGACCACGCGCCGCGGCGATGATCTCCTGGAATCGGTGCTCGTCATCTTCGGCGACCAGCACCACTTCGGCGCGGTGCGTGCGCAGTGCGGCGTCGACGGAGTTGGCGCCCTCGACGAGGAAGCGTCCTTCGGCGCGACGCACCGACGCGCGCAGGAGCTTCGCATACGACACGACCCGCGACGAGCGGTCGGACAACACTTCCGTCATGGAATCCATTGTCCCCGCTGCGTCACGGGTCGGTTGTCGCTCGGAACCTGAATCAGGCAGCCGGAGCGTTCACGTCGGCGGGGAGCGCCTTGCGGGCAACCTCGACCAGACCGGTGAAGGCCTCCGGGTCGGTGACCGCGATGTCGGCGAGAACCTTGCGGTCCACCTCGACACCGGCGGCCTTCAGGCCCTGGATGAAGCGGTTGTAGGTGATGTCGTTGGCGCGGGCCGCGGCGTTGATACGCGCGATCCACAGCTTGCGGAACTCACCCTTGCGGGCGCGACGGTCCCGGTAGGCGTAGGTCATCGAGTGGAGCTGCTGCTCCTTGGCCTTGCGGTACAGACGCGAACGCTGTCCGCGGTAGCCCTTGGATGCCTCGAGCGTCGAACGACGCTTCTTCTGGGCGTTGACGGCCCTTTTCACGCGTGCCATGTGTCAGATCCTTCAGTCGTCAGTGGGTGACCCGGGTGCGGTCGGCGTACGGCGCCCGGGAGGGCAATCAGCGGTTGAGCAGCCGCTTGATGCGCGGGGTGTCGTTCTCGCTCACCACGGCGACACCGTCGAGACGACGGGTGCGGCGAGAGGACTTGTGCTCCAGCAGGTGGCGACGGTTGGCCTTCTGGCGCACGATCTTTCCGCTACCGGTGACCTTGAATCGCTTCGCGGTTCCCTTGTGGGTTTTGCTCTTGGGCATGTTCTTCCTTCATTCGGGCGAATCGCACCGCCGGACCGGTGCGGGTCCGGTGCTGCGATTCGCGTGTCGTTCGGTCGGTGCCCGCGGTCATCCGCGGGTGGCCGACCCAGCTCTTTCTCGGCTCAGGCCTGGTCGCTCGCGGCGGCCTCGCGGCCACCCGATCGTTCCTTGGTCTGCTGTGCCTTCGCGCGGGTCTTCGCTCCCTTGTGCGGGGCGAGAACCATGGTCATGTTGCGGCCGTCCTGCTTCGCTGAGGTCTCGACGAACCCGTAGTCGGCGACGTCGTTGCCGAGTCGCTGCAACAGTCGGTAGCCGAGTTCGGGACGGGACTGCTCGCGACCGCGGAACATGATGGTCACCTTCACCTTGGAACCCGCCTCGAGGAACCGGATGACGTGACCCTTCTTGGTCTCGTAATCGTGGTCGTCGATCTTGGGCCGGAGCTTCTGCTCCTTGATGACGGTCATCTGCTGATTGCGGCGCGATTCGCGTTGCTTCTGGGCAGCTTCGTACTTGAACTTGCCGTAGTCCATGATCTTGCACACCGGCGGGCGCGCGTCGGGCGCTACCTCCACCAGGTCCAGATCGGCTTCTTCGGCCAGGCGGAGCGCATTTTCAACACGCACGATGCCCACCTGCTCACCGTTGGGTCCGACAAGACGGACCTCGGGTACGCGGATGCGCTCGTTGATGCGGGTCTCAGTGCTGATGGGGCCTCCTTGATCAGGTTTATATGTCGGTGGCCGCCGCGATCATCACTGGGCGCAACTGGCGCGCCGCTCTCAGCAGAAGAGCCCCGCGGTGAGTGATCACCGGCAGGGCTCCGTTACCGACCGATTCACCGACTTACGTCGATCGCCGAACCGCAGGCAGCACCACATGGGTGACACGTGCGACCTGTCGGCGTGAACCGGGACCGTGCAACTGCGAGGATTCGCGTCGCGACGGTGGGAGCGGAACTCCACTTGCGACCCCGGGCAATACCGGGGCGGTCGTGCTATGGGAGTCTATCAGCCATGACCGGAAACACCTATTCGCCGTCGGACTCCCCCGCTGGTGAGGGGGCTCCCGGCGGCGAAATGACGGATTTCGATCCAGCCGAATCGAGCATCCCGACAGCGGAATCAGGGAACGTGCGCGACCTCGCCGATATTCCCGCGATCGAGGTCATCACCAAGGCGATCGTGATGCTGATGAGCTCGTCGGCCGAGAAGCTCGGTCTCGCCGAAGGCGCCGGCGACGAGGACGTCGACCTCGATGAGGCGCGACGCCTGATCACCGCGCTGGCCGGATTGGTCGACGCGTCGAAGGCTGATCTCGGCATCCACGCCGCACCGATTCGCGACGGCCTCAAACAGCTCCAGCTCGCCTTCCGGGAGGCCAGCGCCTACCCGGACGAGCCCGGCGAGGGGCCTGGCGAGAAATTCACCGGACCAGTGCGCGACAGACGCCGCTGACCCGGTTCGAATCGCCGTACGCTGGGTGCATGAGCACTCCGGGCGCACCCGATCAGGATCCGATCGTCGTCGACGGCGAAGTCGTCGGCGAACCGTCGCCGGGCAGGTCCCCGGCGACGACGGGTGACGTATTCATCCCGCCGCTCCCCGACCCCGACTACACCGACGCCGGGGTCCCGACCTTCGACTTTGTCCGCGACAAGATCGAGAAGCGGATCGGCACCGCGATCGGGTCACAGGAGCTCGCCGAGGAGACACCGGAAGGCCAACAGGCCGACGAGATGATGCGCAAACGCGACGAGGCGGCCAAGAAGCGGCTCGACGAGATCCGCAAGTCGATGGGTTCCTGAATCCGCTCGCGATTCTCCCGTTTGCGCAAAGCATCGCGAGCCGATGGGAGACACGCGAGCGTCTGCGTCGCCTACCCGGCCGACGCCACCGTCGCGTCGACGTCGAGGATCTCGCCGAGGAACTTGCCGGTGTAGCTCTCGGGCACCGTGACCACATCTTCCGGTGTGCCCTCGGCGATCACGGTCCCGCCGCCGCTGCCGCCCTCGGGACCCATGTCGATGATCCAGTCGGCGGTCTTGATGACGTCGAGGTTGTGTTCGATGACGATCACCGTGTTGCCCTTGTCGACCAGCCCGTTGATCACCCCGAGGAGCTTCTTGATGTCTTCGAAGTGCAGGCCGGTGGTCGGTTCGTCGAGGATATAGACGGTGCGGCCGGTCGAGCGCTTCTGCAGTTCCGCAGCGAGCTTCACACGTTGGGCCTCGCCGCCGGAGAGCGTCGGCGCCGGCTGTCCGAGACGGACGTAACCCAGGCCGACGTCGACCAGCGTCTTGAGGTACCGGTGGATCGACGTCACCGGCTCGAAGAACTCGGAAGCCTCCTCGATGGGCATGTCGAGAACCTCGGAGATCGTCTTGCCCTTGTAGTGCACCTCCAGGGTTTCCCGGTTGTAACGGGCGCCGTGGCAGACCTCGCACGGCACGTACACGTCGGGCAGGAAGTTCATCTCGATCTTGATGGTGCCCTCGCCCGCGCACGCCTCGCAGCGGCCGCCCTTGACGTTGAACGAGAACCGGCCCGGCTGGTAGCCACGCACCTTGGCCTCGGTGGTCGCCGCGAACAAGGTGCGGATCTTGTCGAAGACGCCGGTGTAGGTCGCGGGATTCGACCGCGGAGTACGACCGATGGGCGACTGGTCGACCTGCACAAGTTTGTCCAGCTGTTCGAGACCCTTGACCCGGGTGTGCCGTCCGGGCACCTGCCGGGCACCGTTGAGCTTGTTGGCCAGCACCGTCGCCAAAATGTCGTTGACCAGCGTCGACTTCCCCGAGCCCGACACTCCGGTGACCGCGGTCAGCACGCCGAGCGGGAACTCGACGTCGATGCCGCGCAGGTTGTGTTCGCGCGCCCCGACGACGGTCAGCTGCTTCTTGCGTGAGATCGGTCGGCGGATCGCCGGCACCGGCAGTTCGTCGCGCCCGGAGAGGTAGGCACCGGTCAGCGAGCGGCGGTTCTTCAGCAAGTCCTTGTAACTGCCGCTGTGCACGACCTCGCCGCCGTGTTCACCGGCGCGTGGCCCGATGTCGACGATCCAGTCGGCCGCCCTGATGGTGTCTTCGTCGTGCTCGACGACGATCAGCGTGTTGCCGAGGTCGCGGAGGCGGGTGAGGGTGTCGATCAGCCGGCGGTTGTCGCGCTGATGCAGACCGATGGAGGGTTCGTCGAGGACGTACAGCACGCCCGCGAGTCCCGAGCCGATCTGCGTCGCGAGCCGGATGCGCTGCGCCTCGCCGCCGGACAGCGACCCCGCCGCACGGGACAACGACAGGTACTCCAGCCCGACGTCGAGCAGGAAGGTGATCCGCGCCTGCACCTCCTTGAGGACGCGGCCGGCGATCGCGGCCTGACGTTCGTCGAGTTCGAGGCCGTTGAGGTAGTCGGCGCATTCGGCGACCGAGAGCGCGCACACCTCGGCGATCGAGCGCGGTCCGTACGTCGGGTGATCCAGCGTGACCGCAAGAATTTCGGGGCGCAGACGCGCGCCGTGACAGGCCGGACACGGTACATCCCGCATGTAGCCCTCGTACCGATCCTTCATCTGCTCGGAATCGGTCTGCTCCATCCGCCGGCTCAGGAACGCCATCACACCTTCGAATTCGGTGTAATACGAACGGGTCCGGCCGTAGCGGTTGCGGAATTTGACGTGCACCTGGTGGTCACTGCCATTGAGGATCGCGCGACGGGCCTTGATCGGAAGTTTGCGCCACGGGGTGTCGACGTCGAAGCCCATCTGGTCTGCGAGCCCGGAGATCAGACGCAGGAAGTAGTCGGCATTGTGCCCGCCCGACCACGGTGCGATTGCACCGTCGGCCGGCGACAGGTCCGGGTCGGGGACCACGAGGTCCTCGTCGACCTCCTTGCGCACACCGAGTCCGTCGCACTCTGGGCACGCGCCGTACGGCGAGTTGAACGAGAACGACCGCGGCTCGAGGTCGTCGATGGCGATCGGGTGCCCGTTGGGGCAGGCCATCCGCTCGGAGAAGCGACGCTCACGGTGCGGGTCGGCCTCGTCGAGATCGACGAAGTCCAGCACCACGATACCGTCGGCCAGACGCAATCCGGTCTCGACCGAATCGGTCATACGCTGCTTGGCGGAGGCTTTCACCACGAGGCGGTCGACGACGACCTCGATGTCGTGCTTCTCCTGTTTCTTGAGCTTCGGTGGATCGCTGAGCTGATAGATGATCCCGTCGATGCGGGCGCGGGCGAATCCCTGCGTCTGCAACTCGGCGAACAGGTCCACGAACTCGCCCTTGCGGGTACGCACCACCGGCGCGAGAACCTGGAACTTTGTGCCCTGCTCCATGTCGAGGATCTGGTCGACGATCTGCTGCGGTGTCTGTTTGGCGATGAGTTCCCCGCACACCGGGCAGTGCGCACGACCGGCGCGTGCGTAGAGCAGTCGCAGGTAGTCGTACACCTCGGTGATGGTGCCGACCGTCGACCGCGGATTGCGGTTGGTCGACTTCTGATCGATGGACACCGCGGGCGACAGACCCTCGATGAAGTCGACGTCCGGCTTGTCCATCTGCCCCAGGAACTGACGCGCGTACGCCGACAACGACTCGACGTAGCGGCGCTGCCCCTCGGCAAAGATCGTGTCGAAGGCCAACGACGACTTACCCGAGCCGGACAGTCCGGTGAAGACGATGAGACTGTCCCGCGGGAGGTCCACATCGATGCCGCGCAAGTTGTGTTCGCGCGCACCACGGACGATCAGACGATCAACCACTGCTGTCCTAACGTTCATTCTCGATGTCGGTCCCACCCGGCGAGGGCTGCCACAACGGGCGTGACCGGCAGGTTCGTGCGCGCACGACGCACGCGCTCGCACAGTATCGGCAGCCACCGACAAGTTCGGGCGCAGCAGTTCCCACGGACGCTTTCCGCCGGGTGCGCACAGGTATCGGGGCCAGTCATCCACGATACTCGCGACCTGCGCGGGCGCCGATCTCCCGAGCGCGCAGGCCGGAGTTGCCGCCACAATCGGCACCCACTCCTAGAGTGGTCTGCATGACAGCAGCAGCCCCCATCTCCGACACCTATACCGGCGACCTGTCCGAGTCGAAGACCCCACAACGCCGGACGCTGAACTCGGCGACCATCGTCAAACTCTCTGTCGGCCCGATGGACAACAACGTCTACGTGGTGACCTCGCGCGCGACCGGTGACCAGCTGATCATCGACGCTGCCAACGACGGCGACACCATCGCCGCCCTACTCGAGCAGCTACCCGGCACTCCCGCGCTCATCTTCACGACACACCAGCATTTCGACCATTGGCAGGCGCTCGAGCAGGTCGCCGAAGCCACCGGTGTACCCACCGCGGCCGGACGCCTCGACGCAGCCGAACTACCTGTGACGCCGGACCGCCTCATCGACGACGGCGACGTAGTCACCGTCGGCGATCTCTCGTTCGACGCGATCCATCTCGTCGGTCACACCCCCGGATCGATCGCGCTCGCCCTCACCGACGGCGACACCGTGCACTTGTTCACGGGAGACTCACTTTTTCCCGGCGGCGTCGGAAAAACATGGCAACCCGGTGACTTCGACACCCTCATCGACGACGTCAGCACCAAGATCTTCGACCGCTACCCCGACTCCACCGTCGTCTATCCCGGACATGGCAAAGACACGACGCTGGGCGCCGAACGCGGCTCACTGCCGGAGTGGCGCGAGCGGGGCTGGTGAATCGGCCGGCACTCGCGACAGCTGGAGTCGATTGGGAGAAGGCGAGTGCTGCAGCACTCGCTTTCTCCACTTCGACTCCAGTTCTGGCCGAACCAACAACTCGCAAAGTCCGACTACAGAAAGGGGAGGCGCGCCCACGCGTGGCCTGCTTGTCTGTAGTGACCCGGTGGCCGCAAAGAGCGACCCGCGTTAGACCCCGACACGACAGGCCAGCCATGAAGCGCATCAGCACAATAGTTCTCGCCACCGTCACGGTTGGCGCCGCCATCGTCACCGGCACTGCCCACGCGGCCCCAGCGTCAGTGCAGCGCGAAGACGGACCGTGCTATCCCTACGAGACGGAGTCTGCGGACGGCAAGCTGTACTGCTCGCATGAGAACGGGGTGTGGACCAGCAAGGCGCTATCCACCGCACCAAAGGTGTCGGTCGGCTCCCCTTGCCCCAAGCTGGGAGCTCGAGCCAGGGCACGCGAGAACCACGGCATCGTCGAATGTCAGCAGACCGAGCAAGGGCTCCGGTGGAGGAATATTCGATGAAGAAGGCAGTCACGGGGCTCGCTCTTACAGCAGCCGCCATCGGACTACTCGGAGCGGCCGGAGAAGCGGGCGCGAAACCATCGTCGGTGCAGCGTGAGGGCGGTCCTTGTTACGACCACGAGCGCGGCATGGACTCCGCCGACGGCAAGCTCTATTGCTCTGCCGTCGGAATGGGTAACCACTGGACGACCAAGAAGACTCACTGGCCGACGATCACGACATCGCAACTGAACACACCGTGCCCCAAGCTCGGCGCGCGTGCGCGCGTCTACGCAACCGACGGCGTCGCGATATGCCTCCAGACACCCCAGGGCCTGCGCTGGCGATGGTAGGAGTTCCACGCCTGCGACGACCGTCCTCCTCGCACGCCACTCACCAGCGATCCGGACGGCCCGCTGCGACGAACAGGTAGCGTGGACAAAGCCAAGAAGTGCGCACCAGCAGGAATTCGAACAACACAACCCCGACACCAGAAGGTCGTGACCGAATGATCCTCCGCCGTATCGCCCGCCCGATGCTCGCCTCCGTCTTCGTCTACGCCGGGGTCGATTCGATTCGCAATCCGGAACGCCGCGCCAAGGTTGCGCAGGGCTTTGTCGAACAGGCCGTCGACAAGCTGCCCAACGAGACGACGGAGAAGGTCCCGACCGATCCCGAGACCCTGGTGCGGATCAACGGGGCGGTTCAGGTGGGCAGTGGCCTGTTGCTCGCCACCGGGAAGTTCCCGCGTGTCGCGTCGACCGTGCTCGCGGGCAGTCTGGTCCCGACCACCGTCGCCGGCCACGCATTCTGGGCGGAGACCGACCCTGCCGTGCGCGCGCAGCAGCGCACCCAGTTCCTCAAGAACGTCAGCCTGCTGGGCGGACTCCTGATCGCTGCCGCCGACACCGAGGGCAAGCCGTCGCTCGCATGGCGCGGCAAGCGCAAGGCCAGTGCCGCAGGTGACGCGATCACCGCGGCGCTGCCCATCGGCGCCGCGGCAGGCGCCACCACCTGGGAGTCGTTGCGCGAACGCACGCAGGACGGTGCTGAGGTTCTCGGTGAGCGTTCGTCGGAAGCGGGCGAATACCTCAAAGAAGGGGCGCATCTGCTGTCGGAGCGGTCAGCGGAGGCCGCGGCGAAGTTCCGCGAACACGCACCCGAACTCGCCGAGACTGCGCGCGAACGGTCCGCAGAGTTCGCCGAGAAGGCATCGGGAGCCGCAGCTGAGGTGGCCGAGCTGATCCGTGACCGGGCACCCGAGGTCGCCGACGCCGCACGCGAGAAGTCGACCGGGTTCGCACGCTTCGCCCGCAAGCGCGGCCCCGAGATCGCCGACGCAGCACGTGGGCGTTCCGCGGAACTGGCCGAGGTGGCCAAGGGCCGGTCGGCCGAACTCGCCGACACCGCACGCGACAAGGCCCCGCAGATCGCCGAGACCGTCAAGTCGCGCAGTGCCGACCTGGCCGAGACCGCCCGCGACAAGGCGCCGCAACTCGCCGAGACTGCCAAGGCGCGTAGCGCGGACCTCGCCGACGCCGCACGCGAGCTCTCGACCGAGCTCGCCGAGTCGGCACGGGCATTTGCCGAGGCGGCGGGCGACACCGCAAGCCACACCGCCGACGAGGGCCGCCGCCGCTGGCGCAAGGCCCGCAGCTGAAGGCAGCGCACACCTGACGACGCCACCAAACAACCCGGACGCGGTGCACCCACCCCACCAATACCCGTGGGTGCCCGCGTCCGCTGTCGCTACCCCGCTGCACCGACCGTCTCGCGTCGGCGGAGTACTCGTGGTCGCCATCGGCTCCAACGCATCGTCGAGTGTGATGAGGGTCAAACTCGGACACAGCGTCGAGCTATTCGCTCTCGAGGTGGGTAACCTCGCGGTCGGCCATTCGGCACATGTGTCGAGGCGCGGCTACGTTCCGGCCACCCCGATCACATCGCCCGGCGCGTCGCTGACCACGATGGCCGCGTGGCTGCACGCCGACGAACTGGCCACCCTGGACGAGACCGAACCCAACTACGATCGATTGACAGTGACCACGCACGACCACCCTTTGAACCCACCCGTCGCTGAGTCCTTCGCGCTCTACGTGTCCCGGCATGGCGCGCTCGGCGACCCGGCCGGCCGACCTCTGTCCTTCGGCACACAGCAGGACGTCTTCGACTGGCTTCACGGACGTCTGCACAGTCCCGTGCTGCGTGGCCGCGCGGAGCAGGTCTGCTGTCGGCTCGCCGAGCCCACGGTCGCCGCCCGCGTCGCCGACGACATTCGGACCCACGGACTGGCTTTCCCCGCCTGGCCAACGACCGCCGCTGTCCCGCACGGAGGTGAAGCATGACGGCCGTGCCCCCGGACGCCGACCCCCGACTCGACGAGGAACAAGAACACCTCGACCGCGTCTACGGCCGATTGGACCGCATGCGGACCACCACGCGCAATCGCCTGTCGACCACGCTGAGCGAATCCGGCGGGACGCCGCAAGCCCGGTCCGAACGCGAGTCCTACGAACGCATGTACACCGAGGATCTCGCCAAATTCGATGCGGCCGAACATAATCTGTACTTCGGTCGGCTCGATCTCGACGATGGCGAGATTAGGCGCATCGGACGTATCGGGGTCCTCGACGACGGCGTCCGCGACAATGGCGACCGCGACGAGGAGGCAGCCGACTCCACTCTGCTGCTCGACTGGCGCGCGCCGCTCTCGCGACCCTTCTATCTCGCCACGCCTGCCGCTCCGGAGGACGTCGCGCGCCGCAGGCATGTCCGTACCCGGAGCCGAAAGGTACGCGGCGTCAGCGACGAATACCTCACCGGCGACCAGGCGAACTTCGACGATGTGGGCAACGGTGACGTGGTCAACGAGTCGGCGCTGGTCGCAGCGCTCAACGTGGCCCGCACCGGCGAGATGACCGACATCGTCGAGACGATCCAGCGCGAACAGGACCTCATCATCCGGTCCACGCACCGTGGCGTCACCGTCATCCAGGGCGGACCGGGCACGGGCAAGACTGCAGTGGCGCTGCATCGCGCGGCGTACCTGCTGTACACGCACCGAGAACTGTTGGCGCGCAGCGGAATCCTGATCGTCGGACCCAACGACGACTTCCTCACCTATATCGGGCAGGTCCTTCCGTCGCTGGGTGAATCGGGAGTGTTGCTCTCGACCGTCGGGAACCTCTTCCCCGGCGTTCATGCCGCAGCCACCGACACTCGAGAAACCGCTGTGGTCAAGGGAAATCTGAGCATGGTGGACGTGCTCAAACGCGCGGTCCGCGCCCAGCAATCGCTGCCCGGCCGACCCATCGATGTCGATTTCGACGGCTATCAAGTGCAAATCGACTCGGCTCTGATCAAGAGCGCACGCGGCAAGGCGCGCAGCACCCGTCGTCCGCACAACCTCGCGCAGCGTGCGTTCCTCCGCGCGGCATTCGACGAACTCGCCGTCCGACATGCCAACACCATCGGTTCCAGCCTGCTCGACGGCTCACAACTGCTGAGCTCCACCGACATTGCCGACATCCGCGACGATATGAGCCGTGACCCGGACATCCGCGCCGAGCTTGCACGATTCTGGCCGGCCTTGACGCCGCAGGATCTACTGCGCGAGTTCCTCACCGACCCGGCAGCCATCCGCAAGGCGACCCCCGGCTGGTCGGCCGAGGACCGCTCAGCACTGGAGCGGCCAGTCGGCACACAGTCGTCCGACGGCGCCGACTTCTCCCCGGCCGACGTCCCGCTCCTCGATGAGCTCGCCGAACTGGTCGGCTACGGAACCGACGACGCAGAACGCGCCGAACGCCAACGCTGGCGTCGACAACTGGCCGAGGCGCAGGACGCCCTGGACATTCTGACCGGCTCCGCCCCACAGGACATCGAAGACGAACTCGACCCCGAGATCCTGATGGCCTACGACCTGATCGACGCCGAACAGCTGGCGGCCCGACAGACCGAGATACGACGCGCCACCACGGCTGAACGCGCCTACGAGGATCGCACCTGGACCTTCGGGCACGTCATCATCGACGAAGCGCAGGAGCTGTCGGCGATGGCGTGGCGAATGATCATGCGCCGCATACCGAATCGCTGGATGACGATCATCGGTGACACCGCGCAGACCAGCGACGAAGCGGGCACCCGATCCTGGCGGGAGGTCCTCCAACCGTATGTTGCCAATCGCTGGCAGCTCCGCGAGCTGACGGTCAACTACCGCACCCCCGACGAGATCATGCGCTACGCCATTCGCGTGCTCGATCGCATCGGCGGTTCGGAAACTGCGCCGACATCGCTGCGCAGCAACGGAATTGCACCCGTCGCTGTGCCAACCGACGACATCGGGGCGGCCGTCGTCGAAGTGTCGAAGGAACAGTACAGCGGGCTCACCGCCGTTCTCGTACCCGAATCCCTGGAAGCCACAGTCTCGTCGGCCCTCGCCAACGCCGGTCTCGACGACCCGCCGCGCGTGTTCACGGTCCGCACCGCCAAGGGACTCGAGTTCGACACCACCATCGTCGTCGAACCAGCCGCGATCATCGCCGAATCCGGGAACGACGTCCGGTACGGATACAGCGACCTCTACGTCGCCCTGACCCGCGCCACCCAGCGATTGATCGTCGTACACACCGAACCGCTCCCCGACGAACTCGCCGAGCTGCCGGTCGCGGACACGACAACCCCGAGCAACCGCTGACTACGTCCCCACCGCTCCCTGAGGTGCGAGGAGCCCTGGCGACGAGCCTCGAAGGGCCTGGCGAGGTTTCGTCACCAGGCCTTCGAGGCTCGTCGCTTGCGCTCCTCACACCTCAGGCAGCGGGGTGCATGCCCGGGTCTCGCTACGCATCAACCGCCCGCAACTGGGCCAACGCCTCCTCGAGTTCGACGACGTCTGCGTACTTCGCCCGTAGGTCAAGGAGATTCGCCTGATGGATGGCCGGTTCCCGGTCACCACACGCATCGGCGACGACAAGCGGGCGGAACCCGTGCTGCATCGCGTCGGTGGCACTGGCCCGCACGCACCCGCTGGTGCTCAGCCCGCAAATGTAGAGCGTGTCGATACCCGACGCAGTCAGCGACGCGGCCAACGATGTTCCGAAGAACGCACTCGCGTACTGCTTGGTGACGACAATCTCACCGGATTCGGGCCGCGGATCGTCGACGAAGTCGGCCAGCGGCGACCCCTCCTCGAAAACCTTGAGCGACGGAATCTTTCGCATGAACAATCCGCCGTCGGCACCGCCACGCTGATAGACGACCCGGGTGAACACCACCGGCACCGCGCACGCCCGGGCCGTCGCCACCAGCTCCGCACACGCCGCGATCGCATCCTCGGCCGGAGCCCGAAGCGGCGATGAGTCGTCGAGGTACGCACGTGCGACGTCGATGACGAGAACCGCAGCGCTGCGCCCGGGGCCGAGATCGCCCGCGAATCCCGACTCCCGGTACGACGCGAGGATGTCGTTCACGCCCCGACGGCTTTGCGGACGTTCACGGGTGGGCGGGGTGGCTGCAAACCGGTCTCGGCCTCGCAGTTGGCCAAGATCTCCGCGATCTCCGGACCCTTGTCGAAGACCGCCAGTTCCCCTCGGCCCGAGCGGATCTCGTCACGCAGCGCGGTCGTGGCCACCGCGTCGAAAACACCGTCGTCACTGCACACGACCCCGTATCCCGCGCGCGCCCCGGCCGCGCTCACCAGTTTCCGGCTGACCTCCAGCGCGACGAGTTCGGCGTCACGCTCGAGCGGGTCGCCCCAGCCGCCGCCGCCCCAGGTGACGAAGTGCAGGACGTCGCCCCGACCGACCGGGACGTCGTGGATCTTGCTCGGCAGGACCTCGACCTCACCGGAGGCCCGCTGAATCCACTTCCGCCCGCGCGCACCGGGTTTGCCACCGTTGACACCCCACGGGTAGGTGAGCCAGCGGTCGTCGTGGATGGCGATGGTGCCGGGTTCCTCGAAGTGATACGCCACGTCGACACCGTTGCCGCCACGATGCAGACCCGCGCCGCCGGTGTCGCTGATGGTCTCCCAACGCTCAACTCGCAGTGGGTAGTACGACTCCAAGTACTCACACGAGATGTTGACGAAGGACGGCCACAACGAGTGCCCGTCCGGCCCGTCGCCCATCGGACGGCCCGGAATCCCACCAAATCCGATGGAGTACAACTGGAACCACTCGCCGTCGCGTGGCCCGCCGTCGTAGTGACCGGAGTACATGAAGTGCGGCGAGGATGAAAAGCCGGCCGCGTTGAGGATCTCCGGGTTGTTCTTGCCGAGCAATCCGCCGAAGAGGTCGAAGACACGACCGATGCCATGGTTGCGACCGTTGAGCGCGGCCGGGAACCGCGGTTTCCAGAACGAGTCCTCCGGTATCGTCACGTCGATCAGCGGATAGAAGCCGTCGTTCCAGAGGATCTGCGGATCGGCGACCGTGATCACGTAGATCCCGAAGAACATCCGGACCAGGTTCTCGTTGATGAAGTAGTTCACCGGCCCCACCGCCTGCGGCGCGGCCTCCGAGAAATCGAGTTGGATCTTCTCCCCGTTGCGAGTCAGCTTGATGGTGAGTTCGTAGGGGCCGTAACCACATCCGTCGTCGCAGATGAAGTCGCTGAACTCGATGGTCTCGAAACCTCCGGTTGCACATAGCTGTTGGCCACCGTTGTCAAGGTGCGCTCGTACTCCCGCATCTCCGGCAGGACGTGGCTGGAGATCGACACCGGAATTCCCGGCAGTTCCTCGGCCGCCCAGGCCGCGACCTGACGCTCGTGCGCGTCGTTGGCGTACGAGTTGATCAGTGAGATGGTCACGGCCTCGATGTCGGCTTCGGCGAGACCACGGAGGGCCGACCGTGCCTGCTCTTCGTCGAGCGGCGTCACCTCGCTGCCGTCGGCCGCAATCCGACCGACAACCTCGATGGTGTGCTCGAGCTTCGCCAACGGCTCGGGCTTGGGCCAGATGATCCAACCTGCGAGACCCCCTGGCACAAAGGATCTCGCGATCTGCAGCACCTGCCGGAAGCCGTCGGTGGTCACCAATCCGACGCGCGCGCCACGACCCTGCAGGATGGCGTTGGTGGCCACGGTGGTCCCGTGCAGGACCTGGCCCACCGCAGCGAGCTCGATCCCCGCCTCCTCGCACACCTTGGTCACTCCGTTGAGTACTCCGACCGATTGGTCCGCCGGTGTCGACGGGGTTTTTGCGCGATAGGTGGTCCCGGTGGTCTCCTCGAGAAGCAAGACGTCGGTGAAGGTACCGCCGACGTCGACGCCGAGTCGGTAGCTCATGGTGATCTCCAAGCTGTTGGGGGGTTGTGTGTGACAGATGCTGTGCGGCAAGCATATTGGGGGTTAGATGATGCCGCGTTCGGTGAGGTCGGCGAGCGCCTGATCGTCGACGCCGAGTAGGTCGTGATAGATGTCTGCGTTGTGCTCACCCAGTTGGGGTCCGGCATGCCGAACCGATCCGGGTGTCTCGCTCAGTTTCGGGAAAACGCCGTGCATGGGGATCTCCCCAAAATCGGGGTGCGCCAACCGCACAATCGCGTCCCGTGCCGCAAAATGCGGATCGGCGAACATGTCCCGTGCCGTGTAGATGCGGCCGGCCGGCACACCTGCCTCGTGCAGGATCGCCAGGAGTTCCTCGGTTCCGTGATCGCGGGTCCAGTCGGCGATCACGTCGTCGAGTTCGACCATGTTCTCACCGCGCGACGCATGATCGCGGTAGCGCGGATTGGTGATCAGATCGTCGCGTCCCATCGCTGTCGCAAGTCGCGCGAAGACCGTGTCCTGATTCGCGGCGACCAGGATCATCTCGTCACCCTTCGTCGGGTACACGTTGCTCGGCGCGATGTTCGGCAGTACGGATCCGGTCCGTTCACGCTGGTAGCCGCCGATCTCCCATTCCGGCAAGAGCGACTCCATCATGCCCAGGACCGCCTCGTAGATCGCCGAATACACGAGTTGTCCACGCCCGGACCGCTCGCGCTGATGGATGGCGGCCAGCACGCCGACGGTGGCGAAGACCGCCGCGAGTGAGTCGCCGATCGAGATCCCGCTGCGCGATGGCGGCATGCCGGCATCGCCTGTCACATAACGGATTCCGCCCATCGCCTCACCGATCGACCCGAAGCCTGCACGCGACGAGTAGGGGCCCGACTGTCCGTAGCCACTGACGCGCGCCATGATCAGGCCGGGGTTGTCCTTGCGGAGTTCATCGAAGCCGAGGCCCCAACGCTCGAGCGTGCCCGGCCGGAAGTTCTCGACAACGATGTCGGCCTCGGCGATGATGCGGCGGGCCAACTGCTGCCCCTCGGGGTCACGCAGATTGCAGGTGACCGACTTCTTGTTGCGCGCCACGACCGGCCACCACAGCGACCTTCCGTGCGGCTTCTCCCGTCCCCACTGACGCATCGGGTCCCCCGAACCCGGCGGTTCGAGCTTGATCACCTCGGCACCGAAGTCGCCGAGCAGCTGACCACAGAACGGGCCGGCAAGTAGCTGACCCATCTCGACCACCCGCAGATCCGACAGCGGACCCGACGTCGATCCGGCCGTCGCATCGACTGCGGTCGCAGCAGCAGCGTTCATCTGGCATTCCTCATTCCTGTTGTCCACCAACGCAGATCAGACAGCGGTGTCCGATCGGGCATCGGCGTGGTCGGCTGCCGCCTGGTCGGCGGCGTGCGCTTGCAATAGGACGTTCTCGGCCGCGCGCACATGCGCGCGCATGACCGCGTCGGCCCAGACGTCGTCGCGGGCCCGAAGTGCCGCCACGAGATCACGATGGTGGGCGTGACTGCGCGTGAGATCGGCCGGGGCGTAGCGGTGGAAGGTACGCATCACGAGCGGGAGGGAGATGACCGAAGCCAGCATCGACACCAGCCGCGGGCTCGCAGCGGCGGACCGGACGACGGCATGGAAATCGTCGTTGAGTTGTGCGAGCAGATCCAGATCGGCCTCGGGGAGGGTCGCCGCTTCCATCCGCGAGCACAAGGCATCCAGGCGATCGAGTTCATCGGGGCCGATGCGCCGCGCCGCCCGCGCGGCGGCCAACGCCTCGAGCGACATCCGCAGTTCGTAGATCTCCTCGAGGTCGGCCGCGGTCCACGTGCACACCCGGGCGCCCCGGTGCGGCAGCACCTCGACCAGCCCTTCCATCTCGAGCTGACGAAGCGCCTCCCGGACGGGGGTGCGGCTCGTGCTGGTCAATTCGGCGATCTCCACCTCGCCCAACCGCGAGCCCGGCGCATACGTGCCGTCGACGATGGCGTCCCGGATGTGGCCGTACACGCGGTCAACTGCCCTTGTCATCGGACTCCATTCGCCCCACTCCCTCACCATTGATTGTTCACAATCTAGCGGGCCCTGACCGATATGTCCGCCGAATCGCGTCAAATTTCGATCAACCATTGGCTCATTGCATACAATCTCGGATAGTGCGAGGATGAGGCATGGCATCGGTACAGCTCGTCGAGGTCGGTCCGCGTGACGGACTGCAGAACGAACAGAAACTGCTCACGGTCGACGAGAAGGTCGAGTTGATCAACCGCGCGGTCGAGGCCGGCGTACGCCGCATCGAGGCCGTCAGCTTCGTCAATCCCAAGCGTGTACCGCAGATGGCCGGCGCCGAAGATGTGATGGCTGCCGTGCCCCGAGACCGGGCCGACGTTTCCTATATCGGACTTGTTCTCAATCGTCGCGGTCTGGACCGCGCGGTCGAGGCCGGGGTCGACGAGGTCAACGCGGTTGTGGTGTCCACCGAGGAGTTCAGCAGGCGAAATCAGGGATGCAGCGTCGCCGAAGGTATTTCAGCGGCAGCCGATGTGGTGCGCGATGCGCGCGCCGCGGGTCTGGCCACCACCGTGACCATCGCGACCGCGTTCGGATGCCCGTTCTCCGGGGAGGTCGATCCCACGTGGATCGGACAAATCGTGTCCGAACTGGTGGACGCCGGCGCCCCCGACGAGATCGCGCAGGCGGACACGATCGGAGTGGGCGTGCCCGCACAGGTTCGCGCACTTGCCAGGATCACCGCCGAACGGGCTCCTGGGATTCCACAGCGGTGGCACTTCCACAACACACGAAATACCGGCTACGCCAACGCCCTCACCGCATTGGAAACAGGTGCAACGGCCCTTGACGCCAGCATCGGCGGCTTCGGCGGCTGTCCGTTCGCTCCCGCGGCCACGGGCAACATCGCGTCCGAGGATCTGCTGTACGCCCTCGATCGGACGGATGTGTCCACGGGCGTCGACATGACGGGACTCGTCACGGCAGCCGAATGGCTCGGCAAGACGTTGGACAAGGCGGTCCCGGCGCTACTCGGTCGCGCCGGAGGATTTCCGACGCGACCGTGACGTGCAAATAGGTCAGTTCGTGGTGTGCACGATGAGGACGTCGCAAGCCGACTTGCGTGCCACATCGGCGGGCACCGAGCCCAACAGACGACCGGCGATGGAATTCAACCCGCGGTTTCCGACGACGAGAAGGTCCGCCTTCACATCGGTCACCAGCTGCAGCAGAGCATCCACGGGCGCGCCCTTGATCGGACGCTGAACGATGTTCCCCGCACCGGCACCGGAGGCCCGTTCCTTGGCGGTCCGCAGGATCTCTTCGGTGGGTGCCGACCCGGTCACCTGGTACGCCTCGTCCTTGAGCACGTCGGCCGCCCCACCGGCGCTGCGATCATTGGGGAAATATGCGCATGCGATCACAAGCTGCGCCGCCTCACCGGCGATGGCGCCTGCACGTTCTACTGCTTTCATCGACGATTCGGAACCGTCCGTTCCAACGACGACGGTCTGGTATGCGCTCATTGCCAACCTCTCAGAAGAGATTCCCACCCCGCTGCCCTCCAGCGGGGCTCATGCCATCCCCATACTGTAGGGCCCCTGATCCGGCAGGGTAGTTTGCCCGCGCCGTGTTTGTCCCCGGTTCGTGGTGATCCGCACAAATAGCCGCCGCGGTGGCTTGCCCCCGACTCTCGGCTACTTGATTCCTGCGGCGTCCATTCCGCGGAGCTCCTTCTTGAGGTCGGCGATCTCGTCACGCAGGCGGCCGGCCAGCTCGAACTGCAGGTCGCGGGCCGCGTTCATCATCTGATCGGTGAGCTGCGACACCAGATCGGCGAGTTCGGCCCGCGGCATCGACGACACGTCCCGCTTCTCCAGCACGCCCGCGCTGCCGGCCTTGGACACCTCGCCCTGCGCGCGCCGGCCCCGGCTGGCGTTGCGCCCGGAACCGCCCACCGCAACGTCGTCGGCCTCGCGATACACCTGGTCGAGGATGTCGGCGATCTTCTTGCGCAACGGCTTCGGGTCGATTCCGTGTTCGGTGTTGTACGCGACCTGCTTCTCGCGCCGCCGTTCGGTCTCGTCGATCGCGTTGCGCATCGAGTCGGTGATCTTGTCGGCATACATGTGCACCTCGCCCGAGACGTTGCGCGCCGCGCGTCCGATCGTCTGGATCAGCGAGGTGGTGCTGCGCAGAAATCCTTCCTTGTCGGCATCGAGGATCGCGACCAGCGATACCTCGGGCAGGTCGAGTCCCTCGCGGAGCAGGTTGATGCCGACCAGCACGTCGTAATCGCCGGATCGCAGCTGCCTCAGCAACTCCACGCGTCGCAGGGTGTCGACCTCGGAATGCAGGTATCGCACCCGGATGCCGAGTTCCAGCAGGTAGTCGGTGAGATCCTCGGCCATTTTCTTTGTCAGCGTCGTGACCAGGACCCGCTCGTCGCGCTCGGTCCGCTCCCGGATCTCGTGCACGAGATCATCGATCTGCCCCTTGGTCGGTTTGACCACGACCTCCGGGTCGACGAGTCCGGTCGGCCGGATCACCTGCTCGACGAACTCACCGTTCGCCTGTCCCAATTCGTAGGGACCGGGGGTTGCCGAGAGGTAGACGGTCTGCCCGATCCGGTCGACGAACTCGTCCCAGGTCAGCGGACGATTGTCCACCGCCGACGGCAATCGGAATCCGTACTCCACCAGGTTGCGTTTGCGGGACATGTCGCCCTCGTACATGCCGCCGATCTGCGGAACGGTGACGTGGGACTCGTCGATGACGAGCAGGAAGTCGTCAGGGAAATAGTCGATGAGGGTCGCCGGGGCACTGCCCGCCGCGCGGCCGTCGATGTGGCGCGAATAGTTCTCGATACCCGAACAGAATCCGACCTGCCGCATCATCTCCAGGTCGTAAGTGGTGCGCATCCGGAGTCGTTGGGCCTCCAGCAGCTTGCCCTTGCCCTCCAGGTCGGCCAGCCGTTGCTCGAGTTCCTCCTCGATACCCTTCATCGCGCGTTCCATCCGCTCCGGACCGGCCACGTAGTGTGTCGCCGGGAAGATTCGGAGCGAATCGACTTGTCGAACAACATCTCCGGTCAGCGGGTGAAGGTAGTACAGCGCCTCCACCTCGTCGCCGAAGAACTCGATGCGCACCGCGAGCTCCTCGTAGGACGGGATGATCTCGACCGTATCGCCCCGAACCCGGAAGCCACCGCGAGTGAACGACTGGTCGTTGCGGGTGTACTGCACGTCTACGAGGAGGCGCAGCAGTGCGTCACGGTCGATCTCCTGCCCGACCTCGACCTCCACGGAGCGGTCCAAGTAGGACTGCGGGGTGCCGAGGCCGTAGATGCACGACACCGACGCCACAACCACCACGTCACGCCGCGACAGCAGACTCGACGTCGCAGAGTGCCGCAGCCGCTCGACGTCGTCGTTGATCGACGAGTCCTTCTCGATGTAGGTGTCGGTCTGGGCGATGTACGCCTCGGGTTGGTAGTAGTCGTAGTACGAGACGAAGTACTCGACCGCATTGTTGGGCAGCATCTCGCGCAGCTCGTTGGCGAGCTGAGCGGCGAGCGTCTTGTTCGGCGCCATCACCAGCGTCGGTCGTTGGACGCGCTCGATGAGCCAGGCGGTGGTCGCGGACTTGCCTGTGCCGGTGGCGCCGAGCAGCACGATGTCCTTCTCACCCGCGGCGATCCGCTTCTCGAGATCATCGATCGCCTCTGGCTGGTCGCCGGCTGGTTCGTACTCGCTGACCACCTCGAAGTCTCCACCGGCGCGCACGACCTCGCCGACCGGGCGGAACTCGGAGTGGGCAAGAACAGGGTGTTCAGCAGCAAAAGCCATAGTGCCAGGGTAAACGCGGCCTATGACAGGAATGTTCCGGCGCAGGTGCGCCGAGGCGCCATTAGGCTGACGACATGGCCGAGTCCCCGCACCCGCCCAAGCGTGAGGTGTTCGACGTGCCCGCGATGACCAACACCGACAACAAGGGATTCGTCCGGCCTGTGCTGGACTATCGGATCACCGGCTTCGGGCTGTACATGTCGCGGACCGCCGACCATCCCCGGTTCGAGCATCTCGAGACCTGGTTACTCCCCACACTTGGCCTGCGCGCCAACATTTTCCACTTCCGGGACGGGTACCGCGACGGCCAGCGCCTGTACCTGGACGTCGGGCAGTTCTCGGGGCCCGACGCGGACGGGCGCTGGCACGCCGTCGACTGGTACCTCGACCTCGTCGACGTTCCGGGAACTCCACTGCAGTTGCTCGACGTCGACGAGCTGTTCGAAGCACACGCCGCCGGCCTGCTCGAACTCGCCGACTGCGACCACGCCGTCGCCATCGCGGCCCGAACCCTGGTGGGCGCCGCCGAGAACGCACATGACGTGCAACTGTGGCTCGACGAGTCCGTCTGCGACCGTCTGACGTGGCTGGACCGGCCATGACTGAAACCGCACTGAGCCGTGTCGGCCAGACCTCGGTCCTGAACGTACCGTCCGAGACCGCGTGGGAACGCGTCGCGAGCATGGACGGGATCAACGCCGAACTGATGCCATACATGAAGATGGTGTTGCCTCGACGGCACCGCGGAAAGACGATCGCCGACATCGAGATCGGTGAACCTGTCGGCAAGGTGTGGCTACTCTACGGCGGCGTCCTCCCGCTCGACTACGACGATCTGAGGATCGTCGAGCTGACCCCGGGCGTCGGGTTCCGCGAAGAGTCGTCGATGGTGACGATGAAGACATGGACCCACACTCGCCGGTTGACGGCCCTCGATGACAGCCGCACCGAGGTCAGCGACGTGCTCGAGTTCCGGCCACGGCTACTTCTGCGTCCGCTGACACCATTTCTCGTCTGGTTCGTCGGCCACCTCTTCCGTCACCGACATCGACGCCTCGCCGCGCATTTCGCGTGAACGCCATAGTTACGTCAAGGAATCAGGACCGCGCACTGCCCTCGGCCGAAGAACGGCGGGAACTGCACCCCGATGCCGGCCTGTGCGGTCAGCGACCTCGTCGAGTTCCCCTGCGTTGCCTTGATGACGTAGACACCGGGCGCCGATGGCATCCACGACGCGGCAACCACAGGCCGGGTCGGCTTCTTGCTCACCAGCGTGACCGTCGGGCCACCGCCGAGCCGTCGGCTCGTGATGGTCACCCGCTCCGCGTTGGGCGAGTAGTCGCTGACCATCGCCGCCACCTTGTAAGTGCATCCCGCCCCGTAGCGGCTGGCGACCGAACCGTAGCCCGCATGCGTTCCGATCGCGACTCCCTCGACCGCGGCCCCGGCCTCCGGGGCAGGCGCCAGGCCCGCCACACTTGCCGCCGACATCGCCAGCCCAACCCCGACAACCGCTGCACCAACACGAAACTTGTTCACCGACATAGCTTTTCCCGACTCTCCCCGACTAATCACCAGGTCATATATGAAACATTTCGGGCTCAGGGTAGCAATCTACGACGGCTCCGGACGCAAGAATCGAGGAACCTATTGGACGGGGGAAGAAGTCACGAGCTTCGGATCAGGTCGGCGCAACCACCGCGACCGTCGCAGGCTTGCCGGGATCGCAGGATCGATGGCGACCAGGCGCCACCGGAGCAAACCCGCCATCGGCGAGCGCATCGCCCAGTTCGGCGGCCGCATCGTCGCTCCGTGCGGTCACCATCAGCTCGATCGACGGTTCGCTCGCGGTGACCTCGACCGCGGTCGCGTTCGCGCCGACGATCGCCCAGAGTCGGTTGGTGAGACGGCCGGGCAACGCACCCGGGTCCGGGTCGGCCGCCACGAGAGCCTCGATCGGCTCCGCAGGCCGACGCGCACGCACATTCGCCTCGAACGGCAGCAGCCGTTCGTCCCACAGCGCCGCAGCAGCTGCGGCCAGGTCCTCGGGCGTACCGGAATTGTCCAGCCAGGCGTCGGCCACCGCGCGCCGCTGCTCATCGGTGGCCTGAGCAGCGATCCGAGCCCGGGCATCGGCCTCATCCACACCGCGCATGGTGGTCAGACGATGCAGACGAAGCTGTTCATCGGCGTGCACGATGACGACGAGATGGAAGAACGGTGCCGTGTGGTTCTCCACGAGCAGCGGAATATCCTGCACCACAATCGCATCCGGCGGCGCCGCGTCGAGCAGCGCCTGAGTCCGTGCGCCGATCAACGGATGGGTGATGCCGTTGAGTTTGGCACGCTGCTCGTCGTCGACGAAGGCTTTGGCGGCCAGCGCCGGCCGATCGAGGCTGCCGTCGGCGGTGAGGATGTCGTCGCCGAAGGCCGTCACGAGCGAGGCGAGCCCCTCCGATCCGGGTGCCACCACCTCACGGGCGATCTTGTCGGCGTCGATGATGTACGCGCCCCGGTCGACGAAGGTCTTGGCCACTGTCGATTTGCCGGCTCCGATGCCGCCGGTCAGCCCCAGCCTGATCACCCCATCAGTTTCGCAAACCGACACAGACGACAACGAGGCCCCCTCCCGAATCGGGAGGGGGCCTCGTCAGTCAGTGACTACGGAGCGATCAGGCGTTGCCCGACAGCTTCTCGCGCAGTGCTGCGAGCTGCTCGTCGCTGGCCAGCGAACCGCCGGTCGACGCGGGAGCGCTGCTCGCGGTGCGGCTCTCGGATGCCGACGAGTAGTCCGACGGTGCGTTGGCAGCCTCCGCTGCGGCCGCGGCGAACTTCTCCATCTGAGCGGTGTGCATCTTGTGGCGACGCTCGGCCTCGGCGTACCGGGCCTCCCATGCCTCACGCTGCTTCTCGAAGCCTTCGAGCCATTCGTTGGTGTCGGCGTCGAAGCCCTCGGGGAAGATGTAGTTGCCCTGCTCGTCGTAGCTGTCGGCCATGCCGTACTTCGACGGGTCGAACTCCTCGGTGTAATCCTCGTTGGCCTGCTTGAGGCTCAGCGAGATCCGACGACGCTCCAGGTCGATGTCGATGACCTTGACCATCGCGTCGTCACCGACGGCGACAACCTGATCCGGCACCTCGACGTGGCGCTCGGCCAGCTCGGAGATGTGCACCAGGCCCTCGATGCCCTCGTCGACGCGGACGAACGCACCGAACGGCACCAGCTTGGTGACCTTGCCCGGCACGATCTGACCGATCGCATGGGTGCGGGCGAACTGACGCCACGGATCTTCCTGAGTTGCCTTGAGCGACAGCGAAACACGCTCGCGGTCCAGATCGACGTCGAGAACCTCGACGGTGACCTCGTCACCAACGGTGACAACCTCGGACGGATGATCGATGTGCTTCCAGGACAGCTCGGAGACGTGCACCAGACCGTCGACGCCGCCGAGATCGACGAACGCGCCGAAGTTGACGATCGAGGACACGACGCCCTTGCGGACCTGGCCCTTCTGCAGCTGGTGCAGGAATTCGCTGCGGACCTCGGACTGGGTCTGCTCCAGCCAGGCACGACGCGACAGCACCACGTTGTTGCGGTTCTTGTCGAGCTCGATGATCTTGGCCTCGATCTCCTTGCCGATGTACGGCTGCAGATCGCGAACGCGACGCATCTCCACCAGCGACGCCGGGAGGAAGCCACGCAGGCCGATGTCGAGGATCAGGCCGCCCTTGACGACCTCGATGACGGTGCCCTTGACGGCCTCGTCCTTCTCCTTGAGCTCCTCGATGGTGCCCCACGCACGCTCGTACTGAGCGCGCTTCTTGGACAGGATCAGGCGGCCTTCCTTGTCCTCCTTGGTGAGGACCAGGGCCTCGACCTCGTCACCGACGTTGACGACCTCATTGGGGTCGACGTCGTGCTTGATCGAGAGTTCACGGGAAGGGATGACGCCTTCGGTCTTGTAACCGATGTCGAGCAGAACCTCGTCCCGATCGACCTTGACGATGGTGCCTTCCACGATGTCGCCATCGTTGAAGTACTTGATCGTGGAGTCGATGGCGGCGAGAAAGTCCTCGGCCGAGCCGATATCGTTGACGGCTACTTGCGGCGAGGTGATCGTGGGGGACGACATATGTTGAGTTGCTCCGGACAGGTGTGTAGTAGGTACAGTTCCGCTTGTCGGGCCCGCTGACACTGAGTCGACTGACACTGGATCGGCGTTGGGCACAACGAGGGCACGCGACCATGCGCGCGTGCTCGTGCAAGACTACGCGAGACGGGTTGTCCTGGGCAAATACGACCTCAAGGGCAGGTTCCGGTCGAGCGTTCGGGGCGGGTGTCTGGCTCACGGTGGGACGTCGTGGCCGTGCACGCCAGTAGAAGGATCGGGGATATCGCGATGAACAATCCATACAACGGCGACCCATACGGCCGTGATCCACACGGCGGTGCTCAAAACGGCAGTGCTCAAAACGGCAGGGGCGGCGAGAGAGCCCCAGACCCGTACGGCACGCCGACCGGCCACAATCCGACGCCCCCATACGATCCCAACCAGTACGGGGCGACCCAGTACAACCCCGTCCAGAACGGCCCGGGCCAGTTCGGCGGGCCACCACCGAGCGGGACTCCCCCATACCCATCGTCACCGTACGGACCACCACCGTCGGGACCACCGCCCGTCGGCCCTCCGTTCGGCGGGCCGCCCTTCGGGGGTCCCCCGTTCGGCCCGCCACCTAACGGCGGTGGCGGGAACTCGGGCACCACCGTGCTCGCGATCGTCGGCGTCCTCGTCTTGATCGTCGGCGTCGTGGTCGCCGTCGCGGTGATCGCCATCGCAAAATCGGGCGACGACAAGGATTCCGAGAACAGTGCCCACGCGAGCACCTCGACCGAGAGCACATCCACCGAATCCACCGTGAGCCCGTCGTACACGCCGTATACGACGACCACCACGACTACACCCGAGACCATCTACTACGGGGCGATCGCGTTCTCCGGGTCGGGCGCGTACAAGGTCGCCACCAACTATCCGACCAGCACCGCCGCGAAGACGGCGGCCGTCAACGCCTGCAACCAGGCCATCTGGAGCAAGGGCTGGCCGTCGGACAGCTATTGCGGATGGGTACCGATGCAGACCGGGTGGTGCGCCTCGGTGGCCACGGCTCCGGCCGCCAGCGGCTGGGGGCCCACGGGTTGGGCGAACGGTCGAGTGCGCTCTTCGGTGATCACCGCGGCACGGGACAAGTGCACGTCGATCGGCCAGGGCACGTGCAGCGAGCTCATCACCACCTGTATGTGACCATTCCCAACCTGGTATCGGGCTCACAGACCGGCTGGTTGACTTGACGCGATGATGCATTCCATCGAGCTCCTGCTCGACGAGCGCAGCGATGCGACCGTGCGAACCCACTGGTCACAGCTCACCGACGCCGGCCTCCCGAGCGCGGGCCGGCATCTCACTCCGACCAATCGCCCGCACGTCACCGTGTTGGTGAGTTCGCGAATTCGGGCCGAGGCAGATGCAGCGTGCGCCCACCTGTCCATGCGATTCCCGATCCCGATGACCATCGGTGCGCCGATTCTGTTCGGCCGGCCCGAACGGGTGATCCTCGCACGGCTCGTGGTTCCGACCGCCGAATTGCTCGATCTGCACGCAGAGGTTGTCGACTTGTCCGCCGACCACATCGCCGATGCCCCGCCGCCGCTCCACACCGCACCGGGAAGCTGGACTCCACACGTCACGATCGCTCGGCGTCTCGACCCCGAGCAACTCACCCGCGCACTCGACGTGGCCGACCTCCAAACTCCGATCGATGGCCGGTTCGTGGCTCTCCGACGATGGGACAGCGACGCGCGCACCGAAACTCGGATTGCTGGGGTTCGCTGACTCCAAGTCCGGTGATCATGACGCTGACCTGCACCAACGCGTCACGTCCCTCTGCTCCCCGTTACGAAGGTTTGGCGGCCAGCGCTCTGACCTGGGAAAACACGATGGTTTGGCGCCCGCAAAATGAGGGTTAGCGACGCTGTGAACCGGCCGCGGTTCCTGCCGTGGAAGCGATCCTTACACTCCGGGTACTTGTGGAGAACTTGGGTTTTGCACCACACAGATTCAACGATTCGGCACAGGGTGTGGCCTGAGGCCACCCACGGCACATAGACAACCAGGTCGGGCACGGCCTGGGCTTCCTCCTGGCCACATTCCACCTCGAGCTGCGAGGACTCGAGTTGAGTTGGAGAGCGCGAGTGCTGCAGCACTCGCGTTCTCCAACTCGGCACTCAGGCGGTGAGAGTGATCTGAGAGGTCGCCGGGCAAGACTTCCGGCATGACACTCACACAGATTCACACCGACCATGCACCGTCCGCCGACGAGTTCGCCGAGCGGCTGTTCACCTCGACTCTGGCCACGGCCGAGACGATGAGCATCTACCTCGGCGAACGTCTCGGCTGGTATGCCGACCTCGCCGATCACGGACCCTCGACTGCCGACGACGTCGCCGCACGCACCGGAACCCATCGCCGATACGTCCGCGAATGGCTGGAGATGCAAGCCGCCTTCGGGATACTGGACGCCGACACCACCTCGACAACCCCGAAGTTCGCCATCGCACCAGGGGTCGCCGAGGTGCTGCTCGACGAACACAGTCTTGCCTACCTCGGCGCCCTCCCACGGATGTTCGCGGCCGCCTTCACGCACCTTCCCGAACTGATGTCGGCCTACCGACGCGGCGGCGGCGTCAGCTGGGAAGCCCTGGGCGCCGATGCCCGCGAATGTCAAGCGGCCCTGAACCGGCCGTGGTTTGCTCAACGCCTCGGACCCGCGATCGCCGGCGTCGACCACATCCACCGGACCCTGTCGAGGCCGGGAGCGCGCATTCTCGACGTGGGATTCGGCGGCGGATGGTCGACCATCGCTCTGGCACAGGCCTACCCCGAGGCACTCTTCACCGGACTCGACGTCGATGCGGAGTCGGTGGCGATGGCTCGGCGCAACGCAGCAGACCATGGGGTGGCCGATCGTGTCGACTTCCGTCTCGCCGACGGCAACACCGCCGGCGAAGCAGGCACTTTCGACATTGCCTTCGCCTTCGAGTGCATTCACGACATGCCACGCCCGGTAGAGGTTCTCCGATCGGTGCGTGCCGCGCTCGTGCCGGGCGGTTCGATGGTGGTCATGGACGAGGCGGTGTCCGGGGAGTTCGCCGGGTCCGCCGACGAGGTCGACCGGCTCATGTACGGATTCTCGATCTTCGTCTGTCTGCCCGACGGAATGTGTTCGGAACCGTCGTCCGCCACCGGTACGGTGATGCGACCGAGCGTCTTGGACGGCTACGCGAAGGACGCCGGATTCGCCGGCGCCGCGACGCTACCCATCGACGACTTCAGCTTCTTCCGTTTCTACGAGCTCACCACCCGGACCTGACCGCGACAGTATGTCCAGGGCGGCGGCACTCGACGCGACCACCGCAGCCGGGTGCAGGGCGGCACCCAGTTCCATCAGGACCGCCACAGTGTCGTCGCCGAGAGTCTCGGTCAGTTCATGCTCAATCCCGGCCAGGCGCTCCTCGTCCTCGCCGTACACCCCGGCACCGCTGAGTTCACCGGAGTGCCGGATGGCTCCGAGCAACCGCGCCGCAGCCGCCTTATCGCCCTGGTGTGCAAGCAGTTCGACGACGGTTCGCATTGCCACCCACTGGTGAGTCCAGTTGCCCGATCTGCGCCAGTGCTCGACCACGTCGCGGAACATGCCGGCCGCGATCGACGGGTCACCGGCCCGCAACTCCACCGACGCCCGCGACACCATGGCCACCCCTTGCAGATAGCGGTCGCAGGTTCGGGCCGAACCCTCGATCGCGTTGTCGAACAACCCAATCGACCGATGCGGGTCGCACTCGCGCAACACCTCGCCGGCGATGTAGTTGCACCACGACGCAACGACGTCGTCGCCCGCGTCCGCCGCAGCGCCGGCGACCGCAATCACGTGCGCCGAACCCGCCTCTGGTTCGTCGGCGTCATCGCGATACGAGTCGACCAGAACCGAACAGGCACGAGCCATGTACGTTACCGACGGCATACCCGCATCGGCGGCGGCGACGCGATAGCGGTGAGTGTGCTCCTGCGCGAGATCGAGATCCCCTTGGAACATGGCCACATCGAGCAGGATCATGTGCAGATACACGAGGACCGGTCCGTGCGGATCGCAGTCGAGCCCGTCCCGCGCCCGTTGCCCCGCAGCGAACAGGTCGCCGTCGAAACGGGCACCGCTTGCCGCAACCGCGAGGACGACCGCTCGTTCACGACGATGCTCATCTCCGCTCTTGCGCAGCAAGTCTCGCGCCCATCCGGTCACCTCGGTACTCATCGACAGTTCGAGATAGGGCAGCAACCCGAGGAGGATGCGGATCGCGAGCCGTCGGTCGTGGGTGACCGCCCAATCCATGGCACGGCGAACGTCGTCCAGCATGGCCGCGGCCATCTGTGCCGCCGCGGCGTGACCCGGTCCCCACAGATCGCGTTCTCGCCCGGCAAGCCGATCGGCGACGTAGCCCGCATGCGCACGGCGGAGGGTCTCGTCACGACCCTGGGTGCACTGTTGCACGCCGAAGCTGCGCAGCGTCTCGAGCAGGCGATATCTGCCGCCGCGCAGGGCCACCATCGACGCCTCCACGAGTTCGGACATCCGCAGTTCGACGTCGTCGCGGGTAGCGGGTCCCTCGACCTCGGCAACGACAATCTCCACCGCAGCAAGATCGAAGTCGCCGGCGAACACCCACAGCATGTCGAAGAGTTCCCGTTCGCGTTCGCCCAGCAACGAATACGACCAGTCGACGAGGGCGTGCAGGCTTCGATGCCGCGGGTGCGTTGCACGAACCCCGCCGCGGAGCACCCGGAATCGCCACTCGAGGCGCCCCGCCAGTACTTCCGGCCCGAGAGCCCGCATCTTGGTGGCAGCCAGTTCGAGACTCAGTGGGATACCGTCGAGCCGTCGGCAGATCTCCGCAACAGCAGCCTCGTTCGCCTCGGTCAGGCGGAAGTCCGGGTCGCGGGACGACGCACGCGCACAAAGGAGTTGGACCGACGGCGACGACCCGACATCATCGAGTTGGCTGGGCGCAGCGAGCGGCTCGAGATGCCAGATTCGTTCTCCGTCCACCCCCAGCGGCATGCGCGAGGTCGCGAGCACCGTGATACCCGGACACCGCGACCGCAACGTCGACGCGACCACCGCCGCCGCATCGATGACGTGTTCGCAGTTATCCAGCACCACAACGCCTTCCGCGGTTGAGAGTGCGTCGGCCAGCCCATCGACCGGATTCAGGTCCCCGCGCAGCCGCACGCCCGTGGCCGCTGCCACCAATGGCGCCACGGCAGGGCCGTCGGTCACCGACGCCAGTTCTGACCACCACCATGACGTCGGACCGAAGTGCGTCGCGAGTTCCCGGGCCAACGCCGTCTTGCCCACCCCACCCACCCCGACGACGGTGACGACCCGATCGGCCGCCAACGCGTCCGTCACCGCGGCGAGATCGTGCCGGCGGCCGAAGAGTTCGGCGTGCTCACGTCGGGGGGCGGCCGCGGTGGCTTCGGGACCGGCCAGGATCGTTGCGTGCAACCGCCCAAGCGCGGCATCGGGTTCGGTGCCAAGGTCTTCTGCCAGCCTGTCCCGCAGGCTGCGGTAGACGGCGAGCGCGTCGGTCGGCCGATGCGCGCTCGAGAGCGCCTGCATCAGACGCAGGTGCAGACTCTCACGGTAGGGATGCTCCACCGTCGTCGACGAAAGTCGCTGTACTGCATCGGGTGCGCGACCCAGCGACAAGAGCGCGTCCGCACCGATCTCCACGCCACGAAGACGCAGTTCGACCAGATCACCGACCGCCTCGCGCACCCAGTGGGCGTCGGTGAACTCACCGAATGGGTCTCCGCGCCACAGAGCTTCGGCGTCGTCGACCAGGTCGAGGGCCGCCTGCGGATCCGGTCCGAGGAGCGTGGCCGCCGACCGGATCGCGTCCGCGTAGACCGCGACGTCGAGGTCGGTCGGCTTGGCGGTCAATCCGTATCCCGGAGCCATCGTGCGGACCGTCACCGATTCCAGCCCCGCGCGCCGCAATTCGGAGCGCAGACGAAATGCCAGGTTGTGCAGCGAGGCTTCGGGTCGGGTCGGTTGCTCGTCGCCCCAGAGGATGTCGGCCAGCTGGTCGACGCTCACGATCTCACCGGCGTGGACCGCGAGCGCAGCGAGCAGGCAGCGCAGACGTGGACTGCCGAATTGCGCGGTGGTTCGCACCGACGTAACTGTCGGTGCAACGTCGATCGGACCCAGCAGAAGCACGCTGACCACGCGAAATTCTATCATCGGAGGCGTGCACGACGACATGCCGCAGGTTCCGCGTCCGCCCCAGCTACTTCCCGATGCCACCTCGGAGGTCACCGAACGAGCAAACCGGTCGTGGTGGGACTCCGACGCCGAGAACTACCACCGCGAACACGGAGAATTCCTCGGCGTCGGTCGCGACGGCGGCGATTTCGTCTGGTGTCCCGAGCGGGTTCGGGAAGCCGACGTCCACCTTCTCGGTGAGGTAGCCGGTCGCGACATCCTGGAGGTCGGCTGCGGCTCGGCTCCGTGTGCCCGCTGGCTCGCCGCACAGGGCGCCCGCGTGGTGGGCATGGATCTGTCGCGGCGCATGCTCGGCATCGGTGTCGCCGCCATGGCCCGCGACGAGCAGCGGGTGCCACTTGTGCAAGCGACCGCCGAGGCACTCCCGTTCGCCGACGATTCCTTCGACGCCGCATGCTCGGCCTTCGGCGCTGTGCCGTTCGTGGCCGATTCGGCCGGCGTCATGGCCGAGGTGGCCCGAGTGCTCCGCCCCGGCGGGCGATGGGTGTTCGCCGTGAATCATCCGATGCGCTGGATGTTTCCCGACGACCCGGGTCCCGACGGACTGACCGTGACCATCCCGTACTTCAACCGCACTCCCTACACCGAGATCGACGACGCCGGGCAGGTGACCTACGCCGAACACCACCGCACCATCGGCGATCGGGTCCGCGAGATCCGCTCCGCCGGACTGATTCTGGACGACATCATCGAACCGGAATGGCCCGACGACTTCGATCGCGTGTGGGGCCAGTGGAGTCCGTTGCGCGGCAGCTACTTTCCGGGGACGGCGATCTTCTCCTGCACGAAGCCGGTCCGCTGAGGACCATCAGAGCAGCTTCGACAGGAAGATCTTCGTCCGTTCCTGCTGCGGGTTGGCCAGAACCTCGCGCGGATCGCCTCTTTCGACGACCACCCCGCCGTCCATGAAGACCAGTTGATCGGCCACTTCACGGGCGAAGCCCATCTCGTGGGTGACCACCACCATCGTCATCCCCGACGCTGCGAGCTCACGCATCACGCCGAGGACCTCGCCGACCAGTTCGGGATCGAGCGCCGATGTCGGTTCGTCGAACAACATCAGTTTCGGATCCATGGCGAGGGCCCGCGCGATGGCCACGCGTTGCTGTTGGCCGCCGGACAGTTGCGCCGGATAGGTGTCGGCCTTGTCCGCGAGCCCCACCCGATCGAGGAGTTCCCGGGCCCGGGCGAGCGCCTCGGTCTTCGACTGCTTCTTCACCTGCGTGGGCGCCTCGATCACGTTCTCCAGCGCAGTGCGGTGCGGGAACAGATTGAAGTGCTGGAACACCATCCCGATATCCCGGCGCTGCTTGGCCGCATCCTTCGGGCTCATCTCGTAGAGCTTGTCGCCGCGCTCCCGGTAGCCGATGAGGTCACCGTCCACGTATAGCCGACCGGCGTTGACCACCTCGAGGTGATTGACGCAGCGCAAGAAGGTGGACTTGCCCGACCCGGAGGGACCGATCAGGCAGAGCACCTCACCCCGGCCGACCTCCAGCGTGATGCCCTTGAGGACCTGCAAGGTCCCGAAGCTCTTGCACACGCGGTCGGCCAGCACCATGGGCTGCGGCTTCGTGTCACCGGCGCTCATCGCTCTCCTCATCCACGACGACCTCGTTGCGCACTGCGGCCATCGCCTTCAACTGCCGGGCGGTGAGCTGCCGCGAGGCACCTCGGGCGTAGTAACGCTCGAGGTAGAACTGGCCGACCATCAACACGCTGGTGATCGCGAGGTACCAGGTCGACGCGACGAGCAACAGCGGGATCGGCTGGAAATTGACACCCGAGATGTCATGGGCCACACCGTAGAGCTCGAGACTGAACGGCACCGCCGTCACGAGGCTCGTGGTCTTCAGCATGCTGATGACCTCGTTGCCGGTCGGCGGGATGATGACGCGCATCGCCTGCGGCAGCACTGTGCGACGCATCGTCTGCGTCCACGACATCCCCAGTGCCACCGATGCCTCGGTCTGACCCTCACCGACCGAGGAGATGCCGGCGCGGACGATTTCGGCCATGTACGCCGATTCGTTGAGCGCCAGGCCGATCATCGCGAAGGTGAATGCCGCATTGAGCGACTGGATGTCGAAGTGAACGAATTGATAGGTGAACGGGATTCCGAGATCGATCTGCTTGTACAGCGACGGGAACAGTCCCCAGAAGACCAACTGCACGTACACGGGTGTGCCACGGAAGATCCAGAGGTACACCCACGACACCGACCGCAACACGACATTGGGTGACAGTCGCATGATCGCCAACAGCACACCGAGAACGATGGCGATCACCATCGACAGCACCGTCAGCGCGATGGTGTACCCGACACCCTCGAGGATGCGGGTGTCGAAGAGATACTTCGCGTAGGTACTCCACCCGTAAGCGTCGTTGGTGGCTGCGCCCCAGATGAACAGGAAGACCAGGATCGCGACGATCGCTGCCGCTACCCATTGACCAGGATGTCGCAGTGGTACGGCCTTGATCGGTGTGGGTTCTGACTCCGCGTCAGAACCCACACCGGTCGGGCCGGTGGTCGGTGAACTCACCCGATCAGCTGGTCGCGCCGTTGATGACCGCGGTGGGGATGGCACCTGCCTGGACGCCCCAGTTCTCGGTGATCGCCTTGTACTGGCCGTTGTCGATCAGGAACTGCACTGCCTTCTGGATGGCCTGCGCAAGTTGCGAGCCCTTGGCGATCGGGTATCCGTACGGCGCCGAGTCGAACACTTCGCCGGCCGCCTCGATCTTGCCGCCGGCCTGCTTGATCGCGTAGGCGGTGACCGGCGAATCCGCCGACATCGCGTCCACCCGACCGAGCACGAGCGCGTTGGTCGCCTCGGACTGATCGGTGAACTTCACCTTCTCGATGGCCGGCTTACCGGCATCGGTGCACGCCTTGCTCTTCGCGGGGATCTCGTCGGTGTCCTGCACGGTCGTGGCCTGCACGGCAACCTTCTTGCCGCAGGCGTTGTTCGGATCGATGTTCCCACCGGCCTGCTGCGCCCACTGCGTGCCCGCATTGAAGTAGGTGACGAAGTCGACCTGCTGCTGCCGCTCCAGGTTGTCGGTGAACGACGACATGCCGATGTTGAACGTCCCTGCCTGGATCGCGGGAATGATCTTGTCGAAGTCGGCTTCCTTGTAGACCGGTGTCACGCCGAGCACCTTGCCGATGGCGTTCATGAGATCGACGTCGAAGCCGATGATCTCGCCGCTGCTGTTCTTGAACTCGTTGGGTGCGTAGGGAACGTTCACGCCGACGATCAATTGCCCGGACTGCGCGATCTCCGGCGGCAACAGTGCCGCGATATCGGCCTGCTTCTCGACATCCACGGAAATCGGTTGGATTGCGGAACTGCCACCATTGCCCTCTGTGGACTCGTCATTGGAGCAGCCCGCCACCACAAGGGCGATCACGGCCAAGAGCAGCGTGAGAATTGCCGGCAGCCTCATCGCTGCCGGACGGATCGATCGCAGGTCGCGCATCACAAAACCCCTTCGTGCCCCGATACTCAGAGCAGGTAACCAACCGAAACTGTCGTGTCCCCCGGCGTCTGAACTTACTGCCTGCGGTCGCACTTCACCGGTCGGTTACGAAAGATTAACCGGCGGAGCCGATCCCGACAGCCAGATGAGCGATCGCTCGCTCGCCGTCGTGGGCTCGTTCGATCAAGCGACCTGGAAGACCCATGCCCGCGGGAACGTGAGGTTTCCGTTGGTGCCCCATTGGTATTCCCGCGCCATCCCCATGCCCGCGTAGCGCTGCAGATGGGCGACCATCGCCTCCCGCGTGTTCACACCCGAGGAGATGCCCGCCAGCATGATGGTCGTCAGATCGTAGGCTTCCGACGCGAACACCAGTGGCTCGGCCTTGAACTTGTCACGGTAGGCCGCAAGGAATTGCTCCGACGACGGACCGCAGTTGCACGCCACCAGAGTTCCCTTCGCGGCCGGGCCGGCTGCCTCCACGAACAGCGGGTTGAAGATTCCGTCGGACCCGCCGACGAACGTGGCCGAGACACCCGCGTCGCGCATCTGCCGCACCAGCGGCGCGGCCTCCGGGTAGTTGCCTCCGTAGAAGACGGCGTCGGGAGCGACCGCTTTGATGCGTGCCACCTGCTGGGCGTAATCCGTGGACCCGGCCTTCAGAGTGAGGTTGCAGTCCGCCGCAAGTGCCGATCCCAGGTTCGCCGCCACCGACGGCGACAGGGAACCGGACAGGTCCGTGTCGTCGCCGACCACACAGACTTTGGAGAATCGCCGGGTTTTGGCCAGGTAGTTCGCGATGGCGAACCCGAGTTCATCGTCGGAGATGGTGCCCCGGAAGAAGGTGCGCCATCCGTCGGTGCCCAGCTTCGGCGATGTCGTCGAACCGCTCGCAAAGGCCAGGCCGGCTGCGTTGAACGCCGGGCCCATGCCAAAGGCCTCGCCCGAGGTCCACGGACCGATGACACCGATGACCGAGGGATCACCGATGATGCCGGGAGTCAGCCTCGCCGCCTGTTCCGGATCTCCCTGGGTGTCGACCTCGCGCACCGTCACCGGACAATCGGGATTAGCGTCGTTGTGAGCCTGCACGGCGAGCGCCACCCCGTTACGCGTGCCGGCTGCACGAGTGGCGCGCTTGCCACTGAGCGGTCCGGCCCACGCAATCGTCGTCGGCGCACATTTCGCGTCTCCCGATCCACGTGGATCCAGCGCTTGACTCACGTCATGCGCGGCCGGGCTACCGTCGACGGCGACCTGCGTGATCGGCATGAACACACCGGGGCCAACCGCCCGTGATGCCTTGGCCTCGACCTCGGACTCGTCATCCGATCGGAATCCGTACACACCGGCGGCGACGACCAGCGCCGCCACGATCATTGCGGCAATGCCCCCTGCCCACAAAGCCTTTCGCCGCTTCTTGCGCGGTGGTGGCGGTGGTTGGGACGGCCACGAGGGATGTGGTCCGGGACCCGAGGGTGGTCCGAACGGGCCCAGTGGTTCGCCGGGCGTCGAGCCGGGTCCCGATGCTCCTCCGGGGCCGCACCCCATACCGGCCACCGAAGCGGCCCTACTCGCCCGCATCGACGTCGGGACGGCGGCCGGATTGCTGTCGTCCCCGCGACCGGACGGTGGCACCACCACCTGGGTCGCCGTGACCGATGCACTTGGATTCATGACCTGTAGACCGGCGGCGAAGTCACGTGCGAAGTCCGAGCACGACGCGTAACGCGCGGCGGGATTCCTGGCCAGGGCACGCTGGACGCACGGGTCGATCGGCGCCAGTTCTGGCGAGACCTCCGACGGCGACATCGGTGGCTTGCTCAATTGTGCCGCGATCAGACCCGCCGGGTGCTCGGCAGTGAAAGGCGCTCTGCCGGTGAGCAATTCGAACGTCGTGGAGGCCAGCGAGTACTGATCGGCACGGTCGGTCGCCGACGTCCCGTCGAGCACCTCGGGTGCCGCATAGCGGAATGTGCCGATGAAGGCGGACGTCGCCGTCAGACGTGCACCCGACATGAGTCGGGCGATTCCGAAATCGAGCAAGACCACCCGCTCGAGCGATCCCGTGGTGGCATCTCGGGTGACCATGATGTTTGCCGGTTTGACGTCGCGGTGGACGACTCCATGGCGATGCGCGTAATCCAGCGCGTCCGCGGAATGCGACACGACCACCCCGACCTCGTCACGAGTCAGTCGCTGGGTCGACGCCAAGTCGGTGCCATCGACGTAGTCCATCGTGAACCACGGCATGCCTTGCTCGACCCCGTAGTGGTAGATCGTCACGATGCCGGGATGTTTCAGGGCGGCCGCCGTCCTCGCCTCGCGAGTGAATCGTTCCTCGAACTGCGGGTCTCCGTGGTCGACGGCGATCAACTTCAGCGCCTCGAGCCGGCCAAGATGTGGGTGCTCGACCAGATAGACCTGACCCATCCCGCCCTGACCGATGGGCCGAACGACCCGATAACCTGCAAAGATACGTCCCGTTTCGAGTATCACGGGGCCTCCACTGGGCATGACGATGCGGATACTCGACACGTCACAGCCATCCGCCCTAACTGTGATGGCCATCACCTTAGGGTCGGGTCGCAGTTCACCACCCGATCAGTGGCGCGGATTCAACCATGTGGCCGACCCCCCTTGAAGTTTCTCGATTCACCTTCAACTGTTCGCCCCGGAAGCGGACACTGACGGGCCCGATCTCAGTCACCGGCTGTCGGTCGTCGCGTTCCGCCGAACGCGACGCCAGGAACACGCGCCCACAAAAGTAGGGGAAGAAGCTTCTTCCCCTACCCTTGGAGTCCTCCCCCAGAAAATCCTCGCGGACGACTCCGAACCCCGGGGAAGAAACTCTTCCCCTAGATTTCGCGGGCACGGCACTAACGTATTTGCCCAGTTCAGCGCCGCGCGGTCACCGAACTCTTCGAATCAGTGCGCCGCGTCGTCCCAGGACCGACCGAAGCCAACCGACACCTCCAAGGGCACCGACAACTCGATGGCGCTACCCATCTCCTCACGTACCACGGCCTCGATCGCATCGCGTTCACCATTGGCCACTTCGACGACGAGCTCGTCGTGCACCTGCAGCAGCATGCGCGAATCGAGCTTCTCCGCGCGAACCCGCTTCTGCACGTTGATCATTGCAACCTTGATGATGTCTGCTGCAGTTCCCTGGATCGGCGCGTTGAGGGCCATGCGTTCGGCGGACTGTCGACGCTGCCAATTGTCGCTGTTGAGGTCGGGCAGGTATCGGCGACGACCGAAAAGCGTTGCGGTGTACTCGTTTCGGCGTGCCTCCGCCACGACGTTGTGCAGGTAGTCACGGACCCCACCGAACCGGGCGAAGTACGCTTCCATCTGCTCCTTGGCCTCGTCACGGGAGATCTTCAGCTGCGCGGCGAGACCGAAGGCACTCAGCCCATACGCGAGGCCGTACGACATCGCCTTCACCCGATGCCGCATCTCCGTGGTCACCTCGTCGATCGGGACGCCGAACGCCCGCGAACCCACGAAGTTGTGCAGATCCTCCCCGGTGTTGAACGCCTCGATGAGCCCGGCATCCTCGGACAGGTGCGCCATGATGCGCATCTCGATCTGGCTGTAGTCGGCGGTCATCAGGCAGTCACTCTCGGCGCCCGCTACACCGGGCCCGCTCGCTACGCTCCCGGCGCCCACAATAAAGCCCTGCCGGATCTCCCGACCAGCCGCCGTGCGGACCGGGATGTTCTGCAGATTCGGCTCGGTCGACGACAGGCGTCCGGTCGCGGCGATCGTCTGGTTGAACGTGGTGTGGATACGACCGTCGTCGGCGACGGATTTCAACAACCCGTCGACGGTGACCTTGAGTCGGGTTGCGTCGCGATGCTCCAGCAGATGCGCGAGGAACGGATGCTCGGTCTTCTCGTACAGCGCCTGCAACGCGTCGGCGTCGGTGGTGTAGCCGGTCTTGGTCTTCTTGGTCTTCGGCATGTCGAGCTTGTCGAACAGCACGGTCTGCAGTTGTTTAGGCGATCCAAGGTTGATCTGCTCGCCGATCACGTCGTAGGCAGCGTCCGCGGCGACCCGAATCCGTTCGGCGAAGTTCTGTTCGAGCTCCTCGAAATGTGCGACGTCGACGGCGATTCCGGCCGCCTCCAGATCGGCGAGCACAAACGCCAGCGGCAGTTCCATGTCGGTCAGCAGGGGCCGCGAATCGATCCGGTCGAGCTCGGTGTCCAGGGTGTCGGCGAGTTCCGCGACGGCACGCGCCTCGAGCATGTGCTGTTCGGCCAGCTTCGCGGCACCGCCGTCGTCGTCGAGCAGCGACAACTGCCCGTCGTCGGTGGCCGTGTCGTCGCGCAGTTCCCGCCGCAGGTAGCGCAAGGCCAGATCATCGAGGTTGAAGGTGCGCTGACCGGGCCGGACGATGTAGGCGGCCAGTGACGTGTCGCTGGTGACGCCGGCCAGCGCCCAGCCACGCGACGCCAGTGCGTGGATCGCCCACTTCACCTCGTGCAGCGCCTTGCCGACGGCGTCGTCGGCCAGCCACTCGGCCAGCGCACGCTCGTCGTCGGGGTCGACCGCACTGGCATCGATGTAGGCCGACGTACCGTCGGCAGCGGCGATCGCCAGACCGGTGGGATCGGCCCCCACCACGACGTGCGGTGCGGTCACGGCGACTCCGCTGCGGCCAGTGCGCGCATGAGTGGTCAGCCAGTCCGACACCTCACCCGGCGCCAAGATCGCGCCGTCCAGGTCGAATCCGGATTCCGCTTCTGGCTCAACAGAACTCAATGTCGAGAACAGCCGGTCGCGAAGAACCCGGAATTCGAGATCGTCGAAGAGCTGATGAATGCGGTCACGATCCCATCCGACCACGGCCAGCTCGTCGGGCGTCGCAGGCAATTGCATGTCCCGGACCAGTTCGGTCAGCTGACGGTTGGTCTGCACCGACGCGAGATGCGCGCGCAGGGCGTCGCCCACCTTGCCTTTCACCTCGTCGACGTGGTCGACGAGCGACGCAAGCGAACCGTACTCACGGATCCACTTCGAGGCGGTCTTCTCCCCCACTCCGGGGATGCCGGGCAGGTTGTCGCTCGGATCGCCGCGCAACGCCGCGTAGTCCGGGTACTGAACCGGCGTGAGCCCATACTTCTTCTCGACCTCTTCCGGGGTGAAGCGGGTCAGATCCGACACACCCTTGCGGGGATAGAGAACGGTGATTCGCTCGTTGACCAGCTGCAGCGAATCGCGATCACCGGTCACGACGAGCACCGAGAATCCCTCGGCGTCGGCCTGGGTGGCCAGCGTCGCGATGATGTCGTCGGCCTCGTATCCCTCGATGGCCATCACCGGGATGCCCAGCGCATCGAGGACTTCCTTGGTGAGGTCGACCTGCCCGTTGAACTCGTCGGGCGACTTGGATCGTTGCGCCTTGTACTCCGGATACATCTCGGAGCGGAACGTCTTGCGCGACACGTCGAAGGCCGCGGCGACGTGCGTGGGTTCTTCGTCGCGCAAGAGGTTGATGAGCATGGACGTGAAGCCGTACACGGCGTTGGTGGTCTGGCCGGTGGCGGTCTTGAAGTTCTCCGCGGGAAGCGCGAAGAACGCCCGGTAGGCCAGGGAATGCCCGTCGAGGAGCATCAGGACCGGCTTACGGTCGGTCGCCTTGCCACGAGTCGCGGATCGGGCGGGGCTGGAACTCTGCGCGGGGCTCACCTCTCAAAGTCTAGTGATGCGCCCCGACAGCCTGAGCGCCCATGCACCTCACGGCATGGGCCGATACATCAGCCACACCGTCGGACCGTCGAACGGCAGGACGACCTCCTCGGTCACCCGGAATCCGAACCGCTCGTAGAGCGGCAGATTGCGCTCGTTGGAACTCTCCAGATACGCCGGCGCGTCGATCTGCGACAGGCGTTGTTCGAGCAGCGCGGTCCCTGCTCCCAAACCTGGAGCAGCGGCACCGAGTTGACCGAGGTACCAGTGTGGCTCCTTGGGACGCCGTTTCATAAAGGTCTGTTCGAGTACGATCCCCCGACCAATCCGCGGTCCGAGGGCACGAATGAACCACAACGAGGACATCACCTGCCCCTTGGCGCTGATCGTGTGCCCGGGCGGGTCCCAGGCCGCCGCTCCGATGGTGGCGCCGTCGCGGACGGCGAGTTCCAGCGTGGCGGTCGGGCCGTGCACATTGCGCAACAGCGTATGGAAGATCATCCGGTGACGACGCGCGTCGGGCTGTATCCACAGCATGACCGGGTCGTCTGCGAACGCCTGCGTGAGCACTCGCTCAACGGTGTCCAGATCGGTCGCGGTATCCACTGTGACGTCCACCATGGCATCGACAGTACTCATCGACGACGGTGCGTTCGGTCCTCACGCCACGCCGAGGTACGCCTCTCGCACCGCGTCGTCGACCAACAGCGCTTTGCCCGGCCCCTCCTTGGTGATGGTCCCGGTTTCCATGATGTAGCCGCGGTCGGATCGGCTCAGCGCCTGCTGAGCGTTCTGTTCGACCAGCAGGACAGTGGTGCCATCGGCGTTGATCTGCGCGATGATCCGGAAAATCTGTTGAATCACCATGGGCGCCAACCCCATCGACGGTTCGTCGAGCAGCAAGAGCGTGGGTCGGGCCATCAACGCGCGACCGATTGCCAGCATCTGCTGCTCGCCGCCCGACATCGTGCCACCGTATTGCTTGCGTCGCTCACCCAGACGTGGGAACACGTCGAATACGTGGTCGAGCGCCTCTTTGTAGGCGGCCTTGTTGGGGAATTTCCTTCCGTAGCAACCCATGTCGAGATTCTCCAGGACGGTCATCCCCGGGAAAATCCGACGCCCCTCCGGTACTTGGACGATCCCACGGGCCACCCGCTCGTGCGGCGACCACTTCGTGATCGATTCACCGTGGAAGCGGATGTCTCCGGCGCTGAGTTTGTTGAGCCCGGAGACGCCGCGCATGGTCGTCGATTTCCCCGCCCCGTTGGCACCGAGCAGCGTGACGAGTTCGCCCGCGTTCACGTGCAACGAAATCCCGTGCAGGGCACGGATACGTCCGTAGTGGATGACGACGTCGGTCAGTTCGAGGACTGGCGTCCCGTTGTCGGCGGGCGTGGCTTCCGCGGTCGCTGCGTCCGACTCGATGGTGTTCGTTGTTTCGGAGTCGTCGTGCTCAGGCGATCTCGTCATCGGGAACTCCTAGGTAGGCGGCAACGACGGCAGGATTGTCGCGGACCTCGCGAGGACTGCCCTCGGCGATCTTGCGTCCGAACTCGAGCACCACGATCCGGTCCGTCACGCCCATGACCAGCCGCATGTCGTGCTCGATGAGCAAGATCGTGTATCCGTCGTCGCGAATCTTCTTGATCAGTCCCATGAGCGCCGTCTTCTCGCTCGGGTTGAAGCCGGCGGCCGGTTCATCGAGGCAGAGCAGTTTGGGTTCGGTCGCGAGTGCCCGCGCGATCTCGAGACGCCGCTGATCGCCGTAGGGCAGATTGGACGCCTTCTCCGCCGCACGCGGTCCGATGCCCACGAACTCCAGCAACGCCATGCCGCGATCGACTGCATCGCGTTCTTCACGGTAATGGCGTGGTGTGCGGAAGATTCCCCCGAAGACCGACGTCTTGTGTCGGGCGTCGGTGCCGACACACACGTTCTCCAGCGCCGTCATCTCACCCCACAGCCGCACGTTCTGGAAGGTGCGCGCGATTCCGCGGCGAGTGATCTTGTGCTGCTTGAGTTTTCCGAGTGGCGCCTGATCAAAGGTGATGATTCCCTTGGTGGGCCGGTAGACACCGGTGATCGCGTTGAAGCAGGTGGTCTTGCCCGCACCGTTGGGTCCGATGAGTCCGAGGATCTCGCCGCGCTTGATGTCGAAGCTGATGTCGTCGAGTGCGGCCAGCCCGCCGAACTCCACGGTGAGACCCTCGACCTTCAGTAGCGTCTCACCCTCTTCGGCAGCGATCTCGCGTTGCGGCGCAACGGCTTCGGCAACGGCTTCCGGATCGGCAAGAGCGGGGTCGACGTCTGCTGGGTTCACCACCACGGTGGCCTCGACGTCGGCGTGGGCTTCTGCCAACTGCTCGGCGAGGTCGGGTGTCGAGGGCGTCTGTTCTGGCTCGTCGGGCAAGCGGTGCGTCATGCGCGGGCCTCCTCACTGCCCGACGGTGCGGGCGCTGGTGTGCGCCGCGCAACCGAATACACTTGCCGACCGAAGGTGATCAATCGTGCTCGGGCCGGGAACAGCCCTTGCGGGCGGAAGATCATGAGCACCACGAGTGCGAGCCCGAAGAAGAGGTACTTGTATTCACTCAGCGCCTGCCCGCCGACCTCGACGCCCTGAACACGCGCAGGCAGGTACACGATGATGAACGCACCGGCGATGACCCCGAGCTTGTTTCCCTGACCGCCGAGGACGACGGCGCACAGGAACAGCATCGAGTTGATGACCGTGAACGCTTTGGGATCGATGTACTGCACTTGACCCGCATAGACCGCCCCGGACAGCCCGCCGATTCCCGCACCGATGACGAACGCCCAGAGCTTGTATTTGAAGGTCGGCACTCCCATGATTTCTGCGGCATCCTCATCCTCACGGATGGCGACCCACGACCGGCCGACGCGACTGCGCTCGAGATTTCCGACGACGATGAGCACGATGATCACCGCGACTATCCCAAGCCAGTACCACCACACGCCGTAGTTGAGGTCGGTCCTGTTGTTGGCGGTCGAGAACACACCGCCTGGGCTCTCGTCACTGCGGCCGAGTTCGGGGTACAGGACGCCCTGCAGGCCCGACGCCCCGTTGGTGACCTCGGTGAGATTGTCGGCGAGCAGTCGCACGATCTCACCGAAGCCGAGCGTGACGATGGCCAGGTAGTCGCCGCGCACACGGAGGGTCGGCGTGCCCAGGATGAGCCCGGTGACACCGGTGATCACGATCGCGAGCGGAACACACGCAAGCCAGGCCCAGGGGCCCGAGAAGAACCCATGGTCTGGGCTGTTCCACAGCGGACTCGACGGACTGGTCATCAGCGCAACGACGTAGGCACCCACTGCGTAGAAGCCGACGTAGCCGAGGTCGAGGAGGCCGGTTTGTCCGACCACCACGTTGAGGCCGATGGCAATGAGCGCGGTCATGGCGAACGTCGCCATGACCACTCCGAAGTTGGTGGCCGTCGTGGTGATCAGCGGCGGATTGATGACAGGCAGCAGCGCCAGGAGAAGGATCAATGGCGCACCGACCAGCCACTGCTGTACGCGCGGAAGTGCCTCCCACCACGTGCGGATCGCGTCGCCGAGTCCGTGGCGCTCGGGGGCCTGGGGCGTTGTCGTGCCGACCGGTTGCGTCGTCATACCCTCGCCTTTCCGAGCTTCTCACCCAGAATGCCCGTCGGACGGAACATCAGCACCAGGATCAGCAATGCGAAGGCCACCACGTCTTTCCATTGATTGCCGAACAGCACCGATCCGTAGTTCTCCATCACGCCGAGCAGCAGCCCACCCAGCAGAGCTCCGCGGACATTGCCGATGCCGCCGAGGACCGCGGCGCAGAACGCCTTGATGCCCAGGATGAACCCGCCATTGAAGATGATCCCGTTCGGGACACGCAGCGTGTAGAGCAGTGCTGCCGCACCGGCCAGAAGACCACCGATCAAGAAGGTGAGCAGAATGACCCGGTCCCGCGACACGCCCATGAGCAGGGCCGCATCCGGGTCCTGCGCCACCGATCGAATCCCGCGCCCTAGCCGGGTGTTGTTGATCATGAAGTCGGTGCCCAGCGCCAGAATCACGGCCGAGAAAATGATGACCATCGTCAGGTTGGTGACCGGGGCTCCGAAGATCGTGAACTGTTCGACCGGCGCGACCAAGCGAATTGTCGGCTGAGCCGACGAGCCGCCCAGCGGTGGCTCGACCGGGGCCTTCGGCAGCACGTAGTGCACGAATTCCTGCAAGACGAACGACATGCCGATGGCGGTGATGAGGAAGGCCAACGGCTTGGCGTTTCGCCGTCGCAGCGGCCGATAGGCCACGAACTCCAACCCCATGGCCGCACTGCCGGACACGATCATGCCGAACAGACCCGCCAGCACCAGATAGACCACCGTCATCAACGTGCCCTCGGCGTACGTGTTGCCGGACGGAGTGAATCCCAGCAGCAGCAATCCGACGTAGGTGCCGAACATGCCGAGCATGAAGACCTCGGAATGCGCGAAGTTGATGAGCCGCAAAACGCCGTAGACAAGCGTGTAACCGACCGCCACCAGGGCGTACACGGAGCCGTACGTCAGGCCCTCGATGGTCAGATACCAGAAGCTGTCGACAAGCGATCCGACGTCGAATCCAATGGTCGACGCCACCGCTGTTGTCGTCTCGGCCACCAGGTAGGTGGTGGTCATTCGTCCCCTTCAGCCGTCATCGTTCACGGGTGTACTTCACAAACACTCGGTGCGCCCGAACGCCGGTGGGCGGCACGGACGCACCGAGTGTTTGGTTGATGCGTTACTTGACCTCGTACACCCAGATCAGCGATGTCGAGAGCTCGCCGTTGGTCTGCCACGAGTACTGACGCGCAAGACCCGCGCCCTTGTATTGCCCGATGTACTGCAGGAGCTTCGGTCGGGTGGTGTTGCCCTCCTCGATGCCCTTCATCATGATGGCCGCGATGTCGTAGGCCTCGACGGAGTAGACGCCCGGAGCCTGGTTGAACGCCGACTGGTACTCCTGCGCGAACTGCGAGGGAGCAGGACCACACGGGCACGACAGGTAGGCACCCTTCGCCGAGTCGCCCGCCTGCGCGGTGAACTGCGGATCGTTGGCACCGTCACCCGACACGAAGGTCACGTTCGGGGCTGCGGTCTTCAGCTGCTGTGCGAGCGGCGCTGCCTCCGCGTAGTACCCCGCGTAGAACACCGCATCCGGTTGTGCCGCTGTAACTTTCGAGATGACCGCCGAGAAATCGCGCTCACCCTTCTTCACATCGCCGGAGCAACTGGCGTCGGCCTTGGCGCCCAGCGCCTCGGTCACCGCATTCTCCAGGCCCGCGCCGTAGTCGGTGTCGTCCTTGATGACGCACACCTTTTGCTTGCCGAGCTTGCCGGTCAGGTAGTTGGCGACGGCGGGACCCTGCACGTCATCGTTCGCCAGCCCGCGGAAGAAGGTCTTCCAGCCGTTTCCAGTGAGGCCCGGATTGGTGGCCGACGCCGTCACCGACACCAGCCCGGCCTGATTGAAGATGCCGCCGGTCGCCTTGGTCTCGCCCGAGAAGGCAGGACCGATCAGTCCGATGATCGAATCATCGTTGGTGATCTGCGGGGCTACCTGAGTTGCCTTCTGCGGATCGCCTTCGGTGTCGAAGGTCTTCAACGTGATCTGGCAGTTCGGGTTGGCCTTGTTGTGCTGGTCGACGGCCAGTTGAGCGCCGTACTTGATGTTGATGCCCAGAGCCGCATCGGCACCCGTGAGGGCACCGGCCATCGCGATGGTCGCGGGCGCACAGGTCTGGCCGCCGGGTTCGGCGGGATTGAGCGCGTTGGCCTCCTGTACCGCGGGCTGTTCCTCGCCTGCGGTATTGATCTGGGCCACAGGCGAGATCGTCAGTCCTGAGCCGGCAGATCCACTGGATTCAGATCCCGAATCCGTGGATTTGCTACTACATGCCGAAACGGCGAGTACAGCTGCCAGCGTCGTCGCCAGTGCAACTGTCGTCACGCGACGGTGCATTGTTCAGTACCTCTCTCCAAGAGCCGGCCCGACCCCGCGGTCGAGAGATCTGCTGAGCAGACCTTGAGAAAACATAGACCGCCCAAGCGCTGGGTGCGATGGATTGGGCGCAAACTCCCACGACAAACGCGGTGAGGTTTTCCCAGAATTTACGAGGCTCGCAATTCGCTCAGCCCTGGGGACCGAGCGTCTCCACGACGACTTGCGCCACCGCCTTCATCGTCGTCCGACGATCCATCGCTGCGCGCTGAATCCACTTGAACGCCTCGGGTTCGGACAAGCCCTGTTTTTCCATCAGCAAGCCCTTGGCCCGCTCGACGACCTTGCGTGTCTCCAGACGGTCGTTGACCGTCGCGACTTCACGCTCGAGCATCTTGAGTTCTTGGTAGCGACTCACCGCGACCTCGATCGCCGGGACCAGATCAGCCTTGGTGAACGGCTTCACCAGATATGCCATCGCGCCGGCGTCGCGAGCCTTCTCGATGAAATCGCGCTGGCTGAATGCCGTCAGCATCACCACCGGCGCCAACCGTTTCTGGGCGATCTCGGTGGCCGCGTCGATCCCGTCGCGGATCGGCATCTTGATATCCATGATCACCAGGTCGGGACCCAGGCTCTCGGTGAGTTCGACGGCCGCCTGACCGTTGGGCGCCTCCCCCACGACGTCGTAACCCTCTTCGCGAAGCATCTCGATGAGGTCCATCCGAATCAGCGAGTCGTCCTCGGCGACGAGCACCTTGTGTGCCGTCGTCGCACCGTCGGCATGTGCCTTGACGCTGTCGGTCACCGTCACTTCCCCTCCTCGATGTCGGCGACCCCGCAGGTCGGGCCGCCGAGCAAGGCCCGGCAGCACGGAGGTCGATGGTGGCAGAGTACCGGGTGACGTGCCCACCGGCCGATCATCTAGAGTTGGCTGTTGCAACCGGCACCGTCGCGCGCATGCCCTCGTAGCCCAATTGGCAGAGGCAACGGATTCAAAACCCGTCCAGTGTGAGTTCGAGTCTCACCGAGGGCACCAGAAAGACCAGTTCAGAGCCTTAATCGGCATCGCCGACGAGGCGCAGACCCTTCTCAGTCCGCAGCTGGTCCGCAGCAGAATCGAACGAGTCCGCAATCCGGTCCAGGTCATCCGGGAACAGGTGCCCATATCGGTCGAGCGTGAGGGTCGCAGTTTTGTGCCCGAGCAGCGTCTGTAGGACCTTCACGTTCCCACCTGCCTGTATCGCCAGCGACGCGCACGTGTGGCGCAGCTCGTGCGGTGTGAGTCCCTTCTCCCCTATCGCCTCGGCCGCGGTGTCGAACACCCAGCGCACCTGCCCCTCGGTCAGCCAAGAACCCTCACGGCCCGGAAACACCAACTCGCCAGCGCCCCGCACGCCGATCTCGGTCCTCAGCAGCGGAACGAGGAACTTCGGCACCGGCACCTTGCGGCTGGTCCGATTCTTCGGCGCTCCCTCGACCTGTCCCTGCCCGGTCACGTAGGTGACCGAGCGACTCACCGTGATACGCCGAGCCTTGAGGTCGACCGACCCGACGCGCAGCGCCGCCGCCTCACCGAAACGCAGGCCGCAGTACGCCAGCACCAGGACGAAGGTGCGGTAGTGGCCTGACGCCACCGCGAGCCGGTGAGCCTGCTCGTGCGACAGGTAGCGCTGCTCGACCTCGGTCCTGTCCGGGAGGTCGATGCCCTCGGCAGGATTGACTGCCAGATACTTCGACCGCACCGCGAACTTCATCACAGCGCCGACGACCTGGTGCGCCTGAATCACCCGCGAGGCAGACAGGCCGCGCTTGGCGAACCGAGTCGACCCACCCTTGACCGACAGCCCCGAGACCCACACCTGCATGTCGTCGTAACGGACGTCCCGCAGCGGCACATCTTCCCAGCGCGGAAGAATCACCGTGTCGAGCAGACTCCGGTATCCCGCAACGGTTTTCGGCTTGCGATTCGCCTTCGTCGCAATCCACTTCTCGGCCACCGCCCCGAACGTCTGCGTCGACAGGTCGGGGTCGGTCCACGTGCCGGTGACCTGACCCGAAATCTCTTTGTTGAGCCAGTTCTGTGCGTCTGCCTTGCGCCCGAAGCTCTTGGTGCGCTCCCGGCCATCATCAGCGACATATCGCGCCATCCAGCGCAGACCTTTGCCATTGCGAGCGGTCGGCACCCTGGTCTCGTTGTTGTCGTCATCGCGGACGGTTTTCGTCCAACGGTCCTCGACGCCCGCCCGCCTATTGCGTCTCATCTCCACCGTCATCCTTCTTCGTTTTGGCAGCATCGAGGTACGAATTGAGGCTGCCCCACACGTCGTATCCCAAGGCATCTTCGGCCGCGTTCATGCTGGCAGCGAATGTTCGCCCCCTGCGCTCATGCTCGTCTGCCTTCTGGTCACCAAGGGTCACCGAATCAGGGATTTCGAACTGGGACGCGGCGTGGATCGCATTCATGGCCCTGTAGGCGTGCTCGTAAAACTCCGGCCCGATGGCCTTGAGGTCTTCCGCACCAACGAAATCCAGACCGTCGAGCCCACTGAACGCCGCATCGACCTCGCCCATATACTCCGCAAGCCGCCACTGAGAGCGTCGGCTCACTTCAACGACCTTCCGGATGGGGTAAACCAGGTCGTCCTCGGTGCGTTCCTTGAGTCCCAGAAGCCAATCGACCGAAACATCGAAGAGCTTCGCGATGCCGGCCGCTTCGTCAATCCTCACCGCCCGGTCGCCGGCCTCAATTTTCGCAATAGTGGTCGAGTGCATCGGAATCCCGTTGTCCGTCAACATCTTTGCCATTGCGCTCTGTGACCACTCCCTGCTCTCGCGCTCGGTTTTGAGCCTCTCCCTGAAATAGACCTCGGTGCGTTCACGTCTTCCCATATTCGCAACTCTACTGTTTTCGCATTGACCAACACAACCACCGCAAACTACAACGGTGTTAGTTCCAATTCGGGAACACTGCGAAATCAGAAAGGAACGAACCGTTGGACAAGGACTATCTCGACGCCAACGAGCTGGAAGGGATGACCGGCACGCCCGCAAGCACGTGGCGCTACTGGGCACACATCGGCGACGGACCTCAAAGCATCAAGCTCGGCCGCCGACGCGTGTGGAAGAAGTCGACCGTCCTCGACTGGCTGGCAGCGAAGGAGAGCGCTTAGACATGACCGACCTAAAAGGGAACGGCCCCGCTGGTGACGGGGCCGCTCAGACATCCAAGGCGTGGACTTACCGAGAGCATAGCGCAGCGATGCGACGTCGCCGAGCCGCCGCGCTTCGGCTCGAACCAATCCGGTGCCCTGCCTGCCAGGCGTGGCACCGGGACCCGCTCGAACACCGTTGCACCGGTCCTCGGCTGCCGGTCAACGACTGCCCGCAGCACGGCATCGTGCTCGGCGCGTGCCCGTTCACCCATGACTGCGGGTGCGAAGACCCGATGCGCAAAGGCCACCGCAATGACACGTGCACCCAGCTCGGCGAACTCCCGCCGCCACGCGTCGGACCTGGGAGCCGCCGCCGATGACCGGATGCATCCCACCTAAGGGTACGGTTGCAACCCAACGCCCTGACCTGCACGTTTACAACGGCGCATCCGAAGTGCAGCCGGCCCCTGAACCTGACGAGGGTGTCAACCCGGATGCAACCGAGATGCACGACCAATGCGGCTACGTCGATGTCGCGGCACTCCTCGACGACGGCATACCCGAGCCGCCAGCTCCCGGCATCTGCAAACGCCGCGACGGCACAGGCATCTTCTACGCCCGCCAGTACAACGTCGTGTTCGGCGACCCCGAATCGGGCAAGACTCTGCTGTGCGACTTCGCGACCGTCGAGGCCCTGGCAGAAGGTGGCCGTGTGCTGCGCCTGGACCTTGACCACAACGGTCCCGAGTCCACCGTCAGCCGGCTCATCGACTTCGGAGCCGACGAGGACACACTGCGCGACCCCGACAGATTCCTCTACGTCGAACCCGTCGACCGTGTGCAGATGGCTCGCATCGTCGAGCACATGGAGACCTGGCAGCCCGTCCTGGTCATCGTCGACAGCATCGGTGAACTCATGCCGCTCTACGGCGCAGGCAGCAACTCAGCCGACGAATTCACCGACGTGCACACACGAGTCATCAAGCCACTGACCAGAACTGGCGCGTGTGTCGTCGCCATCGACCACCTGTCGAAGGGAGCCGACTCCCGCAAATTCGGAGCCACCGGCACCGCAGCCAAGAAGCGCGCCATCGGCGGCACTTCCATCCGGGTCACCGTCGACAGCGCATTCACCCCCGACAAAGGCGGCTCGGCATACCTCGCCATCCACAAGGACAGGCACGGCGGCCTACGCCGCCGATCACCAGGTGGAGACCGGGAACCGTTGGCCGGCAAGTTCACCATCCTCGGCGACGAACGCTTCATCAGCGCCCCGGACGCCAACGAACGCAACCCCGCCGAACGTGCCGACCCCGAGGACGTAGCCGCAATGGACGCCCTCGAACCACCACCCAAGTCAGCACGAGACGCACGAGAACGCCTGAAGTGGAACGACTCTCGCACACGCCTCGCCTACAGGAACTGGAAGGACCTGCAATGACAACCGGAACTATCCGCCGCCAGCCAGACGGCGAACTCTACATGGACGACCAGGCCACAGCCCTGCTGTTCGGCGTCGACATGGACACCATCACCTTCGTGTCGAAGAGGAGTGGACGAGCAGCGATGAACCTGCCCGACCAACTCCGCAAGGCTGGCATCCGCAGGCGCAAGGAATACGAGGCCATGACCGGCGACCCCAACCCGGACATGCTCGGATGCCTCGTCTACCACGCCCACCTCGAAGGCATCGGCCTCATCTACGACAACGGCGAAGGCGACCTCATCACCCTCGTCGAACCCACCAACCAGGAGGACCAGTGACCACGCCAGCCGACATGCCCGACGTCGCCGCCTACACCACGATCAGCCGCACCGAACACCGCAGACTGCAGCACACCGCAGCCAAGCGCCTCGAAGGCATCGGCCGCAAGGTGCGGCTGATGGACCCCGACAGCCTGATCCTGCTGCACCAGGCCCTCGACGACTTCCACGACGAGTCACGCGAACTCCGAGCCGAACAGGAGCAAGCATGACCGCCAAACCCTGCATCGTCTGCGGCACACCGGCATTCGGCACCCGCTGCCCCGACCACCGACTGCCAGACCACCAGCCACCGGCCAGCGCACGCGGATACGACACCGCATGGCGAAAACTCTCCGCACGCGCCCGCCGACTACAGCCGTTCTGTTCGGACTGCGGAGCCGTCGACGACCTCCAAGCCGACCACAGCCCCGAAGCATGGCAGCGCAAAGCCGCGGGCAAGACCATCCGGCTCCAAGACATCGACGTCGTATGCGGACCATGCAACCGGACCCGAGGCGCAGCACGCACCAACGGCAAGCTCCTGACCAGGGGGGATGCCCCAACCGAAGCGGACCACTACCGCGCGGCCAAGCCGCAGAGGGCAATGAAGGCCGGTGCTGATGCGCTCGGGTAACAAGGGGCGACTCGAGAATGCCGAGGTGCCGCTGCCTTTTCGGCCTCGTACCGACGTGGAGTCGGAGCGGTTCCTGAAGTTCTGCGAGAAGTTCTTGCGGGTGCCGAAGGGGACCGGTGCGAAGAAGGTGTTTCGACCGCGGGATTGGCAGGTCGACATCGTGTCGGACGTGCTCGATTCGGGTGCTCGCACGGTTGGCATCATGCTCCCGCGAGGCCAGGGCAAGACGACGCTGACCGCCGCCATCGCGCTCTACGTGTTCTTCTGCTGGGGAGAGGCCGCGAACGTCGTGTGTGTCGCGGTAGATGAACGGCAGGCCGGTCTGCTGTTCAACGCGGCCCGCCGCATGGTCGAGCTGTCCGACGACCTGTCGAGCCGGTGTTACGTGTATGCCGACCGCCTCGTGTTGCCGCTGACCGACAGCACGTTTCAGGTTCTCCCGGCCTCACCGGCCGCGCTGGAAGGGCTGGAATACGTGTTCGCGGTGGTCGACGAGGCCGGTGTGGTCAAGCGTGATGTTTTCGAGGTGGTGCAGCTCGCGCAGGGCAAGCGGGAGCGGTCGGTGCTTGTCGCGATGGGCACTCCGGGACCGGACCCGAACGATCAGGTGCTGGTTGACCTCCGCAACTACGCCGCCGAGCATCCCGAGGACACGTCGCTGCGGTGGCGCGAGTACAGCGCGGCCGGTTTCGAGGACCATCCTGTCGACTGTCCGCACTGTTGGCAGCTGGCGAACCCGGCCCTTGACGACTTCCTGCATCGCGACGCGGTTACCGCGCTGCTGCCTCCGAAGACACGAGAGAGCACGTTTCGGCGGGCACGCCTGTGCCAGTTTGCGACTGACACCGACGGTGCGTTTCTGCCGGCTGGTGTGTGGGACGGACTGTCGACCGGCCAGCCTGTCCCGGATGGTGTCGAGGTGGTCGTGGCGCTCGACGGCAGCTTCTCCGATGACACGACCGCGCTGCTTGTCGGCACCGCGACGACCGAACCGCATTTCGACAAGCTGCGGGTGTGGCAGCGGCCACCGCGTGACGACTCGTATCGGGTGCCGGTCGCCGAGGTCGAGGACGAGATCCGCAAGGCGTGCACCCGGTGGCGCGTCGTGGAGATCATCGCCGATCCGTTCCGTTGGACTCGTACGCTGCAGGCTCTCGAATCCGAAGGGCTGCCGGTCGTCGAATTTCCGCACAGCCCAGCACGGTTGACTGCCGCGACTGGCGACCTGTACTCGGCAGCGCTGAACGGTCGCATGTCGCATTCCGGTGACACGACGCTCGCTGAGCATGTCGCGGCCGCGGTCATCACCGAGGACGCCCGCGGTATCCGACTCAGCAAGTCCAGCCGCTCCCGAGCGGCCCGAAAGATTGACCTCGCCGCGTGCTTGGTCATGGCTCACTCGCGCGCCACCTGGCGAGCAACCCACCAAAAGCGAAAGAAGACAAGGAGTTTCAAATGACTGAACTACTCACCACACTGCTGCAGAAGCTCGAAGAACCATCGGCCCGCTACGCCGACCTCGAACGGTACTACACCGGCCGGCAGGCGCTGGCGTTCCTCGCTCCCGAGGCCCGCACCGCGCTCGGAGACCGCTTCGGCCGCATGGCCTCCAACATTCCGCGCTTGGCGGTCACCTCGCTCACCGAACGACTGCGGGTCATCGGCTTCACCGGAGTCGACATCTGGGACGACTGGCTACGCAACGACCTCGACCAAGAATCTGGGATCGCGCACCGCGAGGCCCTACTGCTCGGCAGCTCGTACGTGATCGTGTGGGCCGACCGCTACGGCCGGCCGAAAGTGAGCATCGAATCGGCACGACAGGTCACCACCCTGCACGACCCCGGTACCCGCACCATCACCGCTGCGGTCAAACGCTGGGAAACAGCGAACACGACCGAGGCGGTCCTGTACCTGCCGAACGAAATCGTGCGGCTACGCGCCGAGCAGACCGGCGCAACCCCGAACGGCCTTAAGGTCGTCGAGTCGCTGGCGAACCCGCTCGGCGTCGTCCCGGTCGTCCGGTTGCTCAATGCCGACCGACTACCGCTCGTGGACAACGTGTTTCGCCACGACTGGGGGTCATCGGAGATTGACGACCTGATGCCGCTGGTCGACGCCCTCAACAAATCGCTGACAGACATGATGGTCACGAGCGAGTACGTCGGCCGGCCGCGGCGTTGGGCCACCGGAATCGAGCTCGAAGAGTCCCCGGTCCTCGATGACGACGGCAACCCGACCGGCGACACCGAAGCGGTGAACCCGATCCCGGAGGGTGACCGGGCGATGATCTCGGAGAACCACGAGGCGAAGTTCGGTCAGCTCGATGCCGCGCGCCTCGACGGGTACGAGGCGGCCGTCCGGGTACTGCTTGGCCAGATCATGGCGGTCTCAGCGCTCCCCGCCCACTACATAGGACAGTTGGCCGACACTCCGGCATCGGCCGATGCGCTGCGGGCTGCTGAGGCGTCGCTGACCGCGAGAGCCGAAGCCCGACAGCAACAGTTCGGTCGGTCCTGGGAGGACGTGGCGCGGCTGATCGTCGCGGTCCGCGATGGTGCCGACCCGCTGACTGTCGACTGCCGGGTCTCGTGGGCTGACGCCGCGACCCGCAGCGTCGCGCAGGAGGCCGACGCGGTGGTCAAGCTGTACTCTGCGGGTCTGCTCCCAGCCTCGTATGCGCTGCAGCGTCTCGGCTACGGCGACGACGAGATTCGAGCCATCAGCGCGGCCCGACGAGCCGACAGCCTCGACGTCGCCGCGATCGACCTCGGCAAGCTGGTCAACTGATGGCCGGCTACCAAGAGTCGCTGACCGCGCTCGCCGCGGGAGCAGTCCGCCAGGTCGTCGCCGCCTACCTGTCATTCCTCGACGGCCTGCTGACCCGTGACGAGACCGTGCGCTACATCGCCTCGGCTATCGCGGTCGCCAACGGTCGCGCTCGAGCGCTCGCCGACGTCGCAATGGCTACCGAGGTCATGGCGCAGCTCGGCGAAGCCGTCCCGGTCCAGCCGTTGGAGCGGGTGGACGACACCGAACGTCTGATCCAGGCCGTAACCACCATCTTCGACGAGAGTGAACCCGAGGTCGTCGACCTGGACACATCCACGGAGACGACCGCACCTGCGGAACCCGCGCCGCGGGTCCGGGTCCGGCTGGAGCGCCTTGCCAAGAGTGAGCCGCTGGAGCAGGCAGCCGACGCGGCATCGGAGGCGCTGGCGAAGACACCTCAGGTGACCGGCTGGACCCGGCAACTGTCGGCGAACGCCTGCCAGCTCTGCCGGTGGTGGTGGCGCGAAGGCCGCATATGGCCGGCCGAACACCCCTTTCAACACCACAAGGGTTGCGCCTGCACACCGAAACCTGTTGTCACAGATCAGATTCAAGAAACCCGCTACACCAAGAAACTGAAAGGAATCCGATGACCGAGAACATCGAGCCCGAACCGCAAGAGGTCGACGAAGGTAGGGCACCAGCTCCCACCCCTGACGACGAAGGGGTACACGACAGCGTGCAGCCCGACGACGAACCAGAGACCTTCCCTCGCAAGTACGTGGAGGACCTCCGGCAGGAGAACGGCAAGTGGAGGCAGAAGGCTCAGCGCGCCGACGACCTCGCGACCCGCCTGCACGCTGCGCTCGTCGCCGCTGACGGCCGGCTCCAGGACCCCACCGACCTGCCGTTCGACGAAACCCACCTCGACGGCGACAACCTCACCACGGCCATCGACGAGCTAATCGTCCGCAAGCCTCACCTGAAAACCCGCCGCGTTCTCGGAGACGTAGGGCAAGGTGAAACAACCTCGACCAGCTCGGTCGATCTCGCCGCGCTCATGCGCGGCGGCAGATGATGGAAAGGTGACAAATGCCGGAGGAACGGAACTGGGTTGAGACGCCACACTACGACTTCGATCGGGATTGGCATATCAGCGGCGTCATGGAAGGCGACATCGTCAACGGCAAGAGCCTTGAGAGTCTTGCAGGTCTTGGAACCGGCTGGATGATCGTCGGCCTAAACATCTATCCACCTCGTGCGAGCGCGGATAGCTGCGACTCAAAGGGAGTCGTGCACGTCCACGCCGTCAACACGGAAGAACTCGGCCTCGACACGTACGAGGCTGTCCAGCGGTACGGTGCCGAGCACGGCGGTCTGCCGGTTACGGACATCTTGCTCCACGACGTTTCGTTACAGGATGTCTTGAGACAAATGGCGAAAATCCACATCCACATACGCGGGCATGGGCATGCGAACCTGAAGCTGTACGAGGTCAAGCGGACCGACTTTCCCAACATCGAGTACACGTGAACTAAACTCGCTGCGTTATCATCGAGGGGACCGGCCTGGTGCTGGTCCCCTCGAATCGTCCTGGTGGCGAAGGTGAACCGAATCCCTTCCCTCACTAGGAGACCCGCGTGACCACGCAAACCACTGCCACGTTCCCCACCCTGCAGCAGACCGAAATTCAGTCGCTGCTCGTCCAGCCCCTCGAATCCGAGAGCGTCTTCCTCGCCTCCGGTCCGAAGATCATCGACACCAACGGCCCGATCCGAATCCCGCGCGTAGCGTCCGGCCTCACCGTCGGATTCGTCGCCGAAGGCGGAACCATCCCCGAATCGAGCGTCGGGCTCGACGAGGTGACCATGCTCCCGAGCACCCTCAAGAGCCTCAAAGTCATTTCCCGCGTCACGGCCGAAGTGCTCCGCAGCTCCGCAGCCGCGCTCGATTCCATTCTGAAGCAACGCCTTTCGACCGACACCGCCGCCGCCCTCGATGCCGCGCTGTTCACCGGCACCGGCAGCTCCAACACCATCAAGGGACTGCTCAACCAGACCGGAGTCGCGACCGGCACCCTCGACGCCGACGACTCCGACAGCCTGCTCGACGGCATCGGCGTGGCACGCGCCAACGAGGTCAAGCCCAACCGCTGGTTCCTGTCGCCGGCCGACTACCTGTCGGTGCGGAAGATCAAGGACGCTGACGGCCGCTACATCCTGCAGCCGGACCTCACCGCCACCGGTCAAGAGGTGTTGTTCGGCGTGCCGGTCACCATCACCAGCCGAATCCCGACCGGTAAGGCCGTCCTCGCCGACATGAACCTCGTCGCCGTGGCGCGCGACATGTCGCCGAGCATCACCATCGACTCGTCGCGCTACTTCGACACAGACGAGACCGCGCTGCGCGTCGTGTGCCGGTACGACCTCGCGCTGCTGCAGCCCAAGGCGGTCACCATCCTCACAGCGTCGGGCAGCTGATGGTCGACGGGCAAGCCGTCGCCGACTTCCTCGGCCGTGGCAGCGAAGAAGCCCTCGCAGCGATGGCCGAACAACACGCGGCCATCGTGACGGCGATGGCGCAGGCATACACCCGCGGGGGAGGCTTCACAAACGGTGAGCCGACCGACGACGTGGCCGCGGTCATCACGACCGCGACCGCACGCCTGCTCACCAACCCGGGCCAGCTCGACACCGACGACAGCATGGGGCCGATGCGCGTCGTGATCCGGGGCAGCTTCACCGGATGGACGCTCGCCGAGCTGTTCGTCCTGAACCGCTACCGGAAGCGGGCGCAATAGACCTGGTGGGCGTCAAGCCCGACCATTCGGGCAAGGGCGGCCAGGACCGCAGTCCAGGGCGCTGCGCGAGCCCAACCCCTGCGCCCACCGGACACGACGAGACCCCGGCAGTCGCAAGCTGCCGGGGTCTCGTTGCGACCGCCAGTCCGCAGCCAGTCCGCAGTAGTTTCACGAACGGTCAACGCGGGCCAACGTCACCAACACTCTGACCTGCATGTTTCCAACACCGCCAACGGCGACAAACACAACAAACGCCAGAGGCAACGGATTCAAAACCCGTCCAGTGTGAGTTCGAGTCTCACCGAGGGCACCATGAAACCCCTGTTCAGCGGGGTTTTCTGCTCGCCACCCGACAACATGAAATGCCGGGTCATCGGCGTCAACCTGGCTTCCGCGATGCCGCGGAGGTAAGCGAGAACCGTCGGTCGCTCACGAATATCCCGCTTGCGCAATCCTTCTGGTGCGCGGGTGGGAGTTCTCCGGTCAGCCGTCGGCGTGGCCGACGCACTGTTCCGCGGGAAGATGACTGTGGGCCCACTTGACCAGCGCCTCGAAAACGGGTGAGATCGCCAGTCCGTCGTCGGTGAGCGCGTAGGTCACGGCGACTGGAGGTCCGGGGTCCACCTTGCGCTCGACGAGATTTGCTCTCGTCAGTTCGTTGAGTCGGTCCGACAGCATCGAATCGCTGATGCCCAGTCCGCGCTTGAGCTCGGCAAAACCTGCCGGCCCGTGCATCAACGTGCCCAGCAGAAGTCCGTTCCAGCGTTTGCCCAGAAAGGTGAACGCCCGGGTCAGCGTCGCATCGCAGGCGGGGGGCTGACCATCCGTCGACGATGCCACCGATGCAGCGCGACGAGTAGGCATGGGTCCGATCTTAGCAACTCTCGGTTTGGACTTAACTACTAGATTAGTAGTACCATCAAATTGAAGAGCCACACTGATTATAGGAGTAAATCGATGAGTGTAGATCTTGGGTATGACCTCGAACAGCTGGACGAGCGCGGCCGATCGCTGCTGTTCACCGAAGCGCGAACCGCCAATTCGTTTGCCGACATCCCCGTCTCCGACGACGAGTTGCAGGGCATCTGGGATCTCGCCCGGTGGTCTCCGTCGGGCGCCAACGCGCAGCCCCTGCGCGCGTTGTTCATCCGAACCCAGGGCGGGCGCGAACGACTGGCGCCGCACATGATGGAGACCAACGGCGACAAGGTTCTCGCCGCCCCCGCGCTGGCCATCCTGGCCTACGACGGACGCTTCTACGAACAGTTCCCAACGACATTCCCGGATCGTGCCGAGATGTACTTCCAGCACTTCTCCTCGATGCCGGAGGACGTCGTCAAGGACATGGCCGAGTACAACGCCGCTCTGCAGTCCGGTGTGTTCCTCATGGCGGTCCGCGCACAAGGGCTCGCTGCCGGCCCGATGGGCGGATTCGACCGCGCTGGTGTCGACGCGGAGTTCTTCGCCGGCACGACGTGGAAGAGCCATCTGGTTGTCACCATCGGACACCCCGGGGACAACCCGTGGTTTGACCGACTGCCGCGCGTCCCGGCGGAGACCGCCCTCGCCTGGGGGTGATCCATACCGACGGCAATAGACGTCGGTATGGATCGCGAGCGAGCGCCCGAAACCGAGCGCGAGCCGTGGCGACTACATCTCGCGGCGAATGGCACCCTCGGCGCGCAGGTCGGCCAGCGTCGGGTAGCCGTTGATCGCCATCAGGAGATCGGCCTCGGCCAGCACCGACCGGAGGTGATGCACCAGCCCGTCCGCGCCGCCGACGGCCAGCGCGTATGCATAAGAGCGTCCGAGACCGACCGCGGTGGCCCCGAGCGCCAGCGCGAGGACGACGTCGCTCCCGTTGCGCACCCCCGAATCGAACAGGACCGGCGTATCGCCCGCGGCGGCCACCACGCCGGGAAGTGCTGCAAGGCGGGTAGTCCTCCATTCGCCTGGCGCCCAACATGATTCGAGCAGTAGATCGCGTCGGCACCGACGTCAATGGCGCGGCGGACGTCGTCGGGGTGACATACCCCTTTCGGAATGACGAGGAGATCGGTCACCTCTCGAATCCAGGCGAGGTCGTCCCAAGTGACCGGCTGCCCGAAGTTCGCCGCCCACGTCAGGATCGCAGTGGGCAGGTCCTCCTCCGGGCTCTTGGCGAGCTTGGCAAGGAAATTGGGATCGGTGAAGTAGTTGGAGACGCACATCCCACGCAGCTGCGGAAAGTTGGATGTAATGAGGTCACGCGGCCGCCAGCCAGGCGTCCAGGTGTCGAGGGTGACCGCGATTCCCTTGTACCCGGACTGCTCGGCACGGCGGATGAAGCTCAGCGCGAGGTCACGATCCCTGGGCATGTACAGCTGAAAGAAGCCCGGCGTCTCCTGGTGGACGGCACCGGTCTCCTCGACCGGGTCCATGGACAGCGTGGACTGCACGGCCGGGATTCCGGTGCGGTCGGCGGCGCGTGCGACCGCGAGATCGCCGTGGAACTCCTGTGAGCAGATCCGGATCACCCCGATCGGCGCCATGAATACCGGCGACGGCAGCGTCATGCCGAACAATTCGACGGACAAGTCACGTTCGACCGCCCCCACACCCATTCGGGGCACTACGCCCCACTTCTCAAAGGCATCGACGTTTGCCCGCTGCGTCCGCTCGTTCCCACACCCACCGGCGACATAGGACCAGATCCAGGGCGGCAACACCTCCTGCGCCCGGTGTTCCAGGGACTCCGAATCCACGGGATACCTCGGAAGCCGGCCCTGGGTGCCGGCCAGGTATATCTCGAGTTGAAAAGCCCCGTAATCGGGTGTCATGTCAGTGCCTCCTCGTGGCGCAAGCCTGGGCGCCCAGATCAGCCTCCGAGTCTGGGCCGAAGCCTTGTGACTGTGGTCACAACGCGACGTTCGACTGGGTCGCTGAGCCCGACAAGCCGGCACGCCCGTCGCCAAGGGCCCGCGTGTCGACTTCTGGGAATCCGGGCCCGAGCACGCGTGAAGCGCCTGATCCGCCTTTCACCTGGTATTTCATCCCAATCGTGGCATTTGTCGCTCGCGGCGTGACGGGTGAGCCCCCTCACGTCCACCCCCTTCTCGCTGGCTTCGCCGACCTTTCCGTGAGTAGCCTCGCCGTGTCCTTGCCGATACCGAACTGTTACCAAAAGACGAAATGGACAACGACGTGCCACGAAACCAACTGAACGCACACAACTCGACAAAGCCCGTCACCCGCGCCTGGACCACCAAGGTCAAGACCGGCGCCGTCGTAGCCTTCGCGGGCACGATCGGCCTCACCATCGGAGGCGCAGCCCACGCGGCGGCGCAGCCCGCTCCCCCGATGCCCAAGCTGCCCGCGAACGTGACACTTCCGCCGCAGGTCGACAACCTGGCGCGCGGCATTCTCCCCCCGAACATCCTTCCGCCGCGCGTTCTCCCGCACGTGCCGGGCCGCGCCGTGGCGCCGACCAGCGGCACCGTCACCTCGGGCTACGGCGAACGCTGGGGCAGCCACCACAACGGAGTCGACATCGCCAACAAGATCGGGACCCCGGTCTACGCGGTGACCGACGGAGTCGTCCTCGAATCCGGTCCGGCGTCGGGCTTCGGCCAGTGGGTCCGCGTTCGGCAGGACGACGGCACCACCGGCGTCTTCGGCCATGTCGACAAGAGCTTTGTCCACGCCGGACAGAAGGTCAGCGCCGGCCAGAAGATCGCCACCGTCGGAAACCGTGGCCAGTCCACCGGGCCGCACCTGCACTACGAGGTCTGGGACAAGAGCGGCAACAAGATCAATCCGCAGGTCTGGCTGAACAAGCGCAACGTCCACCCGTGACCCGCTGACCAACCAACGCGGCCCGGGCGGAATCGTCGCTACGACGATTCCGCGGAACTCGCGACGACGCGACCCCGGTCGAGGACCTCGTTGAGCACGCGTGTGGCCGCCTCGACGTCTGCGGTGGGCAAGCCACCCCAGATCGGCGCGGTCAGCCGGGAGATCCTCGCTCCTGTTTGATCGAGGAACTCCCGGCCGCGCATGGTCAGCGCGTCGCCATCGAGCAACCCCTTCTCCGCCAGGCCACCGATGATCTGCTCGGCATCGGCAAAACGTGCCCGATCTGAGACGACCGCGGACAGGCCGGCGGGTCCGTTCGTGTTCTGCGCCGCGATCCGCAAGGTGACCCATTCCCTCTCGGAGATATTGGAGTCGCGCAGTACGGACTCCAGTAGTGCGCCGAGCGTCTTCTCGACCTGACCGATCAACTGGGGCCCGAACTCGATCATCCCGCTCTCCTCGCCGTCTTTATTCGTTGGTTGCACCAACAATACTCCGATAACGTTGGCCTGGCCAACGAACTGGTACGGTCACGACATGACGGATCGTCTCCGGCACCAGGCCACGTGGCTGATGAGTCGCGCGAACCTTCGCGCTCACACCCTCCTCCAGCAGGCGTTCTCCGCAGCCGATTCGCGGCCATACTTCTACCGCATCATGGCGACCCTGGAATCGGCAGATCGACTGAGCCAGGCCGACATCGGTCGAGCGACTGGCCTCGATCGCAGTGACGTGACCATCTCGCTGCGAACCCTCGATGCGCAGGGTTTCATTGCGCGAGAGTCGGATTCGACCGACGGTAGGCGAATGCTGGTCCGCCTGACCCCTGCCGGGCACCGCGAACTCGATCGCCTGGCCTCAGTCCTCGCCTCGGTACAAGAGGGATTCTTGGCGCCGTTGGCACCGACCGAACGAGAGACCCTGACACAGTTGCTCGACCGCCTCGGCTGATCCGAAGAGTACTGCTGTTGAGACGACAATGGACTCTCGCCAGGGGCTTCGAGGCTCGTCGTCAGGGCTCCTCACACCTCGGCCATCGGAGGGTCGATGCTCGCTGGAGTGGGGTTCACCCGAAGCGTTCAGTCCTGATCCGCGCAGCGTCGTGTCCCGCCGCGATCATCGCCCGCGCGCAGTGCTCGACGAAATCCGTAGGGCCACAGATGAAGACGGTCGGTTGACGCTCGGGCGCGATCGTGACGGCGCCGAGTTCATCTGCGGTCGCGCGACCGGGACGACGCGGATCACCGTCAGGTGCATTCCGGGTGTGGAAGTACGTGATCGGCATCCGGTGGTGTGACGACAGCTGATCGAGCTCGGCACCGAAGTAGCGTCGATCCGGGGCTCGTAGAGAGTAGACGAGGTTGAACGGCACCGACGGCGCGGCGACCTCGCGGAGACGAATCATCGACATCAGCGGCACGATTCCCGAGCCGCCACCGATCAACTGCACCGGCTCGGTGCCGGCCGGGTCCCACGTGAACCAATTTCCGTGTGGACCGCTGATCTCCAGAGGGTCGCCTCGTTCCACGACATCGACAAGGTAGGGCGACACCTCCCCGTCGTCGGCCCTCTCGACAGTGACCTCGATGGTGCGGGTCTCACGAACATCGGACAGCGAGTAGGCACGCGAGGTGGAATAGCCGTCCTCGGCGGTCAGTCGGATGTCGACATGTGCACCCGCGTCGGCCTTAAACGGTTCGCTCAAGGCCAATCGGAAGGAGCGGGCGGTCGGCGTTTGCAGCTCGGCTGCGATCACCGTGGTGACCTGCCAGTGGGTGGTCATGAATAGCGCTGCTCACGCCAGGGGTCGCCGTAGATGTGGTATCCGCGTTCCTCCCAGAAACCTGGCGCATCGTGGGGCATGAACCGAAGGCGCCGAACCCATTTGGCACTCTTCCAGAAGTAGAGGTGCGGTACCAGAAGGCGTACCGGACCGCCATGTTCGGGCGCGAGGGGCTCGCCGTCGTAGGTGTCGGCGAGCCATCCCTTGCCGTCGACCAAGTCGGCCAACGGCACATTGGTGGTGTATCCGCCGTAGCAGTGCGCCATCACGTAGGCGTCGGGCTGCCAGGGCAGAACTCCCAGTAGGTCATCGAAAGCCACACCACGCCAACGGGTGTCGAACTTTGACCAGCGGGTCACGCAGTGAATGTCGGTGGTGAGGTCCCGATGCGGCAATGCACTGAAGGCCGCCCAGTCCATTGAGTGCGCGCGATGCTCGGACGATTGGATGGTCAGTCGCCAAGAGTCATGGGGCAGAACAGGTGTCGGCTCCGCGGAGAGCACCGGGAAGTCGACGGTCGAGTATTGTCCGGGCGGAAGCCGATCGGCGGCGCGGTCTCGACGGCCGACAAAACCTCGATTGACAATCGCCATCGGGCGCAACCCCCACTTTCACGATCACTTCCCCTTTCACCATATACCGAGGTAGGGGGCTTGCGGCAAGGCCCCCATCGTGGTGCACCATGGTCGACTCCGCCACCTCACGGAAGAGACTGCATGCCGTTCGACCGCCCCATCTTCACCCTTGCCGCCGACCATCCCGCTCACGCCAACCCGACTCTGATCACCACTGACACCGAATGGATGGCGCGTATCGCCCAACACCTGGAGCACTCTGTCAGCACGCTCACCGCCCGGCTCGACGAGCTGCGCCGAACACTGTCGGGCAACGAATGGCAGGAGGCGTCCGATCGTGATCTGGAGATCCGCGGTCTGACCTCGAGACTCGCCGTACTCCGACGCCACGAGCGCGACGTCTGCCTCGGGCGTTTCGTCTGTCGCGATGGCAGCATCGTCTACATCGGCCGCGTCGGTCTCGTTGACTTCGACGGCGACGTACTGCTCGTCGATTGGCGCACTCCGGAGGCCGAGCCATATTTCGGAGCGACGCAGGCTCATCCCGCAGACCTGGAGAGTCGGCGTAGGTATCGCTGGTCGCAGGGCAGCATCGTCGACTTCTGGGACGAGATCCTGGTCGACGCCCCGCTCACCCACCCGGTCGCTCCGGACGACGATTCCGCGTTCCTTGCCACGCTGTCGGTCGGACGTTCGCCTCGGATGCGCGATGTCCTCGGCACTATCGCATCAGATCAGGACCTCGCGGTGCGCGCGCCGTCGCAGGGCGCACTCGTCGTCGACGGCGGTCCCGGAACGGGCAAAACCGTTGTCGCACTACATCGTGCCGCGTACTTGCTTTACGCCGACGAGCGCGTGAGCGGGCACCGTGGCGGCGTGCTGGTGGTGGGACCGCACGAGCCGTATCTGGGCTACGTCGCCGACGTCTTGCCCAATCTCGGTACCGACGGGGTGCGGCTGTGCACACCGAACGACATCGTCGCCGAGGGCGAACAGTCTCGGCCAGAACGCGATCCGGGCGTGGCGCACCTCAAGGGCTCGCTGGCGATGGTGCGCGCAGTGGAACGCGCGGTGCTGTTCTATGAGCAACCACCGTCGACGACCACGGTCGACACACTCTGGGGCGAAGTCACGTTCACGGCCGCCGACTGGTCGGAGGCCTTCGATGCCGCCGGCGACGCGCCACACAACGAAGCCCGCGAACACATCTGGGAGACGCTGAGCGATATCGCCGTGGATTCGATTCGCGCCGTTGTCGGGGACATCGCGAGTGAAATGGTCAGCGCCGCACTGCAGTCCGACGAGGACCTGGCTGCCCTGGTCAGCCGCTCCTGGCCCATCGTGCACGCCACCGACATCGTCGGCGATCTGTGGACGGTTCCGGCATTCCTGCGCTGGTGCGATCCCGACCTCACCGAGGACCAGGTCCGGCTACTCCAACGCCCCGATGGAGCGGCGTGGACATCCGCGGATCTCCCCCTCCTCGATGCTGCCCGTCGCCGCCTCGGCGACCCCGGGGCCGAGCAGCGTCGTCGGCGCCGCGCAAAGGTACTGGCCGCCCAGCGGGCAGAAATGGATGACGTGGTGAGCCACTTGATTTCATCGAGAGAGTACGACGACGGCGAAGGCTTGATGTCGATGCTCCGGCAAGGTGACCTGCGCGACGCGCTCGTCGACGAGAGCGAAGTGCCTCGTGCAGATCCCGACCTGTTGGCCGGTCCCTTCGCACACATCATCGTCGACGAAGCGCAGGAACTCGCCGACGCACAGTGGCACATGCTGACCGACCGATGCCCGTCCGGGAGCATGACCGTCGTCGGCGACCGCGCACAGGCTCGGCGAGGGTTCTCGGAGTCGTGGACAGAACGCCTCACCCGCATCGGGCTGGGCGAGGTCCGAATCGCGCCTCTCAGCGTCAACTACCGCACCCCGGCGGAGATCATGGAGACCGCCGAACCCATCATCCGCGCCGCCCTCCCCGACGCCAATGTGCCCACCTCCATACGCCGATCCGGCCGGCCCGTCGGGCACATTCCGATCGTCGACCTCCACGGGTTCCTGGACAAGTGGCTCGCGGATCATCCCGACACGACGGCATGTGTCATCGGCGACGCCACGTTCGACGAGAGGCCGCGCGTCCGGTCACTGAGCCCCGAACGAGTCAAGGGCCTCGAATTCGACCTGGTCATCGTGGTGCGGCCGGAAGACTTCGGCTCTGGTATCACCGGATCGGTGGACACCTATGTGGCCATGACCCGGGCCACGGCAGAATTGGTCATCGCACGGTGAGCGAGTATGCAGGGAAACGAGGATGCAGGAGCAGGCGATGGACCATCGACGTCTGACAGTCAACTGTTCGATCCTCTTCCGGTCGTTGCCACTGCATCAGCGCCCGCAGGCAGCCCGAGAAGCCGGTTTCGACGCCGTCGAGTTCTGGTGGCCGTTCGAGTCCGCAGTGCCCAGAGACAGCCATGTCGACGCGTTCGTCACGGCGATCGGCGACGCCGGTGTTCGACTGACCCATTTGAACTTCGCTGCGGGCAACCTCGCGGCTGGTGACCGCGGCCTGGTCTCCGATCCTCGAGCATCCGGCGAGTTCCGAGACAGCGTCGACGTGGCGGTCGGCATCGGTAAGCTTTTGGGGACAGTCGGTTTCAATGCGCTCTACGGCAACCGGATCGAGGGCGTCGGTGCCGACAGCCAGGATCACCTGGCCGCCGAGAACCTCGCATTTGCCGCGCGGGCCGCGGCGACGATCGACGCGGACATTCTGATCGAGCCCCTCAGTGCGATTCCCACGTACCCGCTGCGGCGTGCCGCCGATGCGATACAAGTCATCGAGCGCGTGCGACGAGAACACGGGTGCCGCAACCTCAAGCTGCTCGCCGACCTCTACCATCTGGCGGTCAATGGCGAGGATCTCGGGATGGTCTTATCCGGTCTCACCGATGACATCGGTCACGTGCAGATCGCCGATGCTCCCGGCCGAAGCGAACCCGGCACCGGGACATTGGATCTCGCCGGCCACCTGAGGACCCTGGCGGCCGAAGGCTATCGGGGATGGATCAGTCTCGAGTACGAGGCGACGCGCCCGGATCCGTTCGACTGGCTCCCGGGGTTCGCCTGGGGCACAACGTAATCAGCAACCGACCAGGGAGCGGAAGTGACATCGATCGCATTCATCGGACTCGGCGTGATGGGCAGCCCCATGGCGATCAACATGGTCCGGGCCGGCCATCGGGTCGTCGGCTTCAACCGGACACCGTCGCGAGCCGCAAATCTCGTGGAGGCCGGGGGCACGGCCGCGGATTCGATCGCCGAAGCGGTTTCCAACGCCGAGTTCGTCGCCACCATGGTGCCCGACTCCGCCGATGTCGAATCGGTTCTGACCGGCCCCGACGGTGTCTTCACCCATGCCGCACCGGGAACCGTGGTCATCGATTTCTCCACCATCAGCCCTCACGTGGCCATGGGCATGGCCGACGCAGCAGCCGAGCACGGCCACGTCTTTCTCGACGCACCGGTCTCCGGCGGCGAGGAGGGCGCCATCGACGCAAAGCTGTCGATCATGGTCGGCGGACCCGACGACGCGTTCGCGAAGGCCCGGCCCGTGTTCGATGCGGTCGGTACCACTGTCGTTCACGTCGGATCCAGCGGCAGTGGCCAACTCGTCAAGGCCGCCAATCAACTGATCGTCGCAGCGAACATAGCGGCACTGTCCGAGGCCATCGTCTTCCTCGAAGCCCACAACGTGGACACGTCGTCTGCTGTTCGCGTCCTCGGTGGTGGGCTTGCCGGGTCGACGGTTCTCGACCACAAGGCGCAGCGGATGATCGACCGCGACTTCGCTCCGGGCGCACGAATTGACTTGCACCACAAGGATCTCGGGATCGTCACCGCGTCGGCACGCGACGCCGGGCTCGCGCTTCCGGTCGGAAACCTCGTCGCCACGCTGATGGCGTCGGCACGCGCCAACGGCGACGGCGGACTCGATCACAGCGCACTGTTCCGCGGCGTCGAACGACTGTCCGGGCGACTCGGCTGAGAGCCTCCTACCCGTTAGCCGCGTTCCTCGCCACAAACCGCTAGTGTGGTCGGAAACCGCTGGTGCGCATAGGGTTTATGACCATCCACGCGGCTTCTGACATTGCGCCACGCCGATAGCCGGCACCCACGACAACCGGTGCCGAGTTGGAGAACGCGAGTGCTGCAGCACTCGCGTTCTCCAACTCAACTCGAGTTCTCGTAGATCAACGTGGTAGGTGGCCAGACAGAAGCCCAGGCCGCGCCCGACCGGGCGGTGATGTGCCATGGATGCCCTCAGGCCACACCCTGTGCCGAATCGGGTAAACCGTGTGCTGCAGCGCACAGATTCTCCAACAGGACACAGAGTGTCCGGCGCGCCTCCCGCGACAGTCTGCATCTCTCCAGGTCATAGCGGTGGTCACCGAACTCGTCGAGTCAGCGGCCCCGTCGAGGTGGTCGTGGTGAACGCGGGCGATTGCGGCGTCGTCACTCGCGTGAGGCATCCGCCCCAGAATCGTCAGAAGGCACCCCGGGACACGATCGACTTTCCACCGCCGTGATCCGAAGGCCCCCGCGCACCTCACCGCAGGTCAAACCTGCCGTCGGACAATCCAGGGCTCCCGACGATGACACAATATGGCTCGAAATCGTCGGAGTCGATGCGGTGAACGATCAGCGCAGGTACGGGTTGGGTGAGTCGGGTGAGTAAGTACGCGATCATCGGGGCAGGGCCCAGCGGGCTGGCAGCCGCACGGGCATTGCAAGCTGCGGGCATCGCATTCGTCGGGTTCGAGGCGGCGTCCGGGGTCGGTGGGCTGTGGGACATCGACAACCCGCGCAGCACCGTGTACGAGTCCGCTCATCTGATCTCCTCGCGAACCACCACCGAGTTCAGCGAGTTTCCGATGAACAGCACGATCGAATATCCGGGTCACCGCGTGCTCAAGCGCTACTTCGACGACTACGCCACCCATTTCGACCTCACGCGGCATTTCCACTTCGACACCCGTGTGGATCGAGCTGAACCCAAGGGCGACGGATGGTTGCTCACGGTCACCACACGTGACGGCGAAGTCACCGAGTTCGTCGATGGTGTGATCGCGGCCAACGGCACCCTGGCCGAGCCGAATGTGCCGGAGTTCGCGGGCGAGTTCACCGGTGAGATCCTGCACTCGAGCAACTACAAACGTGGAGAACAACTCGCCGGCAAACGAGTGCTGCTGGTCGGCGCGGGCAACTCCGGCTGCGACATCGCCGTCGACGCCGTCCACCACGCCGATACCGTGGACATGAGTGTGCGACGCGGCTATTACTTTGTGCCCCGATATCTCTTCGGGCGTTCATCAGACACCCTCAACCAGGGCCGGCCACTGCCCCGGCGTATCAAACAATTCATCGACACCCGCCTTCTGAAGCTGTTCACCGGTGACCCCATTCGGTTCGGTTTCCCCACACCGGACCACCGGATATACGAGTCGCATCCGGTCGTGAACACGGCGATCCTGAATCACCTGGGCCAGGGTGATCTGCGGATCCGCCCGGACGTCGAACGCTTCGACGGCACCACGGTCACCTTCCGCGACGGCAGCAGCGGGGACTACGACGTACTCCTACTGGCCACCGGCTACCGACTCGACTACCCGTTCGTCGACTCTGCCCTGCTGAACTGGACCTCGGACGCACCCGAACTGTTCATGAACATCTTCCCGCCGGACTTCTCCGGCCTGTTCGTGATGGGAATGGTCGAGGCGTCCGGTTTGGGATGGCAAGGACGGTACGAACAGGCCGAACTGATCGCGGCCTACCTACACGCCGTCGAGCACGACCCGGCCGCTGCCGAAGCGTTTCGGTCCCGGGTTCGCGAGAATCCGTGGCCGGACCTCACGGCAGGCTATCGCTACCTCGGCCTGGCGCGAATGTCCTACTACGTCAACAAGGACGCCTACCGTCGAGCTGTGCTGAAGGAAACTGCGGTGCTTGCGGGCGAGACCGGAGCACACCCATGACACTCGCCGCCGGTATCGACGAGGTCACCGTCAACTTCACGCCAGGATCGCTGACTCTCTTGAGCATCCTGCTCGCGTTCATCATGTTCGGTATCGCCCTGGACACCACACCACGGGACTTTCGGGTGGTCGCACGGCATCCGCGCCCATTCGTCCTCGCCATCGCGGCCCAATTGCTGATCCTGCCGGCGATCACCTTCGTGTTGACGTTGATCCTGCCCGTAACCCCCTCGATGGCGTTGGGCATGCTGCTGGTGGCGTGCTGCCCACCGGGCAACATCTCGCAGATCCTGACGCATCGTGCCGGGGGCAATGTGGCGTTGTCGGTCTCGATGACCGCCGTGAGCAATGTGATCTACATAGTCGCTCTGCCACTGAGCATTTCCTTCTGGGGATCCATCCACCCCGACGCCGGCGATCTGCTGACCGACGTCCGACTCGACCCAATGCGCATGTTGGTCGAGATCGCACTCATTATCGGGGTGCCCTTCGCGTTGGGCCTAGGACTGCGAAGCGCGTACCCACGCTTCGCCGACCGCGTGCAACCCACCGTGAAATGGGTTGGGCTGCTTGCTCTTGTCGGGTTCGTCGTGGCCGCCTTGGCCGGAAACTGGGAGGCCTTCGTCTCTCACCTCGGCATCATCTTGGTGGTCGTCGCCATCCACGACTCCGCGGCACTGGGGATCGGGTGGTCGACCGCGGCGGTCGGTGGCCTCGGCACTCGTGAGCGCAAGGCGATGACCTTCGAGGTCGGCATCCGCAATGCCGGCCTGGGACTCGGTCTGGTGATGACCTTCTTCGACGGACTGGGCGGGATGGCAGTCGTGGCCGGCTGGTGGGGAGTGTGGGACGTCCTCGCCGGGTTGGTGCTGGCAACTGTGTGGGGCCGTCACACGCTCAGGCGGACCGGCTCGGCGAAAGGTGACGCTGCCGTGGCCAATCCGGTGGCGTCCTGATGACCAACGTGCTGGTGACCGGCGGGGCCGGCTTCCTCGGGTCGACTGTGGTGCGTGAACTCGTCGGACGTGACGAGGTGGACACGGTGGTGTCCGCGGACATCCGGATACCCGACGCACCCCGTGCGGGCGTCGTCGACGTGCTCCTCGACGTCACCGATCCCGATCGCATCGAGCCGCTGCTGCGCGAGCATCACATCGACGTGGTCGTGCACCTGGCCGCCATCGTCAATCGTGGACGGGACGTCGACCTGGAGTACCGGGTGGACGTGACGGGAAGTGCGAATGTGCTGCGCGCGTGTGTCTGTGCGCAGGTTCGGCGAATCGTGGTGTCGAGTTCGGGTGCGGCATACGGCTATCACCCGGACAATCCGGGGTGGATCAGCGAGGACGAACCGACGCGAGGCAACGACGAGTTCCCGTACTCGCGGCACAAGCGACTGGTTGAAGAGATGCTGGCCCGCACGCGCGTCGAGCACCCGGGACTCGAGCAGGTGGTGTTTCGGATCGGCACCATCCTCGGCCCCACCGTCGCCAATCAGATCACCGCCCTGTGGGATGGCAAGCGAATCTTGGCGATTCGAGGTTCGGACTCGCCGTTCGTCTTCGTCTGGGTCGACGACGTGGCGCGTGCCATGGCGCGCGCCGCCACCGACGGGCCGGCCGGGATCTTCAACGTCGCCGGCGACGGCGCATTGACCGTCGAACAGATCGCCGCGCGACTCGGCAAACCGCGCTTGACAGTTCCTGCACCGCTGTTGGCCGCAGGGCTGCTCGTGGCGCGTGCGTTGCGTCTGACGCCCCACGGTCCCGCCCAGGTCCGGTTTCTGCGCTACCGCCCTGTGCTGGACAACACCCGCTTGAAGTCCGAGTTCGGATACACCCCGGAGCTCACCACCGCCGACGCATTCGACGCGTACCTGAACACACATCCGGACGTCGTCGCACGCTGAGCGGCGCCCATCGGCCACCGGGCCATTGATGTCCCACGCACGGGACCCCGAGCGAACCGGCGACAGGTGCGGCTGCCACGAACAGTGTTGTCTCGCAGATGAATCGGTAGGCCAGCATGGCGCCGTTCGACATACCGAAGACGAACACTCTCGACTCGTGGATGTCGACCGTGCGTTTGACGTCGGCGACAACCTGTTTGACGAAGCCGACATCGTCAACGCCGTGCAGAGAAGCCGTGCCACAGCACGCCCCGGCGTTCCAGAAACCATTCAGTCCGTCGGGGAAGGCCGCGACAAAGCCACCACGGTCGGCCGCCGCATCCCCAACCGAAGCGTTCCTCGGCCTCGTGTCCGCTGCGAAGTGCACCGTGCAGCACCACGACCAGCGGGGCCGGAACCCGCAGACCGGCAGGCCTGTACAGGTCGTAGCCGCGGTCACCGATCCGATGGATGTCAGGAGTGGAGGGCGAGCACTAGCGTTGCGCGACGCGCACCCACTTCATCCCGGAGTATCCGGTGTTGGTGCAGCGCACTGTCTGACCGCCGGGAGCCGTGCGGAACTTGCCTTCCTCGGACAGCAAGCAGGGTGCCCCGACGCGTGGTTTGGTGGCGGCATCGGCATGCCCGGCCACACCGAGAACGGTTCCGCCTGCGATGAGGACCGACAAGACGAGGGTGCGCATTTTCATGGGCTGGATGGTAGTTCGAGTGCCTGGTAGTCAACAAAAACGGGTCATTCATTCGGCAACATCGGTGCCGGAGTAGATCTACTTCGCGTGTTCGTCGGTCAGGTAATGCGCCGACGCGGCCGACCTGGGTGAGAGGTCGGCGGTGCGCAAGTCCACCGCCGGTAGTCGGGTGACGAGTTTGTGTCCCCACCACAGCCCCAGAAACACGAACAACGCGCCGTAGGCGGTCAGCCATAGTTCGAGATTGCCTGCGCTGCCGTCGCGGATGGCGGGCAGGTTCTGGCCGGCGATGACGGCCACGCACATGACCAGCGCGATGATCGGGCCGGCCGGATACAGCCATGCCTTGTACGGCAGGTCGTCGAGCGGTCGCTCTTGCGCATGCCAGGCCCGCCGGAAGCGGTAATGGGCCCAGGCGATTCCCATCCAGGTGACGAAACCGGCCACCGACGACGCGGTGACAAGCCACACGTACGCACGTCCGTCGCCCACCCTGCTGGCGAGGAAGCAGAGAGCTCCGATGGCCGCGGTGGCGGCCACTGCCAGTATCGGGACTCCGGTGCGAGTGACGTGCGCGAAGGCGCGTGGAGCGCTGCCTTCCAGGGACAGGCCGAACAACGCCCGGGTCGCGGCAAACAGGCTGGCGTTGCCGGCCGAGAGAATGGCGATCAGGATCACGGCGTTCATCATCGACGCGGCGACCGAGATGCCCGCCTGACTGAACACCAGGGTGAACGGCGCGATCGCTATGTTCTCCTCGGAGGCATTCAGCAAGTTGGGATTGGTGTACGGGATCAGGAATCCGATGATGGTCAGGGTTCCCACGTAGAAGAGCAGGATCCGTACGAAGACCGTGCGGACGGCACGCGGGATGGCTGTCTTCGGATTGACCGCCTCACCTGCCGCGACCGCGATCATCTCCGTGCCCTGGAACGCGAAGCCCGCGATCAGGAACACCGACAGCATGCCGAGCGGAAAGTCGACGAACGGCGCGTCGCCGACCGTCCAGTTGCTGAACCCGGGCGAGGGCATGTCACCGACGACACCGAGAATCAACAGGACGCCCACGAACAGGAAGACCACCACCGCAATCACCTTGATGGTGGCGAACCAGAACTCCGCCTCACCGAAGGCCTTGACCGCGAACAGGTTCAGAGCCAACAGACCCGCCAGGAAGACCACCGACCAGACCCACGACGGGACGTCGGGCAGCCAGTACTTCATGATCAGCCCGGCAGCCACCACCTCCGCGGCGAGAGTGATGGACCAGTTGAACCAGTAGTTCCATCCGGCCGCGAAGCCGAAGGACGGGCTCACGAAGCGCTTGCCGTACTCCTCGAACGGGTTGCTGCACGGGATGTACGCCGACATCTCGCCCAGGCTCTGCATGAGGAAGAACACCATAGCGCCCATGAGCAGGTATGCCGTGATCGCGCCACCCGGTCCGGCGTCGGCGATGGTCGCACCCGACGCCACGAACAGACCGGTACCGATGGCGCCGCCGAGGGCGAGCATGCTGATGTGACGGGTTTGCAGCCCCTTGCGCAGGGACTCGTCCGGGGTGATCCCGAGAGGACTCGACATTCGCTGAGCTTAACCGCGATTCGACGGCCTGACGCGCATTCCCTGACGGACACACCACTAGCGACGAAAGAGCTTGTTCCCCAACCACACCAACGGGTCGTATCGACGATCGACCACCCGTTCCTTCATCGGGATCAGCGCGTTGTCGGTGATCTTGATGTGTTCGGGGCACACCTCGGTACAGCACTTGGTGATGTTGCACAGTCCCAGACCATGCTCGGTCTGTGCCGAGTCGCGGCGTTCGGCGACGTCGAGCGGATGCATGTCGAGTTCGGCGATTCGCATCAGGAAACGAGGTCCGGCAAAGTTCTGCTTGTTCTCCTCGTGGTCACGGACCACATGGCAGGTGTCCTGACATAGGAAGCACTCGATGCACTTGCGGAACTCCTGCGACCGTTCCACGTCGACCTGCTTCATCCGGTACTCCCCCGGCTCCAAGCCTTCGGGTGGGGTGAACGCCTGGATCTCGCGGGCTTTCGCATAGTTGAACGAGACGTCGGTGACCAGATCGCGGATCACCGGGAAGGTGCGGAGCGGTGTCACCGTGATGACCTCGTCCTCGGTGAAGGTCGACATCCTGGTCATGCACAGCAGCCTCGGGCGACCGTTCACCTCCGCCGAACACGAGCCGCATTTGCCGGCCTTGCAATTCCAGCGCACAGCCAGGTCGGGGGCCTGTGTGGCCTGCAGACGGTGGATGATGTCGAGCACCACCTCGCCGTCGTTGGCGAGCACCGTGTAGTCCTGGAGATCACCGCTGTCGGTGTCCCCGCGCCACACCCGAAACTTCGCGTCGTAGCCCATCTTGTCTCCTCGTGACCGTCAGTTCTCCCCGTGGCCGTCCGCGTCGGGGTGCCCGGCGATCTCGTCGGCGGTGTAGTACTTCTCGATTTCGGAGAAATCGAACAGCTCCAGCAGGTCCGGGCGCATCGGGATCTGATCTTCGCGGACCACGGTGACCTCGGGGACCGGCGAATCGTCACCGGCGTCAGCGGTGCACACCAGCAGCGTGTTACGCCACGTCGCGTCCATCGCCGGGTGGTCGTCGCGGGTGTGACCGCCTCGGCTCTCGGTACGGATGAGTGCCGCCTTCGCGACGCATTCACACACCAGCAGCATGTTGCGCATGTCGACCGCCAGATGCCAGCCGGGGTTGAACTGCCGGTGACCCTCGACCTGCATGCCGCCCAACCGGTTTCGCATCTCTTCCAGGTCGGTGATCGCCTCTTGCACCTCCGCCTCTTTACGGATGATGCCCACCAGGTCGTTCATGAACTGCTGCAGTTCGGTGTGCAGTGTGTAGGGATTCTCGGGCTTCCCTTGGGCCGGAGGATCGAAGGGAGCCAGCGCGAAGGAAGCTGCACGCTCGACGTCTTCGGCCGCGATCTCCGGTCGTCGGTCCAGCGATTCGACATAAGACGCGGCGCCCAGTCCGGCCCGGCGCCCGAACACCAGCAGGTCCGACAATGAGTTGCCGCCCAACCGATTTGACCCGTGCATTCCACCGGAGCATTCCCCTGCGGCGAACAGGCCGGGCACGCGCGACGCAGCGGTATCCGGGTCGACCTCGATCCCACCCATCACGTAATGACAGGTCGGACCCACCTCCATGGGCTCGGCGGTGATGTCGACGTCGGCCAACTCCTTGAACTGGTGGTGCATCGACGGAAGCCGGCGAACGATCTCGTCGGCGGGCATGCGGGAGGCGATGTCGAGGTAGACACCCCCGTGGTCGGTGCCACGGCCCGCCTTGACCTCTTCGTTGATCGCCCGGGCCACCTCGTCACGGGGCAGCAGATCGGGAGTGCGCCGCGCACTGTCGTTGTCGGCAAGCCATTTGTCGGCTTCCTCTTCGGTTTCGGCGTACTGCCCTTTGAACACCGGCGGGATGTAGTCGAACATGAAGCGCTTGCCCTCGGTGTTCTTCAAGACACCACCGTCACCTCGAACACCTTCGGTCACCAGGATGCCCTTGACCGACGGCGGCCACACCATGCCTGTCGGATGGAATTGGATGAACTCCATGTTGATGAGGCTCGCGCCGGCGCGCAGGGCGAGTGCATGTCCGTCGCCGGTGTACTCCCATGAGTTGGACGTCACTTTGAACGACTTGCCGATGCCGCCGGTCGCGAGCACCACCGCGGGTGCCTCGAACAGGACGAAGCGGCCCGATTCGCGCCAGTAGCCGAACGCGCCGGCGATGGCGTCGCCGTCTTTGAGTAGCTCGGTGATCGTGCATTCGGCAAACACCTTGATCCGCGACTCGTAGTCTCCGGTGGCCGCGTAATCCTCTTGCTGCAGCGAGACGATCTTCTGCTGCATCGTCCGGATCAGTTCGAGGCCGGTCCGGTCGCCGACGTGGGCGAGCCTCGGGTAGGTGTGACCCCCGAAGTTGCGCTGGGCAATCCGCCCGTCGGCCGTTCGATCGAACAGGGCGCCATAGGTTTCCAGCTCCCAGACCCGATCCGGCGCTTCCTTGGCATGCAGTTCGGCCATGCGCCAGTTGTTGAGGAACTTACCTCCGCGCATGGTGTCTTTGAAATGCGCCTGCCAGTTGTCCTTGGAGTTGGCGTTGCCCATCGATGCGGCACAACCACCCTCGGCCATCACCGTGTGTGCCTTGCCGAACAACGATTTGCACACCACGGCAACCGAATAGCCCTTCTCACGAGCCTCGATGACCGCACGCAGCCCGGCACCGCCCGCACCGATGACGACGACGTCGTAGCTGTGGCGTTCCGGTTCAGTCATCTAGCCAAGACCCCCTACTGTGAAATCGATTGCACGACAGTGATTGTGAACATGTCAGTCGTTGTGAAATCCAAGGGGTGTCACCCTACGAATCTCAGGTCAGAGATCGTGTCGCTGGCCACCAGCATGATGTAGAAGTCGGTGAGCACCAGGGTGCCGAGGGTGATCCAGGCGAACTGCATGTGCCGGGTGTTGAGCTTCGACACCTGGGTCCAGATCCAGTACCGGACCGGGTGGGCCGAGAAGTGCTTGAGCCGGCCTCCGGTGACATGCCGGCACGAATGGCACGACACGGTATAGGTCCAGAGCAGCAGCACATTCGCCACCAAGATGACGTTGCCCAGCCCAAAGCCGAACCCGCCGTCTTTCCCGTGGAACGCGGTGATCGCGTCGTAGGTGTTGATCAGCGAAACGATCACCGCGACATAGAAGAAGTAGCGGTGCACGTTCTGCACGATGAGCGGTAGCCTGGTCTCTCCCGTGTAGCGGCCGTGCGGCTCGGCCACCGCACAGGCCGGCGGGGAGAACCAGATCGAACGGTAGTAGGCCTTGCGGTAGTAGTAGCAGGTCAGGCGGAATCCCAGCAGGAACGGGAGCACCACGAAACCGAGCGGGATCCACATCGGGAGTTCCGGAAACGGGGTCCCGAAATGACTCGAACCCGGCACGCACGACTCACTCAGGCACGGCGAATAGAACGGCGTCAGATAGTGATAGTCGGCAACCCAGTACGCGCTGCGAACAAACGAACGCACCGTCGCATAGACGATGAAAGCCGACAGACCGAGCACCGTCAGCAGCGGCGACAGCCACCACCTGTCGACCCTCAGGGTTCGCGCCAGAATGCGCGCCCGTCCCGGAGAAAAGACCCCGGTTGCCTCCCGCTCAGCTGCGGGGGCGCTCACTTCGTTCGCTCACGCGAGTGGAAGCCCAGCCCTTCGTCTTGTGCACCGAGCCACGCCGACTCATCCGACTTGCTGTCCGGTACGTATATGACGTCGTCCTTGCCGCTCTTGGCCTTGAGGAGGGGCGGCGGCGCATGTTCGAAGTCGTGCAGATCGATTTCGAGCCGGTCGAGGTCGTTCGTCATCCGTCGAACGGCGTCGACATCGCCATACCGTGCTTTGAGCTTGACGATGTGGTGCCGCAGCGTCCCGATGCTCCGATGGAGTTCATTCATCTCGGCCGTTACCATGGGACTCCCTCCAAGAACTATGTGATACGCACCACAGTACCGTCGGGGACCCCTCAGTCAACGACATTCCACTACAACATGTCGTATTGACCTCTCCTGGGTACCCTTCCTCGCAAGCATGCGAACAAATGCATGCTCGTGGAGGCGCCGCAGAGGTGACCGGCTCCCGAACCTGAGCGTTGCCCGACCGGAAGGGAACCGAGGTGGCGGACGACACCGCGCCCGACGACACGGGGCCGGGCGAACAGAGACCACGCGCGGAACGACGCTGGGCCGCATCGGCGTGCGTTCTCGTCTCGATGTCGGTGCCGTTTCTTCTGCCCGGCCACTACGGCCCGGGCACCGACTGGTTCATCCCCTGGTTCTTCCCCACCATTCAGGGAGTGGCACTCCTCGCTCTCGTGATCGCGGACCCCGGCCGCATCGACCGGCCCGGTCCGTGGGTTCGCGGACTGTCGCTCGCGTTGGTCGCAACGATCGCCGCGGGCGCGGCGTGGGGATCGGCGAGACTGGTCTGGGATCTGCTCCACGGCAGCCCGCAGACGACCAACGCCCTGGAACTCCTCGTGTCCGGTGCGCTCGTCTGGATCCAAACCATCATCGCGTTCGCGTTCCTGTATTGGGAACTCGACAACGGCGGGCCGGTCAACCGGCATCTGCATCCCCGCGAGTACACCGATCTGGCGTTCCCCCAGCAACTCAATCCCGAACTTGCCGCTCCGGGCTGGCGGCCGGTGTTCTTCGACTACCTCTACCTCGGCCTGAACAACGCCACCGCGTTCAGCCCGACCGATGTCCTGCCACTCGCCCGATGGGCGAAGCTCGCCATGGCTGTGCAGTCGATGCTGTCGATCGTCATCCTGAGCCTCGTCGTCGCCAACGCGGTCAATCTGCTCGGCTGACACCATCCGCCGGGCCATGGGCGTTCCCGGTCGTCGCGCGCGCTCGAAAGACTGCCGGCGAGACACCGTGTTGCCGCTTGAACGCCGCGCTGAAGGCAAACGGGCTGCCGTAGCCGACCTGTCGCGCAATCGATGTCAGGGTCTGCTCTGGATCGGCGAGGAGGTCGGCGGCGGCCGACAGCCGCCAGTCGGTGAGGTAGGTCATCGGGGGCACACCGACGAGGTCGGTGAAGCGTCTGGCCATCGCCGCGCGTGACACGCCGGCCGCGGTGGCCAGCGAGGCCACCGTCCATGGCTGGTCAATCCCGTTGTGCAGCAGGCGTAGAGCATGGCCGACGACCGGGTCGGAGTGTGCGCGATACCATTTTGCGGCGCGAACATCGCCGCGTTCCATGGCTTGTCGCAGCCCCGTGATGAGAAGTAGATCGAGCAAACGGTTGAGGACGGCGTCTTGGGCAGGCGAGTCACGGACGATCTCGTCTTCCATGAGCGCGATCAGCGGATGGTCGCGCAGGGACACCAGGGTGAAACGGTCGAGAGCGTCGAGAAGGCGTCGGCTCACCTCCCCACTCGCATACGTGCCGATCAGCATGATCGCTTGCGCCGCAGTATCGTCGGCGCAGTTTCCCCACGAACGCACGCCGAAGCACATGTCCTCGGCGACACTGTGCGTGCCCGTCGGGTCGAAGCACTGACCACCGGTGTCGATGCGCGCAACCCACTCGTGTTCGGGTTCGTCGGCGATCACATACGGATGAGTCCCACGCACCAGCGCGACATCGCCGGGTCGCACCCGATAGCTCACACCGTCGTCATAGGACAGCGTCGACTCCCCTCGCGTGACCGCCACGACGGTGAGCGGAGCCGTGTCCTCGATGCGAACCGACCAGGGCGACGCCATCACCATGCGCAGCATCATGGGGCTGTGCGCGCGCGGACCGTTCAGCAGACTTCCCAGAGCATCCACGACCACGAGAGTACGCCGCGATGAGACGATCGGACATGCAACTGATCCTATGAGCCATGGATCGTCTCGCCTGAGGGCGGTGTACTCGATGCATGACACAACTCTCGACACTCCCCGACGCAACCATTCAACGCCCCGACCTTCGCCCGGCCCTCATCGTCGGCGCGTCCGGCAAGACCGGACGGCGCATCGCCGATCGACTCGATGCGCGCGGGGTTCCCGTCCGCCGGGCCGGCCGGTCAACCGAACCCCGGTTCGACTGGACCGACCGCACCACCTGGGCGTCCGCTCTGGAAGACGTTGGTCTGGTGTACATCTCCTATCAGCCCGACCTGATCGCCGACGGAGCGGTCGCCGACATCGCGGAGTTCGTGCGACTCGCCGACAAGGCGGGTGCGGCACGGCTCGTTCTGCTTGCCGGGCGCGGTGAACCCGAGGCCGAGCATGCCGGCCGTGTCGTGCATGCCGCGCAGGCAGATTCGACCGTCCTGTCCTGTGCGTGGTTCGACCAGAACTTCTCCGAAGGCGGCTTCGCCCCGGAGGTCGACGCCGGGTCGTTGACGCTGCCGGTGGGCGAGATTGGTGAACCGTTCATCGACGCCGACGACATCGCCGACGTGGCCGTCGCCGCTCTCCTCGACACGACGTCAGACGGTGAGAACCCACACGCCGGCAAGACCTACGACCTGACCGGCCCGCGGCTACTCACCTTCGCCGAGGTGGCCACCGAACTCGGCGGGGCCACCGGAGCCGCAATCGCCTTCCACCGCGTGACCCACGATGAGTACCGCGCGATACTGGCATCGGCAGGTCTCGACGCGCCGACGATCGAACTCATGTCCACCCTGCTGACGAACCTCTTCGATGGGCGGAACTCCAGCGTGACCACCGATGTCGCCGACGTTCTCGGCCGCCCGGCCCGCGACTTCACCTACTTCGCCGCCGCCTTCGCGGAGCGTCATCGATGATGTCCGACAACGTCATCCGGACTCCGCGGCCATCCGTCCGGCTCGCACGGCCTCTGCCAGCACAGCATGGTCGGCCTCCACGTGGTCGGCGTAGCGAACCGCGAAGCGGCCGATGACCTCGTCGAGTTCCTGGTCGCCGGCGAGGTAGCCACTCAACAGCCGAGGATCGAGCGAGCGTGAATGTGCGCGGGCGAGCAGCGCCCCGGCGAGTCGGCCGTAGTCGTCGAGGTGATCTGCTTCCAACGCACTCGGGTCGATGTCACCCTTCAGATTCCGGAACTGGCGCACGATGTACGGGATTCCGTCGATGGTGGTCCAGCCAAGCAGAATGTCGGTCTCGGCCTGAACGAGCCTGGCGCCGTGCACAATCCGCTTGCCCTCGTGTGACGGCTCTGCCGCCGACAGATATGGCGCCAGCGACGACGGTTGAGCCTGCTCGATCTGCAGGACGAGTACCTCGTCGGTGTTGCCCAGCAACAGCGCGACATAACTGCGGAGGCCGACGCTTCCGGTACCCACGATCCGAAATGCCACGTCGGCCACCGAGTAGCGGCCGATCAGGTTGCGCCGGGATTCACGCAACGTGTCGACGTACCGCTCGAGTCCATCGATCACAGCGTCGGCCACGTCTGCGTCCACCGAGGTGAGCGTGGGTGGCTCTTCGACGAATCTGCGGTGCTTGACACCCGTTTCGTGGTCGTCGAAGTGTGCGGTCCACTTCTCTGCCACCCGCGCGCTGGTGTTGCGGCTGGCCTTCTTCGCGGCCTTGGCGAAATCGTCGAGCAACGCATCCGCCTTGGCGCGCGTGATGACCGACTGATCGGGCAAGGCACTCCAGGATTGGAGGAAGGGTTGCTGCGCGAGTTCACGAATGGTTCGCCGGTAAGACTTCACCGCGTCCTCGGCGGCCTCCACGCACTCCGTGTCGGGCACACCACCTTCCCGACCCGCGAGCACCAGGCTGGTCGACAGCCGTTTGAGATCCCACTCCCACGGGCCGACGATCGTTTCGTCGAAATCGTTGATGTCCATGACGATGTCACCCTCTGGGGTGCCGTATAGACCGAAGTTGGCGGCATGGGCATCGCCGCACAGCTGCGCTTCGATGCCGCTCACCGGAGACGCGGCCAGGTCAGCCGCCATGAGTCCGGCCGAGCCGCGGTAGAACGCGAACGGTGACGACACCATTCGGCCGATGCGGAGTGGAATGAGGTGCGGCAGCCGACCACGATTGCTGGCGTCGATGAAGTCGAGGACACCGGGGCGCTCAACGGATTCGACGACCCGGTCGTGTGCCTCGATCGGGATGGTGTGGCGCAGTTGCTTGCCGCGCTCGAACAGGGACGTTCCGCTGACTGTCTGACGCAGGTTCACCTGCGACTTCTCCTTGGCCACAAGGAGAATCTAACCGGATCAGTGGTGCGGCCTGCGTTGTCTGAACGAATCTGCTTTCGTCCCCGACGAAACCGGTGATCGGCGTGTTTGAATACTGCAATGTTCGGACTGCTCTCACCGTGCCGCCACGCGTTCGACGATGAGTTGATGTCGCAGTGGCGCAGTCACATGTGCGGGTTGTGCGTGTCCTTGCGCGACAACCACGGCCAGGCAATGCGCCTGACGACCAACACCGATGCGGTCATGGTGTCCGTGCTGACCGCGGCACAACGCGTCGAGGCGCCCGCCTCCACGGAGGTGGGCAGGTGCGCGCTGCGCGGAATGCGCCCGGCCACGGTGGTCGCCGCGTCGGAACCTGGAGTGCGACTGGCGACCACCACGTCGCTCACCCTCGCCGCCGCAAAGGCTTTCGATGTCACCGCCGAACAGGACCACGCGCTGGCACCTCGGTCTCGGGTGCGGTCGGCAGCGCTGCGCCAGGCGGGCCGGCGCCTCCGCTCGAGTGCCGGCGCAGACGAGTCGACCGCGATGCAGCTCGGCGTCGACGATATCCTCGAGACGCTGTCTCACCAGGCCGAAATCGAGTGTGATAGTTCAGAACTCGACCAGATCACCCAGGCATCCGGTCAGGCCTGCGCGCAGGTGTTCGCATCCTCCGCCGAGTTGTCGGGAACGCCCGCCAACGCCGACCATCTCGCGGCAATCGGATTCGACTTCGGCCGCATCGCGCATCTCCTCGATGCCATCGACGACTACGAATCCGATCACGAGTCAGGCAGCTTCAATCCTCTCCGGGCCACGGACACGTCACGCGAGACCGCGCTCGCGGAATGTCGCACGCTCGCCGACGCGATTCGAACCCGCTATGCGAAACTGACCGTCCACGACGACCGGTTGCTCAGGGTCCTGCTGCTCGGCGGACTTCAGCGCGCGATCGGCAGGCGCGAACCCCGATCCGAGTGTCGCGCAACCCATCACCATCGCATCCCGACCGCCGCCGACACCCAATGGCCACCGATGCGACCACCCAACTATCCCGATGACTGGCCCTACCCGCCGCCATTCAAACCGAACCGCAAGCTCCACGAACGCATCCTGCCGTTCATCGGTGTCTCGTGCTTCGGCAAGGCCTGCGTCGTCGACCATTGGAACCACTGCAGCGACAAGTGGAAAGACGCCGCGTGCGACGACTGCGACTGCTGCGATTGTTGCGACTGCTGCGATTAGCGCCTGTCGGCTGATCGACGAGGTCGGTGACCACCGCTCTGAACTGGGCAAATGCAGCAGGCCGAGGAGTCGCTCCTGACACTCTGTGTCCTGTTGGAGAATCTGTGTGCTGCAGCACACGGTTGACCCGATTCGGCACAGGGTGTGGTCCGAGGCCACCCATGGCACACCACCGCCCAGGGCGGCCTCGGCTTCGGTCTGGCCATGTCCCGCGTCGTCCTGCGAGAACTCGAGCCGAGTTGGAGAACGCGAGTGCTGCAGCACTCGCGTTCTCCAACTCGGCTCCGGTTGTCGCGGGTGCCGGCCGCGCGGAGGCTCCGGGCCGCATGGGCGGCCACGTTCTTCCTGTCTCCACGATCGCCGACGACGTCGGCGGGTGGGTCGCTGATCCGAAGAGTCTGGTGACCACCGCGCTGACCTGGTCAAATGCGTCGGTGCCGTGCCCGCAAAATCTAGGGGAAGAGTTTCTTCCCCGGGTTTCACAGTCGTCCGCGAGAAATTTCTGGAGGAGGACACCAAGGGTAGGGGAAGAAGTTCTTCCCCTACTTTTCGTGGGTGCCGCGAGCGTGTGAAGCGTTCGACGGGACGCGTCGGTCGACAATGCGCGGGCTCGACGAGGCAGGTGGCAGCGCCCTCGATGTGAGGTGTCTGCGCGCGGGCGAGATGGCGTCCCGAGGCGCGACATCGGCGTGGCGTGAGTGCAGAAACTGCGTGTCTGGTCAGAAACCCGGTGCACACCAGCGGTTTCCGACCACACCTGCGGTTTCTGGCGACAAGTGCGGTTTCTGCGGCGAGACCGCGCTCCTCCCACTGTGAAACTATGATCACGTCGAAAAGGAGGTGGTCCATGTCTGAGACACCCGTATCCGAAGTACACGGCGCCAACGGCGAATCGATTCTCTGCGATGGCCTCACGGTCGCCAAGTTCCGGCATCACGGCAAGGACGAGGCCGCCCGTAATCCGGTCTCGACCTTTCGGGAACTGAAGATCTCGGAGAACACCTCGCTGTTCGGCAAACCCCGCAAACCGCGGGAGTTCACGGTCCTGCTCGCGATGTCGTCGATCATGAGTCTCACCGTCGACGAGGCCGGCAAGGCCGCGGTCGAATCGATGGTTGCCGGATTCCGACAGTGAACCGCCGGGACGGGATTCAGCTCGACGGGCGGCGGTAACGTTCGACGAACCGCTGCAGGATCGCGGCTGGGTGGCGGGCATCGCGTTCGCGGGCCGCGGCTTTCAGCGAGTCGGCCTCCTCCGGTGCGAAGTATCCGAACTCGCGGTAGACGTCGATCCGGGTCGACAGGCTGTCGGCGTCGAGTTCCGGATGAAACTGGGTTGCGTAGACGTTGTGCCCCACCCGAAAGGCTTGCACGGGGCACGTGGGCGAGGTCGCGAGGTGGACCGCGACGTCCGGCAATGTCGCGGCAGCTTCCTTGTGACCCCCGTAGGCGTCGAAAGTGTCTGGTACATCGGCGAACAGCGGATCACGCCGACCTTCGTCGGTCAGGCTGACCGTCACCGCCCCGACCGGTTCGCTGTACGCGCGATCGATCGTTGCCCCGATCGCCGAACCGACCGCACCGACTCCGTAGCAGCAACCCAAGAACGGGAAATCGGCCTCGACGACCCGGCCGACCAACTCCAGCAACTCCCCCTCGACACGACGCTGGGTGTCGGTCTTGGTGTCCTGCGGGTCGCTCACGTTGTACGGACCGCCGCCGAGAATGATGGCCGACCAGTCGTCCAGATCGATCGACCCAAGCGAACGTTGTGTGAGGTTGACGGCCGCGATGTCTGCCGGCGCGAGGCCACCGAGGCGTATAACCGACCGGTACTCATCGTCGGCCGCTTCGGTCTCGGCGCGGATCGACAGCAGCAGAAACGGCAGGTTGGACATCGTCATGTACGGCACACTACCTACGTCGCCACCCCGCCAGACACCAAGACCGCGGGCGGAAACCCGCGCTTTGACCCAAAGTCATCTGACCGGGAGGTCGATGTCGACCAGAACGAATTGGCGCACCCGGCCGGCGATCCCGGCCGTGCACGTCGACAACAGGGGCTCGGAGAACTGCTCACCGAGCACCACGTCGATCGGGCCGAGTTTCCCGGCGAGCCGCACCTGAATCTGATGATCGGCGTGCGTGACCGCGAGCGGCGCAAGGGAATCGATCAGATCGTCACCGGTCTCTTGCCGCACGAAATACTGTGCCGCCTGTACCGCGTGGGGCAGCGAGGTTCGGCCACGAAGCAGGGAATTGTTCAGCCGCCCTTGGGTATAGCGTCGGATCAGATCCGCGGCGTCCGCCGCTGTGTCGACGCGGCCGTAGCACAGGCCGTGCGGCAGCACGATCATCGTCGCGGCGAATCGGTCACCGCCCAGGTGCGAACACTCCCACGTCCATTCCGGGTATGCGGCGGCGATCGCCGCCGTCGCAGCCCGTCCGCGCACCGCGCAGCACCGGTCGTGTTTCCCGTGAGCGCATACGGCGATCACCGGATCGGCAGATGGTTCGCCGTCCGACCCGTCCAGGGCCAGATCCAGGTAGCCCTCGGGCCCGGCGACCTCGCCACCGAACACCGCCTCCGCACCCGGTTCGGCGTGCGCGATGAACCATCGCCAGCGCGGGGTGGCGTCACGTCGACCGGGTCGGCGGATGGCGACGATACGCATCTTGGCGGTCTCGACGCGGCGGACAATCGACCAGCCCAGGTCGGGGTCGATGGTGGTGGGTGACGTCAGGAACGCGGAGTGCCCCCACGGACCCGACAGCTCGAGCAGCACCCAGGAAACTCCCGCCGAGGCCGTCCCGTACATCGGGTCAGCACGATCGATGGACTGGTCACTGCACGGGCGGCGCTCAGCCATCAGCTGCGCTCGGAATCGCCGGATGCAAACGAGTCAGACGAGGCCGATTCCGCGGGCCGGGACACCACGACCACCGCTTCACGCAGGAGTCGACGTAGTACGACGAGGGCGTCGTGGGTGTCGAGGCCGGGTAGTTCTGGCGCGGTGTACACATGACCAGTCTGCAGTGCTCGCAGAGCTGGGGCACACAGCCCGGGGAAGGTCACCACGCGGTCAGGTAGCCGCAACTCGACTCGTTCGCCGTGTACCCGCACGGACGCGATGAGCCCGCGCCGCCATCGCACGGCAGTGTCGTCTCCGAGGGCGGAGACCTCACGCAGTGTCGCGATGGGTCGCACGGCCGCGGGGCGAGTTCGTTCGGAGAAGCGCGCGGTGACCTTTGCGCCCACCGCCTCATCGAAGAAGGTCTCGCGCTCCCGAAGAACGTCGATCAACCCGGCGACCGCCTTGGTGGCGATCGCCGTGGTCTCATCCGGGTCGGTGAGATCGACGCCCATCGGAAGCGAGCTCCGTAGTTCGGAGTTGGCTGCGAGCTTGTCCGTGACCGCTCGGACGACATCGAAGACGGTGATCGCCGCGACACCGATTGTGAGGTGAATCGACGTGTGTCCCAGCGCTTTCGCGGAGTGCACCCAACCGCGCGGCAGATAGAGGGCATCCCCGGGTTCGAGGACCGTGTCGAGGATCGGCTCGTCGCGGACGCGTTCCTCGATCGCTTCGCGATGATCGGTCCACGGTTGTGAGACAAGCGGATCGGTGTGCACCGGCGCGTGCACCGTCCACCGTTTGCGGCCGTCGGCCTGCAGGACGAAGACGTCGTGCACGTCGTAATGCGGATCGAAACCTCGATTTGCCGGTGGCGTGATGTACGCGTTCGCCTGCACCGGGTGGCCGAGGTCGTCGATGAGTCCACGCACGAAATCGATGATCGGGGGCCACAGTCGGTGCAGGCCTTGCAGCACGATCGTGGCGCCTGCCGCGAATTCGGCCAGCACCTTGGCCGAATCGACCTGGTCGGGCATCTCGGCACCGAATCCGGCCGGCCCGGCGTAACAGTCGCGCGAGATGAGATCGCCGTCCTTGGCCATCCGGATGAACGGCGTGCGCACCCCGCGTTCGGCGATCAGTTCGTCGACGTTCTCCGACGACAGCAGATCGCCGAAATCACGGGGCAGCGCCGCAGAACGAGTGAGCAGCGGACGTCGACCCCAGACCTCGCGCGCGAACACGTTCGCATCGGTGCTGATGCAGCGACTCAGCATCGTTCTCGAGTGATTACGTTGCGGTTCAGGCAGTTCCGTCGGCACCGCCATCGTGACCATCGGGGTTCGACCCGCCATCGGCCGGACCTTCGCCGGGATCGGCGCTGCCGTCGGCGCCACCGTCATGTCCCCCGGGGTTGGAACCACCGTCGGCCACGCCCTCACCCGGTGCGGCGCTGCCATCGGCGCCACCGTCGTGACCCCCTGGGTCGGAACCACCGTCGGCCACACCTTCACCGGGTTCGCCGACGCCCGTACCACCTGTTTCGATGTCATCATCTTCGATTGCCATCGGACATCCTCTCGTCATGTCGGAGTCGCGCGGATCCGGACTCCTCTCTCCAATATGGCGAGATCCATCTGAGGTTTCGTTGGTTTGACCAGATTCGCGTCTCATTCGTCACGCGAATCCGCTCCGATCAGAGTTCGGTCATGATGTCCGACGGAGAGGACGCCACATCGTCGAGGATTCGAATGTTCGCGGCAACATCGCGGCTCTCTCGGTCGGCGATGGCCTTGATTGCCGCGTCGAGCACACCGACGATGCCCGGCGGGTCGAACACCGACGCGCACTGCCGCGACACTTGAATATCGCGGGCAAGGATCGTCGGGCGTCGCGCGAACGACGGTTCGAGGGCCAGGACCGTCGCGAATCGCCAGGCACTGTCCCGCAACGCCTTGATCGCCTGGTTGATCACGAAGATCTGATTGTCCCGGAGCACCGCGTAGATGTCGGCCAGTGCCGGCGAGATGTCGTTGATGTCGGCGACGACCCCGTTGATCTGACTCGCCAACACCGCGTTGATGACGTCGAAATCATGCTTGACCGCGCGTAGGCCGCGCCGGCCCGTCACGTCGAGCGCGGCGATCCCGAGATCGAGGACGATGTGGCTGGTGATACCAGAGAGCATGTGCTGCACCACGATTGGTTTGACATCACTCGCGTGGTCGAACGTGGTGCGCCACGACCGCGTCGGCTTGGGGCACTCGCTCGGATGGAAGTATCCGTTGAACGCGTCGAAATACCTGGCGGCGAAGGCGACGTCGAGTCGTTCCAATCGCGGACCGTCGTCGAATGCGCCGTCGTCGATGGCCTTGCCCACGGCGAGCGTGATCCGCTTGTACAGCGCGGCGAAATAGCCCAGACGGCTGGCCTCGGCACCGGCCCATTCGAGGATGCCGTCGAGTGCCGCCACCACGTCGTCGATGGTGGTGACGGTCGGGACCGGCTGCGGAACAGCTTGCGCCACATTCGGGGGCATGAAACCGATTGTCGGCTGTTCGGTGGCATTGCGACAGTGTGGACGCCGCCGAGTCGGTTGATGAACCGACTCAGCGTGGTGCGGCTCAACGTGTCTGGTCGAGAACAAACCGCTTGATGTGGCCGGTCACCGTGTCCGCGGCGGCGAACCACACCGCGTCGACGCCGTCGACGAGTTGAAGAGTCGCGTTCGGCAGGTGGTCGGCCAGGTGGCGGCTATGACCCGGATCGACGTTGGTGCAGGCTCGACGATGAATCACCAGGACACGGGACTCTATGTCGGACAGCCTGTTTCGAAGGTCCGTGGTCGTCGCGGCCAGTCGAATCGCCCGCGCGGTTCCCGGCCCCGCCCCACGACGACCGATCCTTTCCCACCATGCGCGAAATCCAGGGTCGGCCGCCAAACTCGGTGCCACCAGCGAGGCTGTGTCCACCGGCTGAGTTCGCGCCGGGTCAACCGTCTCGTCGATGAGATCTCGCGCCGTCATCGGATCGAGGCCATGTGGGTAGTCCGGACCTCGCTGATAGCGCGCGTAGCAGTTGACCAAGACGCACCCAGCGATGTCGGCCGGGTGCCGCGCCGCATACTCCAGCGCGATCAGACCGGTGTCGAAGTTGGCGACCAGGATTGGCCTCTGCAGGCCGGCCGACTCTGCGACACTTTCCACGTCGTGCACCCAGACGTCGAGGGGCGAGCGTCGGTCGAGTGGTTCGGACAAACCCACCCCACGTCGGTCGAGACAGACGAGTCGGGCCACCGAAGCGAGGTCGCGGTGCGCGGCGCGCACATGCGGCTCGTCGAGAATCCCGTCGATCGTGATCATGGCGGGATTGAGCAGCAGGACGTCGGGCCCCGCGTCCGACAGCGCGACGTAGGCCGTGGCGCCGTCGGCGGTGTACCGAGTAACTGTCGGCGGCCCTCCCCCGCGTTCGACGCTCGACTCGGCGGGCGGCTCCAGCCCACCCAGAACCCGCGCGTGCGCAGCGACCAATGCGGGTCCTGGGTCGAGTCCGACGTCGAGCAGCGCAGCGCGTGCACGGGACACCGCCGCCAGCGCCTCGGCTTGCCGGTTCGAACGGCTCAGGGCGACAACGTAGTCCACCCACGACGACTCATCGACCGGATCGGCAGCCGTGATCGCTGCCAACTCTCCGAGCGCACGGTCGGGGTGATCGCCGCGAGCCAGGGACGCCAGATGCTCGCGCACCAGTTGTGTACGCTCACGTTGCCAACCGACCAGCAGTGCCTGTCCGCCACGAGTCGCGGGCAACTCCGGATCACCTCGCCAGCGCGCTCGTGCATCCGCGAGAATCGTTGCAGCCGAGTCAGATTCGGTGGGAACCAGGTGTCGGGCCCGCTCCCGGAGGTCGCGAACCTCGCTGATGTCGGTGGCGACGTCCAGGCGATAGGCATTCCCGACGGTCACGATCCCGTCGGGCAGGCCGGCATCGCCCAATGCTCGTCGGATGCGCGAGATGTGGGCGCGTACGGATTTCGCCACCGACGGCGGTGGATCATCCCAGAGCACATTGGCAATCTCGGCAAGTGAGAGCGTGGCGGGCCGGTGAAGTGCCAACAATGTCAGCACCTCACGCGCCTTGCGTTCGAGCACCAACCGGCACTCTCCTGCCGCACTCGCAGTCACCTCGGCATCGACGATGCGAAGGCCACCCAGCACGCCGATCACGGTCACATCACCAGTGTCACCCGGTCACCGCATCCAGACCACATCCATTTCGGGCGAATGCGCTGATCTCCTATTGGACATGAGCACGTACTACACAACCAATCGCTCGACGAGGCTGGTTTCCCGATTGAGCGCACGCGTCGATTGTCCCGTCATCACGCCCACCGACACGGACTACGATTCCGCGCGTCTGGGATGGAATCGCACCGTCACGGCGTCGCCCGACGTTGTGGCAATGCCTTACGGCCGCACAGACATTCAGGCGGTGGTGCGAACGGCGCGTGAGCTCGATGTCCCGCTGCACGTCCAGGCCACCGGGCACGGCACGCTGACATCGAGCACTTCTGGACTACTCGTCAACCTATCGTCGATGAACGACGTGCACGTCGACACCGAACGCATGCTCGCGACCGTCGGGCCAGGGGCAACCTGGAACGACGTCAACCGCGCTTCTGCCGCACATGGACTCGGATCGCTCTCCGGTCGTTGTGGAACGGTCGGAGTCACCGGCTACACCCTCGGCGGCGGGTCGGGCTGGCTGTCACGCACCTACGGATACGCGGCCGACTCCGTTATGGAAGCCGAGATCGTCACCGCCACAGGATATATGGTCACCGTCGACCGGTACCGGCACGACGATCTCCATTGGGCGATCCGGGGTGGCGGCGGCAACTTCGGCATCGTCAGTTCACTCACGTTCCGGCTGTTCCCCGCTCAGCGTGTCTTCTCCGGGATGTCGTTCTTCCCTGCTGAGCGTGCTGCCGACATCTTCCGCGCCTATCGTGACTGGTCGCTCGACGAGCCTGACGGGATGAACACCGCGGTGCTCCTGATGCGCCTGCCACCTGCGCCGACGATTCCCGACGCGGTGCGGGGACGCCAGGTGGTCGCGCTGCGGGCCTTCGCACTGTGCGACGAACGGGAGGGTCGTCGTCAGCTCCACGCGGTCCTGCAAGCGGCCGGGCCGGCGCTGCACGACGGATTCGCCGAGCGCGGGTTCGCCAATGCGAGCACCGCCACCAACGGACCGGACGCCCCACCCATGCCACACCGTCAGCTGATCCACCTGTTCGACAGCCTCGACGACGACGTGATTGCGCGCGTCATCGACGACGAAGGCCGGGCACCGGACTCACCGTATGCGTTCATCGAGCTGCGACATTGGGGTGGCGCGATGTCCGAGCCGGCGTCGGACGCCGGGCCTGCCGGGCACCGGGACACCCCGTTCTCGATCCTCGCGGTGGCGCCGTACTTGACACCGGACCGGCAAGGCGTCGACTCTGCGGTCGATCGTCTCGATCAGATATGCCGTGCGCGCGCCACCGGCGGTTCCTTCTTGACGCTGCTGACCCGGCCAGAGCTCACCGCAACGGCCTTCACCGACAGGCACTTCCGCAAGCTTCGAGACATCAAGTCACGGTGGGACCCCGACGACATCTTCCGGCCCTCCCACCACGTCCCAGCACTGCCCGACCACCGGGCACACATCAATCAAGGAGTGAGCACATGTCCACAATTCTCGTCACCGGAGCCACCGGCAACGTCGGTTCCCGCGTGGTCGCCGACCTCGTCGCGGCCGGGGTCCGACCGCGCGTCTTGATCCGGGATACCGCCCGGCCGGTCAACCCATGGCTTGACGACGACTGTGTCGAGGTGGCGTTCGGCGACTTCGACGACGTCAGCAGTGTCGACGCCGCGATGAGCGGAACCGATCGGGTCTTCCTCACCTCCGCCGACGGACCGGACAAGGTCGCACACGAGAGCGCCGTCATAGCCGCGGCGCAACGCACAGGCGTCGAGCGGATCGTCAAACTCTCGGCGATGCACGCTCGCATCGGGTCGCCATTGCCCGCCTTCGACTGGCACGGGCGGATCGAACTCGAACTCGCCGACAGCGGGGTGCCGCACGTCCTCCTGCGTCCGGCGTTCTTTCTGGACAACCTGCTGATGGTTGCCCCGGGCGTGGCGGCGACCGGACACCTCGCTGCACCGACCGCAGGCGCACGGGCGGCAATGATCGACGTCCGCGACGTTGCCGCGTCTGCTGCGGGCGCGTTGATGTCGAACCGTGACTTGCGCGCCGGCTACTCGCTCACCGGACCGGAATCGGTGACCTTCGCCGAGGTCGCCGATGCCCTCGGTATCGCCACCGGACGGTCCGTCGTCTTCGACGACCTCACACCAGAGGAAGCCGCGCCCCGATTTGCGGGCGCCGGCCTGCCACCCTGGCTCGCTGCTCAGCTCAGCGGCGCGTTCGGCGTCATTCGCGACGGCGGGTTCGACGCGGTCTACGATGGGGTTTCAGAGCTGACCGGGCGCCCGGCGCACGACATTTCTTCGTGGGTGCACATGCACGCCCCAGCGTTCGCCGAACCTGCCACGGCTACCACGGCCGCGCGTCAAACCTGAGATCGTCAGCCGCTTGACGTGCCTTTGGGTACCGGACGTAGCGTGGTGCCATGACCTTTGCGGGATTTCCCGAGGCGGCGCTCGACTTCTACGACGATCTCGAGATCGACAACAGTAAGGTCTTCTGGGAAGCGCACAAGGAGATCTACACGAACGCAGTCGCCGCGCCGATGGCGGCTCTCACCGATGAACTGGCCGGGGAATTCGGTCCGGCCAAGATCTTTCGGCCCTACCGAGATGTCCGGTTCGCCAAGGACAAGACGCCCTACAAGACGCACCAGGGTGCGTTTGTCGCAGTGGGCCCGGCCACCGGGTATTACGTCCAGATCGGCGCACCCGGAGTGCGCGTCGGGGCGGGGTATTACGAAGCACTGGCCGAACGGTTGGCCGCGCTGCGCAAAGCCATCGACCACGATCGCCACGGACCGCAACTCGAGCGCATTCTCAAGAAGCTCAACACATCCGGCTGGGAAATCGGCGGCAATCGGCTCAAGACGGCACCGCGCGGATGGGATTCCGACCATCCCCGGATCGATCTGCTTCGACACAAATCGCTCACAGTCGGCAAGGATTACGGTTTCGACGAGGTCATCCACGGTCGCGCGCTCGTCGGCAAGATCCGCTCCGACTGGCGGGCGACAACACCACTCGTCGAGTGGATCGCCCGCCACGGAGCCAACTGACGTCCGCCGAGCGCCATCGTCAACCCAGCGTCTCAGAACACCAAGGGACCAAATACTCCTGCGCGGTCGGCTCGGCGATCGTATCGTCACACGCATGGAAAGCATGTGGATGATGCCCGCCGTTGCTCTGTTGTCCAGCGTGATCATCGGGATCGGTTTCTTCATCGGAATCCCGGGCAAGAAGGACCGCGACTGACACCCGCTTCGGCGCCCACTCCCTCACCACCGCAATTGCGACAGCGGCGGCGTTGGGAGCTGCCGCAATTGCGGCGCATCACGATTCGAACGCCGTCTTTCTCAACCTGACACCACGCGCGGACACGTCGTAATAGCATCGAGAAAGGTGCACGGGCACCGTGGAACTGCGGTGCCCGTGAGTGCACGAAAAGGTGCATCGCACCCGTGTTTCGGCACTCATAGGTTTCAGGCACTCAAAGGAGAGTCATGGCCACGAACTCCGCAGCCGATATCGTCGATAGTGTTGGCGGTCCCGGCAATATCGAAAGCCTCACCCACTGCGCAACTCGATTGCGTTTCCAACTGCGCGACTCGTCGCATGTGGATCAAGAAGTCGTCGAATCGGTTCCAGGCGTGCTCGGTGCCGTACCGCAACAGGGCAACCGTTATCAGGTGGTCATCGGCGGCGCTGTCGAGTCGGTCTACAACGACATCATGGCGCTGCCCGAGATGAAGGCCCGCGACTCCGCGGCCGCCATCAAGGCCGCCGAGCGCTCCAAGGGTCCGCGCGGGAAGTCCGCCTGGCTCGACTCACTGTTCGAGTACCTGTCCGATTCCTTCCGACCGATCCTCGGCGCTCTGCTCGGCGCATCGCTGTTCATCACGTTCATGTCCCTGATGAGCACGCTCGACGTGATCCCGAACTGGTCGAATCCCGATGAGGCATCGCAACTCTCACCGTCTTGGCAGTTCGTCAACCTGTGCTGGCAATGCGTTTTCGTGTTCCTGCCCCTGATGATCGCCTACAACGCGTCGAAGAAGGTCGGCGCCGACCCGTGGGTCGGTTTCTCGGTGATGGCGGTGCTGATGCTCCCGCAGTTCGCCAACCTCGAGCAGTACACGCACAAGGTGACCGTCGCGGGACAAGAAATCCAGATCGTCGACGTCTTCGGGATCCCGCTGACCTTCTTCGACTACAGTTCGCAGGTGTTCCCGCCGTTGATCATGGCGGCAGTTCTCGGCTACCTGACCCGCTTCTTGAAGAAACTGATTCCCGACAATGTCCAGCTGATCTTTGTTCCGTTCCTCGCGATGCTGGTCATGATCCCGTTGACGGCATTCCTGATCGGGCCGTTCGGCGTCTACGTCGGTGCCGGTCTGGCGGACATCTTGAAGTCGATCAACGATTTCTCGCCGTTCATCTTCGCGATCGTGGTGCCACTCGCCTACCCGTTCATGGTTCCGCTGGGTCTGCACTGGCCGATCAACGCGATCATGCTGCTCAACATCCAGCAGCTCGGCTACGACTACATCCAGGGCCCGATGGGTGCATGGAACTTCGCCTGCTTCGGCGCGACGGCAGGCGTGCTCGTGCTCGCCTGGCGCCAACGTGACCGGCAGATGAAACAGACCGCGACGGGCGCGCTGGCCGCCGGTTTGCTGGGTGGCATCTCGGAACCGTCGTTGTACGGCATCCACCTGCGATTCAAACGGATCTACCCGCGATTACTGGTGGGCTGCTTCGTCGGTGGACTCATCATCGGCATCGGCGGCGGTGTCACGACCAACGCGTTCGTGTTCACCTCGCTGCTGACCATCCCGGCCTTCGACAGCGTGGTTCTCTATGGGATCGCCGTTGCCGCGGCGTTCTTCACCGCCATGGTTCTGGTGATGATCTCTGGTTTCCGCACACCCGAACAACAGGCCGAGTTCGAGGCCATCCGCGACGCGGAAGAGCAGGAACGAGCCGAAGCCAAGGGGACCTCTCCGGTCTCAGGACCGGACGGTGGAGGCGGTGGCGGCGCCGGGCTGGCGGCGGGAGCTGCGGCCGGGGCGGCAGCGACCACAGCGGTGATCGACAGGCCCGACAGCGCCACAGCGACGCTGTCCAAAGCAGACGCCGACACCAAGGTTGCCGGACCGGTGACCGAGATCGGCGCGCCACTCGAGGGTGAAGCGGTACCCATCAGCGACGTCCCCGATCCCGTCTTCGCCAAGGGCACGATGGGGAGTGGTGCGGCGATCAAGCCTTCCGGCGACACGGTGTACGCGCCCGCCGACGGCATGGTGGTGGCCGCACAGCCGACGGGTCACGCCTTCGGTCTCGTCCTCGACGGCGGAATCGAGTTGCTGATCCACGTGGGCATCGACACCGTGCAGATGAAAGGCGACGGCTTCGACGTGAAGGTCAAAGCCGGCCAGAAGGTCACCGCCGGAACACCATTGGTGACGTTCGACAAGGCCAAGATCGCGGCGGCCGGGTACTCCGACATCACACCCGTCGTCATCATGAACACGAAGAAATTCCCGTCGGTCACCCAGATCGGCACCGGCCAGGTGTCGGTGGGCGATCCACTCATCGCCGTCGAAAAGCCGGCGCCGAAGGAGTAGCCGGGTCAGCCGACCTTTCCGTCGACGTAGTACCAGCGCCCGGACACCCGCGTGAACCGACTGAGTTCGTGCAGGGTGCCCGGGCCGTCTGGCGTCCGGTAGTAGGCAGTGAATCCCACTTCACCCGCCGAATCGAAAGGGGTTCCGGCACTGACCGATTCGACGTCCAGTCGGTACCACCGCAGGTCGTCGGCGAGGTCGAGTTCCCTGGGCCGGGTGTCGGGGTGCCAGGTGTCGAGCAGGTAGTCGCGATCACCGCGGGCGAAAGCGGTGAAACGCGAACGCATCAGGGCCTGTGCGGTCGGTGCCGGCCGCACCCGGCTCAACAGTGGTCCACAGCATTCCCCGAAAACCAGTCCAGAGCAGCACGGACACCGCAGCGAATTCGGGTCGGGCCGATCGGTCGCGGTCATCTCGTGATCTTAGTGGTGCTGTTCATAAATTCGTCCGGGGTATTTGGACGGGGCCACTTGGGTCCGGCCGACGCCCGACCTCGCACTGCCGACATCGCGCAGCCGATTCGACGGCCATCATCGGGCCGACCTGGTAGACAAAATTCAGGAGTATCGAACAGGAACCGGATCGGGGCCGGCCGAGAAAGGAAGGCGGAATACCCATGGGAGACCACGTCTACAAGGTCGTGGAGATCGTCGGCTCGTCGACGTCGAGCACCGACGACGCCATCCGCAGCGCCATCGCCCGCGCTGCTGAGACACTCGACCACCTGGACTGGTTCGAGGTGACCGAAACACGCGGTCACATCGCGGACGGACAGGTCGCGCATTTCCAGGTGACCCTCAAAGTCGGCTTCAAGCTCGGGACCGCCGACGAGTCGTGAGCCAACCAACCCGACCGTCCGCCGGGTACGTCGAACATCGCTACGGCGGTGTCTCGGTCCTGATGGCCGACAACGGCGGAGCCGTCCCCTACGGCAACTCGGTCGTCGTGCATGGTTCGTCGGGGACGCTGGTGATAGATCCGTCGCTGGCACTGGACCGCGACCCGGTGGGCGCCGACGCGGTGCTGATCAGCCACGCACATGAGGACCACATCGCCGGGGTGCGCCATTTTGCGGCACCCACGTACACGCACGGACTCGACGCCGCTGCCGTCGCATCGCTCGAGGTGATGGTGGATCAGTACGGTCTCGACACGCAGGCCCGCGCTGAGATCGAGCAGTACATGGCCGACAGGTTCGAACTGGCACCCACCCGGCGGGTCGAGGGCATCGACGGCGGACACGTCTTCGACCTCGGTGACCGCACCGCGAGGGTGATCCACCTACCAGGGCACACCCCTGGTCACAGCGGAGTACTGGTGGAGCCCGACGGGTTCTTCTATGTGGCCGACATCGACCTCACATCGTTCGGGCCCATGTACGGCGACATCGGCAGCAGCGTCGACGACTTTTTGGCCTCCATCGCGGTCGCCGACGCGGTGGACGCCCGTTGGTTCGGGACCTTCCACCAGAAGGGTGTGATCGACGGCCGCGCCGAGTTCCGGACGCGGCTCGCCGCATATCGGGACAAGCTCCTCAGTCGCGAAGAGCGTTTGCTCGAGTTCCTGGACGAACCACGCACGATGGATGACATCGTCGGCCACCGACTTGTCTACCGCCCACACGTGCAGGCGCCCTACGTGCAGGCCGTCGAGACACGGACGGCGCAATTGCACCTGGAACGGCTGATCGGTGCCGGCGCGGTCGCCGAAGCCGAGCCCGGCGTGTTCCGGCGGGTGGCGTGACCCTGATCCGTCGGCGGTCAGATCCCGGCGGCCGCGACAAGCCGGTCGGCCAGCCGCGGTGACACGGCGGAGACCGCACGCAGCAAGCCGGCGTACGCGGGATACAGCTCGACCGGGCGAGTCGCGATGGCCCGCTCCACCCAGCGTGCGGCCTGGTCGGGAGTCAAGGTCGGCAGCGCGTCATAGTCGGCGGTCGGTGCGATCATCGGGGTTCTGACCAACGGAAAACCCAAGCTGGACACCGAGATCCCCGACTCGCGTTCTTCAGCACCGAGACTGCGCCCAACGCCGACAGCGCCGCCTTGGAAGAGTGATAGGCCGAGAACTTGGGCATCACCCCGCTGTGGTTCCCCACGTGCTGATGTTGATGATGTGGCCGGCTCCCCGTGCCCGCATCGCAGGCAACAGACCCAACGTCAGACGCACGGGGCCGAAGTAGTTGAGGGCCATCGTTCGCTCATAGTCGTGCACACGATCGGTGGCATCCCGGGCCCGTCGCCGTATCGATCGCCCTGCGTTGTTGATCAGGACGTCGGGTGAGCCGAACCGTTCGCCGATGGCGGCGACCAGGGCATCGATCTCGTCCGGTTTGGTCAGATCACAGGAGAACCACGATGCGGTACCACCATCGGCATTGATCGCGTCGCCACGTCGCAGTCAGTTTGTCGGGGTCACGCGCGACGAGCAGCAGCGTTGCGCCACGTGCGGCGAGTCGATGCGCGATCGCCTCGCCGATCCCGGAGGAAGCTCCCGTCAACACAATGGTGGTGCGGTTGAGTCGCGGTTCGCCACGAAATCCGGACAACATCGATCTCGGCGACGGGAGTGGGTTCAGAGCGAGGTCTTCGAACACCACCCCACGGTACGGGTCGACACCGCGTGTGCTCGGCGTCGGCCTCCTCAGGACGACGACGTCGGAATGGCGCTGAGGAACCTGCTCATCTCTTCCGCGACGATCTCCGGCTGATCGAGCATCGAGAGGACGGCGGCGTCGGGCACCTCGCGATACTGCGCCCCGGGGATGAGGCCGGCGAGACGGCGGCCGTGGTCGAGCGGCATCACCTTGTTGGCCGACCAGAGCACGAGGGCACGTCCACCGAAGCCCGCGAGTGCTTCCGTTTGGCGTACGAGGTCGGCGGCGTCGAACCTGGTGCGGAGGTAGGAACGCACATCGCGGCGGATCAGCTTGTCCCGCAGCACCGGGTCGGTCCATCGGCGCATCAGTGCGTCAGGTAGCGGGCTCGACGCCATCTGTCCGTACAGGACGGGCAGCCGACGCAGCCAGCTCACCCGCAGCGGTCGGATCCCGATCACCAGGCCACCCGGGATGCGCCCGGCGAGCGCGACCAGTCGACCGGGCAGCCCTGGCGGGAAGTTCTCGAATGCCTCGCACGGCAAGATGACCAGCTGGGCCACCCGGTCGTCTCGCCCCATCGCCGTCAGGAACAGACCACCTCCCCAGTCGGTGTGCACCAGGGTGACGTCGACGAGGTCGAGTGCCTCCAGAAAGTCGGCGACGAGTCCGGCCATGCCGGTCATCGAGAGATCCGCGTCCGCATGCATGGGGAGTCGGTGAGAGCCGAACGGCAGAAGCGGTCGGATGTACCGAAACCCGCTCGGCAGCAACGGCATCACCCGATCCCACAACGACTGGTCCATCAGAAGTCCGTGGAGGAGGACGACCGGCGGCCCGTCCCCGTCGACGAGATACTCCACCTGCCCACTCGGAACGTCGACGACCGGCATGCCCAGACCCTTTCAGCGGCGTTTCCCGACTAGAACGTCCATTCTAGAGTGTTCGTTCTAGGATGGGAAGATGAAGACCGAGGATCGCATCGTCGTGGCCATGGCGGAGATCATGCGCCGCCAGGGTTACAGCGGGACGGGGATGAAACAACTCGCCGAGGCGGCGGACGCGCCGATCGGCTCCATCTACCACCACTTCGCGAACGGGAAGCGCGACGTCGCCGCCGAGGCGATGCGTCGATCGGGGGCCGCCTACGGCGAACTCGTCATATCCCTCCTGGCTCCGCAGGGTGACATCGCCGAGGCGCTGATCGCGGCGTTCACACTCGCCGCCGAGACGATCGCCGAGAGCGATTGGATGAACATGTGCCCGGTGGGCACGGTGGCCGCCGAGATCGCCGACACCGAGCCCGAACTGCGTGGTGTCGCAGCGGGTGTCATGACCGGTTGGGTCGAGAGCGGCGCCGAACTGCTGCGGTCCCGAGGCCTCGGCGACTCCGATGCGCGCGCTTTGGCCGACGCCATCGTGTCGGGACTCGAAGGCGCGTTCATCGCCGCGCGCGTCCGCCGATCCACCGAACCGCTGCTGGCGACCGGCCGGGCCCTGGCCGCCTTCGCAAAGACTTTGCCGGTCAACGAGTCTCGACCGTCGGCCGATCACAGCTCGGCGAGGTAGGCATCCACCTTGTCGGCCTTCACGAGAGCCGGTAGGACAAAGCGCAACTGTGCGGAGATGTACTGGTCGAGGTCGAACCCGGGCGCGAAATGCCAGTGCTTGAGTGCCCATCCGTGGGCAAGCATCATCAGGTCGAAGACCACGAGGTCGACGTCGACGTCGTTCATCACTCCACTGCCGATGCCCGCGGTGATCGCGGCCCGCATGGGTGCCGACGTCTCGACCTCGAGTTCCTTGATGCGTTCGCGGCCCTCGGCGTCCAGAGTCCTACTCTCGCGGTACGTGAGGACGACGGCGTCGCGATTCTCGTCGACGATGGTCACGTATTGGCGAAAGCCGGCTATCAGTTGTTCCACCGGGTCGTCGCCCACGCGGTCCATGGCCGGCTGTAGTTGATCCCGGAACGTCTCCAAGATGTCGACGATCGCGGCCAGCAGGATGTCCTCTTTGCTGCCGAAGTACTTGTAGAACAGGCCGACGCTGACCTGCGCCTCCTCGGCGAGTGCCTGCATCGACATCTGATGAAACCCGGTGCGCCCCATGACGACGACGGCCGCGTCGAGCAGCTGCCGTCGGCGAGAGGACACGCGGACCGCGCGCACCGCATCCTCGACGGCCAGGTCTGCCGACGATCGTGCGGCCGTTGTCTTGGCCATCTGCCCTCCTCGGTTGCGGGATGAATCGACGTTCATTCACTATGACATGGTCAGCTCACCAGCGCCTTCGAGGCTCTCGGCTGGCGCCTCGAGCACCTCAGGCAGCGGGTGGAACCTCCAGTTTTCGACGCTCAGGCAGCGGGTGGGCGACCCGAGCACCTCAGGCAGCGGGTGGAACCTCCAGTTTTCGACGCTCAGGCAGCGGGTGGGCGACCCGAACACCTCAGCAGCGGGGGCGGGTTTCCGGAGATCAGATCCCGAGATCCTTGGCGACGATGGTCTTCATGATCTCGGTGGTCCCGCCGTAGATCGTCTGGATGCGGGCGTCGACGAAAGCCCGGGACACCGGGTACTCGCGCATGTACCCGTAGCCGCCGTGCAACTGCAGGCAGCGATCCGCTGTGCGCACCTGCAGCTCGGTTGCCCACCACTTCAACTTCGCCGCCCGCGCCGCGGTCAGCTTGCCGTCGACATGCTCGGCGATGCAGTCGTCGAGAAAGGTTCGTGCGATGTCGAGTTCGGTGGCGATCTCGGCGAGCACGAACTGGGTGTTCTGGAACGACGAGATCGGCGATCCGAAGGCCGTCCGCTCACGCACGTAATCCAGCGTTCGCGCGAACGTGCCCTCCGCGGCGGCAACCGCACCGATCGACAGCGACAGCCGTTCCTGTGGAAGGTTGCGGACGAGCTGGTAGAAGCCCTCGCCCTCGGCGCCGACCCGGTTGGCGACGGGCACCCGCATGTCACTGAACGCCAATTCGCTGGTGTCCTGCGCGTGCAGGCCGATCTTGTCGAGTTTGCGGCCACGCTCGAACCCCGGGGTGTCGGCCTCGACGACGAGCAGGGTGAGGCCCTTGTGCTTGTCGGTCCCGGTGCGGGTGGCCACCACGAACAGGTCGCCGTTGCGCCCATTAGAGATGAAGGTCTTGGACCCATTGACCACATAGTGGTCGCCGTCGAGAACGGCGGTGGTGCGGATACCCGTCAAGTCGCTGCCTGCACCGGGTTCGGTCATCGCGATGCCGAGGACGGTCTCGCCACTGACCACACCGGGAAGCCAGCGCGCCTTCTGCTCGTCGTTGGTCAGCTCGACCAGGTACGGCAGTACGACGTCGTTCTGCAGCGAGAAGGCGATCGCCTCGGCCGCGGCACCGGTTCGCGCAGTCTCCTCGATCACGATTGCGTGGTACCGGAAGTCGTCGACGCCGGGGCCGCCGAACTCCTCGGGTACGGGGAATCCGAGGAGCCCGTTCTTACCTGCCTCGGTGAAGAGAGTTCGGTCCCACTGGCCGACCTTTTCCCAGTCTTCGTGTGCGGGCGTGATCTGGTCGTCGACGAACTTCGCGACGGTCTCCCGGAAGTGCTTGTGCTCGATGTCGTGTGTGAGGGTGCTCATCAGTCGTCCTTAGTGGTGCTGTTCAGCGGAAGGCGTTCTCGCCGGTGAGGGCCTGACCGAGCACGAGCTGGTGCATTTCGGGTGTGCCCTCGTAGGTGAGCACCGATTCCAGATTCACCATGTGCCGGATCACGGGGTACTCCAAGGAGATTCCGTTGCCACCCAGGATGGTGCGGGAGGTCCGGCAGATCTCGATGGCCTCGCGGGTGTTGTTGAGCTTGCCGAAGCTGACCTGATCGGGGCGCAACCCGACGGTGTCCTTCAGCCGGCCCAGGTGCAGTGCAAGCAGCTGCCCCTTGTGCAATTCGACCGCCATGTCGGCGAGTTTGGCTTGCGTCAACTGGAATCCGGCCAGCGGACGTCCGAACTGGGTGCGCTGCACCGCATAGTCACGCGCTGCCTCCCAGGCCGAGCGCGCCGCACCGATCGCGCCCCAGACAATGCCGTAACGTGCCTCCGACAAGCTCGACAGCGGGGCCTTGATCCCCTTGCCCTTGTGGAGGTCGTCGTTGCCGGGCATCAGCGCGTCGGCCGGCAGCCGGACGTTGTCCAGAACGATCTCGCCGGTCGTCGAAGCGCGCAGGGACAGTTTGTGTTTGATCTCCGGCGTGCTGACTCCCGGGGTGTCGGTCGGCACGATGAATCCGCGAACACCGACGTCACCGTCGCCGAGATCGGTCTTGGCCCACACGACGGCGACATCGGCGATGGGCGAATTGGTGATCCACATCTTTCGGCCGTCGAGGATCCAGTCGTCCCCGTCGCGCCGGGCGCGGGTCTTCATCGACGCAGGATCGCTGCCCGCGTCGGGTTCGGTGAGACCGAAACAACCGATCGTGGTGCCTTCGGCCATCGACGGCAACCACCGCTGCTTCTGCTCTTCGCTGCCGTTGTTGTAGATGGAGAACATCGCGAGTGAGCCCTGCACCGACACCATCGATCGGATGCCCGAATCGGAGGCCTCGAGTTCCAGGCAGGCCAGCCCGTAATGCACCGATGACGCTCCACCGCAGCCGTATCCGTCGAGGTGCATACCGAGCACTCCGAGTTGACCGAACTCCTTGAACAGATCGCGGGCGATCGGGATGCCACCGTTCTCGAACCACTCCGCGATGTGCGGGGTCACGTTCTCGGCCAGGAATCCGCGAACCGAATCGCGCAGCGCGAGTTCGTCGTCGGAATATCCGAGGTCCAGATTCAGCGGATCGGCGACGGAGAACTTGGGTGTGGTGGTGACGGTGCTCATCGGGTGACTCCCTCGGTTGTCTGGGTTGCCTGGGTTGTCTTGGGCGCACTGAACGCGCCGGCGGCCATCTCTCCGGCCGCGGATTCGGTTGCCTTGTAGTGCAGCTTCTTTCCGGTGGCCGACACCGGCAGCGCATCGATGATGCGGTAGGCGCGCGGTCGCTTGAACTGCGAGAGCATCGGATGGTTACGGCAGTAACTGTCGAGATCCTCCGGTGTCGGCGCTGCTCCGTCGACCGGCAGAATGTAGGCGACGACGAGTTGGCCCCAGCGCTCGTCGGGTACCCCGACGACCAGCGAATCCGCCACGTCGGGATGGCCGTTGAGGGCTTCCTCCACCTGGACCGGATGCACGTTCTCACCACCGGAGATCAGCATGTCGTCCTTGCGGCCGACGATGGTGACGTACTCGTCGCTGTCCCAGGTCGCCAGATCGCCGATGTGCAGCCAGCTGCCGTGGTACTTCGCCTTCTCCTGCAGCGGCGAGTCGTAGTAGGCGGCAGCGCATTTCGGCGACCTGATGATCACTTCGCCAACCTCGTTGCCGTCGCGGGCGACGATCTCGTCGGGGTCGGCCAGATGCCCGTCGTCGTGCACCTTCACCACGCGGACGTCGTCGTCGAGGCACGCACGCCCCGCGGTGCCGGCATGATCGGGCAAATCGGTGGGACGCAGGAAGGTGTTCCAGAATCCCTCGGTACTGCCGTAGCCGTTAAAGATCCGCGGTGTGAGCACGTCCTGATAGTGCAGTGCGGCTTCGCGTTCCAGCGGCGCACCCATCGTGACGATGCCACGCAGGCTCGACAGGTCTCGTGGCCTCGCCTGCTGCACAGTGGCCAGCATCGCCAGGTTGGTCGGTGCCCCGATGAGGAAGGTCAGCCGGTAGCGCTCCACCCAGTCGAGTGTCTGCTCCGGGTCGAAGGTGCGCATCGGCACCAGCGACGAACCGAGGTAGAAGGTGGGATTGGGTCCCGCGCAGTAGAGTCCGCCGCGGTGGAACCACGGCGTCATGTTCAGCGTCCGATCCTCCGGCGACAGCGGGAAGTGCATGATCACGTCGTGCGCGGAGAAGATCTCGATGGCGCTGTTCATCGGCACCGCCTTGGGCATGCCGGTGGTGCCCGACGTGTAGAGACGGGTCGTCTCGTCGAACACCCCGCGCGCGACGGTCGGGACGGGGCCATCCGACGGCAGGTCGGTGAACCGGATGGACACCGAACCCGGTACCAGATCACCGGATCCGACGCCGACGAGGATCTCCGGTGTGTGGTCGGCGCGTTCGATCGCATCGGTGACCATCGCGGTGAAGTCGGTGTCGTACACGTAGACCTTGGGCCGGCTGACGTCCAGGATCACCGCGGTCTCTCCGGCCGCGAGCCGGAAGTTGACCGGGGAGCCGACCGCCCCGGCCGCCTGACAGGCGAGGTAGAGCTGCGCGAACTCCGGACCGTTGAGCAGCTGGTAGGCCACCACGTCGCCCTCGCTCACACCGCGCTGCGCCAAACCAGCGGCGATCGCGTCGACCGCGGCGCCGAGCTGGGCGTAGGTCCACTCGGTGTCGGTCAGCGGGTCGATCATCGCAATCGCATTGGCGTATCGGGATACGTTGCGGCGGAATCCGTTCAGATAGGTGAACTCGTGCTCGAAGAAGGCACGGTACTGGTGTGCGTCGTACACATACTCTTGTGTGTCGCTCATTGCTGATCTCCGATGATCGATCCGGTTGACGACTCAGCCGGTCTGTGTCGATGAGGATGGCCGGCTCGGCAAGTGCAGTTCTGATTGCATGTTCGTCACGTCCGCCTAGCCGGCCATGGTGAGTCCGCCGCTGACGCTGATCACCTGGCCGGTGATGAACGACGCCGCGGGTGAGGCGAAGAACAGGACGGGTGCGGCGACCTCGTCGGGCCGGGCGAGCCGGCGGAATGGAATCGCCTTGACGAGAGCCTCTTTGAGCTTGTCCGGCTGCGCCTGGAACAGCGGCGTGTCGGTCGGTCCGGGGCAGACGGCGTTGACGGTGATCTGATACCGCGCCATCTCGCGGGCGAGCGACTTCGAGAGCGCGATCACGCCACCCTTGGCGCCGGCGTAGATGCTCTCCCCCGCGCTTCCGACCCGACCCGCGTCGGACGCAAGGTTGATGACCCGACCGCCCTGCCAACCGTCGGACTTGGATGCCTCCACCATGCCGGGGAGGAACGCGCTGGCCATGTGGACCGGCCCGAGATAGTTGATCGCGACCACCTTCTCGGCGAATTCCGTTGTTGCGTTGAGGAACTGGTCGGTGCGGTCCCAGCCGGCCGCGTTGACGAGGATGTCGGGCACACCGACCTCCGCGTTGACGGCGTCGCGTAGTTCGTCGACCTTGGCGCGGTCGGCGACATCGACGGACATCGGGACGATGTTGGAGTTCTCGGCGGCGGTCTGCTTGGCGGCGTCGAGGTTCATGTCGGCCGCCACGACGGTGGTGCCCTGCTCGGCGAACGCGAGTGCGATGGCCTTGCCGATGCCCGATGCGGCACCGGTGACGACGGCGATGCTGTTGGTGCTCATGATGATTCCTTCTCGTTGGGTCGCAGCGGTCAGGCGCCGACGTACTTGTTGAACTCGGGCATACGCTTCTCCGCGAAGGCCGCGGCGCCCTCGAGTCCCTCGGGTGAGTGGGTGAACAGATCGAGCGAGCTCATCGCGAGGTTCGACAGCCCCGCCTGATGGTCGGTGTCGGCGTTGAAGCTCTGCTTGAGGAAGCGCAGTGTGGTCGGCGACTTCTCGGCGATCTCCGCGGCGATCTTCTTGGCCTCGTCGAGCAGGTCGGCGGCCGGGACGACCCAGTTGACCAGACCCCAGCGCTCGGCGGTCTCGGCGTCGTACTGGCGGCACAGGTACCAGATCTCGCGGGCGCGCTTCTCGCCGACGATACGGGCGAGGAAGGCCGAGCCGAAGCCGGCGTCGTAAGAACCGACCTTGGGTCCGGACTGGCCGAAGCGTGCGGTGTCGGCAGCGATCGTCAGGTCGCACAGCACGTGCAAGACATGCCCACCGCCGATCGCAAGCCCATTGACGGCGGCGATGACCGGCTTGGGGATGTCACGGATTGTCTTGTGCAGGTTGCCGATCTCGAACATTCCGCTCTCGCTCGGCCCGTAGTCGCCGGTCTCGGCGCGCTGCTTGACGTCTCCGCCGGTGCAGAACGCCTTCTCGCCCGCGCCGGTGAGGATGACCGCCTGCACGTTCTTGTCTGCCCAGGCCCGACGGAACGCGTTGATCATCTCCTCGACCGTCTTCGCCCGGAAGGCGTTGTATCGGTGCGGCCGGTTCATCGTGATGATCGCGGTCGGCCCCTCGACGGTGTAGTCGATGTCCTCGTAGTCCATGGTGGCGCTCCCTGCTGCTAGCGTTTGTGACTGACCCTTCATGGTGAATGAATGTATATTCACTCAACCGAGGTGTCAAGGATCACGCGGAGGCGAGCGCGGAACGCCGACGACGTCGGTGGGTGGTCGCTGATCCGAAGAGTACTGCGACCAACGCTCTGACCTGGGTTTACGTGGCGTCGGGGCCGCGAGGACCCCGCGCGTCGACAGGGACCTCATTTCTGGTCAGAGACCTTCGGAACTGCCGACGGTCCCTGACCACAAGTGAGGTCTCCGTGATGAATGGTCCGTTACGGCCACTTCGCCGACCCGAGGCGCGTCGCCGGCGAGTCGTGGTTTCAGAAACCGCGTGTCTGGTCAGAAACCCGAGGCGCACCAGCGGTTTCTGGCCACACCAGCGGTTTCTGGCGACCAATGCGGTTTATGCGACGAGGCCGCGCTCTTCCCGCCTCCATGATCGTCGGCAACGCCGACGGTGAGTCGCTGATCCGAAGAGTTCGGTGACTGGCGCTCTGGCCTGCGCATAAGCGTCCACCACCCCACCGCTCTCTGAGGTGCCCGAGGCGCCGGCCGAGGGATGCCTCGAAGGGCAGGCGAACGGGCCACGTCAGCGAGGCGCCGGACCACTGAAAGTAGGGGAAGGTTCTTCCCCTACTTTCTGCCCCTGCTTGTTGAGTCGTCCGCGAGAAAATTCGCGGGGAGGACTCCAGGGATAGGGGACGAGTTTCTTCCCCTATTTTTCGTGGATCATCGTCGCCGCGCCGCGCTCCACGGCCCTCTTCCCGCCTCCATCGCCGCCGCAGGCGGCGGGTGCGTCGCTGACTCGAAGAGTTGGGTCACCACCGCTCTGACCTGGGCAAATGTAGCTTTTCGAGGAGTCGCTCCTGACACTCTGTGTCCTGTTGGAGGATCTGTGTACTGCAGCACCCGGTTGACCTGATTCGACACAGGGTGTGGTCTGAGGCCACCCATGGCACATCACCGCCCAGAGCGGCCTCGGCTTCGGTCTGGCCGTGTCCCGCGTCGTCCTGCGAGAACTCGAGTTGAGTTGGAGAACGCGAGTGCTGCAGCACTCGCGTTCTCCAATTCGGCTCCAGTTGTCGCGGGCGCCAGCCGCGCGGAGGCCCCGGGCCTGATCCGAAGAGTTCGGTGACCGACGCTGTGACCTGGGAAAATGCGCGGCCAGCACCTATCATCCGACGACTGGATGGACGAGCTCACCCAGAGGTTGCAGTTTGACGCGGATGCCGCGTCAAACTGCAACCTTTGTGGGTACTCGTCTGCGGAGCGATGGGTTGGGTGACAATCGTGCCAAGGGTTGAGCCGTCCAGCCGACGTTGTAGCAGAAGGTGTCGCCTTCGCCGGGACGCGACGACCGACAATCGGTGACTGGGGTCGGGCCCGTCAGCCTCCGCTTCCGGGATGTTCCCGGACGACCACCGTCATGGGCCCGATCCTGCCCACCGGCCCTACCCCCCCACTTCCCGCCTCCATGATCGTCGACGACGTCGGCGGGTGGTCGCCGACTCGAGGAATTGAATGGACAGATCGCTCAAGCTCATCCATATGGCGAAGTCATGCGCACGTGCAGTTGCGGTCCTACACTGACGACACCTGACCGTCGGGGCCGTCGATTCTAGGAGTGACCATGGCGGTTGACGAACATCATGAGCATCATCTGGCCGGCGGCGTCGACAGCCACGATGAATCCGCGTCGTACCTGAGCAAGCGGCAACTGCAGAGCGGCAGTGCAGGCTGGCTTCTGTTGGCCGGCCTCGGCGTGAGCTACGTGGTCTCCGGTGATTACTCGGGCTGGAACTTCGGGCTGGGCGAGGGCGGCTTCGGCGGCCTGCTGATCGCCGCGGTCATCATCGCCGCCATGTACTTCGCACTGGTGCTGGGCATGGCCGAGCTGTCCTCTGCCCTGCCCGCGGCCGGTGGCGGCTACACCTTCGCCCGACGCGCACTCGGACCGTGGGGCGGATTCGCCACCGGCACAGCCATTCTCATCGAATACTCCATTGCACCGGCAGCGATCGCCACGTTCATCGGCGCCTACGTGGAGTCGCTGAACATATTTGGGATCAAAGACGGCTGGTGGGTGTATCTGGCGGCCTATGCGATCTTCATCGGCATCCACCTCGCCGGTGTCGGAGAAGCACTCAAGGTGATGTTCGCGATCACCGCGATCGCCCTCGTCGGACTGGTCGTCTTCTCGATTGCCGCGATCGGACACTTCGACGCCGGAAACCTGACCAACATCGCTCCCACCGATGCCGCCGGAGCGTCGGAGTTCCTGCCGTTCGGCTATCTGGGTATCTGGTCGGCCATCCCGTTCGCCATCTGGTTCTTCCTGGCCGTCGAGGGCGTGCCGCTGGCTGCCGAGGAGACCGCCAATCCGGAGCGCAATGTGCCGCGCGGCATCATCGCCGCGATGAGCGTCCTGCTGATCACCTGCGCTGCGGTACTGCTCCTCACAACCGGTGCCGGCGGTGCGAACGAGATGTCCGAAGCCGGAAATCCACTGGTCGAGGCGCTCGGTGATGGTGCCGCGGCCAAGGTGGTCAACTACATCGGCCTTGCCGGGCTCATCGCCAGCTTCTTCTCGATCATCTACGCGTACTCCCGGCAGCTCTTCGCCCTGTCACGCGCGGGTTACCTACCGACACAGTTGTCGGTGACCAACCGACGCAAGGCCCCGATGCTGGCGCTCATCGTGCCCGGCGTCATCGGGTTCGCGCTGTCGCTGACCGGCAAGGGCGAACTCCTGCTGAACATGGCCGTATTCGGCGCCGCGCTCAGTTACGTGCTGATGATGGTGAGCCACATCGTGTTGCGCGTCCGCGAGCCCAACATGGTCCGGCACTATCGCACCCCCGGAGGCGTGATCACCACCGGCTTCGCGCTGATCATCGCCGCGATCGCGGTGATCGCCACATTCCTGGTCGACGTGGTTGCAGCGCTGTGCTGTCTCGTGGTGTTCGCGCTGTTCATGCTGTACTTCGCCCTGTACAGCCGCCATCGGCTCGTGGCCAACTCCCCCGACGAGGAGTTCGCCGCGCTGGCCGAAGCCGAGGACGAGGTCCGATGAAGTTCAGCCAGACCATCTCGGGTACCACCTACACCTTCGATGGGCTCGTCGAACTGATGGCCAAGGCCACCCCCGCCCGGTCCGGCGATGAACTGGCCGGCTGCGCCGCCGACTCCGACGCCGAACGTGCCGCGGCCGCATGGCAATTGGCCGACCTGCCACTGTCGACATTCCTCGAGGAACTCGTTGTCCCCTATGAGTCCGACGAGGTGACCCGCCTCATCATCGACACCCACGATCGCAGCGCCTTCGGCGAGATCTCCCACCTGACGGTCGGCGGATTCCGCGACTGGCTCCTTGCCAACGTGACCCGCCCGGACGCCGCCGAACGGATCAGCTCCATTGCGCCGGCACTCACGCCGGAGATGGTGGCCGCGACGTCGAAGATCATGCGCAACCAGGATCTGATCCTGGTGGCCAAGTCGGCGACGGTCCGCTCGGCCTTCCGCACCACGATCGGTGTACCGGGAACCATCGCGACCCGACTGCAACCCAACCACCCGACCGACGATCCACGGGGGATCGCCGCCGCCACCCTCGACGGTCTGCTGATGGGTTGCGGCGACGCGGTCATCGGCATCAATCCGGCGACCGATTCGCCGCACGCCACCGCGGATCTGCTGCATCTCCTCGACGACATCCGGCAGCGTTTCGAGATCCCGATGCAGTCGTGCGTCCTCTCGCACGTGACGACCACCGTCGAACTCATCGAACAGGGCGTCCCGGTCGACCTGGTGTTCCAGTCGATCGCCGGCACCGAGGGCGCCAACACCAGTTTCGGTGTCACCGTGCCGATGCTGTTGGAGGCCAACGAAGCCGGGCGGTCGCTGCATCGCGGGACGGTCGGCGACAACGTCATGTACCTCGAGACCGGACAGGGCTCGGCCCTCTCTGCCGGCGCGCACCTGGGTACCGGCGGCAAACCGGTCGACCAGCAGACACTGGAAACCAGGGCCTATGCGGTGGCACGTGCGCTGGAACCCTTGCTGATCAACACGGTCGTCGGGTTCATCGGGCCGGAATACCTCTACGACGGCAAGCAGATCATCCGGGCCGGCCTCGAGGATCATTTCTGCGGAAAGATCCTGGGCCTGCCGATGGGCGTCGACGTCTGCTACACCAATCACGCGGAAGCCGACCAGGACGACATGGACACGCTGCTCACCCTGCTGGGTGTCGCGGGCGCGGCCTTCGTCATCACCGTGCCCGGTGCCGACGACATCATGCTCGGGTATCAGAGCCTGTCGTTCCACGACGCCCTGTACGTCCGCGAGGCACTTGGTCTACGGCCGGCGCCCGAATTCGAGGACTGGCTGTCGCGGCTGGGCATGGCCGACCGCAACGGACGCGTACTGCCCGTCGATCCGGCCACCTCTCCCCTGCTCTCGCTGGCGGCCCAACCATGACCGAGGATCGCCCGATCGAAGATGTGTGGTCGGATCTGCGGCGCACCACCCAGGCCCGGATCGGCCTCGGCAGGGCGGGTAATTCCCTTCCCTCACAACGCGTTCTCGAGTTCCAGGCCGCACACGCCGCGGCTCGCGACGCGGTCCACGACCCGCTCGACGTCGAAGCTTTCGTCGATAGTCTCACCGATCTGGACATCGGCGACGCCGTGCATGTGCGGAGCCGCGCGGAGACCCGCAGTGAGTATCTGCGACGCCCCGACCTCGGCCGCCTGCCCGACGATCTGTCGCAGGTGCCGACAACCGAGGCCGACATCGGCATCGTCTTGGCCGACGGCCTGTCACCCCGGGCTCTGGTCGATCACGGCCACGGAATGCTCGCCGCACTGATCGCCGAATTCGACGGAACGTATCGGATCGCGCCGCCCGTGGTGGCCACCCAGTCGCGCGTCGCGCTCGGCGATCACATCGGCGAAGCGCTCGGCGTACTGACGCTCATCGTCGTGATCGGCGAACGCCCGGGTCTGTCGGTGGCCGACAGCCTGGGCATCTACATCACGCATCGCCCCGAACCGGGCAGAACCGATGCCGACCGCAACTGCATCTCCAACATTCACCCACCCGACGGACTGGGTTACGAAGCGGCGGCACACATCACCGCGGGTCTCGTATCCGGCGCACGTCGGCTGGGCAAGTCGGGCGTGGCCCTCAAGGACACGTCTCGAGCGGCCGTCGAGGCGGCCGAGACGCTGACCGTCGAGGGTTGAGATCGGTAGCAATAGGAGGCGCTGGGCGCCATCTATTGCTACGAAGTCGGCGACGAACGTCAGGACGCGAGGATCTTGGCCTTCTGCGCAGCGAACTCGTCCTCGGTCAGGATGCCCTGCTGGTACAGCGCGGCAAGTTCCTTGAGCTGGTCGACGGTGCTTGCGGCCGGCGCGGCGGGTGCAGGTGCGGGCTGCTGGTATTGCGGCTGCTGGGGCTGGGCGTACTGCTGCTGCTCGTAGGCGGCGCGTGCCTCCTGGTCGTAGGCCTGCTGCGACCACCGATTGGCCTGTCGTCGCGACACACGGTTGCTGACGGCAGTGGCGGTACCGGCGATGACGGCAGTGCGGGCGACGCCGCGAATCAAACCTGGCATGTGGTTACTCCTGGTTGTGAGATGTGATGAAGGAAGAAAAGATAGGGTCAGGCGGAATGGTCAGGCACCGGCGGATTCGAGGCGCTCGAGGAGATCCTGAACCGGAATCCGGCCGGACGCGACGACCTCTCCCCCATTGTTGTGCACGGCGGTCGCGAACGGGGCTGCCCACAGGTTCTCCCACACCAAGATCGCTGCCGCCGTGCCCGGCGCGATGGCCGCCGCCGCCTCGGACACGTCGTCGTCACCGATCAGATCCGTTGCGGCTCCGTCGAATACCTCGAAGTCGGCACCGAGTTCGTCGAGCGCGAACCGAGTCACGATGCCGTCCTCCGACTTGGCCACGAACACGACATCGATCACTCGCACGATGCCGCGGTCGACGAGATCGATCAGATGCGGAATCGCTTCGCCGGTCGGTTTGCCGGAGGTCCACTCGATCACGATGTAATCGATAGGACCGAGATCGCGCTCGGGGGCGCCGTCTGTCACGTCGCTGGTGGTCACTGCTTCTCAGTGCTCCTCGATGTCTGGCCCGGCTCAGTCCGGGCGGATAGATCTTCCCCGATGATCACCACACGCGCTCGGCGCCGTCTGCTCATCGCGAGACCGGAATCGATTGTAGGCGCGCGTCCAGCACAGGTGCCCGCGATCGACCCAAGCCGATTCCGTTTCACCCGAGGAGGACGACATGGCGCGGACGGCTAGCCTGACGAGATGCCCCAACTCAGCCCACGTCGATGGTCCGCCCGCGCGATCGTGGTCGGCGTTCTCATCGCGGTGGCCGGGATCTGTTACTCGTCGTGGGTGCTCGAGTTCTTCTGGTCGAGCCCCCTGGATCCGATGCGGACCTTTCTCAGTGAGCTCGACGCGGCGCATCGACCTCATCGCCAGGTCTACGTCGCAGGTGACCTCACGACGAGCGCCTGCGCACTGGTCGCGGGCCTGCTGGGACTCGTCCCCCGACCGCTCGCCCACGGCAAGATCGCAGTCACGGCCTTCGTCGCGCTGGCCGCGTTCGGCGCGTCGACGATGGCCGACGCACTGCTTCCGATCGAATGCATCGCCGGCGTCGATCCCGGATGCCGGCCCGACCCGAGTGGCCTGCTCCCCCAACTCCACCACGTTCATGCCCTCACCAGCACCCTCGCGGTGTTCTCGATCTTCACCACGATGATCGCGGTCACGCTGGTCGCGCTGCGGAGTCCGTCGTGGCCGCTGATGCGCCGGGTCGGTGCGGTGGTGTTCGCGATCGTCGTTCTCGCCACAGCGTGGATGCTGATCGCCGACAATCTGTCCGGCAATTACCGTCTCGGTCTCGCGCAGCGCATCCAGGTGGGCGGGATGTCGGTGTGGCTGATCCTGTGGGGTGTCGCCGTCGCCTGTGAACGCATGGTTGCTCAGCGCAGGTCGATGACGATGTCGCTGACTTCCTCGTCGTAGAGCGCCACGATGTGCTCGGCGTACTTGTCCGAGATGGGCTTACGCCGCAGCTTCATCGTCGGGGTCAGCTCGTCACCACCCGGATCCCAGGCCGCGGGTATGACGGTGAACCGCTTGATCTGCTCCACCCGAGACAGTTTCCCGTTGCCCACCTTGACGGCCGTGATGATCTCCTCGACCACCTTCGGATGAGCCGACACCGTCGCCAGGTCGGCGTCGGACATGTCGTGCGTCTTCGCCCGTACCGCCGCGGCATCCGGATCCAGCACCACCAGCGCCGAGATGTACGGTCGGCCGTCACCGATCGCCACCACCTGACCGATCAACGACGACGCCGCCTTCATCGCATTCTCGATGTTGGTGGGCGACATGTTCTTTCCCGACTCGTTGATGATCAGTTCCTTCTTACGGTCAACGATCGTCACGAAGCCGTCGTCGTCGATGGTGGCGATGTCACCGGTCGCCAGCCACCCGTCGGGGTCGATCGTCTCGGCAGTCTTCTCCGGCTGATTCCGGTAGCCGCGCATGTTCACCGGGCCCCGGATGAGCAGTTCGCCGTCATCGGCGAGTTTCGCCTCGACACCCCGGACGACCTTGCCGACGCTGCCCAGCTTGATCGCGTCCGGTGTGTTCATGGTCGACACACCTGTCGTCTCCGACATCCCCCACACCTCGAGCACCGGTATGCCGAGTCCGAGGAAGAACGACAGCACCTCGGGCGGAATCGCCGCCGCACCGGAGCCGGCGAAGGTGATCTGGTCCATGCCGAGCGCGGCGCGCACCTTGTGGAGGACCAACTTGTCGGCCAGCCCGTGCTGGGCACGTGTGAGTGCTCCCAGCGGCTTTCCGTCCAATTGGGCCTGCGCCGCCGCTGCGCCGACACCCAGCGCCCAGGACGCGAGGTTCTTCTTGACCGGACTGGTCTCCTGCGCCATCTTGGCCTCGATACCGGCCCGGATCTTCTGCCACACGCGTGGCACTCCGAAGAAGAAGGTCGGGTGCACTTCCGGCAAGACGGCCGCGATCTCGCGCGGATCGGTCACCGTGGTCACCTGGATACCCCGCACCATGTTCGCCCCGTGCGAGGAGACGCGGTCGGCTATGTGTGCGGCAGGCAGATAGGAGATCACCCGATCGTCGAAACCGACCTCGACTTCGTCTGCGAGACAGGCGAGTTCGGCGATCATGTTGCGATGGGTGATCTCCACGCCCTTGGGTGGCCCAGTGGTTCCGGAGGTGTAGATCAGGGTGGCGAGATCACCCGGCTCGACGGCCTGCCAGCTTGCGGTGAAGTCGAAGCCGTCGGGCGCCGGTGTCTGCTCGAGATCGGCCAGCGAAACAGCATCCGACGCCACACCGTCGACCACGATCGTCGTCGTCACGTTGGTCGATGCGGCCTGGATCAGCGGCAAGAACACCTGCTCGGTGACGACCACCGCGTTGTCGGCGTTGCCGAACAGGTACTCGATCTGTTCCGGTGAACTGGTGTTGTAGATCGAGAACGGGATGGCGCCCAGATGTAGTGCGGCAGTGTCGACCAGATGGAACTCCGGCCGATTGGTCAGCATGATGCCGACGGTGTCGCCACGTTTCACTCCAAGCGCGGCGAGCCCCGCAGCGATGGTCTCCACACGCTGTCCGTACTCGGCCCAGGTGATCTCCTGGATCCCGCCGGCGGTACGTAATGCCACCCCGTCGGGGCGCACCGTGATGGTCTGTTGAAAGGCTTGCGGAAGGGTCGAGACCGCGACACCCGTCTCGTGGGGGAAGGTGATCAGCTCCGGATCGGACACGATGGTTGTCCTCGATTCTGCACATGCATCGGCCAGGTATGACGGCGAAGTGCCCCGTCGCTTCGCTCGTCCGTGCCTCACAGTACTGCGCGGACATCAGCACCGGAACGGTTCCGCGCAACCGGTAATCGAATGGTAAAGAACGCAGCTAGATCGGCTGTTCAGCGCAAGTCGACGACGATGGCGCTCGGTTCCTCGTCGTAGAGCGCCACGATGCGCTCGGCGAATTTGTCGGCGATGGGTTTGCGCCGCAACTTCATCGTCGGGGTGAGCTCGTCACCACCCGGATCCCAGGCCGTGGGAATGACGGTGAACCGCTTGACATGGTCAGGAACCCCTCGTCGTCCAGGGTCCCGATGTCACCGGTCGCCTCGACGCGCTGTCCGTACTCGGCCCAGGTGATCTCCTGGATGCCTCCGACCGTGCGCAAAGCGACGGCGTTCGGTCGCACGGTGATGGTCTGCTGGGGAAAGCCTGCGGGAGGGTCGAAACCTCTACCCCGGTGTCATAGCGGTGCGCTATCGCGCCACCGGTGACAGCGTCCAGTCACCGGCACCGATGAGTTCGAGAACCTCGGTGTGATGCTGATCGGTGGTGCTGCGATGGCTCACCGACACCAGGATCACTTCCGGCAACTCCGAGCGGATCAGCGAGTAGAGCGCGTACTCCAGACCCTCGTCGACCGCCGATGTGGCCTCGTCCATGAACACCGCCCGTGGCCGGGTCAGCAGAATACGGGCAAAGGCCACACGCTGCTGCTCGCCCGGCGAGAGTACCTTCGCCCAGTCCTCTTCCTCGTCGAGGCGGTCGACGAGGTGCGGCAGGAACACCGCCTGCAGCGCCGTGCGGATCGCGTCGTCGCCGATCTCGGTGGGCAGCGCCGGGTAGGCGACGACGGTCCGCAGATCGCCGAGCGGAATGTAGGGCATCTGCGACAGGAAAAGGGTTTCGTTTCCGGCGGGGCGGGTGAATTGACCTTCCGCAAATGGCCACAGCCCCGCCAGGCCACGCAGCAGCGTGGACTTCCCGGCTCCCGATCGCCCCTTGACGACCAATGCCTCGCCGGGGGTCAGCTCTAGGTTCAGTGCTCGGATCAGGTCGGTGCCATCGGGGGTCGCGATGCGTACGTCGGCCAACTTCACGGTGCGATCGCCGTCGAGCGTCGCCATCGCGGGAAGTTTCCGAGACTTCGCGTCGGCGTCGGCAAGACCGTCGAGACGGATGATGGACGCGCGCACCTCGGTGAATTCGTCGTAGGAGTTCCGGAAGAACGACAGGGCGTCGTGCATCTCGCCGAACGCCGAGGCCGTCTGAGTCATGTCACCGAGCTTGATCTGACCGGTGAAGAAGCGCGGCGCCTGCACGATGTACGGGAAAACCACCGACAGCTGACTGACACTGAAGTTCCAGCCGACGAAGCCCAAGTTCACGTAGACGATGCGCCAGAAGTTGTCGACGACAGCACGGAAGCGCGCCATCAGTCCGACATGCTCAACCTGCTCGCCGCGGTAGAACGCGACGTTCTCGGCACCGTCGCGAACGCGGACCAACGCATAACGGAAGTTCGCGGTGAGGCGTTCCTTCCAGAAGTTGAGGCGGATCAGCGGTCGGCCGATTGCGAAGGCGACGACGCTGGCGACCAGAACGTAGATGAGGACCAGCCACACCATCATGCGTGGGATCTCGATGCCGCCGAGCGTGATCGGACCGGACAGGTCCCACAGGATCATCGAGAACGCGACGATCGAGGTGGTGGCCGAGATGACACCGTTGGTCGACGACCCGCCGTACCCCCAGAACAGTCGTTGTCCGGTCTCGGCGAGGTTGGTGATGTCGGCCTCGATGCGCTGGTCCGGATTGTCGACCCCGGGGTGGATGTCGTGCCGTTTGCCTCGGGTCTTCAAGAACTTCGACGGTCCGAGGTCGACGAATCGATTGCGATAGAACGCCCGACCTTCGAGCCAGTCTTCGGTGGCGTGCTCGGTGAGCCACCAGCGCAGTTTGATCTGGAATGCCGAACCGGCGTAGATCTCCACCATGGTGCGAAGGACGTGCAGCGTGGCGAGAATGCCGAACACGATCATCGAGTGCCAGAACCCGGTTTTGCCGGCGTCGACGTTGGCGGCACCTTCGGGTCCGCCCTGACCGAGTCCTTCGGCGACGATCTGGAGCGACGTGTACAGGTCGTTGCTCCAGTACGAGAAGAGAATGGTGACCCGCACGCCGAAGAGCGTGAGCAACGTCAGTGCGACGACGAGCAACCACGCCATGACTCGGGTCTCGCGATCATGGAAGAAGCCGCCGATCACTCGCCACAACGGTTTGCCCCACCGGCTGAAGCGCACCAACAGCGCTCCGACGATGGCCACGCTCAAAACAGTGATGCCGAAGGCCTTCGCCATCCACCACAGACTGGCCCAGACCTCGTTGCCCCAGTCGATGCTGTATTCCACTCCGGAAACCCTTCACGTTCGCGCGCGATCGGACCGACCGGCGAATGTGCGCGGTCGTGGTGTCGCGCTATTGCAGCTCCCCCAGAAAGCGAGATCGCAGTCTAACCCGGCCAAGAATCCGCGTCGCGCCGACTCGCGCGTCGACCGGAGGTCAGAGTCGTCGGTCAGAGCGGACGCAATACGACCCCGGCCGACAGCGCACTCTCGGACACCGTCTGGGTGTACACGCTGCCGATCTGGACCACGAAGTCGCCGCCGGTGGAGTCGACGTCGCGCACCTCGAACGGCAGGGTGCAGGTGCTGCCGTCACGATCGATGGTGCCCAACTGGGTCTCGCCGACCGATCGGCCCCGATCGTCGTAGATCCGCACCGGTGTGCCCGCGCTGATGATTCCGCCAGGCGTGGTCGCGGTCTTGGTGGTGCAGTCGACGGCGACGCCGCCCTTCGCGTCGAACGCACTCGAGAGCAGGTATCCGACGAGAAGCGCGAGGATCGCGATCGTCGCGAAGATGGTCGCCCCGATGGCGCTGGCCGCGATGATCCACGGGCGTGTGCGACGCTGCCACGTTCGTCGGGGCAACGCGGGCCCGGGGTCGAGCCAGAACTCGGGAGCGACGGTGGGTTGTGGTGCCCAACCCATGGAGGAACCGAACTGCGGCTGGGCGCCGGGATATCCGGCCGCGGGAAAACTGCCCGTGCCGTGTTGACCCGAGGCTCGTTGATCGGTGGGGCCGGTCGTCATGGCGACCAGTCTGCCAAAGCGAGCCGTCGTGATGCGCCGGACGGGTGGCCGGTCGGTTCTGCCAGTTAGTTCTTCGGGGGGAAGTATTTGATGAGGGCTTCCTGGACCACCGACGTCGCCAGGGTCCCGTCGCGCATCCAGAACCGGCCCGAGCCCATGCCGCGCGACCCGGTGGCGACCGGGGAACGGGTGGCATAGAGCAGCCAGTCGTCGAAGCGGAATTCGCGGTGGAACCACATCGAATGGTTGACCGTCGCGGCGAACAATCGGTCGATGCCCCAGGACAGCCCGTGGGTGGTGATGATCGAGTCGAGCACCGTGGTGTCCGACGCGTAACACATCGCCGCGACATGCATGATCGGATCGTCGGGCATCTGGCCGTCGGCCTTCATCCAGACCCGGTTGTCCTTGAGGGTCTCCCCCGCCTCCCGCACCTTCCACGTGGGGTCGTTGGCGAAGCGAATGTCGATGGGGTGCAAGGCATTCACAAAGGTCGCGATGCGATCCTCGAATCCTTTGAAATGCTCGCCGAGCGGTGGCAACTCTTCGGGATAAGGCACCTGCGGGATCTCGACGGCGTGTTCGAGGCCGGCCGCGTTGTCCTGGAATGCGACGAGCATCGTGAAGATCTCCTCGCCCTTCTGGATCGCGGTGACCTGACGATTCGCGAACGACTTGCCGTCCCGGAAACGGGCGACGTGATACTCCATCGGCAGAGCGACATCGCCGCCGCGGATGAAGTGGGCATGCAGAGCGTGAATGGGCGGATTGCCGCGCGTGAGCGTACGTGCGGCGGCGACCACACCCTGGCCGAGAAGTTGCCCGCCGAACGTGCGCGCCGTCTTCTGTTCAGGATGCTGCCCGAGGAAGAGGTTCTCGTCCCGCCGTTCGACGTCGAGCAAGGCGAGCAGCTGTCCGAGGTCGTCGGATTGGTCGGTCATCCCCCAACCCTATGGTGCGGGCGCCACTTCACGGCCTGCGGCCCGCCGTTGTGGGGCACGGCCAGGGAAACACACGATGGAGGCGGGAAGACTCCCCAGGGAGCGGATGGAGACTCAGTGGTCCTGTTCGCCGATGCGGTGCACGTGGATCATGTTGGTGGAGCCGACGGTGCCGGGTGGCGCGCCGGCGACGATGACCACGACGTCACCTTCCGCGAGCCGCCCGATGCGCAGCAGTTGGTGGTCGACCTGATCGATCATGTGGTCGGTGGTGTCGACATGGTTGACGATGAAAGTCTCGGTGCCCCAACTCAAGGCGAGCTGGCTGCGTACCGCCTGCGTCGGGGTGAACGCCAACAGGGGCAGTCGGGAGTGCAGCCGGGCCAGGCGTCGAACCGTGTCACCGGACTGGGTGAACGCCACGAGGGCCTTCACCTCGAGCCGCTCGCCGATGTCGCGTGCGGCATACGAGATGACGCCGCGCTTGGTGCGCGGGACGTGTGAGAGCGGCGGAACGTCGCGAGGTCCGCCTTCGACGGCGCGGGCGATCTTGTCCATCGTGCGCACGGATTCCATCGGGAACTTGCCGACCGACGTCTCACCGGACAGCATCACCGCGTCGGCACCGTCGAGCACCGCGTTGGCGACGTCGGAGGCCTCTGCGCGAGTCGGGCGCGAGTTCTCGATCATGGAGTCGAGCATCTGGGTGGCGACGATCACCGGCTTGGCGTTCTCGCGGGCCATCTGGATGGCCCGCTTCTGCACCAGCGGCACCTGCTCGAGCGGGAGTTCGACGCCGAGGTCACCACGGGCGACCATGATCGCGTCGAAAGCCAGCACGATGGCCTCGAGGTTGTCGATGGCCTCCGGCTTCTCCAGCTTCGCGATGACCGGGATGCGACGGCCGACGCGGTCCATCACCTCGTGCACGAGTTCGATGTCGGACGGGCTGCGCACGAACGACAGCGCGATCATGTCGACGCCGAGCTTCAGTGCGAACTCGAGGTCGGCGATGTCCTTGGCCGACAAGGCAGGCACCGAGACGTTCATGCCGGGCAGCGAGAGCCCCTTGTTGTTGCTGACGGGTCCGCCCTCGGTGACCGTACACAGCACGTCGGGTCCGTCGACCGAATCGACGACGAGACCGACCTTGCCATCGTCGACGAGGAGTCGGTCGCCGGGGCTGGCATCGCGGGACAGTTGCTTGTACGTCGTCGACACCCGGTCGTGGGTACCGACCACGTCGTCGACGGTGATGCGGACCTTTTCGCCGGTGTCCCACAGCACTTCGCCGTTCAGGGCGCCGTCATCCTCGAACTTGCCGAGCCGGATCTTGGGGCCCTGCAGATCGGCGAGGATGCCGACAGCCTTCTCGGTGGCGTCGGAAGCCTTGCGGACACGCGCATACACCTCGGCGTGGTCTTCGTGGCTTCCGTGGCTGAAGTTCATGCGTGCCACATCCATGCCGCATTCGACGAGTTCCTTGATGCGCTCGTCGGTCGCGGTGGCCGGGCCCAGGGTGCAGACAATCTTGGTTCGCCGTGTCACAACCTCACCTTAGTCCCGTCGTCGGTGCTTCTCTATGCATGCGGATAACGGTCACCGTTCGTGCATCTGGTGTTCGTGCTGGTAGAGCGGCCATCTTGGCTGACCGGAGAAATCAACGAAACCGACGCGGGTCAGCGCACCGACAGCGGCAACGCGGCGGGCCGGACCGGCGAAGGCAGATCCGACGCCCCCATCAGGAACTTGTCGACCGCGCGCGCAGTGGATCGCCCTTCGGCGATCGCCCACACCACCAGAGACGCACCGCGATGGGCGTCACCGCACACGAACACGCCCGGCGCGTCGGTCTGCCAATCGCTTCCACAGGACAACGATCCCCTCTTGTTGGGTTCGATCTGCAGATCCGTCAGCAACGGCGAACGCCGCACACCCGCGAAACCGATTGCGAACAAGGCGAGTTCGCATGGGATCTCGAACTCCTCGCCAACCGGTGTGACCACACGACGACCGTCGGGCTCACGCTGGACCGCCACCTCGGCGAGCACCATCGTCTTCACGTTGCCCTGCTCGTCACCGTCGAATCGCTGCACGGCCACCTGGTAGCGCCGTTCGCCGCCCTCGGCGTGTGCGCTGGATGTGCGCATGATCAGCGGCCAGGTCGGCCACGGCGACCGATTGTCGTCGCGGTCGCTGGGCAACTCGGGGTTGTAGTCCAACTGCACCACCGACGCCGCACCCTGCCGGTGCGCGGTGCCGAGGCAGTCGGCTCCGGTGTCGCCGCCACCGATGATGACCACGTGTTTGCCGGCCGCGGTGATCGGCGACGGACCGTCGCCCTCGCATTCCTTGTTCGCGGGCACGAGGTGCTCCATGGCCAGGTGCACGCCGGCGAGGTCGCGTCCCGGCACCGGATTGTCACGGGCTTCCATCGCGCCGATCGCGAGGACGACCGCGTCGTGGCGGGACTTGAGCTCTTCGACGGTGAGATCGGTACCGACGTCACAGTTGACGACGAATTCGGTTCCCTCTGCCCGCATCTGGGCGATGCGGCGGTCGATGTCGGACTTCTGCAGCTTGTACTCGGGGATGCCGTAGCGCAGCAGTCCGCCGAGCCGGTCGTCGCGCTCGTAGACCGTCACGTCGTGGCCGGCTCTGGTCAGCTGCTGGGCGGCGGCCAGTCCGGCCGGACCCGATCCGACCACTCCCACCGAACGCCCCGACTTGGCGGCGGGCGGCTCGGGCCCGATGATGCCTTCGGCCCACGACTCGTAGGCGATGGTCTTCTCGATGCGTTTGATCGTGACGCTGCCACCGGTGGTGGGCTCGGAGATCGACAGCACGCAGGCCGCCTCGCACGGTGCCGGACAGACCATCCCGGTGAACTCCGGGAAGTTGTTGGTGGCATGCAGCCTGCTGCTGGCCGCGTCCCACCGACCACGACGCACCAGGTCGTTCCACTCGGGGATCAGGTTGCCCAGCGGGCACCCCGCAGTTCCGGAGTGGCAGAACGGAATTCCGCAGTCCATGCAGCGTCGGGCCTGCGTGGACACCTCGTCGAGGATCTGCAGCGGGTTCTCCGCGTGCACGTAGACGTCGTCCCAGTCGGCGACGCGCTCGGTGACCGGGCGGTACTTTGCTTCTTTCTTCCGGATCTCCAGGAATCCGCGCGGGTCAGCCACGTGCCGCCTCCATGATCGCTGAATCGACGTCGCGTCCCTCGGCCTCGGCCATGCGGGCCGCGTCGAGTACGCGCTTGTAATCGGTGGGCATCACCTTGGTGAAGGCGAGGCATCGTCGTGGCCAATCGGCCAGCATCGACGCACCGATCGCCGAGCCGGTGAGCTCGGTGTGCTTGGCGATGGTCTCGCGTAGCCACCCCAGATCGTCGGGGTCGGGACGCATCAACTCGACCATCGCCTTGTTCACCTTGTCCGGGTCGAGGTCGTAGACGAAGGCGATCCCGCCCGACATGCCGGCCGCCATGTTTCGGCCGGTCGGGCCGAGAATCACCACCCGGCCGCCGGTCATGTACTCGCAGGCGTGGTCGCCCACACCCTCGACGACGGCAGTCGCACCGGAGTTGCGCACGGAGAACCGCTCGCCGACCCGCCCGCGCAGGAACACCTCGCCCGACGTCGCACCGTACAGAATCGTGTTGCCGGCAATGACCTGGTCCTCGGCGATGAACCAGGCGTCGGGATCAGGCGCGACGACGATCTTGCCGCCGCACAAGCCCTTTCCGACGTAGTCGTTGGTGTCACCGCTGAGTTTGATGGTCACGCCCGGCGGGAGGAAGGCACCGAGGGACTGCCCCGCCGAGCCGTTCAGCTTCACCGTGATGGTGTCCTCGGACAGGCCTTCGGCACCGTATCGACGAGTCACCTCTGAACCGAGCAGCGTGCCGACGGTGCGGTTGACGTTGCGCACCGGCAGTTCGAGCGTCACCGGATGCGCGTCTTCGAGCGCCCCTTCGGCCAGTTGGATCATCGTCTGGTCGAGCGCCTTGTCGAGGCCGTGGTCCTGGCCGCGCACGCGCCGACTCGGCCCCTTGTCCTCCACCTTGCGGAAGATGGGACTCAGATCGAGTCCCTTGCTCTTCCAGTGCGCGAGCGCGGTGTCGGTGTGCAGGCGCTGCGACTGCCCGATCGCGTCGTCGAGCGTCCGATACCCCAACTGCGCGAGGTACTTACGAACATCCTCGGCAATGAAGCGGAAGAAGTTCACCAGATGCTCCGCCTGTCCGGTGAAGCGCGACCGCAACACCGGATTCTGGGTGGCCACACCGACGGGACAGGTGTCGAGGTGGCAGACCCGCATCATGATGCAGCCGGTCACGATCAGCGGCGCGGTCGAGAAGCCGTACTCCTCCGCCCCCAGCAGCGCCGCCATGATCACGTCACGGCCGGTGCGCAGGGCGCCGTCGCACTGGACGGTGATGCGGTCGCGAAGTCCGTTGAGCATCAGCGTCTGTTGCGCGTCGGCCAGCCCGATCTCCCACGGGGTGCCCGCATGCTTGAGCGACGTCAGTGGTGATGCGCCCGTACCGCCGTCGTGGCCGGAGATGAGCACCACGTCGGCGTGCGCCTTCGACACACCGGTCGCCACCGTCCCGACACCGACTGCGCTGACCAGCTTGACGTGGATACGTGCGTCGGAGTTGGCGTTCTTCAGGTCGTGGATCAGCTGCGCCAGGTCCTCGATCGAGTAGATGTCGTGATGCGGCGGCGGTGAGATCAGCGCGACACCCGGCGTCGAGTGACGCGTCTTGGCGATCCACGGGTACACCTTGTAGGCCGGAAGCTGGCCGCCCTCACCGGGTTTCGCGCCCTGCGCCATCTTGATCTGGATGTCGGTCGCATTGGTGAGGTAATCACTGGTCACGCCGAATCGGCCGGACGCCACCTGCTTGACGGCACTGCGGCGTTCCGGGTCGTACAGGCGGTCGACGTCCTCGCCGCCCTCACCCGAATTCGACCGCGCACCAATGCGGTTCATCGCGATGGCGATGGTCTCGTGCGCTTCTGCGGAGATCGAACCGTAGCTCATCGCGCCGGTGTTGAACCGCTTCATGATGTCTTCGGCGGGCTCGACCTCGTCGAGTGGGATCGGTTCGCGCGCAGCGAGATCGAATTCGAAGAGGCCGCGCAGCGTGCCGCCTTCGGCGGATAGTTTGTTCACCTCGTCGGAGTACTTCTGGAAGACCTCGGTCTGTCCGGTCTTGGTCGCGTGCTGGAGCAGGAAGATCGTCTCCGGGGTGAACAGATGGAGCTCGCCCTCGCGACGATACTGATACTCGCCGCCCACCTCGAGCCGGCGGTACACCTGCTCGGTGGCGTTCTCCGGGAAGGCACGATGATGGCGCAGCCGCACCTCCTCGGCCAGTTCGTCGAGCCCCACACCCTCGATCCTCGAGACCGTGCGGGTGAAATACTCTCGCACCACCTCAGACGACAACCCGACGGCCTCGAAAGCCTGTGCGCCCGTGTAGGAGCTGATGGTCGAGATACCCATCTTGCTCATCACCTTGAGCACGCCCTTGCCGAGCGCCTCGACATAGTTGCGGACCGCCTTCGACGGCGCCACCCCGATGAGTTCACCCTCGGCGATGAGATCCTCGATGGTCTCCAGCGCCAGATACGGGTTCACCGCGGCAGCACCGAATCCGATCAGCAGCGCGATGTGGTGCACCTCGCGGGCATCACCGGATTCGACGACCAGCGCCACCTTGGTCCGCTCCTTGGTGCGGACCAGATGATGGTGGACCGCCGACGTGGCCAACAACGACGGGATCGGTGCGTGCTCGCGGTCGGTATGCCGGTCCGAGATCACCAGCGTCGTATGGCCTTCCGCGATCGCCTGGCTCGCGCGGTTACGGAGATCCTCCAGCGCAGCAGCCAGACCCGCGCCACCTTCGGCGACCTCGTAGAGACCGCTGAGGACCTTTGCGGACAGACCGGGGTTGTCGCCGTCGTCGTTGATGTGGACGAGCTTGGCGAGGTCGTCGTTGTCGATCACCGGCCAGTGCAGCAGGATCTGCCGGCACGACGCGGCGGTCGGGTCGAGAAGATTCTGCTCGGGCCCCATCACGCGTGCCATCGAGGTGACGATCTCCTCGCGGATCGCATCCAGCGGCGGGTTGGTGACCTGCGCGAAGAGTTCGACGAAGTAGTCGTAGAGAAGCCGGGATCGCTTGGACAGCACGGCAACCGGCGTGTCGGTACCCATCGAACCGAGCGGTTCGTAGCCGGAGGCGGCCATCGGGGTCAAGAGGACGCGCAGATCCTCCTCGGTGTAGCCGAAGGACACCTGGCGTCGGACCACCGTGTCGTGGTTGGGCTTGTACACCGGACGGTCCGGCAGGGTGGCGATGTCGAGCAGCCCTGCGTGCAGCCACTCGTCGTAGGGCTCGGCGTCGATCAGGTCGCCCTTGACCTCTTCGTCGGGGATGATCCGGCCCGCCACGGTGTCGACGAGGAACATGCGGCCCGGTTCGAGGCGGCCCTTGGAGATCACGTCGTCGACCGGCACCTCGAGCACACCTGCCTCCGACGCCAGGATCACCCGTCCGTCGCGGGTCTGCCACCAGCGTCCTGGGCGGAGTCCGTTGCGGTCGAGGACGGCGCCGACGACGCTGCCGTCGGTGAAGGTGACGCACGCGGGACCGTCCCAGGCCTCCATCAACGATGCGTTGAACTGCAGGAACGCGCGGCGCTTGGGGTCCATGTCGGGGACGTTCTCCCATGCCTCGGGCACCATCATCATCACGGCATGCGGCACGCTGCGGCCGCCGAGCACGAGCAACTCCAGCACCTCGTCGAGCGATGCGGAGTCCGATGCCTCCGGCGTGCAGATGGGGAACGCGCGGGCCAGGTCGCCTGGGATGAGCCCGGTGTCGAGGAGCGCTTCGCGGGCGCGCATGCGATTGCGGTTGCCGCGCACGGTGTTGATCTCGCCGTTGTGGGCGACGAACCGGAACGGGTGTGCCAGCGGCCAGGACGGAAAGGTGTTGGTGGAGAATCGGGAGTGCACGATCGCGATGGCGCTCCAGCAACGCTCGTCACGCAGGTCGTCGTAGTAGAGAGGCAGCTGCATCGTGGTGAGCATGCCCTTGTAGACGATCGTCCGGCTCGAGAGCGACGGGAAGTAGAGGCCGGTGCCGGCTTCCTCGATCTCCGGGGTGACGCGCTCGGCCTGCTTGCGGAACGGGTAGATGAACCGGTCGAGGTCGATGCCGGCGAGTCGCGTGCCTCCGGGGGCCGGCTCGACGGTCACGAAGAGTTGCATCATGTGCGGCATGCAGCCGAGCGCGGTTTCGCCGATGTCGGCACGCACGGCATCCACCGGAAGCTCGCGCCAGCCGAGGATCGTGACACCCTCGGCGTCGGCAAGCGCCTCGACCCGCTCGATGGCCAGTTGTCGAAGACCGGCGTCGGCGGGGAGGAAACAGATGCCCGCGGCGTAGGTGTTGGCGCCGTCCGCCGATGGTGCGGGAAGGTCGAAGCCCGCGGTCTCGCGAAGGAGTTCATCGGGGAGCTGGATCAGGATTCCCGCGCCGTCACCGCTGTTGACCTCGGCTCCGGCCGCGCCGCGATGTTCCAGATTCTCGAGGGCAAGCAGACCGTCGGCGACGATCGAATGAGAGCGGCGGCCGTGAATGTCGGCAACCATTGCCACGCCACAGGAATCGACCTCGGCTTCGGGGTCGTACAGGCCCTGCTTGGCCGGAAGCGCAGAAAACAGCATCACTACCTCCACACTCGATCCGAGACGAATCGCACGCTGGATGTCCGTTGGGACAGCGTTGGCCCGTGGAGCACATAAGCGTCGCGCAGGCGACCGGCCGATGACATGGGCTGCATCGAGGTGATCGTCGCGCGTCGCGAAATTCAAGTCTATCTGAACCGAACCCGAGACGTTGGAACTGCGGATCGGGGTCGCACGTGGGACGCGTGTGATCTTGGCGACCGAGCCGATGTCCGTGCTCACGGCGACCCACCGTCGACGTCGTCGGCGCCGCGGGCCTGTCGGGCGCAAGAAAGTAGGGGAAGAAACTTCTTCCCCTACCCTTGGTGTCTTCCCTCAGAAATTTCTCGCGGACGACTACGAACCCCGGGGAAGAAGTTCTTCCCCTAGATTTTGTTGGCGGACCCGAGCACATTTGCCCAGGTCAGCGGGTCGGTTGCCCGCCTCATCGGATCAATCAGCGTCGGACTTGGATTGCGCTTCGTTCGTATCCGTCGAGTCCGCGTCAGCCTCACCGGCATCGGCCTCCGGGGCGACATCACCGGCATCGGCCTCAGCGTCAGCCTCACCGGCATCGGCCTCAGCGGTGGGCTCATCGCAGACGTCGGGGGTGTCGCCTGCTTCCTCGTCCACCTCGTCCGGTTCCGGTTCGACGCCTTCGGTCGCACTGGAGCTGTCGGGTTCGTCGCCGGACTCCCCTGTCGCCTCAACCTCGTCCTCGTCCTCGTCCTCGGCGATCTCCTCGGCGACGTCGTCCTTGGTCTCGGCGTCGCTGTCGGTCTCGGTGTCTGCGTCGGTCTCGGTTTCCCCGTCGGTCTCGGTTTCCCCGTCGGTCTCGGTTTCCCCGTCGGTCTCGGTTTCCCCGTCGGTCACCTCGGGCTCGTCGGTGGCCTCCTCTTCGAGATCGTCGCCGACCTCCGCCTGCTCGCCATCAGACTGCTCTGCCTCGTCCTCGTCTGCAGTGGTGACTGCCGAGTCACCATCGTCGGCGGTTTCGTCCTCGGCCGTGCTGCTGGCGGTTTCCTTCGCGCCATCGGTTTCCTCCGCGGCGCCGACAACGTCCTCGGGTTCGTCCTCGTCGCCGTCTTCATCCGCTGAAGTCTCGGCGTCGGCGACTTCGTCACCGTCACCATCGTCGGTCTCGTCTTCGGCGTCCTCGGCAACTTCGGCGTCCCTGGTGTCGGCGTCCTCGGCGACTTCGGCGTCTTCGGCAACAGACTCATCGTCGGCCTTGTCACCGTCGTCGTCGCCGACCAGCGCCGCCGTGCCAACGACCGCTGCGCCGGCGACTGCCGCACCGGCAACTGCCGTGCCGCGATCATCTTTGGTCTCGTCGATGTCGTCGAGGTCTTCGTCGTACCAGTCGTCGACGTAGCCGGCGATGCCGCGCTCTTCGAGTTCGGCCGCGCGTTCGGGGTGGTACATCTCCAGGCCCTGCTCACGACCGCGCGGTGCGATCACGAAATAGGCGGCAGCACAGGCAAATACGATTGCCGCGGTGAACACGTTGATCCGGATTCCGCCGATCAGGGTGGCCGGATCGGAACGCAGCAGTTCGACGCCGAAGCGACCCAGGCAGTAACCCGCGACATAGAGCGCGAACAGTCGGCCGTGGCCGATGCGGAAATGCCGATCGATCAGTACCAGCGCGATGACCAGCACGACGTTCCACAGCAACTCGTACAGGAACGTGGGATGGACAACCGCAACCACGTCGCCGTTGGAGACACCGGAGATCAAGCCGGGGTCGCGGTGGCCCGCGGAGTCCACGCGGTCGTAGATCTCCAGGCCCCAGGGCACCGTGGTTTCTCGGCCGTACAGTTCCTGGTTGAAGTAGTTTCCGAGGCGGCCGATGGCCTGGGCCAACAGGATCGGCGGCGCGATGGCATCACCGAACGCGGTTAACCGGATGCCGCAGCGTCGCGCACCGATCCACGCGCCCAGGGCACCGAAGAACACCGCACCCCAGATCCCGAGACCACCGTCCCAGATCTTCACGGCGTCGATCGGCGACTTGGGTCCGTCACCGAAATACGTCTGCCAGTCCGTGATCAGGTGATAGATCCGACCGCCGATCAAGCCGAACGGCACCGCCCAGATCGCGACGTCGAGGACCTCACCGTCCTGGCCGCCGCGTGCGATCCACCGTCGATTGCCCCACCAGACGGCGACGACGATGCCGACGATGATGCACAGCGCGTAGGCACGGACTGGGAAAGGACCGACGTACCACACACCCTGAGGTGGGCTCGGTATGTACGCCAAAATCGTTGTCGTCGGCCCGTCCAGGGCGGTCGGCAGCGTCACGCTGTCACCCTAACCGACACTAGAACACAGCCTCACACCATCCTCGGCGATGTCGGACGAACAGCGCGCGCAAGTCGGCAATGGTCACCGAGGCGATCGAACGCCCTCGGCGAGTTCGGTGACGAGGTCGGCAAGATGGTCGTCACCGGCGTGAGCGGCGGTCACCAGGGCCGAACCGACGATCACGCCGTCGGCGTATGCGGCGATCTCGGCTGCCTGCTGGCGGTTGCGCACGCCGAGACCCACGCCGATCGGGATGTCGGAGTAGGCGCGCACGCGGGCACACAGTTCGGGTGCGGCATCCGAGACCGCGTCGCGTGCGCCGGTCACACCCATCGTCGACGCGGCGTAGACGAATCCGCGCGATGCGTCGACGGTCAGCGCGATGCGCTCGGTCGTCGACGACGGTGCAACCAGGTAGATCCGGTCGAGTTCCTGTTCGTCGGACGCCGCATGCCATGCCGCGCCCTCTTCCGGGATGAGGTTCGGCGTGATCAGACCGGCGCCACCGGCATTGGCCAGATCGCGGGCAAACCGGTCCACCCCGTATTGCAGGACCGGATTCCAGTAACTCATCACCACCGAGTGGCCACCCGCGTCGGCAATCGCCTCGACAGCCGTGAACACGTCGCGCACCCGGACCCCGTTGGTCAGGGCGAGGTCGGCGGCGTCCTGGATCGTGGGTCCGTCCATCACCGGGTCGGAATACGGCACGCCGATCTCGATGATGTCGCAGCCCGCGTCGACCATCGTGCGGAACGACGACAACGAGCCGTCGACCGTCGGATAGCCCACGGGGAGATAGCCGATGAGGGCGGCACGGCCTTCGCTGCGACATTGCGCGAACACCGAACCCAACTTCGACGGCGGGGCGGTGACGGTCATCGGGCGGCTCCCGGTTCGGCGGCTTCGTCCTGCGAGGGTGGCGGGTCGAACAGATGGAACCATCGGGCTGCGGTGTCGACGTCCTTGTCGCCGCGCCCGGACAGGCTCACCACGATGATCGAGTTCTCGCCGAGTTCGCGTCCGAGCTTGAGTGCGCCGGCCACCGCGTGCGCCGACTCGATCGCCGGGATGATGCCCTCGCGTCGACTCAGCAGAGCGAGCGCGTCCATTGCCTCGGTGTCGGTGATCGGCCGGTAGTCGGCACGACCGGTGTCCTTGAGATACGCGTGCTCGGGGCCCACCCCCGGGTAGTCCAGACCCGCTGAGATCGAATGCGATTCGATGGTCTGGCCGTCCTCATCCTGAAGTAGGTACGAGTAGGCACCCTGGAAGGCCCCGGGTGTTCCGCCCGTGAAAGTGGCTGCGTGCCGCCCGGTCTCGACTCCGTCGCCGGCGGCCTCGTAGCCGGCCAGGCGCACCGAGGCGTCGTCGATGAACGGGTGGAAGATGCCGATGGCATTGGAGCCGCCGCCCACGCACGCGACAACGGCGTCGGGCAGTCGCCCCGCCGCATCGAGGATCTGTGCCCTGGCCTCGAGCCCCACGACGCGCTGAAGATCGCGGACCATGGTCGGGAACGGGTGTGGCCCCGCTGCCGTGCCGAAACAGTAATAAGTGTTGTGCGCGTTGGTGACCCAGTCGCGCATCGCCTCGTTGATGGCGTCCTTCAGGGTGGCCGAGCCGTTGTCGACGGCAACCACCTCCGCGCCGAGCAGACGCATGCGGGCGACGTTGAGCGCCTGCCGATCGGTGTCGACACGGCCCATGTAGATGATGCATTCCATGCCGAACAGGGCACACCCGGTCGCGGTCGCGACACCGTGCTGACCGGCACCGGTCTCGGCGATGATGCGGTTCTTACCCATGCGCCGCGCGAGGAGAAGCTGCCCGAGCACGTTGTTGATCTTGTGCGAACCCGTGTGATTGAGGTCTTCGCGTTTGAGGAAGATTCGTGCGCCACCCGCGTCGTCGCGCAGGCGAGTCGCCTCATACATCGGCGACGGCCGTCCGACGTAATCGCGCTGCAGGCGGTCGAGTTCGGCGAGGTAATCCTCGTCGCTGCGCATCTTCTCGTAGCCGGTGGTGACCTCGTCGATCACGGCCATCAGCGCCTCGGGCACATGCCGACCGCCGTAGACACCGAAGTGCCCGCCCTCGTCGGGCTCGATCGAGGTACGACTGGTCAGGCCAACGCTGGCGGCCGGCACCTCGGTTTCACCGCGGATCGATGAATGCTGTTGAGCTGTCACAAGATCTCACAGACTCTCGGGCTCACACGGCGTAGGGCACCCCCCACCACCGATGTCAGCGAACAGGTTTCGGACAGGAAGGGTGGGTACCCGCGGTGACCAGCTCGCTGACCGCCGCACGGGGATCGCCGCTGGTGACCAGACCCTCGCCGACGAGAACGGCATCGGCACCGGCGCCCGCGTAGGCCAGCAGGTCGGCTGTGCCACGCACCCCCGACTCGGCGATGCGGATCACCTCGGTAGGCAGCCCCGGGGCGATCCGCGAGAACGAGTCGCGGTCGACCTCGAGGGTCTTGAGGTTGCGGGCATTGACGCCGACGACCGAGGCCCCCGCCTCCAGGGCACGGTTGGCCTCTTCCTCGGTGTGCACCTCCACGAGCGCGGTCATGCCCAGACTTTCGGTGCGGTCGAGCAGTGCCGCGAGGACGTTCTGCTCCAGCGCCGCGACGATCAGCAGGATGACGTCGGCGCCGTGCGCGCGGGCCTCGTGGATCTGATACGGGCCGACGATGAAGTCCTTGCGCAACACCGGGATGTTGACCGCGGCGCGCACGCTGTCGAGATCGGCGAGCGATCCGCGGAAGCGGCGTTCCTCGGTGAGGACGCTGATGATGCGCGCCCCGCCAGACTCGTAGGCGCGGGCCAGTTCGGCCGGGTCGCCGATCGTCGCGAGATCGCCCTTCGACGGACTTGCGCGCTTGACCTCGGCGATGACACCGATACCCGGCTTGCGCAGCGCGGCCATCGCGTCCTTGGGTGCGGGCGCCTTCGCTGAGGCCGCCTTCACTGCCGCATAGTCGAGAACTGCTTCACGCGCTGCGACATCGGCTTTCACTCCCTCGATGATCGAATCGAGGACGGTGGGCGTGCTCACGGCGAATGGCTCCCTTTCGCTCGTCGTGTGTTCCTCAGGGTAGCCCGCGGGCCTGCGACACCTGATCTCGGGTTGGCCGAAGCATCGACGCCGGTCTCCAGGCCCCGGTCTGCCCTTCGTGTGTCGAGCAGATCACCTGTGGTGCATATCGTCGGCGTCGCTCAAAGCGCTACCGACATCGCAGGACACGGTCTTATTTGCTGTCGAGATCCGTCGGATCGATACCGGTGTCGAGTGCGTCCCACATCATGCGTTCATTGGCTGGTGCGCCGTGAGGGTTCGGATCGTCGGACTTGGTCTGGACATCGGGCTTTGTCGCATCGTCGGGCTTGGTCTGGACGTCGGGCTTGGTCGCGTCGGCATCCGAGGTGGCTGCATTGCCAGACGGTCCGGACGGCGTTTCCGCATCCGTGCGGTTCTCGTGGTCTTTGCGTTTCTCGTAGTCGGCGAAGATCTTGCGTTCGAGTTCGTCGCGTCGCGCCGCCGGCGTCTGATACTTCGACGACATCGCCGAGCCGTTGACCACCCGTAGGAGCGCCACCGCAGCGGCCACCGAACAGACGGTGCCCACAAGGACCACCGCGCCTGCCCAACTGTTGGTGGTCACCAACAGGATGCGGTACTTGTCGGGGATGCCACCGGCCTTGGCGGCATAGATCGCGTCGGCACCGTTGACGATCAACGACAACGCGGGGAACGCCGCGAGCACACCACCGGCCGCGATCACGATCGCCAGCACGCGCAATGCCCAACCCCGCAGGGAGAACGCGGCCGCGATCGCCGCCAGCATCACCAATGCCAGTGGCGTCAGCCACGGACTCCAATCGGCACCCTTGACCACGAAGTCTCGTTGCGGTGCGAGCCCGTCTTCGGCGGACGCCGTCGCCCAGGTCATCCTCGATGCGGCCCAGAACGCCAGCGCCGCCGCCACGAGCAGGAGCGCCGCCAAGCCTTGACGCCGCCGAACCGATTTGCGCCGCAGTGCCTCGACGTCTTCGTCGGTGAGTTTCACGACTGTGGGTTTCGCGGCTGGGACCCACCGCCGGTAGATGGTTCGACGCGACGCATCGTCGCAGCCGCGGCGACCGCGCTGAGCACCGTCTTCGCCTTGTTGCGGGCCTCGTTGTACTCGTACTCCGGTTGGCTGTCGGCGACCACTCCGGCGCCGGCCTGGACATATGCTCGACCGTCGACCATCAGCGCGGTCCTGATCGCGATGGCGGTGTCGGCGTTGCCGGCGAAGTCGATGTATCCGACGATGCCGCCGTAGAGGCCGCGGCGGGTCTTCTCGTGTTCGTCGATCAGCTCCATCGCCCGTACCTTCGGCGCGCCGGTCAGCGTCCCGGCGGGAAAGCAGGCCGTGACGGCATCCAGCGCGTGCTTGTCGTCGCGGAGAACCCCCGACACCGTCGACACGAGGTGCATCACGTGGCTGTATCGCTCGACGTGGCGGTAGTCACCCACCTTCACGGTGCCCGGCACGCACACGCGCCCCAGATCGTTGCGGGCGAGATCGACGAGCATCAGGTGCTCGGCGTTCTCTTTCTCGTCCTCGAGCAGATCCTTGCCCAGCAGCTGGTCTTCTTCCTCCGTGGCTCCGCGCCAGCGCGTCCCGGCGATCGGGTGCGTGGTGGCGAGACGGTCGGACACCGTCACGAGTGCCTCGGGACTGCTGCCGACGATGGTGAACGCCGTCTGCCCGCCCGAACCCGTGGCGTCGGATTCCGCGCCGGGCATCCGCAGCAGATACATGTATGGGCTCGGGTTGGAGGCACGCAACGCGCGATAGACGTCGATCGGGTCGGCGTCGGTGTCCATCTCGAAGCGCATCGACGGCACCACCTGAAAGGCCTCGCCCGCCTCGATCTCGCCGACCAGGCTGGTGACGATCTCACCGAACTCCTCCGGGGTTCGCTGTTCGGTGAACTCGGGAGCGGGCCGCGAGAACCGCGACACGGTCGAGCGCGCCGGGGCGGCCAGCGCCTCGGTCATCTTGTCGAGGCGCGCGACGGCGTCGACATAGGCTTCTTCGGCGCGGTCGGCGGAGCCGTCCCAGTTGATGGCGTTGGCGATGAGCGTGATGGTGCCTTCGTGATGGTCGACGGCGGCCAGGTCGGCGGCCAGCACCATCATCATGTCGGGCAGGCCGAGGTCGTCGACCGTCGTCTCGGGTAGCCGTTCGAGCCTACGGACCATGTCGTAGGCGAGGAAGCCGACAAAACCGCCGGTGAGCGGCGGCATGTCGGGGAGCGGGTCGGTCGCCAGCAGCCGGAGTGACTCGGCGAGCGTCTCGATCGGGTCACCACCCTCGGGCGCCCCGGCGGGCACGGTGCCCCACCAGCGGGCCTGTCCGTCGACGACGGTGAGCGCCGACGGCGATCCAGCACCGATGAACGACCACCGCGACCAGGAGCGGCCGTTCTCGGCGGACTCGAGCAGAAAGGTGCCGGGCCGTTCGCCGGCGAGTTTCGCGAAGGCCGACAGCGGGGTCTCGGAGTCGGCAAGAACCTTGCGCGTCACCGGGACGACGCGATGGTCGCGGGCAAGGTCGAGGAACTCTGCAAGCGTGGTGGTGTCGGCCTCTGCGTGTGGGTTCGAACTGTCGGGTTCCGAAGCCGTGCTCATCCGAGCGGCTCGCCGCCGACACCCCACTGCTGACGAGGAATCTCGTTGATGGTGACCCAGACAGAGTCCGGGTTCTTACCGGTCGCTTTGGCATACGCCTCGGTCACGGCCGCGATCGTCTCCCGCTTGATCCGGTCACTCAGGCCTGGGGTCTGCGAGATCTGGATGAGTGGCATGGATGCATCGCCTTTCTGCTCGGTATCCGACGGCCATTGTTCGCCGTCTCCCATTGTCGCTCGCGGCCGGGGTCGCGCGGTCGGGCGCACGGTCAACGGTTTGGGACGCCCAGTCAACGGTTTGGGGTCGGGTCAGGTCGGGTCGGCCAGCGGGAGCGGCTCGGTGTCGAAGCAGCTGTGGTTGCCGGTGTGGCAGGCAGCACCCACTTGGTCGACGACGAGCAGCACCGTGTCGCCGTCGCAGTCGAGCCGCACATCGTGCACGCACTGGGTGTGGCCGCTGGTCTCGCCCTTGACCCAATACTCCTGCCGCGACCGCGAGAAGTACGTCGCGCGACGAGTGGCGAGGGTGCGCTCGAGCGCGGTGTCGTCCATCCACGCGACCATCAGCACCGTCCCGGTCTCGCGCTCCTGGGCGACCGCGGTGAACAGGCCGTCGGCGTTGCGTTTCAGACGGCTAGCGAGGTCGGGGTCAAGACTCATCGCGACACTTCCTTTCCTTCATCGCACGGTGATTCCCGCGGACTTCATGGCCGCCTTGACGTCGGGAATGGTGAGTTCACCGAAGTGGAACACCGACGCGGCGAGCACCGCATCGGCGCCGGCTTCCACGGCCGGCGCGAAGTGCTCACGCGCTCCGGCACCACCGCTGGCGATGATCGGCACCGACACCGCGGCACGCACTGCGGTCAGCATCCGAAGGTCGAAGCCCTGCTTGGTGCCGTCGGCATCCATCGAGTTGAGCAGGATCTCCCCGACTCCGAGCTCTTGGCCGCGACGAGCCCACTCGACCGCGTCGATCCCGGTTCCCTGACGTCCACCGTGGGTGGTGACCTCCCAGCCCGACGGCGTCGGCTTGCCGTCGGCGGGAACCGTCCGGGCGTCGACCGACAGCACGATGCACTGCGAGCCGAACCGGCGACTCATCTCGCCGAGGACCTCAGGGCGAGCGATGGCAGCGGTGTTGACCGAGACCTTGTCGGCACCGGCGCGCAACATGGCGTCGACGTCGTCGACGGTGCGGATGCCCCCACCCACGGTCAACGGGATGAAGACCTGATCGGCGGTGTGCTTGACGACCTCGATCATCGTCGACCGACCTGCGCTCGACGCGGTCACGTCGAGGAAGGTGAGTTCGTCGGCGCCTTCGCGGTCGTAGCGTTCGGCCAGCTCGACCGGGTCCCCCGCATCGCGGAGATTCGTGAAGTTGACGCCCTTCACCACTCTGCCGGCGTCCACATCCAGGCAGGGAATCACTCGGGTCGCAAGGGTCATCGGGGTCCTCCGAGTTCTTCTGGTCGCGTCTCCCATTCGTCGCCGACGGTCTCGGCGATGACCGCCATCAACTCGTCGTGCAACCCGGGAGACCCGGTGACGATTCCCACCGATCGCGCTGTCCAGGGTGTCCCACCCAGATCGGTGGCGACGCCTCCGGCGGCACGCACCAGGGCGGCTCCGGCTGCGTTGTCCCAGGCATGACGCCCGAAGGCGATGGCACCGCCGAAGATCCCGGCAGCTGTGTAGGCGAGGTCGACCCCGGTGCTGCCGGTCATCCGCAATCGGGCGGCCCGACTGCTCAGTGCCCGGATCACGTCGGCGCGGCGCGCACCGGCGTAACGACCGCCGTGCGACGCGTTGAACGGCCCGTAGGCAATGGCTTCCCGGGCCAGCTCGGCGTCACGCAGCGGCGGTGCGGGCCGACCGTCGACCAGCAACGGACCGTCGACGTGACCCGCGTACCGCACCCCTTGAAGCGGCAGCCATGTGAGACCGAGGACCGGATGACCGTCGACGAGCAACCCCAGCAGGATGCCCGTCAGCGGCACACCGGTCGAGTAGTTGTAGGTGCCGTCGATGGGGTCGAGCACCCACACCACGCCCTCGTCGACCGGTGGGCCACCGAACTCCTCGCCGTGTACCGGCAGTCCGGTGGTCTCGGCGAGCTCAGCGGCTATCCGGCGCTCGAGGTCGAGGTCGACCTGGGTGGCGAAGTCGGTGGGACTCTTGGTGACCGCGCTGGGAGCGCCCACTCCGGCCACGAAATCGTCGGCCGCCGCGTCGAGCACCGACCCGGCGACGTCGAGAAGCCTCGGGTAGTCGAGGGTGGCGACCGAGGTCATGTGCCCGAGACGGCCGACAATGCCTCGGGCAAGGTGAACCGGCCTGCGTAGAGGGCTTTGCCGACGATCGCGCCCTCGACGCCCTGGTCGACGAGCCCGGCGATGGCCACCAGGTCGGCGACCGCCGACACCCCGCCGGAGGCGACGATCGGCGCCGAGGTGGCCGCGGCGACCTCGGACAGCAGGTCGAGGTTCGGGCCCTTCAGGGTGCCGTCCTTGGACACGTCGGTGACGACATAGCGCGCGCATCCGTCGCGGTCCAGCCGGGTCAGCACCTCCCAGAGGTCGCCGCCGTCGGTGACCCATCCCCGACCGCGCAGCCGGTAGGACTCACCCTCGCGGATCACGTCGAGTCCCACCGCGATCCGATCACCGTGTTCGGCGATGGCGCGGGCGCACCACTCCGGGTTCTCCAGCGCAGCGGTGCCGAGATTGACCCGGGTGCAGCCGGTCGCGAGCGCGGCCGCAAGGGAATCGTCGTCGCGGATGCCGCCGGAGAGTTCCACCTTGACGTCGAGTTTCCCCACGACCTGCGCCAGCAGTTCGCGGTTGTCGCCACGCCCGAACGCGGCGTCGAGATCCACCAGATGAATCCACTCCGCACCGTCGGCCTGCCAGGCGAGCGCCGCGTCGCGCGGGGACCCGTACGAGGTCTCCGAGCCGGCCGCGCCCTGCACCAGACGGACCGCCTGCCCGTCGGCGACGTCGACTGCGGGAAGGAGTTCAAGGGTGGTGCCCATCGGTGTCGGTTGTCCTGTCTGTCGTGTGGTTTCGAATGTCCGGGTGGCGGTCACTGCGCGTGCGGAGGGTCGACGCGGGACGCTTCGTCGAGCGCTGCCAGATGCTCGTCGCGCACGGCGTTGACCATGCGCGTTGACACAGTACCGATCGCGGCGATCACGGCGACAACCGCGAGGAGCACGGCGACCAGACCGGCGATCGGGTTCCAGTGTGCGGCCAGCGCGATGATCGGCACGGAGACCACCAGGACGATCACCCCGGCACCCAGCGAGTAGAAGGCGAGTTTGGCGATGGAGAAGCGGGGACGGGACCGGTCGGTCATGACAGCGAGGTCACCCAGTTGAGCAGTAGTTGCGCGCCGGCGTCGCCGGACTTCTCGGGGTGGAACTGGGTCGCCGACAGCGCACCGTTCTCGACCGCGGCGAGGAATGGCCCACCGTGTTCGGCCCAGGTCAGCTTGGGCGAGGCCAGCGGCGAGCCGACGTTGTCCATCTCCCAGGTCTGCGCGGCGTAGGAGTGCACGAAGTAGAAGCGGGTGTCGGCTTCCATGCCGGCGAACAGCACAGAGTCTGCGGGTGCCTCGACGGTGTTCCAGCCCATGTGCGGCAATACGGGTGCCGGCAGTCGGCTGACCGTGCCGGGCCATTCGCCGCACCCGTCGGCCTCGACCTCGAATTCGACCCCGCGGTCGAAGAGGATCTGCATGCCGACGCAGATGCCCAGCACCGGGCGCCCGCCGGCGAGTCGTCGTCCGACGATGCGGTCGCCCTTCACCGCGAGTAGGCCCTCCATGCATGCCGCAAACGCTCCGACGCCCGGGACGACGAGTCCGTCGGCGTTGAGCGCGGTATCGAAGTCGGAGGTCACCGTCACGTCGGCACCGGTCCGTTCGAGCGCCCGCTGAGCCGAGCGCAGGTTACCCGACCCGTAGTCGAGGATGACGACGTTTGGGCTCACAGGGCGCCCTTCGTCGACGGCACGCCGCTGACTCGTGCGTCGTATTCGGTGGCCGCGCGCAACGCCCGCGCGACAGCCTTGAACTCGGCCTCGGTGATGTGGTGCTGATCGCGGCCGTAGAGGACCCGTACATGCAGCGCGATCCGGGCGTTCAGCGCGATCGACTCGAACACATGCCGGTTGATGACCGTCGAATACGGCACACCGGGATATCCGCCGATGACCGCGGCAAGCATGTGGTCGGGTTCGCCGGTGTGCACGCAGTAGGGCCGGCCGGACACGTCGACGACGGCCTGCGCGAGGGTCTCGTCCATCGGAATCCAGGCGTCGCCGAAGCGGCGGATGCCCTTCTTGTCGCCGAGCGCCTCGCGGAGCGCCTGACCGAGCACGATCGCGGTGTCCTCGATCGTGTGGTGGCCTTCGACGTCGACGTCGCCCTGCGCCTTGACGGTGAGGTCGAAGCTGCCGTGCTGGCCGAATGCGTTGAGCATGTGGTCGAAGAACGCGATACCGGTGGAGATGTCGGTGACACCGGTGCCGTCGAGGTTGAGTTCGACGGAGATCGACGACTCCTTGGTGGTTCGTTCGACCTTCGCGATGCGCGGTGGGCGGCTGGTCACGTCGTTGTCTCCAGATCTGCTGTCGCCAGCTCGCGGCTGACGTCGAGGAAGGCGTCGTTCTCGTGGGCCAGTCCGATCGTGACACGCAGGTATCCCGCGATGCCGACATCTCGGATCAACACGCCGTGGTCGAGGTAGCGCTGCCACGACGCCGGGGCATCGCGGAACCGCCCGAACAGGATGAAGTTGGCGTCGGAGTCGATGACGTCAAAACCCGCCGCGGCCAGTTCGGCGGCGACCCGTTTGCGTTCGGCGACGATTGCGGCGACCCCGGCCAGCGTCTCGCCGCTGTGCCGCAGGGCTGCCCGCGCGGCCGCCTGTGTGAGCACCGACAGGTGATACGGCAGTCGCACGAGCAGCAGTGCTTCGACGATGGCCGGCGACGCGGCGAGGTAGCCGAGGCGTCCGCCGGCGAAGGCGAAGGCCTTGCTCATCGTCCGGCTCACGACCACCTTCGTGGGGTAGGAGTCGATGAGTTCGACTGCGCTGGGCTGCGCGGAGAACTCGCCGTAGGCCTCGTCGACGATCACGATGCCGGGAGCTGCCTCGATGATGCGGCGCAGGTCGTCGAGAGCGATCGAACCGCCCGTGGGGTTGTTCGGCGAGGTGACGAACACAACGTCGGGGAGGCGGTTGACGATCTCGGTGACCGCGTAGTCGACGTCGAGCGAGAAGTCCGACGCCCGCGGCGCCTGCAGCCAGGTGGTGTCGGTGCCGTCGGAGATGATCGGGTGCATCGAATACGACGGCACAAAGCCCAGGGCACTGCGTCCGGGACCGGCGAAGGCCTGCAGCAACTGCTGCAGAATCTCGTTGGAACCGTTTGCCGCCCACAGGTTTTCGACCCCGAGCTGCACACCGGTGGCACGACTCAGATAGGCCGCCAGATCGGTGCGTAGCGCGAGCGCGTCCCGGTCGGGATACCGGTGCAGTTCGGCTGCCGCCGTGCGCGCCGACTCGGCGACGTCGTCGATGAGCGCCGGCGTCGGCGGGTGCGGATTCTCGTTGGTGTTGAGAATCACCGGAACCCGCAGTTGCGGTGCGCCGTAAGCACTCTTGCCGCGGAGGTTGTCCCGCAGGGGCAGGTCGCCGGCGCTGATTCCGCCACCGGGTACGACCACCGGCGAGGCGCTCACGCGGTATCTCCCGCGAAACGCTGTTTGATCGCGTCGCCGTGTCCGGGAAGATCCTCGGCGTCGGCGAGCGTGACGACCTTGTCGGCGACCTCGCGCAGCGCGGCCTCGTCGTAGTCGATGACGTGCACACCCTTGAGGAAGGTCTGGACTGAGAGGCCCGACGCGAAACGCGCCGAACCCGACGTCGGCAGAACGTGATTGGACCCCGCGCAGTAATCGCCGAGACTCACCGGCGCATACGGTCCGACGAAGATCGCGCCCGCGTTGTGCACCCGGTCGGCGACAGCGGCGGCGTCGCGGGTCTGGATCTCGAGGTGTTCGGCGGCATACGCGTCGACGACGGCGAGGCCCGACTCCAGATTGTCGACGAGGACGATGCCGGACTGGCTGCCGTTCAGTGCCGTGGTGACGCGCTCGCGGTGTTTGGTCGCTGCCACCTGCAGCGTCAGCGCTTCGTCGACGGCGTCGGCGAGTTCCGCGCTGTCGGTCACCAGCACCGACGCGGCGAGCACGTCGTGTTCGGCCTGCGAGATGAGGTCGGAGGCGAGGATGCCGGCATCCGCGGAATCGTCGGCGAGGATGGCGATCTCGGTCGGCCCGGCCTCCGAGTCGATGCCCACCACACCCCGGCACAGACGCTTGGCGGCGGTCACGTAGATGTTGCCGGGACCGGTGATGAGGTCGACAGGATCGAGGACATCTTGATCCGTATCCTCACCGCCGTAGGTGAGCAACGCGACGGCCTGCGCACCGCCGACCGCCCACACCTCGTCGACGCCGAGCAGCGCGCACGCGGCCAGGATCGTGGGGTGGGGCCAGCCGCCGAAGTCCTTCTGCGGGGGCGATGCCACGACGAGCGAGCCGACGCCGGCCTCCTGCGCGGGCACGACGTTCATGATCACGCTCGAGGGGTAGACGGCGTTGCCGCCGGGCACATACAGCCCGACGCGGCGCACCGGGATCCACTTCTCGGCGACCACGCCGCCGTCGACCACCTGCGTACGGGTGGTCTCGCGCCGCTGGTCGGCGTGCACCTTGCGAGCCCGATCGATCGACTCACGCAGGGCGTCGGCGACCGCGGGATCGAGTCGATCTAGTGCGTCGGCGATCACGGCGGCGGGTACTCGCACCGACGCAGGCTTGACGCCGTCGAACTTCTCGCCGTATTCCAGGGCCGCCTCGGCGCCGCGCTGCGCCACCGCATGCACCACCGGCTCCACCGTGTCGAGTACGGCGTTGACGTCGGTGCCTCCACGCGGCAGCGCGCGGCGCAACTGCGCCAGCGTCGGGGTGCTACCGCGCAGGTCGGTTCGGGCGAGCATGATCACTCCTGGTTGTGGTGGCATTTCGATTCCAGGATATGGGGTCGCACCATTGGTTTTCGAATCCGGTCCTCGGGCAGTCGAGCGGGTCCACCGCAAAGCCGCTCCAGGCGAGGCGAATTGATCATGCAGTTCACCACCAGCAAAAACGACTAGTTGGACTAGTCAATCTGGAGTAGGGTCGAGTTCATGAAGACCATTTCCAGTACCGAGGCAAAGACGCGGCTCAATGCCCTGCTTGCGGAGGTCGAGCGATCTGGTGAGTCGGTCACCATCACCAACCACGGCCGGCCCGTGGCCGTCATCAGTCCGGTCACGATGCGTCCGAGGACCTTCGGCCAGCTGCCCGCCATCGCGGTGCCAGACACCTTCGATGACCCGCTCCCGGACGCCGAACTGGCACCGTGGGAGGGCAGTCGGTGACCGCGATCCTGTTGGACACCAACGCACTTCTCTGGCTTGTGTCCGCGCCGGACAAGATCTCGGATGCAGCCCACACCATGTTGGCGGACCAGTCCAACGAGTTGTTTGTCTCTGCCGCGTCGGCCTGGGAGATCGCCATCAAGACACGTCTCGGACGGTTGGACGGCGAGCCACTGCTGTCCGCGTGGGGCGAAACACTCACCGCGATGAACACCAACGACCTCGCGATGGACTCCGCCGACGCCACCCTGGCGGGCCGACTCAACTGGGACCACCGCGATCCGTTTGATCGGATGCTCGTAGCGCAGGCCGTGCGCCGTGGCTTGACGATTGCCACGAGCGACGACGTCATCGCCGACTGTGCGTTGACGCCGGTTCTCGACACCACCCGCCGGTGAGCGCGCGGCTCCTCGGCGGCCGTCGAAGAAGTTCTTCTAGATTTGCGCGCCGGCCCCGGACAATTTGCCCAGTTCAGAGTGCTGGTCACCGAGTTGTTCGGATCACGGAATGTCGAGACCCAGGTCCAGCACCGTCACCGAATGCGTGAGAGCCCCCACGGCGAGGTAATCGACACCGGTGCGGGCATAGTCGGCGGCGACGTCGATGCTCAGACCGCCGGAGCTTTCCAGCTTGGTCTCCGGCGAGCGGGTGTCACGTCGCTGAACGGCCATCTGGGTCTCCCACGGCTCGAAATTGTCGAGCAGCACGAGCTGTGGTTTCAGGGCGAGCACCTCGTCGAGTTGGCTCAGCGAATCGACCTCGACCTCCACCGGCAGATCCGGCGCAGCTGCGCGCACGGCCTCCAGCGCAGCGCTCACCGATCCCGCCGCAGCGACGTGGTTGTCCTTGATCAGCGCGGCGTCACCCAGGCCCATCCGGTGGTTGACTCCCCCACCCGCGCGCACCGCGTACTTCTGCAGATAACGCATGCCGGGCAGGGTCTTTCGCGAATCACGGATCTTGGCGTCAGTGCCCTCGACGGCGGCTACCCAGGCGGCGGTCGCCGTCGCAATGCCGGACAGGTGGCAGATCAGGTTGAGCGCGGTGCGCTCGGCCGTCAGCAACGCCGCGGTCGGCGCGCGCACCGCAAGCACCACATCGCCGGGCGCAACATGGGTCCCGTCGGGCACCGAGGCGGTGACCTCGTAGGCGTTCGGGCCGATCACCTCGTCGAAGACGGCCATGACCACCGGCACGCCCGCGATCACACCGTGGGCGCGGCTCACGATGGCGGCGTCGGTCACCGCATCGGCGGGCACCGTGGCGGCCGATGTGACGTCGGGTCCGTAGCGGAGATCCTCGTCGAGCGCGGTGCGGATCAGCGCCCGGACCTCGTCGGTGATCGGAAGGTCGAGGGTGTCGCCGGCGACGGCCTGGCCGACGAAACCGACCTCACTCACCGGAGCCGGGGTTGCCGATCGCGATCATCCGCTCGACGCTGCGTCGTGCGCGTTCGGCGACGTCGTCGGCGACGAATACCTCGTCGCGACCCTCGCGAAGCGCACGCAGCAGAGCGGCCGGCGTGATCATCTTCATGTAGGGGCACGACGCGCGGTCGTTGACGGCCTGGAAGTCGATGCCGGGCGCGGCCTTACGCAACTGATGCAGCATGCCGACCTCGGTCGCCACCAGGACCTGCTTGGCGCCCGTCTCGCGTGCAGCGTCGATCATGCCGCCGGTGGAGAGGATCTTGACCCGGTTGTCGGGCACCGCGCCTTCGCCGGCGAGATAGAGAGCCGATGTGGCGCAACCGCATTCGGGGTGGATGAACAGGTCGGCGTCGGGGTGGCTGGCGGCCTGCTCGGTGAGTTCGTCACCGTTGATGCCCGCGTGCACGTGGCACTCGCCGGCCCAGATGTGGATGTTGTCGCGGCCGGTCTCGCGCTTGACGTGGGCGCCGAGGAACTGATCCGGCAGGAAGAGCACGTCACGGTCGGGGTCGATCGAGGCGACCACGTCGACGGCGTTCGACGACGTGCAGCAGATGTCGGTGAGTCCCTTCACCTCGGCCGTCGTGTTCACATACGACACGACGACGGCGTCGGGGAACTCGGCCTTCCACTCGCGCAGGTCGTCGGCGGTGATCGAGTCGGCCAGCGAGCAACCGGCCCGCGCGTCGGGGATGAGGACGCGCTTGTCGGGGCTCAGGATCTTGGCGGTCTCGGCCATGAAGTGCACACCGCAGAACACGATCTCGTCGGAGTCGACCTCGGCGGCGATGCGCGACAGTGCAAGCGAGTCACCGACGTGGTCGGCGACGTCCTGGATGGCGGGCAGTTCGTAGTTGTGCGCGAGCAACGTGGCGTTGCGTGCCCGAGCGAGTCGTCGGACCTCGTCGGCCCACTCCTGGGTTGGCTCCACGCCGGCATAGCCGGCCGGGGTGTCGTACCACTGTGCGTCCAACAGTCCCGGGGTGCTGGTCAGCCCGGCCGGGCGGTCGCTGATGATGCTCATTGCCACTCCTGTCGCCTGCCCCGGATTCCGGGGCGGGTTCCCGGTACACGGTCCGCATCCCGGGAGGTTTTCGACTGGTGATCGAAAACGCTGTTCATCGTAACACTCGCCACACTTGGGCCATTCCCGGCAACCGCGGCGGTCGTGCAAATCGGGAGACGTACGGCCGCGTCGCGCAGAAACCGCGGGTGTGGCCAGAAACCGCTGGTGCCCCTCGGGTTTCTGACCAGACACGCGGTTTCTGAATCGCGACAACCAGTGCCGAGTTGGAGAACGCGAGTGCTGCAGCACTCGCGTTCTCCAACTCAACTCGAGTTCTCGCAGCTCGACGCGCGAAGTGACCAGACACAAGCCCAGGCCGCACCCGACCTGGTGCCGGCCGAGCATTTCCCCAGGTCACGACGTTGGTCACCCTAACTCTTCGAGTCAGCGTTTCTCCGTCGGCGTTGCCGACGATCGTGGAGGCGGGAAGGTTTGGAGGTTGGGCCGGTGGCCAGGATCGGGCCCCTGACGGTGGTCCTCCGGGTATATCCCGGAAGCGGACGCTGACGGGCCCGATCTCAGTCACCGATTGCCGGTCGCCACATTCCGCCGACGGCGACGCCAGGAACATACGCCCACAAAAAGTCGGGGAAGAAACTTCGTCCCCGACCCTTGGTGTCTTCCCCCCGAAATTTGTAGGGGACGACCGTGAACCTCGGGGAAGAAACTTGTTCCCCTAGATTTTGCGGGCACAGTATCGTGTTTCCCCAGGGCAGAAGGCGGGTCACTGAACTCTTCGGATCAGACAGCTGCCGCGCGATCCCCGTCGAGGACGCGAGCGAGATCGTCCAGCGAGGCGTCGAGAGCCCGAGCGAGAGCGGCGATGGTCGCGAACGCGGGTGTCGGCATCCGACCGGCCTCGATCTTGCGAAGTGTCTCCGGCGAGATGCCGGCCGCCGCAGCGACCCCGCTCAATCCTCGATCACCGCGCAGTTCTCGCAATCGGGCGCCAAGTCGTCGGCCGGCAGCCTTCTGTTCAGGCGTCAGCGGATTGCGAACCATGACCACAACGTAGTCGGTCTGGTATATAAATACCAAGCAGTGTCGGTATTTTTATACCGCGCCATCGTCGAGAAAGGAACCACATGGTCGAGCTGAAATCCCGCGACGAGGTCGCCGCCATGGGCGTGACCGGTTCCTTCATCTCCGACCTGCTCAGCGACCTGGTCGCAAAGGCCGACGTCGGCGTCAACCTGCTCGACCTCGAGCATCGCGCGCGCGACCTGATCCGCGACCGCGGCGCGGTGTCCTGCTATTGGGACTACGCACCGTCCTTCGGCCGCGGCCCGTTTCGCAACGTCATCTGTCTGTCGGTGAACGACGCCGTGCTCCACGGCTTGCCGCACGATCACGAACTACGCGACGGCGACCTCCTGTGCATGGACATCGCCGTGTCCATCGACGGATGGGTCGCCGATTCGGCACGCAGCGTGATCGTCGGAACCCCGCGACCCGAGGATCAACGGCTCATCGACGCGACGGAGCAGGCACTGACCGCGGCCATCGACCATGCCCGCGCCGGAAATCGCCTCGGCGACATCTCCGCCGCGATCGGAGCAGTTGCGGCGTCGCATGGTTACCGGGTGAACAACCAGTTCGGCGGACACGGTCTGGGTCGGACGATGCATGAGGATCCACACGTCGCCAACACCGGGCGAGGCGGGCGAGGAATGCGGCTGCGCCCGGGTCTCACCCTTGCGCTCGAGCCGTGGTTCACCTTGGGTACCGATCGCATCACTTACGACCCCGACGGCTGGACCATCCGCTCGGCCGACGGCTCACGCGGCGCCCACAGTGAACACACCATCGCCATCACCGACGGCGACGCGCTGGTCCTCACGCGCTGACGCTCATCCGACGACCGGTCACCCCTACAATCGACGCCATGTCCGCCGAGGGATCCGATTCGTCAGCCGGCGACGGATCCGTGGGGCTTCGCGTCGAAGTGCTCAGTGTTGTCTTTCAGGTCCGCGAGACGCAGCCGGACACCGCGCCGGCGCTCTGCGTGCTCCTGACGAAATCCTCCGACGCCTGGGCCCTGCCCGGCGGCGACGTCGGTGCCGCGGAGACGCTCTCGGAGAGTGCGCGACGACTGCTCGCCGACAAGATGGACGTCCGCAAGGTCGCCCACCTCGAGCAGCTGTCGGTGTTCTCCGATCCTCACCGAGTACCCGGGATCCGGACGATTGCCTCGACATATATCGGGCTGGTCCCCACCGACGCACCCGCTCGTCTCCCGGCAGAGGCCGCCTGGCACGAGGTCGACGCACTGCCATCGCTGGCCTACGACCACGCCGACATCATCGCGGCGGGCCGCCATCGCGTGGCTGCCAAGCTGTCGTACACCAACATCGCCTTCGCGCTCGCACCGGCCCGCTTCCCGATGTCAGAACTGTCAGAGATCTACTGTGCAGCACTGGGTTACGCCGTGGACACGACAAACCTGCTGCGCATCCTGAGTCGACGGGCCGTGGTGGTGTCGACCGGCACCGTCGGCAAGACCGGCCGCACCGGCGGACGCCCTCCGGCACTGTATGCGTTCGCCGACAACGAATTACGCGTCACCGACGAGTTCGCGACGCTACGTCCGCCGATGTGACCCGTCGTCGAACATCCGCCGAGTGATACCGAAGCACAGCGAATCACGCAGTCGTCGTCGCCACCAGGACGCGTCCCTCGGTCGCGGCCATCGCACGGTTGAGGACATCCCGCGACTCGTCGATCGTGTTCGGACCCCAAGCGGTGAACTCCACCACGCGCGGATCGGAACCGATGACATGCACAGCGTCGAGGTCGTCGAAGGCGAAGTCGGTCAGGCGAACCCGGGGTCCGCGCGCATGGACGATCTCAGTGGTCGGCATGCACGCGGATGCTACCGAGGCCCGCGCGTCGGATCACCCGGATTTCCCGAGGGACCGATCGCGTCCTGTGGGCCGGCGGGCTGTGCATAGGCGACCCGATCATTCGTCGCGTCGGCTGCGATGTATTCGTGTCGTCGGTCATCGAGATCCCCGACACCCAGATCGGCTGTGCGCGAGGAGAGTACGCAAACGAGGTAGACCAGGGTGAGCGCAAACGGCGCGCAGATCAGCAATGTCCACGGCTCGGCGGCGCCATGTGCGGTACCGCCACGCAGCCACAACCGCGGAACGAGTTCGACGGTGTCCCCCAGCGCAATTCCGGTCCGATCGCCGTATAGCCAATCGGTGATCCACATCCCGACCTCGATGGCCAACGCCGACCCGCCGATGGTGGCCGCCAGTACCGCGCCATAGCCCAGCAGTCCGCGCCATGTCCGTGCGACGAACCAGGCGACCAGTGCCGCGATCAGCCCGTACACGGCCATCGTCAGGCCGAAGACGGCCACACCGCTGAACGCCTTGGCCGTCTGCTCGGCGGGGAGGGTGAAGCCTCCGTCGACGCGTGTCGCGGTGACGGTGGGCGTGATGGCCGCCCACGTTGCACCCGCGACCGCACCTAGCAGGACCACGACACCGACGACGGCGAGCAGAACCCCCAAAGGTCGGCGCACCCTCACCGTCGGCCCAGTTCGGTGGAATCGACGACCCCGTGCCGAGAACAGCGCGCATGCCAGCCGTCGGGCCGTACCTGAACGACCATGCGCCGACCGCACTGACCGCAGAACCGCGGTGGTTCCAGGCCCAGGCGGGCCGCAGGTGGGATCGCGTCGGGCGACTGCAGTTCCAGCTCGAGTCCGGTGTACACGCCGTAGCGGCATGGCTCGGCAAGCGGGCCGGGGACGGTGTCGATCATGTCGGGCACGCCTTCGATGGTGTCACGCACGCGGTGGCGGCGTGTCAGATGGTGTCGTTGAGGGTCTTGATCGGCATCGACAAGTCGGTCAGCAGATCGAGATCGTCTTCGGCAGGGCGACCGAGAGTGGTCAGGTAGTTACCGACGATGACGGCGTTGATGCCGCCGAGGATGCCCTGCTTGGCGCCGAGGTCACCAAGGGTGATCTCACGGCCACCCGCGAACCGCAGAATGGTCCGCGGCAACGCCAACCGGAACGCGGCAACCGACTTCAGCGCCTCGGAGGCGGGCAGCACGTCGAGGTCGCCGAACGGGGTTCCCGGACGCGGGTTGAGGAAGTTGAGCGGCACCTCGTCGGGCTCGAGAGTGGCGAGATCGGCGGCGAACTCGGCGCGCTGCTCGAGGCTCTCCCCCATGCCGAGGATGCCGCCGCAGCAGACCTCCATGCCGGCCTCGCGCACCATCCGCAGCGTGTCCCAGCGCTCCTCCCAGGTATGGGTGGTGACGACGTTCGGGAAGTGACTGCGCGCGGTCTCCAGGTTGTGGTTGTACCGATGCACACCCATGTCGCGGAGCTGGTCGACCTGTTCCTGGGTGAGCATGCCGAGGCTGCAGGCGATCTGGATGTCGACCTCGTTGCGGATGGCCTCGATACCCGCCGCAACCTGGCTCAGCAGGCGCTTGTCGGGACCACGGACCGCGGCCACGATGCAGAATTCGGTGGCACCGGTCTTCGCGGTCTGCTTGGCCGCCTCCACCAGTGACGGGATGTCGATCCATGCACTACGGACCGGCGAAGCGAACAGGCCCGACTGCGAGCAGAAGTGGCAATCCTCCGGGCAGCCACCGGTTTTCAGCGAGATGATGCCCTCGACCTCGACCTCCGGCCCACACCACTGCATGCGCACGTCGTGCGCGAGCTGCAGCAGTTCGGTGAGTCGTTCGTCGGGAAGCCGAAGTACGCGCAGGACCTGATCCTGGTCGAGCCCCTCGCCTCGTTCGAGAACCTGCTCACGCGCGATGGCGAGAATGTCGTCGGAATCGCGAACGCCGGTGTCGGCGGCGACGGTTGCCTGGGTCACGAAAGCACTCCTTGCTTGATGTTGTTCAAAGTTTGGCCAGATTGCGACAATTCGGTGCGCAGCCAATGGGCGTCCAGCCATCCGGGTGCGGCCGCACGGAAGTGCGTGGCGTCCAGCGCGCTTGCGCCGGAAGGGATCACGCCGACGACCGGTACGCCGGTCAGGCGCGGCAGATCGTCGCGATTGCAGCGCATCGCGAGATCGGGATCGGCCGGCCACCATCCGATCACCAGACCGGCCGGTCGCAGGCCGCGCGCCCGAAGGGCATCGACGGTGAGTTCGGCGTGATTGAGCGCCCCGAGGCCGGGCTGCACCACCACGACGACGCCTGCCTGCGTATCCGCGGCGACGTCGGCGATCGTCAACGACGGTGCGAGACGGACCATCACGCCGCCGGCACCCTCGACGAGAGTCAACTCGTGGGTCATGGTGAGGGCATCGACGGCCGCCGCGATGTCGGCGCGGTCGACGCTCGGCAACCCGGCGCGACGGGCCGCGGTTTCCGGGGCCAGCGGTTCGGGATACCGCGCACATTCGACGGTGGTGAGGTGACCCGCGAGGGCGACGATCGTCGCGAGGTCGCCGGCCTCACCGGGAGCCACACCGGTCTGGACCGGCTTGCAGACTGCGACATCCGCGCCGAGAGCTTGCGCCGAAACAGCGAGCGCCGCAGTGACAATCGTCTTTCCGACGTCGGTCGAGGTTCCGGTCACCGCGAGGACGGCTCCGCTGGTCGGTGAGCTCATCGGGCCCGTATTCATCGAACACCGACCTCGCGCAGTGCGGCATCGACGACGTCGGCCACATGATCGACGGTCGCGTGGTCGAGGTCGGCCCGCACGGTGATACGCAGTCGAGAGGTGCCCTCGGGCACCGACGGTGGACGGAAACACCCGATCAGTACGCCGCGATCCCGGCAGGCCGCCGCGGCAGCAACCGCTTGCTTCGGGTCGCCGATGATGATCGAGATGACCGCTGCAGCCGGTTCGGCCGCGCCGCAGCGCTGCGCAAGGCGACGCGCGTTGTCGCCCAGCGTGATCGGAAGGTCGGGGTTCGCGCTCAGCAGGGCAAGTGCCGCACTGGCCGCGCCGACCGCAGCCGGATTGAGCCCGGTGTCGAAGATGAAGGTCCGCGCGCAATCGATCAGATGCTCCCGAACGGCCCGCGTGCCGAGCACCACTCCCCCCTGGGCGCCAAGGGATTTCGACATCACTGCGGTGACCACCAGATCCGGGGCGCCGGACAGGCCGGCCTCGGCGACCAGACCCCGACCACCGGGTCCGCGCACCCCGAAGGCATGCGCCTCATCGACCAGCAGCACGGCACCGTGTGCGCGTGCCGCGTCGTACAACTCTGCGACGGGCGCAGGCTCACCGTCGATGCTGTAGACCGAGTCGGTGACGACGAGCGCGCGCTGCTCGTCGCGGTTGGCGAGTGCATCGCGCACCGCTTCATGATCACCGCGATCGACCACGACGACCCGAGCACGGGACAGGCGGCAGCCATCGATCAGCGAGGCATGTGTCCCGGTGTCGCTGACAATCAGGTCACCGCGACCGGCGAGTGCGCAGATGGCACCGACATTGGCCAGGTATCCCGACGAAAAGGCCAGCGCTGCATCGAAACCCAGGAAGTCGGCGATCTGGTTCTCGAAGTCGACATGGAGTTGTGTGGTACCGACGACCAGCCTCGACGCCGTCGACCCTGCACCCCATTCGGCCAGGGCGGCCTGCGCACCGGCCACCACGTCGGGATGCGTCGACAGGCCCAGATAGTCGTTGGAGGCCAGGTTGATCAAGCCGTCGGCGGACTGCCGCACATGCGGCTCGCGGTGCAGCCCGGCCGACTTGCGCGCCTCGGCCGCGTCGGCCAGCCAGGCGAGACCCGTGTCGTCGTCCGCGGGACGCACGGTCAACGGCCCTTCGAGGCTCGCGGCTAGCGCTCCTCGCACCTCAGGGAGCGGTAGGTGCTCCTCGGCGAGCGGCGAGCGGCGCCCGGACGTGCGGGGGTGAACGGTGGTCATGAGTTTGCTCCCACGGGAATCGGGGTCGAGACTGTCGCTGCCACCGCCGCGCGAACACCGTCGACGACCACCCCGATGTCGTCGGAGGTGCAGACGAACGGCGGCATCACGTAGACGAGATTGCGGAACGGGCGCAGCCACGCGCCGGCCTGCACCGCCGCGGACGTCGAGGCGGGCATGTCGACGGGACGGTCGAGTTCGACCACGCCGATCGCGCCGAGGACCCGCACATCGACCACACCGTCGACGTCGGAGAGCGGCGCGAGTCCGGCACGCAGTTCATGCTCGATTCGCCTCACCTGGTCGCGCCAGGTTCCGTCGGCGAGCAGGTCGATGGAGGCAACCGCAATCGCGCACGCGAGCGGGTTGGCCATGAAGGTCGGGCCGTGAGCGAGTCCGCCGGCCTCCCCGGCGCTGATGACCGCGGCGATCTCATCGGTGCACAGGGTGGCGGCCAGCGACAAATAGCCGCCGGTCAGCGCTTTGCCAGCACACATGATGTCGGGTGCGACGCCGGCTTGTTCGGCGGCGAACATCGTCCCGGTGCGACCGAACCCGGTGGCGATTTCGTCGAAGATCAGCAGCACGCCTCGTTCGTCGCAGATGCGACGCAGGTCCGCCAGGTAGCGGGGATCGTGGAAGCGCATCCCGCCGGCACCCTGGACCACCGGCTCGACGATCACGGCAGCGAGCTCATGTGCGTGCCGGGCGATCGCGTCGTCGAGGATCTCGACGTAGCCCTCGCGGTACTCCGACGGGGGCGCGGGCACGAAGATCTGTTCGGCGAGCACATCGGTCCACATCGAGTGCATGCCACCGTCGGGATCGCAGACGCTCATCGGGGTGAATGTGTCGCCGTGATAGCCGCCCCGCCAGGTGAGAAGCCGGGTGCGTCGGGGTTCCCCGCGGCCCCGCCAACACTGCAGTGCCATCTTCGCGGCGACTTCCACCGACACCGACCCGGAGTCGCAGAAGAACACCTTCTGTAGCGGCTCCGGGGTCAATTCCACCAAGCGTTGCGCCAGCTGTGCCGCGGGCTCGTGCGTGAGTCCGCCGAACATGACGTGCGACATCTGTCCCAGCTGCGCGACAGCCGCGGCATCGAGCACCGGATTGCCATAGCCGTGGATTGCGGCCCACCAGGAGCTCATACCGTCGACCACCTCGCGCCCGTCGGCGAGCGTCAGCCGCACCCCGCGCGCCGAGGACACCACCAGCGGTTCGGTGCTCGGCGGCATCGCACCGTAGGGATGCCAGATGTGCTCGGCATCGATACGGGAGATGGTCTGGTGATCCACGGAACATTCCTCATCGAACGGTTTCGGGCTGTGTACGCGTGCCGATGGGCATGAAGGCGGCACGGTTCTGCCTGGACACTGTACAGGCTTCCTGGACGGTGTACAGGCCGGTGCGCACGAACAACCAGCGGCTCACTATCGTGGGGCCGTGAGCAACAGCCGCGCCGATGTCCTGCGAGCCGCCCGCGGCATCCTCGTCGAACACAGCCTCGCGGACCTGTCCATGCGGCGATTGGCCACCGAACTCGGCGTGCGACCCAACGCTCTGTACTGGCATTTCCCGAACAAGCAATCGCTGCTGGCCGCGCTCGCGGACGACATCCTCGATCACGTGGTGATTCCCCCGCCGACGCAGCGCTGGGATGACCGCCTGGCGTCGCTGGCGATCGGGATGCGCGGCGCACTCCTCGCCGTCCCCGACAGCGCCGAGGTCGTGTCGTCGAGCTGGGCGTCGGGCCTCGCCACCAAGGCGATCACCGCCGACATCATCACCGCCGCCCGCGCCGGCGGCCTGCCGATACGGGATGCCGAAGCGGTCACCACGGCGGTCTGCCAGCTCGTCATCGGCCTGACCATCGAAGAACAGACGCGAGCGCAGATGGAACGTCTCGGCGTCATCGAACCGTCCGGGCGCGACTTCGGTGGCGAGTTCACCGACGGGCTCGCAATCATCCTCGACGGCGCCCGCGCGCGGGCCACCAACACCACGCCTGCACCCACTAAGTAAAGAAAAGTAAAGGTCAGCGCCGCGTGTGTCGCTGCGGACCGAGTCGATTTTTCACAGGTTCGACGGGTACATTGCTAGCCGATCCCACCGACCGATCCCCACCGACGAAGGAAGAAAACCGAGCCCTTGGCAGCCCCGACCCGTGTTGAACTCGCGCCGAAGACGAACTCCACGTCAGCGGCGCCGCCGGTCTATCGGACCGATCTCGACGGGCTGCGGGGTATCGCGATCACTCTCGTCGCGTGCTTCCACGTCTGGTTCGGGAAGGTGTCCGGCGGCGTCGACGTCTTCCTGACGCTCTCCGGCTTCTTCTTCGTCGGGTCGCTGCTGCGTCACGCCATTCACAGCCAGGCGCCACACACCACGTTCCGCGACGCGGCCAACCCGTGGCCCCGACTCAAGCGGCTGATCAAACGACTGCTGCCCGCGCTGCTGACCGTACTCATCGCCGTTGCGGTGCTGACGGTGCTGATCCTGCCGCAGGTCCGGTGGTCCAACATCGGCAACGAACTCGTCGCCAGCGCCACCTACTGGCAGAACTGGTATCTGGCCTGGAACTCCCAGGACTATCTCGCCGCGAGCTCGGCCAACAGTCCGCTGCAGCACATCTGGTCGATGTCGATGCAGGGCCAGTTCTTCCTCATCACCCTGCTCACCGCCCTCGGGATCACCGTGGTCATCAAGCTGGTGTCCCGCGTCATCTCGGGTGTCGCCGACCCCCGGGTGATCCGGGTGATCGTCGGCGGATCGGTTCTCCTGGTCGCCCTCGCGTCGTTCTGGTGGGCACACCGCGGACTACAGATCAACCAGCCGTACAACTACTTCGACACGTGGTCGCGACTCTGGGAACCCCTCGCCGGTGGCCTGCTGGCCATCTGGCTGCCACGCTGGCGGATCCCCAATTGGCTGCGCAACGTCGCCACCGCGGTGGCCTTGGCGCTCATCGTGACCTGCGGTTGGTGGATCGTCGGTGTCGAGCAGTACCCAGGTCCGTGGGCGCTGGTACCCGTGGGCGCGACCCTGCTCATCATCTGGGCCGGCGCCACCGATCTACAGCGTCGCCGACCCGACCAGCCCGACGGCACCGAGCCCATGCCGCTACTCAACCGTGCTCTGGCGAGCCGGTGGCCGGTCTGGCTGGGCACCATCGCCTACAGCCTGTACCTGTGGCATTGGCCGCTGCTGATCTTCTACCTGGCCTGGCGTGACAAGCAGCACGCCTCGATCCTCGAGGGCGTCGGGATTCTGGCCGTCTCCATCGGCCTGGCATGGACGACGAAGCGCTTCGTCGAAGATCCGCTCCGTGGTGGCGACCGGTCGAAGTTGACCCGCGGCACCCGGACCGGGCGCAGGCGCCTGATCACGTATGCATCGGTGATGACCAGCATCTTGCTGGTCGGGACGATCGCGGTGGGAGTCGGCATCAAGATGTGGGACCGGCACGTCTCCACCATCACCGTCGACACCGCAAACCTCGACCCGCGCGACTACCCGGGCGCACGCGCGTTGCTCAACAATGCGCCGGTACCGAAACTCGACCCGGTCCCCGAACCGCTCGCCGTCATCAAGGATTTCCCCGAGACCTCGACGGACGGTTTCACCAGCAACTTCCAGGACGGCAGCATCCATGTCGGCGTCTACGGCGATCCGACCGCCAAGCGCACGATCGCCCTGGCCGGCGGCTCGCACGCCGAGATGTGGATCTCCGCGCTCAACCTCATCGGCCAGCGCAATCACTTCAAGGTGACCACCTACATCAAGATGGGTTGCCCGCTGTCCACCAATCCGGTTCCGCGCCAGCAGGGTGAGCCGTACCCGCAGTGCTACGAGTGGGGTCAACGCGTCATCGCCGAGATCATCAAGGCGAAACCCGATGCGGTGCTCACGAACTCGACACGCCCGCGGGACTATGAGAACGGCGACTGGACGCCACCGGACTACGTGCCGATCTTCGATCAGTTCATCGCGGGCGGTGTGCCCGTGCTCGGCATGCGTGATACTCCGTGGCCGATCCGGTCACGGATCGACACCCCCATCTGCCTCAACGACGGCGGGACCGCAGAGAGCTGCGGCACCAAGCGGTCTGTTTCGATGTCGCCGACCGACCCGGCTCTCGCGCTGACCGCGACCCGTCCCGACTTCCACCCACTCGACCTCACGAACGGCATCTGCACGGCCGATTTCTGCCCGGCCATCGTGGGCAACATCATCGTCTACAAGGACCCGCACCACCTGAGCGCGACCTACATCCGCAGCCTCGCCGACGAACTCGAGCGGCAGATGAGGATCCAGTTGCCGTGGATCGGTCAGCCGACCCGGTGACCTGGGAAAACTGATCGACGAAAGTGGCGCAGGCCACTTTGGCGCGCAAAGGCGGCTTTCGAGATGAAGGCTTGGCACAACGCGGCTAGTGTCGTTCCATGACCTCAGGAAGGTGGGTATGACCGTACCGCCAACCACCGGCGACCAGCCCCCGTCAGCCGCCGATGCACCCGGAACCCCACCGGTTCCCCAAGCCCCCACTGGTGACGTGCCGACTGCGCAATCCGGCTCGGAACCCACCCCCAGCGACGCGCCGGGTGCGGCTTCGACCGACACCACCACGGCCGCGCCACTGAGCAACGACGACGCCACCTCGGCACCCGTCACCTTGCCGTCGACTCCGATGCAGGCCGACGCCCTGGTGGAGCCCGAACCGGCACCGATCCCGGTCTGGCCGGGTACCGCGTTCCCTCTGGGCGCCACCTACGACGGTGTCGGCACCAACTTCTCGCTCTTCTCCGAAGTCGCCGAAGCGGTGGAACTGTGCCTCATCGACCGCGACGGTCGCGAACGCCGTATCCGCCTCGAAGAGGTCGACGGCTACATCTGGCACTGCTACCTGCCCAACGTCGGGCCGGGCCAGTTCTACGGCTTCCGCGTCCATGGACCCTACGATCCGGCACGTGGACTGCGTTGCGACGCAAGCAAATTGCTGCTCGACCCCTACGGCAAGGCATTTCACGGGGACTTCGACGGAGACGCGTCCCTGTTCTCCTATCCCCTACCCGACAAGGCTCCCGCTGAGCCACCTTCGGATGAGTCGCCGGTCGATGTCGAGCCTGACGAGGTCGCCGCCGTGTCGGCGGAGTCCACCCCGGTCGAAGCCGAAGCGGTGAGCGCGACGACGGCCGACGCAGGGTCTGCGCCGGAGGTCGTGGACTCGCCGGACACCCAAGCCGTCACCGACGCCGAGGGCGCCGGCGACGAGGTTCCTCTCGATCCGACGCCGCCGGACACAGTCGAGGCCCAGACTGCGCAGGCGGAGGAGACTTCGGACGAGACTCAATCGGAGACAACCGATTCGGATTCGAGTAGCTCGATGCCGCAGCTCGATTCGCTCGGGCACACGATGGTGTCGGTGGTGATCAACCCGTTCTTCGACTGGCAGAACGACCGGTCACCCAAGCGTTCGTATCACAAGACGGTCATCTACGAGGCCCACGTCAAGGGCATGACCGCGACTCATCCCGATATTCCGGAACGGCTTCGCGGCACCTACGCCGGCCTGTGTCATCCGGTGATCATCGAGCACCTGAAGTCCCTCGGCGTGACCGCGATCGAGCTGATGCCGGTCCACCAGTTCATGCAGGACTTCGTGTTGCGTGACCAGGGACTGCGAAACTACTGGGGTTACAACACCTTCGGCTTCTTGGCGCCGCACCTGGAGTACGCATCCAACCCCGAACAGCCCGCCAGCGCGGTCACCGAGTTCAAGGCCATGGTCCGCGAGTTCCACAACGCGGGAATCGAAGTCATTCTCGACGTGGTGTACAACCACACGGCCGAGGGCAATCATCTCGGTCCGACGGTCTGTTTCCGCGGCATCGACAACGCCGCCTACTACCGCCTGGTCGACGGACAACCCGAGATGTACATGGATTACACCGGGACGGGCAATAGCCTCAACGGTCGGCATCCTCACACGCTGCAGCTCATCATGGATTCGCTGCGGTACTGGGTGCTGGAGATGCACGTCGACGGGTTCCGTTTCGACCTTGCTTCGACCCTGGCCCGCGAACTCCACGACGTCGACCGTCTGTCTGCGTTCTTCGATCTGGTGCAACAGGATCCGGTGGTCAGTCAGGTCAAGCTGATCGCCGAGCCATGGGATATCGGTGAGGGCGGATACCAGGTCGGCAACTTCCCGCCGCTGTGGACCGAGTGGAACGGAAAGTACCGCGACACGGTTCGCGATTACTGGCGTGGCGAACCGGCCACCCTGGGCGAGTTCGCTTCTCGCCTCACCGGGTCGTCGGACCTCTACGAGGCGACCGGTCGCCGACCGCTGGCCAGCATCAACTTCGTCATCGCCCACGACGGATTCACGTTGCGAGACCTGGTGTCGTACAACGAGAAACACAACGCGGCCAACGGCGAGGACAACCGCGACGGCGAGAGCCACAACCGGTCATGGAACTGCGGCGTCGAAGGGCCCACCGATGATCCGGAGGTACTCGCCCTACGCGCCCGCCAGCAACGCAACATCCTGGCGACCCTGTTCTTGTCGCAGGGCACGCCGATGCTCGCACACGGCGACGAGATCGGCCGAACCCAACAGGGCAACAACAACGTCTACTGCCAGGACTCCGAACTGGCGTGGATGGATTGGTCTCTCGCGGAGAAGAACTCGGATCTTCTCGAGTTCACCCGCAAGGCCATCGCGCTGCGCACCAAACACCCGGTATTCCGTCGTCGGCGCTTCTTTGAGGGCAAGCCCATCCGATGGGGCCATGACACCCTGGACATCGTGTGGTTGACACCCTCGGGCGAAGCGATGACGACCGACGATTGGGGCAGCGGCTTCGGCAAGAGTCTTGCCGTGTTCCTCAACGGCGCGGGCATCGGTGAGAAGGACGAGCGCGGCGAGGCCATCGTCGACGACAGCTTCATGATCTGCTTCAACGCCCACTACGAGGACATCGACTTCCGCATGCCGACCGATCAGTTGGCGCTGGAGTGGGAGGGCGTGCTGAACACGACGCACCCGACGGGCGACTCGGACGTGGTGGCCGCCAAGTGCGGGAGCACGGTGACCATCGGCGCGAGATCGCTACTCGTGCTGCGCAAGACGCGCTGATCGATGACCACAGGGGGCAGTGACCACCGTCGGGAGCCACACGCGACCTATCGTGTGCAGTTGCATGCGGACTTCGGATTCGCCCAGGCTGCAGGGATTCTCGACCACCTGCGCGAGCTGGGTGTCAGCCATCTCTACCTGTCGCCCATCGGACGTGCCGCCGAAGGCTCGACCCACGGGTACGACTGGCTGCCCCCACCGGCGGTCGCACCGGTCCTCGGTGGCATCTACGGACTACGCGAATTGCGTGCGGACGCAGCAGAACGCGGTATCGGCGTCATCATCGACATCGTGCCGAACCACACCGGCGTCGCCGATGCACTGGCCAACCCGTGGTTCGCCGATCTCCTCGCCAACGGGGCACGTTCGCCCTACGCCAAATACTTCGACGTTGATTTCTCCGCCGACAACGGCGCCGACGGTGCCATCGCGCTGCCCGTCGTCGCCGCCGACGGTGACCTGTCACCACTCGAGGTCGATGACGACGGGCATCTCTGCTACTACGACCACCGGTTCCCCATCGCGGCCGGGACTCTCGGTGGGACACCGCAAGAAGTGCACAGTCGCCAGCATTACCGGCTGGTGCCGTGGAACAGCGGACTCATCGGCTATCGCCGCTTCTTCACCGTCAACGAACTCGCCGGCCTGTGTCAGGAAGACCCGACCGTCTATTCCGCCACCCACGCCTGGCTGCGCGAGCTCATCGACGAAGACCTCATCGACGGTGTGCGCGTTGACCATCCGGACGGTCTCTGGGATCCCCAGGGCTACCTCCGGCAGCTCCGCGCCGACGTCGGCGACCACCGGTTGATCTACGTCGAGAAGATCCTCGCCCCCGACGAACCCTTGGAACCGACTCTGCCGGTGGAGGGCACCACCGGCTACGACCAGATGCGGGTGATCGACGCCCTGTTCGTGGCACCGTCGGGAGTCATCGAGCTCGCGGAGGTCCACGAACGCGTCACCGGCGTGCCCGGCGACTCGCACTGGATCGAATCCACCGAGCGCGAACGCAAACTCGCGACCCTCGAGAACTCCTTCCCCACCGAACACCGTCGGCTCGTGCGTGCGCTGACCCATTCGGACCCCGACGTCGACCCGTCCCTCATGGCCGAGGCCAGCGCCGAACTGATCGCGGATCTCGGGGTATATCGAGCCGACTATCCGACGTTGCGCACTCGCCTCGTCGACACCGCAGCGGAGATCGCGCGCCGTCGGCCGGCGCTCGCAGAGTCCCTCGATCTGATCGTTCGCCGCACGGCGTCGCCCGGCGCGGCGACGTCGCGACTCGCCCAGACGTGTGGCGCGGTCACCGCAAAGAGCGTGGAGGACAGCCTCTTCTACCGCACGGCGCGATTGGTCTCGGCCCAGGAGGTCGGCGGCGATCCGGCCAACCCGGCAATGAGTCTGGCCGCCTTCCACTCGCACAATGCGACCCGTGCGGCCGAATGGCCGCTGGCGATGACCGCGTCGTCGACGCACGACACCAAGCGCGGCGAAGACGTTCGTGCGCGTATCGCTCTGCTCGCCCAGGTGCCCGAGCGCTGGTCGCTGGCGGTGGACCGCATTTGGCGGGCGACCTCGATACCCGATTCGCTCAGCTGCTACTTCCTGCTGCAGAACATCTTCGGGGTGTGGCCGCTCGACGGTCGAGTCTCCGACGCATTGCGGTCCCGCCTGCACGACTATGCGCAGAAGGCGATGCGGGAAGCGGGTCTGCGAACGACGTGGACAGAAGTCGACGAGCAGTTCGAAACCGCCATCCGCGACTGGATCGACGACGTCACCACCGGACCCATCGCCGACATCCTGACCGGGCTGGTGTCGCGAGTATCCGACTCCTGGAAGCAGGAAGCGTTGGCCCGCAAGGCCATTGCCATTCTCGGCCCCGGCTTCCCAGACATCTACCAGGGCACCGAATGGTGGGACGACTCACTGGTCGACCCCGACAACCGCCGACCGGTCGATTTCACCCAGCCGAGTGACCATCGGAAAACCGCTGTTGTGCGTGCGGGATTGCGTCTACGCGCCGATCACGCGGCCGCCTTCGGTTCCGAAGGAACCTACCGATCTCTGACGGCCGCCGGCCCCGCCGCCGACCATGCCATCGCCTTCTCCCGCGGCGACGGCCGGGTGGCACGGGTCGTGCTCATCACGGCCCGCTTCACCCACAGCCTCCGTGCCGACAGCGCCCGCGCCACCGCGATCACGCTGCCCACCGGCCGCTGGCGCAACGCGTTGAGCGGTGAGATCCACACGGACGCCGTCGATCTCGCCACCGCTCGGGCACGAGGCCCGGTGGCCATGCTGGAACTGCTGGACACCTGAACCTTGGATCCGTGAAGACCCCCTTCCGGTCCCTGAGGTGCGAGCGGAGCGACCCTCAGAGTGTCGTCGTCGAGCATGAACGCACGATCCGTTTGAAGTTGAGCCCGTATCCCGGGCTCAACTTCAAACGGATCAAGGGCCGGCCAACCACATGGTTGCCATGAGTGCGCAACGGCGGCATTCTCGTCGGCGGCGCGAACCGGCGCCACAAAAGTAGGGGAAGAAACCTCTTCCCCCACCCTTGGAGTCCTCCCCCAGAAAATTCTCGCGGACGACTATGAACCCCGGGGAAGAAGTTCTTCCCCTAGATTTCGCGGGCACGACGCCGGCTCATTTCCGCAGGTCAGCGGGATTGTTTACCGACTCTTCGGATCAGGCAGCGGAGGTCGACGCCGGTTCCACGGATCCAGGCTAAGGGAGCGGAGGTGGCTCGGTCCGCAATCGGCTAGCCCCCGGGAGCGGGTGCCGGGGCCGGGGTGGGTGTGGGAGACGGAGCGGGCGTCGGAGTTCCGTTCGGCGGAACTCGGGTCCCGTCGCCGAATAGCACACCCGTGTCGGGCGCAGTGCCGAGCTTGGAGACCAGCCACTCGCCGTCCACCTTCTCGAGGTTGATCAGGTAGAAGAACGTCGCCTTCTGCGGCGTCGCGGCCATCGCACCGGAGGCGGTGACCTCCACCTGCAGCAGCGTCGTGGCAGTGTCGGAGGTGAACTGTTCGACCGTGGCGAGTTTGATGTTGGCCGACGCGTCGGTCACCTTGATGTCGCGGGTCTGCTGCTCGGTCGCGGTGCGCTCACGCGCCAGCGTCTCCTTGAACTCACCGGTGCTCAACGGACCGAGTCGATCCTTGTACTGGTCGGCCGCGTTTGCCGGCATCGTCGCCACGAGTTCGTTGATGAAGTGCTTCGACGCGGCGATGCTGTCGTCGAAGGCGGCCAAACGCTCGTTCTTCTCGTGCAGTCGCCAACCGAGGAAGCCGATGCAGGCGAGCAACGCGACCACGGCCAGCACTGCCGCGGCGCGGAGTAGCCCGCTTCTGCTGACGGTGAGCGTGAACTCCTTCTTGGCCCCGTCCTTCACGCCGTCCGACTTCACCTGCGCAGGCTTGGTCTTGCGCTCGACCGGCACCGTATCGGCGGTATCGATGACCTCCGTGTCATCAGCGCCTGAGTCCTCGGCGTTCGAATCCTCGGCCTTTGATTCCTTGGCGGCCGATTCGTCGGCGTCATCCGCCGACGTGGAGACGGAAACCGACCCCGGCGACCGCCGACGGGATTTGCCCGTCGGGGTGCGTGGAGCAGTTGCCTCTTCTTCGACGGTGACGTTCTCGGCGTCGTCCACCGTCGTGAAGTCGTCGGTCACGTTGTTGTCGGCCACTGTGTCATCGGTCTTGTCAGGATCGGTCATCTGAAGTCATTTCCTAGCGCACCGCAGATGGGCGTCGTCGCAGGGCGACACCCATGTCGGCGTGTTGTCGAACTCATGCTCGTGCGAGCAGAGAATCACTTGTCCATCGGCACGGTACGTGCGTTCGGGTCGTATCCCGGCGGCGGTCCGGCAGTGTCGTCACCCGGGGGTCGGGGTGCGTTGGCCGAGCCACGGATCTGCTGGTTCGGATCCTCCGTCACACAGTACAGATTGACCGGTACCGCGAGTTCGAGCACCTGCGTCGGTCGACGCGGAGTCACCGGGTAGTTGCAGGCCGGGCGTGGAAACACCGAGCCGAACGCCCACCATGCCCCGCCGTGGAACATTGCGAGGCTCTTGACACTGGCGTCCCGGATCGACGGCAGCAGGTTGGCGATGGCCGGCGCGCGCAGAGCACCCTGACGGGCGATGTCGAGAACCTGTTTGAGTACGTCGGCCAGCGGGTCGTTCAGCTGGTTGAGTGAACCCGTCAGACTCGTGAGCTGTGTGGGCCCACGGTTCAGGAGGGTGCGGATCTCTTTGTCCGACGCGACCGTCGCGTTGATGACCGCACTGATCGAGGCCACCGTGGTGCCGAAATCTGGCTGGATCCCGGCGGTGGTCTTGAGGATCGTGCCCGAATCCTGGATGAGCTTGGTGGTCTGCGGGAGAACACGGTAGAGGCTCGCGAAAATTGTTCCGCCCGAGGCGAACAGCGCGTCGAGCTGGTTGTTGCCGTCGTCGCTGCCGAGCGCGACGTCGAGGTTCTCGATCACCGAGCGAAGCTTCACCGGGTCGATCTGTTCGATGACGCCCAGCGACGATTCGAGCAGATCCGGGAAGGGTGCGGTGACGTGTGTCTGGTTCGCATTGATGGTGTCACCGTCCTCGAAATACGGACCGTCGGCGGTCGGCGGCTGGAAGTCGACGTACTGTTCGCCTGCGGCCGACAGACCCAGCGCGGCCACCATGGCGTTGCGGTTGATCTTCACGTCCTCGTCGATCGAGACCTTCACCTCGACCGAGTTCGGCTGCACCTGAATGCTGTCCACATCGCCGATCTGGGAACCCCGCAACGTCACCCGCGAGGTGTCCTGCAACCCGCCCGAGATCGGGAAGTTGATCGTCAGGTGATATTTGCCGGTGAGTGGCTCCCAGCGCAGGATTCCGAACGCGAGGTAGGCCAGACCGACAACCATCACCATCACCAGGGCGAGGTTGCCCAGGATGACCGAGTGTTTCTTGAGGAAGGCCAGCATTGCGGTCATCCGCAGCACCCCTTTGTCCCGGTCAGTCGCGCCAACAGCCTGGTGAGGGTTTGTTGCAGCGCGGCCGAACCCGCATCCACGTCGCCGAGTTCCGGTAGGCGGCTTGCGGAGTCGAAGCCGACACCCGGATTGAGCCAGTAGACCTTGGCCGACAGCGCTGCCGCGCTGCCCTGGGTCGTCTTTGCCCACCTCGGCACCAGGATGTGCAGGTTGTCGGCGAGAGATCCCAGCGTGGGGGCCGCCTGCTGCAAGCCGATGACGACAGTGTTCAGATGCCCGATCAGTTCCACCAGGTTGTTCCCGTTGGAGTTGAGGAAGTCGTTGGTCGCCGCAGTGACCTGTTGCGTCTTGTTCAGCGTCGTCAGCACGGACCCGATCTGCGAGTTCACCGCATTCACGGCCGGCCCGATCTTGTTGATGGAGGCCATGATCTGCGCGCGTCCAGCGGCCAGCTGAGCGGTGAGCACCCGCGTGTTGGCCATCGCCCGGTCGACCTCGCCGGCGTTCAGGTTGAACTTCCGGATGGCGGTGGTGAGCCCTTCGATGGAGTCGTTGAGTTCGTTGGGATGGGGCGACACCGCAGCACTCAACTCGGTGAGAATGACCGTCAACGAGTTCAGCGAACCGCTGTCGACCACACCGCTGACGCTGATCAGGAGATCCTCGACGGTTGCCGCGGCCGACGTCGGGCCGGTGAGGGTGTCACCGTCGGACAGATACCCCGTCGGCTGGCCGGGTGGCGGCAAGAGCGCCACGAACACATCGCCGAGCGGCGTGGCCTGGCGCAGCTCCGCGCCGGTGCCGACCGGCAGCTTGGTTGCCTTGCTGACATCCATCTTGACGATGGCCTTGTAGTCCTTCACCGAGATGTCGGTGACCTGGCCGACGTCGGTGCCGTTCAACTTCACCTTGGCCCGGGTCGGGAGGTTGAGCGCGTTGTCGAAGTTCGCGGTGAGTTCGATGGCCTCACCGATTCCGCCCGGTGCCGGCAACGGGATCTGTTCGACGGTGAGCCCGGGAAGCACCCCGCATCCGGTGAGGGTCATGAGACCGGCGACCACCACGGCCAGCAGTCCCACCCGACGGCGAGTCGACGGACGGCGAGATTGTCCGCGCGAGGCGCGCGGACGGTCCAGTGCAGTGCGGGTGTCTGTTCTCATTTCGCCAACTCCAACAGTGCGGAGTAGATGCCCAGGTCGGGTCCGAAGTCCTTCAACTTGCCTGTCCTGCAGCCGTCCTTCTGGAGGTTGATGGTCTCGCAGAACTTGGCGAGCAGTTCGTTGTCGAGCAACGACTTGTCGAGCAACACCTGGGCACGCCAGGCGCCCTGCTCTGCGGACACCGAGTTGCTGAGGTTCTGGAACAGCAACGGTCCCAGGTCGATGGTCTCGACCACCTGCCGTGAGTAGTCACCGAGATTCGCTGCGAGTGCCGCGAGCCGTCCGAGCGAACCGCTGATGGTCCCGGTGTTGTTCTGCAGGAAGACCGTCGTGTTCTGCAGGGCGGTGTTGAGATCGCCGAGCGTGGCGACGAGGCCCGGTGACTGCGCCCGAAGCATGGTCGCGACACCGTTGATCGAGTTCGAGAACTCCAGCATTTTCGGATAGTTGGCAACCAGAGTCGTCGTCAGGCCCTGAATCGTCTTCACCAGATCCATCAGGACGTTGCTGTTGCCGGACACGACCTCCGATGCAGAACCCAACTCGTTCAACGCATCTCGAATGGCCTGCCCGTTACCCGACGCGATTCCCGAGGTGATGTCGATCATGTCGGCAAGCGGTCCAGCTCCGTTGCCGTCGCCACCGAGCGCGACCACCAGGTGATCGAGTGAATCGAACAGCTCGCCGACCGACACCGGCGCCTTGGTCTGCTTGAGGACCGCACCATCCTCGAGTTTGGGCCCACCGCTGTAGGCCGGACTCAGTTCGACGTGGCGGGTCGTCACGATCGACGTGTTCACGATCGCCGCGGTCGCGTCGGCCGGTACCGGCACGTCCTTGTCGATGGTGAACGTGACCTTGACACGATTGCCCTGGGGTTCCACCGACGTCACCTGTCCGACCGGCATCCCGAGGACCGCGACGTCGTTGCTCTTGTACAGCCCGGCCACGTTGTCGAAGTAGGCGGTCACCTCGATCGCCTGGCCGAAGGTCTTCTGCCAGCTCGCCGGGATGAACGAGCATCCGGACAGCCCGACCACGCCCAGCAGCGCAAGGCCGACGAGCCACACCGACCGTTTGAGATTCACCTTCTGCGCGTTCAGCATCCGTCCACCACCCGTGCCAGGCACAGCCAGTTGTCCGGGAAGATGCCCCAGGGCAGGTAGCCGTTCGCGTACGGACCGTCACCGATGACGTTGTTGGTCAGTCGTGCGGTGACCGGCAGGATCTCGAGGATCTTGCGCAAGTTCTTCCGGTTCTTCTCCAGGCCCTGCGAGACCGTGTTCAGGTTCGTCATGATGGGCGCGAACTGGTTGGCATTCTCGCCGGCGACGGCCTTGGCCTGCTCGGACAGCGCCGCGATACCGTCGAGCATCCGGGTCACCAATGCCTCACGCGCGGTGATCTTCTGGGCGAGTTGCCGGCCCTGGCCGACGATGATCGCCAGTTGCGCCTGGTTGTCGGTCACGATCCCCGTCACCGTCTGGGTGTCGGCCAGCAGTTGGTTGATCTGGTCTTTGCGGTTGGTGATGACCTTGGACATCGCCGTCAGGGCGTCGATGGTCGGCTTGGTGATCGCCGGCGCACCGGCCAGTTGCTTGTTCAGCGTCCGGATGCTCTGACTGAGGCTGTCGCTGTTCAGGTCGTTCAGGATCGGGGCACCGGCCTCGATGGTGCGCTGCAGATCGTAGGGGACGCGCGTCTGCTCGATCTTGCCGTCCGGGGCGGGCTCGCTGGAGTCGCCGAGCGACAGATCGATGTAGCGCTGGCCCAGCAGCGTCGACATCTTGATCTCCGCCGACCCGTTGGCGGTGACGTCCACATCCTGATCGACCTTCATGGTGATGGTGATGTGGTTGCCTTCGAGTTCGGTGTCGGTGACCTCCCCCTTGTCGATTCCGGCAACGCGCACCTTGTCGCCCGGTCGGATGCCGCCGGCCTGCGCGAAGTCACCCGTGTACGTCTTCTTGCCCAGGTGCGCGTTCGCGAGCGCAGTCACCCCGAGTAGGAGCGCGACGATGACGACGGCGCCGATGAGCCCGTACCAAAGTCGTTTGTTGTTGCGGAAGTGGTTCTTCATCGGCACACCACCGAGTGCTTGGTGCCGCCGATCTTGTTGATCAGCCCGGGTGGCAGGAGTACGTCGCCGATCGCGATGTCGAGGTCACACGCGTAGATGTTCAGGTAAGAACCCTCTCCGAGGACGAGCGGGAAGTGCCCGAGGAAGATGGGCAGGTCGACCGCCAGCTGATCCAGTTTTGCGCCCTCGCCGATCAGGGTGTTGGTGGCCACTCGCGCATTCGTGGCCGCCGATGCCAGATCGGCCCGACTCTGGCTGAGGACGTTCGCGAAACCGGTGGCGGTGTTGCCGATGTCGGTGACCGCCCGGCCGAAGGTCGCCGAGTTCTTGTTGAGGTTCTCGATGATGGTGCCCAGACTCGAGATCACCGTGCCGACCTGGCCGCCCTGGCGAGCGAGGTCGCGCATCACGCCACTGAGGTTGTCGATGATCGCGCCGATCACCGCATCGCGGTTCGCGGTGTCGTCGGCCAGCTTGCCCACCTGCGCGATCGTGTAGCTCAGGGACACGTCGCTGCCTTGGAACGCGTCGATCAGGCCCTGCGACAGTGCGTTGACCTGCTCGGCGTCGAGCGTCTCGAACACCGGCTGGAAACCGGCGAGGAGTTTGGTCACGTCAAAGGAGTCCTCGGACGGCAACTTGAGTGTCGAACCCGCGGGGAGTGGCTGGGACGCGACCGCCTTGTCCAGCGTGAGATTGAGGTAACGCTGCCCGATGAGGTTCTGGTACCGGATGGCCGCCTTGGTGTTGGTGTACATCGGCTGGCTGTCCTGGACCTCGAAGCTCACCTTCGCGCGACCATCGTCGAGGACGATCTCGTCGACTCGGCCGACCCGGACTCCGGCCATCCGGACGTCGTCGCCGGTGGCCAGGCCCGAGGCGTCGGTGAAGTAGGTCGTGTATGTGTTCGTCGGTCCCGACACCGACCGCTCCAGCGTGGAGAAGATGATGTAGGTGAGCAGCAATGCCACCACGCCGAAGATCAAGAACCCGAACAGCGGCTTGCGGATTGACGCCTTCCCCGAGCTCATCGTCCCCCTCCCGGTGTCTGTGCGGTGGTCGGGCGTGCCTCGACGCTTTGCACGAGCGGCCCCAACATCAAGGCGTCGGCAGCGTTCGGCTTACGACGGAGCGCCTGGCCCAGCGTCCGGGCATCGTCGCCCGTGGTCACCATGCCCGCGGGCGAATTGCGCCGCATGCCGTCGGACGGATAGATCATCAGCGGACCCGAACTCGTCGGCCCGGTCCCGGTTCCCGGTCCCACACAGCCCGGCCCGCGTGTCTGGCCATATGGCCCGCCGTTGTACACGGGGCAGTTCTGCCGCGTATATCGCTGGAAGGCGCCGAAGCTGACGCCGATGTTGAGTTGGGCATGCCCGTTGACACCGGTGAACACCGTGAGCACCTTGGCGGCGAGAGTATTGAGCGCGCTGAGTGCCTCGGGCAGTGAATTGGGTTCGAGCACAGCCGCACCGACCATGCGGTTGAGGTCGGTGACCAGACGCTTGCCGCCGTCACCGTTGCGCGCGAACAGAACCTGGGTCTGGTCGAGGATGCCCTGCCCGGCCGACAGCAGCGCCGCGAGATCCTGCTGCTTTTCCGCGATCGTCATCGCCGGGATGACACTGCGGCCCAAGGCGTCCAACAGTTGAGGCGTCGACTGCGCCAATCCCTGGACAGCGTTGTTGAAGTTGTCGAAGCCCGACGGTGCGCCAGGCGGGAACTGCGCGTTGATCGTCTTGAAATAGGTGTCGAGCACGCCGACGAATGAACCGAACACCGCACCGCCGCCCTTGAGCGCGTCGGAAAGCGTTCCGAGGAAGCTGGCCAGTTGCTCCGGCGGTATGGCCTTCAGCAGGGTCCGCAGTTCGTTCTGCGCGTCCTGCAGCCGAATGGTCGGCAGCGACGTATCGGCCGGAATCTGTGCACCGTCGCTGATGCGGGCGGTCCCCGGATCTGCGGGTGGGATCAGTTCCACCGAGTTCACGCCGAACAGGTTGGACGGCACGGTTCGGGCCGTCACGTTCGCCGGGATGCCCTCGGCCTGTTGAGGCTCGAGATCAATGTCGACGAGCTTGAGCTGCGCCGTCCCGGTGGCATCGGAATCGTCGAGCTCGATCGTCTTCACCGATCCCACGATCAGACCGTTGTAGCGGACGTCCGCGCCGGGGAGAAGACCGTCGCCCACGTCGTTGAGTTTCGCGGTGACCGGAACCGTCGAGCTGAACACACCCTGATAGCGCATGGTCAGCAGGACCGCGATGATCAGCATCACGATCAGGAAGGCGACGCCGCGCAGCACGTACTGCAGGAGCGAGGGATTACGTCCGTCGGTTGCGATGTTCATGAGTCCCCTACCCCGAGATCTTGATTCCGGGCGAGGTGCCCCAGAACACCAGCGTCATGATCAGGTTGGCGAACACGATGACGATGATCGCGAGTCGGATGGCATGTCCGGCGGCCACACCCACGCCTTCGGGACCGCCCGAGGCGAAGTAGCCGTAATAGCACTGGATGAACGTCGTCAGCAGCACGAACACGATCACCTTCAAGAAGGAGAAGACCATGTCCCAGGACACGAGGAACTGACTGAAGTAGTACAAATAGGTCCCGGCACCCTGACCGCTCTGGAACTGGAACATCACCTGGCAGGCGATGTAATTGGCGGCCAGCGACACCGAGTAGAGCGGGACGATCGCGAGCACCGCGGCGAGCATCCGCGTGGTCACGAGGTACGGGAGCGGGCGGATCGCGATGGCCTCGAGCGCGTCGATCTCCTCGGCGATGCGCATCGAACCGAGCTGAGCGGTGAACCGGCAACCCGACTGTGCGGTGAAGGCCGTCGCCGCGAGCAGCGGCGCGATCTCGCGTGTTGTCGCGAACGCGGACAGGCCGCCGGTGACCGGCGCCATGCCCAGCAGGTTGAGGGCGGTATATGCCTCGATGCCGACCGTCGCACCGCCCATGATGCCGAGGATCACCATGACGCCGACGGTGCCGCCACCCACCACGATCGCGCCGTTGCCCCAGGCCACATCGGAGAGCAGGCGCCAGACCTCTTGGCTGTAGTGCCGGAAAGCCAGGGGTACGGCGCCGATCGAACGAACCAGGAAGGTGATGAGGTGCCCCATCGCAGCGAGCGCGTTGCGCGGACCGCGGTACAGCGATTTGGCCGCCTCGACCGGCCGCAGCGCGGGGGGTATGTACCGAGAAGCAGTCACGTCACACCACCTTTGCCGGGACGAGGATCGCGAAGAGCTGGGTCAGGATGACGTTCACCGTGAACAGCAGCAGCACCGAGTTCACGACCGCCGCGTTCACGGAGTTCGCCACACCGGCCGGACCGCCCTTGGTGGACAGCCCGCGGTCGCAGGCGACGATCGCCACGATCGCACCGAATATCACCGCTTTACCCAGCGCGAACAACAAGTCCGACGTCGAGGCGAAAGACGCAAAGGTGCCCGTGTAACTGCCGGGCGTACCGCCCTGGAAGTAGACGTTGAAGGCGTAGCCGGTGATGAAGCCGACGAAACAGACGAAACCGCAGAGCAGGAAACTGACCACCATCGTCGCCAGAAGACGGGGTGAGATGAGCCGCTCGATCGGGTTGACGCCCATCACTCGCATCGCGTCGATCTCGTCGCGGATGGTGCGCGAGCCGAGGTCGGCGGCAATGGCCGATCCGACCGCGCCGGCGAGAAGCAGGGAGGTGACCAGGGGCGCACCTTGCCGGATGACACCCAGACCGGTCGCGGCACCGGAGAACGACGTCGCACCGATCTGTCCGGCGATGTTCGACACCTGGATCGAGACGATCACGCCGATCGGAATGGCGACGAGCAGCGTCGGGAACACCGAGGTGCTGGCCATGAAGGCGCACTGACGGATGAACTCACCAAACGGGAACCGACGCTTGAAGATGTCCACGAACAGCGTCTTGAACACCTCGATGAACATCCCCAACTGACGACCGAAGGTGTCGAAGGATGCCACCACGTGGCCGTTGAACCACGACCGAAGCACGCCAGGCCCCCGCCGTGAATCCACTTCCTCGTCGTCGGAGGTGGTTGTGTTTGTGCTCAATCCCTACCCTTGCGTCCGAAAGAATCCGTACCGATGGTTCGCAGCCGTGTCGATGGTCAGGTGACCTCGAAATCGAATATGAAACATGCCCCCCAGGGCAGGTGCGTGGGTAATATACCTCGCTTCGTCGGTGTGCTGTGCCTCGCCTCACAAGTTCGTCGGTCTGCGCCCCGGTTCCGTTCGGCATACCTTGTGTCAGGTGACCGATTCGGAAAAGGCCGCCGACCACTATGTGACGCGCAATACATCTGGTGACGATTGCACCATAACTGGGACGGTCGACCAGCGCTCGCAAAACCCCCCCTTTTCGGCGTCGGCGAGTCGCTTTCACAGCCCACGGAGTCTCATGGACCTGCGGGTCTGGGCACCCGACGCCTCATCTGTCCAACTCGAGACCGGCAGCGACTCTCCCGCCGGTCCAATCCGGGTATCGATGACGGCGGGATCGGGCGGATGGTGGACCGTGCCGGAGTCTGCCGTCGAACTCGGCGAATCAGACGGTCCGGGGGCGCGGTACAGCTTCGTCATCGACGGCGCCGATCCTCACCCCGACCCCAGATCGGTCCGGCTACCCGACGGCGTGCACGCACCCTCGGCCCTGTTCAGGGTCGACGACACGCTGTGGACCGACGACGACTGGCCGGGGCGTGGGGTCCATGGCTCGGTGATCTATGAACTTCACCTCGGAACCTTCACTCCCGACGGCACCCTGGACTCGGCGCTCGAGCGTCTCGACCACCTCGTCGATCTCGGAGTCGACTTCGTGGAGCTGATGCCGGTCAACGCGTTCAACGGCGTCTACAACTGGGGCTACGACGGCGTTGCGTGGTACGCGGTGCAGGAGGCCTACGGCGGGCCGGGCGCCCTGGCCCGATTCGTCGACCGCTGTCATGCGCGCGGCCTGGGCGTGATCCTCGATGTCGTCTACAACCATCTGGGCCCGTCGGGCAACTATCTGCCCGAGTTCGGCCCCTACCTCACCGAGGGCACCAACAGTTGGGGATCGTCGCTCAATCTGTCCGAGCCGGACTCCGACGAGGTACGGGCGTACATCGTCGACACCGCGCTGCGCTGGTTCCACGAGTTCCACGTCGACGGACTGCGCCTCGACGCCGTACACGCTCTGATCGACCACCGGGCTGTGCACATCCTCGAAGACCTCGCGACGGCCACGGATGCGTTGTCGGCCGAACTCGGCCGACCGCTGTCGTTGATCGCCGAGAGCGACCTCAACGATCCGCGGATGATCCTGCCCCGGACGGTCGGCGGCCACGGCTTGGCGGCGCAATGGGACGACGACATCCACCACGCCATCCACACCGCGGTCTCGGGCGAACGCCAGGGCTATTACGCCGACTTCGGAAGCTTCGAGTGCCTCGCGAAAGTGTTGCGCGGCGGCTTCTTCCACGACGGCACGTACTCGTCGTTCCGGCGTCGGGGTCATGGGCGGCCGATTCCCACCGAGCAGGTGTCGGCGTCAGCGTTGGTCGCCTACACGTGTAATCACGACCAGATCGGCAACCGCGCCATCGGCGACCGACCAGGCTTCTACCTCGACGACGGCCAGCTGGCGATCAAGGCCGCACTGGTCCTGCTCGCCCCCTTCACACCGATGTTGTTCATGGGCGAGGAATGGGCCGCGAGCACACCGTTCGCCTTCTTCACCTCTCATCCCGAACCCGAACTGGGCGAAGCAGTGCGGACCGGCCGACGCGGAGAGTTTGCCGAACATGGTTGGGACACCGAGGATGTCCCCGACCCGCAGGACCCGGCGACCTTCGAGGCGTCGAAGCTCCACTGGTCCGAACTCGACGACCCGGCCCACTCGCGGGTACTCGACTTCTACCGCGCGCTCATCGCACTGCGGAAATCCCAACCGGAACTCGGTGCCGAATCGTTCGATTCGGTCGACGTCACCTACGACGCGGAGGCCCGCTGGTTCGCGATGCACCGCGGCTCATGGTCGGTGGTCGGGATATTCGGCGAGAACGAGACGGCCGTACCGATCGCGCTCGACGTCGAACTGTCCTGGGAACCCGTGACGCCCAACGACTCCGGCTTCGCCTCCCCCGGCCACAACGTGGTCGTCGGGCGACGGACCGAGGCGAATGGAGATCAGGTCAGGTAGTCGTAGGCGGGTGTTCCCGGTTCGAGTCGCTCGCAGCTCAGACGCGAGTGCGACATCCGGTCCATCAGTTCCGGCAGCCCGTCGGGCGAGCCGAGTTCGACGCCGACGAGCGCGGCGCCGGTCTCGCGGTTGTTGCGTTTCACGTATTCGAACAGCGTGATGTCGTCGTCGGGCCCGAGCACCTCGTCGAGGAAGCGCCGCAGCGCGCCGGGTTCCTGCGGGAAGTCGACGAGGAAGTAATGCTTGAGTCCCCGATGGACAAGTGAGCGCTCGATGATCTCGCCGTAGCGCGACACGTCGTTGTTGCCACCGGAAACCAGGCTCACGACGCTCGCACCGGCCGGTAGTTGCAGCCGCGACAGCGCGGCGGTGGCCAGCGCGCCGGCGGGTTCGGCGATGATGCCTTCGTTCTGATAGAGCTCGAGCATGGCCGAGCAGATCGCACCCTCGTCCACGTGGGTGATGTGCGTCGTCCCGGGTCCCACCTCGATCGGACCATCGGGCAGCACTTGCGTCGATGCGTTCACCGGAACCTCGGCGAGTGTCGGGTGGTCACTCACCGACGACGCCATCGCCGAGAGCACGCCGTGCCCGATCGAGCCGATGCGCTTGACCGCTGCGCCGTCGACGAACGGATCGATGGTCGGCAGGGTGTATGGCCCGCCGTAGACCAGGGCAGCGGTCAGCGACACCGCGCCGGTGGGTTCGACACCGATGATCGCGACGTCGGGGCGTCGGGCGCGAAGGTATGTCGCGATGCCGGCCAGACATCCGCCACCACCCACGGGCGCGACCACGACGTCGGGAACCTCGCCGAGTTGGTCAACGAATTCGTGCGCGATCGTGCCCTGCCCCGCCGCTGTTCGCGGGTCGTCGAAGGCGTGAATCCAGGTGGCGCCCGTCCGCAGCACATCGGCCTGAGCAGCCGCCGCGGCCGCGTCGTAGGTGTCGCCGACCGCCAGCAACTCGACGAATTCGCCACCATGCCAACGGATTCGGTCGCACTTCTGCTTTGGCGTGGTGGTCGGCACGTAGATCCGACCATGTACCGCCATGGTGCGGCACGCGAACGCCACCCCCTGCGCATGATTGCCTGCGCTGGCGGCAACCACTCCCCTGGCCAGTTCGGGCTGGGTCAGCTGGGCCATCACATTGAACGCACCGCGAATCTTGTACGAGCGAACCGTCTGCAGATCTTCCCGCTTGAGATAGACCTGCGCTCCGACATCCGAGGAGATGCGTGGGCAGGCTTCCAACGGGGTGCGGGCGATCGCGGGCTCGATGCGGCGCGACGCCGCCTCGATCGCCTCGGCGGTCAACGCCGGTTCGGACACCATCGCGGATTGGGTACTCACGACGTCCATGGTCTCACTGCGTGGTCGAGCCCGACGAATCGCGGTATCGCGACAAAGTCCGGCGCCTACACTGGCAACGGTCATGGGTTCTTGTCGGCGACTGAAGACCGCGGCGCCACCGAAGCCCGTCACGGACCAGCAACTTCGGGTCCACCCGACAACGCTTGGAGTGTCATGACACACCGGCCCACCTCCCTTCGCACACGTCTCGGAGCCATTCTCGCGGGCGTCACGGTGACCGCAGGTCTCGCCGCCGCAGTCGTTTCGGCGCCCGCATCGGCCGCGCCCTGTCCCGGCGCCACACCACCACGACTCGTGGGCAGCGTCCCGGGAGCCGCCCTCGAAGGGCTCACCGTCGACGCCGGCGGACGGCTCTACACCACAGATCTGTTCAGTGGCCGCGTCTATCGGCTCGACCGGCCCGGCGCACCGGCGATCCCGATCGCCCGCGTACCCGGCGGAAGCGGAGCCGGCGCGCTCGCCTGGACTCCCGGCGGCACGCTGCTCGTCGGATATGGAGCCGACCCCCGTGTGATCGTCGGCGACACCCTGCGACACGCCGGCATCGCGCGACTCAACATCACCGATCTCGCGATCCGCCCCTGGGTGGGCGGCCTGTCCGCGGCCAATGGCATGGACGTCTCGGCGCGCGGAACCGTGTACGCCACCAACGACTTCGGCAACCTGATCGGCCGAGTGTTCCCGAACGGATTCGTGCAGGCCGGGTGGGCGACATTTCCCAGCGCCAACGGTGCAGTTCTGAGCCGCGACGATCGCTGGCTCTACGTGTCACGCACCTTCGTCAACCCCGGCGTCAGCCGCATCTCGACAACGAATCCGCGAGTGGTGCAGAGCCTGCTGTCGGTCGGCGGCAACGCGACACCCGACGGCCTCACCCTCGACGCGCGCGGCCGTCCGATCGTCCCGTTCAATGCTGCTGGTGAGGTCGTCCGGATCACCTCACCGGGTCGCTATTGCGTACTCGCGTCAGGAATGCCGCTGTCGAGCGTCGTCAGCTACGGACGCGGCGATCGCGGCTTCTCGTCTGGACGACTGTTCCGCGCAGGCTTCGACGGTCGGATCTACGAGATTCCGGGCGGGTTCAGCGCAGGCGCTACGGCGGCGATACCCGCCACCCGCTGACCGGGCGCGGAATTTGGGGTGCTACTCCGACGGTCGGAACCGGACGGCCAACGCTGCGACGGCGGGAAGTCGGGTGCCCCACCAGACGGCCAGGACGGCAAGAGCGGTCACCCACATCGTGGCCTGACCCGATTGCGTCACGATCAGGGTCATGAGTGCCGCGACAATACCCACGACGACGGCAGCCACCTTGTGAAACGGCCACTGCACGCCGGCAACATTCACGGTGGGCGCATCGCCACGACGTCCGACGACCGGATTCACGATCTGGATGAGCGTGGTGATCGACGTCTCCTTGGATGCGGCGGGCTAGAACACCACTGTAACCGATGTCGAAAAGAAATGTTCGGCTACCCGAAAACTATCCGTGGATGTTCGGAGATCACACGCCGTGAGCGTCGGCGGACCTGGTGCCGCGCTGCAGGGTGGCCAGCAGCTCGTGGTACGGACCGACCAGGTACGCGGTGTCGCCTGCGGCAAGACGATCGTCGCGCCGAGGATGCTCGACGACCTCCCCGTTCGCGCTCTCGATGGCGATCACCCGCGTCTGCGTCGGCAGATCCGACATCGACGCGCCATCGAGCGCACTCCCGGCGCGCACCGAGACCCCACCCACCATGAATGACCGCTGCCCCACCGAGAACGTGCCGGAGACGTCGAGGCCGAGTGCGGCGCCGATGAACCAGGGTGCCGCCAGTTCCACGGTCGACCGGACATGCGCGAAGCCGAAACGCCGAGCCACCGCGTCGCCGAGCGCGTGGTCGAATACCCGCAGCACCACGGGCACACCGGGTGCGTCGGCCGACCCCGACCAGCGCACGCCGAGCGCTTCGCGCGCCGCGATGCCCGTCTCCACATTGACCATGTCGTCTTGCGTCAGAACCACGACCGCCGACGCACTCGAGATGCGCGCGTCGTCGAGGGTCTGGCGTACCGTCGCGTCGCCGAAGATCACCGGAACACCGAGATCGGCGGCAGTCGACAGATAACGGTTGGACTGGTCGCGTTCGACGACGGCGACGTCGTATCCGAGCTGCCGCAGGTCGGCGGCGACCCGAATGCCGAACGATCCGAGCCCGACGACGATCACATGACCGGTGAACTGTCGCGCCCGACGCCGACCCGCGGACTGACCCAACCTCCGAGAGAGCAGGAGATCGGCGACGAAGGCCATCAGGATCGCGGTGGTCCCGACGCCGGCGAACATGAGGACGATGGAGAACAATCGCAGCCACGTCGGCTGATCGACAAAGCTGAAGTCGCCGTAGCCGACCGTGGCAATCGTCTCGGTCGAGAAGTACAGGGCGTCCACGAAACTCATGCCCGGCTTGTCGTATGTGTAGCGCAGCAGCAGGGTCGCACCGATGAGCAGGGTGAACGAGACCCCTAGTGCGCGAAACAAATTCGGGTTGACGTCATCGCGGAAGTCCCGTACGGCCTGTGCCACGCGCATCGGACCGCGCGGCCGATGATGAGCGGCCCGCAGCGGATGCTCGGTCGAGATGCTCTGTCCGGCAAGCTCTTCTGCGGTACCGATCATCGCAACCCAGTCGCCTTCGGCGACCATCAGGTCGCGGCCCGGGCAGGCCACCACAGCACCCGGAGACGCAGCGAACTCCCCGCGGATGACCGCGACCGGCGCAAGGTCCCCGTAGAGCTCACGTAGCGTCCCGGTGCGCGGGGCACCCGCACCGGACACCACGAACTCCGTCCCGGCCACCGTGATCGAGTGGGTGGTGCGCGCCAGAGCGGCCTCGAGGACTGACGGAGCGGCCAGTTCGGCGACGTCGAGCACCGCACCCGGACCGTTGCCGTGCGCCACCGCTTCGCGCAGCACTCGATTCGACAGATGGGTCACCACCCGCACCTGCGGGTTGAGTTGTCTTGCCAGCAAAGCGATCTCGAGGTTCACGGCATCGTCGGAGCCAGCGCATACCACTGCGGTCGCGGCCTGCACATCCACCGCTGCGAGGTCGGCGGCTGCGGCGATCATCGTGGTGGCGCTGCCCGCACTCGACAGCTCTTCGACAATCCGCCTGGTCAGTGCGTCGTCGCCGTGCACGATGACGTTCGCGTCCATCGGTAGAGACTACTCAGCGGACGGGTCGTCGTGCATGGTGAACGACACGCCCTAGCTGAGGCAGCTAGGCCCGAGCAGCGCCTTGAGATCCCCCATCAGCGCCGAACTCGGCGTCACCCGCAGCGACTCGGTGAGCCGCAGCTGTGTTTGACGTTCGTCGCTGATCAGCGTCACGTGAACATCGGCCGTGCCCGGATGCCGAGTGAGTACCTGCTTGAGTGCCTGGACCCGGTCGGGGGTGCACAGGCGAGCGGGCAGCGTCAGCGCGACCGGCTTGCTCGCGCCTGCGGCACTGAGATCCGGCACGGCCAGATCGTTGGCGCTGATCATCATGCTGTCGTCGCGCAGGTTCACCCGTGCCTTGATGAGCACGATGTTGTCGGCGACGATGTCCATCCCGTACGCCGCAAAGGCCCGCGGGAAGAAGTACACCTCGACGCCACCGACCATGTCCTCGAGGGTGACCGCAGCCCACGGTTCGCCCTTCTTGTTGACCCGTCTCGTCACCGACGAGATGATGCCGCCGATGGTGATCTGTGCCCCGTCGGCGATGTTGCCCTCGAGAAGGGTGGTGATCGACGTGTCGGTGTGCGCGGCGATGGCATGTTCGACGCCGCTCAGCGGGTGCCCGGAGACATAGAGTCCCAACATCTCTCGTTCGATGGCGAGTTTGTGCTTGGAATCCCATTCCTCGTCGGGCACCTTGACGGCGAAGACTTCCGCCATGGTTTCATCGGCGCCGCCGGCATCGCCGAAGAGATCGAACTGTCCGATCGCCTCGGCCTTCTTGGTGCCGAGCACGGATTCGACCGCCTCGCCATGCACCAGGAACAGCCCCTTGCGGGGATGCGACAGCGAATCGAAGGCACCGGCCTTGATCAGCGACTCCGTCACCTTCTTGTTGCAGGCGGTGACGTCGATCTTCCCGAGATAGTCCGAGAAGCTGGTGAACTTGCCCTTGTCGTCGCGCGCGGTGAGGATCGAGCCGACCACGCCGCTTCCGACGTTGCGAATCGCCGCGAGCCCGAAGCGGATGTCGGTGCCGACGGCGGCGAAGTTGCGCTGCGACTCGTTGACGTCCGGGGGCAGCACGGTGATCCCGAGCTTGCGGCAGTCCGAGAGATAGATGGCGGCCTTGTCCTTGTCGTCGCCCACCGACGTCAGCAGACCGGCCATGTATTCGGCGGGATAGTTCGCCTTGAGGTAGGCCGTCCAGAACGATACGAGTCCGTAGCCGGCGGCGTGCGACTTGTTGAACGCGTAGCCGGCGAACGGGAGCACCGTGTCCCAGAGCGCGGTGATGGCTCCCTGGGAGAATCCGTTGGTGCGCATGCCCTCCGCGAAGCCGTCGTATGCCTCGTCGAGGATCTCTTTCTTCTTCTTACCCATCGCGCGACGGAGCAGGTCGGCCTGTCCGAGCGAGTAGCCCGCGACCTTCTGCGCGATCTGCATGATCTGCTCTTGATAGACGATCAGACCGTAGGTCTCGGCGAGGATCTCCTTCAACGGCTCCTCGAGCTCGGGATGAATCGGCTTGATGTCTTGCAGACCGTTCTTACGCTTGGCGTAGTCGGTGTGCGCGTTCACGCCCATCGGACCCGGGCGATACAACGCGAGCACGGCCACGATGTCCTCGAAACCGGTGGGCTGCATCAACTTCAGGAGTTCTCGCATCGCCGCACCGTCGAGCTGGAAGACGCCGAGCGTGTCGCCGCGGGCCAACAGCTCGTAGGTCTTGGTGTCCTCGAGCGGCAGGGCGTCGAGGTCGAGGTCGACGCCGCGGTTGGTCTTGATGTTCTCCAGGGCATCGCCGATGACGGTCAGGTTGCGCAGACCGAGGAAGTCCATCTTGAGGAGGCCGATGTCCTCACACGACGGGTAATCCCAGCCGGTGATGATCGCGCCGTCCTGAGCGCGTTTCCACACCGGGATGGCATCGGTCAACGGCTCCGACGACATGATCACCGCACACGCGTGGACACCCGCGTTGCGGATCAGCCCCTCGAGTCCGAGTGCCGTGTCGTAGATCTTCTTGACGTCCGGATCGGTTTCGATGAGGGCACGAACCTCGGCGGCCTCGTTGAACCGCTCGTGCTCGGAATTGGTGATGCCCCACACCGGGATGTCCTTGGCCATGATGGGTGGCGGCAGGGCCTTGGTGATGCGGTCGGCGATGGCGAATCCCGGCTGGCCGAACTGGACTCGGGCCGAGTCCTTGATGGCGGCCTTGGTCTTGATGGTGCCGAAGGTGATGACCTGGGCGACCTTGTCGACTCCCCACCGCGTCGTGGCGTAACGCACCATCTCGCCGCGACGACGGTCGTCGAAGTCGATGTCGATATCGGGCATCGACACACGTTCGGGATTGAGGAATCGCTCGAACAGCAGTCCGTGCGGGATCGGGTCGATGTTGGTGATGCCCAACGCCCAGGCGACCAGCGACCCCGCCGCCGAACCGCGGCCCGGACCGACCCGGATACCGACTTCCTGCGCATGCCGGATCAGATCGCCGACCACTAGGAAGTAGGCGGGGAACCCCATCTGGATGATGACATCGAGTTCGTAGTTGGCGCGTTCGGAATAGTCCTGCGGCACCGGCTGTCCGGGGAACCGCCGTTCGGCGAGGCCCTTGGCGACCTCCTTGCGCAGCCAGGTCTGCTGCGACTCCCCCTCGGGGACGTCGAAGACCGGCATCCGGTCGCGATGGGTGAAGACGTCGGAGTAGCTCTGCACCCGCTCGCCTATTTCCAGGGTGTTGTCGCAGGCACCGGGGACCACCGAATCCCACTGGTCGCGCATCTCCTGCGCCGACTTGAGGTAGTAGCCGTCGCCGTCGAACTTGAACCGGGTCGGATCCGTGAGCGTCTTGCCGGTCTGCACACACAGCAAGGCCTCATGCGCCGCGGCGTGGTCCTTGGTGACGTAGTGGCAGTCGTTGGTGACGATCGGTTTGATGCCGAGCTTGCGGCCGATCTCCAGCAGCCCTTCGCGAACACGACGCTCGATCTCGAGTCCGTGCTCCATCAGCTCAAGGTAGAAGTTCTCCTTGCCGAAGATCTCCTGCCACTTCGCGGCCGCCTCGAGCGCCTCTCGCTCGTGCCCGAGACGCAGGCGGGTCTGCACCTCGCCGGACGGGCAGCCGGTGGTGGCGATGATGCCCTCGGCGTATTGCGCGATGAGTTCGTCGTCCATCCGGGCCCACTTGCCGAGTTGACCCTCGATGGACGCCAGCGACGACAGCTTGAACAGGTTGCGCAGCCCCGTCGCATTCTCGGCGACCATCGTCATGTGCGTGTAGGCACCGCTACCGGAGACGTCGTCACCCTTCTGGTCGCGGGTACCCCAGGTCACGCGCTTGGTGTCGAATCGCGAGCCGGGAGCGATGTAGGCCTCGATACCGATGATCGGCTTGATGTCGTTTTTGACCGCGGTGTTGTAGAACTCGCTGGCGCCGAACATGTTTCCGTGGTCGGTCATGCCGATCGCGTTCATCCCCAGCCGTTTGGCCTCCGCGAACAGCGGCGACACCTTGGCGGCACCGTCGAGCATCGAGTACTCGGTGTGGTTGTGCAGGTGAACGAACGAATCGGTCACGGTGCCCCTTCTGCTTCGTCGGACTGCCAGTGTTCCAGGTCGGGTTTTCCGGATACGACGGCCCCGCGGAGCGCGGCGTCACGGAAAGCCTGGTCCACTGTATGTCCTCGTGCCGACACTCACGGACAGGCGCGGCGGGCCGTGACAGATGTGGCCACCGTGACGTTCAATCCGGGCCCGAAACCGAGTCGGCTCGCGACAACCGGTGCCGAATTGGAGAACGCGCGTGCTGCAGCACTCGCGTTCTCCAATTCAACTCGATTCCTGGCGCGGTGGTCACCGACTCTTCGGATCAGAGCACGACACCGAGCACGATCGCCGTCACCAGGATCAGCAGCACGACCGCGACGATGGCGATGATCACCCCCGGATCGGGTCCGGTGGACGGTGGGGCCTGCGGTGCGCGCGGCGGTGGGGGTACCGCCGGACGACGATCGAGCGGGCCCGAGGAGGCACCAGGAATGGTCGGCGGCGCACCACCACGATTCGGTCCGGCGTGCAGCGGGCCAGAAGGGTTCGGTGCAGAAGGGTTCGGTGCAGAAGGGTTCGGTGCTGAAGGGGGCGGCCGCACCGGGTCGCGCGGTGGGGCACTCACATGGTCGTCGGTCTGCCGACGACGAACCGGGTCCGACGGCACCGCGTTGGGCGACACCTGGGTCTGCTGCCACGCCGTCAACTCCCCACGGCGAGGATCACCACTGCGGGGAGCGTCGCGATGTCGAGATCCGTCGCCGGGTCGTGGGCCGGCGGGCGGCGGTTGCCGTCGCGGCGGCGGCCCGACGCGGGGTGGACCCGGGATCCCCGGAGCTCCGGGGCGACGCGGGCCGTGCGCAGCGGGTTGCGGAAACCGGGGCTCATGTTGCCGGGGCGCCGGATGCGGTGGCCGCGGCGCGGGCCTCGCCGGCCGTGGCCGCACGGCGACTGCGAGGGCGTCGGCGAATTCCCGGCACGTCCCGAACCGGGCACCGGGCGACTTCGCCATGGCCTTGGCGATGACGGCGTCGACCGCCGGACTGACACCGCTCGTCGCGTCCGACACCCTGGGCACCGGGGATTTCAGGTGAGCTGCGATGACCGCACCGGTGTCGCGGTCGTCGAAGGGAACCTTGCCGACCAGCAGGTGGAAAGCCGTGGCCGCCAACGAGTACTGGTCGGTGGTGCCGTCCAGGGTCTCTCCGGACAATTGATCTGGTGACGCATAGGAGAGCGTTGCCAGGACCGTGCCGACGGAGGTGAGTCCCTCGACATCGTCGGTGATCTTGGCGACACCAAAGTCTGCCAGCACCACCCGCTGCTCGTCGGCGTCGTCCTCCGGCTCGCTGGTCGACAGCAAGATGTTGGCCGGTTTGATGTCGCGGTGCAGGAGATTGCGTCGGTGTGCGTAGTCAAGCCCATGCGCGATCTCGGTCACGATGTGCGACACCCGCCGCGGATCGAGTCGGCCTTTGGCGGCGACCTCACGCGCGGCGTCGGTCCCGGGCACATACTGCATCGCAATCCAGAGCAGATCCCGACCGGCCGCCGAGTCGCCGGTCGGAACGGAGGCGCGTCCGCGGTTGTGCACGGTGACGATATTCGGATGATCGAGAGTCGCCGCGACCTCTGCCTCGCGCAGGAATCGGCGCCGGAACTGCTGATCCGACGCGCCGCCCGACGCGGACAGGACCTTCAGTGCATCCGACCGCGGCAGTTCGGGATGGCGAGCCAGGTAGACAGCACCCATCCCGCCACTGCCGAGTACCCGCTCGATGCGATACCCGGCGACGGATGTTCCCGGCTCCAGCACCCTCCAAGGCTACCGAGAACCCCCGTCAGGTTTCATCTCATTAGGTCGCCCGGAGGACGTCGAGCGCGTGTTGCAGATCGGCCGGATAGTCGCTTGTGAACTCGACACGCCGGCCGTCGGCCGGGTGAGCGAAGGCCAGCGAACGGGCGTGCAGCCACTGTCGTTCCAGGCCCAGGCGTTTGGCGAGGACCGGGTCGGCGCCGTAGGTCGGGTCACCGCAGCACGGATGGTGCAGCGCCGAAAAATGCACCCGAATCTGGTGCGTACGACCGGTTTCCAGATGCACGTCGAGCAACGACGCCGACGCGAACATTTCGAGGGTGTCGTAGTGGGTGATGCTCGGTTTGCCGTTCGCGGTCACGGCGAAGCGCCAGTCGTTGCCGCGATGGCGGCCGATCGGTGCGTCGATGGTGCCCGACGGCGGATCGAGATGGCCTTGTACGAGCGCGTGGTATCCCTTGTCGACGGTCCGCTGTTTGAATGCCCGCTTGAGGATGGTGTAGGCACGCTCGGAGACCGCGACCACCATGACACCGGACGTGCCGACGTCGAGTCTGTGCACGATGCCCTGCCGCTCGTGCGCGCCCGACGTCGAGATCCGGTAGCCGGCCGCCGCGAGAGCGCCGATGACCGTCGGGCCGCTCCACCCGAGCGACGGATGTGCCGCCACCCCCACCGGCTTGTCGACGACCACGATGTCGGAGTCGTGGTAGATGACCTCGAGATCCTCGACCGGTGTCGGTTCGATCTGCAGCGGCTCGTCCGGCTCCGGAAGCGTCACGTGCAGCATCGTGCCGGCGGCGAGGCGGTGTGATTTGCCGACCGCGATCCCGTCGACCGTCACGTCGCCGTCGTCGGCGAGACCCGCGACGACCGTTCTGGACAGTCCGAGCATCCGGGCGACCCCGGCGTCGAGCCGCATCCCGTCGAGACCGTCGGGAACCGGCACCAACCGTGACTCACGCATGGCTGCCGTCTCCTGTCTGGGCATCTTTCTCCGACGGTGAGACGTCGCCGCCGTTCTCGTCGCCGCCGTTCTCGTCGCCGCGACTGTGCCGCGCCGCCCAGCCGGTCCGCGTGCCGTCGTAGTCGTACCCGAGGGCCGAGAGCACCACCAGCAGGATCGCGCCGCACACGACCGCCGAGTCTGCGACGTTGAACACCGGCCACCAACCGACCTTGACGAAGTCGACAACGTGGCCTTGCAGTGGTTGTGGCGCGCGGAAGATCCGGTCGATGAGGTTGCCGATCGCGCCGCCGAGCACCATGCCGAGGCCCAGGACCCACCAGGCCGATCGCAACCGGCCGCTGTATCGCACGATCACGACGACCACCACGAGCGCGATGATCGAGAGAATCCAGGTGTAGCCGGACGCCATCGAGAAGGCCGCGCCGCTGTTGCGGACCAGCCAGAGTTCGACGTTGTCGCCGATGACCTGCACCGCAACACCCGGTTCGAGCAGTTCCACGGCGAGCGTCTTGGTCAGCAGATCCAGACCCACCACGGTGAGCGCGACCGCGAGCAAGGTCAGCATCACTCGCCTCGAACGGCCGCCGCGAGTGTCGGCGGAAGGATCTGGTGCAACGTCATCCACCACCTCATCATCCATGATGGGTCGCATACGCTGGCTGCCGTGTCCCGCCGCCACCGCCCCACACCGCGTGTCCTCACCACTCTCACGGCCCTGATGACGGTGGGCGTCCTGCTCGCGGGTTGCGGTTCCGACGGCGACGACGACACCTCGTCGGCCTCCGATGGTGGCTGCGCGACGGAGAACACCTCCGATCGAGACAAAGTGAACCTGATCCCGATCCCGCCGGTGAAGGTCACCGTGACCGGTTTCGGGAACGGCGAACGGCGGGTACCCGCGGCCACTCCCGATCGGGATTCGGCCCAGCAGGCGACGGTGGTCACCACCTCGTCGGTCGCCTCCGCGGGTTCGACGCAGGCCCAGACCGTCGACCTGCCGCTCACCGCACGATTCCACTGCACAGATCCCACCGACCTCGAGATGGACCTGGGGACGGTGACCTCTCCCGATCCGACTCTCAACGATCAACTGGCGCCGGCCGCGGGCGGCCACGCGGGAATGGCGATCGCCCCCGGCCTGGTGCCGATCTCGCTGCGTCTGATGCCGACCGACTCGTCGGGCCCCGAAGCCCGCCTCGCCATCGAGCAGGCGATGATCGGGGCGTTCACCCGGTCGGTTCCCTTGCCGACGGTGCCGATCGCCGTGGGCGCGACCTGGCGCGCCGAGCGGGTGATCAGCGCCGCCGCAACCGTCACCCAGACGATCGAGGCGAAACTGACCGCGTGGGAGGGCAACCGGCTCACGGTCACCTACACGGTCGACGAATCACCGATCAACTCGGTGTTCGCGATCCCCGGCGGCAATCAAACGCTGACGATCGCGCGCTACAGCTTCACCGGGAATGGCACGGAGACCGTCGACCTGACGCGCGGTCTCCCCGTCGACGGCGCGGCGACCTACCGCGGGGCACGGGAACTCGTCGGCGCCGACGCGTCGCAGCGACTGCTTCAGCAGACCGGGTTCACTCTCACCTGGCGTTCGCGTTGACTCGACGGTGCGAGCGGAGCGAGTTTTCTCCGCTCCCTGAGGTGTGAGGAGCGCAAGCCGCCGGGCTGAGGAGCCCCATGCGAGGTACGAGCAGGGAGCGTCTCGAAGTCGACGAGCCTCGAAGGGCCTGGTGAGACAGGGCAATTCCGAGACCAAGTAGCTACGGTCACCAGCCCTTCGAGGCTCGCAAGCTCGCACCTCAGGGAGCGGGGGCGAGCTCAGGGAGCGGATTGGACCGGCAGGCTGACGACCGACGTCACACCAAGCGTTCGCCGCTCTCCGGGTGGAACAGGTGCACCGCACGGTCGGACTGGTGCAGACGCACGCCATCACCGCGCTTGGCCGGCGCACGCTCGTGCGACCGCGCAACCAGGATCATGGGTTCCCCGTCGAGGTTGCGGATCGACTGATCCGCAACAGATGCATACACATAGGTCTCGCTGCCGAGTTCCTCGAGCAGTGCGACGTCGGCGGCGAGTCCGCGGCCTTCGTCGGACAGTTCCAGGTGCTCGGGGCGGATGCCCACGATCACCGAGGAAATCCCCGAATTCCGCAGCGCGGCTTTCGATTCTTCGTCGACGTGGATCACCGAACCGGAGATGGAGATCTGGCCATCGGTCACGGGTGCGGTGAACAGATTCATTCCGGGCGATCCGATGAATCCCGCGACGAAGGCGTTGACTGGTCGATCGTAGAGCTCGGTCGGAGTGGAGAATTGCTGCAGCACGCCATGTTTGAGAACAGCAACCCGGTCCCCCATGGTCATCGCCTCGACCTGATCGTGGGTGACGTAGACGGTGGTGGTACCCAGGCGACGCTGCAGCGCGGCGATCTGGGTGCGAGTCTGCACGCGCAGTTTGGCGTCGAGGTTCGACAACGGCTCATCCATGCAGAACACCTGCGGCTCGCGAACGATGGCCCGTCCCATGGCGACTCGCTGACGCTGACCGCCGGATAGTTTCGCCGGCTTCCGGTCGAGAAAGTCGGTGAGGTCGAGGAGCTTTGCCGCGTCGGCGACCTTCTTGGTGCGCTCTTCGGTCGACACGCCGCGCATCTTCAACGCGAAACCCATGTTCTCGCCGACCGTCTTGTTGGGATAGAGCGCGTAGTTCTGGAAGACCATCGCGATGTCGCGGTCCTTGGGTGCGACGCCGACCATGTTGTCGCCGCCGATGCGGATCTGACCGGAGTCGATGTCCTCGAGGCCCGCGAGCATCCGCAGGGCGGTGGACTTGCCCGACCCGGACGGCCCGACCAGGACGACGAACTCGCCGTCGTTGATGTCGAGATCGAGTGAGTCGACGGCCAGTTTGTCGGCGCCGGGATAGACGCAGCACGCTTTGTCGTAGGTGATGGATGCCATGGTGACTGCTCCTGTGAGTGTGGGGTGTGAAGGGGAAGGTCGGGCGTCGATTACTTGATGGCGCCGAAGGAAAGGCCGCGGACGAGTTTGTTCTGTGCGATCCAGCCGCAGATGACGACCGGGAGTGCAGCGAGGACCGAGGCCGCGGACAGTTGGGCCCAGTACAGGCCCTGCCCGGACATGAATCCGGTGAGGAACACCGGCATCGTCTGCGCGTTGACCGCGGTCATGTTGACGGCGAAGAAGAACTCGTTCCACGAGAAGATCACGCAGATGAGCGCTGTCGCAGCGATTCCCGGTGAGATGAGCGGCAGGATCACCTCGCGCACCGAGGTCCAGAGACTGGCACCGTCGATGCTCGCGGCCTCGAGCAGTTCGCCGGGCACCTCGAGGAAGAACGAGCGCATCATCCACACCGCGATCGGCAGATTCATTGCCGTGTACAGGATCACGAGGGTCCAGATGTTGTCGAGCATGTCCATCTTCCCGACGATCACATACAGCGGGATGATGGCGGCGACGATCGGCAGCATCTTGGTGGAGATGAAGAAGAACAGCGCGTCCTTGGTCTTGCGCACCGGCCGCAACGACAGCGCGAACGCCGCCGGCACGCCGAGCAGCAACACCAGGATCGTCGAGACGATGGTCGCGAACAGCGAATTCAGCAGCGGCGTGGCGATTCCCGCGTCGAAGACGTCGCGGAACTGTTGCAGGGTCGGAGCGAAGATGAAGGTCGGCGGATTGGTCGCCGCGTCGCTCTCCTGTTTGAAAGCGGTCAGCACCATCCACAGCACCGGGAAGAAGAACCCGATGGCGAGAATCCAGGTCACCGCGGTCAGTGCCATCTGGCGCGGGTTGCGCTGCTTCTCGATGTCCTGCGGCCGCACGTGCGCGGTCGTGGTGGGTGTGTCGGGACGGATGTCGGTGCTCATCAGGCCGGCTCCTCTGTTCCGGTGAATGACTTGAAGATCAGGCGCAGGGCGAGGGTGGCGACGACGATCGTGCCGATCACCGTGACCACACCCATCGCGGCCGCCTGCCCGATGTCGAATCCGAGGAAGGCGCGCTGGTAGATGTAGAAGGACAGGTTGGAACTCGACACCCCGGGTCCGCCGGAGGTCATCATGTAGACCGCGTCGAAGGTGTTGACCAAATAGATCGCGCCGAGGACGGTACCGAGTTCGATGAAGCGTCGCAGGTGCGGCAGCGTCAGCTCACGGAAGAGCCGGAAGCTGGTCGCCCCGTCCACCCGGGCGGCCTCCTGGATGTCGCGAGGCATCGACTGGAGACCGGCCAGGATCAGCAACATCATGAATGGCGTCCACTGCCACACCAATTCGGCCATCACGCTCATCAGCGGGAACTCCGAGAGCCAGTCGGTGTGGATGCCGAACGGACTCAATGCCCAGTTCACCAGACCATTGGTGGGTGAGAGCAGGCTGGTCTTCCAGAGCAGGGCCGATGCCACCGGGGTCACCAGGAAGGGTGTGATCAGCAGCGTGCGAACCACACCGCGGCCCAGGAACTTCCGGTCCAGCAGCAGCGCGAACATCAGTCCGAGCAACACCGAGACGATGACGGTTCCGACGATCAGCACGATCGTGTTCGCGGTGACCCGCCAGAACTGGCTGTCGGCGAAGACCGCGGCATAGTTGTCGAGGCCGACGAAGGCCCGCGAACCGGGCCGCACCAGATTCCATGATTGCGTGGAGTAGTAGAGCGTGAAGACGAACGGGATCTGGGTGACCACGATCATGAAGATCAGGGCCGGAAGGAGCGGACCGCGCCTGCGCCAGCCCTCGGCGCGGCTGATGTGGTCGCGCCGCGAGGTCAGCGGCGCCTGATCGGCGGGCGGGACCTGCTCGTCGCGGGTGGATACTGCGGTGGCCATGTCTAACGCTCCCTCTGGTAGGTCTTGCCCACGACCTCGGCATACTGCTGCGCCTGTTCGAGGGCGTCATGGACGCTGATCTGACCCGCGATGGCAGCCGAGATCTGTTGGCTGACACGTGTTCCGAGGTCCTGGAACTCCGGGATGGCCAGGAACTGGATGCCGGTGTACGGGACCGGGTCGAGCGTCGGCTTCTGTTGGTTGGCCGCCTGCATGGCCTGCAGGGTCGGCTCGGCGAACGGACCCGATATCTTCTGATACGCCGGGAGTTGGTAAGTCGAGAGCCTGCTGCCCGGCGGGATGTGGCTCGCACCGAGTTTGTCGGCGACGTGCTCGATGTAGTTCCGGTTGGTCATCCAGTTGATGAACTTCCAGGCGTCGTCCGGGTTTTCGCTGCTCGACGGGATGCCGAGCGACCAGGTGTAGAGCCAGCCGTTGTCGTTCTTGGCCATGCTGGGCGCCGGCAGGTAGCCGACATCGCCTGCGATGGTGGAGGTGTCGGGACTCTCGAGCACCGACACCGCCGACGTCGCGTCGTACCACATCGCAACCTGGCCCTGCGACATCAGGTTTCCGCATTCCTGGAAGCCCGACGACGACGCACCGGCCTCCCCGTACTTGCGAACCGTGTCCACATAGAACTGCACCGCGGCCTCCACCTGCGGACTCGTCAGCTGCGCGTTCCAGTTCTCGTCGTACCAGCGGCCGCCGAAGGCGTTGATGACCGTGTTGAGCGGTGCCAGCACCTCGCCCCAACCCGGCTTGCCGCGCAGGCAGATTCCCGCCGTGCGGTCGTTGGTGAGCCGCGCCGCCGCCTCGGCCACCTGCGGCCACGTCGGTTGGGCGGGCAGCGACACACCGGCCTCGCGGATCAGCTTCTTGTTGTACATCAGGAACGACGACTCGCCGTAGAACGGCGCCGAGTACATCGAACCCTGATATGACAGTGCGGTTTTGAGGGTCGGGATGAAGTCGTCGGCGGCATAGGTCGGGTCGGCGTTCATGTAGGGCGTCAGATTGACCAGCCATCCGTACTCGGCCCACATCGGGGTTTCGTAGTTGCTGATCATGACGACATCGAACTCACCTCCGCCGGTGGCGACGGACGCCGTGATCTTGGCGCGCGCCTCGTTCTCGGAAAGGGTGACGAAGCGGACCTTGAGGCCCGGATTCTGCTCCTCGAACTGGCTCGACAACGCGACCGCGTCCTGCATCTGAGAGTTGGAGACCATGGCGACCGTGACCTCACGCCCGCCGCCTCCGGTCAGCGAACCCGCGCCGGCACACCCGGTCGCCACCAGGGCGATGGCCGCACACAGCGCGACCAAGGCGGTCCGGCCGTTGTGGAGAATGCGGCGCGGCAATTGCGTCACCTGCCGTCGTGGAGATCTCATAGCTGACCTTCCTGTTGTGAGACAAGCCATTCCGCGGTCGGTTCGTCCGTGACCAGAATGGTCGCGTAACCGCCACGAAGCGCACCGAGAATGGACTCCTGCCGGTGAGCGCCGCCGGAGACGAGAATGGACGTGGGGCACGCCCGGATGGCGTCGAGCGACACCGACACGGTGCGTTCGACCAGAGTCGAATCCACCGGGTTGCCGTCCCTGCCATAGAACCGCCCACCGATCTCGCCGACTGCACCGAGTTCGACGAGTTCGTCCAGCACGATCGCGTCGATGTAGGCACCTTCGAATAGCGTGGTCGAGGTGGACACCGATCCCACGCCGAACAGCATCACCTGTGCACCCCGAGCCGCGGAAAGTGCTTGGGACAGAATCGAATCACGATGCAGTGCCGCCACGGTCTCCGGGTCGACGTACAGCGGTGCCACCAAGCGCAGCGGCTGAGCATGCAGCCGCTCGGAGAAGCGTGCGAGAGCATGGTCGACGCCGGTGTGGTAGTCGACCGAGGTCATCGAGCCATCCATCTGCACCACCCGCTGGCAGCTTGCCGCTCCCCCCATCGCGTCGGCGACCGCCACCTGCTCTGGGCCCCAGGTGAATCCGAAGGTGTCGGTGGGCTGGATACGTCGTGCGAGCACGGATGCGCCCGCGCGGCCCAATGCGGCGTTGCCCGACGCAGTACCGTCGGCGGGTTCGTCCATCACGAGCACCTCGTCCAGACCGAAGAGTCGTTCGACCTGGCGCTCGAGGTCGGTGTGGATCGAGGAGGACAGGTGGGCCGGAGCCGTCACCGAGACCTGCACCAAGCCCTGCGCGCGGGCCCGTTGGATCAGGCGCCCCGCCGTGGGCCGGGACACGCCCAGCCGCCCGGCGATCTCGGCCTGCGTCAATCCCTCGAGGTGGTACATCGTGGCCGCTCGGACGAGCAGGCGAAGGTCCTGTCCCGTGTCGGCGCCGCCGCGGGCCCCTGGCTTGTGTCCCGCCGGTCGAGACGGGGACTCCTCGGCCATCTGCTCTCGCGCTGCCACGTGCTGAGCTCCATCCACTTGAACTGGTTGAGCATTTGCTCACTAGCGGTTCATATGCTCAGTACGCTAGCATTCGCTGTATGAGCTACGCAACAGTCGATTCCGAATGTGACGCCGAGCAGCAAACGATGAAGGCGGCGGTCCTGTGGCCTGATCTCCGCCTGGAGGTCGAAGAGCGACCCGTGCCGACACCAGGCCATGGGGACGTGTTGGTGCAGGTCAGCGCCGTGGGTGTCTGCGGATCCGATACCCATTACCTACGCGAGGGCCGCATCGGCGACCACGTCGTCCGCAACCCGCTGGTCCTCGGGCACGAGGCCGCAGGCGTGATCGTCGACGTCGGAGAAGGCGTCGACGCAGCGCGCATCGGCGAGCGAGTGTCCATCGAGCCGCAGCGCCCGGACCCGATGAGCGCCGAATCGATGCGCGGCGACTACAACCTCTGCCCGCACATGCGGTTCTTCGGCACTCCCCCCGTCGACGGCGCCCTCGCCGGCTTCGTCACCATCGGGTCGGCCTTCGCCCACGCCGTTCCCGACGACGTGACCGACGAGGCCGCCGCACTCTTCGAGCCGTTGTCGGTGGGGATTGCCTCCGTGGCGAAAGCAGCAGTCGGGCTCGGTGGCTCCGTGTTCATCGCCGGGGCCGGCCCCATCGGCCTGGTGTGCGCGCAGGTGGCTCGCGCGGCGGGCGTCTCCCGTATCACCATCAGCGAGCCCGATCCCGACCGCCGTTCGCGTGCGTACGATTTCGGTGCCACCGAGGCGGTGTCCCCGACCGACTCGGTCACCGGATTCGATGCGTTCATCGACGCGAGCGGGGTTCCCGCCGCGGTGCGCGGCGGCCTGGCGGCCCTACGTCCAGGAGGGCGGGCCGTGCTCGTCGGCATGGGCGCCGACAGCATGGACCTCCCGGTGTCGCTCATCCAGAATCGCGAGATCGTCCTGACCGGCGTCTTCCGCTACGCCAACACCTGGCCGATTGCCCGAGCGCTGGTGACCTCGAAGGCCGTCGACCTCGACGCGATGGTCACCGGGCACTACGGACTCGCCGACGCCGCAGCGGCCCTCGAATCAGACCGCGTGCCCGGGATGATCAAAGCCATTGTCCACCCGCAACTCTCGCATCACCCCGACACCCCGCCAGCCGCTCGAAAGGCCGTTTCGTGAACACCCCGCTGTCCAACGCCACCCTCCCGTCGATCACCGACATCCCCACCCCCGGCTACGACCGCAGTCAGGTTCGGCCGACCATCGTGCACTTCGGCGTCGGTGGGTTTCACCGCGCCCACCAGGCCATGTACCTCGATCGTCTCCTGGGATCCGACCCCGCCTGGGGGATTTGCGGCGTCGGCGTACGTCCGGCCGACGAACGGATGCGCGATGCGCTGCTGCCGCAGGACGGCTTGTACACACTGACGCTCAAACATCCGGACGGGGCGGTCGAGACCTCGGTGATCGGGTCGATCGTCGACTACCTGTACGCCCCCGACGATCCGGAGGCCGTGATCGAGCGATTGGCCGATCCCGGCACCCGCATCGTGTCGCTCACCGTCACCGAGGGCGGCTACAACTTCTCCGCATCGACCGGCGAGTTCGACGCCGACAACCCGGAGATCGTCGCTGATCTCAGCGAAAACAAGCCTCCGACATCGGTTTTCGGCCTGGTGACCGAGGCACTCTCCCGCCGACGGGACCGTGGCATCGAGTCGTTCACGGTGATGAGCTGCGACAACATTGCCGGCAACGGCCACATGGCCCGGGCCACCTTCCTCGCCTACGCCCGATTGCGCGACGCCGAACTGGCGGCATGGATCGACGATCACACAAGGTTTCCGAACTCCATGGTCGACCGGATCACCCCCGCCACGCCGGCGGACCTGGCCGACGAGGTGACGGCGCGGACCGGCATCGTCGACAACTGGCCGGTGGTGGCCGAACCGTTCACACAGTGGGTCCTCGAGGACGACTTCTCCTGCGGGCGACCGGCTCTGGAGCAGGTAGGTGTGCAGGTGGTCGAGGACGTCACGCCGTACGAGCTGATGAAGCTCCGGCTGCTCAACGCGGGGCATCAGGCACTCTGCTACTTCGCCCATCTGCTGGGCTACCGCTACGTGCACGACGCCGCGGTCGACGACGACCTGCGAACCCTGTTGCGCCGCTATATGACCGAGGAGGGCAAGCCGACCCTGCAGCCACTGGCCGGTGTCGATGCGGACGACTACATCGACACACTGCTGGAACGCTTCGCCAATCCGGCCATCGCCGACACCATCGCCAGGCTGTGTCAGGATTCGTCGAATCGGATTCCCAAGTGGCTGGTCCCGGTAATTCGGGACCGGCTCGCCGACGGCGGCTCCGTCGATCTCGCTGCAGCCGTAGTCGCCAGCTGGACCCGGTACGCCGAGGGTCTCGACGAGAGTGGTAACCCCATCGCGGTCGACGACCCACTGGCCGATCGGCTGGTGCCCCTGGCGCGGCAGTCGATCACCGAGCCGCTGGCCTTTGTTCGCGAGCAGTCGCTGTTCGGCGACCTGGCGGACCACGACGCGTTCACCACGCCTTACGTGCGGACGCTGGAGTCGTTGCGTACCAAGGGTGCTCGCGCCACCCTGACCGAGTTGCTGTCATGACGCTCGTCGCCGGAATCGATTCGTCGACCCAGTCCTGCAAGGTGATGATCTGCGACGCCGACACCGGCGCGGTGATCCGCACCGGCAGCGCACCACATCCCGACGGCACCGAGATCCATCCCGACCATTGGTGGGACGCCTTGTGTTCGGCCATCACGAAGGCCGGTGGTCTCCACGATGTCTCTGCACTCTCGGTCGCCGGCCAGCAGCACGGCATGGTGTGCGTCGACGACGCAGGCCGCGTGGTCCGAGACGCATTGCTGTGGAACGACACCCGATCTGCGACCGCCGCCGACGATCTCGTCTCCGAATTTGGCGGGCCATCGGCATGGGCGAAGGCGGTCGGCGTCGTCCCCGTCGCCTCGATCACCGCAACCAAGCTTCGCTGGCTCGCCGACCACGAACCCGAGCACGCCGACGCGACCGCCGCCGTGTGCCTGCCGCACGACTGGCTGACCTGGCGTCTGTCCGGCAGCGGCGACATCGCGACGTTGACCACCGATCGCAGCGACGCCTCCGGAACCGGCTATTACAGCGCCGCGACCGGACAGTACCGAACAGATCTGCTGCGCATGGCCTTTCGCGATCGTGAACCTCTGGTTCCCCGCGTCGTCGATGCCGGGGAGGCGGCCGGTAAAACACCCACGGGTCTCGTCGTCGGAGCAGGCGCCGGCGACAACGCGGCTGCCGCGCTGGGTCTGCATGCCGGGCCCGGCGACGTGATCATCTCGCTGGGCACCTCCGGGGTGGTCAGCGCCGTCACCGACGTCGCGCCCGCTGATCCGTCCGGCATCGTTGCGGGTTTCGCCGACGCGACCAGACGACATCTACCTCTGGTCTGCACTCTCAACGGGGCGCCGGTGCTGGCCGCCACCGCCCGCGCACTCGGCGTCGACCTCGACACCTTTGCACAACTGGCCCTGTCGGCGCCTCCGGGCTCCGATGGGCTGACCCTGCTGCCCTACCTGGCCGGCGAACGCAGCCCCAACCTCCCCGACGCCACCGGCACACTCTCCGGGATCACCGCCGCCAACTTCAGCCCGGCCCACGTCGCACGCGCGGCGGTCGAGGGCTTGCTCTGCTCGCTGGTGTATTGCCGGGAGCAGATCGAGGCGCAGGGTGTGTCCGTCGAGCGATGCACCATGGTCGGTGGCGGCGCGAAATCAACTGCGGTGCGCGCGATCGCACCTGCCCTCTTCGGCGGTGAGATCACTCTTCCCGCCGACGGCGAGTACGTGGCGCTCGGCGCGGCTCGTCAGGCCACGTGGGCGTTGACCGGTGACCTCCCGGAGTGGAAGGTCGAGACCACGACACTGACAGCCACACCGACACCCGAGGTGTACGAGCGCTACCGGGCCGCCATGGGGTGACACCTACGCCCAGAAACCTCGCTCCTCCAGCTGCGCCACCGCTCGATGCCCACCGCGAAGGAAGTGCCCCTCGGTCAAGGTGCGCACCATACCGGGCGAGCGGGACGCGAGCGCATCGACGATCTCGCGATGATCACGCAACGACGACGCGACCGACTCCGGATGAGAGTCGAAGAAGCCCAACGGAATCGCGCCACTGAGCAGCTTGAGTTCGGCGACCAGGCGACGCGATCGTGCGCCCAGGTTGATGAGCCGATGGAACTGAAAGTTGAGTCGCTCCATGGCGAGGAGATCATCGGTCGATTCCATCCGATCGGCCAAGGCCGTGAGTTCAGCCAGTTCCTCATCGGTGAGGTTGACCGATGCCCGCTCGGCAGCCAGTCCGGAGATGACGCCCAGCATCCAGTAGTGGTCCCGAATGTCCGCGCGCGTGAGGTCGGCAACGAATGCCCCTCGACGCGGGATGGTCTCGATGATGCCCTCGCCAGCGAGAGCGATCAGCGCCTCCCGCACCGGCAGCTTGCTCATGCCCAGTCGCTCGGCCAGGGCGTCCTGGTCGACCTTGGCCCCCGGCTTCATCTGTCCGGAGAAGATCTGCCGACGGATCTCCTGCGCTGCGGTCTGCTTGAGCACCGCGGAACTCGCATCGCCGACAAGACGGCCCGCATTGCTCATGAGACTGTCTCCGATCCTGAAACCATTGCGCTAATTTATCATCTTCTGGCCCTATTGCGTCCATATGGTGGACTTTTGCTGGCACTTCTAGCCAGAGGGCTCATTTTTTGATAATTTCGAGCCATGCCCGCTTCAGCACTCCCCCACACCCCCGTCGTCAGCGCGGACGACTTCGACCAGATTCGCACCGTCGTCCACGACTTCATCCGGACCAAGGTCGTCCCGCGTGAGACCGAGATCATGGAAACCAACGCCATCCCCGACGACCTGCGTGCTCAGGCTGCCGAAATGGGCCTCTTCGGCTACGCGATCCCCCAGGAATGGGGCGGTCTGGGCCTCGACCTCACGCAGGACGTCGAGCTGGCCATGGAGTTCGGCTACACGACGCTCTCTTTGCGGTCGATGTTCGGCACCAACAACGGCATCGCCGGGCAGGTGCTGGTGAACTTCGGCACCGACGAACAGCGCACCGAATGGCTGGAACGCATCGCCTCCGGCGACGTCGTGGCGTCGTTTGCGCTCACCGAACCCGGCGCAGGCTCCAATCCGGCAGGCCTGCGGACCAAGGCGACCCGCGACGGGGACGACTGGGTGATCGACGGCCAGAAGCGGTTCATCACCAATGCCCCCATCGCCGACCTCTTCGTCGTGTTCGCGCGCACCCGCCCGGCCGACGAATCAGGCACGGGTATCGCCGTCTTCCTGGTCCCGGCCGACACTCCCGGGGTCGAGGTCGGCGTCAAGGACAAGAAGATGGGCCAGGAGGGCGCCTGGACCGCGGACGTCTCGTTCGACGGTGTCCGTGTCCCCGCCTCGGCCCTTGTGGGCGGTGACGAGGACACCGGCTACAAGGCCGCGATGACCTCCCTGGCTCGGGGCCGTGTGCACATCGCCGCGCTCGCCGTGGGTGCCGCGCAACGCGCGCTCGACGAATCGGTCGAGTATGCCGCGAGCGCGACTCAGGGCGGAAAGCCCATCGGCTCTTTCCAATTGGTTCAGGCGATGCTGGCCGACCAGCAGACCGGAGTCATGGCCGGGCGCGCGTTGGTGCGCGACGCGGCCGCCAAGTACGTGTCCGGCGAAGATCGACGCACCGCACCGTCGGCGGCCAAACTCTTCTGCACCGAGATGGCCGGCAAGGTCGCCGATCTGGCCGTCCAGGTGCATGGCGGCACGGGCTACATGCGTGAGGTCCCCGTCGAACGGATCTATCGCGACGTCCGGCTGCTCCGCCTCTACGAGGGCACCAGCGAAATCCAGCGACTCATCATCGGCGGCAACCTCATTCGCGCTGCATCCAAGTAGAGCCGCATCCAACCAGACAGGAATCACCATGCCCGGACCTCTCCTGAAAGACCAGACCGCCGTGATCACCGGCGCCGCACAGGGAATCGGCTTCGCGATCGCCCAGCTCTTCGTCGATGAAGGCGCGCGCGTGATCATCGGCGACATCAACGCCGAGGCCGCCGAGAAGGCCGCCGTCGAACTCGGTGGAGCCGGCGTCGGGGTCGGAGTGCGCTGCGACGTCACCGTCGGCGACGACGTCGACGCGCTACTGGCCGCGGCGGCAGAACATTTCGGACCCGTCGACGTGATGGTCAACAACGCCGGCATCACCCGCGACGCAACGATGCGCACCATGACCGAGGAGCAGTTCGACCAGGTCATCAATGTGCACCTCAAGGGCACCTGGAACGGCACCCGCAAGGCCGCGGCCATCATGCGCGAGCGCAAGAGTGGCGCCATCGTCAATCTGTCGTCGCTGTCCGGGAAGGTCGGGATGGTCGGTCAGACCAACTACTCGGCGGCCAAGGCCGGAATCGTCGGCATGACCAAGGCGGCCGCAAAAGAGCTGGCGCACCATGGTGTTCGGGTCAATGCGATCCAGCCCGGCCTCATCCGCTCGGCGATGACCGAGGCCATGCCGCAGAAGGCGTGGGATCAGAAGATGGCCGAGATCCCGATGGCCCGGGCCGGCGAGGTCACCGAGGTCGCATCCGTCGCACTGTTCCTGGCCACCCACCTGTCCTCCTACATGACCGGCACCGTCATGGAGGTCACCGGCGGCCGGTTCATGTGAACGCACAACGATCGAGCACCAGAGGAACACCATCATGACCCCCACTTCCCTGCGCCGGGCCGCGATCGTCGCACCGGCACGCACTGCCGTCGGCACCTTCGGCGGCGCACTGCGCAACGTGCCCGTCGAGGATCTCGGCGCCGCTGTCGTCAGGGCCGTCGTCGACCGCTCCGGCATCGACCCCGACCGCATCGACGACGTCGTCTTCGCCCAGTCCTACGCCAACTCCGAGGTTCCGTGCGTCGGACGATGGATCGCATTGCACGCCGATCTCCCGATCTCGGTCGGCGGCATGCAACTCGACCGCCGCTGCGGCGGCGGACTCCAGTCGCTGGCCACCGCGGCGATGATGGTGCAGACGGGTGCCGCCGACGCCGTCCTGGCCGGCGGCGTCGAGTCGATGAGCCGAATCGAGTACTACTCCACCACAAACCGGTGGGGTGCGCGCTCGGGCAACGTCACCATGTACGACCGGCTCGACCGCGGACGGGAACGCTCCCAACCGGTCTGGCGGTTCGGCGAGATCTCCGGAATGATCGAGACCGCCGAGAACCTCGCTCGCGATTACGGCATCACCCGTGATGCGGCCGATGCCTACGCCGCGCGCAGCCACCAGCGCGCCGCCGCAGCCTGGGACGCCGGGCGGTTCGACGACGAGATCGTCGAGATCAGCGTTCCGCAACGAAAGAAGGACCCCGTCGTCTTCGCCCGCGACGAAGGCGTCCGGCCGGACTCCACTGCGGAATCACTGGCCAAGCTGCGAACTCTGATGCCCGACGGCACCGTCACCGCCGGCAACGCCAGCCAGCAGAACGACGCAGCGGCAGCGTGCCTCATCGTCGCCGAGGACACCCTGGACGAACTGGGCCTGGAACCGATCGGGTATCTCAACGGCTGGGCGGCGGCCGGATGCGACCCCTCCCGGATGGGGATCGGCCCGGTCCCGGCCACCGAGAAGCTGGCCGCGCGATCCGGATTCGATTCCGCTGCGGCACTTCTCGACTCGCTGGATCTGGTCGAACTGAACGAGGCATTCGCCGTGCAGGTGCTGAGCGTCCTCGAGGGATGGAAGTGGGACGATCAGGATCGCTTGAACGTCAACGGCTCCGGCATCTCCCTCGGACACCCGATCGGCGCGACCGGCGTCCGGATGACCACCACCCTTCTGCACGAACTGCACCGTCGCGGTGGTGGACGCGGACTGGTCACCATGTGTATAGGTGGCGGCCAAGGACTCGCTGCCGTCGTCGAAGCAGTCTGAACGGAAGGGCCTGGACATGGGTTCACCGAGACCGCTCGACGGGATACGCGTCGTCGAGATCTCGAGTTTCGTGGCCTCGCCGCTGTGTGGCCTCACGCTCGCGCAGCTCGGTGCCGAGGTGATTCGCGTCGATCCGATCGGCGGCGCGGCCGACATCAATCGGTGGCCGCTCACCGACGACGGTGAGACATCGATCTACTGGACCGGCCTCAACAAAGGCAAGAAGTCGGTCACCGCCGACCTGCGCTCCGCCGAGGGGCAGGCGTTGGTGCAGCGGTTGGTGACCGAATCCGGTCCTGGCGGTGGCATTCTCGTCACCAACTCCGGCGGACGCGAGTGGATGAGCCACCACACCCTGGCGGCCCGGCGCGCCGATGTCATCACACTCGAACTGCTCGGCGGTTCCGACGGCTCACCGGCTGTCGACTACACCGTCAACGCGGGACTCGGCTTTCCGATGATCACCGGTCCCCTCGATCACAACGGACCGGTCAATCACGTCCTGCCCGCCTGGGATGTGGTGTGCGGACTGTATGCGGCACTGGCCATCACGGCGGCGATCCGACGACGCGAGCAGACGGGCGCAGGCAGCCGTATACGACTGCCGCTCGAGGACACCGCGCTGTCGATCGCGAGTGCGTTGGGTTATCTCACCGAACCGCAGGTCAATTCGTCGTCGCGGCCGGCCACCGGAAATGACGTATACGGCACCTACGGCACCGATGTGGTCACCGCCGACGGCGATCGATTCATGCTCGTCGCACTGACCCCAAGACACTTTCGGGATCTGGTGCGCATCACCGAGACAAAATCGGTGATCGACGCGCTCGCGGGTTCGCTCGGCGCCGACTTCACCCGCGAATCCGACCGGTACACCCATCGCCACGTACTCAACGCGTTGTTCCGCAAGTGGTTTGCCGATCGCTCCACCGACATCGTCACCGCTGCGCTCGACGAATCATCGGTGCTGTCGGAACGCTACCGCTCCTTCGACGAGGTCGTGTCGTCCGGCGTTCTTGCCGACAACCCGATGTTCGCCGGGCTCGACCAACCGGGGATCGGAACGTACCTCGCCGCCGGCCTGCCCGCGGCCTTCGACGGCGAGCACTTCTTCACCGGCCCCGCCGCCGACCTGGGAGCCCACACTCCGCAAACATGACAGCGCACACATGACATCGCAGACATGACACCGGCCCGGCGTTCACCAGAACGCCGGGCCGAGTATCTGCGGTCAGTTCGAGGGCCGAGCCGCGCTGCTGCGTGACGAGGTGCTCTTACCGGGGCACATCGCGCTCTTGACCTGATATGCCGACAGCAGGGTGCACACCGTCGCGTTCGAGAGCTTCCAGCGGCCGTCCTCGTAGACGATGGTCGCCTCGATCGGGGTGGGCGGGTTGCCCTCGGTGGTCACCTCGACCGACACGCGCGCCTTGTTCGGCCCCTGACGGATCGGCGGGTTGGTCACCTTGTAGGTGATGCCCGGATTCTCGTTCTTGGCCTCGACGAGCTTGTCGAAGATGTCCGGGTCCTTCTCGGCGCCCTCGACGAGCAGCACCTTCTGCGAGTTGGGGACGTTGGGGTCGAGGGCCTCGTTGATCATGGCCTCGATGGTCGCGGCCGATGGCGGCTTGCTGCCGTCCGTGCGCTGATCAGCGGCACCGGTGCTGTTGGTCGACGAGGACGTCGCCACCGTCGGGGGCGCATCACTGTCGTCGGTGCCGCAGGCGGCAACGCCCAGAAGCGCACCCGCGATCATGGTCGCGCTTACGAGTTTCGAAAACTTCAACGATCTCCCTCACTGTCTTGTCTGCGGGTGGGGTTCCGTCCACCTTCGGCGAGAGCCCACACCACTATGCCAAAAGTTGGCCGGGTGCCCAACAAACGCGGCCGGGCGACGCTCACCGCCACCCTTGACGGCCGGTGGATGATGATCTCCATGTGCAATAAGAATCCGACCTTGCCCGACGAGCCTGCGGCTCTCGGAGTCGGGACGATTGTGCTGATCAGCACAGGTGGAACGATTGCATCCCAGGCAACCGCCGACGGCGCAGTTCCCACCCTCGCCGCCGGCGACATGCTGGTGGCCACCGACCTGCCGACGATGCCGGTGCGCACCGTCGACCTCATGTCGGTGGATTCCTCGGCGATGGGCATGGCCGACCAGTACGCGATCGTCGGGGCCATCGCCGATGCCCTCGACGACCCCGCCGTGCGCGGGGTCGTGGTGACCCACGGCACAGACACCATGGAAGAGACCGCGTTCCTCGCGGATCTGTACGCCACCGACGAGCGGCCGGTGGTGTTCACCGGCGCACAACGCCCCGCCGACCACCCCGACGCGGGCGGACCGGCCAATGTAGCCGCAGCGCTCACGGTCGCTGCGGACCCCGTAAACCGAGGTCGCGGTGTGCTGATCGCCCTGGGCGGCCATGTGGTCGCCGCGCGCGGAGCCTTCAAGGTGTCGACCACCGACCCCGTCGCCTTCGACACCGTCCGCGCCGACCTGCCGCGCCCCACGTTGGCGGGACCTGTCCCGTCGGGTCGGTTCGCGCGGGTCGACGCGTTCACGCTCTATCCCGGGGTCTCCCCAGGTTTGATCGCGGCCGCGGTGGCGCAGAACGCCGCCGGCATCGTGCTCGGCGGGACCGGATCGGCGAACTCGCATCCCGACATCACCGCCGAGGTCGCGCTGGCCGTGCAGCGTGGCGTCACCGTGGTGGTGACCTCACGAGTCCCGTACGGCGAGGTTCACGCGACCTATGGCGGTGGCGGCGGTGCGGTGGATCTCGAACGCTCCGGCGCGATCGTGTCGCCGTGGCTGCGCGCACCTCAGGCACGAATGGCGCTTGTCGCGTTGCTGACCGCACAGGTTTCCCCGGCCGGGATCGCCGAGTTCTTCCGCAACTGATGCGGTCACCGAATCAACCCCGATGCCTGCGAAGGCAACCCGTTGCCTGAGCCTGGATCCGTGGAAGCGGAGCTAACCTTCGCTGCCTGAGGTGCTCGAGGCGCTAGCCGAGAGCACCTCAGGGAGCGGATGGGGGCATCGGCCAGCGCCCCGAGCACCCCGGGGAGCGGAAGTGGGGAGCGGAGGAAAGGCGGCCCGGTCACCGAACCATGGACGACCTGGCCCAATCAGGTTGCCGCCGAGCGCTATTCAGACTCCGCCACATCCGGCCAGTCGAGACTGGCCAGCGGGTCCCCGAGCGCGAGCGATTCGTCATCGAGCGTGAAGGTACGGGTACGGCCCGGACCGGTGGTGCGTGTCTCGAAGCGCACCGTGACCACGCCGTGGCCACTGCCCTGCACCCAACCGTGCCCGTAGTCGACGTGGAACACGTCTCTGCCTGGAACGAGATGAGCTGCGCGTGAGGTGTTCTCGGCCGACGGCTCAGCCGGCGGGTCCGCACCTTCCGGGGCAGCACCGTTCGGGGCAGCGTCCGACAGTGTGTCCTCGGCGTGGATCTGATCACCGTCGGCCGGGTCGACGAACAGTGCGTACTGCTGAACGTCGCTGAGTCCGGAATAGCCGACGCCGACGAGCCGGATCGGACCCACCGAGCGCGGATCGAGCGCCAAACGCTGTGCGGCACGGCCGAGTTCGTCGAGGTCGGTGGTGGCGGCGGAAAGAGTGGTCGAACGCGTCAGCACGGACATGTCCGACCGCTTGAGTTTCACCACGATCGTGCGCGCACCGCGTCCGTCTGAGAGCAATCGTCGGTGGGCATCGGTCGCGGCACGATCGATCGCATGCCGGAGATCGGCGAGTTCGACGATGTCGGTGGCGAAGGTGGATTCGGCGCTGATCTGCTTGGCCGAGGACCGTTCCGCGACCGGGCGGTCGTCGATGCCCTGTGCGAGCCGATGCAGCGCCGGACCCACCGTCGCACCCAGCACCGAGGACACCTCGATCGGCGACATCGCGGCAAGGTCGCCGATGGTGGCAATGCCCAACCTCGACAACTTGTCGCCGGAGACCGGTCCGATCCCCCAGAGCTTGCGTACCGGCAGCTCGTGGAGAAAGTCCATCTCCTTCGACGGCGGAATGACCATCACCCCATCGGGTTTGGCCAGCGTCGAGGCGATCTTCGCGATCTGTTTGCCGCTGCCCAGCCCGACCGACGCCGCCAGCCCGACCTCGGCCCGGATTCTCGCCCGGATGTGTTGGGCGAAGGCGGTTGCCGTCTGTGCGGTCGCGCCGATGAGCTCTTCCGGTTCGGCGAATGCCTCGTCGAAGGACAGCATCTCGATCACCGGAACCGCCTGGCGCACCAGAGCGAAGATGCGCGCACTGACCACCCGATACACGGCCCCACGCGGCGGAACCACCACCGCAGTCGGACCGACCAGGCGTCGGGCCTGATGCATCGGCATCGCGGACGACGCCCCGTAGGCGCGGGCCTCGTAGCTGGCACCGGCGACCACACCGCGCCCACCGGTTCCGCCGACCAGGACCGGACGTCCGCGCAGTGTCGGCCGGGTGAGTTGTTCCACCGAGGCGAAGAACGCATCCATGTCCAGGTGCATCACCCAGCGCGCGCTCCGCTCGTCGGGGGCGGTCGGCGATTCGTCGGGTGGCACCCCAGCATCGTATGACGGGCCTCTCAGCCCGCAATCGCGAAGACCGGCAGCTGGTGGGCATGGGCAGCGAGCTCCTCGTCGGTGGCGTCGACGGTGAGACCTTCCGGGAGGAACCGCTTGACCTCCCAGCCCCACTTCTTCAGGTACGCACGCAACACCGGCACCCGCTGGGCGGCCTCGATCTCGTGCAGGGCCACCGTGCGGCGCTTGCGGCCGCGACGCAGCTCCGCGGTTGCCGCCGCGCGCGCATTGCGGACCCACTGCGCCTCACCGCGAACCGCGACGAGGTACTCCCCTCCGTCGAACGTCAGCGGATTCACCGGCACACGCTGCGGTTGCCCGCTGACGCGTCCGACGACGGTAAGGGTTTCCGCGCCGGCCAGATTCACGCCACGGTCGGCGAGCCAGCGCACCGCGCGGCTGAAGGTGCGGTCGGAGCCGGCGGGCGGGATGTAGTGCGTGTCGTTCATGTCTGCCCCCTTGTGAGGTCGAAGTACTATGTCGAGAAATTGGAGAGCACCGCTCTCTTTTCCAAGTGTGCACCACGTGTCACGGCAAATCAAGAGCAGTGCTCTCGCTTTTCTGGCAGGATCTCCTCATGGGCACCACGACGAGAAGCAAACGGGCCGAGAACCGCGCAGCGATGGAGGCGGAGATCCGTCGACTCGGTCGCGAGCAGCTGACCACGTACGGCGCGGCAGGGTTGTCGCTGCGGGCCATCGCGCGCGATCTCGGCGTCGTCTCGTCCGCGGTCTACCGCTACGTGCCGTCCCGCGACGACCTGCTCACGCTGCTGGTCGTCGAGGCCTACACCGACCTGGCCGACACGGTCGACGCCGCGGCAGCGGCCGACGGGACCAATCGCGAGCGAATCCTGGCAATGGCTCTCGCGGTTCGGCGATGGGCAGTGGCCGATCCTGCCCGATGGGCGCTGTTGTACGGCAGCCCGGTTCCCGGATACGCGGCTCCGGCCGAACAGACGGTCGGGCCGGGCACACGTGTCGTCGGCGCGGTTCTCCGCCAACTCTCCGATGCGTACGACGCAAGTGCCCTACGGACTGACATCTATTGCCCCACAACGGTATCCACTGCGGAAATGGACGCCATCGGGACAGAATTCGACCTTCGCCTGCCACCCGGCCAGATGCTTGCCGCCACCACCATCTGGGCAACGCTGATCGGAGCGGTCAGCCTGGAGGTCTTCGGACAGTACGGTGCCGACACCTTCACCGACCCCGAATCACTGTTCGCAGCACAGATCGACCTCGCCCTGTCTCACCTGTTCGCCTGACCCACCTCAGTTCGCCGTGCACCCGAGCCGAATCGGAGAACAGAGTGCTGCAGCACTCGCGTTCTCCAACCCAACTCGATTCCTGGGCACGTGGATGGTGTTGCCGCAGTTCAGGAGGCCGAAGGCAGTACTCTTCGAGTCAGCGAGCGATCTCCCGACGGTGCGCCAACCCCGCCAGCTTGTCCGGATTGCGCATCGCGTAGATCTCTTCGATCCGGCCGTCGACGACGTGGAACCAGAACACTCCGGCCAACTCACCGTCGAGGTGGACGACCAGCCCGGGCAGACCATTCACTGCCACGAGATCGGTGTCAAGGTCATGCTGCGCGCCTACGCGTGACATCCCTACCAGCAGTCGTGCGACGGCGTCGGCCCCATGGATCGGGCGACGAGCGGCGGTGGCCTTGCCGTCGCTGTCGGCGGTCCAGACCACGTCGGGTGCCAACACCTCCATCAACGGCCCCACCTCGCCGGTGGACGCCGCCATCAGGAAGGCCGCGGTCACATCGCCGACGACGGCAGCATCGGCGGGCTGATACCGGGGACGACGCGCCTCGACATGCTTGCGCGCCCGATGTGCCATCTGCCGCACCGCATCCGACGATCTGTCGAGCATCGACGCGATCTCGTCGTGGGAGAACCCGAAGACCTCACGAAGGACGAACACGGCACGCTCGTCCGCCGACAGCGACTCGAGCACCACGAGCATCGCGGTCGAGACCGATTCTGCGAGAACCACATCACGAGACGGATCGTGCTCGTCGAGCAGGATCGGCTCGGGCAGCCACGGCCCCACGTAGTCCTCCCGGCGGCGCGACCGGCTGCGTACCGCGTTGAGCGCCTGCCGAGTGACCACCTTTGCCAGATAGGCCTTTGTGTCCTGGATGCCGGACAGATCCGCGTCGGCCCAGCGCAGATAGCTCTCCTGCAGGACGTCGTCGGATTCCGTTGCGGTTCCGAGGATCTCGTAGGCAATCGTGAACAGAAGGGGACGCAGCTCGACGAAGAGACGAGCGTGCTCCTCGTCGGATGTCATGCCCTCACCTCGGAGGTGAGCGGCTCCCCGACCACGCGTTCCTGCCCACCGACCGACGGCATGAATCCCGGTCGGCGTGCCTCCATCCGAAGACCCCAGGCGACACTGCGGCACACCATCTCCTTGACAGCCGCACCGGTCCGCCCGGAGATCACGGTCCGACGTGGGGTGTCGTCACGGCGGGTGAGTTGTACGACCGCACCGTGGCGGCCGAGTGACATGCACTGCCCGACGAACGCGACCGACACCGGTGCCGGCTGCTTGCCGCGCAGCCGCGCGAGCACCGTGTCGGCGGCGTGCGGTCCGAGCTGGTTGGCCGCCTGGCAACTCATCCGAAATGGCTGCCCCGACGGTGCCACCGCGTCGCCGGCACCGACGATCCGCGGATCGTCGACGCTGGTCAGCGTCTCATCGGTGATCAGTCGGCCGAGCGCGTCGGTGGTGAGACCGCTGGCTGCCGCGATGCCGGGGACCCCGAACCCGGCAGCGAGGATCGTCGTTGTGCTCGGCAGGATCTGCGCTACGCCGTCGTCACCCACGATGGTGATCGTATCGGCAGCCACCGACGCGACGCGGTGTTCTTCGATCAGCTCGACACCGAGCTTGCGCAGCTTCGCCCGGGCGCGGCGTCGCGCGCGCGGCCCGAAGGACGTCGCCACCTCGCCGCGGCAGACCAGCCTGACCTGACGACCAGCCTCGCCCAACTCGGCGGACATCTCGATCCCGGTCAGTCCGCCACCCACGACGGTCGTCGGCGCATCCGGCAACGTTCCCTCGAGCCGACTCCGAAGTGCCTGTGCCGCTTCCCATTCACCGATGAGATAGCCGTGTTCGGCAGCTCCGGGAATGGTCGACGGCGCGACGCCCGTGGAGCCCACTGCATAGACAAGGTGGTCGTACGGCAACGCATCGCCCGACTCCAACTCCACCCGCCCGGCTGCGACGTCGATACGCGTCACCGCGTCGACGACGAGCCGCACCCGCTCACCGAGTACCGTGCCGTAGTCCACTGCGGCGTCGCCGGTACCGGTGGCCCACTGGTGCAACCGGATGCGATGCACGAACTGTGGGCGCGGGTTGATCAGGATGACCTGGGCACCGTCGTGGCCGGCGATCCGATTGGCGGCCATCGTGCCTGCGTAACCACCACCGACGACGACAACGGTGGATGACTGCGGTGTGCTCATGGTTGCTCCTCTTCTCGGCTGAGCGTGACAACCTCAAGACACCGCTACTCCATCGAATGTGACATCGAGCGGTCCAGATCACATATCCGGTCAGACGGCCGGTTCCGGAACCGGCGCCTCCCCCGCGGTGATCCGCTCCTTGGACAAGAAGGCAATTGCGCACACCAGCGCGAGCGCGAACACCGCGGTGGCGAGCCAGAATCCGACGGTGATGGCATCGGCCGCGTGCTGCGGGATCGGTGTGCGGGTTGCCTGATGTTCGACACCGAGCACGATCGACCCGATGATCGCGACGCCCAACGTCCCACCCAGTTGGCGGATCGTCTGCACGATGCCCGACGCCTGGCTCAGTTCGTCGGCGCTGACGCGGGACAGCGCATCGGTATTGCTGGGCGAAAACACCAGTCCGAGAACGAATCCCGTAATGATCATGCCCGGCACCTGGGCCGCGTAGTCGAGATGCGGGAGGGCCAGTGTCCAGCAGAGCATTCCGACGGTCGCGATCGCCAGACCGGTGATCACCGGCGGCCGGTTGCCGGCACGGTCGTACCACCGCCCGCCGATCTGGGCGGCGACGGTGATCGGCAGGATCAGCGGCAACGACGCCAGGCCGGCCTTCATCGGGCTCATGTGCAGGAGGTCCTGCAGGTAGAGAGTCGAGAACAGGATCGCCGACAGCAGCGAGAACTGGACGAACCCGAGCGTCACGAGGTTCGCACTGAACGCACGACGCGCGAACATGCGGACCGCGACAAGCGGTGCAGCGCTGCGCCATTGAGTCACCACGAACGTGGTGGTAAGAACGAGGCCGGCCACCAGTGAGCCGATGGTCGCCACCGAGGTCCAGTGCCACGTGCTGCCCTGCTGCAGACCCAGCACTGTCAGCGACAGGCCGGTGACCAGCAGCACGGCCGCGCCCATGCTGACTTTCTCATCGCCGTTGCGCGTGTCGTCGGGGCGGGCGACGGCGACGAGGATCAGGGCGGCGACCCCGACCGGCACGTTCAGCCAGAACACGGCCCGCCAGCTGATCCACTCGGTGAGCGCCCCGCCGAGCAGCGGTCCGATCGCCAGAAAGATCTGCGACACACCGGCATACACCGCCATGGCCCGACCCCGCTCCGACACGGGAAAAGCGTCCATGACGATCTTCGCCGACACCGGCATCATCAGTGCGGCACCAAGACCCTGAACGGCGCGTGCGACGAGAATCCACGCTTCCCCACCGCCGCCTGGTGCGAGACCGCAGAAGATCGAGGCGACAAAGAAGACGGTCACACCGAGCCGGAAGCACGTGACCGCACCGTAGCGGCTGCCGAGTTTGCCGCCGAGGGCGACGCACGCCGCCATGGCCAGCACGTAGGCGTTGACCACCCACTGCTGCCCCGACGACGACGATCCGAGATCCCGGGTCATCGAGGGCAACGCCACGGTGACGACCGTCTGATCGAGCATGATCATCGACAACGCACCGGTCATCGCCAGCAGCGTCAGCCACCGGTTCCCGGCGAGTCGGGTGCGGCGTGGTGACAGGGCGCTCATCGCACACCGCCGACCACAGAACCCGTGCGGTTGGCAGCATGCGCCAGAACCCCGTCGAGCCAGTCGTAGACGACCGCGTCCCAGACCCGTTGTCCCAGACCGCCACAGTGACCGTCGACCCCCGACTCGGGGTCGGGCGCAAAGAGTTCCTTGGTGTCGACGGTGAGTGCGTCGAACAGATCCCGGCCCTGCCCACCGACCGGATCGTTCGGCGATTCGACGATCAAGGTGGGACAGCTGATCTCGGCGGCCCGGTCGATCATCGTGAAGCGCTTGAGTTCGTCGAGGTAGTCGGCGATGGTATCGAGACCGTGGCAGGCCATGCGTGAGGTGAAGAACTCGCGACGTTCGCGGCTGACCTTGCTGATCAGGGTCATCAGCGGTGCGGCGACGCGTTCCTTCCAGCCGCCGGGGATCTTTGCGCCCATATCCGGCTGCGCCGGATCGCACACCATCGCGGCCCACCGCGACTCTCCTGCGACACCGCGCGGGACGAGGTAGCCGGCAAACGAGCGGCCGACGGCGACCAGCCGATCGGTGTCGACGCCGGGAAGCGTCACCACCCGGTCGAGGATCTGGCCGAGCACCGATTCGTAGTCGGGGCGGAAATAGACACGGTCAAGGATGAGACTGGCACCCTGGCCCGGCCCCTCGACGCTGAGCACGTTGTATCCGCGAGCCAGCGCGCCCTGCGCGAACCCCCAACCCGACTCGGCGGTCGAATCGTAGCCGGCAGGCATGACGATCGTCGGGCGCGGTCGTTCGACGTCGGCCGACAGCCGGAACAGCCAGGCATGGATGTCGGTGCGTCGACCGTCGATGCCCGTGTAGGCGATCGACACGTTCTCGGCGACAATCGGGTTCGCGGTGTGCGGCAGCAATTCCATCGCCGGCCGAACGTGGTCCGGTGCGCCGCGAACGCATCCTGTAGTCGTTGGTCGTCGAGGTCGGACCGCAGGTAGAAGAACGCCTGTCGGTAGTACTCCGACGCCCGCAGGTAGGCAAGGTGCGCGGTGACGAGGTGGCCCGCGGTGTGGGCGGTCTCCGCGGCGTCACGCACCGACTCGGCGCGGGCGATCCATTGCGAGTACCAGCGCTCCGGCCGGTACTTGCCGCCGATCGCGTGCGCGGTCGAGTAGGCCTCGCCGAGGTCGGCGGCGCCGACGGCGGAGGCCTGCAAGGTGCGGCTGAACTGTCCGTCGAACTCTTCGTTGGCAAATGCCAGTCTCGATGTCATGGGAATCTCCGTGGTTGTGGTGGTTGGCGCTGAGACCAGGACACCGCGGAGTCCTCACAAAGTGCTCACATGCCGACGAACCGCTCGTGATCGCCAGTGCGCATCGCCTCGCGAGCCGCCGCCGAGCCGGTTCGCCACCCCGCTTCGAAACCGGCGTTGTCCTTATCTCGGCAGCCTCGGATCGCGTCGTGGGTGAACGGAAGGCGCGGCCAGTCCATGCCGGCGTCGGTGGCGTAGGCGCGCGACACCGCGAACGAGTGGGCGGCGCGCGTGATCTCACCGCCCGCCGCAAGGTGATTTCCGCGTTGTTCGACGGTGTCGCAGATCTGCACGCCGCCCGCGTCGAGGTAGGCACGGAACGCCTGGTCGTTCCAGCGCAACCCCATGCGGGGGTCTCCGTCGAACAAGGACCCGATACCCATGACCACTGCCGCGAGATGCATCGCCAGCGGGTCGGCGCGTTCGGTGCTGAGTGCCAGCGCGGTGTGCGCGTGCTCCAGGCTCGCCGCCATCTCACCGGCCACCAGCTCACACAAAGCCGACGTCGCGGTGACGAGCGCGACGATTCCGTCCGACGCCGAGCTGAGCGAAGCGGCAGCTCGCGCGACGTAGTCTCCCGCGAGTGCGTGGTCGTCACCGACCCACGCGGCCAGGGCCAGGGATGCAAGTCGGATCGTTCTTCTCTCCGGGTCCCGGTCGCCGGCCACGACGATTCTCTCGACGTCGTCGAAGGTGTAGGAGGTCAGCAGCTCGTGCGCCTCCTCGGCGGATTGGCTGTAGGCCAGCGCAGACCCCAGCGACAGGGTGACCACCGCAGTCGTACGCGGTGTGCACGCACCGGTTGTACAGGTGGCGGCAGCGTGCCGAAGAAGCCGGATGCCGTCGGCCAGCCGACGCCGGAGGAACCAGAACGGGCCGAGCGACTCGAGCAGGTCAGCGTGCTCGTCGAGACGACCGGGGGCGGCGACGACGCTCTCCAGAAAGTCGAGAACGGTCTGCATGTCGATGTCGACCCGTTCGAGGTCTGACGCCGAGGCAGGCATGCCGGTCAGCAGCGGCGTCTGCGCGAGCATGGTCGCTACGCACGACAATTCACCGGACCATCTTCCGCCGGCTGCGCCCCCACCCGCCGGCTGAGGCGCGAGCCTGCGAGCCTCGAAGCCCGTGGTGAGATGACAATGTCGTCTCACCAGGCCCTTCGAGGCTCTCGGCTAGCGCCTCGAGCACCTCTGGGAGCGGAAGAACGGCTCGTCGCCAGCTGCTCCTCACACCTCAGGGAGCGGAGGGAACAATCAGGCCTTGGTGACGTCGGCACTCACGTCGTCACCGAGTTCGATTGCTCCCGCACCGGACTCGGCGGCGTCGGCCACGTCGAACCGCACGGCAAGCACCTCACCGGCGATCAGGTCGGCATGGCGCTGCGCCCACGCGAGGCGCTCGGTGGGCACAACGAGTCGGACCTCGATGCGATCGGACACGTCCAGGCCGAGGGTGCGTCGGGCGTCCTGGAGTTCGCGGACACGGTCCTTGGCCCAGCCCTCGGACTCCAGTTCTTCGGTGACGGCGGTGTCGAGCACCACGAGACCACGTCCGCCTGGAAGCTCGGCAGTCGAATCTGGTTCGACCGCAACGAGTTTGCGCGAGTACTCACCCTCGACGAGGTCGATGCCGTCGGCGCTGACCACGTCCGTGCCGTCGGCATCCGCACGCACCGACCAGTTTCCGGCCTTGACCGCCTTGATGACCCGCTGCACATCCTTGCCCAGACGCGGGCCCGCCGCGCGCGCGTTGACCGCCAGCTCGAATCGCCCGTAGTCGGCGGTGTCGGTCGAGAGAGTGACGTCCTTGACGTTCATCTCGTCGGCGATGAGGCCGGTGAACGGGCGCAGCCGATCCGCGGTCGGCGACGCAACGGTCAAGCGCGGCAAGGGAAGCCGCACCCGCAGCTTGTTGGCCTTGCGGACGCTCGACGCCGTCGAGCACACCTGCTGCACGTCGTCCATGGCCGCGACGAGGTCGGCATCGGCGGGCAGTTCCTCGGCCGAGGGCCAATCCGTCAAGTGGACCGACCGCTGCCCGGTCAGCCCGCGCCAGATCGCCTCGGTCGCCAGCGGCAACAGCGGAGCCGCCAGCCGGCAGGCCACCTCGAGCACCGTGTACAGCGTGTCGAAGGCATCCGGATCGGCGTCCTGACCCGACCAGAACCGTGAACGGGAGCGTCGCACATACCAATTGGTCAGGGACTCCACCAATTCGCGGAACGACTCGCACGCACCGGCGATGTCGTAGACGTCGAGCGCCTCCGTCATGGTGTCCCGGGTCACCGCGAGCTTGGCCAAAATGTAGCGGTCCAGCACATGCGTCGAATCCGTCCGCCATGTGGCGGGACGCTCGGCGTACAACTGCAGGAAGCTGTAGCTGTTCCACAACGGCAGCAACGCCTGTCGGACACCCTCGCGGATGCCGCGTTCGGTCACCACCAGGTTGCCGCCGCGCAGCACCGGCGAGGCCATCAGGAACCAGCGCATCGCGTCCGAGCCGTCGCGGTCGAAGACCTCGTTGACATCGGGGTAGTTGCGCTTGGACTTCGACATCTTCTGTCCGTCGTCACCGAGGACGATGCCGTGCGCGATCACGCTCTTGAACGCCGGGCGGTCGAACAGCGCGGTGGCCAGGACATGCAGGTTGTAGAACCAGCCACGCGTCTGACCGTTGTATTCGACGATGAAGTCGCCCGGGTTGTGCGCCGGGGTGAGGTCATTCCCGTGACATTCCCCCGTCGCTTCGCTCGCCCCGTCGAACCACGCCGCATTCTCGAACGGGTAATGCACCTGCGCATACGGCATCGAACCGGACTCGAACCAGCAGTCGAGCACCTCGGGCACCCGACGCATCGTCGACCTGCCGGTCGGGTCGTCGGGGTTGGGCCGGGTCAGCTCGTCGATGTACGGGCGATGCAGATTGGTCGGACGCACGCCGAAGTCGCGTTCGAGGTCGTCGATCGAGCCGTATACGTCGATGCGCGGGTACTCGGGATCGTCGGAGATCCATACCGGAATCGGCGCTCCCCAGAAGCGGTTACGGCTGATGTTCCAGTCCCGGGCACCTTCGAGCCACTTGCCGAACTGCCCGTCGCGGATGTGTTCCGGAGACCAGACGATCTGCTTGTTCAGCTCGATCATCCGGTCCTTGATCGGATCGACCGCGACAAACCACGACGGAACCGCCATGTAGATCAACGGCTTTCCCGATCGCCAGGAGTGCGGATAGGAGTGCTCGATGGTCTCGTGGCGCACGATCTTGTCGGCACCCTTGAGATCCTTGATGATCACCGGGTTGGCGTCGAAGACCATCAGGCCCTCGTACGGCGGCACCTGCGCGGTGAAGCGTCCGCCCGGATCGAGCGGCTGCACCACCTCGATGCCGTTGGCGGTGGCCAGCTCCATGTCCTCTTCACCGAAAGCCGGTGCGAGGTGCACGATTCCGGTACCGCTGTCGGTGGTGACGTAGTCACCCAACAGGGTCCGGTGCGCGTTCGGATGACCCGTGAAGAAGTCGAACGGCGGTTCGTAGGAGAGGTTCTCGAGGTCGCGACCCTGGTACGTCCCCAACACTTCCGGTTCGGCGATCTCCTTGGCGTAGCTGCCCAGCAGCGCCTCGGCGAGCAGATACTGCTGTCCGTCGGCGGCCTTCACATGCACGTACGTGATCTCGGGATTGACGGCGATGGCGAGGTTCGACGGCAGGGTCCACGGAGTCGTCGTCCAGATGAGGGCGTTGACGCCGTCGAGCGGCGAACCGGGCGCACGCAAGGGCATCCGCACGGTGACGGCCGGGTCCTGACGCATCCGGTAGGCGTCGTCGAGCTTCGATTCCTGGTTGCTCAGCGGCGTCTGCTCATACCAGCTGTAGGGCAGCACCCGGTAGCCCTGATAGATCAATCCCTTGTCATGGAGTCGCTTGAAAGCCCACATCACCGACTCCATGAAGTCGATGTCGAGCGTCTTGTAGTCGTTGTCGAAGTCCACCCAGCGCGCCTGCCGGGTCACGTAGTCACGCCACTCACCGGTGTAGCGCAGCACGGAATCGCGGCAGAAGTCGTTGAACTTCTCGACGCCCATCTTCTCGATCTCGGCCTTGTCGGTGATCCCGAGTTGACGCTCGGCCTCCAGTTCGGCCGGCAGACCGTGGGTGTCCCAGCCGAAGCGTCGTTCGACGCGCTTCCCGAGCATGGTCTGGTAGCGCGGGACGACGTCCTTGACGTAGCCGGTGAGCAGGTGGCCGTAATGCGGGAGTCCGTTGGCGAACGGCGGGCCGTCGTAGAACACGAACTCTTCGGCGTCGGCACGATTAACGATCGATGCGGCGAAGGTGTCGTCGGAATCCCAATAGCGCAGGACGTGCTGCTCGACGTCGGGGAAGGACGGAGCGCTGCGTCCGGTGCCGTCGGTCATGTCGACCAGCGGGTACACCCGTTGGGATTGTGCTGCGTTGTCCGCATGGGGGCTGTCCGCGTCGCTCACGGTAGGTCTCCTCGTGCCAGTCGTATCGGGCACGGGGACGCACACCTGAGGTCTGCGCGGTACCACCCCGCTTGCGCCGGCCGGGGCCGACGCCGCTCATGAACCATCATGGTTCGGTGGCTGTCACGGGCCACTCCCGCCTGGTTCTACTGGGAATCGCGAAAATCAGCCGCGAGTCTGTTCTTCCAGGTGCTCCCCGGTGATGGCCGGATCAATGCGCAGTCCAGTGTAGCGACCGCTCGCCGTCGGTAGCCAATCCATCTATCAGTCGAGTGGCGGACGCCAATTGGGATCGAGCGGGTCGAACTTGGGCTTCGGTTGAGGTTGCTCTGGGCGCCGCGGCGCGGACCCCGGAGACATCGGGGGCATCTGGGGCGGCCCAGATCGGTTCCCCGGCGGCCGAGCGCCCGGCGGAGGACCATAACCGCCCGCTGGACGAGGCGGCGGTGGAGATGTCCTCTGGGGAGGCAACTCGCCGCCCACGGATCGCAGGTAGTCCTGCAGTCCACCTTCTCGGGGAGGTTCGGGACTCGGCTCGGCCGGCAATGCTGCGTGTCGGCCGCTGTCGGTGCCTTCGTCTCCGCGGATTCCCGCTGTACCGGGCGACGCCACATCCGGCTCGGATTCGACCGGATGAGAATCGCCGCGGTCCGAGTCGTGCGGTACGCGGCTCTCGCCCCCATCGCGATCGTCTTGATCCGGTTCGTCGTCCCCGGCGCCCGGCACCATCTCTTCGATGGACCGAGACCCACGGCGACCCGAACCGATCACATCGACCAGCAGGAAGGCCAGCCCGACGAGGCAGATGACGATACAGGCGACGGCAAGCCACACCTGACCGGTGATCAGACCGAGGACGAGCAACACGAACCCGACGAGGGTCGCGGCCAAAGCCAAGGTCAGCACGTCACCTGCCTAGTCTGTGTTCGACGCGAGCTCAGCTCGGCGAGTAACTGCTGTACCCACCGCTGCCCGGGTCACTCGAGAACGACGCGTCGGGACGTCCGTTCTCCACCGGCGCGGCGCTGCCACGCTGCTGCAGCTCTTCGAGCTGAGACTCCAGGTAGGTCTTCAGGCGGGTACGGTACTCGCGCTCGAACGTCTTGAGCTGCTCGATGCGGCCTTCGAGAACACCACGCTGCTGATTGATCGTGCCCATGATCTCGCTGTGCTTGCGCTCGGCGTCGCTCTGCAGTGCGTCGGCCCGCTCTTGAGCCTGTCGGAGCTGAGCCTCCGACCGGGTCTGCGCGTCGGCGAGGATCGCCTCGGAGCGCTGGCGCGCGTCGGCCAGCATGCTGTCGGACTTGGTCTGCGCCTCCGAGACCATCGCGTCGGCCCGCGAGTGGGCGTCAGCGAGCATTGCGTCGGCGTCGGCGCGTGCGCTTCCGGTGAGACGATCTGCGGTGTCCTGGGCCAGCGCCAGCACGCGCGCGGCGCGGACGTTGGAGTCGTCGTCCACCGGCGCGACGGGTGCTGCGACCGGGGCCGGAGCAGGAGTCGGTTCGGGGGTGGCGACGGCGAACGCCTGAGTACGGTCGTCGGTCGTCGGCGTACCGCCCGACGACTTGGCGTCGGCCAGCTCGCCTTCGAGCTCTTCGACGCGCTGTTTCAGATCCGAGTTCTCCTCGATGAGGCGCGCCAGCTCCGCCTCGACGAAGTCGAGGAACTGGTCTACTTCGTCCTCGTTGTAGCCGCGCTTACCGATAGGCGGTTTGCTGAACGCGACGTTGTGCACATCAGCTGGTGTCAGCCGCATGTCGGTTCCCCTCATGTCGTTTGGAGCTTGTCTTCAGTTTGCGGGACGCGCAGCCCGGGCGGGCCGGGTCGCCGGATCCATGTGTCCGGTCTCTCGACCCATTCTCCAGGCTGCACTACTCATACATACCAGTCAAAATCTGTAACTGGCGTCCCATCCTGTCACATCCGAACCGTTCGTTGCAGTGCTTCGATGCGCTCTCGCAATGAAACGGTCACTCGATGATGACATTTAACGGTAGAACATCACACCATTCGCACGATAGCCACCTGGGATTTCGAGGTCGACCAATCGTGGTACGGGAGTACCGATCGTCGGCATGAATGTGCCGACAGCAGGTTTCAGATCAGGCCGGTTGCCATCGCAAGAGCCGACGCCATTGCTTGATTGCGCAGGCCAGACACGATGTTCATGGCGATGATGACGACGATCATCACGATCATCAGGGAAAGATCGAGCCGGACCGGGCCCAACGGAATCGGGGGCAGTACGCGGCGAAGCGCTTTGATCGGCGGGTCGGTGCTCGTGAAGATCACTTCGAGAATGATCACCGTCACACCGGTCGGGCGCCATTCGCGAGCAAAAGTTCGCACCAGTTCCACCACGAGCCGAGCCAACAGGAGCAGCCAGAAGATCAGCAAGAGGAAATACAAGACACCCCAGATAACCGCCACACGTCAAGATTGCCTGAAAAGTCGGACAGAGGGCGAATCGGCCACGTCGTCGCAGGTCAGTACTCACCAGAAGTCGGGCGACTGTTAGGGCGCGGCCGCGCGTGAGGTCACCTTCGCTCACGGGAGGCCGATCTCCGCCGGCACAAAAGTAGGGGAAGAAACTCGTCCCCTACTTCTGGAGTCCTCCCCGCGAATTTTCTCGCGGACGACTCAACAAGCAGGGGCAGAAAGTAGGGGAAGAACCTTTCCCTACCCTTGGTGTCCTCCCCTAGAAGATCCTCGCGGACGACTGTGAACCTCGGGGAAGAAGTTCTTCCCCTAGATTTTGCGAGCACGGCACCGACGCATTTCCCCAGCTCACGGGGACGGTCACCGACCTCGTCGAGTGAGGCCGACGGAAGTCTGTACGCACCAGGCCGGCCAAGTGGATTGTCCACTTGGCCGGCCTGGTGGGTACAAATTGCGGAGGTCAGGGACCCGAGTCAGCTGTGGTTGTAGAAACCGGTCTCGGCGATCTTTCGACGATCCTCTGCCGAGACATCGACGTCGGCCGGCGACAGGAGGAACACCTTGGTGGCGACCTTGTCGAACGATCCGCGCAGTGCGAAGGCCAGTCCGGCGGCGAAGTCGACGAGGCGCTTGGCGTCGTCGTTGCTCATGTCGACGAGGTCCATGATGACGGGGTTGCCGTCGCGGAAGCGCTCACCGATCGTGCGTGCCTCGCTGTAGTCCGACGGGCGCAGCGTGGTGATCTTCTGCAGCGGGCTGTCGGCGAACACCCGCTCGAGCTCGGCACGCTGTTCGGCGCTCATCGGCCGCGATCCGGCGGCGGAGCGCAGCGCCGAGTTGCTCGAACGCTGCAGCGGCTCGAGGCGGCCGCCGCGCATGTCGGCGGTCGGGCGGACCCGATCCATGGACTCGGCGGTCGGACGTGCGCCGGCATAGGCGTACTCGGGTTCGTATCCGCCGGCGAAACGACGGTCCTCGACGTAGGCGAGGTCGGCGTCGCGGTATCCGACCGCCCGCAGCGGCTCACCGTAGCCGGGTTCATAACCGCCGTCGCCCGCGTAGTAATCGTCGCGGTAGTCATCCCGGTAATCGTCGGCCCCGCGATAATCGTCCCGGTAACCGCGCTGCGAGCCGCGCATGGGCGGAACCGACTCGTCGAGGTAGTCATCCTCGTACTCGCTCGGCGGCACCATGCCGAAATATGCCTTGAACTTCTGCATCGTGGTCATGTCGGCCTCCCTGTCGTGCGACTCCGCTGCGCAGCCGTGCCTGTGTTGCTTGTGTTGACGATGTTTTGTTTGTGCACTTTGGTTCTGTTGTTACCAATGTGATTACTGAGAGAGTAGCGGCCGTTCCCCCATGATCGCGGTTCCGACACGCACGCATGTCGAGCCATGTGCGACGGCGATTTCGAGGTCGCCCGACATTCCCGCCGACAGCACTCGCGCGTCGGGGAATCGCGCAGTGAAGTCGTGCTGGATTCGCGCGAGCTCGGACATCCAGCGGTCCGCGTCGCCGGCAAGTGGTGCGATCGCCATCAGTCCCCGCAGGTCGAGCGCTTCCTGCTCGGCAACGCGTTCGGCGACTGCCGACAAGTCGCCTTCTACCAGGCCACCTCGGTGCGGGTCCCCGTCGAGGCTCACCTGCAGCAGCACGCCCAGCGGCGCGTCGCGATCGCCATCGTCGAGTGCCGTCGCCGCGGCATCGGCGAGACGGTCGACCAGCCTCGTTCGATCCACCGATTGAACCTGCCGGGCCCAGCGCGCGACACCGCCCGCTTTCTTGGTCTGCACAGACCCGATCATGTCGAAGGTCGGCGGCGGTGTCGCCGACGCGGCCCGCACCTCGGCGATCTTGCGACCCGCCTCCGGCTCGCGGGACTCACCGAACGTGCGGACGCCGAGTTCGATGAGTCGCTCCACGTCCGACGCCGGGAAGAACTTTGTCACCACAAGCAGTTCCACCGATCCCGGTGTGCGTCCGGCGGAGTCGACGGCGGTCGCCAATCGCTCCTGCACAAGCTTCAGTCGCTCGGCCAACTCGGTGCTTCGCGCGTCCGGACTCGGCCCGTCCCCGGCGTGATCGTCGCCCTCAGGCATCGCCGTCTCCGGACTCGGCGTCACCCGCAACCGGCTCCAGGTCGGGGTCCATCCAGATCACCGACGCCAACCGTCCGGTGGGGGCGCCGCGTCGATGGCTGAACAGCGTGGGGTCGGAGATCGTGCACCGCGGGTCCACCGCGACCGCACCCACCCCGGCGTGCAGGAGTTGCCTGCGCAGACCCGCCCGCAAGTCCAGACCCGGTGTGCCTCTTGTGGTTCGGGAGGCACTGCCGGGCAGGTGCTTGTCCACATCCTGTTGCATCTCGGCCGGCACTTCGTACCGTTCGCCACTGGCCGCAGGCCCCAGGAACGCGCCGATCCGCTCGACCTGCGCGCCGAGTTCGACCATGGCACGCAAGGTGGCCGGGATGATCCCGATGCGGGCACCGACGCGGCCCGCGTGCACTCCCGCGATCACGCCGGCCTCGTCGTCGCTGAGCAGAACCGGAACGCAATCGGCACTCAACACGGCCAGCGCCAGACCGGGCGTGGTGGTGACCAACGCGTCGGTCGCGGGCACCGGCGCGGTGACCGGGGCGTCGACAACCGTCACCGTGCGGCTGTGGATCTGTTCCATCCAGACCACCGACCCCGGTGCCACCCCTATCTGTTCTGCCAGCCGAATCCGGTTGGCCGCCACGGACTTCGGATCGTCACCAACATGGTCGCCCAGATTGAACGAATCGTAGGGCGCCGCGGAGACGCCGCCGGCCCGGGTGGTGACCACACGACGCACCCGCATCGTGCCTCAGCGCTTCATGAAGGACGGCACGTCGACGTCATCGTCGTCGAGCCGTACGCTGTTGCGCCGCGGCGCTTCCTGCTCGCGGCCCGAGAACGGGTCGCCGCCACCGGCGGGCATGTCACCGAACAGCGGGTCGTTCTTGCGGGCGGTCGTGACCGCACCCGCCTGACCCTGGCCCACCGCGGTGTGGCCGGTGGCCGCCGCGGGAACCTCGGTGCGCTTGCGCGGCGCACCGCCGTCGAAACCGGCCGCGATCACGGTGACGCGCACCTCGTCGCCGAGGTTGTCGTCGATCACCGTGCCGAAGATGATGTTCGCGTCCTCGTGCGCCGCCTCCTGCACCTGCGTGGCGGCATTGTGGATCTCGAAGAGGCCGAGGTCGCTACCGCCGGCGATCGAGATGAGAACGCCACGTGCGCCTTCCATCGACGCCTCGAGCAGCGGCGAGTTGATGGCCGACTCGGCGGCCTTCTTGGCGCGATCCTCACCGCGCGAGGAGCCGATGCCCATCAGTGCGCTGCCCGCGTCGCTCATCACGCCCTTGACGTCGGCGAAGTCGACGTTGATCAGGCCCGGCGTGGTGATCAGGTCGGTGATGCCCTGGACGCCGTTGAGGAGGACCTCGTCGGCGCTGCGGAAGGCGTCCATCAGGCTCACCTGGGCGTCACCGAGCTGCAGGAGCCGGTCATTGGGGATGACGATCAAGGTGTCGCAGGATTCGCGTAGCGCAGTGATGCCGTTCTCGGCCTGATTGCCGCGGCGCTTGCCCTCGAAGGCGAACGGCCGGGTCACCACACCAACAGTGAGCGCTCCGAGCTTGCGCGCGATCTGGGCCACCACCGGTGCGCCGCCGGTGCCGGTGCCGCCGCCCTCGCCCGCGGTGACGAAGACCATGTCGGCGCCCTTGAGGAGCTCCTCGATCTCGTCGCGGGCATCCTCGGCGGCGCGGCGTCCGACCTCGGGGTCGGCGCCGGCGCCCAGGCCGCGGGTGGAGTCGCGTCCGACGTCGAGCTTGACGTCGGCATCGCTCATCAACAGCGCCTGCGCGTCGGTGTTGATCGCGATGAACTCCACCCCCTTGAGGCCCTGCTCGATCATGCGGTTGACGGCGTTGACGCCGCCGCCGCCGATGCCGACGACCTTGATCACGGCCAGGTAGTTGTGCGGTGGCGTCATGCGCTCGCCTTCCTTGTTTTCGATCATCGAACTGTCTCGGTCGTGCGGTTGTCTTCACCTACCGTCGAAACCCTAAACCTGAACCATAGATTTAGAGTTATGTCAAGTAGTTCTGTGTTGGTCGCAACGCTAGGCATCGACGGCCCGGGTAGCCAGGTTCATCGTCGGCGTGTCGTGAAGTCGGCCGCAGAAATCTCCGCGCAGCGGCGACGCGGATCACTTGTAGGCGGGGTACTCCGGGCTCGACACGTTGTACATCGACGCCTTGCGCGTCAGCAGATCTCCGAGTGTGCGCGCCTTCTCGTCCCCGTGGTCGCTGTCCCCCCACACCACCGTGCGCTTGCCGGTGAGCGTGAACTCGATCGCGACAGGCGATGTCGCGGTCACCCGGATCACCTGCCGCAGCAACGGTTCCGGCAGGCCGGCAACCGCCGCAAGAGTCGCCTTGGTGGTCGGATCGGTCGGGCCGGGATTGGAAGTGACGAGTTCCGGAAGCTTGAGGACCTCCGGCGGAACACCTTCTCGCCGATCGTAGTTCAGGTAGGAGACCCCGGTCCGATCGAGCACGTGCACCTTGGTGTGGTCGTTGATGATGACCCTCGGCGTGCGTTCGGTGACCGTGATCAGCAACGACGACGGGTACGAGCGCTGGACCCGGACCGATTCGACCGATGGGATCGCGGCGATCCGCTGGGCGACGGCCCGGGTGTCGACCTGCAGGAGCGGAGTGCCGTCGGACACCTGGGCCACCCGCAGGATCTCGTCGGTGGGCACCACCTTGTTGTCCTGCACGTCGGTACTGCGCACCGACATCAGGGGCGTGAGATAGGCGATGAGGACCAGGCCCACCACGACCGCCACCACCATCGTGGCGGCGTAGAGCCGGCGCAACCGAGGAGACCGTGCGGCCATCATGAGACGCGTCCCGGTCGGCTGCCGGTATCCGGAATCGTGTCGGTATCCGAGTCTCCCAGGGCCGCAAGGATCTCCGGCCCCTGCATGGTGATGTCACCCGCGCCGAGCGTGAGGACCACGTCGCCGGGCCGGGCGATGTCGGCGACCTGCGCCGCGAGTCGGGACAGATCCGGCGCGAAGACCGCGGGAACATGCAGGCGGTCGGTGATGATACGACCGCTGACCCCCGGGATCGGCTGCTCACGCGCGCCATAGACATCGGCCACCACCGCGGCGTCGGCGAGGTCGAGGGCGGCGGCGAAATCGTCGGCGAAGTCGACGGTCCGCGAATACAGGTGGGGCTGGAACACGGCGATCACCCGTCCCTTGCCGCCTTCGTTCGCCGGCCGCGACGCGATCATGTCGCGCGCGGCGGTGAGTACGGCCGCGACCTCCGTCGGATGGTGGGCGTAGTCGTCGATCACGTCCACCCCACCGCGATGGCCACGGAACTCGAAACGCCGGTGGACGCCGCCGAAGGCACCGATCCCGCGGACCGTCTGGTCGAGATCGGCACCGAGCCGGACGCACCCGACGACCGCGCCGATCCCGTTGAGCGACATGTGCTTCCCCGGAAGCGTCAGCGTGAGCGTGTGTTCGGACGGCTGTGCGACGAGCGGCTCGGAGAACCGCACCCGCGCCTGCCCGCCGATCCCGCGCGCCTGCCGGGACAGCAGTTCCGCGGCGTGGACCACGCCTGGCGCGCTCGACGCGAACTCGCCTGCGCCGTAACCGAGGACGGCGACGCCACGCTCGTGCAACCGGCTCGCCACCCGTCCACCGAGGGCGGCAGCACCCGGATCGTCGAGGCAGACGACCAGGGTGCCACCGTCGGCGACCCGGTCGGCGAAGTCGTCGAACACCGCCACGTAGCGTTCGATGGTGCCGAAGAAGTCGAGATGGTCGACGTCGATGTTGGTCACCACCACCACGTCGGGCGTGTACTCGAGCAGCGATCCGTCACTCTCGTCGGCCTCCGCGACGAAGAGTCCGTCGCTGCCGTGGTGGGCGTTGGTCCCCGACTCGTTGAGTTCGCCGCCGATGGCGAAGGATGGGTCGTGTCCGCCGCGCTGCAGCGCGACCACCGACATCGACGTCGTCGACGTCTTGCCGTGGGTGCCGGCGATCAGCAGAGTGCGGTGGCCGGCCATGAGCTCGGCGAGGACGTGGGGACGCAAGAGGATCGGGATCCCGCGTGAGCGGGCTGCCACGAGTTCGGGATTCGTCTTCGGGATCGCCGCGTACGTGGTGACGACGACCGACGGGCCGCCGGGCAGCTGGTCGAGGGCCGAGGGGTCGTGGCCCACCTGAATCCGCGCGCCACGAGTCCGCAGTTCGAGGATGGCGCGGCTGTTCTTGGCGTCGGACCCCGACACCTGGCCTCCGCGCGCCAACAGGATGCGGGCGAGCCCGGACATCCCGGCCCCGCCGATCCCGACCATGTGCACGCGTTGGAGCTGTTCGGGCAACGATCCGACCACACCGGTCACCGGTCCGTTCGTCACGTCGTCACCTCCCACCTCTCCTCATCCGCCCACCAGCGGACTCACCCTGCGCCTGCCTGTCAGGAGCACCACTCTCAATTGTCACCGTCGATCGCTGGAACCGTGTGAGCGAAACGCCCCCAGGAGCCGGGTGCGGTGCTCGCCGGCACGGAATTGTGCCGCCAGCTCGAGCGCTGCGGACGCGACCGCAGACGCTGCGTCACGATGCCCGGTGCCGGCGGCCGCAACCGACATCGCGGCCAGTCGGTCGTCGTCGGACAGCAGTGCGGGGATCTCGCGGGACACCCAGTCGGGCGACACGTCGTCGTTGTCGACCAGGATGCCTCCCCCGGCCTGGACCACCGGCAGCGCATTCAGTCGTTGTTCGCCGTTGCCGTGCGGCAATGGCACGTAGACGGCCGGCAGTCCGGTCGCCGACACCTCGGCGACGGTCATCGCACCCGAACGGCACATGACCAGGTCCGCGGCCGCGTAGGCGAGGTCCATCCGTTTGAGGTATCCGACCGCGCGGTAGGGCGGGGCGCCGTCGGGCACCGTCGGATGAATCGAGTTCTTGGGGCCGTAGGCGTGCAGGACTCCGATGCCCGCATTGCCCAGGACGGGTGCCGCACCTGCGACGGCGTCGTTGAGCCGCTGGGCTCCCTGCGAGCCACCGAAGACCAGCAGTGTCGGCGCGTCGTCGTCGAGTCCGAAGTAGTGCCGTGCCTTGGCGCGCAGTTCGGCCCTGTCGAGTTCGGCGAGCACACCCCGGACCGGAATCCCGACGACCTGTGCGTCGGGCAGGCCGGACCCGTCGACCGCAGCCATCACGCGGTCGGCGAATCGTGCACCGACCTTGTTGGCGATCCCGGCGCTCGCGTTGGCTTCGTGGATGACGATCGGAATCCGACTGCGCCCCCGGAAATGTGTCTGTGCGGCGAGGTAGGCGGGCAGCGCCACGTATCCGCCGAAGCCGATGACGACGTCGGCGGATACGGCCGCCAGAACCTTGCGCGTCGCCGTGACCGAGCGCAGCAACCGGCCGGGCGTACGGGCCAGTTCCAGGCCGGGCTTACGCGGCAGGGGCACTGGCGGGATCAGCTCGAGGTCGTAGCCGCGCTCGGGTACCAGCGTCTGCTCGAGACCCTTCGTGGTCCCGAGGGCGGTGATGCGGGCGGTGGGATCGAGGAGCCGTACGGCGTCGGCGACCGCGAGCGCGGGTTCGATGTGACCGGCCGTTCCCCCGCCCGCGACGACCACCGACAGCGGCCTCGGCGACCCTGCCTGTGCTATATCACTATGTCCTGCAGCTGAATTCACTCGCGCTTCCATCCGTCTCTATCGAGTCCGTGCGCTCGGACGATACGTCGCGCCCGATCCCCCGAACCGCCCGGCACCTGCCCCATCCGGCCGCGCTGCGCGACGCGCAGCGGCACCCGGATTGCCGGAGCCCCGCGCACTCCCCGAACGAGGCGGCACCCAGCGCGCCGAGGCCGCGGTGGCGTAGCGCGTGCCGTGGCCGGAATGCCCGTTACGGTAGTCGACCCGTCCGCGATTCGTCGCGGCCGGTTGTCGCGGACCGCGCGCGGGCTCGGGGTCGGCACCCCGGCGCCACGGTGGCGTGAATCCACGACGAGGTTCGGCCTGCTGGTCTGCGCCTCGGCGCGCCCGGTTCGGCGGTGGTGGCTGGCCCCGGCGGCGGCCGCGGCCGGCGGGCGGCGGCGGGGTCCGCCGTCGACCCAGCATGCCGCCACGGCCGGCCGATGGTGGTTTGTGACCGCGTCGCTGGTCCATCCGGTCCCGCAGCGTCTCGGCCCGGGTCTTGCGGTAGGCCACCGGGGTCGGCAACCGCAGTAGTCGCGACACCCGGGACGGTCGTCCGGTGGTGAGGGCGGCCACGGCTTCCGGTTCGTGTCGGGCCGCGTTCGCGAGCAGACCGAGCATCGCCAGCACCGTCAGCGTCGAGGTGCCGCCCGCCGACAGCAGCGGCAGCTGGATGCCGGTGACCGGCAGCAGACCGATCACATAACCGATGTTGATCAGCGCCTGCGCGATGATCAACACGGTGATGGTCGCCGCCATCAGCCGCAGGAACGGGTCGGTGGATCGATGAGCGATGCGGAAGCCGACGTAGGCGAGCACGACGAACAAGAACACCACCAGCAGTCCGCCGAGCAAGCCCAGTTCCTCGCCGATGATGGCGAAGATGAAGTCGTTGTGCGCGTTCGGCAGGTAGTTCCACTTCGCCCGGCTCTGCCCCAGTCCGACGCCGAACACGCCGCCGTTGGCCAAGGCGTAGGTCGCCTGCCGTTCCTGGTAGCCCGCGCCCTGCGGGTCGTCGATGTTGTTCAGGAAGCTCATGACGCGCTGCGACCGATAACCCTCGACAAGGGCCAGCATGACCGCGATGCCGATCGCGGAGACGGCGAAGGTGAGAAACACCTTGACCGGCAGCCCGGCGAACCACAGCAGCGCCCCGATGATGATCGCGATGGTGATCGTGGTGCTGAGGTTGGGTTCGAGAATGATCAGCAGACAGATCAGCATGCCCACCGGGACGAGTGGGACGAGCAACTCACGCAGTGACGCATTCTCCTGGCGACGCGAGGCGAGCAGATGCGCACCCCACACGCAGAGTGCCACCTTGACCAGCTCCGACGGCTGCACCGACAACCCGTAGACGACGAACCATCGTCGGGCACCCTGACTGAGCGTGCCGAGTCCGGGGACCAGTACCAGCGCCAGCAAGATGGTGGTCACGATCATCAGCGGCGCGGCGGCTCGGCGCAGGAACCGAACCGGGACACGAAGCGTCACGTAGAAGACGAAGAATCCCAGGAACGCGAAGATCACCTGGGTGGAGAACAGGCCGTAGGCCGAGCCGTCCTTCGAATAGCCCTCGACCGATGACGCCGAGAGCACCATCACCAGGCCGAAGGCGGTCAGCAGAAAGCCCAGCGTCAGGATCAGGTGGTACGACGCGAGCGGTCGCGCGAGCAGGCTGCGCACCGCCTCGGCGACGGTTGCCGGCAGCGACGCGGTGGTCGCGGCCGCAGACTTCGCCACCTCGACCTTCGCCACCTCGACTTTCGCGGCGCGACTCGTGCCGCGCGAGCTCTTCTCGACCCCGACGACAGCTTGTGCGGCGTCGTCGTTTACAGCGTCGTCGGAAGCGCCCTGGGTCTCGCCGTTGTCGTCTGCCGGCTCGGAGGTGCCGCGACCACGGGTGTCTGCCTTCACCCGCGACGTCATCGACGCGACGCCTCGACGTCGGCGATGCGTCGGGCGGCCGCCGCGAAGGCGTCGCCACGGCGTCCGTAGCCGGCGAACATGTCCAGGGATGCGGCGGCGGGTGCCAGCAGGATCGCATCCGGCGTCGTGTCGGCGGTCACCGCGAGCTGCCACGCCTCGGCGACGGCACGCTCCATCACGGCGATGGCCGGGTCGGCCGGTGGCTCGGCGACAAGGTGCTCCGACGACGCTTCAAGGACGGCCGAATCCGCTCGATGGACGTTCACCCCGCCATCGTCCCCTGTGAATACTGTGACGTTTGGGACTTCTGGGGCGTGTCGCGCGATCGCGTCGGCGATGATGTCCCGATCTCGGCCGATCGACACCACTCCGGCCAACCGATCTCGGATGGCCTCGATCATCTCGACCACCGACGCACCCTTGAGCAGCCCGCCCGCGATCAAGACGACGCGAGGGTAGGCCGCGACCGCCGCCTGCGCGGCGTGCGGATTGGTGGCCTTGGAGTCGTCGACGAAGCGGATCCCCCGGCTCTGCGCGACCACCTCCCCGCGATGGGCCGCCGGCCGAAAGGCGGTGAGCCCGTCGATGATGGCCCGGGCGTCGATGCCCGCCGCGAGTGCGAGTGCCGCGGCCGCCAGGGCGTCGGAGACACCAGAAGGGCCCGGCGGGTGAATCGTGTCGACCGCGACCAGGGCGCCCGCCCCAAACGCGCGGTCGAGGAGGTGCCCGTCGGCGACACCGAGTTCGCCGGCATCGGGCGTCGACAAGGTGAAGCCGACCCGGCGTCCCTCAGCCGGCAACGATGCCGCCACCGCGTCGTCGAGTCCCACCACCGCGACTGCACCGGTCAGCGCACCTGCCTTGGCCGCCGCGTAGGCATCGAAGGAGCCATGCCAGTCGAGATGATCCTCGGCGACATTGAGGACCACCCCCGCCTCGGGGCGAACCGACGGCGCCCAATGCAGTTGGAAGGACGACAGTTCGACGCAGAGAACCTCCACGCGCGGAGTCATCCGCATCGCATCCAGGACCGGCAGGCCGATGTTGCCGCACGCGATGCCCACCCGTCCGGATGCCTCGACGATGTCGGCGAGCATCGAGGTCGTGGTGGTCTTGCCGTTGGTCCCGGTGACCACCAGCCACGTCCGGGGTTCGCCGAGTGCGCCCGCGCGGTCGAGACGCCAGGCGAGTTCCACCTCGCCCCACACCGGGACCGACGCCGTTGCCGCGGCCCGGACGAGCGGATGGTCGGGCGCGAAACCCGGCGAGACCACCACCAGTTCGGTCCGCATGGTCCAGTCCGGGTCGTCGAGCACCTCGTCGGCGGCAACCAGCGCGGCACCACGGCCGAACAGATCTTCGGCACCGTTGACCACCGAACGCGCCGCGGCCTGCTGCTCGGGCGACGCGGTGGTCGATACGAATCGGGTGTCGGCGAGGGTGACCCGCGCGCCGACGTCGATCAGGTAGCGGGCCGCCGACATCCCGGCCGTACCGGCGCCGGCGACCAGAACCGCGCGACCCGCCAGGTCTCCTGCCCCGGTGGGCCGCTCAGCCATTGGCGGTGAGGAATTCGCCGTAGAACAGCGACAGCCCGAGGGCGCATGCGATCGCGGTGAGCAGCCAGAACCTGATGATCACCGTGGTCTCGGCCCAGCCACCCAATTCGAAGTGATGGTGGAACGGCGCCATGCGGAACACTCGACGCCCGGTGGTGCGGAAGAACGCGATCTGGATCACCACCGACATGATCTCCGCGACGAACAGTGCGCCGATGACGACGGCGAGCAGTTCCGTGCGCGAGCAGATCGACAGGCCGGCCAGCATGCCGCCGAGCGCGAGGGAACCGGTGTCGCCCATGAAGATCTTGGCGGGCGCCGCGTTCCACCACAGGAAGCCCATACACGCCCCGCCGCCGGCGATCGCGATGAGCGCCAGGTCCAGCGGGTCACGCACCGGATAACAGGCGCTGGAGATCTCGGTCGTCGGCTTGGCGCCGCCGCGGCACGCGTTGACGAACTGGAAAAACGTGACCAGCACGTAGGAGCCGAGCACCATGGCCATCGACCCGGCAGCCAGGCCGTCGAGCCCGTCGGTGAAGTTGACTGCATTCGACCACGCGGCGACCACCAGCCAGCAGAACACCACGAACGCGACCGATCCCATCGAGATGGCGTTGATGTCGCGCACGTACGACAGGTTGATGCTCGCGGGTGTGTAGTCGTACTCGTTGTGGAACTGCAGGACGAGCACGCCGAACAGGATCGCGGCCCCGAACTGGCCGATCGACTTCGCAGTCTTGTTGAGACCGAGGTTGCGGTGCTTGCGGATCTTGATGATGTCGTCGAGGAACCCCACACCGCCGAGCACGGTCGCCAGGCCGAGGACCAGCAGACCCGACGCGGTGGGACCGTTTCCGCCGTCGATGAACAGGCCGGCCAGATGCGAACCGAAGTAGCCCGCCCAGAGCGCGGCGATGATCGCCACGCCGCCCATCGACGGCGTGCCACGTTTGGTCTGGTGGCTCTGGGGGCCTTCGACGCGGATCTCCTGGCCGAATCCCTGGCGCGAGAACACCTTGATGAGCACCGGGGTGAGCAGAATCGAGACCGCCACGGCGATCGCACCCGCGATGAGGATCTGTGTCACTGTGCTGGTCCCGTCCTCACGTCGCGTCCTGTGTCTCGTTTGGTGGTGGCCCGTCCGGTGGTGCCCCGTCCGCAGGGGCGCGATCGCGAACCGGCAGTGCCAAATCGGTGGCGAGTTCGTCGAGCAGAGCGGCGATCTCCGATGTGGCAGCGGCAACGAGTATCACGTCTGGAGCCGTGGGTCGCCAATCCGGCTGCTCACGGACGAGGTCGCGTGCGGCCGTGGCCGTGTCGACGATCCGCACCTCGTCGCCCCACGAGCCTTCCATAACCGCACCCTGATGCAACGCGCGCACCGACCGGGAGTCGCCGATACACAAGGTCTTGTCGACCGCGAGGCGGACCGCGAGCCGACCTACGCGGTCGTGTTCGACGACGCGTTCGTTCTCGCTGAGGCCGTCGGGCACCTCGAGCTCACCCAACCACGCCCAGGTGCGTCCGCGTCGAACACCGTCGGCGTCGCGGGTCTGCTCGCCCGCGTCGGCCAGCGTTCGCAAGAGTTCGCGGACTTCACGCGCCGACGCAGGTGTCTGCGCCCTGATCACGACGAGTTCGTCGGGCGCACTGCCGGCGCCGGACCGGATGGAACCACTCACCGGCGACCGCCGTCCGCTACAAGTTCGTCGAGGACGGAGGCAACGACGTCCCGGTCGTCGAAGGGGTGCTTCACACCGTTGATCTCCTGACCGGCCTCGTGTCCCTTGCCCGCGATCAGAACCGTGTCACCGGGTGCCGCCCACCGCAGCGCGGTGGCGATCGCCTCCGACCGTCCCCCGACTTCGCAGATCTCCTCGGCGCCGGCGGGACGCTCGTCGGCGCCGACACCGCGTGCACCGGCGAGCACCTCGGCGCGGATCGACGCCGGATCCTCGGTCCGCGGGTTGTCGTCGGTGATCACCACGAACTCGGCGCCGCGCGCCGCGGCCGCTCCCATCAGGGGACGCTTGGCGGTATCGCGATCACCGCCGGCACCGATCACGATCGCCACCCGGCCCGACCGCTGGCCGCGCAACGTGGCCAGCACCGCCTCGACCGCACCCGGCTTGTGGGCGTAGTCCACGAGTGCGAGGAAGTTCTGCCCCCTGTCGATGCGCTGCAATCGGCCCGGCACGGCGACGTCCGCGATCGCCTCGACCGCTGTACCGGCGTCGACACCCGCGCCAACAGCGATCGCCACGGCCAGCAGTCCGTTGGCGACGTTGTAGCGACCGGGCAGCGGGACCACGAGGTCGAACGCGCCCTCCGGCCCGGTGACTGGTGTGCGCGACGAGCCGTCGTCGGCGGTCGTCGACTCGCCCGCCTGCCATTGGGCCGGCACCGGTCCGGTCGACACCGTCACCGGCAGTGCGCGAGCACCACCGGGGGCCGGGCGCGCGAGTTCGGCCATGCGGCGTCCCCACTCGTCGTCGACGCAGACGATCGAGCGCACCGCATGCACCGGCGACGACGGGACGAACAGCTGCGCTTTCACCTCGAAGTAGGCGGCCATGGACGGATGGAAGTCGAGGTGGTCCTGGGAGAGATTGGTGAACGCGCCAACAGCGAAGTGCGCGCCGTCGACCCGGCCGAGCGCCAGCGCGTGGCTCGACACCTCCATCACCACCGCGTCGACTCCACGTTCGAGCATGGTCGCCAGCAGCGCCTGCAATGTGGGTGCTTCCGGCGTGGTCAGCGAACTCGGCTGGGCCACCCCGTCGATGCGGGTCTCGACCGTTCCGATCAGGCCCACCGACGCACCCGAGGCCAGCAACGCCGCCTCCACCATGTAGGAGGTGGTCGTCTTGCCCGACGTGCCGGTGATCCCGATGAGCTTGAGCCGCCGCGACGGATTGCCGTAGATCCGTGCCGACACCCCGCCGAGCACCGAGCGCGGGTTCGGATGCACGAGCACCACCACCGACGATTCCGGCGGCAACACCCGAGACAGCTCGGCGCGGCCCGCGGCGTCGGTCAGGACCGCGGTGGCACCCGCCGCCACGGCGTCACCCGCGAAACGCGCGCCGTGGGTGGTACTACCCGGCAGCGCGGCGAACAGATCACCGGCTTGTGCATCCTGCGCGCGCAGCGTCACGCCGGTGACGGTGGTGTCGGCGTCGGCGGCCCCGATCAGGTCGAGACGCGCGCCGGTCGAGGTCGACAGGACCGACACAGCTGTCGGCGTGACCGACGTGGGACGCAACGCGCCCGGCCCACGCCGGTCCGCCTTCGACGCACCGCGCGGGTGACGACGACCAGACGCCATGGCGTACCCGCCTCCTCACTCCGGTCCCGGAACGAACTCACGATACCGGCTCACCCGGTGACGACGGTGCGGCGGTCCGAGCCCTGGCCCGCACCTCGCGACATGCCAGTTGGTCAGCCCGCGGTCAGCACCAGCCGCGGCGTCGGGCGTGGCGAGAGCGGCACGCGGTCGCGCTGCAACATCCACGAGGCGATGGAACTGAACAGCGGCGCGGCGGACTGTCCGCCGGAGCCGTCCGAGCTGCGACGCGGGTTGTCGAGCATGATGCCGACGACGTAGCGAGGATTGTCCGCGGGAGCGATACCGGCGAAGGTGATGTTGTAGCGCGAGTTCGAATAGCACCCGCATGACGGGTCCACCTGCTGGGCGGTGCCGGTCTTGCCCGAGACCTGGTAGCCGGGAACCGCGGCCTTGGCACCGGTGCCGTTCTGCACTCCCATCGGGTCATCCTGGATGACCGCCCGGAACATGTCGCGCACCGTCCGAGCCGTCTGCGGGCTGACGACCCGGACGGGATTCGGCCGGATCGCGGAACGGCTGTCACTGTCGTTGTCGGGCAGCATAATTCGCGGCGGTATCCGTAGTCCGTCGTTCGCAATCGCCTGATACATCGCCGTCATCTGCAGCAGCGTCATCGAAAGACCCTGTCCGATGGGAAGGTTGGCGAACGAACCGCCGGACCACTGACTGAGCGCGGGCACCTCACCGGCACTCTCGGCCGGCAGGCCGACACCGGTCCGCTGCCCGAGGCCGAAGCGGTTCACCATGTCCGCGAAGCGTTCTTCGCCGACCCGGCGAGCAAGCATCAGCGTGCCGACGTTCGACGACTTCCCGAAGATACCGGTCGTCGTATACGGCTCCACCCCGTGCGACCACGCGTCGTTCACGGTGACACCGGCCATCCGAATACTGCCCGGAACACGGTGTACCGCACCGGGTGTCGTGACGCCGTATTCGATGGCCGCGGACGCTGTGATGAGTTTGTTGACCGAGCCCGGCTCGAACGGTGATGTCACCGAGGGATTTCCGAGATCGGCCCGTGGCTGCTCGGACAATGGGCGGGAGGCGTTGAAGGTGCCGTCATTCGCCATCGCGAGCACCTCGCCGGTGCGTGCATCGAGAACCACCGCCGACGCACTGCGGGCCCCCGACGCCACCTTGGCGCGCGCCACCGCCGTCTGCACAAACCATTGGGCGTCGGCGTCGATGGTGAGTCGGACGGTGTCACCGTTGATCGCCGGGTGTACGTTGCGGGTGCTGCCCGGGATGATCGCGCCGTCCGAGCCGCGGTCGTAGGTCTTGGATCCGTTGGTGCCGGCGAGCAGTGCGTCGAGGGAGGCCTCCAGACCGATCAAGCCGTTGCCGTCGTAGTTGACGTCGCCGACGATGTTGGCGGCCAGCGCGCCGCCGGGATAGAGCCGGATGCTCTGCGGATCGGCGCCCACCTCGGGATAGTCGGAGATGATGCGGGATGCCACGTCGGGGCTCACCGATCTCGCCAGATAGACGAACGTCTCGTTACTCGTCACCTTGGCGAGGATGTCCTGCTCGCTGATCGACCCGCCGAGCGCGACCGACACTCCGCGCGCGATCTCCCGCAACCGCGTGTTCGCATCGGGGAGGGCGGGATTGTCCTGGCGCTCGGCATCGATCGACTTGCGAACGGCGCGAGGCAGAAACGTCAATGCACGGGCCTCGTCGGTATAGGCCAGCGGGCGACCGTTGCGGTCGAGGATCGATCCGCGTTTGGCGGTGAGGATCTGGGTGAACTCGCGCTGTTGAGCCGCCTCGGCCGCGATCGACGGGGCATCGATGGTGTGCACCACCACCATGCGGACCGCGACGGCGATCACCGCGATCACCACCAGCACACCGGCGGCACGTGCACGGAAGAAGAAGCTCTGGGGACCGCGCGTGGCACCGCCGGATGGCGAGGCCCCGGTGAGCTTCTCCCTCATCGGCCGTCGAGGCCCACCACGGCCGGCCTTGGCGGTCCGACGATCGGAAGTCGCACGTGTCATGGGGTCAATTGTCCACCGGATCAACGGCATTCCCGAGAATTTGCGGTCGGCGGGTTGCGATTGACATGGACGCAGTTCTGACCGGAAGCGTGTTCACGAGCGATCAGCGAGCCGCACCGGTCGGTGCCACGGGCGCCGTGCTCGGCACCACCGAACTCGCGGCGGGTGCGGTGGGTACGGCCGAAGATGGTGCACCGGAAGGTGTTTGGGTGTTCGACGGCGTGGTCGGCGCGGCCGGCGTCGTCGCAGCCCCCGGGGCTCCCGACGACGGCCCGCCGAGTCCGATCGAATCGTCCACCTGCCTGGGATCGATGGTGGCGGTCGGTTCAGGGGTGGTTCTCGGGTTGAGCGGGGCCATCGGCGTGCCGGTGGCCGGTGACGGCGTACCCACGATCCGCGGCCGCCGGTTGGGTTCGACGATCATTCGCGCCGGATTCTGCGCCGGCACCATGCCCAATTGTGCTGCCTTGTAAGCTAATTCCGGAGCAGAGTCACCCGACTCGTAGTCCCGCTTGAGCGCGTCGACCTGATCGGTCAGCGCCTGGTTCTGCTTGCGCTGTACACCGAGCTCGTAGGAATCCTGGGCGGCTTTGGTGGACAACCACAGACTCAGACCCAGACCGACCACGAGGATCGCGATCACCGGGACCACAAAGGGGATGTGGCGCACCCGTTCTCGCAACGACGTCCGCTGCGACGGCTCGGTCCGCGGGGCGGTCCGTGCGCGCGGTCGGTCCGCGTCGGTGTCGACCCGCCGACGTCGACGATCGAGCGCCCGTTGCGCAGCCGCCGAACGGGTCGGCCGATCCGATTCGACGCGGCGCCGGCGCTGTTCGCGGCGTGCGCGTTGCGCAGCGGTCGCATCGTCGGGCGCGTCCTGCAAGATGGTCATGCTTTACGCCTCCCCTGGCCTGGGCCGTCGGACCCGATTCGCTCGATCACCCGCACCCGAACCGGGGCCGACCGTGGGTTGACCTCGAGTTCGTGCTCGTCGGGACGCTCGGCGCCGCGGGTGACCAGGCGAAACCGCGGCGCAGTGCCGGGCAGTTCCACCGGGAGTCCCCGCGGGGACGTCGAGGTGGTGCGAGTCGCGAACTCGCGCTTGATGATTCGATCTTCCAATGATTGGTAGCTCATCACCGCCACACGGCCGCCCACACGCAGCGCGGACAGCGCCACCGGCAGTACGTCGCGGATCGCGTCGAGTTCGTGATTGACCTCGATGCGCAGCGCCTGAAAGGTGCGTTTCGCGGGATGGCCGCCGGTCCGTCGCGTGGCAGCCGGGATCGTGTCATACAGCAGTTCGACGAGTCTGGCGCTGGTGGTGAACGGCTCCCGGGCGCGCTCGCGGAGAACAGCAGACGCGATCCGTCCCGCGAATCGTTCTTCACCGTAGTCCGAGAGCACGCGGGCGAGGTCCCCGTGCGAGTAGGTGTTGAGCACGTCGGCCGCGGTCAGACCGTCGGTGGTGTTCATGCGCATGTCGAGCGGCGCGTCGGCGGCGTAGGCAAAGCCGCGGTCGGCCTGGTCGAGTTGCATCGACGACACTCCGAGGTCGAAGAGCGCCGCGTCGATGTCGGATACCTCCGCGTCGTCGAGCACCTCTGCCAGGCTGTCGAATCGCGCCTGGTGCAACGAGATCCGGTCGGCCATGTCGGCCAGGCGCCGGCCGGCGATGGCCAACGCCTGTGCGTCGCGGTCGATCCCGATCAACCGGGCCTCGGGGAAGCGGCGCAGGATCAGCTCGCTGTGACCGCCGGCGCCCAGTGTGGCGTCGACGAAGATTCGTGGACCTGGGCCCTCGAGCGCTGGAGCGAGCAGGTCGGCCATCCGGTTCGCCATCACCGGGACGTGGCCATGGCGACCGGTGTCGTCGGAGTCGGCGTGTTCGTCCACGGATGCACCCCTCGGATTCGGCAGTCGGACGGGAGGCGTTGCGGAGGTGGCACTTCGGGTGAGTCGGGGTCCCGACCCGGTCACGCACCTGGCGTTGGGGAAGTACGCCAGGGTCGGACCGGGCCGGGGCCTCGTACCACCCGAAGCCCTGTTCATCTGTCCGCCCATCATCTCGGCTACAAGACCGCGTTCAACGCGGCCGAGTTCGCGGCCGAGAAGTTCTCCTCGTGCTGGCTCTGGTAGTCACGCCATGCGACGGCATCCCAGATCTCCAGGTGATCGAAACTGCCGAACACCACACATTCCTTGGTCAGTCCCGCGTACGCCCGATGGTCGGCGGACAACGGGATCCGCCCCTGCCCGTCGGGCCGCTGCTCCTCCGAACTGGCGAAGAAGTAGCGCTGGTAGGCGCGGGCTTCCGGATCGTTGCGGGACGCCTCGACGATCTTCTCCGCCATCGCGTCGAACTCTTCGGTTCGATACACCGACAGGCTGTGGTCTTGGCCCTTCGTGACCATCACCCCTCCTGCCAGCGCGTCGCGAAACTTGGCGGGCAACGTGAGTCGCCCTTTGTCGTCCAGCTTGGGCGTGAATGTGCCGACAAATCGCACTGCCATGTCGGTACCTCCCGCCCACCGGGTTCGGCATTTCCGGTCTGCCTCACCCGGTGCTGCCACAGTACCCCACTTTCCACCACTTTCCACCCCCTCGTGGCCCTGTGTGAGCAAGAGCCATCAAAGAACCTGCTCAGAGGCTAGAAATTGGGTGGGGGAAATTTTGTGGCAACGGCGATTCACGATGCTCTTTGGGCATATCAGAGTGACAGATTGCGTCGTCCGGGTCACATGTGACGTGCTCCGACGCAATGGTGGGGCACAGTGGGGAGTCCAGGTGGGGCGTAGTGGGGAGCCCGGGTGGGGCACGGCGGGGAGTCGCGCGGACAAAAGTAGGGGAAGAAACTCG
>NZ_JAKWBF010000020.1 GCF_022513585.1 Gordonia gummivorans
TGCCCGCGACTCGGAGAGATCCCCGGCCAGAAACGCTGCCCGCACCGCCGGCAGGTCTTGCAGCAGGGCGCCCAGGGTCATCCACCGTCCGGCGGTGGCCGGGGCACGGCGAAATGCAGGGAGACTTCGCGCAGGGCGGCTTTGTCGGGCATGCGTTTGCGGTAGCGGTCGGAGTCGGCGGACTGGACGCGGTCGAACACTTTGCGGCCCAGGTGGTAGGCGGCCAGGACTTTGCGGGCCATCACCTCGAACTCGATATGCGTGAACGCCGAAGCTGCTGTGGCCAGATCGGTTTCACCCGCGTCGGCCAGTGTGGCCTCGCTGGTGTCCCGCCCCGGTTCGAACATGTGTCCCCTATCGCAGAGGGGTACGACAAGAATTGTTGTCGGACTCGGAGGGGTGTGGACAGAGATCTCGACGCTCTCGGCGGCAGCGGCTTCGAGGCTCGTCGACTTCGAGACGCTCCATGTCAGCGACCAGCTCCTCAGTCAGGAAAACCGTCGAGCACCGCGCGCGACGCCGACAACCCCAGTCGGCTCGCGCCCGCCTCGATGAGTTCTTCGGCGAAGTCGGCCGTGCGAATGCCGCCGCTGGCCTTGACTCCGACGGTGTCGCCGACGGCGTCGCGCATCAGCCGGACGGCCTCGACGGTGGCGCCGCCAGCGGGGTGAAAGCCGGTCGAGGTCTTCACATATGACGCCCCGGCGGTCGCCGCGCGGAGGCACACCTGGGTGACGGCGTCGGGGCCGACGCGGTCGAGCAGCACCGCCGACTCGATGATCACCTTGAGCAATGGACCGTCGCCGATCGCCTCGCGCACGGTGAGGATGTCGCTGAAGACCTCGTCGTAGTTGCCGGCGACCGCGGCACCGACGTCGATCACCATGTCGATCTCCTCGGCACCGGTGTCGACTGCGAGACGCGCCTCCGACGCCTTGACCAGCGAGTGATGCTTCCCGGACGGAAAGCCCGCGACCACGCACAGCTTCTGGGCACCACTGTCGACGGGCAGCATCGACGGCGACAGGCAAACGGCGTAAACACCCAGATCGGCCGCCTCGGCAAGGGTCGCCTCGACGTCGGCGCGGGTGGCCTCCGGCTTGAGCAGGGTGTGGTCGATGATCGCGGCGACGTCACCACGTCGTAGGTCGGTTTTGGTCACAACGTCGAGCTTGGCACACTGAACTGCGTGTCCCCATCTGCCTCGTCCGACGACCGCTATGTGCTGACCCTCGGATGCCCGGACCGCACCGGCATCGTGGCGCGAATCTCGACCTTCCTCGCCGACATCGGCGGCTGGATCACCGAGGCGGCTTACCACTCGGACGCCGAGACGGGCTGGTTCTTCACCCGGCAGGCTGTTCGCGCCGACTCCACCGACCTCGACGCCGACGCGGTTCGCGAGCGGTTCGCCGCCGAGGTCGCCGACGAGCTCGGCGCCGACACGGACTGGAAGCTGACCGACACCGGGCATCGCAAATCGGTGGTGCTGCTCGTCAGCAAGGAAAGCCACTGCCTGTCTGACCTCTTGGGTCGCTCCTACCGCGGCGAGTTGCCCGCCACGATCGACGCGGTGATCGGCAACCACCGCGACCTCCAGGAACTGCCCGAGCGATTCGGCATCCCCTTCCACCACGTCCCGTTCGCCGCCGACCGCAAGGCCGACGCGTTCGCCGAGGTCGGTCGCATCGTCGATGGCTATTCGCCCGACGCCATCGTTCTCGCCCGCTTCATGCAGATCCTGCCGCCGCAGCTGTGCGACGCCTGGGCAGGCCGCGCGATCAACATCCACCACAGCTTCTTGCCGAGTTTCGTTGGGGCACGGCCCTATCACCAGGCTTTCGCCCGCGGCGTGAAGCTCATCGGCGCCACCTGCCATTACGTGACCGCCGACCTCGACGCCGGACCGATCATCGAGCAGGATGTCATCCGCGTCGATCACGGCGACGGCGTCTCCGACATGGTGCGTCAGGGTCGTGACATCGAAACCCTGGTTCTCTCAAGGGGATTGCGCTGGCACCTCGAAGATCGCGTCCTGGTGCACGGACGCAAGACCGTGGTGTTCAACTGAGGACCAGGACCTCGGCATCCGAACTCTTCGAATTGCCTGACCCTTTCCTCGGATTTGCCCTGCGCGACGATCGTGGAGGCGGGAAGAGTTGAGCCGTCCAGAACGGTCCGCGTCAGCTGTCTCCGAGGGCATATTGCCCTCGGAGACACCTCAGGAAGACCGTTTCGGACACAAAAGCTGCGGCGAGCCGGTGAGGCCACAGGAACACGTCGACCACCCCGGTCGGTTGTCTGTACGCCTGAGCCCGGCCACGTGCACTGTGCATTTGACTGGGCTCCCAGGTACAGATTGCCGCAGTTCAGGGGGCCGAAAGCAGTACTTTCGGATCAGAAGTCAGAAGCCTCCGAAGTCACCGCCCCCGAAATCCCCACCGCCGAAGTCACTTCCGAAGTCGCCGCCACCGAAGTCGCCGGGATCGCCGCCGCTGGGATCACCACCGCCCATGTCTCCCCCGTCGAACGCACTCGCGTCCGATCCATCACCGGCGCCGTTCTCGAAAGCCGTTGCGTCGTAATTGACTCCGGCCATTCCGGCGAACAGCGTCGAGAACAGGAGCATCGAGCCGACGCCCCAGGCGCCGGCCACCAGTGCGGGTTTCCACCACGGTTCGGAGTACCAGCCTGCGGGCACGGGGCGTCCGGCAACCCGACCGCCCGGATAGTAGTTCGGCGTGCGCGACGACGGAGTGGGCGACGCCTCCACCTCGCGGCCCTCGAATTCGACGGACCGGTCCTCGGTCACCGCGCCCGCGCTCTTCTGACCGTCGAGCTCCGGGATGGGCGGACCGGGATCCATGTTCATCGCGGTTCGCGCCGCGCGGATGTAGTAGAGCCCCTCGATGGCCGTCTGCTTGGCCAGACGCGCCTGCGCGGGCGTCGCGGCCTGGTCGATCTGCGACCCCGCAGCAGTGTGCCGTTCCGCGGCGTCGGCGAGCGCCGCCTTGGACGCGGGCGAATCCCCCACCAGCAGGTAGACCTGACCACCGAGACGCTCGATGGCCTGTCGGGCGTCGGCCTTGGCGTCGTCGAGCGCTTCGGCACGGCTGGTGCCCGACCGATTCTGCGCGACGACGACCACCGCGACCACGATCAGAACAACGACGATGATCAGGATGAGGGTCGGCATCGAAACTCCAGGGTTGACGGCGGTCGGACCCGATCAGGCGGGCCGACGGCCCGACAAACCGGACACCTCCAGCGTACCGACGAACCGAGCGACGTCAGACGATCGAGCAGTCCACCGACTCGCTGGAATTCGCCATCATCGTCTTCTCGAACCGAACGTCCTTGCCGTTCAGCGCGAAATCGACACCGGTCGCGGTCACCTTGAGGTTGGTCATGGTGACCTCGTTGAAGAATGACCCGAACATCTGCGGAGTCACCTGGTCGATGATCTGCTGGGCGAAGTTCGGCGGGATCGCGATGCTGCTCAGGATCGGGATGTCGGCGGTCACCTTGACGGCCTGGAAGGTCACCTTGCCGTCGGTCAGGATCGGTTTGATGACGGTGATCACCGGGATCATCATGAACAGCGCCGGGAAGTTCGACACCACCTCGATGGTCTGGTCGGCCGGGTTGCCGGTGATCTTCTCGATGCCACCGGCCATGCCGGTGGGCTGACCGTTCGGATCGGTGCCGTTCCCCTGCTCCTTGCCCGCCGCGACCACGCGATCGAAGGTGACCGCTCCGGTGGCATCGAGGCTGCCGAACCGTACCGCGTCCGAACCGTCGTTGGTGATGTTCTCGGCCCGACCGTCGAGCGCGATGCCGTTGATGTTCATCCGCCCGTCGACGCTGCCGATGTCACCGCCGGACGTCGCGACGTTCTCGACACGGGCATCGATGAGCTCGCCGTTGTCGCCACTGCCGTGGAGCTCGGCCCACGGCGCCTTGCCGCTGATCCACTGCAACACGATCGGCTTCTTGCTCAACGACACCTCGACGGGGAATCCCGACGACTTGCTGATGGAGTCCGACACACAGTTCGTCAGTCGATTCCGCAAATACAGTTCGCTACCGACGCCGGCGATGACCAGTACGAGCACCACCGCAACCACGGAGGCGATGACAATCTGCGTCACGCTGCGCTTCTTCCTGCCGGGTGCCGACCGAACCGCGCGCGACCCTCCTGCCGGAGTGACGGCCGGTTGCGGACCGGACGCCGGCGGGATCGGTCCGAAGTCATCGGCCGGGTTGGCGCCGGTCTCGAACTGGGCGGTACTCGAGCCGACTGCTGGAGAGCCCGCCACGCTGGAGTAGGCGCGTGGAGAGGGCGCTGTCGACGCCCGCTCGAACTGTTCCGTCGCGGGGGAATCGTCGTTGCGCATGGAGGGCCCGATCGTCGTCCCGGCCCCCGACGTGGTTTCCGCAGACGTGGTGTCCGCAGTGGGCTGCTCGGTGGTCGGCGCGTCGTGTTCGCCGCCGGACCCGGGCGATGCCGGTTCGGCGGGCGACGGTCGATCGGTGTTGTCGTCAGTCATGGATTCCGTCCTCGGTGGGTGGGCTTCACGCCCGCCCGTCGGGGTTCTCGGTGTCAATGCGATGGGGTGTCAACGCGGTGGGAAGGTGAATCTCGTTGGCGAGAACGGCCAATTGCTTGCGGGCCTTCTCCACCAGGGCCAGGTCGAGCTCATGAACGTCGAGCTTGACGCTCTCGTCGTACGCGGCGACCACCGTACCGAAGGGATCTGTGATTTGGCTGTGCCCTATTCCGGTGGGTGCACCGGAGTCGGCCACGTCGGGATCGGCAGGTACCGCCTGTCCGACACCCACCACGAATGACGTCGAATCCAGCGCCCTAGCCGTTACCAGAACCTCCCATTGGTGACGCTTTCCCGGGCCCGCACCCCATGATGTCGGCACGACGATGACGTCGGCGCCCAGACGCGCGAGCCCGCTGAACAACCCCGGAAATCTCACGTCGTAGCAGGTGGCAACGCCGACCGTCGTGCCGCCGACGTCGAAGGTCACCGGTGTCGTGCCAGGTGCGACCGTCCGCGACTCCTGGAAGCCGAAGGCGTCGTAGAGATGGAGCTTGTCGTAGCCGACCCGGGTGCCGTCGGGCTGCGCGATCAGCAGCGTGTTGTAGACCCGACCGTCGTCGGCGGGGGTGAACATGCCGGCCACCGCGGTGATCCCGGACTCGACGGCGGCTGCCACCACGGCGTCGGCCCACGGCCCGTCGATCGGCTGGGCGATCGGCTTCAGTGGCACCCCGAACCGGCACATGGCGGCTTCGGGGAAGACCACCAGGTCGGCGCCCTGCGCGGCCGCGTCGCGAATCCCGGCGACCACCGTCGACAGGTTTGCCGCCGGGTCGTCGCCGGAACTGATCTGGGCCATCGCCACACGCATACCGGCCACCCTAACGGGAGCGCAGGGGGGCAACCAGACTCCAAGGAACCGACAGGATGTTGTCGACGGACCGGCCACGTGGCACCGCGCAATCGACCCCGCGCTGTCTGAGCAGCCCCAGCGCCGCCCGCCACCGGGCTCGCGGCCCGTAGGGCGCATGCGGTGCCGCGATATCCCAACACTGGTCGGCGACGGTGAGCAGCCGGTGGATCGGCTCACCCGGCACATTGCGGTGAATGAGGGCCTTGGGAAGGCGTTCGGCCATGTCCGACGGCCGGTCGGTGTGCTCGGGCGCCCAGCTCAGCGTCAGGCTGACCGGACCGTCGGCGTCGAGCAGTATCCAGGCGCAACGTCGGCCGATCTCGTCGCACGTGCCCTCGACGATGACACCGGTCGGGGCGAGTGCGGCCCGCATCTGCGTCCACGCCGCCGCGACCTCGTCTTCGTCGTACTGACGCAGGACGTTGAACGCGCGGACGACGTCAGGCCGCAGACCGGCCAGTTCGAACCCGCCGAGGGCAAAACGGACGCCGTCGCGGGATTCGACAACCCGCTCCGGATCGATCTCCAACCCCACGACCTGAACCGTGGGTGCGACGGTCCGCAGACGGGAAGCCATCTCGAGGGTGGTGTCGGGACGCGCGCCGTAGCCGAGGTCGACGACGAGTGGCGTCGACCTCGACAGCGCAGCCAGGACTCGCGGTTCGTGCGCCATCCACCGGTCGATGCGGCGCAGGCGATTGATGTTGGTGGTGCCGCGGGTGATCCTCCCCTGCCGCGACCCGCCCGACGTCACAAGTTCTTGTCGATCCAGTCCTTGGCGTACTCCGCCTCGGCCCGGAACAGGTCGACGAGGTTCACCAGCATCATCTGCTCGAGCTTCGCGTTGACGAACGGGATGAAGACCTTGACCTCGGTGGTCTTGCGGATCGTGCAGCCGGTGTCGGTGGGGAACAGCTCCTGCCAGCCGTTGAGGCTGCCCGGTCCGGCCGGGATCGACGCGTTGTAGGTGCCCTTGGTGTTGTCCGGGTCGTACGGACCGAAGGACTCCTCACGGGTGATGACCATGTCCTTCATCAACACCGTCTGCGCCAGCGCCGGAAGCTGGTCGCGTCCGATCGTCTGCTTCAGAGTTGCGCGCAGCCCGGTCTCGTCGGACGTGAACGATGCGACCTCGCAGTGCGGGGAGATCATCTGGAACCCCGCCATCATGTCTTCCCAGTACTGGCGGGTGCTCTGCGCCTGATAGAGCTTCTCCGCAGGGTGCTTGTAACGTGCGGAATAGCTGAGCCGTCGTGCCATAGGCACCAGGCTACGTCAGGCGATTCTCCTGCTCCCAATCGACGGTGTGCCCGTGTTCGGCGTCGAGCAAGTCGATCAACTGACCGATAACCGACTTCTCGATCTTCCCACCGAGCAGCGGAATGCTCACCGCGACGTCCGCGGTGTAGTCGGTTCGGGCCGGATCCCCCGTGGTCACGACCGTCCCGCGGATCTTCACCGGCGCGCCGTCGACGGTCGCGCTGATCTCACCGTCGACCTTGTCACCCACCAACCGATAGGTGTTGCGACGCGGGATCTCCATGTCGCCGGGCTTGATCTTGGTAACGCTCGACGGCAGCTTGTCGGCCGGCACACCCTGATGCATCTCGACCACCACCGTGTCGCCGTCGAGGGTGAAGGAGTCGACCCGGCCGTGGCTGGAATTGATGCGCGCGACCAGGTCGTGCCAGTACTGCTCGGTGGACACGATCTCCCACAACCGCTGCGTGGAAAAGGGATAGGAGACCGAATGCTGCAGCTTGCTCGACATGGGCGCAACGCTACCCGGTTGGACGCGACCGGGTGACCGAGCACGTCCAACAGCAACCGATGACCCAGACCACTACCGAGGACGCAGACAGCTACCGTTGGGGCGTGACCGACATCCGCCACGCCGCCCCGCTGGCCGACCTGACCACTCTGCGTCTCGGCGGTCCCGCCCGCGACCTGGTCCGCTGTCCGGACACACGCGGCGTCGTGGAGACCGTCATCGACCTCGACCGGCAGGCCGAACCCGTCCTGATCATCGGCGGCGGCTCCAACCTCGTCATCGCCGACGAGGGGTTCGACGGCACCGCCGTGGTGATCGGCAGCGAGAAGATCGAATTCGGCACCGGCCGTGAATCCGGCCGCAGCCACGTGACCGCCGACGCCGGCGTGACCTGGGACGACCTTGTGGCAGCCACGCTCGATGCCGGGTTCGGCGGGCTGGAATGCCTGTCGGGCATCCCCGGCGCGGCTGGTGCGACACCGGTACAGAATGTCGGGGCCTACGGCGTCGAGGTGTCGGATGTGTTGCGCGAGGTGCAGGTGCTCGACCGCCGCTCGGGCGGACTCCGCTGGGTTGCGCCAGCCGAACTCGGACTGGGCTACCGGACCAGCAATCTGAAGCATCGTGACGACTTCGTCGTCGTCGCAGTCTCGTTCTGGCTCAACGAGAATCGACTCAGCCAGCCCATCCGCTACCGCGAACTGTCGACGCTGCTCGGGGTCGAGCCCGGCGAACGGGTCGACGCCGCTGCGGCACGCGAGCAGGTGGTCGGGCTGCGGCGCGCCAAGGGCATGGTCCTCGACGCCGACGACCACGACACCTGGAGTGCCGGTTCGTTTTTCACCAATCCCATCCTCGACGCCGAGGAGGCAGCAATGGCCGTGCGTCGGATCACCGAAGTGCTCGGCGCCGACATCAGCGTGCCGTCGTACCCGGCTGACGCAGCGGACTCCTCGGCCGGCATCAAGCTCTCGGCGGGCTGGCTCATCGAGCGGGCCGGCTTCGCCCGCGGCTATCCGGGACCCGACTCGCCGGTGCGCTTGTCCACGAAACACACTCTGGCGCTGACCAATCGGGGCGACGCCACCACCGACGAACTACTCTCCCTCGCACGCGACGTCCGCGACGGGGTCCACGACGCCTTCGGTGTGACGTTGCGTCCCGAACCCGTGCTCGTCAACTGCGAGCTGTAGCGCTTCTGCCTGGCTGCCGGGCTCAGACTTCGACCCGCTCCTTCGCCACGTCCGCGAGAATGTCACCCAGCAACTCGTTGAACCGCTCGGCGGCCTCGATGCTCGACATGTGCCCGACACCGTCGTAGACCACGAGGTCGCGGAGATTCCCGTTGCGCCGCAACACCTCTGCCATCTGTTCGGCATGCGCGGGCGGCGTCAGCCGATCGTCGGTGCCGACGATGACCGTGGTCGGGACCGAGAGCGCCTCCAACCCGGCGGTCACGTCGAGCTTGCCCATCGCGGCACCCCATCCGGCCCGGGACCGCGGAGGGCAGGCGCCGATCATCTCGTCCACGAAGTCCACATGCGACTTGCGTGCGTTGGGGCCCAGGGCGATGTAGTGCGACAGCCGACCACCGTAGGGGGTCTTCGGAATCGGCACCGGCGTCGAGGTGAACAGTTTGCCCACGGTCGCCTCGAACGGCCGTGTGTAGCGCGGCAGGTTCACCGGGACGAGCGCGTGATTCTGGAGCACGGCCTTGGCGGCGGTCGAGGTCAGCGCGACCCCGGACACGCGGTCGGCGACCCGGTCGGGGAACTGGGCCGCCCACGACATGATGGTCATGCCGCCCATGCTGTGTCCGACCAGAACCGCTCGTCGACCCTCGGGGACCACCGCGTCGAGCACCGCGTCGAGGTCCTCACCCAGCATCGCGACGGTCGGCCGCCGCCGACCACGCTCACTGGTGCCGTGTCCACGCTGATCGTAGGCAACCACGGTCCGATCCCCGGCCAACGCGTTGATCTGCGGGTACCAATACGCGGTGTTACAGGTCCAGCCGTGCACCATCACGAGGACGTCGTGGTCGTGATCGTCGATCGACGGGCCATGCACCTCGACGTTGAGCCGCGTGCGGTCCGCGGTGTGCACCACCGGACGCGTCGGTGAGGTGCTGGGCGCCTTGAGCAGGTCGTCGGGACCGTCGTCGACAGCCGGTTCCGCGCGAAAGGCATCGCGTGCGATGCCGGCGAAGATGGTGCCCACACCGAGTCCGACAACGCCCGCGCCGAGCGCCGCACCAACAACCGCGGCCGTTGAACTCTTCTTCACCGCACACTCCCTACTCACGTCCGGCGTCGCTGCCCACGTGCATCGGCCTCCAATGTACCAATGCTCATTGTCGTATGCGATGGGCTGCTGGGCGTCCGTCGACGAGGTTGCAATCGCGCTCGGTTTCCGAGCGCGATGGCAACCTCAAGGCCGGTCCGGCTCTGCGGGGGTTTCCTGGGCAGCATCGAAGTAGGTCGCGGCCTCGCCGATCGCCTTCGAGATCTGCTCGTCGAGCGCCTTGCGGAAGGTGGTCTCGACGATCTCGTGGGCCATCGGCCGCACCGTCTGGATCAGTTCGGCCATTCTGCTGACGCCGGCCTCACCGAGGTCGGGCAGGTTCTCGTCGAAGTACCGGTCGGTGATGATGGAGACAAAGCTCTGTGCGACGTCTTCGAGGTCGCCCTGGACGCGCACCCAGCGGTCGAGCAGTACGTCGATGTCGATGCCGCTCTTCACCAGCACCTCGGCGCCCTCGAGCAGTTCCGGGTTCTTGATCGCATAGTGCGCGCCGTCCTTGGCGAGCAAGCCGAGTTTCTGGCTGAGTGCGATCGACCGGTCGCTCGCGTTGAGGGTCTTGCGTAACTCGGTGATGGTGATCGTCGCAGCGCGCTTGAAGTTGCGGAACCGCCCGGTCTTCGGGGTTCCGCGGAGCACTTGCTCCACGCGCATCCCATGGTGAGCGGCGTGCAGGAGTTCGCTGATCGTCGCGAACGTGTAGCCGCGTTCGAGCATCCGTGAGATCAGATTGAGCCGGACGAGGTGTTCGTCGGAGTACCAGCCGACCCGACCCCGAATGATCGGTGCGGGCAGCAATCCTCGGTCCTGGTAGACGCGGATGTTGCGGACGCTCACGCCCGACGCCTCGGCCAGTTCGTTGATCCGATACTCGGCCACGACGTCAGCGCCTCTCTGCAGCGGTGATCACGCCTTCTTGAACCACGACTTGCCTTGGATCGCGTCGACTCGCGGTCGCACGTCGACGATGTACACGAGCATGGCGACAACGCCGACCAGGTACAGCAGCGACGGCGCCTGGAAGAACCAGATGAACAGCGTCGCACCGGCCAGCAATGCCACCCAGATGACCTTCGACTGCCGATCGACCGCGGGGAAGGCATCTTTGCGCTGGATCGCTGCGTGCATGAGGGCGATCAACGACGCCACACCCGCGACGACGGTCAACGCCCACAGGATCAGGTTCTGTCCGGCGGACATGACTGAGAAGAAATCCACGCCATCACTGTAGTAGCCCCGACGAATCGACCGCCGATTGTGACTCGGCAAGCCGCCCCGGGGTCGCGACGATGTCAGCCGGCGGTGCGCCCGCCCGCTTTCTTGGCCGGCGCCTTCTTCCCTGCCACTTTCTTGGCTGCGGTGTTCTTCGCTGCGGTCTTCTTCGCGGCAGCCTTCTTCGCTGCAGCCTTCTTCGCGGGCGCCTTCACCGACTCGGCCTTCTTCGCAGCTGCCTTCTTGGCGGGGGCCTTCTTTGCCGGAGCTTTCTTTGCAGGCGCCTTCTTTGCCGGAGCTTGCTTTGCTGCCGCCTTCTTCGCAGGCGCCTTCTGTGCAGGTGCGGCCTTCGTCGCCGCCGGCTTCGTCGGAGCTGCCTTCTTCGCTGGGGTCTTCTTCGCGACCGCCTTCTTGGCGGGAGCCTTCTTGGCGGGACTCTTCTGTGCGGGAGAGCTCGACGACCCACCCGTCAGTTTCGCGGCGCGCTCTCCGACCAGACGCGTCTGCGCCGACACCACCCCGAGCGCGTCCTCGGTGAGCCCGACGGCGTCGCTGTACACCTTCTCCAGCTTCGGCAGATTCGCTTCGACCACCGGCTGCGACTTCAGCTTCTCGACAACCTCTTCGCTGCGCTCCGACAGTGACGTCAACAATCCGGCAGCGACCGCCAGGTACGCCTCGGCGACCTTGCGCAACTCGTCCGACGAGAACCTCGTCCGCAACTCCTCGAGCTCCGCGGGCACCTCGATCGGCAACGACGACAGCTTGACCCTGGCCTCCTCGAACAACGCCAACGCCGTCGCCAGCGCATCGTCGATCCGCGCCTGCGCATCGTCCCGCGACCCGGTGAGCTTCGCTTGTGTGGTCTCGACCCTCTCGGTCAGTTTCGCCTGGGTGGTCTCAACAGTCTCCGCAAGCTTCGACTGGGTGGTCTCCACCGTCTCGGCCAACTTGGCCTGCGTGGACTCGACAGTCTCAGCGAGCTTCGACTGGGTACTTCCGACAGTCTCAGCAAGCTTCGACTGGGCTTGCTCGCCGGCCGCCTCACCACGCTCGCGCGCTTCCGCGAGCAGAGCGGACACCTGGGCGACGGCGGTCGCCAACGGATTGTCGGTCATATCGGTAGCTCCTTGCAGGGTGGAGATTGCGACAGGGAAAGGACGTTCGTGTTCAGGAGATCACGAGTTGCCGTCTGCTGCGTTCTCCTTTCGGAAAGAGTCGTAGATCTCCAACAACATCTGCTTCTGCCGCTCGTTGATCGAGTCGTCGGCGATCAACGCGTCGCGCACCGGACTCGCCGGACGTTCCTCGAGAATCCCCGCCCGCACGTAGAGGACCTCGGCAGAAACGCGCAGCCCCTTGGCGATTTGAGCGAGCACGTCCGCCGACGGCTTACGAAGTCCGCGCTCGATCTGACTCAGATACGGATTGCTCACCCCGGCACGTTCGGCGAGCTGACGCAGTGACACCTCCGCCGCCACACGCTGCGAACGGATGAACGCACCGATGTCCTGAGCCGCATTGGCCACTGCCTCAACCGCATTCGACGCGCCGTCGTCGTCGGTGGCATCGGCCCCGTCTGCAGTCACCCCGGCTGCAGTCACCCCGGCTGCAGTCACCCCGGCTGGGTCCGGCTGGGGTGCAGGCTCCTCGGGCTGCTCCGCGTGCATCGTGTTCCCATCGTCGTCGATCACCTGTCCTGCCAAGTATCGACCTCGCGTGCTAGCAGAAGCAAGCAGAGCGCTAACCCGCGAGGAGAGGACGAGACGCCTGCTCGCATGGCACCCGCGACAACCGGAGCCGAGTTGGAGAACGAGAGTGCTGCAGCACTCGCGTTCTCCAACTCAACTCGATTCCTGGCCGGCGCGAAATGCTTGGATCAATGGAAGATCAGCACCGACACCGTATAGATCGCGAGTCCTGCCAACGAACCGACCACCGTGCCGTTGATCCGGATGAACTGCAGATCCCGTCCGACCTGCAACTCGATCTTGCGGCTCGTGTCGTCGGCATCCCACCCGCGGACGGTCTCGGTGATCACCGAGATGATCTCCTGCGAATAGTTCGCAGCGACGTGATGGGCCACCCGGGCCACCCATCCATTCATCTTCTCCTGCAGCGGACGGTCGTCGCGAATCCGGACCGCCAGCCGAATAATTGAGTCCGACAACGTGTTTCGCAACGTACTGTTGGGGTCGGCCAGCATCTGCTCGATCACGGCCTTGCCCGTCTTCCACGCGGTCGACGCGGCTCCGGTCACCTCGTCGCGCCCCACGAGCTCCTGCTTGATGCCTTCGAACTTCGCGATCATGTCCGGGTCGTGCTGCAGATCCTGGGAGAACTGCTCGACGAACTCGTGCATCGACCGACGAAGCTCGTGATTGGGGTCGGTGCGGACCTTGTAGGTGAAGTCGACGAGTTCGCGGTAGATCTTGTCGCCGACGAAGTTGTTGACGAACTTCGGTGTCCACGACGGACCGTCCTTGTCGACCACGCGGTCGATGAGGTCCTGGCTGCCCAGCGCCCACTCGTGCGCGCGGTCGCACAGCAACTGGAACACCGGGTCCAGACGATCCTCGGCGATCAGTTGCTCCAGGATGCGACCGGTCGGCGGCGCCCACTCCGGCTCGGCAGCCCACTTCAGCGCCGCCTGGATGAGCTGTTCGACGTCCTCGTCGCGCAGCATCTCCGACGCCAGCTGGATCAGCCGCGCGGCCTCGTCGGACACCCGGGGGGCGTTGCGCGGATCGGCGAGCCACGTCGACAGACGACGCGGCAGGTCCAGCTGTTCGGCGCGGTGGACCACCACCTCCGGGGTCATGAAGTTGTCTTCGATGAACTCGCCGAGCTGGTCGCCGATGTCGTCCTTCTTCTTGCGGATCAATGCGGTGTGCGGAATCGGCAGGCCCAACGGATGCCGGAACAGCGCGGTCACCGCAAACCAGTCGGCGAGGGCGCCGACCATGCCGGCCTCGGCCGCGGCCCGCACATACCCGACCCACGCGGCCACGTCCGCGCCGTCGCGGTGTTCGAGGTAGCGGGCGAACAGGTAGACGATCGCCGCGAACACGAGGAAGCTGGTCGCGACCACCTTCATCTTGCGTAGGTCTCGACGCCGGCGAGCGTCGCCGGCACCATCACCGGCAAAGCCGGGTGCCGATCGCGGTGCCGGCCTCCCGGGTTCGTCCCGCACTTCCGGGACCACTGTGGAAGACATGAATCCAGTCTTACCCGTCGCGGCGAGCCTGCACATGCTCCGACGCCGTCGAACAGGCCGGTTCGAGACCTTCATCGCGTACCTCGGTGAATGCGACGTCAATTACGCTTGCCCCATGAAGCCCACCCGTCCCAAACCCGCGGCGGCCGCGCGCGCCGCGCTGACGGCGGCGGCCAGTGTCACCCGGGGCCTCGAGCAAGCGCTGCTGAGCACCGTCAGCGAGAACGGGACCAAACCCGACGGACGACGCCAGCGCTGGGAGAAGCACAAGCAGGCCCGACGATCCGAACTGACCGACGGCGTCATCGACGCGGTCCGTGAGCTCGGGCCGGACGTCGGGATGGACGAGATCGCCGGCCACATCGGCGTCTCCAAGACAGTCCTGTACCGCTATTTCGCCGACAAGAGCGATCTGGGCGTGGCGACGACCGTCCGGTTCTTCGAGACCGTGCTCCTACCGCGTCTGATCGAGGCCATTCACGACGACGTCGACGAGTACACGCTGACCCGCACCGTCATCGCCGTCTATGTCCACGCTGTCGCCGACGAACCGAACCTGTACAAGTTCGCGCTGGCGAGTTCACCGACCTCGTCGCCGGCTCCCGCCGAATCCGAGAAGTTGGTCGCGCAGTTGCTGTCGGCGACCATCGTCATGCGGATGACCGAGCGAGCTGCCGACACCGACGGTGCCGTGGTCTGGTCGAATGTGCTGGTCGGCGGCATCCAGCGCGTCGTCGACTGGTGGATGGCGGATCGCACGATGGACGTCGAGGCCGTCATCGACTACCTGACGATGATGGCGTGGAGCGCAATCGTCGGGATCGCGGCGGTCAATGGTTCGCGGGAAGAGTTCGTCGCATCTCCCCCGCCGCTGCCCGACCCACCGATCGGCGAGACGCCGGACACCGAAGCGAGGAGGCAGGCGTGAGTCCAGTGGCATTGGTTACGGGTGCCAGCCGCGGCGTCGGCCACGGGGTCGCACGCGCTCTGATCGCCGACGGTTGGACCACCTACGTCACCTCCCGCAAGGGCGCGGGACCCGATGGCGCGATCGCCGTGGGCTGCGACCACACCGACGACGACGCGGTCGCCGAGGTCTTCGGCCGGATCGCCGCCGACCATGGCCGCCTGGATCTGCTGGTGAACAACGCCTGGGCGGCGCCGCGTGGCTTCGGCGGATTCTCCGACCGGTTCTGGGAACGCCCGGTGAACGACTGGGACACGCTGATCGGGGTCGGGCTGCGCGCGCACTACGTCGCGTCGGTGCACGCGGCGGCGATGATGACCGCCGCCGGTTCCGGCCTCATCGCCAACATCTCGTCGTTCGGTTCCCGCGGACACCTGCACTCGGTGCTGTACGGCATGAGCAAGAGCGCCTTGGACAAGATGGCCTACGACATGGGCACCGAACTCGTCGGCACCGGCGTCACCGCAGTGTCGTTGTGGCTCGGCCTGATTCGCACCGAGCTGCTGCTGTCGCTCGGGGTGGACGAGTTCGCCGGCTTCTCACTGGACCGTGCCGAGGACCCCGAGTTCGTCGGCCGCGTGATCGCAGCCCTCGCCCGCGATCCGCAACTGTGCGGATACAACGGCCACACCCTGGTGACCGCCGAACTCGGCGCCGGCTACGGCATCGTCAACAACGACGGGACGCCACCGGACTCCCATCGCGCGGCGTTCGGTGGTGGGCCGATGTTCCCGCCGACGGCGTCTTCCTCAACACCCGCTGGTCATCACGCTGGTCGATCTCGACACGACTCCTCGCTCCGCTCGGTGTCGGCTCGATCCGGCGGAGCCGCCACCGAGCCCCTGGGCGAGGCGGCGAGTCGAGACCACTTCACTGGAGAAGAGGTCCAATGAGCAAGAACCACAACAAGACCGGTTGGTCGACGCCCGCGTCGGAGGCGCTGCGGGTCAGCTCGCTCGGCCCGATCGCCTCCTTCGACCCGGAGTCGACGCCCGGTTTCACCGGCGACAAGGCACTTGGCGAACAACTCCTCGTCGAGCGTGGTGAAGTCCTCGCCGACCTGCAGGAGTTGTTGTACGCCAATGGCCGATCCGGTGACAACCGGTCGGTGCTGCTCGTTCTGCAGGGCATGGACACGGCAGGCAAGGGCGGCATCGTGCGCCACGTGGGTGGCCTCCTCGACCCGCAGGGTCTGGTCATCCGCGGCTTCGGCAAACCCACCCCGGAGGAACTCGAACACGACTTCTTGTGGCGGATCCACAAGGCGTTGCCACCGGCGGGCCGGATCGGCATCTTCGACCGCTCGCACTACGAGGACGTCCTGCCTGTGCGTGTGCACAACCTTGTGCCGCAAGCGGAATGGGAGAAGCGCTACGAGATGATCAACCAGTTCGAGCGGGATCTCGTGGAGACGGGCACCACCGTGATCAAGTGCTGTCTCGTGGTGAGCAAGGACGAACAGAAGGTGCGGCTGACCGAGAGACTCAATCGCCCCGACAAGTACTGGAAGTACAACCCGGGCGACATCGACGAACGAGGCTTCTGGGACCAGTACCTCGAGGCATATCAGGCGATTTTCGACCTGACCGACAACGACTCCGCCCCTTGGCATCTCATCCCGGCGAACAAGAAGTGGTTTGCACGGCTCGCCGTGTGCGAACTCCTCGTCGGCGCACTCCAGGGACTCGATCTCGATTGGCCCAAAGCCGATTTCGACGTCGAGACCGAACGCAAGCGGGTTGCCGCGCTCGACTGAGTGGCAGCGCAGAGGTGGTGGACGCCGGCAACATCACGATCGTCGTAGCCCGAAGTGCGCGATCAGCCCGACCACCAGCGCCCAGAACGCGGCACCGATCCCGCCGAAGGTGACGCCCGCGGCCGCCGTGACAAATGTGAGGGCCGCGGGGATCCGGTACTCGACGTGACCCAGCGCTCCGAGCAGTGCGTTCGCGAAGGTCATCAACAGCGCCAGTCCGGCCACCGCCTCCAGCAGTCCGGCCGGCGCGATGGTGGCTATCGTGACCAGCGTTCCCGACAGCACCGCCAGGACGAGGTAGCTGATTCCGCCCGACACGCCCGCGATCCATCGCCTCGACCGATCGGCGCCCGCTTCCTCCCCGGCGGCCAACGCGGCCGACAGGGCGGCGAGGTTGTTGGCATGTCCACCGAAGGGCGCACTGACGAGGGTGGTTGCTCCGGTCACGAGCATCGCTGCCCGCCAGGGCGTTTCGTACCCGAAGGACTTCAGTACGGCCACCCCGGGCACGTTCTGGGACGCCATGGTGACGATGTACAACGGCACCGCGATCCCTACGATCGCCGAAAGATCGAACGACGGTGTGGTCCATGCCAGTTGGGGCCACCACGATGTCTGACCGGCGTCGTCGTACCCGTGAATCAGCAAGTAGACGGTAATCACGACGAGTGCGGTCGCCAGGGTCAGCGGCAACGCCCACCGCGGCGCACATCGGGTCGCGGCGAGCCACACCAGAAGTATCGGTATGGTCAGAACAGGCTCCAGCACAAGCGATTTCATCGGAGCGAGGCACAGGGTGAGGAGCACACCGGCGAGCATCGCCTGGGCGATCGGCGTGGGGATGCGGCCGATCAACTCGCCGAGTGCCGGAACCAGGCCAGTGGCCACGATCAGCAATCCGACGACGACGAACGCTCCCACTGCCGCCGACCAGCCGCCGTGATACGACGCCCCCATCGACGCGAGCATCGCCGCTCCGGGAGTCGACCACGCCAGGGTGATCGGCCGGCGATAGACCACGCACAGCAGGGCCGTCCCGATCCCGAAGGTCACAGTGAGGGCGAGCAGCCCGGATGCCGCCTCGACCGGATCTGCTCCGACTGCCCGCAGACCGGCCACCACGACGGCGAACGATGAGGTGAAGCCGACGAGCGCGGTGACCACACCCGCGACGATGGGTTCGCTGAGCGACGAAGGCGTGGATGTGGTCATGCGGTCAGCATAGGGTGCGTCGGCACCGAAGCCGAAAGGCAACGGCCCCCGCGGTGAACACCGCAGGGGCCGTTGGCTTCTGAAGTTGTGAGTCTTACTTGGCCGGGGTCTTACTTGGCCGGGGCCTTCTTGGCCGGGGCCTTCTTGGCGGGAGCCTTCTTGGCCGGTGCCTTCTTCGCAGCCGCGATCTTCTTCGCGGGCGAGGCGTTGGCGGTACGGCCCTTGGCCTCGACGGTTCCGGCGGCGCCGCTGATCTCCTCGGCGACATCGTCGGCCTCGGACTTCAGGGTTGCACCGGCTTCCTCGATGGCGACTGCGGCGTCTTCGACCTTACCGCTCACGCGGCCGGCGATCTTGGCAGCACGGTCACCGACGAGACGAGTCTGGCTCGAGACAACGCCCAGCGCGTCCTCGGTGAGGTCGACGGCGTCGTTGTAGGCCTTCTCCGCGCGGGTCAGGTTCTCCTGCACCACGGGGCGGGTGCGCAACTTCTCGACGGCTGCCTCGCCACGCTCGGCGAGCGAGTTGTAGAACTCGGTTGCCTTGTCCACGTAGGGATCTGCGTACTTGCGCAGCTCGTCGACGGTCAGCTTGGCGCGCAGATCCTCGACGGTCGCGGGAACTTCTTCGGGGAGTCCTTCGACGCGGGTCTTGGTCTCCTCGAACCGGGCCTGCGCAGTCTCGGGCAGCGCGGTGAAACGGGTCTTGGCCTCTTCGTACCGGGCTTCGAGACGCGCCTGGGCGGTCTCGGCGGCCGACTCGGTGCGTTCGCGCAGGTCGGTCAGCGCTTCGGTCACCTGCTGGTAGGCGTAATCGCCTGCACCAACGGCAGCATAGAGGGGGTTTGCGTAGGTACGCTCTGCGGTGGTCATTGGTGGACTCCTTTGATTGTGGTCACCAATCACGCTGCGGCAGTGGCAGTCTCGTCACACTCCGGCGTCAATGCCGGGGAAGGGAGATAGCCATCGTCAGGGGGTGAACCCGCGGCGCTCTCGGTATTGGTGCTTCCACTACCCAGTATCCACGCCCTGCTAGCAAATGCAAGCAATCTGCTAGCAGTGTGGCATAGCTCACCACCCAGGAGTCCTATCAGTACTGGTAGAAGCCCCGACCGGCCTTTTTGCCCAGCCGCCCGGCCTCGACCATGCGAAGCAGTACCGGCGGCGGCGAGTACAGAGGTTCCTTGAATTCTTCGTACATCTTGTCGGCGATCGCCTTCACCGTATCGAGGCCGACCAGGTCGGCGAGTTTGAGCGGCCCCATCGGATGGGCACAGCCGAGCACCATCGCCTTGTCGATGTCCTCGACGGTCGCAAATCCGCTTTCCACCATGCGAATCGCCGAGAGCAGATATGGCACGAGCAGTGCGTTGACGACGAACCCCGATCGGTCTGCCGATCGCACCACCTGTTTGCCCAGCACGTCGTGGGCGAAGGCCTCGGCACGATTGCCGACCTCGGGGGCGGTGGCGAGCGTCGTGACCAGTTCGACGAGCGGGAGCACCGGCACCGGGTTGAAGAAGTGCAACCCGACGACGCGTCCGGCATCTTGAGTTGCCATGCCCAGCTTCATGATCGGGATCGACGACGTGTTGGAGGCGAGTACCGCCTCCGGGTCGGTGACGACCTTGTCGAGTTGCGCGAACAGCTCTGCCTTGACGTCCTCGTCTTCGACGACGGCCTCGCACACGAGTTGACGGTCGGCGAACTCGCCGAGATCCGAGGTGAATCGGAGTCGCAGCGCAGCCTGCTCGCGCTCCCGTTCGGTGAGTTTGCCGCTCGAGACTCCCCTGTCGAGCGAGCGCAGCACCCGCGTCCGTCCGGCCGCGGCGAGCTCACGAGTGGATTCGAAGACCAGCACGTCGGTGTTCGCACGCGCGCAGACCTCGGCGATCCCCGCACCCATCTGCCCCGCACCGACCACACCCACCCGCGTGATCCCGTGACTAACCACCAGGAACTCCTAACAGCAACCAAAGACCAAACGCAACAACTGATCTCGCAAGTACATGGGTAACTCCCCGGGTACGAACAAAGCCCTCAACAAACCGACAGGCGGCCCGCAACGGTAGTCGCGGGCCGCCTGACTGGTTCGCAAGAGCCCCGGAGAGGCGGACTAGTCCGCAGCGCAAGCCGCGAGCCGCCTGACTAGTTCGCCAAAATCCCGGAGAGGCGGAATGGAGGCGGTCCAGTTCTAGTGGAACTGGCCTTCTTCGGTGGAGCCCTTCAGAGCTGCAGTCGAGGTGTTGGGGTCCACGGTGGTGGCGATGCTGTCGAAGTAGCCGGCGCCGACCTCACGCTGGTGCTTGACGGCGGTGAAGCCACGCTCTTCGGCGGCCTTGAACTCGCGGTTCTGCAGGTCGACGAACGCGCTCATCTGCTCGCGTGCGTAACCGTAGGCGAGGTCGAACATGCCGTAGTTGAGCGAGTGGAAGCCGGCCAGGGTGATGAACTGGAAGGTGAAGCCCATGGCGCCGAGCTCGTTCTGGAACTTGGCGATGGTGCTGTCGTCGAGGTGCTTGCTCCAGTTGAAGGACGGGCTGCAGTTGTAGGACAGCAGCTGGTCCGGGAACTCGGACTTGACGGCCTCGGCGAACTTGCGGGCGAGCTCGAGATCGGGGGTGCCGGTCTCCATCCAGATCATGTCGGCGTACGGAGCGTAGGACTTCGCACGCGCGATGCACGGCTCGATGCCGTTCTTGACGTTGTAGTAGCCCTCGGCGGTGCGCTCACCGGTGATGAACGGCTTGTCGCGCTCGTCCACATCGGAGGTGATGAGGGTGGCGGCCTCGGCGTCGGTGCGCGCGATGACGACGGTGGGGACACCGGCGACGTCGGCGGCCAAGCGGGCCGAGTTCAGGGTGCGGACGTGCTGCTGGGTCGGGATGAGCACCTTGCCACCGAGGTGGCCGCACTTCTTCTCCGACGCGAGCTGATCTTCCCAGTGGGTACCGGCGGCACCCGCGGCGATCATGGCCTTCTGCAGTTCGTAGACGTTGAGGGCGCCACCGAAGCCGGCTTCACCGTCGGCGACGATCGGCACGAGCCAGTTGTCGACGGAGTCGTCACCCTCGACGCGCGAGATCTCGTCGGCGCGCAGGAGCGCGTTGTTGATGCGACGCACCACGTTCGGGACCGAGTTGGCCGGGTAGAGCGACTGGTCGGGGTAGGTGTGGCCGGAGAGGTTGGCGTCACCGGCGACCTGCCAGCCCGAGAGGTAGACGGCCTTGAGGCCTGCACGGACCTGCTGGACGGCCTGGTTACCGGTCAGCGCGCCGAGCGCGTTGATGTAGCTGCCGTCCTTCTGGTTCACGCCTTCCCACAGGATCTCGGCGCCACGGCGGGCGAGGGTGTTCTCCTCGACGACCGAACCCTGGAGCTGCGCCACCTGCTCGGCGGTGTAGTCACGCTTGACGTTGTCCCAGCGCGGGTTGCTGTCCCAGTCCTGCTGGATCTCCGCGGCGGTGCGGGGCTTTCCGACGTTGCTCATTGCCTACTTCGCTTTCGTTGTCCTGCTCCTCCCGACCGGTTCGGTCGGGACGACCCGGCGGGGCCGCCGGGTATCGGCTGACAGACATCCGACGGCGCGCTCGGGTCCGCGAGCCTTTCGGCTCAGGTGACTCAAAGCCGAACATTTGCGAAACCGACGGCATCCCTCGGTGGTGCCTGCACCTAGGGTGCCATAGGACAAACCTGCAGGTCCAATCGCTTTAGGATGCAAAAGTGGGCAAGTTTTTGACGCCGGTTTGCAAAGTTTGCAAATCTTGAGGTGTGAAGACATGGGCCCCGGACGCCAAAAAGTACGCGCGTACTGCGTTTTTCGCGATCGCGAAGCTACCCGCGAGTACCCATCGGCGTGCGGGACACCTGGACACCGCGTCGTCCATCGGGAGGTTGGTGTGAGCATTTTCACAAGGGCGACGGTATGTCCGTCGGCCCGAGTTCCCGACGATCACCGGTCGGAGTTGGTTACCTTCTGCAGCGCCTTGCCGAAGAGGTCGACAAAGCCGGCGTCGGAGAGGGGCGCGAGGCCCGGCGTCGGCGGGTTGGTTGCGCGGGATGCCTCGCCCGCGACGGTCAACTGCACGGTCACCTCTCCGGAGGACGCACGGTTGAGCAACGCGTACCCGGCGAAGCCGATCTGGGTGCGGACCCCGCGGTCGGGCAACGTGGTGGTGACCGTGGAGCGGACAAGCACGGCACGTTCACCCGAACGCAGACCACCGTCGATCGGCGGCACGGGCAGCGCGGTGTACTCGGTGACGATGCGGGTTCCCGCCAGGTTGCCCTTGGTGATGGTCGTCTCGGTCCGGGCACATCGCCCCGAGGTCGCAAAGAGATCGGCACCCAGGTCGCGCCGCTGCGTCGTCACGAGCTCCACCAGCCCCGTGTTGAGTCGACGAGCTGCCAGGACCGCCGAGTTGTCGGCGCGCAGTTGGTCGTTCAGCGTGGCGTCGGCCGTCGGCCGGCAGAAATCGGGCGCGAATCGCGCCGTCTTGGCGTCGTCGAAGGCAACGCGATTGCTCGCGGCCAGATCGGCAACCGAGAGCGGCGTGACCACAAAACCCGGAGGAAGATCCGACGGCGCGAGGAGCAGATCGGCCGGCGCCAATCGCCGGTCCGGCACATCGGCCGTCCGGCCGCAGCCGGCAACGACGACGAGAACAATCACGCACAGAAGGATCCGCACAATCGTCGTCCCCCTGAGCACCCGCACGCCGTCACCGTACCCTGAGAACACATCCGTATTTCGAGGGCAGGCACGATGACCAGGACCTACGTCGGATCACGGCTCCGACAGCTCCGCTCCGAACGGGGGCTGTCGCAGGTCGCCCTCGCCCAGGCGCTGTCCATATCACCGTCGTACCTCAATCAGATCGAACACGACGCTCGCCCCCTCACCGCCAAGGTGCTCACCAAGATCACCGAGGCCTTCGGCGTCGACGCGGGCTTCTTCGATTCCCAGGACGACGTTCGGCTCGTGGCCGAACTCCGCGAGGTCCTGCTCGACGACGACGTCGAAGCAGCATCAGGCACGCTCGACGCCCACGAGATCAGTTCGCTCGTCACGGCCCACCCGGAGATGGCGCAGGCGATGGTCAACCTGCACCGTCGTTACCGCGTGGCCACCGATCAGCTCGCCGCGGCCACCGACGAGCGCGGCGACCGCAGTATGCGTGGCACCATCACCGCGCCCCACGAGGAGGTTCGCGACTACTTCTCGCATCGCCGCAACTACATTCACGAACTCGACGTCGCCGCCGAGGACATGACCGCGCGCATGCGCATGCACTCGGCGGACATCCGACGCGAGATCACCAACCGGCTCGAGGCGCTGCACGGCGTCCGGATCGTGCGCCGCGTCGACCTCGGCGACTACACCCTGCACCGATACGACCCCGAGACCCGACGGCTCGAGTTCTCCGCCGCCTTGTCCGCCGGGCAGCGGACGTTCAAGCTCGCCACCGAACTCTGTTTGCTCGAGTACCGCGATCTCCTCGACGCGCTGATCGACGAGGGGAACTTCACAAGCGACGACGCCCGATCGCTCGCCATGCTCGGTCTGGCCAACTACTTCGCCGCCGCAGCCGTCCTGCCGTATACCCAATTCCATGGCGCTGCAGAGGATTTCCGGTACGACATCGAGCGGCTCTCGGCTTTCTACGCGGTGTCCTATGAAACGATCTGCCATCGACTCTCGACCCTGCAGCGGCCGAACCTTCGCGGTATCCCGTGGTCGTTCGTGCGCGTCGACCGTGCCGGGAACATGTCGAAACGACAGTCTGCCACCGGCTTTCACTTCTCGTCGAGCGGTGGCACCTGCCCGCTGTGGAACGTGTACGAGACCTTCGCGTCGCCCGGGAAGATCTCCACGCAGGTCGCCGAGATGCCCGACGGTCGTAACTACCTGTGGGTGGCGCGCACCGTGGAGCGACGCGCTGCGCGATACGGGCAGTCCGGCAAGACCTTCGCCATCGGCCTCGGATGCGAGCTGCGCCATGCCGGACGCGTCGTCTACTCCGACGGCCTCGAGATCGGGCCGCAGGCTCGGGTAACCCCGATCGGTGCGGGTTGTCGCGTGTGCGAACGGCTGAAGTGTCCACAGCGCGCCTTTCCTGCGCTGGGCGCACCCCTGCGGGTCCAGGAGCACCGCAGCACCGTGTCGCCGTACATGAACACCGAGATGGAGTGACGTACGTCACAATCCCGTAACGGTCGCCCGACTCAGTCGCGTGTCCCGGACGGTTGACCAGCAGATCGTCCTAGCCTCCGAGATGTGGGGCGATCGCGGGGATTTCCCACGTCAGAGGGGATTCCTCATGGTTGTGCACCGTGTTCTGAACACCATCTCAGCACGCCGTTCCGGAGCGCTGATCTCGACCTTTGCTGCCGTGCTGGCAGTTCCCCTGTTGGTGTCCGGCGCCGCGCCCGCGGCAGCCGACCCGCCCAACATGATCGGCGTTCCGCCACAGATTCCCCATGCGATCGACGGCACGGTGCCCGCTCCCCCGTACCCGCACCTGCGCCGCATTCCACAGCGGGCCGTGACACCCGGCATGAGTCGACGACTCCAGGAGCTGCGCGAAGCCGTCCTGCCCACTCCGACCGGCGATCCGTTCTTCGACAGGTGGGCACCCGACCTGGCGCAACGCCGACCGGGCGAGTTGCTGGCGACCCGCGACGTGACCTGGCCGGCCGGATTGCTGGTGACCGCACCGATTTCGTCGGCCCGCCAGATCAAGTTCGCCACCCGTGATGCCATCGGTCGCCCGTCCTTCGGGACAGCCACCATTCTGATTCCGAGGCAGGCATGGCAGGGTCGCGGTCCTCGACCCATCCTGGTCAACAACCTGCCCATAGACTCCCTCGGCGCGGCCTGCACCCCGGGTGCCACCCTCGCGCACGGCCTCGGTGCCGCAACGGGTTTCACCGACTTCTTTCCGCCCAGCTCACAACTCGCCCTCGCTCGCGGTTACTCGGTGATCGTGCCCGACCACCAGGGGCCGCGGATGGCCTATGCCGAACCCACCACCGCCGGCCATATCGTTCTCGACTCCCTGCGTGCGGCCGCCGCGTACAATCCGAAGCTGTTCGGGCGCAGCAGAATCGGCATCACCGGCTACTCGGGTGGCGCCATCGCCACCAACGGCGCCACCAAACTGGCTGCCGGCTACGCACCCGACGTCGCGCCCCGGATCGTCGGTGCGGCCCTCGGCGGCGTGCCCGCCGACTTCCGGATGCTCGTCGGCAGCATGAACGCCAATCTCGCGACCGGACTGTTCCACGCGGCGACCTTCGGCATCGCCCGCGAGCGACCGGAGATCCTCACCATGGCAAACCATGCGGCGCAATGGATTGCCAGTTCTCCGCTGAAGAACGTGTGCGTGCTACCGGCTGCCCTGGCCGGCCAGACGTTCATGCCCATGCAGTTGATGTCCAACGACCCCGACCCGTTCCGTTCCCCGGTGGCCGAGAACATCTACCGGGTCACCAAGATGTCCGACCGGAAATCCGTTGTGCCGCTTTATATCTACAACGGCACCTATGAATGGTGGATCCCCGCGGCAGGCGCCCGCAATCTCTTCCGCGAGCAGTGCCGCCTCGGCGCCACCGCCACCTACCGCGAGGTCTTCGCCGAACACCTCACCGGCATCATGGTCGGCTACCCGGACGCGATCACCTGGCTCGACGCACGGCTGCGTGGCATCCCCGCGCGGTCGACGTGCCGTCGGTGATGCGAAGCTTCTGCTGATCCACCTCCCTGCCGCTTACCGCTCCCTGAGGTGCGAGCTTGCGAGCCTCGAAGGGCATGGTGAGACAACAACGCAGCTGGCAGGAACCATCTTGGCCGAATGTCCGACAGGGCTGTCGTGCACCCGATCTCGGCACACTCTAGACTCCGGGCGGGGGCTGAGCACGGAGGAGTTGTCGATGCCGGGTCGACCCTGGTCGCGTCGTTGGAAGCTGCGCACGATCGTCACGACGGTCACGATCGTCGCACTGGCGACGACCACCGCCACCGCGGCGGCCGACCCGCCGAATCTCATGCCTGCACCGGGTCAACTGTCCCACGACATCGAGGACGCTGTGCCGGCGCCGAACATTCCGCGACTCGCCCGGATCCCGATGCGCGCGCAGACGCCCGGCGCCGACCGCGCACTCCAGGAGCTGCGCGAAGCAATCATGCCGTCGCCCACCGGCGACCGGTTCTTCGACGACTGGCCCGCAGACCTGGCGAGGTACCGCCCCGGCGCGATCATGTCCACACGCGACGTCGCACCCGTCGCCGCGCCTCTACTCGAGGTCCGGGTGCGCTATGCACGGCAGATCAAATTCCGCACCGTCGACGCTGCCGGCCGTCCGTTGTTCGCCACCGCCACACTGTTTGTGCCGCCGACCACGTGGACAGGTCGCGGCAAGCGTCCGGTCATGGTGAACAACCCACCGATCGTCGCACTGGGCACGCGCTGTACCACCGGATACACCTTCGCGCACGGGAAGACCGACGACACCAACAGCACCGACCTACGACCGGAGACGACGCAGGAATCGCTCAAACGCGGGTACGCGGTGATCGTCCCCGACCACACCGGTGCACGGATGGCGTATGCGGAGCCCTATGTCGCGGCGCATGTGGTTCTGGACGCGGTCCGGGCCGCAAGCGTCTACGACCCGAACAACTTCGGGTCCGGACCCCTGGTGATGCTCGGCTACTCCGGGGGCGCGATCGCCACCAACGCGACCGCGAAACTCGCGTCGTCGTATGCACCGGATGTGGCGAAGCGGTTCGTGGGTGCGGCAATTGGCGGTGTCCCGGCCGACTACCGTGCTTTGGCCGGTGCGATGAACGCGAACCTCGCGTCGGGCGTCTTCCACGCGGCGATCCTGGGAATAGCGCGTGAGCGGCCCGAGTTGCTGACGCTGGCCAACAATCTCGCCCGGCAACTCGCCACCAACGACTTCCTCAAGAATCTGTGCACCGGAACGATGGGCTATTTCGGCTTCACCTTCGGTGCCACCCAGATGCTGTCGACCGACCCGGACCCGTTCCGGACGCCGGCCGCCGAGCACGTCTTCGAGGTGACGGAGATGGCCGGCGACAAGGCCGCGATGCCGATCTTCATCTATCACGGCGCGCAGGAATGGTGGATTCCGGCGAGCCAGGCCCGATCACTGTTCGCCGAACAGTGTCGCCTCGACGTCGACGCCACCTACCGCGAATACCCTGGGGAACACATGACCACCGTTTTCGTCGCGTTCCGGGACGCGTTGGCCTGGCTCGACGCGCGGTTGCAGGGTGTTCCGGCGCAGTCGAACTGCCGGGGCTGAGGGGAACGTCGGCCACCCCACCCGTCGAGTCAGAAAACCAGCACGCGCACGTTCTCGGCGACGCACGCCGGCTTGTCGGCACCCTCGATCTCGACGACGTTCTTCACCACGACGTTGACTCCGGCCGGGGTCTCGTCGACCGAGGTGATGACCGCGTTGGCGCGGATGCGTGAACCCACGACGACCGGGTTGGGGAAGCGCACCTTGTTCAGTCCGTAGTTGATGACCAACTTGGGGCCCTCGACCGTGAAGATTCCGCCGGCCAGCATCGGCAACAAGGACAGCGTGAGGTAGCCGTGGGCGATCGGAGCGCCGAACGGACCCGACTTCGCGCGCTCGGGGTCGACGTGAATCCACTGGTGATCGCCGGTCGCGTCGGCAAACGCGTTGACCCGATCCTGCGTGATCTCGAGCCATTCGCCCGATCCGAGGTCCTCGCCGATCGCGGCGGTGAGTTCTTCGACGGATGTGAATGTGCGCGCCATTGCGTTCTCCATGTTTCGTGATCTGGGTCTCGTGGATGTCCGGCGTCGTAGTCTACCGTTGCGTCCATGAGCACCCCTCGCGTCACTCCGGGAGAATTCTGGGATCTGGGACCCATCAACTGGGTCTTCGCGCGCGGCGCGGCCCGCGTGATCGGCGTCGACAACGCCCGCATATTCTCGACACTGGGCCGCACCCGCGGTGTGTTCCGTGCCTGGCTGCACTACTCGGGACGCCTGATGCCGTTCGGCACCTTGTCGCGCAAGGAATCCGAGATGATCATCATCCGCGTCGCACACTTGCGCAAGTGCGACTACGAACTCGATCATCACCGTCGCCTGGGACGCCGTGCGGGCATCGACGACGCGATGTTCGCCCAGATCCTCGCCGGGCCCGGCGACGCGGGCTGGGGAGATCGGGAACGCGCGATGCTGCGGGCGGTCGACGAGCTGATCGAGAATCAGGACATCTCCGACACCGCGTGGTCGGCGCTTACGCGCCACCTCGATGATCGCCGGCTGATCGCGTTCGTCCTGCTGGCCGGACAGTACGACACGCTCGCCACGACCATCCACACGTTGCGCATCCAGCGCGACACCCGGGTCTGACATGGAGTCCTTGAGCCAGCGGTTCATGCAGAACCCACTCTTTGCCCAAGTCTACGAACATCTTTGGCGCCCGACGTTCACCCGGCTGTTCAGCTTCGGCGGCACCGCGACCGAAGACTACGACCGCGCCCTGCAGGCCTACCTGTGCCGTCCCGGTGAGCGCCTGGTCCTCGACGTCGCCTGCGGCCCAGGAAATTACACCCGACGCATCGCCGACGGCCTCACCGGCGACGGACGGTGCATCGGCATCGACTACTCCGCCCCCATGCTCACGCAGGCAGCACGCACCAACACCACCGAGAAGACCGGGTACGTGCGTGGTGACGCACACGCGATGCCGTTCGCCGACAACACCTTCGACACGGTGACCTGCCTCGCGGCGCTCTACCTGATCCCCGACCCCCTGCCCGTGCTCGATGAGCTCGCCCGGGTGACCAAGCCGGGCGGCGAGGTCATCATCTTCACCTCCGTGGTCACCAGGGTCAGCGCGCTGCCCGGGGTCCGCGAAGCGGCCGGCGCGACCGGCTACCGGATCTTCGATCGCCACGAGATCGTCGACGGATTGCGCAACGCCGGACTCGACGACGTCGAGCAGACCATCACCGGCCAGGGTCAGTACGTTATCGGCGTCAAACCCTGATCCGACGAAGTCGTGTCCCTCTGTTGACCTGGGCCAATGCGTCGACCGCCGCCCTCCACCTGGTGGTTGAGTAGGACGAGGCGCCAGCCGAGTCCGTATCGAAACCACGTAAGCCGAGAATGTCGGCGACCACGGGGTGCGGACATGGAAGTCTCACCGGATTTCGATACGGCTCGCCCCGAGGGGCTCGCCTACTCAATCAGCACGGGTAGCGAGGAGATATCGACACCTATCAGCAGGCAGCCAGAATTGTCGACCATTTGGAGTAGAGCTATCCTCTAAATAGCCGATCCCGAGGAGTAGTGATGTCCGGTCAGCAGGCCAGCCACGATGAACTGCCGTTTGCCGCACGCAAGACCGAGGACATGCCCGGTCACTGGTTGCTGGCACGACTGGGCAAGCTGGTGCTGCGGCCCGGTGGTCGTGAGCTCACCGAGCAACTGCTCGACGACGCCGAGTTGAGCGACGCCGACGTCCTCGAGATCGCGCCGGGTCTCGGCAAGACCGCACGGTCCATCATCGATCGAAACCCGAAAACCTATGTGGGCGTCGAATCCGACTCTGCGGCCGCCGGGCTCACCGAGGACGTCGTCGGCGATCGTGGGCGCGTCATCCCCGGCGACGCCGCGGCAACCGGACTCGACGCCGACAGCGTCGTCGTAGCGATCGGCGAGGCGATGCTGACGATGCAATCGGACCGGGCCAAGGCCGACATCGTTGCCGAGGCCTTCCGCGTGCTGCGGCCCGGCGGACGCTACGCCATCCACGAACTCGCACTCCATCCCGACACCCTGCCCGACGAGGCGAAGACCGAGATCCGCAAACAACTCGCGCGCTCGATCAAGGTCAACGCCCGACCGCTCACCGAGCAGGAATGGCGAAAGCTGTTGACCGACGCCGGTTTCGAGATCGCGAAGGTAGGCTTCGCCAAGATGGCGCTGTTGCAGCCGCGGCGCGTGCTCGCCGACGAGGGGCCGCTGCGAACGCTCAAGTTCGTCGCAACGTGCTGCGCGACAAGGACGCACGCAGCCGCGTCCTCGGCATGCGCGCCACGTTCACCAAGTATCGGGACCAACTCGCGGCCATCGAGGTCATTGCCGTGAAACCGAACCAGTCATGAGCCCCGCACACACCCGCACGTCGACCACCGTGACAGGTCTCGCCGACCTGACCGGCGACGGCACCGGCCCGCGACCCGACATCACCGCGATGGCCCGCGCCACCGGCGTGAACATCCTCCGCCTGTCGTTTCGGGCGGGGCAGTCGATGGCCGATCATCGGGCCGGACGCCCCATCCTGGTGCTCGGACAAGTCGGCGAGGTGCAGTTCACGATCGGCGACGAGAACGTGACAGTGCGCCCGGGCTCGGCCGTCCACGTCGAGACCGGCGTCACCCATGCGCTCACCGCTGTCACCGACGCCGTCGTCACCCTGCTCATCCTCGAAGACGTAGCCGAGACCGGATGAGCGCAAGCCCGTAAAGTCCTGGACACAGCCCAGATTCACCCCAGGAGCAGCCCATGCCCGCATCCCGTTCGCGCGACAACGCGCAACGCGACAAGGTGCTCGCCATCCTTGCCGATCGCGGCGCGCCGGTGGATGCGCGCGAGGTCGCCGACGCCCTCGACATCCACGTGACCACCGCGCGTTTCCATCTGAACAAACTCGTGTCCGACGACGCCGCGTCGACCGTCGAACTACGCTCGACGACCGCCGGCCGACCCCGGATCGGCTATCGGGCCGTGTCCGCGCCACCGGTCGACGACCTCATCGGACACTTGCTGGCACAACTCGGTTCCACCTCGGCCGCACGAGAACACGCCGCCGCCGACGCCGGCCGCGTGTGGGCCGACGTCAACGCGCTGTCTCGCCTCAACCCACCGTCGCATGCCGATGTGGCACTGCCGGATCCGATCACGGTCGCGGTCGAGACCCTGACCGCTCTCGGATTCCGCGTGTCCATCGTCATGAGCGCGTTCGGCACCCACGAACTCCGCATCTGCTCCTGCCCCCTCAAGGACATCGGGCGCCATCATCCCGAAGTCGCGCGCGGGGTGGCCCGCGGCGTCATCGAACAGACCCTGGCGTCGAGTTCTGCCGCCTTGGCGTCGCAGTACCTGGTCGACGTCGTACCCGATCCCGCGGGCGACTGCGAGATCACCCTTCGGCTGTCGCGGGTGCGCGCGACAGAACCCGCGGCGACGGATGTCACACAGCGATAAGGGTTGCCTCATATTTAGAGGATTAGATTCCTTTTTATGTCCACATTCCGCACCGCCCTGATCGCCGTCGTCGCCCTGATGCTCGCCATCACCGGAGTCCTGGTCGCCGGCGGACCCGCACAAGCCAAGACCTTCCCGCCGAACTTCAAGGTCACCACCGACCGCCCCACCCTGGCCGACCTCAACGACATCGTCGAATTCCTGGTCGAAACACCGGCGTCCGACCAGGCCAAGGCCGCCAACGTGGAAGGCGGGATGAACGCCGTCGTCGTTCCCAAGACCGTCTACAGCCTCGGCTTGTTCCGAGCGCCCCGCGGCTGGAACGAGGTCACCGGACCGCTCGTCCAGCGCGGCAACAGCGTCACCGCGACCCTGAACAGCGGCTCCGTCGGCCGCCCCACCATCATGATGACCGTCGAGTTCAAGAAGCTCGACGGCAACTGGAAGCTGTCGGCGAACTCCCTGTGCCAGGGCGTCAAGACAGTGGGCCTCAACATCTACTGCAACCGCTGAGGCGCTCGGCCACGAGAATGATCGAGATCGATCGCCTGACGGTCCGCCTCGGTGGGCAGACCGTCCTCGACGAGGTGTCGGCAACCGTGCGCCCGGGAGAACTCGTGTATCTCCTGGGCCGCAACGGCGCCGGAAAGTCCACCCTGCTGCGCACCGTCTCCGGCATCACCCGGCCCGACGGCGGCACGGCCAGGGTCAACGGCAGATACCTTGCGCGGCAGTGTCGTCCGCTCACGGAGGTCGGCATCCACCTCGGCGCCGATGCCCATCATCCCGGCCACACCGCGCGACGCCATCTGCACGGGCTCGCCGACGCGGGCGGAGTCGATCGGCGCCGGGCCGACGAACTCCTCGACAAGGTGGGGCTGGCAGAGTCCGCGACGCGACGCGTCTCCGACTTCTCTCTCGGCATGACGCAGCGTCTCGGGTTGGCGGCCGCACTCCTCGGCGACGCACCGACGATCCTGCTCGACGAGCCGGTCAACGGCCTCGACATCGACGGAATCCGTTGGCTGCGCAATCTTTTGCGCGAGCTCACCGCCGAGGGCCGCTGCCTGCTCACCGCATCGCACCTCATGGACGAAGTGGCCCGGACCGGCGATCGGGTGATCGTCCTCGACCGTGGACGGATCATCGCCGACGCAGGTGTCGACGACTTCGTCGTCGGGCACGCCTCTCTCGAAGACGCGTATGTCGCGGCGGTCGGCGGTACGACGCATGGCCACTGATCGTTTGCGCTGCGCCACTGGCCAACTCGGACGCGCAGTACGTGCGGAGATCACCCGATCCGGCGGCCGCCGAAGCATCCTGCTCTTCGGCGCCATCCCGGCTGCCGTGCTGCTCCCGCTGATCATCACGCTGGGAGTGGCGATGGTGAGCGAGCGCTTCGCGTCGATCTCGAGCACCATCCAGGTCACGTCGGTGGCGACCACCAACTCGGTTTACTGGGTCATCACCTTCACCGTGATCGCCTGGGCGGTGATTGCGACGTTCGCGCAGGCCACCGGCGAGCGCGGCGCGGTGGGCGAGATGTCGCGCTACCTGTATCCGCGGTCGGCCACGGCTGCGCTGGTCCGGTGGATCGTTTACGGAGCGTGGGCTGCACTCTGCTCGGCGCTCTTGGTATCTGCGGTGATGTTGTTGCTGCCCAACGTCTTTCCCCGCGTTTACGCTGGCGTCGACATCGCCTCTGCGGCAGGTGTGCGATTCATCGTGACCGTGCCGATCTACGGCGTGTTCGCCGTCGGCATCGGGGTGGGACTCGCCGCGATCGTCGGGCACCCGGCCACCTCGGTCGCGATTCTTCTCGGCTGGACCTACATCGTCGAGAATGCGATCAGCCTCATCCCGAACGGCTACACGCTGCAGTCGTACATGCCCTTCCTCAACGGCGTCTACGCCACCGGACAGGAACTCGCGTTCCTGCCGCCGTGGGGCGTCGACGGCGCACTGGCATACGTCGCGGCGATTGCCACGGCCGTCTTCGTCCTCGGATGCGGCGTGCTCACGCTGCGTCGGCGCTGACGCAACGTCCATTCGCACACCTGAACGACACACGCCACCCTCGACACGGCGATACTGTACGGAAGCGGCCCAACTCAGATCGACGCCGCAGCGAGGAGGGTGAGCGATGTCGGCGGACGCCGGGACCTCGCCTCGCGCCGTCTCGGTGAGGATGTCGGGTACGGTCCGCGTGGAGGTCGACGGCGAGCGCGCGGAGATCAAGTCACGTCGCGAACGAGCGGTGCTTGCGCGACTCGTCGCCGCGAACGGACATGTGGTGTCCACCGATCGCCTCATCGACGACCTCTGGAACGGCGAGCCGCCGCCGAAAGCGCTCGCCGGGCTGCAGGTGCACATTTCCAATCTCCGTCGCATCCTGGAACCCGACCGAGCACCGCGGACGCCCGCGCGCATCCTGATCAGCGAAGCACCGGGATACGCGCTGCGGCTGTCCCGGTCGGCGGTGGATCTGTGGCAGTTCGACGATGTCGTCGCCAGTCAGAACGACGACGCACGCGAGCGATTGGCGCAGCTCGACGCCGCGCTCGCCCTCTGGCAGGGCGAACCATACGGCGCGCACGCCGCCGATGACTGGGCCCGCGGTGAAGTCGCTCGTCTCGGCGAGCTCCACCTGGCCGCCATCGAGCAACGTGCCTCCGCCGCACTCGAACTCGGCCGCGCCGCGGACGTTGCAGCGACGCTTCCCTCTCTGTGTGGCACCCACCCCACCCGCGAAGAGCTCTTCCGTCTGCTGGCGCTCGCCCAGTACCGGCTGGGCCGGCAGGCCGACGCCCTGGAAACACTTCGGACGGTCCGGCTGTTTCTCTCCGACGAACTCGGCGTCGACCCGACGCCGGCGCTGCGTGATCTGGAAAGCGCCATCCTGCAGCATGATCCGAACCTCGGGGGTTCCACGACGCTCGCTTCGGCGGCACCGCCGAGCAGACCCACTGTCCTGCCCACACCGACCGCTTCATACACCGAGTTCGCCGGACGCGAAGCGGAGTTGGAGAAGCTCACGACGCATGCAGATACCGCGCGTCACACCGGTTTACGCATGGTGTGGATCACCGCCGAGGCCGGAGGCGGGAAGTCGACACTGGCTCGTGGACTGGTCAATCGGCTTGGCGCCCAAGGATGGACGACCGCCATCGGACACTGCCCCGAGGTCGACGGTGCGCCCACCGCGTGGGCATGGCGCGAGATCGTGGAGGCCCTGGGCCAGGGTCCGGCCGCTGATGACCCCTTCGCCATCGCGCGCCAGGTGACCGCGGCGACCGAAGCACTCACCGACACCGGAGCGCTCCTCGTCCTCGACAACGTGCACCGCGCCGACAGCGCCACACTTCAGATCCTGCGTCAGACGATGACCTGGCTGGCCGAACACCCGATCCTGGTGGTGGCGACCTATCGGGCATCCGAGGCCGGGGTCGAATTGCTCGCCACCGGTGCGGCACTCATCGCCATCACCGCCGATCAGCTCACGCTTGCCGGGCTCTCCGACATAGGCATCCGTCAGCTGGCCGCCGACGCCGGCCTCGATCCCATCGACGACACCACGGTGGCACTGTTGCGCTCACGCACCGACGGAAATCCGTTGTTCGTCAAGGAATTGGCCAAGCTGGTTGCCTCCCGTGGACCGCGGGAGGCGCAGCGAGCAATTCCCAGTGGGGTGCGCGAGGTGCTGCTGAGTCGGGTCGAACGTCTGCCCGAGGACGCGGTCTCGGTGATGCGGCTGGCCGCCGTGTGCGGACGCGAGTCCGAGATCGACACCCTCGTCGCGCTGTGGCCCGACGATTCCGAGGACGCCGTGCTCGACGCCATCGACTCCGCGGTGGTGGCCGGACTGCTGACCGCCGCCGGTGACCGGGTGCGGTTCAACCACGTGCTCATGCACGACGCGATCCACGACAGCATCCCGTCCTTGCGGCGGCGCAGGCTACATTGGCGGGTCTTTGAAATCCTCGAGACGATCCCCCGAACCGGAGCTGACGAGTTGGCCTATCACGCCGCGCTCGGCGCCGGCCCCACGACCGTGCCCCGGGCGCTGGAGATCGTGGAATCGGCTGCCCGGGAGCGGTTCACCCTGTCTGCCGATGCTGTCGGGTTGTGGCGCGATGCCGTCGACCTGCACACCATGGCCGGCCACGGCAGCGTCGAGGCCGCCGACCCGGATCGCACCGCGACGGTACACGCACTGTGCGAACTGGTGACCGCACTCGCCCATGCCGGCGAGATCGGCGAGGCACGCGCGCGACGAGAACAGGCACTGACGCTGGCTCGCACGGTCGGCGACAGATCGCTGGAACTGGCCGTGCTCATCTCCTGGCGGACACCGTCGATCTGGACCACACGTCCCGACCGACTGCTCGACCCGATCATCAGTCAGGCCGTGCGAGATATGCTGCCGCACACCGAAGGCGTCGACCGCGCCCGCCTTCTCGTCACGGCGGTCGCCGAGTTCGAAGGCAACGAGGAACGTTACGCCGCTGCCTGTTCGCGCGAGGCCGTCGAGATCGCGCGGGCCTCCGGCGACCCCGAATTGCTCTGTGCAGCACTGAATGCGCGCGTTCACACGGCCACCGGACCCGACGATCGCGAGGAGCTGTTACCGGCGGCGATCGAGTTCGTGGAGACCGCCGAGTCGGCAGGCATCGTCGACTACACGGCCGTCGCCCACTTCTTCATGGCGATCACGCGAGCCGGTCGGGGCGAGATCGCCGCCGCCCATGCCGAGATGCGTACGGCGCTGCAGACCGCGACGAGCGGCAAAGTCGCCGAGTTGGTGATTGTGCAGGCCACCTTCGGCGCCGCCCTTGATACCCTCCGCGGCAATCTGGACAAGGCAGAACAGCCCTATCAGGCGATCGCCTGGCAGCTCCGGGCCGCCGGAAATCCCGCCGAGGAGCAGTTCGAACTGATCGGGGCGCTCTGCGTCGGGTTCAATCGTGGCTCGATCGGCCATCTGGTCGACGGTATTCAACAGATATACGACACCGCGCCAGAGTCGGTCGCCTGGGTTTATGCCGCGGCCCTCATCGACGCCGGGCGGGAAACCGAGGCCCGTGCGGTCGCCGAGATCGGGTATCGCACTGTGCGCGATTACTATTGGAGTGCGCTCGAGGCGTTCCATGCAGACACCCTGGTCCGTCTGCAGATGGCCGAGCCTGCCGCCGCACTCTACGACGAACTCCGGCGGTGGAGTGGGACCGTGGCCGGATTGAACTCCGGCAGCATCGTATTCGGCTACATGGACGACCATCTCGCCCGACTCGCAGATCTCATCGGCGACTCCGCCGCGGCGGCACACCATCGGGAGGTGGCCGCCACGGTGCGGGCCGATCTCCTGCGCCAGCTCGACGAGATCGGCTGACCTGTAGTCGCGTGTCAGAGAGATCGGTAGTCGCGCACCGACATCCGGTGCCCGTGTCGTTCCGGCATGGTGCCGTGCAGCTCGCACAGTCGAACCACCCGACCACGTTGTCCGGCGTAGGGTTCGAGGAGCTCGAGCATGCCGTCGTCGTCGACCGGTTCACCGATGAGTGTCTGGCCCACCAGTGACGGGATGTGATAGTCACCCACCGGCACGGCGTCGGCGTCGCCGACGGCGCGCATCCGTACCTCCGCCTCGGTCCACGGGCCCACACCCCGCAAGACGGTCAGTCTGTCGGCGTGCCGTTCGACGTCGATCGACGTCGCACCGCGAATCGTCCGCATCCGCACCGGTTCGGCCCCGCTGCGATGCCACTCCCAGCTCGGGATCTGCGCCCAGACCGACGGCGGAGGCGGGACCCGCATCCGATCAGGAACCGGCCCCGGAGCCCGATCACCGTAGCGCCGCAGCAGGTATCGCCAGGCCCGCCACGCCTCGCGTCCCACAACCTTTTGCTCGAGTATCGCCGGCACCAACGCCTCCCATACCCGATCGGTGCGGCCCATCCGCAAACCCTCGGATCGCGCAACCAGTTGCGCCACAACCTGATCGCGAGGCGCGAGCGCTTCCGGGGTATCACGCGCCCCGAGAAGATCCGGCATCCGATCGAGCAGCCACGACGCCCCCGGCCCCCATGCGCGACCGATCACCGAGGTCGCATCGGATCGAACCGTCAACGTGCCCGGTCCGTCGGGAGTGTGCACACACCGCCAGATCGATCCGTCGCGCGCGTACGTGAACGCCGGGTCGCCGCTTCCGCGACGATGCAGTCCGACGGTGGCTCGGATGTTCAACGGCCACGGCGGATTCCACTCACGGTGGTACATCATCCGATGGCTGAGGTGCGAGCGCAGCGAGCCTCGAAGCCGTGGCGAGCTGACACTGTCGTCTCACCTGCCCTTCGAGGCTCGTCGCTAGCGCTCCTCGCACCTCAGGGAGCGGGATGGCTCTCTGCTCACAGGTTGATCATGTGCCCTATGGCGCCGTGGAACGTCTCCTGCAGTGCCTCCGACATCGTCGGGTGGGTGTGCACGTTGCGGGCGAGTTCCTTGGCGGTGAGGTCCCACTTGTGCGCCAGCGTCATCTCCGGAAGCATTTCGGAAACGTTGTCGCCCACCAGATGTCCGCCGAGCAGCTCGTCGGTGTCGGCGTTGGTCACGAGCTTCACGAAGCCCGCCGTCTCGGCGAGGCCCTGCGCCTTGCCGTTGGCACTGAACGGGAAGGTGGTGGCCTTGACGTTGTAGCCTTCGTCTTTGGCCTGCGCCTCGGTGAGCCCGAAGGAGGCCACCTGCGGCTGGCAGAAGGTGGCGCGCGGCATGAAGCGGTAGTCGCCGAGCGTCATCGTCTCGGCACCGGCCATGGTCTCGGCCGCGACCACACCCTGCGCCTCGGCGACATGCGCGAGCTGCAGCTTTGCGGTGACGTCGCCGATGGCGTAGATGCCGTCGACGTTGGTGCGCATGAAGTCGTCGATCGCGATCGCGCCGCGCTCGGTGAGTTCGACCCCCGTCTTGTCGAGGCCGAAACCTTCGACGCGCGGCGCGAAGCCGACAGACATGAGGACCTTGTCGACGGTGACCTCGCCGTCGTTGCCCTTCGGATCCTTGTAGGTGACCGTCACGTTGTCGCCGTTGTCGGTGACGGTCTGGACACCCGTCGACGTCAGGACCTTCACACCGAGCTTCTTGTACTCCTTGGCGATGGCCTTGGAGACGTCGACGTCCTCGTTGGGCAGTACGCGGTCGAGGAACTCGATGATCGTCACGTCGACGCCATAGTTGGCGAGGACGTAACCGAACTCCATGCCAATGGCACCGGCGCCGACGATCACGATGGACTCGGGCAGCTCACGGGTGAGGATCTGGGTCTCATAGGTGACCACGTTGTCGGACAGTTCGACGCCCGGCAGCAGCTTCACCGTCGAGCCGGTGTCGATGATGACGTTGTCGAAGGTGATCTCCCGATCGCCGACGACGATGGTCTTGGCGTCGGTGAACTTGCCGTACCCGTCGATCTCGGTGATCTTGTTCTTCTTCATCAGGAAGTGGACACCCTTGACGATGCCGTCGCTCACCTTGCGGCTGCGGTCGAAGGCGGCGCCGAAGTCGAAGGACACATCGCCGGACATACCGAAGGTCTTGGCCTGATGGTTGAAGATGTGCGCGAGTTCGGCGTTGCGCAGGAGCGCCTTTGACGGGATGCACCCGACGTTGAGGCACACGCCGCCCCAGTACTTCTCTTCGATGACGGCGGTTTTCATGCCCAGCTGAGCCGACCGGATCGCGGCGACGTACCCACCTGGACCTGCACCCAATACAACTGTTTGAAAGTGTTCAGCCACGACTGCCAGCCTACGTCGGGGCCCGGGGTCGGCGCATGGCGTCCCGCTACTCGGCGGTAACCCCACCCGCATTTTCAATCAATGATTGAAACGATGATTGATTCTGTGGTCTCATGGCGGGTGTGACCGCCCCCACACGAGCCGACGAAACCCGCGCGCAACTGCTGCGCTGCGCCGAGCGGCTGTTCCTCGCCGACGGATACGACGCCGTGTCGGTGCGATCGATCTGCGCGGCGGCCGGCGCGAATCCGGCCGCGGTGCACTACCACTTCGGCTCAAAGGATCAACTCACCGTCGCGCTCCTCGAGGATCGGCTCGCCCCGATCTGGGTCGTCGCACTCGACCGGATCGACCCGGCGACCGATTCGGTAGCCACCCTGGTAGACGCGGTGATCACCCCGCTGGTCGCTACCGCCGACGACCCCGTCGGCCATCTTCACCTGCGCTTGCTCGCCAGGTTCGCGCTGACACATCCCGTCGCGCCGTGGAGCAAGCCGTGGTTCCGGCTCGACCACTGGGCAACCGTACTGATCGGCATGGTCGACGGCTTGTCTCCCGACGACGCGCGCCGACGATGGTCGCTCGCGTTCGAACTCATCCTGCTGCGCTTCGGCGGGCCGTCGACGCCGTCGCCGCGCACGGTCGACGCGCTGCGGGCATTTGTCGCCGCGGGCCTCACCTCCCCGGCACCAGACCTCTCGACATCAGCCCAGCCCACTCACGGAGAGACTCGATGACCAACGCGAACCCCCAACGATCCGACCCCTTCAGCCCGGCGCCGCTCGGCCCGCTGACCTTGCGCAACCGCCTCATCAAATGCGCCACCTTCGAGGGCGTGACGCCCGACGCCCTCGTCACCGACGACCTGATCGAGTTCCACCGCGAGGTCGCCGCGGGCGGTGTCGCGATGAGCACCGTCGCCTACTGCGCGATCTCTCCGGAGGGCCGTACCGACCGACACCAGATCTGGATGCGCCCGGAGGCCATGGGAGGCCTGCGGAAGCTCACCGACGCCATCCATGGTGAGGGCGCGCTCGCGGCCGCCCAACTCGGTCATGCCGGCCCGGTCGCGAACTCGGTGTCGAACCGCGCGAAGGCGCTCGGCCCGTCAAGGATCCCGGCGCCGATGGGAATGTCGTTGACACACAAGGTGACTGCCGAGGACATCAAGGATCTACGGGTGAAGTTCCGGCGCGCGGCCCGTATCGCCGTCGACAGCGGATTCGATGGTCTCGAAATCCATTGCGGCCACAACTATCTGATCAGTTGCTTCTTGTCGCCACTGCTCAATCACCGACATGACGGCTACGGTGGCACGCTCGTCAACCGGGCCCGCCTGGCCCGCGAGGTCGCCGAGTCGGTGCGCGAGGAGGTCGGCGACGAGGCCGCGGTCTGGGTGAAGCTCAACATGTTCGACGGTGTGGGAAAGCCCGGCGGTGGCGGTCGGCGGTGGTCGGGATTCAACATCGACGAGGCCTGTGAGGTGGCCCGGCTGCTCGAACGCGACGGTCACCTCGACGCCATCGAACCGACCGCTGGGTCGTCACTCCTCAACCCCATGTACCTCTTCCATGGCGACGCCCCGCGCGCCGCGTTCGCCGACGCCTTCCGCGGTGCCATGCACTGGGGCCTCAAGGCGGCCGGCCCGTTCTTCCTCAAGCACTACGACTACCACGACGGCTACCTCCTGCCACTCGCCCGCCGGCTGCGCGCGGCCGTCGACCTTCCGCTGATCCTGCTGGGCGGCGTAACCGACCGCGCATCAATGGATCTCGCGCTGGGTGAGGGATTCGACTTCGTCGCGATGGGGCGTGCATTGCTGCGCGAACCCGACCTGCCCTTGCGTATCGCGTCCGACCCGGCGACCACGTCGCAGTGCACGCATTGCAACCTCTGCATGCCGACGATCTACTCGCACACCCGCTGCCCGGTGCGCACCGGCGAGGTGCCCGCGGGCTAGTCATTCCGCTCACTGCCGGGTGAAGACCCCGTCGTTCTCCTCGTCGTCGTAGTACTCGATCACCATGCGCGGCCCGTCGAAGGTGACCTTGGAGATCGACCCGAGCTCGGCGTTCTCGTTGCGCAAGGTGAAGGTGAAGGTGTTGCCGTCCCAGTGGGTGAGTTCGTGGGTCGTCACACCACCCGGACCCATCGCCAGGACCAGCTTTCCGCCCTGCTCGCGGACCACCGCCGGTCCGTACATGGAGTTCGCATAGGTTCCGACGTAGGACGAGAGCGCCTGCGCCGGTGCAGGATTGGCTGGACGCGGCTTACCCACCAGGCTGCCCGACGGCTGGTTCTCCGCGTCGAACGCCTGCCGGTAGAGGGTGCGCCAGTCGTGACGCACCTCGCCGAACTGGACGAGATCGGCGAACTCGCCGGTGATCGCTTCGACCGCCCCGATGGGAGATGCGTTGGACAACACCACGATCGCCACGTCGGCCGAGGGCAGCACGAGGAAGTTGGTTGCCGCTCCCGACCCGAAGGCACCTGAATGGCTCACCTGGGTGCGCCCGCCGGCGGTGACCGAGACGTTGAATCCGTAGCCGTAGAACCCGGCCCGCGCGTCCGGCGCCGAGGACGGTGACGACACGATCTGCGGCGTGATCGCGGGCAACAACGCCTCGGGCGCGACGAGTTGCTTGCCCTGATACGTTCCCTGAGCCATCAACATCGTGAGCCAGTGGGTGAGGTCGTTGACCGACGAACTGACACCACCTGCGGGCGCCTGCGCGTCGGGATCACGTTGCTTGAACGTCACGACCCACTTGCCGTCGACCTGCACGTGCCCGACGACCCGGTTGTCGCGTGCCGTGAAATCCCGGAAGCGGGAACTCGTGCGCGTCATGCCGAGCGGCCGGTAGATCGACTCCTCCGAGAGCGTCTCCCAGTCGCGACCCGACCGGTTGGCCACAGATTCGGCGCCGGCGGTGATCCCGAAGTTGGTGTAGTCGTATGTGATTCGGAACGGCTGCAGCGGCGCGTAGCGCAATCGGTTGAGGACCACCGCCCGGGGATAACCGAGATCCTCGATCTTGTCGCCGGCGTGGTCGGGCAAACCGGAACGGTGCGTGTACATGTCGGCGACGGTGACCGTGCGAGTGACATACGGGTCGGCGAGCGCGAAACCGGGCAGCGCAGCCGCCACCTGGTCGTCCCACGACACGGTCTTGTTGGTGACCTGCGACGCGATCACCGTCGAACCGATGGACTTGGACATCGAGGCGAGCGGGAAGACGGTGTCGGCGTTGACGGAGGCACCCGTGGTGACATCGGCGACCCCGAATCCCTTGGCGTACTTGGTTTCCCCGCCCGACACCACCGCCACGGCCATACCGGGTATACCGGTGTCGCGCATCATCGATTGGACGAGACCGTCGAGTTTGGACACCGCGTCGGCGACCGCGTTGTCCGGCAGCGCACCCTCGACCTGGGCGTTGGGATTCTCCTCCGACGCCGGGACCGCGGAACTGCTGGGCGACGACGTGGAACCGGAGTCGCAGGCCGCGGCCAGCACGGCGACGGCGAGCACACTGGTCGCGACCAGCGGCCAGCGCCGTCGATGTCGGGTTTCGGGACGGATTACGGCCAACATGGCGCCCTCCTGATATCTCCGACCCTCGCTCGGAAGGTTACCGGACGCATGACCTGCACGTATGCGGTTTGAACAGGCCAAATGACGCGGTCGAGCGAGCCCACGTAGGTTGAATGCCATGACGCAGCACGACGGCACGACGCCGCCCGACCCCTACCTCTGGCTCGAGGACGTGACCGGCGACGACGCACTCGCCTGGGTGCGTGAACACAACCAGCCGACGGTCGACGAACTGACGTCGTCCGACCGGTTCCGCGAGATGGAATCGCAAACCCTCGCGGCCCTCGACACCGACGACCGGATCCCCTACGTCCGACGCCGCGGCGAGTACCTCTACAACTTCTGGAAGGACGCCGCCAACCCGCGCGGTCTCTGGCGCCGCACCACGCTCGAGTCCTACGTCACCGACACACCGGACTGGGACGTGCTCATCGACGTCGACGAGCTGGCCCGCGACGAAGACGAGAACTGGGTGTGGTCCGGCGCCACGGCATTACGGCCCCACTACGATCGGGCACTCATCTCACTGTCTCGCGGCGGCGCCGACGCCACCGTCGTCCGAGAATTCGACCTGACCACTCGCACCTGGGTCGCCGACGGCTTCGGGCTCCCCGAGAACAAATCCAGCGTGGGGTGGATTGATCGCGATTCCGTCTATGTCGGGACCGATTTCGGGGTCCAGCCGGATGGCCGCAAGGCACTGACCGACTCCGGGTACCCACGCATCGTCAAGCGCTGGTCCCGCGGCACCCCGCTCGAGGACGCCGTGACGGTCTTCGCCGGGGAGACCGGTGACGTGTCGATCCGGGCGGTGTACGACGACACCCCGGGGTTCGAGCGTCATTTCGTGAGCCGGGCCACCGACTTCTTCAACTCGCTGCTGTACCAATTATCGGACGACACGCAAGAATTGGTGGATGTGCCGACCGACGCACACGCGGGGGTACACCGGGACTGGCTGCTGGTGCTGACCCGGTCGGAGTGGTCCGTCGGCGACGTGACCCATGCACCGGGAACGCTGCTCGTCTTCGACTATCCGCGCTACCAGGCCGGCGACCGTGACGCGACGGTCCTGTTCACCCCGGACGCGCACACGAGTCTGGTCGACTATTCCTTCACCCGTTCACATCTCATCATCGTGACGCTGCACGACGTCCACACGCGGGTCGAGGTGCGCAGTGTCGGCGACTGGGAGACCGTGCCGCAGCCCGGACTTCCCGAGCTCGCCACCATCTCGGTCCTCGACACCGACCCCGACGAGAGCGACGAGGTCTTCTGGTCGGCAACGTCGTTCACCGATCCGCCGAGTCTGCTGCACGGCGACAGCGGAGTAGACGCAACCGTCATCAAACACAGTCCGGAGTTCTTCGACGCCGAGAACATCAGTGCCGAACAGCATTTCGCCACCTCCGACGACGGAACGCAGGTTCCCTACTTTGTGGTGCGCAGGAATGACACCAGCAGCGGTCCGACGCTGCTCTACGGCTACGGCGGATTTGAGAACGCCCTGACGCCAGGTTATCTGGCGATCGCCGGGCAAAGCTGGATCGCGCGCGGCGGCATCTACGTCATCGCCAACATCCGGGGTGGCGGCGAGTACGGTCCGTCGTGGCACACCCAGGCGCAGAAGGCCGGCCGACACAAGGTGTACGAGGACTTTGCGGCGGTGGCGCGCGCTCTCGTCGACTCCGGTCTCACGACGCCGAAGCAGCTTGCCGCGCAAGGTGGTTCCAACGGAGGACTCCTCATGGGAGTGATGCTGACCCGCTACCCGGAGTTGTTCGGGGCGCTGGTATGCCAGGTGCCGCTGATCGACATGCGGCGCTATCACCTACTGCTCGCGGGAGCATCGTGGATGGCCGAGTACGGCGATCCCGACGATCCCGAGCAGTGGGCGTTCATGAAGCCGTTCTCGCCGTATCAGAACATCAGCGCCGACGTCACCTACCCGCCGATCCTGGTCACGACGTCCACCCGCGACGATCGCGTCCATCCGGGGCACGCCCGAAAACTGGTGGCACGCCTCGAGGAGACCGGGCACGACGTGCAGTACTACGAGAACATCGAGGGCGGGCACGGCGGCGCGGCGGACAACAAGCAGGCGGCGTTCAAGTCCGCGCTCGCCTACGAATTCCTGTGGCGCACCATCGGGTGACACGACTGAGAGTGACTTTCGGATTCCACGGCGGCACGCCACGTCGTCGTGCCATCGGGTACCAGGCCAGGCCGATGAGCACCGATGTGAAGTGACCGATCGCGGTGAAGTCGAAGGCCACGATCAGCGGGAGACCGTAGACCGCGAGTACGCCGCCGAGATACACCCAGCACCACGGACGTGCGATGCGGTAGGTCAACACACCGACGATGCCCGCGAGGAAATAGCTCACGCCGACGTCGAGCACGTTGACCATCGACTCGTCGGCCACGCCATCGTGGATGGCGAGACCGAGCAACCCCTCACTGACGAAGGTCGCCAGGATGTGCGCGCTCAGTCCGACCGCCAGCCACCGTAGGGACCCCAGCCAGCGCTCCGCGGGGATGTGAAAGACGCAGAACGACACCAGGTACGGAAGCCAGAACGCGCCGTCGATCCAGAACAGACTGGTGAACAGCACATGCACGGGGTCGGTGGTCAGGTTGTGCAGGTTGGTGGACCGCTCACCGAGAATCCGGTCGAGCTCTGCCGGGCTCACAGTGCGCCCGATGATGGTGGTCATTAGCAGGATCGCGAGCCAACCACAGGTCAGCGGCGCCGACGCGAGCACACCCCACGTCGCACGGAGTGCGTGGCGCTGCGCGCGAACCATGCAAACACCTCTCGTCGACGACCTTGTGTCAGTGTCCCACTGTGGTCGGTGTCGTGACATGTTGCGCACAGTCCAGTGCCAGATCGTCGAAGCGAGACCGAATCCACCGGCACGCGCATCTAGGCTCACCGATCATGTTGCCGGTATCTCGCGCCCTGTTCCGCCACCTGTGCCCAGCCGTGGCGGCCCTGCTCATCCTCGGCATGCCGGCTGCCGGGCCCGGCGTGGCCCGCGCGGACGACGAGGTCTCGGTGGGTGCCCCGAACTGGTCGGGCTTGAACGTGACCGACTTCCGCGGACCGCTGCCGGCACGCGGTGGCGTCCTCCTGGCGTCCGTTCCGTTGGACCCCGCACTCTCGATTCCGGGCGCGGGCAACGCCTATCGCATCCAGTTCTCGTCGCTGAACCAGCATCGCCGCATGGCCTCGTCCACCGGAGCCGTGTTCCTGCCGCCCGGGACACCGCCGCGCGGCGGCTGGCCGGTGATCTCCTGGGCACATGGCACCGTCGGAATGGCCGACGCGTGCACCCCGTCGGCGTTTCCACGAAGTGCCCGGGACCAGAAGTACCTCGGGCACTGGTTGCAGCAGGGCTACGCGGTGGTCGCCGCCGACTACGTCGGGCTGGGCACGCCGGGCCTGATGGCCTATCTGAACGGAGTGACCGCGGCGCACGCGATCGTCGACGTCGTGGTCGCCAGCCATCAGATGCGTCTCCCACTCGCCAAACGGTGGGCGATCATCGGACAGTCGCAAGGAGCGGCCGCCGCGCTCAACGGCGCCCGGTACGCGACAAGCTTCAGCCGCGGCACCGGTCTGGACTACCGCGGGGTTGTCGCCACGGGCATCCCGGCCAATCTCGAGTACCTGTATCAGAATCTCGGCCCGCTCGTTCCGCCGGTGACGCTGCCCGGCGGGCTCAACGCCTACACCGCGTACATCCTGGCCGGATTCAACGAGACCCGGCCGGACCTCCGCGTCGCATCGGTCATGAGCCGCAAGGGAATCGAGCGACTGGCGCAGGGTCGGTCCACCTGCTATCCGATCCTGATGAAGTCCCTCGCCGGCGACGACGTGCGTACGTGGTTCACCAGGCCCCTGCTGTCGATTCCCGGTCTGTCGGCGGCTCTACACACCTACATGGCCACCCCGTACAAGGGCTACGACCGTCCCATTTTCCTCGGTCAGGGACTTCGGGACGTGGATGTCCCGGCGCCATCGGCACTCTCGCTGTATGCCCAGATGAAGGCCAACGGTCAGCCGGTCACCCTGCACGTGTACCCCGAGGACGACCACTCCAGCGCCGTCCTCGCATCGATGCCGGATTCGACGCCCTTCCTGGCCCGCATTCTGCGCTGAGGCCTAACGCCCGCCCGGGAGCACCAGTCGCACGACGATGCCGAGCACCACCACGCCCAGTCCGACGCCGCCCACGATCAGCGCAAATTGCGTGAGGTCGTCGGCGCAACGGTCGATGAAAAGTTCCGCGACATCGCGCGTCGTCTCCGCTGCCGTCGACACCCGATCGCGGGCCTGGTCGGCCAGGTAGGTTCCCGCCGCCCATGCGGCCGCACACGACAGCATCAGTCCGATGCCGAGCCAGGCGAGCACGGTTCCGCGTCGTCGCGCCACGAGCAGCGCCAGCAGTGCGGCGACGGCCGCAACGATGGTCGAGGACCAGCCGAGCGTCGTGATCTGTTGGCCGACACGGTGATACTGCCCGGCCTCGAGCCCGTTCTCGCGGTTGACCAGTTCCACCTCGATCGGCCCGGCGAGTGGTTGTGCACCCGGAATGACTTGGCTGATCACACGATTCACCATCGGCGTGATGTCGACGCGCATCACCTGCGTATCGGTGCCCGGTGCGGGTTCGTCGAACAGCCAGGAATGCTGCTGCCGCACAAGGCTGACGAAATCAGCCTGGAAACCGGGGCTGTCGGTGTATCGCTGCGCGACCGGTCGGACCAATGCCTCTATCGGTGCGTTCAGGACGTCGGTGTTGAGCTGATCGGCCCGGGCCACCGCCTGCTCGGTGATCCGGTCGGCCAGGAAGTCCTTGACATGCTCGTCGGTCGACATCGGACTCACCACCGACACGAACCCGTCCTGGTCGACGAGTCGTTCGGAGATCCACATCGTCGGTACTGCCAACACACACGCGACCATCGCGATCAAGGTCAGCAAACCGCTGAGAAAGCTACGCACGACACGAGGCTACCGACGCGCGTCGGACCGATCGCACCCGGCAGTTACTCCCCGACGACGTCGCGTGCGCGCCCGACGATCAAGGGGTCGGGTGCACCCACCAGCTCCGTGTTCTTGCCCTCGTAGTCGAACAGACTGAGCACGTGGCGCATGGCGTTGATCCGCGCGCGCTTCTTGTCGTTGCTCTTGACCACCGTCCACGGCGCGTGGTCGGTGTCGGTGATGGCGAACATCGCCTCCTTGGCCTCGCTGTAGGAGTTCCACTTGTCCAGGGAGGCGAGATCCATCGGCGACAGTTTCCACTGCCGGACCGGGTCGATCTGCCGGATCGCGAATCGGGTGCGCTGTTCGAGCGGGGTCACCGAGAACCAGAACTTGACCAGGTTGATCCCGTCGTCGACGAGCATCTTCTCGAAGGCCGGCACCTGCGTCATGAACTGGTCGTATTGCTCGGGTGTACAGAAACCCATGACCCGCTCGACGCCGGCGCGGTTGTACCAGGATCGGTCGAAGAACACCATCTCGCCGCCGGCCGGAAGGTGCTGGACGTAGCGCTGGAAATACCACTCGGTGGACTCGCGTGCGCTGGGCTTTTCCAGGGCGACCACACGCGCGCCACGAGGGTTGAGGTGTTCGTTGAAGCGTTTGATCGTGCCGCCCTTGCCGGCGGCGTCCCGTCCTTCGAAGACGAGCAGGTGCCGCTGGCCGTTCTGCTTGGACCACTTCTGCAGTTTGAGCAGCTCGATCTGCAGGCGCCGCTTGGTCACCTCGTACTCGCGGCGGCTCATCCGCTCGTCGTACGGGTAGTCCTGCCGCCACGTGTCGACGACGTTGCGCTCGGGAAGCGTCAGGAGCACGGGGTCGTCGTCGTCATCGTCGTTGACGGTGAATTGCGTCGTGTCGTGGAGGTCGACGAGTTGCTGCAGCGCTTCCCTGCCATTGAGCACGCTGAAGTCGGGGCCGATCTGATCCAGGTCGTGTAACTCGGTCACCACTCAACGATAGGTCGAGCCATCGAACGACACATTGCGAAGGGGTGAACTCGGCGGCGTGCGTTACCGAGTTCACCCCTCACGAGGTCAATTGCGGTAGTCGATGGACCCCGCGTGCAGGCACACCTTGCCGGTCGTGGTGTCGGCGGCGGCCGCGAATCCGCCCGAGCAGGCCGCACCGGCGGGACCGGCGTAGGCCTGGCCGCCCCACCCGCCGATCGCGATGGCGTTGCCGCCCTGACGCGCCTGCGCCACCGACAGCCCCTTGGGTCCGGTCGTCACGGCGAAGGCGTTGCCGCCCGTGTTGGCACCGGCGAGGGCCGACGACCCGGGTTGCAGGTTCAGTGCCCGCGCATGACCTCGGTTGGCCGCCACGGCGACGGCGGTGCCGCCCGAACTACGCTCCTCGGCACTTGCCGCCGACCCAGGTCCGGCCTTCGCGCCGCACCCGCTCGTGCCGTGGACCCGCTCGACCTGCTGCCCGTTCGCCGCATTACAGGTGGCCGCTCCAGCCTGTCCGCCACTGATCCCGGCCAGCCACATCAGACCGGCTCCACCGATCACGGCGACGGCGGCTCGGGCTGCAGTCCTGTTGATTCGCAATTTATTTGGCTCCAATGCGGGGGTCGGGGGTTTTGCGGTTGGACGCCAGGGTACCTGTCGATGCCGCCCGAACAAGACCCGACGGCGCAGCAGCCTAGTCACGGATCCGCAACGCCGCGCCACACCCGTCACCCGGGTCCCGTCGTGGCCGTTCCGCGGCGAGAAGTCAGTCGGCCGCGCGTCGCTGAGCTTCGGCGGTCAGTCCCTTCTTGGCGGTGTCGACGGCCATCTTCTGCGCCCGCTTCACGATCAGACCGGGCAGCTTGATCTTCAGATCCACTTCGAGGATGAATTCCACGTGCGCACCGTCGCCGTTCTCGGTGACGGTGTACTTGCCGTGCTGCTGACTCAGCTGATTCGACTCGATGAGGTGCCACTCGCAGGTGGTGTCGGTCCATTCGTAGTTGCAGCGCTGCTCGTCGGAGATCCCGGCAGCGGTGACCACCATCCGGACGGTGTCCGGGGTGCCGTCCTCATGCTCGGTGAGGATCTCCGCTTCCCGATGCGGCCCGGACCAGTCCGGGAGGGACTCGATGTCCATCAGAACTTCCATGACCACCGACGGGGGTGCGGCGACGTCGAATTCGATTTTCGCGGAGACAGCCATGAGGTGAACCTACCTCGGCGCCGTCGAGCGGTTGCAGGGAACCACCGCGTCGACTCAAGTATCGCGATCGACGAGGCGTTCGGTCCATGCCTCGTCGGGGATCTCCTGGAGTGAGCAGAGTTGGTCGCTCGCGGTGAACCATCCACGGAGATGGAAGATCTCGCCGAACATCGGCGCGCGCACGGTGGCGTCGCACCGGAACCGGTCGTTGCGCTCGTCCCAACCCTCCATGTACTTCATCCGGGCGTCGAACAGGCGGCGCATGCCCAGCTTTGGCCCCTTGCCGAGCCAGTGCAGCGGGCCGCTCTCCAACAGGAGATCGCCCCGGGAGTTCACCGACACCTCAAGATCGGTCAGCAGTTCGGGTCCGTCGCCGAAGTGATCGCGGATGACGCCATTCTTGGCGAACACCTTGACCGAGTTGAATCGGTGCGGTCCGGACGAGTAGTCGAACGTCCGCAGGATCGCCAGACTCTCACGCTTCAGTTCGTCCTGGTAGCAGTAGTGCGACTCGCAGAACGGCACCATCCGGCTCGACCGACGCGGTAGCGCTGCTCGATTTCCGTAGTGGCGCAACAGCGGCGACGGCACCGCCGAACTCACGTAGATCGATTCCATGATTCCGGTGGCCATCAGCGCTACCCCGGATGTCGAGTCGATGCTGTACCGCCACGCCAGGTTCGGGTGCAAGCGGTCGAAGTCAGACCCCAGTGCCTGCATGAACACCGGCGTCATCTCTCACACTCCCCAACCGTTCGGGCGGGCCACTTGCCCGCACAAGCACCATCGAAGCAACGCCGACCCCCGACGGGCGCCTCACTTGAGGGAAGAACCTACTACGACCGGCACGACAGTTGAACACAGAAGCATGAATCGACCTGCACAAATGCAGGTTCGTGAACGAAATCCGCTGGGGCGGACGCCATCAGGCGGTGGCGACGCTTTGGGTCAGCAGTGCCAGTTCGCGAATGACGTTGTCGAGGGGTTCGACGCTGCGCTGCGTCTGACAGAGGCCGACCGCCCCCTCGATGGCCGCGACGATGAGGTTCGCGAGCGAGCCCGCCCGGTCCACGTCAACCCCCTCGACGACGAGCCGCGATGCCACCAGCTTGGTCCACTGTGTGAGGACTTCCTCGGCCACGTCGGCGACCTGAGGTTCGGTGCGGCGGGCCAGGCCTCCGGCGAGCACCGGGCAACCGAATTGGTAGTCGCTGTTGATGAGCATGCGCCGCCACACGTCGCCGATGTCGGTGACCGCGTCGGCGGCGGTATGCGAGCGCAGGGTCCCGAGTCGGTCGGCGATGAAGTCGCCTGCGTAACGCACGGCTTCCGTCATGAGCTGGGTCTTGCCGCCCGGAAAGTGGTGGTAGATCGAACCGCGCGGCGCCGAACTGGCGGCGATGACGTCGCCGATGGATGTTGCCGCCACCCCGTCGCGGCCGATCAGATCGGCGGCGTGGATCACCATCCGTTCGCGCGGTCCGCGCGCCTCGGAGCCCTGCGTCACCGACGCAGCGGAATGTGACGCCATACCGTCTCTCCTATGTAGGTCTTCATAATCGGCCGTCTCTATGCAAGCATACATAGTCATGACCACAGCTGAGACCAGAAACGACCCGCTGCAACTGTCCGGACTCGAGTTACTCCGGGCGTGGCGCGACAACCCGCATCGCGACGATCACCCGAGCATCGGACGCCTGCTCGGTATGCGGCCGGTGCGCATCGACGAGGGCGACGTGAGTTTTGCGGTCACACCCAAACCCGACTTCGCCAACCCGCTCGGAACCGTGCATGGCGGCGTCTGCGCGACCCTGCTCGATTCGGTCATGGGCTGCGCGGTGCACACCACTCTCCCGGCCGGGGTCGGCTACACGACCCTGGAACTCAAGATCAACTACATCCGGTCGGTCGCCGTCGACGCCGGCGAACTGACCGCGGTCGGCACGGTGATCCACGCCGGCCGCAAGACCGCCACGGCGGAGGGCAAGGTGTTCTCCGACGACGGCAAGCTCGTCGCGCACGGCACGACGACGTGCATCGTCTTCCGCTGAGCGTCAGTCGGCGGGAGCGGAACGCTGCGGCGGGAAGAATCGCCGCATCGCGCCGATCCCGACGGCACCCACGACGATCAAGGTGACGCCGAGGGTCGTCGACGTCGAATCGGTGACCAACCCGATGATCCCCACGATCAGGACGAACACCGGCACCCAGTCGAACAGACGCGCCAGCGAAGCCGGTGGATCGGTCTCGATGCCCTGTTTCGCCAGCGCACGATTGGGGCCGTAGTCGGGGTAGAACTCGGTGAAGGCGATCGCGAACACGGTGGCTCCGATCTGCACGATCCACCCGGTCCAGAAGTTCCCCGAGTCGTCGAGCACCGCGTCACCGATCGCGCCGGCGATCGCGGAAACAGCGAACGCCGCAACCCACGCCCAGGTGATCACGTAGTTGGTCCGGATGAACAGCGGCTGCTCCCAGAACTCCGAATCCACTTGTTCGCGTGCGTATTCCAGCGTGAACGGGCGTCGGATCACGATCGATCCCAACGCGAAGCAGACCAGCGCGACGTTGGCGATCTCGCCGCCCCACAGCTCCAGCCACTCGATGGTCCCCGTCGACGCGAACAACCCGATGGTGGCGAGCACCGCGAAGAACGCGGTGTCGAACCACTCGAGGAGTTTGATGGTGTTTCCGAGCCGCCAGTTGGCGAACACCACGAGAATCGCCAGACCGAGCGCCGCCGAGACAGCTTCCTCGTACCGGCCCGGGCCGGTGAACACCGACATGACGATCCATGGCGCCAGTCCGGCCAGCGGCGAGTTGAGGAAGGCACGGACCAACGAGGTGACGTGGCGACCTGCGCCGGTGTCTGCGCTCATGGTCGCAGCCTAGTGGTGTGTCCCGTCCTCAAAGGAGGTTCTCGACGAGTGTCATGGCCAAGCGTGCTTCTACCGCCGAGACCGGTGGTGGGATGGTCTCGGTGAGTTGGTATGCGGCCGACGGTGGCGGGTCGGGTTCGGTGTGGTGGATTCGGCCGCGCGCCTTCTCGAGTTGTTGGTCGAACAGTGCCCGGATGTCGGGGCGCCGGTTCACGCGCGCCGGATTGGGTGGCGCCCCGGGTCGGTGGTTACGCCGCCACCAGGTGCGTCCGACCAACTCGCCGCTGCGATACACCCCGGTGGTGTAATCCCCGAGCCGATCACTGACCATCCGATTGTGCTTCGGACACGCAGGTGCGAGGTCGACGATGTCGGTGCGCCCACCCTCGGCCCAATCACGGTGCGCATGATGCATTTCCACGTGCGTGGCCGGCTGATCACAGCCCGGCGCCGAACACACCTCCCCGTCCTCACGGGCAAACGACATCAACCGCTGCGCCAGGGTCGCGCACCGCTTGGACCGGCCCTCATACAGGGCCAGGGGAATGCTGTCGGCGAACACCGCCAAATACTGGTCGGCCTCGGCCGCCAACCGCACCACATCGGCCATCGGCACCAACGACCCGGTCGCCGTCGTACCGAACCCGGCCTTGGCGACCAGATCCTCGAGGTGCACCTTGATGATCACCTGCACCGGCAACCCGCGATGGGTCTTGCCCAACAGGCCGTCGGTGAACACCGCTTTCAGCAACGCCGAAAGCGCATCATGGTTGCGTTGAGCCTGCGACCGGCCATCACGGGCGGCGGCCGCTTTCAACTGGTCGGGGTCGGCGTCGTCCTCGGCACCACTGGGCGAGTCGGGATCGGTCGGGTTGTTGAGGCCGGGTTTGGCCCACACCGCCAACAGCATGTCCACCAGCGCCCGGGTTTCCGGGTCGAGGTGCGCGGTCAGTTTCGACATCTGTTGCGCGTTCTGCCGATTCAGCCACAGATTGCGTTGCCGTTTACGATCGGCGTCATCGGACAGTTCCCCATCCGGATCCAGATGCGCCAGCAGGCGCTGCCCCAACGCGTTGATCTCGTCCGGCGTGTGTTCGGCAGCCAACCCCGACAGCGTCGCTTCCGCGGCGACCTGCTTGTCGTGGGACACCTTGTGCGGGATGGCATCCAACATCTCCGCGGTCTTGCGTACATGGCCGGGCCCCACAAGCCCATCGGCGAACGCGGCCGACAGCGTCGGATACCTCGGCTCCCTCAACTGCCCATCAAATTCCCGGAAGCGGCCGGTCGCGGCCATCTGATCTTTGCGTCGCGCCGGGTCCGACACCCGCAACTCGACATTCAGGAAGTTGGTGAGACTACGAAACCCCATCGCACGGGGCACATTCCGATCCGACAGCTCCAGCACCTGCCGATTACCTTGAAACGTCATCCGATTGATCGCACGCTCCTGAGCCTGCGCGACAGCCACCAACTCGGCATCCGAACACCGCGTCAGATCCGCGGCCGCCAACCGATCCAGCAACCCGTCGATCTCGGTGAGCAGACCAGGAACCTCCGACAACGACGACTCCGCCGCTTGGCCGATCTGCTGATCCATGCTCACCCCCGAATCCGGATCACTCGAACTCACGTTCGAGAGTACATGAAGGCGGTCGGAGGCGCAACTCCCAGTTCTGAAGCTTTGAAAAGATCTGCGCTGCAGCGCAATTGATCAAATCAGCGCAGTGGAAGACGGCACCACGGACTGGTCGGATCCATCACCAGTCGCAGGATTGTCGGCCGCGTCTCGGCGAACGAGGCCTCGGCGGCACGGACCGGATGGTCGTCCCCCTCCGCGACGGTGAATGCGCGCCCCCATTCGAATCCCGCCGCGTACTCGCGCCAGTCGGGATACACCTGCGCAGCCTTCCGCCCGGCCGCCAGAATGACCTCCCACGCCCGGTACGGATGCAGGAACTCCAGATACGTGGAGTAGCGCACAAGGATCACCAGTCTCGAGAGGTCCCATGCAGCAACGCTTCCGGGTGGGACGTCGGGTCGTCCCTGTGCGTAACCGACGATGCTCAGGCAGGTGTCGAGCACGGCCGGATTGAGCGCCGGAAAGTCGTGCAAGATGCGGTCGCGGCCGAAGCTCCCCCGCGACCGGATGGCGGCCAGTACCGGATCGTAGTCCGGCGCGTCCAGGCCGAGCATCAGCAGTTCGATTGTGTCCTCGGCAGATTCGCCGTCAATGATGCCCCAGGTGTCGCGCAGCTGCTTGCGGAGGCTGCGCTTGCCACCGGTCACGAGGAGTTCGTCGACCGGGTCGTCGGTCGACGACAGTGCGAAGTACGCACCGCACGCCAGCCCACGCAGATGCTCGGGCGGATGCGGATTGCCGGTCCACGGGATCGGTGGGCCGATCACCGGCGGGATCGGCGCCGGCACGCTCGTCTCCGCAAAGGTGATTGTTTGCTGCGCAACTGGTCCGGTAATGGTCGACTGCGGCCAAACATCGCGGGACGGATGTGGCGTCGGCGCAGTCGGGCCGGGTGCCGGCGCGACGGCTTCCGTCGAGCGGCTCGTGAGCGCGGCGACAAGATCGTCCGCGAAGTCGGCACATCGGAGGTAGCGCTGCGACGGCGCTTTTGCCAGTGCACGGGAGAAGACGGCGTCGAGTTCCACCGGCAGTCCGGCCCGATGGGCGCGCGGCGAGGGAACCGGCGTCGTGAGGTGATGGTGGAGTACTGCAACCAGATTGGGACCCGAGTAGGGTGGTGCTCCGACGAGCATCTCGAAGATGGTGCACGCCAACTGGTACTGGTCGGCCGCCCCGGTGAGCCTTTCTGCGGCGGCCTGCTCGGGCGCACAGTAGGCCAGGCTGCCGACAAACGCGCCGGTCGACGTCAACGCCGAACCAGAGTCCTGCGGCTTGGCGATCCCGAAGTCGGCCAGGTAGACCCTGCGTCGTCGGCCCTGACCGACAAGGATGTTCCCAGGTTTCACGTCGCGGTGCAGCAGACCGTTCTCGTGGGCATGGTCGAGCGCGTCGGCGACGGAGACCGCCACGTCGATCACCAGGTCGTCAGGCAGAACCCGGCCAGGCGCATCGGCCGCGAGCGCTGCGACGTCCGAGCCGTCGATGTAGGCCATGGAGATCCACAGCCGCTCGCGATGCTCCCCTCGGTCGTACAGCGGAACAATATTGGGGTGCAACAGGGTTGACGCGACGTCGGCTTCGCGACCGAAACGCTCCCGGAACTGTGCGTCGTGCTGATACATGGGTGCAAGCACCTTGAGTGCGTCCTGTCGCGGCAAGCGCGGGTGGGTGGCCAGGTACACCTCGCCCATCCCGCCGACACCGAGCCGCCGGACGACCCGATATCCGGCGAACTCGTCACCCTCGCCGAGCGTGCCGGTCATCGAGAATCGGAAGCTGGGTCAAGATACTTGAGCCGCAAGCCATCCTGCTCGTCGGAACCGATGCCCAGTCCGTCGGCGAAATAGCTGTCGATACCACCGAAGCGCTGTTCAACCTCGTCGAAGGCCGCCTCCAGATACTTCCGCTCGACGCCCAGCACCGGCCGGAGGTCGTCGGGGTTACCGCCGGCCGCGGCGAAGGCGTCGAATACGGGTTTCAGTGCGGGGAGTAGTTGCTCGTTGGTCAGGAGGTAGTCGCGGAACACGTCGTCTCGCGATACCCCCATCAACGACAGGAACGACGCGGCCGCCCATCCCGTGCGGTCTTTGCCGGTGGTGCAGTGGAACAGCGCCGGAGTGTCGTCCTCGCCGAGCAGGCCGCGGAAGAAGCGTCGATAGGACGTCGTCGCGCTCGGCAGCGTGATCAGCTCGCGGTAGGTGCCCGATATGAGCGCCAGTGCTTCACCGTCTTCGAGGTACTTGCCCGCCTTCGCCACCTGCGCCGGATCGGTGAAGATCGTGACGAGGTTGGCCGGCAGGGCCGCAGCCGCGTCAGCGAGGACATCGAGCACCACCTCCGTCACCGACGGGATGCGGGCGTCGGGCTCAGCCGTGCGTTCGGCCAAGGTACGCAGGTCGTAGACGGTGCGTAGACCCAGCCGCTCGAGCGCCGCCAGGTCGTCGCCGTCGAGATGGTTGAGATCGGTCGACCGAAACACCAGCCCCTCCCGCACCGACCTGCCGTCGGCTGTTCGCCAACCGCCGAGGTCACGAAGGTTCGGGAGGGTCGACAGAGCGATCGACTGGCCAGGCGTTCTCTTCATGCGGAGATCATTTCAGACCCGAGACCGGCGCCGCGCGCAGCTTCTGGAATTCATCCGATCAGCGACCCGCCCGCCGCCTGCGGCACCAGCGCCGGACCAGGTGCGGTCAGACCACAGGAACACACCGCCACCCGTCGGATATTGGTACGCCCCAAACCCGACCACGTGCACTCACTCGACGAGGTAATGCTCGCGCAGCCGGTCTCGCGCGTCGGCGTCGATGCCGAGGGCCTCGCCGAAGTAGTCGTCGATGCTCCCGTACTGAATCGCCACCTCGTCGAACGCGACGTTGAGGTAGGTGGCTGTCACGCCGAGCAAGGGACGCAGGAGGTCGGCGTCGCCGCCGGCCGCCTCGAACCCGTCGAACACCGGCGCCATCGCCGGCAGGAACAGGTCGTTGGTCAGCAGGTAGTCGCGGTACACATCGTCGCGGTCGACGCCCATGAGGGTGAGGAAAGACGCTGCCGCCCAACCGGTCCGGTCCTTGCCCGCGGTGCAGTGGAAGAGCGTCGGAGTTCCGTCGAGCATGCCGGTGAAAAGATCCCGGTACGCGCGCTTGGCGCTCGGGAGGTTCACCAGCCCTCGGTAGGAGCCGATCATGTGCTCGACGCCGCTGCCGTCGGCGAGACGCTCGTTGGCCTTCGCCACCGCCTCGGGGTCGGCGATCAGGACGTCGAGGTGCGCCGGTGCCGCCACCTCGGCGGCGTCGGCGAGAACGTCGAGCAGCACCGCGCGCGCATCGCCGATCACCGGATCGGGAGCGGCGTCGGCCTCGGCAACCGAACGCAGATCGGCGATGGTCTGCAGGCCCAGGCCGGCGAGGTATGCGCGGTCGGAATCCGACGCCTTGTCGAGCGCAGCGGACCGGAACAGACGTCCGGTGACGACGCGTCGTCCGTCGCGAGTGTCCCAGCCGCCGACATCGCGAAAGTTGGCGATGTCGGTCAGCGCTGGTTTGTCGATCTGCTCGGTCACGTTCACCATTGTGGCGCGTGTCGGGCGTCACCGTTGACCCAGGACCTCGTCTCACGCCGAAGGCCGGCCACCCTGCTGGGTGACCGGCCTTCGGTTGTTCGCTACGAAACGGGGTTTGGACTCAGAAGCCCATCCTCGTCGGAGACGAGATCAGAATCCCATGCCACCCATCTCGTCGCCACCCGGCATTGCGGGGGCGGGGTTCTTCTCCGGCTTGTCGGCGACGACGGCCTCGGTGGTGAGGAACAGAGCCGCGATCGACGCAGCGTTCTGCAGCGCCGAGCGGGTGACCTTCACCGGGTCGTTGATGCCGGCGGCCAGCAGGTCCTCGTACACACCGGTGGCGGCGTTGAGGCCGGTACCCTTCGGCGAGTTGAGGATCTTGTCGGCGACGACGCCCGGCTCGAGCCCGGCGTTGACGGCGATCTGCTTGGCCGGAGCCGAGAGCGAGACGCGCACGATGTTGGCACCGGTGGCCTCGTCACCCTCGAGCGACAGACCGTCGATGGCCGGCTCCGACTGCAGCAGGGCCACGCCACCACCGGCGACGATGCCCTCTTCGACGGCAGCCTTGGCGTTGCGCACGGCATCTTCGATGCGGTGCTTGCGCTCCTTGAGCTCGACCTCGGTGGCAGCACCGGCCTTGATGACGGCGACGCCGCCGGCCAGCTTGGCCAGACGCTCCTGCAGCTTCTCACGGTCGTAGTCGGAGTCGCTGTTCTCGATCTCGCCGCGGATCTGGGCCACGCGACCGGCGATGGCGTCGGGATCGCCCGCACCCTCGACGATGGTGGTCTCGTCCTTGGTCACGACGACCTTGCGAGCGGTACCGAGCAGCTCGACGCCTGCACCCTCGAGCGAGAGGCCGACCTCTTCGCTGATGACCTCGCCACCGGTGAGGATGGCGATGTCGGCCAGCATGGCCTTGCGGCGGTCACCGAAGCCCGGAGCCTTGACGGCGACGGACTTGAAGGTGCCCTTGAGCTTGTTGACGACCAGGGTCGAGAGGGCTTCGCCCTCGACGTCCTCGGCGATGATCAGCAGCGGCTTGCCGGCCTGGATGACCTTCTCCAGCAGGGGCAGCAGGTCCTTGATGGTCGAGACCTTGCCCGAGACCAGCAGGATGTACGGGTCGTCGAGGACGGCTTCCTGACGGTCGGCGTCGGTGACGAAGTAGCCCGAGATGTAGCCCTTGTCGAAGCGCATGCCCTCGGTGAGCTCCAGCTGCAGCCCGAAGGTGTTGGACTCCTCGACGGTGATGACGCCTTCCTTGCCGACCTTGTCCATGGCCTCGGCGATGAGCTCGCCGATGGACGGGTCGCCGGCCGAGATACCCGCGGTGGCAGCGATCTGCTCCTTGGTCTCGACCTCCTTGGCGCTCTTGAGGAGGGACTCGGTGACGGCCTCGACGGCCTTCTCGATGCCGCGCTTCAGACCCAGCGGGTTGGCGCCGGCAGCGACGTTGCGCAGACCCTCACGGACGAGAGCCTGAGCCAGAACGGTGGCGGTGGTGGTGCCGTCGCCTGCGACGTCGTCGGTCTTCTTGGCGACTTCCTTGACGAGCTCGGCGCCGATCTTCTCGTACGGGTCCTCCAGCTCGATCTCCTTGGCGATGGAAACACCATCGTTGGTGATCGTGGGGGCGCCCCACTTCTTCTCCAGGACGACGTTGCGACCCTTGGGTCCCAGCGTGACCTTGACTGCGTCGGCAAGGCTGTTGAGGCCCCGCTCGAGGCCGCGGCGGGCCTCTTCGTCGAACGCGATTTGCTTGGCCATGGGTAAGTGATCCTCCGATAGGGGGTGACACCAGGTATTGATGGCCGGAACTTCGGTGCCCGCGACGGACGACCGGTGTGTCATTCGGTACCGGTCTCACCGTCCCGACCTAGCACTCACACTACGCGAGTGCCAATGACCGTTTTAGCACTCGGACCAGGCGAGTGCAAGGTCGGGACGCGGGCGTTCGCCTCCAGCCGAATGACAGTCGACGTGCATCGATCCCGGGTCGGTTAGGGTCGGTCGCGTGGAGTATCTGCTCGTGATCGTCGTCGCTTTGCTGGCGATCATCGCCGTCGTCGTGATCTTCAACTTCCTGGGCAATCGCAAACTGCGCAAACTCGAGGAACAGGGCCTCCACCAGCGCACCCACGGCCCGGCCGACCCGTTTTCCTCGGCCGACGACGACTCCGTCTACGGCAACCCGCGCACCCTCAAACCCGGCGACCTCGTCGAATTCCGCGGCCAGACGCACGCGGTTCGCGGAACCTTGGTGCTGACCCAGGGCAGCTTCCAATGGACCGAGCATTTTCTCGACACCGGCCTCGGCTCCAAGGCATGGCTGTCGGTGGAGGACGACCCCGATCTCGAGGTCATCCTGTGGCGTGAGCTCAAGGGCGTGACCACGGTCCCGGGCCCACAGACCATCGAACTCGACGGCGGCCGACGCTACGAATCCGACGAATCGGGGTCGGCGACGTTCACCTCGACGGGAACCACCGGCCTCAACCCGACCGGATCGCTGCGCTACCACGACTACCAGGCAGGCGACGAGCGTCTGTCCTTCGAGGACTTCGGTGGCGGCTGGGAGTGCGCGCGCGGCGAGGTGCTCGACGCGGGTGAGTACCGGATCTATCCGAGCAGCTCTGCTCCTGGACCGCCGTGAGTCCCGCTTCACCGCCCGACGGCTCGACCGAACTCGCCGTCGCGTTCGCTGACACCGGCGCCGGACAGCTCGGTTATTCGCTGACCGCCCCGGAACAGCCGGCACTCGCCACGAGCTCTGGCGAACTCGGTGGGATCACTGTCTCGTTGCGATTGCTCGGTGCGAGTCATCAGGTGATCGTCGACGACGGGAATCACCGTCTGTGCGAGACCGTGGCCTGCTTGCCCGAGGTGACGTCCGCGCTGCCCGAGTCCTTCCAGCACCTCGACTACTACTTCGCCTCCCGGGTCGACGCGGTGCATCCCGATGCGCTGGCCGACTTGGTCGACGACCTTCACCGTCGCGTCGCCGACCGCATCGCCGAAGGCATGCCGGCGCTGATCGGACATTTCCCGGGCGCGCCGCACGCGGTCACCGCGATCGTGGCCGACGACGAACCCGACGCGATCTCGTGGCACACCTGGCATACCTATCCGCAAGCCGGTGAAGTCGTGCTGACCACGAGCAGGCTGGGTCGGGGCGCGGTGATTTCGGCGTGAGTGTGTCTCCCCCTGGCGGTTTCGGCGCACCCGAGCCCGATCCGCTCCGCTCGCTGCGTCGTACCCGAAACATCATCATCGCCGTGATCGCCGGGGTGACCATCCTGATCCTGATCGGCTCCTGTGGCTACAACGCCTTCAAGCAGAACAATGCTCGCCAGTACGTCACGTCGAACTATCAGCGCGACGCATCGCTGGACGAGAGCGGCGTGCAGGCCTACATCGCCGACGGCACACCGTCGAAGGTCGCAGACGAGATCAGCGACGCCGAGAACCCCAACGACCGGCGCGAGGGTGATGCCGCCGCAGCGGGCGCCGTGGCCGGATCGCTGTTCATGCAGTACCCCGACTACCTCATCGGCCTCTTCCCCTACGGCAACGACAAGACACGCGTGATGGTCAGTCGCGATTACCGGTCGGGCTACAACCACTATCACAACTACGTCGGCGGATATTGGGTTCCCACACCGAATTTCGGCGGCAACGGGAGCGACAACCGCGGCGGCGGAAGCAACGGAGGCGGAAAATGACCTTCGACGACGATCACCCTCACAGCACGACGGACCACGAAGAACCGGAGAATACTCATGATCTCGATAGGTGACATCGCGCTCAACGCCGCCTACGCCGCGGCCTACTCGGGTGTCGGGGTCCTCCTGATGCTCATCTCCTTCGCGGTCCTCGACGTGCTCACGCCCGGCAACCTGCGCCACCAGTTGTGGGCCGACCGAAATCGCAACGCCGGCATCCTCGTTGCCACCAACCTGCTGTCGGTCGCGATCATCGTCACCGCGGCGATCGTGTCCAGCGAGGGACGGCTCGCGGTGGGGCTCACGTACACAGTGGTCTACACCATCATCGGAATGGCCGCAATGGCACTCACTTTCGTCATCGTCGACCTGTTCACGCCCGGCAAGCTCGGCGAACTCGTCGTCGACACCGAAAGTCACCCGGCCGTGTGGGTACACGGCGTCACCCACGTCGGCACCGCGTTGATCATCGCCGCCTCTATCTTGTGACGCCAACCCCTGAGCATGGATCGCCCCGAAATGCCGCTGCCTGAGCTCCTTCCGCTGCCTGAGGTGCGACGAGCGCTAGCGAGGAGCCTCGAAGGCCTGGTGAGATGACGTCGCCAGACCCTTCGAGGCTCGTCGCTGGCGCTCCTCACACCTCAGGGAGCGGGAGGACGACCGGGAGCGGGCAGGCTACCGGGAGCGAGAAGACGACCGCTACCCGCTGGTCCCGATCCGCGCTCCTGGCCGTCGTCTTTGTCTGCGCTGCTTGTGGTCTCGTCTACGAGCTGGCCCTGGTGTCGTTGGGGTCGTTCCTGATCGGCAACACCGCAACCCAGGCGTCGATCGTGCTCGCGGTGATGGTTTTCGCAATGGGTGTCGGGTCGCTCGCCGCCAAACCGCTTCAGCCGCACTCGGTCACCGCGTTCGCGGTGATCGAACTGGCCCTCGCGTTGCTCGGTGGATTGTCGGTGATGGCGCTGTACGCGGCGTTCGCCTATCTTGCGCTGTACACGCAGGCGCTCGTGGTGGTCGCGTTTGTGTTGGGTCTGCTGATCGGTGCCGAGATCCCGCTGCTCATGGTTCTGCTGCAACGGATTCGGCGGCAGGAGGCGGGCTCGGCGGTCGCCGACATCTTCGCCGTCGACTACATCGGCGCCCTCGTCGGCGGCCTGTGTTTCCCATTCCTGCTGTTGCCGTTCTTCGGTCAGCTGCGGGGTGCGCTCGTGGTCGGCCTGGTGAACGCCGCGGCTGGTTCGTTCTTGGTGTTCGTGGTGTTCCGGCGGTCGTTGAGCCCGATGCGGATGGCACTGCTCGGCACCGCCGCCGTAGCGGTGGTCGCGGCGCTGGTCGCGGCTCTCGTCTACTCGTCGAAGTTCGAGGTCACCGCCCGTCAGGCGCTGTACCGCGATCCGATCGTCGCGGCCGAACGCACGCCATATCAGGACATCGTCATCACCGAGCGTCGTACCGCCGAGGGACCGGACACTCGGCTCTACCTCAACGGCGACCTCCAGTTCTCGTCGATCGACGAGTACCGGTATCACGAGGCGCTGGTGCATCCGGCGATGTCGGGAGCACATGCACGGGTACTGGTGCTCGGTGGCGGCGACGGCCTGGCCCTGCGGGAAGTACTCACCTACCCCGACGCCGGGGACATCACCCTTGTCGAACTCGATCCCGAGATGATCCGTCTCGCCCGGAACGACGAGCGGCTCGTGCGCTTGAATCGCGGATCGATGACAGATCCGCGCGCGCGGGTGATCACCGCCGACGCCTTCACCTGGCTGCGGCAGGCGAACCAGCGCTACGACGCGATCATCATCGACATGCCCGACCCCGACGAATCCGCCACCGCCAAGCTGTATTCGACGGAGTTCTACGCACTGGCCCGCGCGCACCTGGCCGACGGTGGACGGATGGTGGTGCAGTCGGGATCACCGTACTTCGCGCCGAAGTCGTTCTGGTGCATACAGTCCACCCTGCGCGACGCAGGGCTCTGGACGCAGCCGTACCACGTCGACGTACCGTCCTTCGGCGACTGGGGTTTCCACCTCGCCGCGAACGAGCCGGTTCCACTCGCCGTGCACGCTCCCAGACCGCTGCGATTCTTGAGCCCCGACGAACTCGCGTCGGCCGCCGTCTTCCCGCTCGACCGCCCACCCCTCGACATGCCGCCGTCGACGCTCATGGACCCCCGCATCCTACGGTACGCCCAGAGTGAGTGGACTGTTTACTGATTCCCCACCGCCTGGACCCCCCTCCACCCTCCGCTCGCCGACCTTCCACCCACCCCACCTCCGCTCGCTGACCCTGCACCCGCCCCACCTCCGCTCGCTGACCCTCCACCCGCCCCACCTCCGCTCGCCGACCCTGCACCCGCCCCACCTCCGCTCGCCGACCCTGCACCCGCCCCACCTCCGCTCGCTGACCCTCCACCCGCTCCCTGAGGTGCGAGCTTGCGAGCCTCGAAGGGGCTTGGTGAGACAACGATGTCACCGCAGGCAGTGTCTTCGAGGCTCGCAGGCTCGCACCTCAGCCGTCGGTAGGCAGGGTCTTCGAGGCTCGCAGCCGGCGGTGGTGAGTGTTTTCTGCCCGAGTCACAGCGCGCCGGCGCCGCACCGTCGAAGATGGGTGCATGTCCAGCGGATTGGCGGTGTTGATCGCCGTGCTCGCGACGATCGTCGTCGTCGGCGTGATCATGCTGATCCGGACGCGGCGAGTGGTCGCGACCCCGACCGAGCGTGCGGTGCACACCACCCTGCACACGGCATCGCGGGCCGCGCGGTCGCTGCGTACCGGGCTGACCGCGGAGTCCGCCGCCGAAGCGCTGCCCCACCTCCGATCGCTCACCGCCGCCGACGCCGTGGCCCTCTACGACGACGAACCACGTCGCCTCGCACACGACCCCGTCGACGACGACATCTGGGACGCCGACATGCTCGCCCACGCCGACCGGGCCGCCGCGTCGGCCGCCGACAACCAGCGCCGCGTCCTGTCGACCGACCCGTCGTACTCCGAATCACCGGTGCGGGCACTCATCGCCCAACCCCTGGTCGCCGGGGATGAGCGGCTCGGCGTCCTCGTGGTCGCGACCACGCGCCGACCCGGGCCGGGCATGCTGGGCGCGGTTGCCGAGGTGGCCCGGTACGTGTCCAGCCAGGTCGAACTCGCCGACCTCGACGCCTCCCGAGCCCGCCTCGACCGCGCCGAGGTGCTCGCCCTGCGCGCACAGATCAGCCCGCACTTCATCTACAACGCCCTCAACACCATCGCGTCCTTCGTCCGCACCGACCCCGACCGCGCCCGCGAACTCATCCTCGAGTTCGCCGACTTCACCCGGTACTCGTTCCGCGCGGCCGGCGAGTTCACCCTGCTCGCCGACGAACTGCGCAACATCGACCGCTACCTCACCCTCGAACGCGCCCGATTCGGGCCCGCGCTCGAGGTGCGTCTACACGTCGCGCCCGAGGTGCTCAACGTGGTGGTGCCGTTCCTCGCCCTCCAACCCCTGGTGGAGAACGCCGTCCGACATGGTTTGGGCGGCAAGGGCGGTGGCGTCATCACCATCACCGCCCGCGACGAGGGCACCGACTGCGTGATCACCGTCGAAGACGACGGGGTTGGCATGGACCCGGAGATGCTGCGCTCAGGTGTGCTCGACGCGCTGGAACCGTCTGCGCCAACTACCTCGGGACCGAACCCTTCGGGAGAGACCTCCGAGGGTGCTCACGTGGGGCTCACGAATGTCGACCATCGTCTGCGCGCGGCCTTCGGCAACGATTACGGTCTAGTGGTCGAGACCGCGGTCGGTGCGGGCACCAAGGTCGGGATGCGAGTACCGAAGTTCCGCGCGGGCGTGCACGTTTAGGAGGTGACCGATGGACGATCTCGTGGTCCTCGCCGTCGACGACGAACGTCCCGCGCTCGACGAGCTGTGCTACCTCCTCGAGCGACAAGATGCCGTGGGGACCGTTCTCGCCGCGTCCGATGCCACTGGCGCGCTGCGCGAACTCAACGACCATCGCATCGACGCCATCTTCCTCGACATCAACATGCCCGGACTCTCCGGACTCGAACTCGCCGGCGTGCTGGGCCGCTACACCGAGCCGCCGGCCATCGTCTTCGTCACCGCGCACGACGACAAGGCGGTCGACGCCTTCGAGGTCGGCGCACTCGACTACCTCCTCAAACCACTGCGCGAGGATCGCCTGGCACAGGCCGTGGACCGCGTGACGAGCAATCGGGACAATGCAGATTCCACGCCACAACCGCAGAGCGACAACATGACCGGCACCACCGACACATCGGACGAGGTGATCCCGGTGGAGATGAGTGGCGTCACATCGCTGGTGCGACGCGACTCCATCTCGTGGGTGGAGGCCGTCGGCGACTATGCCCGGCTACACGCCGACTCCGGCGCACACCTTGTGCGAATACCGATGTCCACCTTGGAATCTCGCTGGCAGGATCACGGCTTTGCCCGCGTGCATCGCTCGTATCTGGTCGCTCTCAAGATGGTCACCGGGTTGCGCACGTCGGGGTCGACGACGGTAGTCAGCGTCGGCGAGAACGGCCGATCTCCAGCGGTGGAGCTTCCGGTCAGCCGACGTCAGCTGCGTGAGATCAAGGACCGCATCATTCGAGACCCGCTCCGCACCTACCGCTCTGGGGAACCAGGCGGGCGAACATGACCTCGAATCCGCCACCACGTGAACGGGTTGTCCTCGCGTCCCGACGCGGCGCACGTACCGTCCGGACCCGGGTGGAGGTGCAGGAACAGACCGAGGTCGGCGACACGCTGGTTCGTGGCCTGATGCGTGCCCAGCTCGGGCTCGCACTTCGGCTGGGCGGTAGTCTGCTGGTTCTGATCGTGGCAATTCCGTTGCTGGGACTGGCCTTTCCCTCACTTGGCGAGCTCACCGTGTTCGGCATCCGGTTGCACTGGATCGTCCTCGGTGTCCTCCTCTACCCGATCGTGTATCTGACCGGCTGGCTGTACATACGGCTCGCCGAACAAGCCGAACGCGACTTCATGGGTGTCGTCGACGACGACACCGATTCAGACAGTGACGGCCCGTGAGCCAGCACGTCGACGCCCTGACCGCGGCAGCCCTGCTCGTCGCGGCGGTGGCGACCATCGCGGTCGGCGCCTACGGCGGACGGTTCTCGCGAACCACGTCGGACTTCCTCGTTGCTTCGCGGACGGTCGGGTCGCGGTGGAATGCCGCCGCCGTATCCGGCGAATACCTCTCGGCGGCATCCTTTCTCGGCGTTGCCGGACTTGTCGCGAAGTACGGCGCCGACGCGCTCTGGTATCCGGTGGGGTTCACCGCGGGCTACCTGGGGCTACTGCTGTTCGTGGCCGCACCCCTGCGTCGCTCCGGGGCCTACACGGTGCCCGACTTCGCCGAGTTCCGATTGTCGTCGAAGCCGGTGCGCACCACGGCGATGATCGTCGTGGTGGTGGTCTGCGTGCTGTATCTGATCCCCCAATTCCAGGGCGCCGGACTGACCCTCAACATTCTGCTCGGCGCCCCGGTCTGGGTCGGCGCCGTTGCGGTCGGGGCCATTGTGATCGTCAACGTCGTCGGCGGCGGCATGCGGTCGATCACCTTTGTCCAGGCCTTTCAGTACTGGCTGAAACTCACGGCCATCGCGATCCCCGCACTGGTACTGCTGGGTGTATTCGCCGGGGATCGAGCCCATCTCGGCGAGCCCGCACCGCCTCGCGTCTCGGTCGCCACCACGGTCGACGTCACGACTGACGTGCTGGTCACCGTGAGTGATCCGGCCGGCATGCGCATCTCCGGGACCGTGGATGGCCGCGCGGTCGACGACGAGCCGATCCTAGCGCCTGGACATCACCACATCTCGGCGGGCAGCGTGATCGCCCTCGACGCCGGAGCCGCGACCCCGGTCATCGCCGGCGCGCCGGCCACCGGTTCGGAATGGATCTCCCCCGGCCACGGTCTCGGTGGCGATCACGCTCTCTACCAAGTGCTTTCGCTGATCATTGCGACCTTCCTCGGCACCATGGGCCTGCCACACGTCTTGGTGCGGTTCTACACCAACCCCGACGGCCGGACTGCGCGTCGGACGGCGCTGACCGTGATCGCGCTGCTGTCGCTGTTCTATCTGTTTCCGTTGCTGCTCGGCGTCTTTGCGCGCCTGTACGTCCCTGAGCTCCTGATCACCGGCACGGCCGACGCCGCTGTTCTGCTGTTACCGAGTGCTGCGGTAGGCGGTGTGGGCGGCCAGATCCTGGCGGCACTCGTGGCCGCCGGGGCGATCGCCGCGTTCCTGGCCACCTCGTCGGGCTTGCTCGTCAGCGTCGCCGGAGCATTGGCCACCGACGTTCTGCGCGGCAGGGTTCGTGACTTCCGGCTGGCGGCGGTGATCGGCGGCGTCATCCCGGTGGGACTGTCCCTGGCGGCGACTTCGCTGGAACTGTCGCGGACCGTCGGCCTGGTGTTCGCGGTCGCCGCGTCGACGTTGTGTCCTCTTCTGGTGCTGGGTATTTGGTGGCGCGGGCTCACCGCGCCGGGCGCGATCGCCGGCCTGATCGTGGGTGGAGTGTCGGCCGGCGTAGCCACCAGCCTCGCGATCGCCGGTGTCGCCGACGACGACGCATTCAACGGCTGGCTCGCAGTCATCATCGGGTACCCGGCCGCAGTCACCGTGCCGCTCGCGTTCGGGACCATGATCGGCGTCAGTCTGGCCACCCGCAGCCGGGTGCCCGCCGATCTGTCACGCACGTTTGCACGAATGCACGTGCCCGAACGCCTCGGCATGGGCGTCGAGCGACTGCCGGGTGGCTGACGCGAAGAGAATGGTGGGCCAGGCTCGTGACCTGGGCAGATGCGTGCCCACCCGGCCCGCAAAACTTAGGGGAAGAGTTTCTTCCCCGAGGTTCACAGTCGTCCGCGAGAGTTTTCTGGGGGAAGACTCCGAGGGTAGGGGACGAGTTTCTTCCCCTACTTTTTGGGGACGCACCGGCGGATCGATGGTGCTTCTGCCGGGCCAGATGGACGGGCCGGTCGACGCTCAGGGTGTCCAGACGGCGAGGCCGACATGTGGTGCGGCATGGACGAAGTCGTTGTCCGCGGTCAGCAATGTGAGCCCGTGGGCAATCGCGAGTCGCGCGATCAGAGCATCGATCGTGCCCAACTGGACCCCTGCACTGCGGCACAGGTTCTTCAGGTCGGCAGCGGCGACGTGATCGTGGCGGTCGGGTGCAACAACCGGCACCGACGCGAACCGTTCGAGGATGACCCCGCGCGTGCGCTCCGGCACGAACCCCTGGAGTAGCTCCTGGATGATGAGTCCGGTGGTGACGACGAGGTCACCACCGACGAGTAGCCGTCGCAGTTCGACGACGTGCGGGTTGTCGAGCTGAGCGTCGCGCCGCAACGCCAGCGACCAGACGCTGGTGTCTACGAGAACGCTCATCCGCGCGAACGCTGCGCCTTGTAGTCGAAGGTCTCGTCGGGATCGAGCGAACCGAAGAGGTCGACGATCTTGGCTTGTTCACGTCGGGCGATGAACTCCTCAAGCGCGCGAGTGACCGTGTCCTTCTTGGTGCGTTCACCGCCGACCCGAAAAGCATGATCGAGCAGTTCCGGGTCGATCGCGAGATTTGTGGCCATCTGTGTACCTCCTTACACATGATCCCACACACTGCGAACGGCAACCGCTCGTCGGCACATTTCGACCGTCCGGCGCACAGCCGGTGGACTTCGGCGTGTGACCCGCGCCACGCATTGCGATGTGATCCACGCCTCAGCAAGTCTGACTCCAGTTACCCGTCACAGCTGGGAGGAAACCCGTGTCGACCGTCGACCAACCACCACCTCAGTCACACCTACCCACCGGCGAGGCCTATCTCGCCATGCAGGAGAGCGATCAGTTCCAGGACCTCAAGCGCACCCTGCGTCGCTTCGTGTTCCCGGTCTCGGCGTTCTTCCTGGCCTGGTACGCGATCTACGTGCTGCTCGGCGCGTTCGCGCACGACTTTATGGCCACCAAGGTCTGGGGCAACATCAACCTCGGACTCATCCTCGGACTGCTGCAGTTCGTGACCACCTTCGTCATCACCGGCCTCTACGTGCGGTTCGCCAACCGCGAACTCGATCCCAAGGCCGAGGCCATCCGCGACCAGATGGAAAGTGAGGTATCGGCATGACCGGCCAGAACACCATGGTGCTCGCCGCAACGGTCGGCAGCCCCGTCGCCAACATCTCGATCTTCCTCGCGTTCGTGGCGGTCACGATGTACGTCGTCATCCGCGCCAGCAAGAACAACAAGTCCGCCGCCGACTTCTTCACCGGCGGCCGCGGCTTCTCCGGGCCGCAGAACGGTATCGCCATCGCGGGCGACTACCTCTCGGCCGCAAGCTTTCTCGGTATCGCAGGCGCCATCGCCGTCTACGGGTACGACGGGTTCCTCTACTCCATCGGCTTCCTCGTCGCGTGGCTCGTCGCTCTCCTGCTCGTCGCCGAATTGCTCCGCAACACAGGCAAATTCACCATGGCCGACGTCCTCAGCTTCCGCCTGAAGCAGCGTCCGGTGCGACTGGCCGCGGCGATCTCCACGCTCGCGGTGTCGTTGTTCTACCTGCTCGCCCAGATGGCCGGCGCCGGTGGGCTTGTCGCGCTGCTGCTCGACATCGAGGGTCGCCTCGGACAATCGATCGTCATCGCCGTCGTCGGCGCCCTGATGATCGTCTACGTCCTCATCGGCGGCATGAAGGGCACCACCTGGGTGCAGATCATCAAGGCCGTGCTGCTCATCGCGGGTGCGGCGATCATGACCTTCATCGTTCTCGCCAAGTTCGGTTTCAACATCTCCTCGCTCCTGGGTTCGGCCCAGGACGCGATCAGCGACTCCGAGTCGAAGAAGGTCGCAAGCCGCGATGTGCTCGCGCCGGGCGCCCAGTACGGCGGATCGATGACCTCGCAGATCAACTTCGTGTCGCTGGCCATCGCGCTGGTGCTCGGCACCGCGGGTCTGCCGCACGTGCTGATGCGCTTCTACACCGTGCCGACCGCCAAGGAAGCCCGACGCTCGGTGGTCTGGGCCATCGCCCTGATCGGCGCGTTCTACCTGTTCACGCTGATCCTCGGCTACGGCGCGGCAGCCCTCGTCGGACCCGATAAGATCCTTGCCGCGGCCGGCGGTCAGAACGCGGCGGCACCGCTGCTCGCCTTCGAACTCGGCGGCGTGGTCCTGTTGGGAATCATCTCCGCGGTCGCCTTCGCGACGATCCTCGCGGTCGTGGCCGGGCTGGCGATCACCGCATCTGCCTCCTTCGCCCACGACATCTACGGCAGTGTCATCAAGCGCGGCAAGGCAAGTGAGGACGATCAGGTGCGGGTGTCGCGCTACACCGTCGTGGTGCTCGGCATCATGGGCATCGTCCTCGGTATCCTCGCCAACGGCCAGAACATCGCCTTCCTGGTGGCGCTGGCCTTCGCGATCGCCGCGGCGGCCAACCTGCCGACCATCGTGTACTCGCTGTACTGGAAGCGGTTCAACACCCGCGGCGCGCTGTGGAGCATCTACGGCGGTCTGGGCTCGACGATCATCCTGATCATCTTCTCGCCGGCGGTCTCCGGTGCGTCGACCTCGATGATCCCGGGCTCCGACTTCGCATGGTTCCCGCTCTCGAATCCGGGCATCGTGTCGATCCCGCTGGGCTTTGCCCTCGGCATCATCGGCACCTTCACCTCACCCGCCGACAAGGGCACTCCGGAGCGCAACGCCGAGATGGAGGTTCGTTCACTGACCGGTGTCGGCGCCGAGAAGGCGGTCGCGCACTAGCGATTTCGACGCAGAGGTTGCAGTTTGACGCGCGTGAGGCGTCGAACTGCAACCTTTGTCGTTGTCGGACCGCTATGCCGCGCTCACCGCAATCCGACGACATCCACGCTCGTGACCTTGTAGCTGTGTGCGTCTGTCCGCATGCACAGCACCAACAGCCCACCAGGGACGGTCATCACGCCGCCTTCGTCGCGTCCGCACGGACCGGGTCGGCTCACGACGCGGCCGTCGGGCGAGATGGTCACGATGGCTCCGGATTCGGGGCGACCCAGGGCCGTTACTGCGGTGTCGCCGACGAGAGTCCACCACTGTTCTGCCCGGACGTCGCTACTGAAGACCTCACGCGCAGAATGATGTTCGACGCGACCAGCAGGAAGCCTGAGGAACATCACTTGATCTGACGTGCTTGCCAATGGAGTGATCGCACCGGACGGCGGCCACTCGCTGCCGTATCGATCCACGAGCCAATACTCACTCTTCGTGCTGTGTGGCACGACCTCGCGCACTCCACGCGACCTGGTGTCGACGGCCACGATTCCGGTGTCCCACGTCCGGTAGTCGGTGCCGCCCATGGACACCTCGATGGCCAGTACCGAACCGGATCGCGCCAGCGCCCGAATCACGCGGCGCGGCCACTCTTGCGACCGCACCGCCCACTCGGGCATGGTGATGTAGCGTTCGATTCCGCTGTGCACGTCCAGCATTCGCAGCCACCGCCCGCTCACCGAACAGCGGTCCTCTTGAACGATCACACGCTCGACGACCATGAGGCTCTCGGCGTCGGTGCAGTCCGACGCTCCCATCACCCAGCGCACCTTGCCGGTCCTGGGGTCCATCGCCGCCACCGCCGCGTGCTGGGAACTGCGATCGTTCTTGGTCACCGCGATGACATCGGGGGTCGCGTCGTAGACGTCCCAACCCTCAGAATTCACCCACCGCACCGACCCGGTCATCGCGTCGACTCCGACAATCCATCGACTGCAGGTCACGACGACCGTCGCATCGCGGCCGATACCGGTAGTGCGGACCGACGCCTCGGCGCGCGGACTCGCGATCCCCAATGTGCGACTCATGCGACGCAGGAGCTCGCCCCCGCACAGGCTTCCGAGATCTGAGGACTCGATAGACCACCGTCGCGCCCCGGTCGAGCCGTCATAGGCCACCAGACCGTCCGCACCACGCACCACAAAGCCCGGGCCTGCCTCGAGGACATCTCCCGCTGAGCGAGCTGGGATCGTGTACGCGACGCGGGTTCCGACGGTTGTCGGCAGCGGCGGCACAGGCACCGACGCCGCCTTTGGCTGGTGAATACTCCTGCCCACCAGTCCTTTCCCACCAGCATAGCCGGCACCGACGACGCTGATCGCCACGATCGAGGTGAGGGCAACGCACACTGCGGCGCCACGAACTCGGCGTTCGCGCGGAATCGTTGTCGGCCGCACCGCGCCGATCAACAGTACGAACCAGGCGGCCATCAGCAGACCACCCGAGACTCGAATCCACATCACGACCGGTGGCAGCAGCGGCCCGTCAAACTCCTTGTCCGCCGTCGAACCCATCGGAGTCAGCCACAGCCAGCCGACACCCAAGGACGCCAACAGCAGGAGCCCAAAGACGGGCCCTGCAAGATCGAGGTCGGCTGACCGACGTCTCCACACCACGACAGCCGTAATCGCGATGGCCGCCGCCAACAGCGGAACCGCCACAGCCGCAATCACCAGATACCGGTCCGTCTGAGGTGAGGTGAAGTCGCCGATCCAGTTGTCGGGATGCCGGTGCGCCACTGCATAACCGGTGAGCACAACGCCCGCCACGGCCAATCCTGTCGCCACGGCGATCGACGCCGGGGTTCGCCACCCGTCCCGTGATCGGTTGCTCGTCGTCGTGATGGCATCGATGATCGAGTCGTCCCCCGGCATCTGCATAGACTAACGGCCGCAGGCGGTTCGGATCACTGCCGAGTCCTCGCTGTGGACAACTCAGAACCGTTGTGCAGCGAGTTCTCCGGAGCCATCCCAGCGAAGGTACGCTCTGCTCGTGCAGGACGGGGCAGACACGGAAACATCCATCGCCGATGACGTCTGGGAACCGACCGATACCGACAGAGACATCGAACGACCATGGTCACCGATCCTGTCGGCGTTGGTGATCGGATTCCTGGGCGCATCACTGACATGCCTCGCTTACGCGATCATCGCGCGGCCGACCGGGATGCCTGGTCCGGTGAACGTGGCCATGGACGATGTGCTTGTCCGGACGGGGTGGATGGTCGGTACGGCCACCGTCCTCGTCGGCCTCTACTACTTCGTCGGCAGGGTGAACATGTGGTCGAACAGGACTCGCCACCGAATCGCCGCGCTGTCCACGCCGATCCTGGCCGTCGCGGGTGTCTGTGTCATCATCACCCGATTCCGCGGCACAACCATGGCCGCATTCACCGATACCTTTGATGCCCAGCGAAACTCCGCATCGACGTTGGCTACGGCCGCGGCGACAGCAGCTTGGTTGTCTGCCTGCGCGGCGCTGGCTGTGCTCGTCGTGGTCGCTCTGTTTTCCTACGGTCCGGCACGAGAGGCGATCGGATTGGCTGTCCAACCACCGCCGCGTGAGCACCACCGGCACCGCACTCCTGGCCACCGGCCGCGCTGGACGGTTGCGGTGGCTGTCGCTGCGGCGATCCTCATCTCGATTCCGGCGATCGTCGTTGCCGCCACACAGAGCTCGTCGTCGAATGGGCCGTTGACCGGTGAAACCGCCGCTCCGACAACGATTGGCGGCCGCATTGGCCTCGAAGTCCAGGAACGCTATCGCATTGCTGTCGGTGACGCGGACCGGGTCGTTCCGGCCGGCGCCGGGTTCGTCCGAGTCGAGTACGACTTCACCATGTCCGGAAGACCCGACACGATCGAGGGCTACGACGGCCGCACCGGGGAGCGGCGCTGGTGGCTGTCAGCCCCACAGGTGTCCCCGTACCTACCACGGAGCACCGGCGTCGGTCACGGATCGGTGGTGATCACCGCGGTGACAACGAAACTCGCCCGGAATGTCGCCGAGTCCGAGTCGGTCATCGGCATCGACGCGATGACTGGCCGGGTTCTCTGGACCAGAACTTCCGAGGCACCGGCCACCGTCTTCGGGACCTCACCGGACGTGGCCTTGATCGCCGATTCTGTGCCAGAACCGCCGGGCGTCACAGCGTCGGCGCGTTCGCAGCGTTGGACGGCGATCAATCCTCGCACCGGCGAAGTTCTGTGGCAGCGCATATTTCGGTACGGATGCAATTCCTGCGGTACCCTCACCACCGATGCGGTGATCATCACCGCATGCGACAGCAGCGATGTCGGCCGCAGCGGCGTGCTGCTGGGCGATTCGAGCGAACTGGCGACGATTCTCGATCCCGTCACCGGAACCCGGCGCGGCACGATCACACGCGCGATACTCGGTGCGCGACAGTCAGATCGGGTGTCTTTCGTCGACGCGCGGGGCCCACACGCCCTGCTGACGGTTGGTCGACGCGACATCCTTGTCGACGTGAACACGCTGGACACCAAGTCCGTTGCGGGTGCCGCACAGTTCATCGACGACCAATCGATTCTCTTGGTGACCAGGCGATCGGACCGGAAGGACACTTCATCGATCTACTTGGTCGACTCCGCGCGGACGGTTCGCACACCGCTACAGGCAGAGTCCGCCTGGGCAACCACGCTGGAGGCGTCGTGGACCTCGGTGAACGGCGGTTGGTTCGCACTGGGCGACGTCAGTGTCGGGACTCGGCCGACACCGGAACCACCGCACTGGCCCGGTCTCGTGGCGATCGGTATCGACGGACACGCGCACGCACTGCCGGTGCCCTGCGAGGACCCGCTGCAGTATGTGACATCGGTGCCGGGGGCGCTTGTGGTGAAGTGCCTCAACACCATCGTCGGTATGGCGTGAACCCGACGTCAGCGGCCTGACGCATCCTGAATCCGCGCAAACGGTTGCGCCGCTTCGAGTTCGAAGGCCAGCTCGAGCAGTGAGCGTTCCTTGCCGAGGTCGGCCATGAAGTGGATGCCGATCGGCAGGCCGGTGGCGGTCTGGCCGAGCGGGAGACTGATCGCCGGGGTGCCCGAGGTGTTGTTGGCCGGGGTGAACGCGACGTAGCGGGTGAGTCGTTCGAAGGTCTCGGCGAAATCGCCTGCGGGGTCGAGGTATCCGATCTTGGGCGTGGTGTGGGCGAGCGTCGGTGTCAGGACCAGGTCGAAGCGGTCGAACATGCCGCGGAAGGCCGCCGTCGAACGTTTGAGCCCTCGAATGGCCGACGGCATCCGCCAGAACCGTCGCAACGCCATCCGGGACAGGCCGCGCGTGAAGGGGTCGAGTTGCGAACGGTCGAAACCCTTGTCGATCACGCGTTTTCCGAAGTGGTCGAGCGAAAAGGCGAGCAGAGCCCAGTAATCGGTGAAGTCCTGGATGTAGTCGCGATCGACCGGCATCGGCACCATCTCGGTGCGATGACCGAGCTTCTCCAGCAGCTCGGCGACGCCGGTCACCGCTCGCTGGGTGTCCTTGTCGAGCAACTGGCCGGTCAACGGTTCGGTGATGAGTGCGATCCGCAGTCGACGCTGACTCGGGCCCTCGACGAGTCCAACCTGCTCGAGATCCGGCGCGGCCGCGAACCGCTCGGCGTCGGCGATGAAGTGCGCGGTGTCGCGGACCGACCGGCTGATGATGCCGTTGGAGATGATGTCGATCGGTGCCGCTTCGCCCTCCCGCGATGCGACGACCCGATCGCGGGACGGTTTCAAACCGACCAGCCCACACGCGGCCGCCGGGATACGGATCGAACCTCCGCCGTCGTTGGCGTGCGCGATCGGTAGTGCTCCGGCGGCAACGAGTGCCGCTGAACCGCCCGACGACGCACCCGAGGAGAAGTCGGTGTCCCAGGGGTTGCGCGTAGGGTCGCCGTCGACGAACTCGGTGGTCGCGGTGAGGCCGAAGGCCGGCAGCGTCGACGCCCCGACGACGTTGACGCCGGTCGAGAGCCACTGGTCGGTGAAGGCCTCGTTGATCTCGGCCGGACGCTCCGGCACGGCAGCGGACCCGTGCCGCGTCGGCAAGCCGGTGAACAGGGTGTTGTTCTTGATGATCGACGGCACACCGGCGAACGAGCCGGCCGGGAAGTCGTTGTCGACGGCACGTTTGCGGGCACGTTCGCGGTCGTCGTAGACGACGGCGTTCAGGTGCGGATTGACCGCGTCGATGCGGGCCAGCGCGGCCTCCACGGCCTCGGTCGCGGAGAACTCGCCAGCCACAATCCCCCGTGCGACGCCGACACCGTCGAGATCGCCGAGACAGTCATCACCAAACGCATGCACATGCTTCATGCAGGCCGAGCATAGCGTCAACAACCCCAGCCGCAGCGATGCACACCCTTGATGTGCCCGTCCAGGCCGGCCACCAGATGCGAATCGAGGCTGATGTCGTTGACGCCCATCCAGATCTCGCCGCCGTCGTCCCCGCCGATCGTCACCCGGAACTTGGCTTGTCCTACAGTGGCTGCGCTGATGCCGAGCCGAGCCGAGCCGATGCGATGAGGTCGGCCACGCTGTCGGCGTCGACGTCGGCAAGATCGACGACCACGTCGGGCGATCCGGTCGAGTTCACCGATAGTCCGCTGTAGACCTGCGGATTGTGGAACTCACCGCCGGGCGAGAAGTCGTAGTGCACAGCGCCGGTGGGAGACTTCGGATCGAGGACATGCAGTACGGCGTCGTCGCGGTACAGGTGGACACCTTGCACGACAGTCGTCCCGAATCGCTGACGGGTGGCCTCGATGATCCCGCGTATCCCGCCGGCGGTGAACATTGCACCCTCCACCAGCGGATCAGATGGGACCGGCGCGCCAGCCTCATCGTCGGACGAGGCGCGGGTCACGACGACCACCCCCACTAGCAGGGCCACGACTGCGAGGATCGCCACGATGCCGAGGATCACGCGCGGGTCCACCGACCGCGTCGACGCCGAATCCGCGGGCGACTCCGTGCCACGCTGCAGGTCAGAGACGATGGAATCGAGTTCGCCAGTGTTGATGCCGACTTGGCGTCCTCGACACGTTGGCGATGCTCACCGATACTGAGCTGCCCGTCCAGAAGGGCGTCGTCGAGGATCTGCATCGACGTCACCCGGTCGACGTCGCGCGCCCGTGTACCCGCCTGCGTTCTCCCCCGACCCGACTCATGGTCGGCCATGGCGCCAGGTTACGCCGCCTACGGTTCAGCGCGCCGTCATCGACAACACGTCGCGCACCAACCGCTCTGCCCACGCCTCCTCGACCGGCATCCCGAAAGCGCAGTGGTGGTAGAGCGGAGCGACGACGTGGTCGAGGACGAGGTCGACGGCCGGTACTGATTCGCCGCGTTCACGCGCGTGAGCGAGCATCTGTTCCACCTTGTCACGCCGGATTTCCCAGCGCGGGTAGGCGTCGACGATGTCGGTGCGGGCCCACACCATGGCCCGCAGATAGTTGCGACGACGAGGAGTGGCGAGGTCTGCGGCGATGCGCTGGGCCCATGCGCGCAGATCGTCGGCGAACACACCGGTATCGGGGACTGGTTCTTCGGCGGTGAGCACCTCGATCGCGACCTGCTCGAGCAGCACGTCCATCGACCCCCAGCGCCGGTAGACGCTGGACGGGTTGACCCCGGCCAACTCGGCGACCTGCGGGATGGTCATCGTCTCCCGCAGCCCCTGATCCAGGAGTTGCCCGACCGCGTCGAAGACGGCCGCCTTCACACGCTCGCTGCGGCCGCCGGGACGTTTGGCGATGCCGGTCGCTGTTGTCGGTTTGGTCATGATCGGGCCATTATTGCAAAGATCGTTGCTTTTGTGACCCCGTTTCGCGTACCGTCATGGTCGAGACGGCAGTCACAGCATCCCCCAAATCACTGCGACAGCCTGCGGTAACCCCCAAAGATCGACCGCGCGAACCGTTTCCGAGGTCTGCGCGTCAGCACCCGCCGGTGAGGAGTAAGACGGAACCATGCATCTCAAGTACAGCCCCGAAGAAGAGGCGTTCCGCGAGGAGCTGCGCAGCATCTTCTCGAAGGTTCCCGAAGAGATCCGGCAACGCAACGAGGCCGGCAAGATCAGCTATCCCGACGACATCGTCACCACCACGCGCATCCTCAACGAGCACGGCGTCGCGACGCCCGCGTGGCCGGTCGAGTGGGGCGGCAAGGACTGGACCCCGATCCAGCACCACATCTACCGCGAGGAGATGAGCCTCAACTTCGTGCCGGACCTGCTGCCGTTCAACGTCGGCATGATCGGCCCCGTCATCGCGCAGTTCGGGTCGCAGGAGATCAAGGAGCGGTTCCTCGCGAAGACCGCGAACGCCGACATCTGGTGGTGCCAGGGGTTCTCCGAACCCGAAGCCGGCTCCGACCTCGCGTCGCTCAAGACCAAGGCGGTCCGCGATGGCGACCACTACGTGATCAACGGCCAGAAGACCTGGACCACACTCGGTCAGTACGCCGACTGGATCTTCTGCCTCGCCCGCACCAACCCGGACGTCAAGAAGCAGGCCGGCATCAGCATGTTCCTGTTCCCGATGGACACCCCGGGCGTGGAACTGCGGCCGATCCAGCTGATCGACGGCGGTTTCGAGGTCAACGAGGTCTTCTTCAACGACGTCCGGGTGCCGGTCGAGAATCTCGTCGGCGAGGAGAACGACGGCTGGACCCAGGCCAAGTTCCTGCTCGGCAACGAGCGCAGCGGTATTGCACGCGTCGGCTACACCAAGACCAAGCTCGCGCGCGCCAAGGAACTGGCCGCACAGACACCGACCGCCAACGGCACCCTCCTCGATGACCCGTTGTTCGCGGCCCGTCTCGCCGAGATCGAAAATCAGCTGCTGGCACTGGAACTCACGCAGCTGCGGGTGGTCGCATCGTCGGCCGACGGCAAACCCAACCCGGCGTCGTCGCTGCTGAAACTATTGGGCAGCCAACTGCAGCAGGCCGCCATGGAGCTGATCGCCGACATCGCCGGCCCCGACTCCCTCCCCGTCGCCGAACTCGACGCCGCGGCCGCCAACGGCAGCGCCGACATCGAATCCCCCGAATGGGCACAGCGCAGCGTCCCGACATACCTCAACTACCGCAAGGTCACCATCTACGGCGGTTCCTCCGAGGTTCAGCGCCAGATCATCGACAAAGCCGTGCTCGGTCTCTGAGCCCTACCCGCCACAACCCAAGGAACATCATGGATTTCGAGCTGTCCGAAGAGCAGCAGATGTTGCGCGACACCGTCCGCGACGTCCTCACCAAGAGCTACGACGTGGAAACCCTGCGCGCGGTCACCGACACCGAGCGCGGCTGGAGCGAGAAGGTCTGGAAGTCGCTGGCCGACATCGGAATTCTCGGCATGACCTTCCCCGAGGCCGAGGGCGGCATGGACGCCGGCCCCGTCGAATTCACCAGTGTCATGACCGAGATCGGCCGCGCGCTGGCTCCCGAGCCGTACCTGGATTCGGTGCTCGTGCCGGGGTCGCTGCTCGCGATCGCCGACGACGAGACCCGCGTCGAGCTGCGCGAGGGCCTCGCATCGGGCGAGTTGCTGATGGCCTTCGCCCATCACGAGGCCGGAAACCGCTGGCCGGAAAGCACCATCGAGACCACCGCGGATGCCGACGGCAACCTCACCGGACTCAAGAGTCTTGTCGGACACGGCGATTGCGCCCACAAGCTCATCGTGTCGGCAAAGGACGCCGACGGCGTGGGTCTGTACCTCATCGACGCCGACGCCGAGGGTGTCACCCGCACGCCGTACCGCACGCACGACCGTCGTCGTGGCGCCCAGATCGAGTTCGCCAACGCCGCCGCCCGACGCCTCGGCAGCGGCGACGCGTCGGACCTCATCGCCGACGCCGAGGTCGGGATCCAGGCCGCGCTCTGCGCCGAGGCGGTCGGCGCGATGGAGCGTTCGCTGGAACTCACCACCGAATACCTCAAGACACGCAAGCAGTTCGGCGTCACCCTGTCGACCTTCCAGGCACTGAGCCATCGCGCCGCCGACATGTACGTGCAGCTCGAACTCGCACGCAGCATGAGCCTGTACGCCACCACCTCACTAGCCGACGGTGTCGCCGACCCGGTCGTCGCGTCCCGTGCGAAGCTGCAGATCTGCACCTCGGGCCGCGCGATCGGCCAGGAAGCGATCCAGATGCACGGCGGTATCGGCATGACCGCCGAATACCCTGTCGGGCACTACGTGAGCCGCCTGACCGGCATCTCGCACACCCTGGGCGATGCGTCGTCGCACCTGAGCCGGTTGTCGGCGAACGTGGGCACCTACGAGATGGTGTCGGTCGGCTGACTCCGGCTCCCTGAGGCGCTCGAGGCGCAAGCCGAGCGCTAGCCGAGAGCCCCCTTTTCCGCTCCCTGAGGTGCTCGAGGCGCTAGCCGAGAGCCTCGAAGGGCTTTGGTGAGACAAAGCAATTGGGCGACCACGGAGCAACGGTCACCAGGCCTTCGAGGCTCCTCGCTAGCGCTCGTCGCACCTCAGGCAGCGGAAGGGGCTAGCGCTCGTCGCACCTCAGGCAGCGGGGGTTGAGATCCCCCACTCGGCCGCCAGGAGCTGGTGCGATCGCTTCCTCGCCTCGAAATCGTGTGTGACGCTGGTGATCACGAGCTCGTCGGCGCCGGTGGCGTGGGCGAGGGTGTCGAGCCCATCGGCCACTGCCGACGGTGAGCCGACGAACTGGGTCCGAATGCGATCGTCCACCACGGCACGCTGTTCGGTGGTGAGCGGGGGTGTCGACGCCGGATCGGGATACGGAGCTGCGCCACCGCCGGCCCGGATGCTGTGCACCCAGTGACCGTAGGTCGACGCGAGTTCGCGTGCGGCGGCGTCGTTGTCGGCGACCACCACGTCGGCCGACACCACGACGTAGGGCCGGTCGAGCCGCCCCGAAGGGCGGAATGCCGCACGGTAGGCCTCCACGGCCTCGAGAACCGTTGCGGGACTGACGTGATAGTTCGCGACGAACGGTAACCCCTCGGTACCGGCCACCTGTGCGCTCTGGCCTTTGCTGCTTCCGAACACCCACACGTCGACATCAGCGCCTTCGCCCGGAACAGCGTGCAGTGCGATGTCGTCGACACGGTACGAACCGCTCAGCAGCGCAAGGACATCCGCGACAGCGTCGGCGAAATCCTGCGGAGCTGCGCCCTCGAACTCCAGAGCTTGGGCGGCCGCCGCGATCCGCGGCGAGGCCAACAGGGTCTCGACCGGGAAGGCACGTGGGATCAACAGCCCGTCGACCACGCGTTCCGGTTCGGACCGCGTGACGGTGCCGCCGGTACGTACCGTGGCGATGGCTTCGGTCCGTCGCTGGCCCGACCGCCCGAGTCCCAGGTCGAGCCGACCGGGATGGACCGCATCGATGGTGCCGAAAGCCTCCACCACCGACGCCGGCGTGTGGTGCCCGAGTTGAACTGCCGCACTGCCGACCCGAATGCGTTGGGTGGCGGCGGCGATCAATGCGATGAGAGTTGCCGTCGACGATGACGCCACCGACACGAAATGGTGTTCGGCCAACCAGAATCGGCGATAGCCCGCGCCCTCCGCGACGCGCGCCAGTTCGATCGATCGTCGGATCGCCTCGGCCGGCGAGGATCCGTCCGCGATCGGAGCAAGATCGAGCACCGACAACGGGATCCGCGAATACCCACTCATCTCTCGCCACCGGGCTGTGCCGCGTAGGCCACATCGGGCAACACCCGTTCGCCTGCGCATCGACAGGATGAATCCGGACACAGCGTCGTCGCTCCCGTGGCTTCCGGCATCAGGCTTTCCGCGCCGCGAAGCAGCCACCGGTGCTCGCGTTCGAGAACACGCGCCAACCACGCCACCACAACACCTCCTCACCGTCGCCGACATCCCAGTCAGACGCAGATCGGCCGACGACGCGAGGGTTTGGCTCAGGGTGATCGATTCCCCGCACGGCGGAGTTGTCGGGTGCATGCCCGACGTTGTCCGGTACATGCCCGCACCCACTCACGAGCCGACGCAACCGCTGGTGGCGATCGCACTGACCCCGACCGGTCGCCATCCCGGGGCCTGGCGCGAGCCCGACGTGACGCCCGCGACGTTACTCGGGGCCCGACACTGGCGTTCGGTGATCGCCGCCGCCGAAGACGCACGTGCCGATTTCGTCACGTTCGACGACGGTTTCTCGGTGCACCGACTCGATACGGACGAGACCGACATTACGCGCACCGATGTCGTTGCGGGACAGCTCGACACGCAGCTTCTCGCCGCGCGGCTGGCGCCGATCACCACTGGTGTCGGCCTGCTGCCCACCGTGGTGACCACGCACACCGAGCCCTTCCACGCGTCGAAATCGATTGCCACACTGGACTACATCAGCCGAGGACGTGCCGGAGTGGTGGTGACCATCGACCCACGCCAGGAGCACGCGGCGCTGTTCGGCCGACGCGCCCTCGATTCGGTGTCGCATGCCGATCTGCTCGCGGAGGCAGCCGACTACGCCGAGGTTCTCCGTCGACTCTGGGACAGCTGGGAGGACGACGCGGAGATCCGTCACACCGCAACGGGCCGCTTCATCGACCGAAACAAGCTGCACTACATCGACTTCGAGGGAAGCCAGTTCTCGGTGCGCGGACCGTCGATCACCCCGCGACCGCCGCAGGGACAGCCGATCATCGCCGCCGACCTCGACAACCGATCCACATCCTTCGTGGGCACGACCGCTGACATCGGCTTCGCCGTCGGCAGCGACGACACGGCGATCGCCGACACCATCACCGCCGCACGGACAGCCGAGGCCCGGGCGGAGCGTGCCGGCAGTCCGCTCGCGATCCTCGTCGACCTGCTCGTCGTCGTCGACGACACCGCTGCGCAAGCCCGCGCCCGGCGCGCACGCTTCGACGAGTCAGCCGGCAGTGTCTACACGGGTGGCATCCCGGTGGTGGCGGGCACCGCGTCCGACGTCGCCGATCGGATCGCCGAACTGCTGGATCTGGGAGCCGACGGAGTTCGCCTGCACCCCGCAGCGATTCCGCACGACCTCCAGCGGATCGCCGCCGATTTGGCACCCGAACTCCGCCGTCGGCACCGCCTGCGGGAGTCCTACATCGACGGCGAGTCGCTGCGTTCCCGACTCGGACTCGGTCGACCGGAAAGCCGTTATGCCATTTCGGAATTGGTGGAGGCTGCCCGATGACCAAACAGGTCCACCTCGCCGCACACTTCCCCGGCGTCAACAACACGACGGTGTGGAGCGATCCCGCGTCGGGCAGTCACATCGAGTTCGATTCCTTTGTTCACTTCGCGCAGACCGCCGAGCGCGGCCTGTTCGACTTCCTGTTCCTCGCCGAAGGTCTGCGCCTGCGGGAACAGAACGGTCGGATCTACGACCTCGACGTCGTCGGCAGACCCGACACCTTCACCGTCCTCGCCGCCCTTGCCGCGGTCACCGAACACCTCGGTCTGGCCGGCACAATCAACTCGACGTTCAACGAACCCTTCGAAGTGGCACGGCAATTCGCGACACTCGACCATCTCTCCGACGGTCGAGCCGCCTGGAACGTGGTGACCTCCTGGGACGAGTTCACCGGGCAGAACTTTCGACGCGGCGGTTACCTGCCGCAAGACCAGCGCTACGTGCGCGCCAAGGCATTCCTCGAAGTGGCCACTGCACTATGGGATTCGTGGGAGCGCGACGACATCGTCGGCGACCAGGCGTCGGGCCAGTTCGTGGCCCGACCCGACGCGGGAGCATTCGCCCACCGCGACACCCAGTTCGACATCGCCGGCCGGTTCCCCGTCCCGCGCAGCCCACAGGGGCGGCCGGTGATCTTCCAGGCCGGCGACTCCGACGAGGGCCGCGAATTCGCCGCACAACGCGCCGACGCCATCTTCTCCCGACACTCCACCCTCGACGCGGGCACCCGCTTCTACGCCGACGTCAAGCGGCGCCTCGGCCGGTACGGCCGCGCACCGTCGGATCTGCTGATCCTGCCGGCGGCGACCTTCGTTCTCGGCGACACGGACGCCGAGGCCGCCGAGCTCGCACACGAGGTGCGCCTCGCGCAGGTGAGCGGGCAGACCGCGATCAAGTTCCTCGAGCAGCTGTGGAACCGCGACCTCTCCGACCACGATCCGGACGGCCCGCTACCCACCGTCGACCCGCTACCGGGCGAGAACACCGTCGCCAAAGGTCGTGCGAGCGTGCGGATTCACCGCGACCCGCGCGACGTCGCCAATGAGTGGCGCGATCTCGCCGCCGCCAAGAACCTCACCACCCGCGAGGTGATCATCGAGGTGACGGGCCGCCAGGCGTTTGTCGGGTCGCCGACCACCGTCGCACACGCGATCAACGACTTCGTACAGGCGGATGCGAGCGACGGATTCATTCTCGTCCCGCACATCACGCCCGGCGGACTCGACAGATTTGTCGCCGACGTCGTCCCCGTGCTGCAGGAACTCGGCGTCTATCGGCGCGAGTACCCCGGTTCGACGCTGCGGGATAATCTCGAACTCCCCTTGCTCGCCTGACGCGGCACGCCCATCGGCGGCAAAGCATCCCGTCGGCGTTCCATGCTCGATAGGGTTCTAGAGTCCGCCCTACCGCATGGGAGAGATCGACATGGTCGCATTGCTGCGCGACAACCTCGGCCACGCCGCCGCGTTCAGCCTCGCGGGCATCGTCGCGCTGATCATCGGGTTCCTCGCGCTCGATCTCGTCACCCCCGGACGCCTGCGCAATCTGGTGTGGCTCGACCACAACCGCAACGCCGTGATCCTGACGACGTCGATGGTGATCTCGGTGTCGGTGGTGATGATCTGTGCGGTGGTCGACACCGCCGACCTCATCCTGTGGCGGGCCGTGCTCTACACCGCTGCCTACGCGGTCCTCGCGATCGCCGTGATGATGTGGTCGTTCGTCCTCATCGACTGGCTCACCCCCGGCAAACTCGGCACGCTGCTGCTCGAGGGCGGAACCCACCGCGGCGACGACCATCCGGCCGGCTGGATCACCGCGGCCGTGTTCGTCGGGATCGGCGCGGTCATCGGGGCGACCCTGCTCGTCTGACGTCACCCGCTTATTGACGGTTAGACAGTAGGCCCATAGGGTGACCACAAATCGCACCCAATGGAGGGGAACAGCATGCCTGCAGAACTCATCGAGGAATCCGTCGACATCGACGCCACGCCGGAGAAGGTGTGGGCGGTGATCTCCGACCTCAAGCGGATGGGCGAGTGGAGCCCGCAGTGCGTGAAGATGATCATCCGCGGCGGCGACGTCGACCTCGACACCAAGACGATCAACATCAACCGGCGCGGCGCGCTCGTCTGGCCGACCACCTCGAAGGTCGTGCGCTTCGAGCCGAACAAGACCATCGGCTGGCGTATCACCGAGAACAACACCGTGTGGAGCTACTCCATCACACCGTCGGAGAATGGCGTCAAGCTCACCGAACGGCGCGAAGCACCGGGCGGCAAGACCAGCAAGATCTCGTTCACGCTCGTCGAGCGCTTCATGGGCGGCAACGACAACTTCGACGTCGAACTCAAGGCCGGCATGGCCGAGACGCTCGGGAAGATCAAGAAGGCCGCAGAGGCCTGACCCGAACAGTACTGCCTTGGGCCTCCTGACCTGCGGTAACGCCTTCGACGCCCTCCGCTCCCGGAGGTGCCCGAGGCGCTAGCCGACTGCCTCGAAGGGCTGGTGAGACCACAATGTCAGTTCGCCTGGCCTTCGAGGCTCGCTCCGCTCGCACCTCAGGCAGCGTGGGGTGGCTCTTCCCGCGTCCATGACATCGGCAACGCCGACGGAGGGACGCTGACTCGAGAGTTACGGGACCACCGCGCTGACCTGGGGAGATGCAGTCTGCCGCGGAGGCGCTCCGGACACTCTGTGTCCTGTCGGAGAGTCTGTGTGCTGCAGCACCCAGTTGACCCGATTCGACACAGGGTGTGGGCGGGCCGGGGTGCGGTGGCTATCCGCTGATCTTGTCCAGCAACGCCGGGAGATCGGCGAGCGAGTCGATGATGTGGTCAGGCACCGGACCGAATTCGTCGCGCTGCAATGCCCGGAGCGCTTCCTCGCGAAACTTGCCGGTCTTCACGAGCACCCCGATCAGCGCCGACGCCTGGGCGCCGAGGACGTCGTTGTGCATGTCGTCGCCGACCATCACCACCTGGGTCGGTTCGAGCGCCATCAGTTCCACAGCGGCCCGAAAGCCGAGGGGCGACGGTTTGCCGATCGCCTTGATCTTGCGGCCGACCGCTTTCTCGAGGCCTTCGAGGTACACGCCGGTGTCGATCTTGAGGCCGTCGGCGGTCGACCACGTCATCGACCGGTGCATGGCGATCGCCGGCACGCCGTCCATCATCATCTCCAGCACCTTCGACAACGCGTCGTGGCTGAAGACCGGACCGGCGCCGCCGAGCACGATCACCTCCGCGGCGGACGGGTCGTCGGTGAGTTCGACGTCGGACATGTCCTCGGCGATCGGACCTTGGTTGAGCACCCACACGCGTTTGCCGGGAAAGGTCGACGACACGTATTCGGCGGTCAGCTTGGCCGCCGTGAGGATCTCCTTCGCGTCGACCTCGAACCCGCACTCACCGAGCGCCTCGGCGATCTCCCCGCGCGACCGGGACGTGGTGTTGGTCAAGAACATTCGCGGGATGCCGCGGTCGGCGAGTTCGGCCACCGCGTCGACAGCGCCGGGCAGCGCCTTCCACGAGGTGACCATCACCCCGTCGATGTCGAGCAATATGCCCAAAGCCATGGCACCGAATGTAGTGCGACGCCCGGGGAGTTGCAGCGCGGCGGACGGAGCTCACCCCAGCCGGAGGACCTCGACGTCGTCGTCGGGAGCCAGCTCGGTCACCTCGGGAGGAATGTCGATCAGCGCGTCGGCCGCTGCGAGATAGCGGAGATGATGCGACGCCGGCGGACCGATCGGATCGACGATCGGCGCAGCGCCGTCGTCCGAGCGGATCACCCCGCGCAGGAACTGCCGCTTGCCCGGCGTCGAGCGCACCGCCGAGCCGAGCCGAGCATGCACGCGCGGTCGGTGTGGTGACATCTCCGCGGCCGCCCGCAGCGGAGGCCGGATGAACACCTCGAACGACACGAGCGCGCTGACCGGGTTGCCGGGCAGCGTGACGATCGGCACCCGACGTCCACCTGGCGCGGCGATGTGACCACAGCCCTGGGGCATGCCGGGCTGCATCGCGACCTTCACGAACTCGACGTCCGGGTTGCGTGACAGCGCATCCTTGACCACCTCGAACGCGCCCGCACTGACGCCACCGGAGGTGATGATCGCGTCGGCGTCGTCGGCGACGGTGTCGAGCCGGGCGAGGAAATCGTCGACGTCGTCCGGGACGAAATGCAGATGACGCGCGATGGCCCCCGCCTCGGTCACCGCGGCCGTGAGCATCGCGCCGTTGGATTCGTAGATCTGTCCGTGCTCGAGTTCGGTTCCGGGAGCGACGAGTTCGGACCCGGTGGACAGCACCACGACCCGGAGTCGCCGAGCCACCGTCACCTCGGCGATCCCGAGCGCAGAAAGCAGCCCCACCTGCGACGCTCCGATCACGGTGCCGCTCGGCAGTGCTCGTTCGCCGTGCAGGATGTCGGAGCCCGCAGCTCGAATGTGCTTGCCGACCTCGACAGCAGCGGTGATCGACACCGTGCTGGTCGAGCCGTCGGTGAGCTCGACCGGTACCACCGCATCCGCCCCCTCGGGCAGCGGCGCACCGGTCATGATCCGATGTGCGGTGCCGGGCGCGAGGACCAGCGAGTCGGTGCGGCCGGCAGGGATGTCGTGGGCCACCGGCAGTGCGACAGGATGCTCGGGGGTGGCCGACGCGATCTCTGCAGCACGGACGGCGTAACCGTCCATCGCGGAGTTGTCGAAACCGGGAAGCGAGATGGGCGCATGAACGTCGCCCATCGTGACCAGACCCAAGGCATCGGGCGTGGGCAGGCGGACCGCTTCCGGAGCCGGAAACAGTGCCGCGACGACAGCTTGGTGCTCGACGACCGAACGCATGATGCTCAGCATGCCACCCCGCCCCGCGGACACCCACGGGATCTAAGCTGTAGCCGTGCCCGTTGGCACATTCATCGACGCAACAGGAGGCAGTGGTGGCCAGACGTCCGCGACCGGACGGATCGACCAACAGCCCGGCGGGTGAGATCAACCCGTTCGCCCACCTGCTCGACCTGGCACGCGAGACGATCCCGCCGATTCATCGCGCCGGACTGCCCTTCGTTCTCGGACCCGCTGCGGTGGCGCTGCTCGGGCGGCGACATCCCTGGATCGCTCGGCCCGCCGCCCTGACCGCGGGGGCGTGCGCCGCGTTCTTCCGGCATCCGAGTCGGGTGCCGCCGACCGGGAACGGCATCGTCGTGGCACCCGCCGACGGAACGATAGCGCTGGTCGACGAAGCGGTGCCGCCCGCCGAGGCCGACCTGGGGACCGAACCGCTGCCCCGGGTCTCGACCTTCCTCTCGATCTTCGACGTCCATGTCCAGCGCGCCCCGATCGCGGGCACCGTCACGTCGGTCACCCACACTCCCGGCGCCTTCCTGTCCGCGGACCTCCCGGAGGCGAGTTCGGACAACGAACGAACCACGATGACCCTGCGCTGCGCCGACGCGACCGGCGGTGAAACGGAGATCGCGGTCGTGCAGATCGCCGGGCTCATCGCGCGTCGGATCGTCTGCGAGCCGGGGGTCGGGGATCAGCTCGCGATCGGTGCGACCTACGGCCTGATCCGGTTCGGCTCCCGGGTCGACGTCTACTTCCCGCGCGGCACTCGACCCCTGGTGTCGGTGGGCCAGCGCGCGGTCGGCGGCGAAACCCCACTCGCCGTCCTGGCGGGATGACGCGGACGCGATGGCGACTACACGATGACGATTTCACGATGACGGGCCCCAAGCCGGATCGCACCAAACGGTCGTCCCGCACGCCGACCAGCCGTTCCGCCGGTCGCGCGGCGCGCTCGACCACCAAGGTCACCGGCGGGCCGACCCCGGCCGAACGCAACCGGCTACGACGACAGGCCGCGGCCGGCCGCATGTTCGTGCCGTCGGCCCTGACGATCCTGGCGATCTGCGCAGGCCTGACCGCGATGCGCGCAGCGACCACCGGCGACATCAACGCGGCCATGGGTCTCGTCGTCGCGGCTGCACTGCTCGACGGACTCGACGGTCGGGTCGCGCGGATGATGGGCGCGACCACCCGCATCGGCGCCGAGATCGACTCGCTGGCCGACGCGATCAACTTCGGCGTCGTACCGGCCATGATCGTGTATTTCCACCTCATGGACGGGCAAGATCTCGGTTGGGCGCTGGCCCTGATCTATTGCTGCGCGATCGTGCTGCGGCTGGCCCGGTTCAACACCCTGCTCGACGACGACGAAGCGCCCGCCTACACACGCGACTTCTTCGTCGGCGTTCCGGCGCCCGCCGCGGCCATCTGTGCGCTGCTCCCCATCGGTCTGGCGCAACAGTTCGGCGACGGGTGGTGGACCTCGCTGCCCGCGGTCGGCGGGTGGCTGGTGCTGGTCGCGTTCCTCGCGGTCAGTCGCATCCCGACCGCATCGCTCAAGGCCGCGTCGGTTCCTCCGCGTGCGCTGGCAGCTGTGCTCATCCTGGTCGCCATCGGCGCTGCTCTCCTGCTGACCTTCCCGTACGTGCTGATGATGATCGCGATCGCCGGGTACGCCGCACACATCCCGTTCGCCTGGCGGTCCCGACGCTGGGTGGCGTCGCGGCCCGAGTTCTGGGAGGACCGTCCGGCCGAGCGACGCGCACAGCGTCGAGCCATCCGCGCGACCGGCGGTCGTCGGCGTCGGCCGGCGATACGGAAGTCGCAGGCACGGCTCGGGCTGAACCGGCCGACGGCACCGGCACCCGCCCAGTCGCCGACCGATGCGGGTGAGACGCCGTGAGCGCACCGACCGGTCTCACGCTCACCGCGCGCCTGAACACCTCGGCAGCAGATTCCCGCCGCGGTCTCGTGCGCGTACACCCCGAAGTGCTCACCGCGCTGGCGCTGCGCGAATGGGACGCGGTGTCGATCATCGGTGCCCGCGTCACCGCAGCAGTGATCGCCGCGACCGAGTCGAGCACCCCGACCGGCGTCGCGCTCCTCGACGACATCACGTTCTCCAACGCCGGGGTCAAAGAAGACGCTCCCGTGGTGCTCTCACGAGTGATCGTGCACGGCGCAAGTCGCGTGGTGGTCACCGGTTCGGCGCTGGCGACGCGGTCGGTCGACGAGGCGACGCTGCGCCGGGCGCTACTGGGCAAGGTGCTGTCGGTCGGCGACGCGGTGTCGTTGCTGCCGCGCGATCTCGGCCCGGAACTCGCCGCCACCGAGGCGACCCGATCGCTGGCTCGCTCGGTCGGCATCACGTGGACCAACGAGTTGCTGACGGTGTCGGGCACCGACCCCGCGTCGCCCGTCAGCGTGCAGCCCAACACCGCGGTGCTGTGGTCCACCGGTTCGGAAGTGCCGGATACACAAGGCTTTTCGCCGAGCATCCCGGGTCTGGGCATAGTTCCAGCGGGTTCGACACAGCGCGCGGCGACCGCGCCTGCCGACCGCGTGCCGGTGCGTCCGGTGTCCGAACTCGTCGGCGTCGACATCCAGATCGGCAAACTCACCGAATGGCTGCAGATCACCCTCGACGAGCCCGAGGTCCTGCGCACACTCGGCGCGGCACCCCGACTCGGCGTGCTGATCTCCGGGCCGGCCGGCGCAGGTAAGGCGACAATGGTGCGTTCCGTATGCGCCGACCGCCCGCTCGTCAGCGTCGACGGTCCGACGACCGGCGCCATGGAGTCCAACGCCCGACTCCGTGTGGTGACCGACGCCCTCGCACAGGTCCGCGGCGGCGGTGGCGTACTGCTCATCACCGACGTCGACGCCCTGCTGCCCGCCGAACCCGACCCGGTGGCGACGCTGATCCTCGACGCGTTGCGGTCGGGCATCGCCGACGGGGCGGTCGCGCTGATCGCGACGACCGCCGAACCCGCTCGCCTCGACGTCCGACTCCGCGACCCCGACCTCTGCGACCGCGAACTCATCGTCGGCCTGCCCGACGCGGCGACCCGCGCCCGTCTGCTGTCCGCGATACTCAAAGGCGTTCCCACCGACGGCGATCTGGATCTGGCCGCAGTCGCCGCCCGCGCCCCCGGCTTCGTCGCCGGTGATCTCGCGGCGCTCACCCGCGAGGCCGCGTTGCGTGCGGCGGCCCGCGCAAGCAACGACAAGTCGTCGCCCGCCCTGCGCACCGACGACCTCCTCGGCGCTCTGTCCGTGATCCGGCCGGTGTCGCGCGGCGATTCGCCGGAGGTCGCGCTGGGGTCCATCACGCTCGACGACGTCGGCGACATGGTCGAGACCAAACAGGCCCTCACCGAGGCCGTGCTGTGGCCGTTGCAGCATCCCGACACCTTTGCCCGGCTCGGTGTCGAACCTCCGCGCGGCGTGCTGCTGTTCGGCCCACCCGGGTGCGGCAAGACCTTCGTCGTGCGGGCCCTCGCCGCGTCGGGCCGGCTGTCGGTGCACACGGTCAAGGGCGCCGAACTCATGGACAAGTGGGTCGGTGCTTCGGAGAACGCCGTTCGTGATCTGTTCGCGCGCGCACGGGAATCTGCGCCGTCGCTGATCTTCCTCGACGAGGTCGACGCCCTGGCTCCGCGTCGCGGTCAGTCCACCGACTCCGGGGTCGCCGACCGGGTGGTTGCGTCGCTGCTCACCGAGCTCGACGGTGTCGAACCCCTGCAGGACGTGGTGGTCCTCGGCGCCACCAACCGTCCCGACCTCATCGACCCGGCGCTGCTGCGGCCGGGTCGTCTCGAACGACTGGTGTTCGTCCCGCCGCCGGATGCCGCGGCGCGCGCCGACATCCTGCGCGCCACCGGTAAGAACGTCCCGCTCGACGGCATCGACATCGACGACCTCGCCGCCGACCTCGACGGCTACTCCGCAGCCGACTGTTCGGCATTGCTCCGCGAGGCAGCGCTGTCGGCGATGCGCCGCGACATCGACACCGCGACCGTCACCGCCGACGACGTCACCGAGGCCCGTAGCCGGGTGCGGCCGTCGCTGGACGCCGCCCAGGTGGAGAACCTCCGCGCCTACGCCGAGCGTCGCGTGGAGTAGGCGGCGCTCCAGCGCCGAGCGGGTCGCGTCAGCCCCAGGTCCCCGACTCCAGCAATTCCTTGGCCTCGAGTCGGCGGAGTTTGCCCGACGTGGTTCGGGGCAAGGTTCCGGGGTCGACGAACACCACGTCGGTCGGCAGCACCCCGCACTCTGCGGCCACGGCGGTACCGACGTCGGCCCGTGCCGCGTCGGCATCCCGGCCGCGGAACTCGGCGATCACCACAAGCCCTGGGCGCGAAGATGATTCCGCGCGGGCCACGGCGACGACACCACCACTGCGCACGCCCTTCACCGTCGCAGCTGCCCGTTCGACCTCCACCGGATACAGATTGCGGCCGGCCACGATGATGATCTCCTTGGACCGCCCACAGATCACCAGTCGCCCGTCGATCAGATAGCCGAGATCGCCGGTCGCGAACCACTCGCCCGGTCGCAGCGGTGGCTGACCGAGGTACCCCGACATCATCGATGTCCCGCGGATCTCGACGGAACCGACGTCGCGTCCGGCGATCGCCTGGACCGCCACATCCGCCGTCACCACCCGAATCTCCATGCCGGGCAAGGGCTCACCGAGGATCGCGTAGCGTCGTCGAATTGCCTCACCACCGCCCGGCGGTGTGACGAGGACGTCGTCGTAGTTGGCTCCCTCACCCGCCGACGGCATGGTGACCGCGCACGCCGATTCAGCCATCCCGAACGCGGGAGTGGCGGCAGCAGGGTCGAACCCGACCTTGGCCGCCTCCGCGAGGAACTTGTCGAAGGCGTCCGGATCGATGGGTTCGCCGCCGCTGATCGCCACCCGCAGATGCGACAGGTCGGCATCGCGCAGAAGACGCCCGTAGCGGCCGAGCAGGTCGTAAGCGAAGTTGGGTGCTCCGGTGACCGTTGCGCGGGTCTCGGTGAGCCATTTCGGCCAACTGAACGGCGATGCCGCGAACGCCGTGTTGGGGACGACGAAGATGTGTCCGCCGACCCCCATCGAGCCGAGCAGGAACATCAGGCCCATGTCGTGGTAGAGCGGCAACCAGCTGAACCCGACGTCATGCTCGGCACTCAGTCCCAGCCGTTCACCCATCTCGACGGCATTGGTGAGGGCCGCGGCCCGCGAGATGACCGCGGTCTTGGGCTCGCCGGTCGAACCAGCGGTGCCCTGCAGGATCGCGGGATCCTCAGGGGAGGCGGGGACCGGTTCGAAATCGGCGGCATCCGCGTCGACGCCGTAGGTTCGTGCATCGGTCACCCGCAGCGTCCCGTCGATCTCCGAGAGTTGGGCGAGTTCGGTGCCGCCACCGAGGACGGTGGTCACCCCCACGCCGACGAACCTCTCGTAGGTGGTTTCCGCCCAACGGTCGCGGTCCGCTCCACGCACCGGACCGGGCAGGATCGACACCGCGACCCCCGCGAGGAAGGCGCCCTGAATTGCTGCGATGAGATCAATCGTCGGGTCGCCGATGAGGCCGAGGGCACCGGGTCGCGCCGGGCCGGTCGCTGCCGACGACGCATCGTCGAGCAGTTGCTTTGCGATCTGCGCCGAGCGGGAATGTACCTGCCGCCAGGTTCGCACTTCCCATTGCTTGCACTCGCCGTCCAGCACCGACACCTCCGCGACCGATCGCATCGCGTCGCGGAAGTGCCGTGCCAGCTTGTCGGTATCGGTGAGGCTGTCAGTATCGGCGAAGTTGGGGCTTGTCTGAGTCACGCTCGGTCCTCCGGTGGGTGGTCGAAGGTCGAGCCCTCAACTGCTTTGGCAAGCCTCACTTTACCCGTGGGAAATACGCACTGCGAACTGATTAGTTGGCTGCCGTCGGCGCCTGCGGCTGGTTCTGGCCTCCGGATTGTTGCCCGTTGGGCATCTGACCCGGCCCCATCTGACCATTCGGCATCTGACCCGGCCCCATCTGACCGTTCATGCCACCCGGCCCCATCTGGCCATTCATGCCACCCCGGCCGCCCGGTCCGTTCATCTGGTTCGAGTTGCTCGAACTGTTGTCGCCGACGATGTAACCCGCCCCGAATCCGAGCAGGCCGGCGAGCACGGCGATGCCCACCCCGCCCGCGACGATCGCGTTCTTGACCTTCGACGGCAGATTCACACCGCCGCGATCGACGGGTTCGGTGGGCTGTGGTGTAACCGGCGCCGGTTCGGTCAGCGTTGCCGTCGCAGCGGTGCCGGTGTCGTGCGTAGGTGTGGTGTCGGACATCGGTGTCGATCTCACTTTCTCAGTGGCCCGACGATCGCCGGGCTCGGTGAATGTGAGACCACGGTGCCCGCGGGCGCTATGTCCGGACTGCCGGGCGCCTGCCAATCGGCTGTGAGCACAGAGTCCGGGCGTCAGAAGCCGGCGGCCGGGGTCAGGCAGCGGTGACCTGGTAGATCACCGACGACGCCCCTGCAGCGGCCTGCGGCGAGGTCCCGACCGTCACCACGTACTTGGTGCCGTCCTTGTCCGCGGACAGGATCACCACCATCTGGCCGCCGACGGAGTTGCGCGACGATTCGACGTACCCGTCGTCGGTGAGCTTCTTCACGGCCACGTCGAGTTGATTGCCACCGTTGGCCGGGCCCTGGATCGTCACCGTCCAGCCCTGCTCCTGGGTGCCCGACGCACTGAGCACGGTCCCGTCGAGGAGGGGCACCTGGTCTTTGGGGAAGTCACCCGGCAGGGCGACCCCGTCGGGCGCCGACTCCTCGGCGGTTCCGCAAGCACCGAGAACACCGATCGCGGTGGCCATCGCGGCGATCGCGAGAGCGGTACGAACGAGCCACCCGAACCTGAACATGGGAGCAACGGTAAGCTAGGTCGCGCGGGCAGACGTCCGTGACACCCCGCCGATCGAGAAGACGGAGTGCCCTTTTGATTTCTGTGTTGGCCGCGCTGGCAGTGTGTGCTGTCGTCGCACCCGCAGTGATCCACGCGATGGGCACAAAGGGTTTCTACGTTCTCGCCCTCGCCCCCGCCGGAGCACTCGCCTGGGTCGTCGCCGAATGGCCGGACGCCGACCCCGCACAAGCGCGCACCGAAACGCTCGAGTGGGTTCCGTCGCTGCAGATGGACATCACCACCCGGTTCGACACACTCGCCGCCATCATGTCGGTGCTCATCCTCGGCGTCGGCGCGCTGGTGCTCTGCTACTGCGCCCACTACTTCGACGACGCTCGTCCGCGGGTCGCCATCTTCGGTGGCGAGATGATCGCGTTCGCCGCCGCGATGTTCGGTCTGGTCGTCTCCGACAACATGCTCGTGCTCTACGTGTTCTGGGAGCTCACGACCGTCCTGTCGTTCATGCTGGTCGGCTTCTACGCGGTACGTGCGACGTCACGCCGCGCAGCGACGCAGGCCCTGCTGGTGACCACCGCGGGCGGCCTGGCGATGCTGGTCGGGATCATCATGCTCGGCGAACGCAGCGGCACGTACCTGCTCTCCGAGATCATCGCGAACCCACCCGCGTCGGGGTCCTACGTCGACGTCGCGGTGGTGCTGCTGCTGATCGGCGCCCTGACCAAATCCGCGATCGTCCCGTTCCACTTCTGGTTGCCCGGCGCGATGGCGGCGCCCACCCCCGTCAGCGCGTATCTGCACGCGGCCGCGATGGTGAAGGCCGGCATCTACCTCATCGCCCGACTGGCCCCGGCGTTCGCGACGACGATGAGCTGGCACGTGGCGGTCGTCGTGCTCGGGTGCGTGACGATGGTGATGGGCGGTTGGCGTTCGCTACGTGAACTCGACCTGAAGCTGATCCTCGCGTTCGGCACGGTGTCGCAGCTCGGTTTCATGGCCGTCCTGGTCGGCATCGGCGACGCGAACGTCGCGATGGCCGGTCTGACGATGCTGGTCGCGCACGCCATGTTCAAGGCGTCGCTGTTCATGGTGGTCGGCATCATCGACCACTCCACCGGTACGCGCGACATCCGCAAACTCGCTCGACTCGGCCATCGGCTGCCGGCGTTGGCCTTGATCGCGGCGATCGCGGGCGCAAGCATGGCCGGACTCCCGTTCACCTTCGGTTTCGTCGGCAAGGAGACGGCCTTCGGTTCGGTGTGGACCACCGGATCGTTCACGTCGTGGCAGGCCGAGACCATCGACATCGTCCTGCTGGTCGGCTCGATCATCACCTTCGCCTACACGTGCCGATTCCTGTGGGGTGCCTTCGGCCGCAAGGTCCGTGCGACGCCGAGTCCGGCGGTCGCCAAGATGCATCCGCCCGCCACCCTGTTCTTCCTGTCTCCAGTTGTGCTTGCCATCGGCGGTATCGTCGCCGCGCTGGTCAGCCCGCAGATCGGCAACCTCTTCGAACCGTACGCCGAGACCCTGCCCACCTACGGTCACGAGCTCGAGCACCTCGCGATGTGGCACGGTTTCGGGCTGCCGGTGGTGTTCTCGATCGTCGTCGTCGTCGCGGGTGCCGGAGTCTTCCTGGTGGCCCGGCAGCTGCGCGGACGCCTGTTCCGCTACCGCCAGCCGGTCAACGCCGACCGCATCTACGACGCCACGCTGCGCGGCGCCGACACCCTGTCGCTGATGCTGACCCGCAACACCCAGCGCGGATCGCTGCCGGTGACCCAGGGTGTGATCCTCGCGACGTCGATCCTGCTGCCGGTCGTGGTGCTGTTCCTGGGCGCCCGCAACAGTCTGGACATCGACGGCCTCGGGTCGCCGCCACAGGTGGTGATCGGCGGGATCATGATCGCGTCGGCGCTGGCAGCGACCGTCTTGCGCAACCGTCTTGCCGGCACGCTGATCGTCGGCGTCACCGGCTACGGCTGCGGCATGCTCTTCGCGCTCTACGGCGCACCCGACCTCGCACTCACCCAGTTCCTCGTCGAGACCCTCACGCTGGTCATCTTCGTGCTGGTGCTGCGCAAGCTGCCCGCCGAACCCGAACCGCGGCATGCCACCGGCTTCAAGCCATTGCGCGCGCTGATCGGCGTGGCCTACGGCGCGATGCTCGTGGCCGTCGGCCTGTTCGCCGCGGCAGCACGTTCCACGCAGCCACTGCACGTCGACATCCCGGAAGCCGCCTACAAGTTCGGCCACGGCGCGAACGCGGTGAACGTCCTGCTCGTCGACATCCGCGCGTGGGACACGCTCGGCGAGGTGTCGGTGCTCATCGTCGCCGCGACCGGCGTGGCGTCGATGGTGTTCCGCAACCGCCGGTTCGGTGCCGCACCCCGCGTCGCCGACGCCGCCCGACTCAACGGCAACACCCTCAACGGACACACCGACACCGCCGAGGACGACGATCCGATCCCGCCCGACCGCACCACCTGGTTGCTCGGCAGCGGCCTGCGCGATCCGCGACACCGGTCGATGGTGCTCGAGGCCACCACCCGCCTGATCTTCCCGACCATGGTGGTGCTGTCGGTCTACTTCTTCTATGCCGGCCACAACGCGCCGGGCGGTGGTTTCGCCGGCGGCCTCACCATGGGGTTGGCGCTGGTGCTGCGCTACCTCGCCGGCGGACGCTACGAACTCGGCGAGGCGCTGCCCGTGGAGCCGGGCCGCATCCTGGGTGCCGGTCTCGCGATCTCGGCGACCACCGCGGTCGTCTCGCTGTTCCTGGGTGCGCCCGCGCTCTCGTCGGCGGTCTTCACCATCACGCTCCCCGTACTCGGCGACATCAAGCTGGTCACCGCCCTGTTCTTCGACCTGGGCATCTACCTCATCGTCGTCGGTCTGGTGCTCGACGTGCTGCGCAGCCTGGGCGCACGCCTGGATGTCGAGACCGCCGTCGAGGCGAATCAACCGCTATCGGATCAGCGGGTGAGCCGATGAGCGTCAACCTGTTCCTGCTGATCGTCGTCGGCTCGATGGCGGCCTGTGGTGCGTACCTGCTGATGGAACGCAGCGTGGTCCGGATGCTGCTCGGGCTGCTGCTCTGCGGCAACGCCATCAACCTGCTGATCATCACGATCTCGGGTGGCATGGGCAATCCGCCCATCATGGGACGGTCGTCGGACAACCGGCCCGCCGACGCCGACCCCCTCGCCCAGGCGATGGTGCTGACCGCCATCGTGATCACCATGGGTGTGGCCGCTTTCGTGCTCGCCATGGTGTACCGACTGTTCGTCCTCAACCGCGACGACGACGACCTCGATGACGACACCGAGGACGTCAAGATCCAGTCGACCACGCTCGACACCGCACCCGACCGCGACCGCACCGACGACCCGGTCACCCACGCCGACACGAAGGCCGGCGACTTCTTCGACGACGACGGCAACCCACTCACCGCAGAAGAAGCGGCCGCACGGCACCGGGAACTGCTGGAGACCGACATCATGCCGGAGGACGCCGACGTCATCGACGAGATCGGTGACGACGACTCCGACGATGCCAACCCGGTGACCACGGGAGGTGATGGTCGATGACACCGCAGGAGTCCTGGTTCCCGGTCCTGATCGTCCTCCCGACACTGGTCCCGATGATCGCGGCGGCACTGACGCTGCTGCAGAGCCGTAGCCCGCGCTTCCAGCGTGCGGTGACGACCGGCGCGATCGGCACCGCGTTCGTCGCGTCGTGCCTGCTGCTCTACCTCACCAACCGCTACGGCACGTGGTCGCTCACCATCGGCGGGTGGGGAGATAAGGGTTATCCCAACGGACCGCTGGGCATCACCCTGGTGGTCGATCAGCTCGCCGCGCTGATGCTGGTGGTGTCGACGAGCGTGCTGCTGTGCGTCGTCGTGTACGCGATCGGGCAGGGTATCCGGGACGGGACCGAGCAACAGCCGGTGTCGATCTTCCTGCCCACCTACCTGATCCTGACCGCGGGTGTGTGCAACGCCTTCCTCGCCGGCGACCTGTTCAACCTCTACGTCTCCTTCGAGGTGCTGCTGGCCGCTAGCTTCGTACTGCTCACCCTGGGTGCCAGCGCCGAACGCGTGCGGGCCGGGGCGTCGTACGTGATGGTCTCGATGGTGTCGTCGCTGATCTTCCTGGCAGGCATAGCCTTCGCGTACGCGACCACCGGCACGCTGAATCTCGCGGAGATGGCCCTACGGCTCGACGACGTTCCCAGCGGCACCCGCAACGCGCTCTACGCGGTCCTGCTGGTCGCCTTCGGCATCAAGGCGGCGGTGTTCCCGCTCTCGACGTGGCTGCCCGACTCCTACCCGACCGCGCCGGCCCCGGTGACCGCGGTGTTCGCCGGTTTGCTGACCAAGGTCGGTGTGTACGCGATCATCCGCGCGCATTCGCTGCTGTTCCCTGGCGGGTCAATGGACAACATGCTCCTCGTAGCCGGGCTGCTGACCATGCTGGTGGGCATCTTCGGTGCCATCGCCCAGTCCGACATCAAACGTCTGTTGTCGTTCACCCTGGTCAGTCACATCGGCTACATGATCTTCGGTATCGCATTGTCGTCGGAGATCGGGATGTCGGCGGCCATCTTCTACGTGGCACACCACATCCTCGTGCAGACGACGCTGTTCCTGGTGGTCGGGCTGATCGAGCGGCAGGCCGGGTCGGCGTCGCTGCGACGGCTCGGTGGCCTGATCGCCAGCCCGGTGCTGGCGGCCCTGTTCCTCATCCCGGCGCTGAATCTGGGTGGTATTCCGCCGTTCTCCGGGTTCATCGGCAAGGTCGCGTTGCTCGAGGCGGGCGTGCAGGACGGTTCGGTGCTGGCCTGGGCGCTCGTCGCCGGGTCGGTGGTCACCAGCCTGCTCACCCTGTATGTGGTGGCCCGCGTCTGGACCAAGGGCTTCTGGCGACCGCGCGCCGACGCCCCCGAGGGTGACATGGCCGATCGCGGGCCGTCTGCGCTGATCGACGAGAGCTCCGACATCGCCTTCGACGACCGTCCCGACGTCGGCCGCATGCCGATCACCATGGTGGTCCCCACCGCACTCATGGTCGCCGCCGGATTGGTCCTCACCCTGTGGGCCGGTCCCATCCTGGGCTTCACCGATCGCGCGGCCACCGACATCGTCGATCGCAATGTGTACGTCGAAGCCGTGCTGGGAGAAGGTGCCGCGAGATGAGTTCAGAATCGCGGCCACGCGCGCCGGTGGTCTCCACGAAGGGACCGGTGCGCTCTTTCATCATCAACGCGTGGCGCGTCTCGCTGCTGTTCATCTTCTGGCACTTCGTCGGAGCCCTCGTCTGGGTTCGCGGTCACGTGCGCGTACCGCGCTGGTTCGGCACCGACAGCCGCGAGGTCGCGGTGCGGCTCTGGACCATCGCATGGCTGACGTTTGTGTGGGTCCTGTTGTGGGGCACCATTTCCTGGGCCAACATCCTGGCCGGACTCCTTCTCGCGGTACTGATCCTCACCGTTCTGCCGTTGCCGCGGGTACCGGTGGAGGGCCGCATCCACCCGCTTTCGCTGCTGCGCCTGCTGATCAGCCTGTTCTTCGACTTCTTCGTGTCCAGCGCGCAGGTCGCCTGGACGGCCATCCGACCGGGACCACCGCCGCTCGGTGCGGTCATGCGGGTGCGGGTGGCGATCAAGTCCGACATGGTGCTCACGCTGGCCGTCGACTATCTCAACCTCGTGCCCGGCACCATGGTGGTTGAGATCGATCACCGGCGCCGAATGCTCTACATCCACGTCTTCGACGTGCGCACCGAGAAGCAGGTGCGCGCCTTCTACGACCAGATCGCTTATGTCGAGCGCATGTTCGTCAAGGCGTTCGAGCGCGACAGCGAGTGGCATCCGAGCCCGTATCACGGCATCGACGACGATTTCCACGGCGTTCGGTTCGCCGACCGGGAACGGGTCATGGATGTGAAGCGAGGTGAATCGTGACGGTTGTCTGGTTGTTGTGCGCGGGCATGCTGCTGATCTCGGCGGTACTGACGACGATCCGCGTCCTCCGCGGTCCCACCACCCTCGACCGGCTGGTGGCGCTCGACGTCATCATCGCCCTGTGCATGTGCGGCCTCGGCCTGTGGGCTGCCTACAGCCTTGATTCGACGGTGGTCCCGGCGATCGTCGCGCTCTCGCTGCTGAGCTTCACCGGTTCGGTGGCCATCGCCCGTTTCCGAGTCCGGGACGACCAGACATGATCATCGACATCGTCAGCGGCGTACTGATGTTCCTCGGAAGCGCGCTGGCGCTCACCGCCGCCATCGGCATCCTCCGCTTCCCCGACACACTCAGCCGCATGCACGCCGCCACCAAGCCGCAAACCTTGGGCCTGCTCCTTTTGCTCCTCGGTGCGATGCTCCGTCTCGGCCACAACGTCGACGTCGGAATGCTCATCCTCGCAAGCCTTTTCGCCCTGATGACCGCGCCGGTGGTCGCACATCGCATCGGCCGCCTCGTATACCAGGAACAACGCGCACGGGACGGCCTGATGGACCGTGCGGACATGGAAGCGGGAGATCGGGACTGAGCCCAGCTTCCGCCGCCGCCTTCCGCTGATCGAGCCGACTCCGAGCCCCCCGTCACGCTGATCGAGCCGACACCGAACCCCACGCTGGTCGAGCCCACCGCTGGCCTCGTCACGCTGATCGAGCCGGTACCGAGCCCCCTGGGGCGAGGCACCGTGTCGAGATCCGCCGGATCGAGCCGGTACCGAGCCCCCTGGGGCGAGGCACCGTGTCGAGATCCGCCGGATCGAGCCGGTACCGAGCCCCCTGGGGCGAGGCACCGTGTCGAGATCACTGTTGATAACCAGAACCGCCGACAACACTTCTTGTCGTACCCCTCTGCGATAGTGGACACATGTTCGAACCGGGGCGGGACACCAGCGAGGCCACACTGGCCGACGCGGGTGAAACCGACCTGGCCACAGCAGCTTCGGCGTTCACCCGCATCGAGTTCGAAGCGATGGCCCGCAGAATCCTGGCCGCCTACCATCTGGGCCGCAAAGTGTTCGACCGCGTCCAGGCCGCCGACTCCGACCGCTACCGCAAACGCATGCCCGACAAAGCCGCCCTCCGCGAAGTGGCGTTGCACTTCGCCGTCCCACCGGCCACCGCCGGACGGTGGATGACCCTGGGCGGGCTGCTCCAAGACCTCCCACAAGTACGGGCAGCGTTCCTGGCCGGCGACCTCTCCGAATCCCGCGCC
>NZ_JAKWBF010000021.1 GCF_022513585.1 Gordonia gummivorans
CTCGGCGCCCGGATGCCGCCGGCGAACTGGCGAAGCCAGAAGGCGCGGCGTGAAAATCCCGTAGGGCTCGGCAGGAACTGCTCGCTCTTTGATTCGGCGCGCGTGTGGGCGTATCAGGAGGCACGCCGGATCCGGCTGCGCAACGAGTACCCGACCTCTGAGGACGCGGACCTACTCCTTGCTCGGCTGGTCGAGGTCGCTTACGAGATCAACACCGAGTTCGGTGAGCCGCTGCCTGTCGCCGAGGTGCGCGCATGCGTCGCGAGCATCCATAGGTGGATCACAGTCGGAGTAAACGGCAGGCAGTTCGATGGCTGGCGCGACTCCCGCACAGTCAACAGCGCCACCTTCGTGGCGATCCAGTCAGCTCGCGGCCGAAGGAGTGGTCGGGCACGACGTGCAGGATCGCCTATCCAGGGGGCTCTGCAGTGATTGCCTACGACGACCGATTGCACCGCGGCGGACGGACTGCACGCGACATCGCCGAACAAACGGGCCTGTCCCCCCGACAAGTCCAGAGCTGGACGTCAGAGCCCCGCACGACGTACCTGGCGCGGGCCCACGAGCGCCGCAAGAAGATCCGAGCCCTGCGGGCTACAGGTCTTTCGATGCGCGCAATTGCGACCCAACTTGGGTGTTCGGTCGGCACCGTCCACAAGGCCCTGGCCTACGCTCCGGCCGCGACTTCGACGGAGTGAGTCGACCAAGAGAAATACCTTGTACGACAGCATGTCATGGGTGAACACGTACGTGCGGACCTCGGCGTAGCGGTGGAGTGGCGTGGTCCAGCGACCGGTGGGATGAGCACGGCCTACCGCGTCCCCTGGGCTGGGGAACCGGAAACATCTGATTTGGTTCGCTTCGTACTTTGAACACTCGGACAGACATCCCTAGGCTCTCTGCGCATCCAAATGCGGCGAGTACGACAACTCTTGTGAAGAGGAACGGCGCGTGAGCGATGCCAGTGCCCCGCAATCGGGAGTGAAGGGGTGTGGTCCAGCGACCACTGGGATGAGCACGGCTTTACCGGGTCCCCTGGGCTGGGGAACCGGAAACATCTGATTTGGTTCGCTTCGTACTTTGAACACTCGGGCAGACATCCCTAGGCTCTCTGCACGTGCCGACGCGCGTCCGAGATCATGGCCGAGACTGGTCTCTCGCGGGCCACAGTGGGCCGGCATCTGGCCTCACTCCGGAGCGCGGGCTGCTCCCCGAGTAGAGGGGCTCACGCGATCGGTCAGTCCGTAGGTGGCGTGACGTCCTCGCCTGCGGCGACTGCACGGAGCCAGTCCGGGACCTCACGGCCGTCGTACTCGCGGATCGCGATGGCTGCGCGGGCGGCGGCCGCGGCGACCTCCGGGCGCGGCCGCTTTTCGGTGTCGGTCATCCCTGTCCCCCTCGGTTTCTCCGGCTTCCAGTGTGGGCCTCGACCTCGCGCGCCGCCGCGCTGATCGGCCGCCCAGTGTCGCGCCGGAAGCTACTTTGTCTCGTTCGGATGACTGGTATGCACCTGCTCCGGGAATACTGTGCGTCCTTCCACGTAGAACCAGATGCGAGCGTCGCCCTTGATTGTCGGCTTGTTCTGCCAGCGGTTGTGGGTCTGTCCGTTACGGGTCACTCGTGCGAGATCTCCGCGCAGCGGGTAGTTCGTCGGAGTCTCCCGTGTCGGCGTGCGTGTGAGGAAGTCCCAGGTGTCAGCGAGTGGGCCGCGAATCGTCGCCGCAAGGTCCCTCCACCCTTTCTTGGCGCCGGCCGACGCGTACCGGATCGCATACTCGGACCTCTTCGTCGGTCGAGGGACGGTGTCGTCTTGCCTCGCCACGACTACGGACGCTCGACGACTGCGGCGTCGCTGTCGTCATCGAGCCATTCGACATCATCCCCGCCGAGGCCAGCCGCGAGAGCGGTTGCGGTCTCACGCCAAGCATTCACCTCTGCGAGTACGCGGTGCGGCTGGTCAGTGGAGAAGGAGGCACGCGCGGCGTCCACAAGGTTCTGCGCGCAGGTCTCCCGATCCTGCTCGGAGAGCGCGAGCATCCACGGGAATGGCTTGGACATCCGCTCGGCGAGGGGCCCGTCGTCATCTACTGCCACGCCAATCAGCTGTGCCGCGAACTCCAGCATGCGGTTGCGTCCCTCGGCTTCACGCCGAGACATCAGCACGAGGTCCTCGCCGTCGCGCCGAGTGACCGTAACCGGGTGGTCTTCAGCCTCAGCGAAGACCTCGGCGGGGTGCTTGCTCAAGTCCGAGGAGCGACGCGTCGTGGTACGGAACGCTGTGGTGGTCATGCAGCCAGCATATTCGGAACGTGTTCGGAAGTCCACACCCCAACGCCCTCCGCCGACCCAACCCACAACCCACCGAGCACTCGCCCGGCACAGCGACGACGAGGTGTCCAGTCGCGAGGGCGCGAGAAGCCGCGAGAAGCACCGCAGGAAGCGGGCGCAAGGCCGGACCAACCGCGCGCGAATTCAGGCGCTCATCGGTCAGCAGTTCGACGAATTTGGGACGGTGCCCGCGCGCACCGAGATCATGGCCGTGACAGGCCTCTCGCGGGCGACAGAGAGCCACGATCTGGCGTCACTCCGCGACGCCGGCATACTTCCGGAATAGAGGGGCTCACACCCGGTCGGCTAGCGGAACGAGCGAGTCCGTGGCTTCGCTAAGCTAAGAAGAGCCTACGCTGGCATCAATGTCATGGTCAGTCGGCCAGCGGTCGGCCAGGCGATAGTGGTGTGTCGACGCCGCCGAACGGGTCGCCTCCGTTGTGTCGCTGCTCTCGCCGGGCGACCTCGTCCGCAATCGCCTTCTCTACGAAATGGGACCAGGTGCGGTCGTCCTCAGCTGAACGTGTGGCGTGATAGGTGAGGCGTGCCTTCGTGTAGACCTCCGGTGAGATATAGATCGTGACGGCCTTGTTGGTTTGCTTCTTCTCGGAAGGCTCCGTCGCCGGGCGCCTGACGGTCAGCTTCTGGTCGGTGGAAAGCCAGTGCAGTCCTTTGATGTTGCGCTGAGGTTCATTCATGATGCGCCCTCCTGCAATGCAGCAGTTTTGGATAAAGCTACTGATTCGACCAGATCGTCGGCAGCAGACGTCGCGGAGCGGAGTGCGAACACCTTGCCGGCGTTGTCTCCGCGAGAAAACTGTAGAGCTGGTGCGCGTCAGCGGGACGGAGGACACTGAAACCGGAGGCATTCAAGGAGGGCCAAGGATGACCAACACCGACGAAAACCTCGTGCAGCGCAGGCCACGCCCTCGAGTCGCCGCTGCCGCGGCCCGCGCCGCCATCGAGATCCGCGAGTATGACGGCCGCGATGTCCCGGACTGGCTCCGCGAAGTCGCAACGCGCGGTGCCTCCGCGGAGGCTTAACGGGAATAGTGCGGTCAGGTAAGTGTCAGTACTACCGTCCCTAACGTGCACCTGCACTCGTCCCGCGCGATTCTGTGCGCGCGAGAGCCGGTAGCACTGGCTCCAAAGGGGCGTCACTGCGGTCTATCGACTGATAGCGCCGCTAACACCCTCACTCAAGGGACGTCAGTGCTGTCCCTCAAGTGTCCGACAAGCGCCGGTTGAGTTCTGCCGACCACGACGCCACCCGCTCAGACGAGTCCAAGACTCGGCGCTTCGCTTCGGCCTGGTCGTCGCGGTCCTCGCACGCGTCCTTCTCGGTCTTCGGGTGCCCGCTCACCACCACAGAATATCGCCGGCCCCACCCGACCACAGCGAGGCAGCCCGTGCTGGTTGTCGGCGGGGCGCACCTGACCCCCACGGAGGCGAGTCGGGTACGGCGCCAGCGGCAGAGCATTCGTTTCCGTCCGTCAGGGCGGGGTACATCGGCCCCACCCGAGACGGCGCTGGCGGCCGGGTCGGCCGCCGATCAGGGCTCCGCCCGCTCCTGGCCGGGTAGCCCCCGTACGCAGCACTCGGGGCGGCCTTGGGGTCCAGGGGCGCGCAGCGGCCCCTGGCGGGCCCACGCGACCCCGAGCGAAGCGAGGGCGGCATACAGGAGGCGCGAAGCGCCGACTGTATGACGGCGTGGATGCTCGCCGAGTGCGTCATCGTCTGGCGCACAGCGCCTGACGATGACGTAGTGTAGCCCCATGACGGCGGTGGACAGCGCGCAGAGATCGAGGCCGCAGGCCCTCGATCTCGGAGAACTGGCTACCGCCGTCACCGCGGAGGTGACCGGCCCCCGGGGCCGGGCGCCGGAGCTGTCCGCGGTGACGGAGTCACTGCGGCAGCGAGCCGCGGGCGAGCCGTACTCGTCGATCGCGGCAGCGGTCGGTGTGACCGAGAAGCGGGCGGCGAGCTGGTGCCGCACGGCGGCACGCCTCGACAAGCGCTTCGACGCGAGGGAGGCGAAGGTCCGCAAGAGCACGGGCGCAAGCCGCACGATGCTCTCGGCGCGGATCGAGGACGACGTGATCGGCCTCGTCCACAAGCGGGCGCATGCCGAGGGCCGCTCGGTCACCTCAGTGGTCGAGAGCGCATTGCAGAGCTATGTCGGCCGCAAGGTCGCCGGCCTGGAGACCGCTGTGCGGCGGGAGCTCCGCAAGAACCTGCGGGGCGAGCTGCGGGATCTGGCCGCGGCGATCGGCGCGGCCAGATCCGAGCTGACCAAGCAGGGCGTCAATCTCAACCAGCTGGCGCTTTTCTGCAACAGGTACCGGGAGCTGCCGGGCAGCATCACCGACGAGCTGGAGCGCACCCGCCAGGCGCTCGACGAGAACCGCGCCGCGATCGAGGCGCTGCACGCGAGCGTGCTCGCGCGGTTCGAGACCGAGGACTGAGCATGGTCTCCACCGTGATCTCGGCCACCAAGAATGCCTACGGCCTGGACCTCTACCTGAGCCCGGCGACGGCGGCGCACGACCAGTCCAACCCTGGCGGGCCGAGCGTGCGCGTGGCGCACTGCTCGACCATCGGCGACTGCACGCCCGAGACCTTTCTCGAGGACGTCGGCCGAGTCCGCGAAGACTTCGCCAAGACGAGCCTCGAGCTGGAGACCTACCATGTGATCCTCAGCCACTCCCACGAGGAGCTTGACCCGGACAGCGAGTTCGAAGTGTGGCTGGCTCACGATTTCGCCCGTGAGCAGATGGCGCGGGCCTTCCCGGGCCGGCAGATCAAGATCGTGACACAGGCCGACAACGGGCGGTGGGAGGCGGCCGGGACCGCCGAGAAGATCTGGGTCAAGGGCAAGGTGCATTCGCACTGCCAGATCGCGAATGTAGCCGAGGAAGCGGTCGAGCTGACGTGGCGCGATGCCGACGGCAACAGCTCGACCGTGCACTACCCCGCCGGTCGCGCGTTCTCTTCCGCGATGAAGAACATTCACCGCGTGCGGGCGGTGACCGACGAGGTCGTGCTGCAGCGCTTCCAGTACGACAACCAGGCTTTTATGCAGTCGTGCCGAGAGCACGCGCGGACCGCAGGCATGGGCACCGGCGATCGCAAGACCTTGGCTCGGCAGGCCGAGGGAAAATTGTCTCACTACGACGAACTGCGAATGCGGCTGCGGATTGCTCGTGCCCAGGCGACCGACTGGGACGACTACACCGCACGCTTGGCCGCCGATGGCGTGGAGGTCAAGCGCCGCGGCGGCCATGGCGACGGGGTCTCCTACAAGTGGCTCGACACGCCGCCGGCCCGCGCGGGCGGCCGCTCGGGGGTGGGTGACGATTACAAGTACGCCGCGGTGGTCGAGCAGTGCGAGCGCAACGCACAGTCATTGAGGCGCGGCGAAGAGCTGGCGATCCCGGCGCGGTCGTTGGTGGTGCCGACCAGCTCGCTCGCCCAGGACCGGCCACGACCGGTCTACCTCACCGAGGACGGCAAGCCGCCGTGGCAGCAGGGCGATGACTCCTACGCCGCGCACGTCCGCCAGACCGGCGGCACCTACGAAGGCAGGGCCGCGCAGGCCGTGGCCACCGGCGAAGCCGGTGAGGGTGTGACGCTGACCCGCGACACAGACGACCGGGTCACCGCCGCGGTCGACGCCGGCGCCGGGCCCCTCGTCGTCGACGTCGACCCTGCCCTGCTATCTCGTGTACACGAGGTGGAGTCCCGCGAGGCCGCTGTCACCCGAGCCGAAGCCCGCGCCGCTGAGACGATCCAGTCGGCAAAGGATGAGGCGACGACGATCCGTCGTCAGGCCCGCGCAGACGAGGCCGCACGAGTCCGTACTGAGTGGGCTGCGATGCGCCCTCAGGTGATCGCCGAAGCCGAGGCCGCCGGACGGCAGCACGGCCAGGCGGCCTGGGAGCGCGACGAGAGGCCCGCCCTCGTCACTGCCGCTCGCGTCGAAGGCTTCAAGCGAGGTCACGCCGAGGGGCGTCAGGAGGTCACCGACGAGCTGGAGGCGGCGCGCAAGGATCGTCGAGCGGCCGCCGAGCAGCTGCGCGAGGTCTCCGGCCTGACGCCCGAGGAGGCCGCCGAGCGCGTGCTCGACGAACACACAGTGAAAGCGCGGGTCGCGCTGACGCGGTACCGGGTCCCGAAGGTCGCCTACGACGCGGACGGCACACCGCATCGAGTGACCGGTGCCGACGGGAAACCTGCGGTCACCAATGCGTGGGAGCAGATGAAAACCGATGTCGCGCACGGCCCGGGCCGTACCGATGACGTCACCGTCGGCCAGGCGCGTCGGGCCGGACGCCAGGACCGGCAGAATCTCGCCGACCGTGCCGAGCGGCAGAAAGCGCGATCGCGAGAAAAGCGTAAAGACAAGGGGTTCGGGCTGTGACGTACACGCCGAGCACGAAAGACGAGCGGACCGCCCGGGCCGCGGTCCACCGTCAGAACTCTCGTCCTCGTGACCATCGTCGGAGTCGTCGCCATCTTGATTCAGACCGCAGATCAACGGCGATAGGGGCCAGTCACCGCGTAGGGTTGTCACGCGCTGCCGCTGGGCGTCCGGAACGGCATTCACCCAAACGTCTACCGAGACTTCTATTAAGCAGTGTCGACTGGTCGATTCTGTGGTGCCAGATGCAGCCACATGCGTCAGCGGTCCCCTCCGCGCGCCGTGTCAGGCTGCTTTCCCTCTGGGGTCAAATCACCTTCTTCAGTGATATCGACGAGCACTCGCTTGATCCGGGTGTCGTCGTCATCGGCAGAGGTCTCGGCGATGACGGCCGTGACGCGATGTTCGATGAGTGCGATCGACCTTGCCCGCAGATCCTTCGGAACGGTGCCGCTGATGCGTGTTCCGTCGTCGAGGTCGAGGTCGAAGACCGACCTCACGCTGCTGGCGGTCCGCCACTTTCCGCTGTAGGTCGCGTTGATGGTCGACAACTCGCGCTGTCTGATGAACGTCCGCAGCGCCGATGCCTGCGCTGGCGAGAACGAGAACCAGTCGGTGGTAGTCCGGGATCGGAAGTCGATAGTGAAGTCTCCATCGACGCACCGCGCCGACAGTTTGGCGATTTTGCCCCAGGCGACGGGTCCGATCGCGTCGGCGCGCGCGGCGAACGCCTCGTGATCGTGCATGTCGGCCGATCCGCGCAGGACCGCGAGCACGCGGGAAAGTGCTGTCGCGGTGGATGTCTGGAGTTCGTCGAGTTCGCCCATCATGGTCTGATCAGGCGTCTCGGCGGGGCGCTCGCCGTCCTCGTGCGTTGTGGGGTCCGGGCACACGAGGTCGATCTGGATCGAGCCGATCAGCACCGGTCGCATCAGCATGCCCAGCTTCTCGCGGGCCGCGTCGTTCACCGAGGGGAAGGGCTTGGGCAGCGAGTCGTTGGCCACCGCGATGACAGCGTCGTTGAACTCGTACGAGGCGCGCAGAATCTGGTGGGCCGGCGCGGTGTGTCCGACGACCTCGCCCTCGTGGAAGCGGGCGATGACTCCCTCACGGTTGCGTAGGCGAGACTCCCGGACGAGATCGTGCAGGGCCGCCGCGGAGTCCGCGTTGGCGGCGGTCATCCAGTCGTCGCTGCCACGTCCGCCTCTGGAGATGGCTGCGAGCTGTTCTTCCATCGCGAACAGGTCATGGTCGGTGATGCCCATCAGAACCTCACCTCCACGAATCCTTTGCGCTCCACCTCGCCGGTCGCGCGAGAGCGTTGCCACCAATCGTCCCAGTAACCGCGCGTGCGGAGATACTCGGCGCAGGTCGGGTGGTTGTCAGGGACCTTGACCACTGCGTAACCGTCTACCAGAAGGGTACGACCAACGTGTGGGTGCGGCAGGGTCTTCCATCGGTCCTTGGGATTGAGCCAGTCGTCGAAGTCCTCGATTGGGGCACTGGCCGGTCCGTCGACGATGGTGGTTATGTCGATGTCGCCGGGGTCGATCTTGTCCGAGGTGAAGCTGCCGTCGATCCAGTAGCTGATGATCGCGAGGCCGCAACGGACCTGCTGTTCGCGATAGGTCAGGAAGTCGTCGAGTATCAGCTGACGACGCGCTCGATCGATGGTGCGCGCGTGCACAAAGCGATCGGCGAAGTCGCCTAGGGAGCAGGGATGGCGGCCGGGAGGCAGGACACGATAGCCGTCGGCACCGTCGATGAAGTCGGGAAGTCCGGGCCCGGTAGTTGCCACCTGACATTCATATCAGCGTCAATGCCCTCGGTTTAGGTCTCCCTCGCGGGCGTGCCGACCGGGCTACCAGGCCTCGGGTTCTGAGTCGTTGACGATGGCAGGTTCGGCTGGTCGGTGGCCCACTCCGACGGGACCAGCGCATTCTCCAGCAGTGCGTAGCGGCGGAGGTTAACGCAGTGTTCTCGCAGACTCTCGAAGGCGCCGGAGTCCTTGAGCTCGCCACCCCGCACCGCGGTTTCGCGCCACCTGAGAACGGTTTCCATGATCGCGCCGACGTGCCATCTAAGGGATTGAGCTCGCGCCTTTGGTAGTACTCCCCGGACGAGTTGGGCTGCCGTTTGCCACCAGTCGGGGCCGCGTCGCTGGCACGCGACTTCCACGGCGGTGCCGGCGGCCTCAATCGCGTACACAAGCACGAAGTAGTCGTCGATCTGTAAGGCTGACAGATTGCCGCGCCGCGCGGGCACCTCGTTCGCGTAGACCTGCGCAGGGTCTTCTCCGTCATTGATCCGATATAGCCGTCCACGGGCGCCGTTCGTCCGGTCGCTCGTAAGCTCGCGATGGGCGCCAATCAGCTGGAGCGCCGCGTCCCGCCGCCGACCCGCCAATCCGACAACCAGGATGGTGAGCAGGCCGATGAGGAAGCCCAGGAGCGGACCAATCACGAGACGACCACCCGAACTTGCTTCGCCCGCTCCACGGCTCGGTGCACGGTGGCTCGACTGATCCCGAAGTCCGCGGCCAGCTCGGTGATGGAGTACTCGCCGGACGCGTGCAGCTCGACCAGACGCTTCTCCTGGTTCGGCGGCAGCTTGGGCTTCTTGCCCTTGAGCCGGCCCCGAGCCTTGGCCACGGCCATGCCCTCCTTGGTGCGCTGACGGATGAGGTCGGCCTCGAACTCCGCGAACGTGGCCATGATGTTGAACATCATCTTGCCCATCGCGTCGCCCGGGTCGTAGGCGCTGCGTCCGATCTGGAGCACGGCGCCATTGGCGACGAGCTGGTCGGCGATGTCCTTCGCGTCACGGATCGAGCGGGCCAGCCGGTCGAGCTTTGTGACGACGAACTCCGCGCCGGGGTGGCTCGCGGCAGCCAGCGCCTGTGCTAGGCCGGGCCGCTGACGATTGGTCCCGGTGAAACCGGGGTCGGAGTAGATGTTCTTCTCGTCGACGCCGAGGGAAACCAGCTCATTGATCTGCGCGGTGAGGTCCTGGCGGTCGGTGCTGACGCGCGCATACCCGATCTTCATTGCCTCAAGTGTACGTTGGAGGTACCTTAACCGCGACGCTTTCCGTACAGGCCTTACGAACGCCCGTCGGGATTGGTGGACCGCGGGGTGCGAGGCGTTCGTTCACCGACCGGCTTCCGGACATCCCGTAGAAACTCGTCACAGACCCTAAGAGCTCGCGCGCTGCCTCACCGTGGCGCCCATACGGCCGAGATCCGGCGTCAGGACCGCAAGACCGGGATCTTGCCCACTTCTTCTGTGATGTCGCTGTTTCGATGGTTAGTGTCTACGGATGAGCACAGTTCCGACGCCAGGAGATGTGGCCCAGCGGCGCACCGCGGGTAGCGGTATAGGACCGGTGACCGAGGGGCACGATGAGCGTCTCAGGTCGTTCGCTTTTTTCCCGTATCGCGGCACTGAGCAGGCCGAAGGCCCAGAGCTTGGCCGACTCGCATGGGCCGACGCCCTGGCGTCTCTCGCATCGATGGCGGAGCCCGAGGAGTGGGTGGGTTCCGGTGATACCGCGCGACCGCTGCCGATCCTGGACAGCTTCCTGCGGTACACGCACAAGCGGCTAGTCATGGAGGACAAGATCGTTGTCACGGCCGACGGCGAGTGGACGGCATTGAACACCGGCCTACTGACGCCGCATGCCGAGGAGATATTCGGACTGTTCCAGCGCAACAAACACGAGAACGCGCAGCACTGGTACTTCCTGCGGTGGGCCAGCGAGTCCGACCGAGATCTCTTGAAGCACTTCCCTGACCCACCGCAGATGGCTGAGTATGTAACCTCGGCCTCTGAACTGGTCTATGACTGGAGGCGGGAGTTGAAGCTCGCCTACGACCACATCATCAACGACAACATCGACCGTTTCCCTGCGGACCTCGCTGCTCAGCCCCTACGGGCAAAGCAAGCACTCGATTCGGCGGTGAACCTGACGCTGCGACGGGTGCGCCGCAACCACAAGCTCGTCATCCCGCAGTGGTATCCGAAGTTGGGTGAGGTCGGGGCGCAGTTCCTGATGCCACTAGATCTCACCGGCGACGGCAGTGCGGACCTGGCGTTGGTGGTGTCCGCCGTCGGTGAACGGGCCTATCGGGGTCACACCGTGCTGACGCTGGACATGGCCTACACCAATGCGCGACTCGTCGCGCGTCCGGATAGCGACTGGTTGGCGCCGAGGGCGGCTCCGCTTCGCGGGGGTTCGGATGAGGCTGCTGAGTCGTAGTGGGCCAGTACCCCATCCGCTACTTTGCCCGTTTGTATGAGCTGAAAGACTCAGCCGAGAGCGTCGTCGATGGCTGCCGAGGCCTTGGTGAACAGCTGGGTGCTCTTGGACATGTCGTTCCACGCCTCCGTGACTGCCTTGGCGTCGATAGATTCGCGGGGCGGCAGTATCACGCTGCGGAGATCGTCGGGGTACAGGGCATCGACGACTGAACCGCAGCTCAGTGCCGCCACCTGCGTTCGCACGGCGTCGCTGGCCATCGCTGCCCAGATCCACCCGGCGTCGGCCTTCTTCTCAGGACGCGCGCGACCGACATGGCCGGAAGCGAGCCATCCGTGTCGGTCGGCGGCCACGAGGGAGGGGTAGCCTAGGCTCTCCTCTGCGCGGCCGTCGGCCTGGAAGATGACACTGCCTGTCTCCAGCTCAAATCGCTCGTCGATGGTGCTGTTGCCATGCGTCGAGAGGTATTTCGCGGCAACGACGTCGCACTGCAGGATCTGACGCCCGGACAGGAATGGCGCACCATGGTCGGCGTCGACGTAGACCAGTTTCGGGCGCCCGCCGGGTTTGGCGACGGTCGCGACGTCGGACAGTGCGACGCCGCCATTCGAAGTGAGCAGCTCCCGTGCGGCTGCGGCCTTGTCAGAGTGGAACGCCGCGTCGAGGCGGACGGCCAGGGAGGCGGCGGTGACTGTCCAGCCACTCCGCTGGTCTGCGACGGGGTTGGGGAACTTGTGGTTGAGGTCGCTAACTGCTTGGTGGAGAGTCTGTCGGGCCGTTTCGCGCAGTTTAACCGCCTTGCGCACGTCCGATGCGACGGTGTTGACCAGGCCGTCGACGAAAGGCACGGTGAGCGCACTGATGTGGTCTGTGGTGATGTGGCTGATGACTGATCCACCGAGATCGCCGCGGAGCAGGTGCTGGCCGGTTTGGCTGCGCAGAAAGGCCAGCGTGTAGTGTCGTTCGACCTCGTCATGGATGCGGATTCGCACCATGTCATGGGACAGGGCGAACTGGGCGAGATACGCATCAGCGATGGTGACAGGTCCCAGGTTGCGGCCCGAACAGGTCTGGAGGATATCGCCCTCCGCAATGAGGTAGTTCTCGAGGTTCACCGTGCGCGATACCGACAGTCGGTCAGCCTCGGGTGGCAAGTACTCGAAGACATCGTAGGGACGCAGGTATGACACCGCGTCCTCTCCGGGGACCGCGTAGGTGCGTTTGAATCGACTGGGGGCGTATACATCTCCGAGCGAACCGACCAGATGCCGGGTCACCCCGGTGGCCGTGGAGATGCGGTCCCGGATCGCGTCGGCGCCGCTGAGGTAATAGCCGGCATCGAGCCGGCCAACGCCGTGCAAGTTGGCCGATGAGACGCTCGATGCCTTCACTGCTGCTTCTCGAGCCACTCGTGGTAGGCGAGAGCGACGGCGGGCAGGTCGTCGTCGGGGTCCTTCTCGGTCACGGTGATGTCCTGCAGGACTTCTGCTCCGGTTCCCGGGTCGATCTCGCTGATCTCTTCGGTGCGCGTGATCAGAACATCCTCGCCGTCAGCGGTTCGGCGGTAGATGGTGTTGCCGCGCTTGTCGTGCCCGATCTTCTCGGCGATGGCCATGAAGACCGGATAGTCCAGGCCTGTGGTCTCGGCTTCGGCCTCCTCGTCGGCCGATAGGCGCCGCATGAGGACCATCGAGGTCTGGGTGTCGTTCTTGGGCTGGAAGAGGTCGCGGTCCATGTCGACGACGGCGAGTATCTGTGCGCGGGTGAGAATCCAGCGACGGACGTAGGTCAGACCCGGGTTGTTGAGGATGCCGTTGGGGATGACCATCGCCATACGCCCGGTGCCGGGCTTGAGCAGCTGCAGGCATCGCTCGATGAACAGGATCTCCGGCGGCTGGGACTTCTGCAGGACCGGCACCTGATGCTTGTCGAGCCTCATCGAGAAGTCGCCGTCGTCGGCCTCGTCCCACACCGAGGCCAGGTCGTACTGGGACAGCACCTCGTCGTCGTCGATTGGGATGTTGGCGCCAAACGGCGGGTTCGAGACTATGACGTCGATGCTGCCGAGTGGGATGCGTTGGCGGAGAGTGGGATTCCACGAGTGTGGGTTGACCAGGGTGTTGGCCTGCCACAGCCCGCCCGAACCGTCGTTGTTCATGACCATGTTCATCTTGGCAGCGCGCACGAGAGCCGGGTTCAAGTCGATGCCGAAGACGCACTGAGAGAGGTAGTCGCTGCGTCGTTTGTACAACTCCTGGCGTTCCAGATCGGAACCGTTGGAGGGGTCGGCCCACTGGTCGCGCTGCTCTCTCTCGATCACTGCCAGCGCATGGTTCATGGCGGTGATGAGAAAGCCCCCGGTACCGCACGATGGATCGAGCACACGCTCGTCGGGCTGAGGATCGAGCATGGCCACGGCCATGCGGCAGGCGTTGCGGGGTGTGAAGAACTCGCCGCGGTCGCCGCGCAAGTTGGAACCGACGATCTCCTCGTAGGCAACCCCCTTGACGTCGACGGGCGATAGCAGCAGTGAATAGTTCTGCAACTGGGTCACGACGTAGGCGACGACCGCGGGACTCAGGTCGATGACCTCGTCGCGCTCCTCGAAGATACCGGGGTACTTCTTGACGACTTTGCTCTTGAACAAGGTCTCGATGCGTTTCTTCGCCGAACTGGCCAAGGTGGCGTTGGCCCGTTCACTCGGGGTCGCGTAGAAGTTGATCTTGGGCGAGCGCTCGTCCTCGATTTTGGTGAAGATGAGCTTGAGCAGCTCCCAGAATGCCTCAGTCTTCTGCTTGCCCTCGTGCGCGGCGATGTAGTTGTGGCAGCGGCGGAAGGCGAACAGCAAATTGTCGGCGGTGCCGACCACCAGGCTTTTGCGGTCGGGGCGCTGGGCGTCCTCCTCGGTCTGGCCGAAGGCGGGGATCTCGATGATCTCCTCGAACTTCCAACCCCCTTTGCCGTCAGGCCGCTTGGCGTAGCAGAAGCGATCGTCGCCGTTGGTCCACATCCCGTACTCGGCGTTGAGGCATGCGGCCATGTAGGACTGGAGCTGTCCGATGCCGTCGGTGCGGCTGGTCGCCTTGACCTCGGGGCGCTTGGTCTCGACCAGGATGCGCGCATTCGCCTGGGTATGCGCCTCCCCTGCGGGGAACACCACTATGTCCACACGCTTCTTCGAGCTGCCGACCTTGATGGTGAACTCGGGCTCGCAGTCGACCGCGGCGTACTTGTACTGGCGGACCAGCGCCTTTTCGATGTTCTGGCGGACATACTCCTCGGGGGTGTCCTTGACCAGCTCTCCGGTAAGGAAGTCCCGTCGTTTGCCCTCGGGCACAGAACCCGCCGGTGTTACGGATGGGGCCAGTGGTGCGACACTGTTGGTCATTGGGCAATCATGCCGCATCGTCTCGGGGCGCTCGACCATACCCACTGAGCTGGGTGGTAGGACGACCTGGCTACCCGGTGTGGACTGATGACCCAAACTGTCTACGGATCGTCGTAACGTTGAGCCGGTGAGCGACGATCTGCCGGACCCGCCGGCGGGCATGTGGGAGACGGTCGAATCCCTGCTCGCGCAGCAGAGGTCGCTCTGGGATGCGGGGATCGACGCGCCCGATTGGTACCGGAAAGCGCCGGGGCGACAGCTCGGGCTGAGTCTCGTCGCAGCGCTGATCACGAGGTCGTGTCGGGATCGGGGATGTCGTCGTCGGACTAGGGTTCAATGCACGGCGCGATCTTGTCGATGAGATCCTGCAGGCGTGTACCGGGCTCCCATAGCGACAGGTCATCACACGGTGCCGGCGGTTGCCACGGTCGACGGCGCGGGCGCCCGTGAACTTGCCTCACCTGGTCCGGGTCGTCGAGGGTGGCCAGGGCCGTGGTCGGACGGCGAGCACGTCGCCCGCGATCATCCATGATTCGAGGCCGATCACGGCGACATCATGTGTGATGAGCAGCGGACGGGTCTGGACAACGGCGTACAGGTTCGGAATGTCCATGAGGACATGCCCAGGTCAGGCGAGGCAGCCGATCCAACACGATGGGGCGTGGTCGGCGTGGGCGGTGTTCGTGGCCGTGTGGTTCCTCCTCGACGGTTGGGCTGTCTAGGAGGCACCCCCTCAGCGGCTGTGCCGCTGTCACGGACCGTTCACGGACGAAGGGCGACCGAATCACGCACGGCGACGAGCGACGGGCTGACACCTCGGGCAGTAGAACGAGCTGCGGTTCATGAACGCCTCGCGCCTGATTAGCGTGCCGCAACGATGGCACGGGAGGCCTTCCCTGCCGTATGAATGTAGTTCTCTGCTGAAGTACCCGGACTGGCCGTTCACGTTGACGTAGAGCGCGTCGAAGGAGGTACCGCCGACCTCCAGCGCCTCCGCCATCACGTCAGACACCGCGGTGAGCAACTCGGTGAGCTTGGCGCGACTGATCCCGTCCGCGATCCGGCTGCCGTGCAACCTGGCCCGCCACAACGCTTCGTCGGCGTAGATGTTACCGACACCGGAGATCACCGTCTGGTCGAGCAGCACGCGCTTGATCTCGCTGTGCTTGGTGCGGATCACCGCGATCACCGCCGCCGGGTCGAATCGGTCGTCGAACGGGTCGCGGGCGATGTGCGCGATCGACTCAGGGATCGAATCATGCTGTCCGGCAGCATCTTCAGTGTGGCCGCCGGGAGCGAAGCGAGCGGGGCCAGTGTCGCCGACATAGTCGTCGACGTGCCAGCCGCCGAACGTGCGCTGGTCCACGAACCGAAGCTCGTTTCCGTCGTCGAGTGCGGCGCGGATACGCAGATGTGTGTGGTCTGGGGCACCGGCCCGAGCGATGAGCATCTGCCCGCTCATACCGAGGTGAACCACCACGGCCGCGCGGTCGTCTCCCCGGCCGACGTCGAGCCACATGTACTTGCCCCGACGTCGGACTCCGAGCACCTCGGCATCGCGCAGGCGTCCCGTGAGATCGAGATCGCCGGCGACATGGCGACGGGCCGCTCGCGGATGCAGAACCTCCGTCGTGCGCAGGCGACGTCCCACGAGATGTGCTTCCAGGCCACGACGAACAGTCTCGACCTCCGGCAGTTCAGGCATCGCGTCGCTGAGATGCGTCGCGGGTCACGACGCGGACGCTCGTTCCGTCAGCGCCTTCCACGCGCGTGCGGCGGCGCGTTGCTCGGCTTCTTTCTTGGTGCGCCCGATCCCGTCGCCCAGGTTCTCCCCCGCGATCATCGCGACCGCGGTGAACTCTTTGTTGTGGTCGGGACCGGTGGAGCTGATCTGATACTGCGGGGGTCCGTACCCGCGCTCGGCGCTCAGTTCTTGCAACGACGTCTTCCAGTCGAGTCCGGCGCCCAGCGTGCCCGCACGGTCGATGAGGTCGTCGAACAGGCGCAGGATCACCCGCTGCGAGGTGGCGAGGTCGTGTTCGAGGAACACCGCGCCGAATAGCGATTCCAGACCGTCGGCCAGGATCGAGTCCTTGTCGCGCCCGCCGGTGAGTTCCTCACCGCGGCCCAGGTAGAGGTGTTGTCCGAGACCGCCCTCACCGAGTCCTCGGGCCACGTCGGCCAGGGCGTGCATGTTGACCACGCTGGCCCGGATCTTGGCGAGTTCGCCCTCCGGGCGGTCGGGATAGCTGAGATAGAGACGCTCGGTGATCACCACTCCGAGCACGGAATCGCCGAGGAACTCGAGTCGCTCGTTGGTCGGCAGGCCGCCGTTCTCATAAGCGTAGGAACGATGCGTCAGAGCCAGGGTCAGCAGATCGTCGGACACCGTGGTGTCCAGCGACGTCAGCAGATCCGCGTACCGCGATCCGTCGCCCGGCACGGCGTCAGTCACCGTCACTCCTCGAGCCGGGTGTGCTGTCGCCGACGTCCGGACCATCGCTGAGGTCGCCGAACTTGTCGGCCAATCCGGCCCATCGGGGATCGATGATCTCGTGTCCATGACCTGGTTCGGCGATGGCCAGGCGCACGCCGCACACCGGGCAGAGCCCGGGACAGTCGTCCGAGCACAGCGGCGACATCGGCAACTCCAGTGCGACCGCGTCGATGATGGATTGTTCGAGATCGATGTGGTCGTCGACGATCCGGTGGATGTCGTCGGCATCGGTGGTCTGCTCGGTTGCGCTGTCGGGATAGGCGAACAGTTCGGTCAGGAACACCGTCACCGTGCCGTCGAGCGGCTCGAGGCACCGAGCACACTGACCGACCGTCTCGCCGCACACCGTGCCGGTGACGAGCACCCCTTCGGTCACCGATTCCAGCCGGAGGTCGAGGTCGACCTCGGAATCGGCGGGAATGGCGACCATCTCGACCCCGATTCGGTCGGGCGTGGTCACTGTCCGATGGATCTCCGACATGGTGCCGGCTCGACGTCCGAGTGTCCGGACATCGAGCACGAACGGGCCCGGACGCGACCCCGGGCCGCCTGCACGCGATGTCTTCGAAGCGCCCGAGCCGGGCGTAGCCCCAGGTGTCACAGCGTAGCCCCAGGTGTCACAGCATGTTCAGCCACAGTTGCACGATACGCCCGGGTCCGGTGATTGATCGAACGGCCCGCGCGTGGTGTCGATGCACTCCCATGACACCACGCGCGCGAGGTTCAGACCGCGAGCGGCGATCCCTGCTCGCGGTCGTACCCGCGAGGCGCGCCCGACTCGCGTCCGGCGGTCTCCCGCCGTGCCGGCTGGTCGTCGACACTGCGTGGGTACTCGACGTAGTCGTGCATCCCGGCGCCGGTCCGGAGCTGGTGCCGACCGCGGTTGACCGAGCGCAGGGTGCCGGTCAGGATCTCCTCGAACTGGGCCAGCTTCTCGTCGACGTAGACGTCGCAGTCACCACGCAAACGGTCGATCTCGGCATGCGCCGCGTCGATGATGCGTTCGGCCTCCGACTTGGCGGCCGCGACCACCTCGGTCTCCGACACGAGGCGCTGCTGCTCCGCGATGCCGTCGGCGATCGACTTGTCATAGGTGTTGTTCGCCGAGTCGATCGTGCGCTGCGCCTCGGCGCGCGCCCGGCCGGTGACGGCCTCGAACTCGCGTGACGCACTCGTCGACATCCGACGCGCTTCCTCGGTGGCGTCCTCGACCAGCGACTTTCCATGAGCGCTGGCCTCGTCGACCATGCGGTCGGCTTGGGCCTTGGCGTCGGCGAGAATGCGGTCGGCCTCGGCGCGGGCGTGCGCCATCACCGCTTCGGACTCGGAGTCGGCCTTCGAGGTGACCGTCTCGGCGTGCTCACGGGCGTCGCCGATCAGCGTCTCCCGTTCGTCGAGGACGTCCTGCGCATCGTCGAGTTCACCCGGGATCGAGTCCTTGATGTCGTCGAGCAGTTCGAGTACGTCGCCGCGCGGGACGACGCAGCCCGCGGTCATCGGGACGCTTCGCGCTTCCTCGACAATTGCGACCAATTCGTCGAGAGCTTCAAAAACCCGGTACACAGCCACCCCAATCCGGCGCTTGCCATTGTTTCAGTCGGTGCTTCTGTGACTATTGTGCCGAATGTTGCAGTTGTGATTGGTGAAGCGGGAGGGGTGTGTCGTCTAGGGCGTGTCGCAATCCCACTGCGAGGGATTGGGGGACACGCCCTAAACCGCCTGTTGGCCCTCGATCCGGGCGGTCAGCGCGCGATGGATGCGCGGTGACAGGAACGGCTCGACGTCACCGCCGAGCTTGGCCACCTCTTTGACCAGCGAACTCGACACGTGGGCGAAGCGCGGATCGGTGAGGAGGAAGACGGTCTCGACGTCGGCCAGCTCGCGATTCATCTGGGCCATCGGCACCTCGTAGTCGAAGTCGACCGCCGACCGCAGGCCTTTGACGATGGTGTGGATCGACTCCTGACGCAGGTAGTCGACGAGTAGGCCGGTCCACCGATCGACCCGCACATTGGCCAGATCGGAGCAGTCGTCGCGGATCAGGTCGATGCGCTCGTCCACGCCGAAGAGCCCGTGTTTGTTCGGGTTGACCACCACCGTGATGACAACCTCGTCAAAGCACGCCGCGGCGCGCTCGACCACATACCGGTGGCCGCGGGTGAAGGGATCGAAGGAACCGGGGCACACTGCCGTGCGTCGTGACACATCCGTCATGAGGTCAAAGTACCGGCATCCCTATCGGTCGCCCGTAGAGGCGGGAGGAGTCGCCTGCTGGTTGAGTAGGCCGAGGCGCGTTCGGGCTCAGGTGCGCCGATCCGGATCGGCCATCTCGGCGCGCACACGGTCGACGATCGCCGCGGCCGAGCCGGTTCTCGCGCGTCGCCATCCGGTCCCGGCCCAGAGGTTCACGTCGTCGGCGACGCCCGCCGAGGCGGCGGCCGCGCGAATCGGTTTGGTCATGTAGTGGACCTGCGGATAGGCGGCCGGCGCGTCCGCGTTGTCTTCCGCGAACGACGTGGCCAGCGACCGTGCCGACCGTCCCGAGAACGCCCGCGTGATCACGGTCTCGGGCTCGCCTGCTCGGTTGTGATCGGCGAGCGCAGTTCGATGCACAACGGAGGTGCCCGCCTCGTCGGCACGCAGAAACGCCGTACCCAGCTGGGCACCGATCGCGCCGGCGCCACGAACCGCCACGATGTCGGCGCCACTCATGAGGCCACCGGCAGCGATCACCGGAAGATCCTGCGCTGCAGCCAGTTCCGCGACCAGGTCATGGCTCCCGAGCCCCGGCCCGCCCAACGGATCGCGTGGGTCGTCGGTCCAGATGCCTCGATGTCCGCCCGCCTCGATGCCCTGCGCGATCAACAGGTCGGCGCCCGAGGCGACCGCTGCATGTGCCTCGATCACACTCGTCACCGTGACGCCGACCGCCGCCCCAACCTCGCGGTGGATCCGCTCCACGAGATCGGGCCCCGGATCTCCAAACGTGACCGTGACCAGGGCGGGCCGATGGTCGGCCAGCACGGACACCTTGGCGGCGATGTCCTCGTCGAACCACCGGGGTTCACCGACCTCGACGCCATACCTGTCGGCATAACGGGCGAGTCGCCGCCGGTAGTTCGTCACGTCGGCCGCCAGCGGGTCGGACGCGTCCTCGAGCACGTCGCGACCGGGCAGGAACAGATTGACGCCGTATCGACCCTCCGTCGCCTCGTCGACCTCCTCGACGAGTGGAGCGAGCGCCGCAGCGGTCAGATAGCCCGCGGCCAGCATGCCCAGCCCGCCGGCCTCGGCGATTGCGCGCACCAGCGCAGGCGTGGTCGGGCCACCGGCCATCGGCGCGCACACGATCGGGACCTCGATGTCGAGCGCTCCGATGCGCATCGGTTCACCCGTCATGACGTGCGACCTCCACCCGGGTGTCCCCGTACTTCTTGTCGACGACGACCTCGAAGTCGTCTGGCCAGTCGAGGTCGACGGCGCGGGCCGATCGCTCGAGCACGACCAGGGCGCCCGCGGCGAGTCGGACCACCACGGCTTCCATATCGGCCCTCACGGTGCTGCCGTCGACGTCGTAGGGCGGGTCGGCGAACACCAGGTCGAAGGCCCTGTCTGTCGGCCCGGCCAGGTAGGCACCGACCGAGCGGTTCACCACCGTGACGCTGTCCGCGACCCCGCAGGATCGTGCGTTGTCGGCGATGGTCGCGGCGGCCTTGCGGCCGGAATCGACCAGTGTCGCCGACGCCGCACCGCGCGAGATGGCCTCCAGCCCGAGCGCGCCCGAACCGGCGTAGAGGTCGAGGACGCGGGCTTCCGCCAGGTCACATCGGTGCTCGAGCATGTTGAAGACCGATTCGCGAACTCGATCCGAGGTCGGCCGGGTCCCCTCGTCGGGAACCTTCAGTCGTCGGCCTCGAAGACGCCCAGCGATGATCCTCGTCATTTCACCCATTCTGCATCGACCCACTTCTGCGCCCGCGCGGATGGCCTGAAGACGCCCCGCTACCCGTCGCGCCGATCGGGGTGAACCACATCCACGTGACCCACTTCACATTCACCCGCTGAACAGGACGAAGCCGGGTCATCCGATGACCGATTTATGCAGCTGCATGACTTCGACGACACGCATTGTTAACGTCGAACGGGTCATGAGCCCGTCCCAAACAAGAACGGCCCCAACAACTGCCCTCGCCGTCGACTTTCGTGCACCAACGGTCGACGACGGCACCCGACTCTGGGAAATCGCCTCGGACTCACAGGTTCTCGACGTCAACTCGAGTTATTCCTATGTCCTGTGGTGCCACGATTTCGCCGAGACCTCGATCGTCGCCGAAGTCGACGGTCGCACAGTCGGGTTCGTCACCGGCTACCGACGCCAGTCCGACCCCTCCACACTGATGGTGTGGCAGGTCGCGGTCGACGACGATTACCGCGGTCACGGCATCGCCGCAACGATGCTGCATCGCCTCTTCGACCGGACGTCGCGACGTGGAGTGGTCGCGCTGCACACCACGATCAGCCCCGACAATGCCGCATCGCAGCGACTGTTCGGATCGGTGGCGAGTGCGCGTGGACTTCGCTTCGAGCGGCGTGATCTGTTCGGCGCCAACGCCTTTCCGGATGCACACGAGCCCGAAGACCTCTACATGTTGGAACCGGAGATTCCCGAGCCCTGACCGGCCGATCCCCGTGGCAGATCTCGATCCGCGAGATCGGTTGCCTCGAAATACTTTTCACCGGCGCACCGGTTGTACCGCCATGCCCGGTTGTTCTTTCACCTATTCGACAAAGAAGGAAGCGTGACATGCAACTTCTCGAACAGACCGTTGACGACTCGGTGTTCACCCAGCACGAGTCCGAGGTCCGCAGTTATTGCCGCAACTGGCCCACCGTGTTCACCCGTGCCAGCGGGTCGTGGATCACCGACCAGGAAGGCCGCGAGTACCTCGACTTCTTCGCCGGCGCCGGTTCGCTGAACTACGGCCACAACCACCCGGAACTGAAGGCGGCGCTGCTCGACTACATCGCCGATGACGGGATCACCCATGGTCTCGACATGGCGACGGTCGCCAAGGGCAAGTTCATCGAGGCGTTCACCGACAAGATCCTGGCGCCGCGCGGATTGGACTACAAGATCCAGTTCCCCGGCCCCACCGGCACCAACGCCGTCGAGTCGGCACTCAAGTTGGCGCGCAAGGTAACCGGGCGCGAGTCGATCATCAGCTTCACCAACGCATTCCACGGGATGACCCTGGGATCGCTGTCGGTGACCGGTAATTCGATGAAGCGCGCAGGTGCGGGTGTGCCGCTGGTCCACGCCACCCCGATGCCGTTCGACAACTACTTCGGCGGCGTCGTCGAGGACTTTGCCTGGTTCGAGCGGGTGCTCGACGACTCGGGCAGCGGACTGAACCGTCCCGCAGCCGTGATCGTGGAGACCGTGCAGGGCGAGGGTGGCGTCAACGTCGCACGCATCGAGTGGCTGCAGGCGCTCGCCGACCTGTGCCGCCGCCGCGACATCCTGCTCATCGTCGACGACGTCCAGATGGGCTGCGGCCGTACCGGCGAGTTCTTCTCGTTCGAGGCCGCCGGGATCAAGCCCGACATCGTCACCCTGTCGAAGTCGATCAGCGGCTACGGTCTGCCGCTCGCGCTGACCCTGTTCCGCCCGGAGCTCGATGTGTGGACCCCGGGTGAACACAACGGCACCTTCCGCGGCAACAACCCCGCATTCGTCACCGCCACGAAGGCCATCGACCTCTTCTGGGGCGACGATGCCCTGTCGCGCGAGATCCACGCCAAGGGTGCCCGGATCGACGAGGTCTTCACCGGCCTGGCCAACACGTACGACGGCATCTCGACCCGCGGACGCGGCATGGTTCGCGGCCTCGTGTTCGACGAGGCGACCGCCGCCGGCAAGGTGTGCGCGTCGGCGTTCGGTTCCGGGTTGCTCGCCGAGACCTCCGGCCCGTCCGACGAGGTCGTGAAACTTCTTCCCCCGCTGACCATCTCGCGTGAGGACCTGGATCGCGGTCTGGGCATCCTCAGCGACGCCGTGAAGGAGGTGATCGGATGATCGTCCGAACCACAGCAGAGATCACCGGGACCGAGCGCGAGGTCGCCGATCCCAAGGGCAACTGGGTGTCCAAGCGCATCGTCCTCGGTGGCGATCACGTGGGATTCTCGTTCCACGAGACGACCATCAAGGCCGGTTCGGTCAACGAGTTCCACTACGCCAATCACATCGAGGCCGTGTGGCTCGTCGAAGGCGAGGGCACGCTCCTCGACCGCGAGACCGGCGAGACCTATCCCCTGGCCCCCGGATCGATGTATCTGCTGAACGGCCACGAGCGCCACACCGTCACCGCCGACACACAGATGCGGATGATGTGCGTGTTCAACCCGCCGGTCGTCGGCACCGAGGTGCACGACGAGAACGGCGTGTATCCGCTGGTCACCGTGCCCGCGCCGAGCGGTCGGCACGCCACGGAAAACGTCTGAGGGACGTAGCGATCTGACGCGCGTGCGCACCCTGCCTATCCTGGGCAGGGTGCGCACGCGTTTGCAGATCGGCTGGGAACCCGCCGCACCCACCCGTGCCGACGACGACCTCGACGCCCGTCTCGCCGAACTGCGACGCATCCTCGACGACAAGCGGTTCGTGGTCCTGACCGGTGCCGGCATCTCGACGGATTCCGGAATCCCCGACTACCGCAGCCCCGGAGCACCACGCCGCACTCCGATGACGCTGGAGATGTTCCTGTCGTCACCGGAGTTCCGACGCCACTATTGGGCGCGCAATCACCTCGGTTGGCGCCACATGGACGCCTCGGTACCGAATGCCGCCCACCTCGCGCTCACCGACCTCCAGCGGCAGGGCCGACTCACGACGGTCATCACCCAGAACGTCGACATGCTGCACACCAAGGCGGGCACCCGCGGTGTCCTCGAACTTCACGGGTGCTACGGCCGCGTGCGCTGCCTGTCATGCGATTGGCGCACCTCCCGGCATCGGTTGGCGGCGCACCTCGAAGCTCTCAACGCCGAGTTCGCGGAACGAATCGGTGGACGCGGCGCCATCGAGGTCGCACCCGACGCCGACGCGGTGATCGCCGACACCGCCGATTTCCACATGGTCGACTGCCCCGCGTGTGGTGGCATACTGAAGCCCGACATCGTCTACTTCGGTGAGAGTGTTGCCAAAGACCTTGTCCAACAGGCATTCACGCTGGTCGACGAGGCCGATGCCCTCCTCGTGGTCGGGTCGTCGCTGACCGTGATGAGCGGACTGCGCTTCGCACGTCATGCCTTCCGGACCGGCAAACCCGTGCTCATCGTGAACCGCGGTGCCACGCGAGCCGACGACATCGCGACCTTGAAGATCGACCACCTTGCCGCAACGGTGCTGCCCGCGCTCGCCGGTGGACCCACTCCCGTGGGCTAACTCGAAGAGTCTGGCTCCCAGCTCTGACCAGCATTTTCACGCTCGGCCCCACCTGCTGGTTGAGAGGGCCGAGGCGCTGGCCGAGGTCGTATCGAAACCTCAGAAGCCGAGAATGTCAGCGACCACCGGGTTGCGGACAAGGACATCTCACCGGGTTTCGAAACGCCCCGCTCTGGGGCTCGGCTACTCAACCAGCAGGGGTACCCGCAGATCAGAGAGCCGGTCGCCAACTCTTCGGATCAGCGATCCACCCGCCGCCTGCGGCGGCGATCGTGGAGGCGGGAAGAGGGCCGTGGAGCGCGGCGCGGCGACGATGATCCACAAATAGTAGGGGAAGAAACTCGTCCCCTATCCCTGGAGTCCTCCCCGCGAGTCTTCTCGCGGACGACTCGACAAGCAGGGGCAGAAAGTAGGGGAAGAACCTTCCCCTACTTTCAGTGGTCCGGTGGTGAGCCGCGAAACCCGCGGTGCGCGATCTCTCAGGTCGACGCCGGACGCGGCCGGAACGAAGCCCAGACCGCGCCTCCCAGCCAGGTCGCCGTGGTACTCGGCTCGAACTCTGGCCACACCCTGTGTCGAATCAGGTCAACCGGATGCTGCAGCACACAGATCTTCCAACACGACACAGGGTGTCCCTCGCACCTCCCGATCAAACGACGACAGGGTCGCATTTCCCCAGTTCAGGAGGCCGAGAGCAGTACTCTTCGAGTCAGACCGCCACCAGGTCGTCGGCATGGATGACGGGCCGACGCAGTTCCGCGGGGAGGTCGGCGGTGGAGCGGCCGACCATCTTCGCGATGTCGTCGGCGTTGTAGGCGGAGACGCCCCGCGCGCGAACCGCTCCGGCGAGATCGACGAGTTCCACCACGTCGCCGTCGTAGAAGCGCCCGCGTACCCCGACGACCCCGGCCGCCAGCAAGGAGCGCCGCCGGCGCGACACCGCCGCGACCGCCCCGTCGTCGAGCACGATCTGCCCCCGCGCGTCCGCGGCGTGGCGCACCCAGAACCGGCGCGCCGACAGACGTTCCGGGCGAGCTGCGAAGACCGTCCCCACCGACGCATCCGAAAGTGCTTGTCCCGCTTCGGCGGCGGCCGCCAGAAGCACCGGCACACCCGCATCCGCGGACAACCGCGCGGCAGCGAGTTTGGAAGCCATTCCCCCGGTTCCCAGCGCACCGCCCGAACCCGCGATCACGCCATCGAGATCCTCAGGACCGGCCACCTCGGCGATGAAGCGTGCGCGTTCACCCGTCGGCGACACCTTGCGCGGATCCCCGTCGTAGAGACCGTCCACGTCGGAGAGCAGGAACAAGGCATCGGCACCCGCGAGATGGGCAACCAGAGCGGCAAGCCGATCGTTGTCGCCGAAGCGAATCTCGTTGGTGGCCACCGTGTCGTTCTCGTTGACGACGGCCACGGCACCCAGCGACCGCAGACGATCGAGGGTGCGCTGGGCGTTGGCGTGATGCGCCCGGTTGGAAATGTCGTCGGCGGTCAACAGTACCTGGCCGACCGTCCTCTTGTACCGCGCGAACGAGGTACCCCATGCGTGTGCGAGGGCAAGTTGTCCGACGCTTGCCGCGGCCTGCTTGGTCGCCAGATCCGTCGGACGCTTCTTCAGCCCCAACGGGGCGATCCCGGCACCGATGGCGCCCGACGACACGACGATCACATCCGAGCCGGCCCGCATTCGGGCCTCGAGGGCATCGGCAAGGCGGTCAAGCCGGTCGGTGTCGAGTCCGGTACCGAGGTCGGTCAGCGCCGACGATCCGATTTTCACCACGACGCTGCGCGCATGCGCGATGGACTCGCGAACCTCGCTCACGTCAGCTGGTCGCCGTCGTGGGTGTCAAGAGAGTGGTCGTCGGAATCCTCATGCAGTCCTCGACGCAGACGGCGCGCCTGTTTGCGTTCGGCTGCTCCCACACGATCGGAGCGATCGAGTCGAATGTCGGTGCCGCGTCCGGTGATCGGGACATCGTCACCCATCGGGGTGCTGGGCTCCCAGTCGAAGGTGACCGCGCCGATGGTGACCGGCGCGCCGGGCTGAGCGCCCAGGCGCATGAGTTCGTCCTCGACGCCGAGCCGATTGAGACGATCCGCGAGATAGCCGACCGCTTCGTCGTTGTCGAATTGGGTTTGGGCGATCCACCGCTCGGGGCGGGTGCCACGCACGACGAATCCGCCGGGGGTCTCCGGGTCCTCTGTGACCGTGAACCCGGTCTCGTCGACCGCCTTGGGGCGGATGATCGGACGCCGCGCCACCTTCTCGGGTTGCGACTCCCGGTACTCGCGTACCATCCGCGCGAGCGCGAAGGTCAGTTCACGCAGACCCTGATGGGTGACCGCGGAGATCCGGAACACCGGCCAACCTCGCTGCGCCAGCTCGGGTTCCACGAGATCCGCGAGATCGGCGGCATCCGGCACGTCGACCTTGTTCAGGATCACCACACGCGGACGGTCGGCGAGCTCGCCGAGTCCGTGGTCGGCATCGAGCGCGGGCTGGTAGGCGGCCAGTTCGGCCTCCAGTGCGTCGATGTCGGAGATCGGGTCACGTCCCGGTTCGAGGGTCGCGCAATCCACCACGTGCGCGAGCACCGCGCAGCGTTCCAGATGGCGCAGGAACTCCAGTCCGAGGCCGCGTCCGGTCGAGGCGCCCGGGATGAGTCCGGGGACGTCCGCGATCGTGAACACGTCGCCGGCGGTCTGGACCACGCCGAGATTGGGGACCAGAGTCGTGAACGGGTAGTCGGCGATCTTCGGCTTTGCCGCCGACAACACCGAGACCAGCGACGACTTGCCCGCCGAAGGGAATCCCACCAGTCCGACGTCGGCGACGGACTTGAGTTCGAGGACGAGGTCCCGGTGTTGGCCCTCTTCACCGAGCAGAGCGAATCCCGGCGCCTTGCGCGCCTTGGACGCCAGTGCCGCGTTACCGAGACCACCGCGGCCGCCCTTGGCCGCATCGAAGCTCGTGCCCACTCCGACGAGGTCGGCGAGAATCGAACCGTCGGCTCCCAAGACCACGGTTCCGTCCGGCACGTTCAGGATGAGGTCGTCACCCGTCGCGCCGTCGCGGTTGTCGCCGGCTCCGGGTTTCCCGTTGCCCGCCTTCGCATGTGGGCGGAAATGGAAGTCCAGCAGCGTGTGCACCTGCGGATCGACCACCAGCCGCACCGACCCACCGTTGCCACCGTTGCCGCCGTCGGGACCACCGAGTGGCTTGAACTTCTCACGGTGTACCGAGGCACAACCGTGGCCACCGTTACCGGCCGCCACATGAATCGTGACGCGGTCGACGAACCGAGACATCGGCGGTTCCTTTCTACTTCGGAGGCTTTACTTCACGGGCGAGTCGGCGCGGAGGGTGGACGGTGGAGAACAGCAAACAGGGCGGGCGGGTTCTCGTGACCCAGCCCGCCCTGTTTTCAGGCGTGTTCTCGCGGCGCCGTCAGGTCAGGCCTGGACAGCTTCCGGGACGATGTTGACCGTCTTGCGGCCACGCTTGGTGCCGAACTCGACCGCACCGGCCTCGAGCGCGAACAGGGTGTCGTCGCCACCGCGACCGACGTTCACACCGGGGTGGAACTTGGTGCCGCGCTGGCGAACCAGGATCTCGCCCGCGCTCACCTGCTGGCCGCCGAAGCGCTTCACACCGAGCCGCTGGGCGTTGGAATCACGACCGTTGCGCGAACTGGACGCGCCCTTCTTGTGTGCCATGTGTCAGTCCTCCTGGATGAAGTCGTTTACTTGATGCCGGTGACCTTGAGGACCGTCAGCTTCTGACGATGACCCTGGCGCTTGTGGTAGCCGGTCTTGTTCTTGAACTTGTGGATGCGGATCTTGGGGCCCTTGACGTGCTCGACAACCTCACCGGTGACCGAGATCTTGGCCAGCTTGTCGGCATCGGTGGTCAGGGTCGACCCGTCGACGACCAACGCGACCGGCAGGCTCACGGTGCTGCCCGGCTCGCCGTCGATCTTCTCGACCTTCACAATGTCGCCCTCGGCGACCTTGTACTGCTTACCGCCGGTCTTGACGATCGCGTACGTTGCCATCGAAGTTCTTCCTCTAACTTGTCTCGTCGGGCCCGCCGCGCTGGGTTGGCGCCGGGGCATGATGTTGGTCGTGCCATGTTGTCGTGCTCGGTGTCCGTGCCGGCGCTGGCCGCAGAACACCCAGCCATGGCCGGGGATTCAGGCGGTTCACACCAGAATGCCTGCCGTCGGGGCTGCCAACCGTTCGGGGCTTTCGACCTGGGTCGATACACCCGCACAGCGCAGAACCTCCGCGGAGGCGACCTTGCAAGATTACGGGAACGTTGCCGGTCGGGTCAAACTCGCTCGACCAGGTGTGATCGGACCCTCGGTCATTGTTCTGCGGGCGGCGGTCCGGCGGGGCGTCCCGCCGTACGACGCCGCGGCCGTCGGCGCACCGCGACCACCGATTCCGTCCCGGCACCCGACGCCGGACCAAAGGTCGTGAGCGGTGCGGCCGCGGCATCCTGCGCCGTGATGACCACCGGTTCGGGTGCCGTTGTCGGCGACGCGGCGCGACGCACCACCCGGCGCCGTCGCTTCGGTGTGGCAGCAGCGTCGTCGGGATGATCAACCAGCGCGACGTCGGGCTCGCTCGAGGACTCCTCGGCGTCGGCGTCACCGACAGATTCATCGACCACGGCGTCGGGTTCGGCCACGACGGTCGCCTCGGTCGTCGGAGGTGAATCGGGTGCTTGGGTCGAGTCGTCCTGCGGTGTCGAGGTATCCACCTCGTCGGCCGCGCTCGTCGCCGCGTCGCCGTCGGTCGCCGCCTCGACATGCGTCGTGTCGTCGTCCTCGTCGTGCGCGTGTGCAGCCATCGCCCGGAACATCGGGTGCTCGGCCGGTTTGTGCGCCGGCTTGGCCTCCGGCGCCGCCTCGGTCTTCCGTTTGCCGCGGCGCGAACGCTTCGACCCGGCACCGTCGGTGCGATTGGTGTCCTCGGTGCGGACCTCGACCGGGTTGGCGTGCACGATGATGCCGCGCCCACAGCAGGTGGTGCAGGTGGTGGAGAAGGCCTCGAGCAGGCCGGTGCCAAGTCGCTTTCTCGTCATCTGAACGAGTCCGAGCGAGGTCACCTCGGACACCTGGTGCCGCGTCCGGTCACGCGCGAGCGCCTCGGTGAGGCGTCGAAGCACCAGGTCACGGTTGGATTCGAGGACCATGTCGATGAAGTCGACGATGATCATCCCGCCGATGTCGCGCAGCCTCATCTGCCGCACGATCTCCTCGGCGGCTTCCAGGTTGTTGCGGGTGACCGTCTCCTCGAGATTGCCTCCAGAGCCGGTGAACTTGCCGGTGTTGACGTCGACGACGGTCATCGCCTCGGTGTGCTCGATGATCAGCGTGCCGCCCGAGGGCAGCCACACCTTGCGGTCGAGCGCCTTGGCCAGTTGTTCGTCGATGCGATGCACGACAAAGGAATCCGGCGCGTCGGCGTGGGCCTTGTCGAACTTCTCGACGCGCTCCATGAGGTCGGGCGCCACCGAACTGACGTAGCCGTCGACGAGGCTCCACGCCTTGTCGCCTTCCACCACGAGCTTCTTGAAGTCCTCGTTGAACAGGTCGCGGACCACACGGACCAACAGGTCCGGCTCCTCGTAGAGTGCCTTCGGGTTGGACGCCCCCGAGCCCTTCTTCGCCCCGGCGACCGACTCGTCGATCGCCTTCCACTGCGCTTCCAGTCGGGCGATGTCGGCACCGAGATCCTCGGCGCTGACGCCTTCGGACGCGGTGCGGATGATCACGCCGGCGTCGTCGGGCACCAACTTGGCCAGAATCTGCTTGAGCCGCTTGCGTTCCACGTCCGGCAGCTTGCGACTGATACCGGTCGACGAGCCGCCGGGCACGTAGACCAGGTAGCGGCCGGCCAGCGAGATCTGGGTGGTCAGGCGTGCACCCTTGTGCCCGACCGGGTCCTTGGAGACCTGGACGAGCACATTGTCGCCGGGCTTGAGGGCCTGCTCGATCTTGCGCGAGCCACCGTCGAGCCCCGCGGCATCCCAGTTGACCTCACCGGCGTACAGGACGCCGTTGCGGCCACGCCCGATGTCGACGAACGCGGCCTCCATGCCCGGCAGCACGTTCTGCACGCGGCCGAGGTAGATGTTGCCGACCATCGACGACGAGGTCTCCGTGGTGACGAAATGTTCCACCAGGACGCCGTCCTCGAGGACCGCGACCTGCGTGTAGTCCTCGACCGGAGTGGCGTGCCCATGCCCGCCGTCGTCGCCCCCGCCGAGCGCGATGCGGCTGTTAGCGCTGCGCTCACGGACAACCATCACCCGGTCGACCGCCTCGCGGCGGGCCAAGAACTCCGATTCGGTCAGGATGGGCGGACGACGACGACCGGCGTCGCGCCCGTCGCGTCGGCGCTGACGCTTCGCCTCGAGTCGGGTGGATCCGGAGATCCCCTGCACCTCGTCCCGGGCCCGCTTGCTGCGCGGCTCACGCTCGTGAACGACGGTGTTCGGCGGATCATCGGGCGAGGAGGAGTCGTCGGAGTCGGCGCCCCCCTTGCGACGGCGACGCCGCCGGCGACGCCGGGTCGACGAACCCTCGGCGCCGTTGTCGGCGTCGGAATCAGTCGAGTCGCCCTCGTCGGCCGATGCCGCATCCTCATCGGCGGTGTCTGCATCGCCGCCGGAGCCTTCGCCCTGGGCGTCGGAGGTCTTCTTCTTGGACTTCTTGCCCTTCTTGCCGGACGGCTTGCCCGACTTCTTGGCGCCCGATCCGTCGCCACCGCCGGCATCATCCTGCGATCCGGACGATGATTCCGAGCCATCAGCAGGCCCGGCGGTGTCGTTGTCGGTGGCACCGCTCACCGCGCCGTCGGAACCAGCGTCGTCGGTAGCTGCGCCGTCGGAACCAGCGTCGTCGGAAGCTGCGTCGTCGCCGCGGGTGTCATCGCTGCCCTGTTCGCCGCGTCCGCGACCACGGCCCCGACGCCCGCGGCGCCTGCGGCGACGGCTCGAGTCACCCGAACCCTCGTCGGAAGACGAGTCGTCATCGCTGTCGGCGGAATCCGACTGCGCTTTGTCGCCGGTGTCTTTGTCACTTGCGTCGGACGCGGCCGAAGCCTGGTCGGGTGCGTCGCGCTTGGGCGCCGGACTCGCGCCACGCTCGGGTGCCTGCGGCTGGAGGAACAGCGGCCCGGCAGCGACTGCTGCGCTTTCGTCCGCGATCGGCCGGTCGTATTGGCTCGATGCCGCCGAGAACAGAGTCGGCTGTGCCGTGGCCGGTTCCTCGACCTGGGCCTCGACCTGGGTCGTGTCCACCTCGGCGGGCGCGCTCCCGGCTTCGGTGGCGACTGCCGGGGCGGCCGCTTGGGTATCGGTCACCGGCGTGGCGGCCTCGGCGTCGGGTGCCGGCGTGGCGGCCTCGACGGTTGCTGTTTCCGCCTCGGGCGCCTCTGGGCCGGCCACATCGACCCCGCCGGCCACATCGACGGCGGCAAGCGACGAGGCATCAACCTCGACGTGGTGGCGCACACGGTCGGCGACGGCCTGCGCAACGTCGGGTTCGACGCTGGATTGTGCGCTTCGGATCTGCGCTCCGAGCTCGGCCAGGTGCGCAAGCACCTGACGGCTCGTCACGCCCAAGGCTCGGGCGAGCGCGTGCACACGAAGTCTGCTGGAAAATTGTTCCGCCGATCCGGACGCTGCGTTCGCGTCAGCCGGCGACCCGTTGTCGGTCACTCAGTCTCCTCGAACCCCCGGGCGCGTCGGGCTGACGCGGCCACGCGAGGGTCTGCTCTGTGTCCCGGCCCGCGGGCCGGTGTTGTGTGGTCTGCGCGTCGTCGGTGATCCGGGTTGGCGGACCGTCCTCTGACGCTCTTGCATGGCGATGACGGCGCCGCGCTGTCGTTCAGGCCGCCGACCGGCGTGTGATTGTGCCGGTCCGCGCCGATACCGGGCGCGTCATCGGTGTTGCCGTGGACAAAGTGTGTCGCCGACAACTGTGCAAGTATCCCACACCCCGATCCGATAGCCGCAAACTATGACCCTTTTTGGCGTTCGCAGTGATTGTCGGCCTCGCGACAACCGGTGCCGAATGGGAGAAAGCGAGTGCTGCAGCACTCGCTTTCTCCCATTCGACTCGAGTGCTGGGCGGTCAGCTACCGAGCTCGGGGAACCAGAGCGCGATCTCCCGCTCTGCGGACTCCGGCGAGTCGGACCCGTGGACCAGGTTGTTCTGGGTGGACAACGCGAAGTCACCGCGGATCGTGCCGGGCACCGCCTTCTCCACCGGGTCGGTTCCACCCGCGATCTGGCGGAACGCGGCCACCGCACGCGGGCCTTCGAGCACGGCGGCGACCAGCGGACCGGACGTGATGAACTCCAGCAACGACGGATAGAACGGTTTGCCCTCGTGCTCGGCGTAGTGGCCACGGGCCACCTCGTCGCTGACGGTCTTCAGTTCGAGCGCGACCAGCGACAATCCTTTGCGTTCGATACGGCTGACGATGTCGCCGACGAGCGCGCGGGCGACGCCGTCGGGCTTGATGAGGACGAGAGTTCGTTCGGTCACGATCACACCTTAGTGGTGTTGGGGATCAGGAACAGTACTGACCCGCGACGGGGAAGAATCCGTAGTTGAACAGGCTGCCGTCGCGCGAACGCGGGTCGACGACCACCTGCACGCAGCCGCCGGGTGATGCGAGCGCTCCCGCGAGGGCGAGGTCGAATTGCTTGGCCAAGGCCAGGTTCGCGGGCCGGTACTGCGCCGGTACGGGCAGCGATGCGACGGCCGCGGCGATCTTCATCCCGGCAGCCCGCTTGGTCACCTCGTGCGTCGCGATGTAGCTGTACTCACCTTGACCCACCGGGACCGGGGCATCGGCGGTGGGGATCACGATCTCCGGTGTGCTCGGTGCCGCATGCGCCGAGCCGGTCAGCGCCGAACTCATCAGGGCCGAACTCATCAGGGCCGAACTCGCCAGCGCCAACGCACAAACCGCCCCGCCGAGCATGGCCGGGACGCGCAGGCGCAGACGTCGGGTGGAATGGAGATCAGAGTGGTTGAGCTGCACGTAGTTCCTCACGTCCGGACGACATCTGTTGAAACCGAGGAACCCCACCCCCGACCACTACGGTCCGCCCCCGGCTCGCGTCATTCTCACAGGTATCCCCTGCCCAAGGGAACCCATGCCGATAACGTTCCCGCAACAGCTGTTGCAGCGGGCGGATACCGGCGGTCGCGATCTCAAACCGATCAGTCGTCGATGGGTTCCTGACCTGGCAGCAGACCCAACTCGATCCGACGTTCGACGTCGAGTTTGACGTAGCGGATGTACACCCAGACGCACAGGAACAGCACCCCCACGACGGCGATCGACCAGTGGAAGATGCCACCTGCGATCACCGCGAACTGCAGACCGAGGTCGATGGTCAGAGCGTTGCGTCGTCCCTGCATCCCGGCTGCGAGAATCAGCGCGACCGTCACCACCGCGAGGTAGACGCCGGAAAACCACGTCAGGCCGCCGGCGATGCGCGCGACGATCGGGAACGTCAGGATCATCACGATGACCTCGAGGATCAGCGTTCCGGCCATCACCCCGCGCAGCCCTTTCCACGGATCGTTGGCCGGCGGGGTGAACCGTGTCGGCGCGTCGGTCATCGCGGTTCCTTGGTCATCGTGGTTCCTTCCCGAACAGCGTCCGTGCCGCGCCGGCCGTCACCACCGACCCGGTGATGACGACACCCGCACCGGAGACGGGTTCGCCGTCGACCTCCTCGGCCAGCGCGATCGCTGCCTCCACCGCGTCCGGCAGGAACGGCTTCACCTCGACCCGCTCCTCGCCGAAGATCTCGACGGCGTAGTCGGACAGGGTCGCGGTGTCCAGCGCGCGCGGCGACCCGTTGTTGGTCAGCACCACCATGTCGAAAACGGGTTCCAGAGCCTCCAACAGACCGCGCGCATCCTTGTCGCCGAGCACCCCGACGACCCCGATCACCCGACGGAAGTCGAACTCCTCGACGAGCGCCTGCGCGAGAGCCATTGCGCCGTGCGGGTTGTGGGCGGCATCGACGAATACCGTCGGCGCGCTGCGCAACCGTTCCAACCGTCCGGGTACCGCCACCGACGCGAATCCCTCGCGCACGGCCTCGATGTCGAGTTGGCGCTGCGCACCCGCGCCGAAGAACGCCTCCACGGCTGCCAGCGCCAGTGCGGCATTGCCCGCCTGGTGTGCTCCGTGCAACGGCAGGAAGACCTCGTCGTAGACGCCGCCGAGCCCGCGTAACGTCAGCATCTGCCCACCGACCGCGGTGATCGATTCCAGGACGGTGAATTCGCTGCCGGCCCGGGCCACCACGGTGCCCGCCTCGACGGTCGCCCGCAGCAGGACGTCGGTGACCTCCGGCTCCTGCGGGGCGAGCACCGTGATCGGGTCCACCGGGACGAGCGCATCGGGATCGGCTGCCTTGATGATTCCGGCCTTCTCCCCCGCGATCGCAGTCAGCGTGTCCCCGAGGTAGTCGGCATGATCCATCGCGATCGGCGTGATCACCGCGACCGCTGCCTCGATCACGTTGGTGGCATCCCACCGGCCGCCCATGCCCGTCTCGACCACTGCGACGTCGACCGGCGCCTCGGCGAACACCGCGTATGCCATCGCGGTGAGGACCTCGAACTTGCTCATCCGGGGGCCGCCCGCAGCCGTGGACGAATCGTCGACCATCGTGATGTAGGGCTCGAGCTCACGATAGGTGTCGATATAGGTGCGAGCGGCAATCGGCTTGCCGTCCAGCGAGATTCGCTCGGTCACCCGTTGCAGGTGCGGGCTGGTGATCCGGCCGGTCCGACGATGCAGCGCAACGAGCAGCGCGTCGATCATCCGGGTCACCGATGTCTTGCCGTTGGTACCCGCGATGTGAATGGCCGGGTACCCGTGTTGCGGCGAGCCGAGCAGGTCCATCAGAGTGCTGATGCGCGTCAGCGACGGCTCGATCTTGGTCTCGGGCCACCGAGTGTCGAGGTCGGCCTCCACCTCGGCGAGTTCGGCCAGATCTTCCGCCGAATCCTCCGTAGGCACGTCCGCGACCACCTGATCCTCGGCGTTTGCCGCCTCGTCGTCGAGAAGCGCCGAAAGGCCCAGCGGATCACCGCCGATGGCCGGATCTTCTTCCGGCCAACCGTCGTTCATTCCGTCCGAATCACTCACGCGCCACCCATACTCGCCAGCTTGGCGCCGATGCGCTCCACTTCCTCGCCGGCCACGCGCTGCCGTTCGCGGATCTTGTCGACGACGTGGTCGGGCGCCTTCGACAGAAACTGGTCGTTGCCCAGTTTGGCTGTCGTGGAAGACAATTCCTTCTCCGCGGCGGCGAGGTCCTTGTTGAGGCGCTTGCGTTCGGCCGCCACGTCGACGGTTCCGGTGGTGTCGATCTCGACGGTCACCGTGGCACGACTCAGCCGCACCTCGAGCGTTGCGGTCGCCGCGAATCCCTCGGCCTCAGGATCGAGCCGGGCCAGCGATCGGACGTAGGGCAGCGTGGCGTCGAGTCCGGCGGTGTCGAGTGCGTCGAATCGTGCGGCGACACGCTGACCCGGTCGCAGTCCCTGGTCGCTGCGGAAGCGGCGGACCTCGGTGATGAGCTTCTGCAGGTCGTCGATCAATCCGGCCGCCTCGGCATCCGGCGTCGCGCCGGACGGTTCCGGCCACGACGCGATCACCAGCGACTCGCCACCGGTGAGGGCCTTCCACAGCACCTCGGTCACGAAGGGCATCACCGGCGACAGCGCCCGCAGCAGTGGATCGAGCACTGCGCCGAGAACCAAAGACGTGGTGCGAGAACGGCCTTCATCTTCCGAGAACTGCACCTTGGCCAGCTCGAGATACCAGTCGCACACCTCGTCCCAGGCGAAGTGATAGAGCGCCTCGCAGGCCTTGGAGAACTCGTAGGATTCGAACCCGGCATCTACCTCCGCCAGCACTTCGTCCAGGCGGCCCAGAATCCACCGATCGGCGACGGTCAGTTCGTCGGCCGCCGGGAGTTCACCCACCGCGGCACCGTTCATCAGGGCAAACTTGGTCGCGTTGAACAGCTTGGTAGCGAAGTTCCGGGACGACGACGCGTGGTCCTCGCCCACCGAGATGTCGCTGCCCGGGTTGGCTCCGCGGGCCAGGGTGAACCGCAGCGCATCCGCTCCGAAGCGCTCCACCCAGTCGAGCGGATCGATGCCGTTACCCTTCGACTTCGACATCTTCCGGCCATGCTCGTCACGAACCAGACCGTGCAGGAACAGATTTCGGAACGGAACCGCTGCTTGCGGGCCGAAGTCCCGACCGACGTAGGTGCCGAACATCATCATCCGGGCCACCCAGAAGAACAGGATGTCGTAGCCGGTGACCAAGACCGAGGTCGGATAGAACTTCGCCAGGTCGGCGGTTTCGTCGGGCCAGCCGAGCGTCGAGAACGGCCACAGCCCCGACGAGAACCAGGTGTCGAGGACGTCGGTCTCCTGCACGTAGCCCTCGGGTGCCTGCTCGTCAGGTCCCACACAGACGATGTCGCCCTCGGGTCCGTACCAGATCGGGATGCGGTGGCCCCACCACAACTGCCGCGAGATGCACCAGTCGTGCATGTTGTCGACCCAGGCGAACCAGCGCGGTTCCATAGAGGTCGGGTGGATCACGGTGTCACCGGCGCGCACGGCGTCACCCGCCGCCTTGGCGAGGGTATCCACCTTGACCCACCACTGCATCGAGAGACGCGGTTCGATGGGCTCACCGGTGCGTTCGGAATGCCCGACGCTGTGCAGATACGGTCGGACCTCCTTGACGATCCGTCCCTGCGCAGCAAGCGTCTCGCGGATCTTGACCCGCGCCTCGAAACGGTCCATACCGTCGAATTCGGTTGCGGTACCGGCGATTCGCGCGGACTCGTCCATGATCGTCGGCATCGGCAGGTCATGGCGCTGCCCGATCGCGAAGTCGTTGGGATCGTGCGCGGGGGTGATCTTGACTGCGCCGCTGCCGAATTCGGGATCCACGTAGTCGTCGGCGATGACCGGAATGCGGCGGTCGACGAAGGGGTGCTCGAGTTCGGTGCCGATCAGATGCGCGTACCGCTCGTCGTCGGGGTGCACGGCGATCGCCGTGTCACCGAGCATCGTCTCCAACCGCGTGGTCGCGACCACGATGTGCGGCTGCGCATCGTCGAGTGAGCCGTAACGGAAGCTGACGAGTTCGCCCTCGACGTCGGCGTAGGACACCTCGATGTCGCTGACCGCAGTCTTGAGTACCGGTGACCAGTTGACCAGGCGCTCGGCCTGATAGATCAGCCCGTCGTCGTACATCTTCTTGAAGACCGTGTGAACCGCCCGGGAAAGGCCGTCGTCCATCGTGAAGCGCTCACGACTCCAGTCGACGCCGTCACCGAGACGACGCATCTGCTCGCCGATGTTGCCGCCGATCTCGGCCTTCTCTGCCCACACCCGCTCGATGAAGGCTTCCCGGCCCAGATCGTCGCGAGTCTTGCCCTCCTGCGCCAACTTGCGTTCGACCATGGTCTGCATGGCGATCGCCGCATGGTCCATGCCCGGCAGCCACAGCACTTCGTAGCCCTGCATCCGGCGGCGGCGCGACAGCGCATCCATCAGGACATGCTCGTAGGCATGCCCCATGTGCAGCGAACCGTTGACATTGGGCGGTGGGATGACGATGGAGAAGGGCGGCTTGTCGCTGTCCGCGTCGGCGGTGAAATAGCCGGCATCCAGCCACTCCTGGTACAGCCGGGACTCGTGCTCGGCGGGATCCCAGGACTTCGGCAGTTCGGACGTCGGGTCGGGTGCGCTCACGCAGGCCATTCTATTGGGCTGCGCGCATCGCCCCTGCGGGAGGTTATCCCCGTCATCGAGCGACCCTCAGACGCGCAGGCGGTGCAGATCCTCGGGGGCATTCACGTTGACCAGCCAGTCCGGCTCGGAGACCGAGATGCGGTAGGTGGTCAGCGCGTCGAGCGCCGCGGTCATCCGCCGCTCACCGGTGGCGACCACGTCGGCAATCACCCCGGCGGCATCGGTGCGGTAGATGCCGGCCATCGGATGGTCTCGCTGGTTGTCGTGGGCGATGACCGCCTGTGCCGACGGTGTGACGCCGGTGAGCAGTTCGTCGATGAGTTCCGCCGAGATCAGCGGCATGTCGGTCGCACAGACGAAGGCCAGTTCGGCTCCTCCGGCGGCTGCGGCGGACAATCCCGCGACCAGGCCGCCAAGCGGGCCTGCGCCCGGCTCCTCGTCGGTGATCCACTGCGCCTCGGGCCCGCCGGTGCCGAACAGACCCTGATACGCCGAGGATTCCTCGGTCGCCACCACCAGAATCGGCTCGCACCGCCCGGCGGCGACCCGCACGATGCGCGCCAGCATCGGCTCGCCGTCCCAGTCGAGTGCCGCCTTGTCCTGACCCATGCGCCGCGACCGTCCGCCTGCGAGGACGATGCCGGCCAGTCGTCCGTCCGACGCTTCGGTTCGGGGTGCGTTGTGTTCCGTGTCTCCCATGCACCCAGTGTGTGGCAACGATCGCCTTTTGGGGTGCAGGATGGGAATCATGAGCAGTTCTCACGGCCCCGACGACCACCAGGTGCACGAACCCGAGTCCGTCCACCTGGGCCATGTGAAGTCGTACGCGGCCGGCGTTCCGGCCGTCGCGGTGGCATTGCGACGCGGGGTCGAGCAGATGGGCCCACTGCGGACGGCCAAGACCCTCACGAAACTCAACCAGCGCGACGGCTTCGACTGCCCCGGCTGCGCGTGGCCCGAGACCCCGGGCCACCGCAAGCACGCCGAGTTCTGTGAGAACGGCGCCAAAGCGGTGGCCGAGGAGGCAACCAAACGCAAGGTGACGCCTGGGTTCTTCGCCAAGCACTCCGTCGACGACCTGCGGACACGGTCCGGGTACTGGCTGTCACAACAGGGCCGGATCACCCATCCCATGTATCTCGCACCCGGCGACACCCACTACCGGGAGATCAGCTGGGACGACGCCAATCGACTTGTTGCCGAGGAGATCTCGGCGATGGACTCGCCCGACGAGGCCGCCTTCTACACGTCGGGACGCACCAGCAACGAAGCCGCCTTCGTCTACCAACTCCTTGCCCGCAGCATCGGAACCAACAACCTGCCCGACTGCTCCAACATGTGCCACGAGTCCTCGGGCACGGCACTGGGCGCGTCGATCGGGATCGGCAAGGGGTCGGTCACCGTTCCCGATCTCGAAGCGGCCGATCTGATCATCATCGCCGGACAGAATCCCGGCACCAACCATCCGCGGATGCTGTCGACGCTCGAGAAGGCCAAGCACAACGGCGCCACCATCGTGGCGGTGAACCCGCTGCCGGAGGCCGGCCTCATGCGGTTCAAGGATCCGCAAAAGGTCGGTGGCGTGGTCGGCGCCGGCGCGAAACTCGCCGACGACTTCCTCCAGATTCGGCTCGGTGGCGACATGGCCTTGTTCCGCGGTGTCGCGCGTCTCCTCCTCGACGCCGAACGCGCGGCTCCCGGAACGGTTTTCGACCACGACTTCCTCGACAATCACTGCGCCGGGGTCGACGACTATCTCCGCCTCCTCGAGGACGTCGATCTCGACGAGATCGTGCAGGCCACCGGGCTGACCCGCGGACAGATCGTCACCCTGGCCGAGAAGGTCGCGTCGTCGGACCGGATCGTCCTGTGTTGGGCCATGGGTTTGACGCAGCACCGCCACGGGGTCGCGACCATCGCCGAGGGCACCAACGTCCTGCTGTTGCGCGGAATGATCGGCAAGCCCGGCGCGGGCCTCTGCCCGGTGCGTGGTCATTCGAATGTCCAAGGCGACCGCACGATGGGCATCTTCGAGAAGATGCCCGAGTCGTTCCTCGCGGCCCAAGACGCGGAGTTCGGTATTTCGAGTCCACGCAAACACGGATACGACACCGTCGCCGCGATCGCTGCAATGCACCGCGGCGAGATCCGCCTGTTCATGGCGATGGGCGGCAACTTCGTGTCGGCGGCGCCCGACACCGCGTTCACCGAGGAGGCGCTACGACGCTGCGCCCTGACCGTGCATGTCAGCACCAAACTCAACGAGTCACATCTGGTGACCGGGACGGCAGCCCTCATCCTGCCCACCCTCGGGCGCACCGACAAGGACGTTGTGGACGGTGTGCCGCAACAGGTTTCGGTTGAGGACTCGATGTCGGTGGTACATCTGTCGCGTGGCTCGCTTCCCCCCGCCTCGGATCAGCTGCGCAGCGAGATCGCGATCGTCTGCGACCTCGCACGCACCGTCCTCGGCGACGATCATCCGGTGCCGTGGCGACGGTTCCGCGGCGACTACGACGCCATCCGGGACCGTATCGAGCGGGTCATTCCGGGGTTCGAGGACTTCAACATCCGCGTGCGCAAATCCGACGGCTTCACCCTGCCGCACCCACCGCGGGACGACCGAGAGTTCGACACCCCCAACGGCAAGGCCAACTTCGCGGCGCAACCGCTGGAATGGCTACCGGTACCCGAGGGTCGATTGATTCTGCAGACGATGCGCAGTCACGACCAGTACAACACCACGATCTACGGCCACGACGACCGGTACCGCGGGATCAAGGGCAATCGGCACGTCGTCATGGTCCACCCCGACGACATCGCCGCCTTCGGCCTCACCGCGGGCGACCACGTCGACATCGTGTCGGAGTTCGACGGTCCGGACGGAACCGAGGAGCGCCGCGTCGAAGGCTTCGAGGTCGTCGCCTACGACACCCCGCGCGGAAATGCGGCGGCGTACTACCCGGAGACCAATCCGCTGGTGCCGCTGCGATCGGTCGCCAAGGGATCGAACACACCGGTGTCGAAGGCGGTCGTCATCCGGTTGGAGCGGGTCGGCGACCAGCTTCCACGCTGACCACCCAACGCAAAGATCCCACCGCTACAGCTGTGAGCGGTGGGATCTTCGCAACCCTCGTCTGTCAGGCGCTCTTGTCGCGCCGTTCGTCGCGGTTGTCCTTGCGCGGCACGATGGTCGGCAGGACGTTGTCGCGGACCGTCTCGCCGGTCACCACGACCTTCTCCACGTCGTCGCGGCTCGGGATGTCGTACATCACCGGCAGCAGGACCTCTTCCATGATCGCCCGGAGACCACGAGCGCCGGTGCCCCGGTGGATCGCCTGGTCTGCGACGGCCTCGAGCGCATCCTGAGTGAACTCGAGTTCCACGTTGTCCATGTCGAACAGCCGGGTGTACTGCTTGACGAGCGCATTCTTCGGTTCGGACAGGATGCTGACCAGCGACTCCTTGTCGAGGTTCGTCACCGAGGCGACAACCGGGAGACGACCGATGAACTCCGGGATCAGACCGAACTTGATGAGATCCTCGGGCATCACCTCGGCAAAGTGATCGGTGGTGTCCACCTCGTCCTTGGTGGCCACGTCGTTGCCGAAGCCGATGCCGCGCTTGCCGATCCGCTCGGACACGATCTTCTCGAGTCCGGCGAACGCCCCCGCCACGATGAACAGCACGTTGGTGGTGTCGATCTGGATGAACTCCTGATGCGGATGCTTGCGCCCGCCCTGCGGCGGCACCGACGCCTGGGTGCCCTCGAGAATCTTCAGCAGCGCCTGCTGCACGCCCTCACCGGACACATCACGCGTGATCGACGGGTTCTCGCTCTTGCGGGCGATCTTGTCGACCTCGTCGATGTAGATGATCCCGGTCTCGGCGCGCTTCACGTCGTAATCGGCGGCCTGGATCAGCTTCAGCAAGATGTTCTCGACGTCCTCACCCACGTATCCGGCCTCGGTGAGGGCCGTCGCGTCGGCGATCGCGAACGGCACGTTCAGCATCTTCGCCAGGGTCTGGGCGAGATAAGTCTTGCCGCAACCGGTCGGACCGAGCATCAGGATGTTGGACTTCGCGAGTTCGACGGTCTCGCCGGTCCGCGAATCCTTCTTCTCCCCGGCCTGAATGCGCTTGTAGTGGTTGTAGACGGCCACCGCCAGGGTGCGCTTCGCGGTGTCCTGACCGATGACGTAGTTCTCGAGGAAGTCGCGGATCTCGGCCGGCTTGGGCAGTTCGTCGAGCTTGACGTCGCCGCTCTCGGCGAGTTCCTCCTCGATGATCTCGTTGCACAGATCGATGCACTCATCGCAGATGTAGACGCCTGGGCCGGCGATCAGCTTCTTCACCTGCTTCTGGCTCTTGCCGCAGAACGAGCACTTCAGCAGATCCCCACCGTCTCCGATTCGTGCCATCTCGTGCTGTACCTACTTCCTCGTTCTTCTCGTCACCGCCCCGCCGGGCCTGCCGAGTCGGCAGTCCACTCCGGTGGCGGACACGTGCCGGACGTTGCGTACGCAGGACACGGGCTCACCATCGACGCGCCATTCGCCAGTAACACGACGGTACTCGTGTGCCGCGTGAACTTCGACCGATAACACCAAATGTCGTGACTGTTGTTTGCCTTGTCCGGGCGTCAGGGTCTTCTTCGGTTGGATGTCGCAGACGTCAAGGATGACGCCGTTGCGCACCGCGGTGGCGCACCCGCGTCCCGGCGTGTCGGAACGGCCAGACACCGACGGGCGAGCCACCGAGGTCAGGACGACGACTTCTTCAGCGACTTCTTGCGGTACTCGAACACCTCGTCGACGATGCCGTACTCCTTGGCGGCCTCGGCGGTGAGGATGTTGTCGCGGTCGGTGTCCTTGCGGATCTTCTCTGCGGGCTGCCCCGTGTGCCCGGCCAGGATCTCGTCGAGACGGTTGCGAATGCGCTCGATCTCCGCGGCCTGGATCTCGAGGTCGGAAACCTGACCCTGATATGCGCCGCCGGTGCGCGGCTGGTGAATGAGGATCGTCGCGTTCGGGAGCGCTGCACGCTTGCCTGGCGTGCCGCCGGCCAGCAGGATTGCTGCCGCCGACGCCGCCTCACCCAAGCACACCGTCACGATGTCGCAGTGCACGTACTGCATGGTGTCGTAGATCGCCAACATGTCCGGCACGCTGCCGCCGGGCGAATTGATGTACATCGTGATGTCCCGGTCCGGGTCCTGCGACTCGAGGACGAGGAGCTGAGCCATCACGTCGTTGGCAACGGTCTGGTCGATGGGCGTTCCGACGAAGACGATGCGCTCTTCGAAGAGCTTTGCGTACGGGTCGTACTGCCGCTGCCCGTTGGGCGTGTGCTCGATGAACTGCGGGAGGATGTAGCGCGCCTCGATGCTCTTGAGCGCGAGTGCCGACGCGGGGATGCCCGCGGCGACCTCTGCGGCGTACGCGTCCGATGTGAAGGAGGTGGTCATCTGATGCTCCGTTGACTAGGTGGTGGGAGTGGGATGCCTGATCGGCCCGGCTCAGGACTGGGAGATCACGTGGTCGACGAGGCCGTACTCCTTGGCCTCGGCCGCGGTGAACCACTTGTCGCGGTCCGCGTCGGCCTCGATCTTCTCCAGGGGCTGACCGCTGAACTCGGCGTTGAGCCGGTTCATCTCCTTCTTGGTGGCCGCGAACTGCTCGGCCTGGATCGCGATGTCGGCCGCGGTACCACCGATTCCGGCGGACGGCTGATGCATCATGATGCGCGCGTGCGGGAGTGCATGACGCTTGCCCTTGGCGCCCGCTGCCAGCAGGAACTGCCCCATCGACGCGGCCATACCCATCGCGTAGGTGGCGACATCGCACTTGGCGAGCTGCATGGTGTCGAAGATCGCCATACCCGCGGTGACCGACCCGCCGGGCGAGTTGATGTAGAGGTTGATGTCCTTCGTCGGGTCCTCCGCGGCGAGCAGCAGGATCTGCGCGCACAGGCGGTTCGCGATGTCGTCGTCGACCTGCGTGCCGAGGAAGATGATGCGCTCACGCAGCAGCCGCTCGAACACCGAATCGGTCAGGTTCAGCCCGGCGACACCTGAACTCATGGTCGGTGTGTGGATGGTCGGCTTGGTCACGGTCCCTACCTTTACCTTGTTGTCGTGATGGCCTGTCGTGCTGATCGGCCGTCCTACTCGTCTGCCCCGTATTCGTCGGCGCCGTACTCCTCTGCGCGGGCCCGCCGGTCCTCGCACCTTCGGCGATCATGTCGTCTTGTCGAGACGTCTCCACCGACACTAGTCAATGCGAGTCGCCCGACACCCCCGCGGACACCGGTCTTCGCTGAGAGCAGAACAGCCGGCCGAGGCGAGTACACGCCCCGAACCGGCTGTTCGGCACCGATGTTCAGTTGTCGGTGTCGGCCGCTGTCTCGTTGTCGGCCGAGGTCTCGTCGTCGGCCGAGTCGCTGTCGTCACCGAAGAATTCGGAGGTGTCGACGGCGGCGCCGGTGGTGTCGGTGACGGTGATGTCCTTGACGATCCCGGCGAGGGCCTTGCCCCGGCGGACCTCGGCGAAGACCGCACCCACCTGATTGGCCTGCGACAGCTGCTGGATGAACTCCTGCGGCTGCATTCCGTAGCGCTGCGCCTGGAAGATGATCTGCTGGGTCAGCTCGTCCTGGCTGACCTGGGTGTCCTGCTGCTCGGCGATCGCGTCGAGCAGGAGCTCCGTGCGGACCGACTTCTCGGCCTCGTCGCGAGCTTCGGCGTCCCACTTCTCGCGCGTGGTGCCCTGTGCCTCGAGGAACTTGGCGAGCTGCTCGTCGTCATGTCCGAGCGCGTGGATGATCTGGTGCTGCTGTCCTTCGATTTGGCTCTCGACAACCTTCTCCGGCAGCGGAACCTCGACCGTCTCGAGCAGCTGCTCGAGCACCTTGTCGCGGATCGCGTTCGCCTGCTCGAGCTTCTTCGAGGTGGCGACCCGCTCGCGCAGACTCTCCTTCAGTTCGTCGACGGTGTCGAATTCGCTAGCCATCTGGGCGAACTCATCGTCGACCTCGGGCAGCTCGCGCTCCTTGACCGAGTTGACGGTCACGGTCACCGCGGCCTCCTCACCGGCGTGATCGCCGGCGACCAGCTTGGTGGTGAACACCTTGGTCTCGCCGGCCGCAAGGCCGACGAGGGCCTCGTCGAGACCGTCGATCAGCTGGCCGGAGCCCACTTCGTGCGACAGACCCTCGGTCGACGCCTCGTCGACGGGCTCGCCGTCGACCTCGGCGGCGAGATCGATCGATACGAAGTCGCCGTCGGCCGCACCGCGCTCGACGCCCTGCAGCGTGCCGAAGCGTGCGCGCAGTCCCTCGAGTTGCTCGTCGACTGCGGCGTCGTCGATCTCGACGGGGTCGACCTCGACCGACAGGGTCGAGTAGTCGGGCAGGGTGATCTCGGGACGGACGTCGACCTCAGCGGTGAAGGTGACGCTCTCGCCGTACTTCAGTTCCGACAGGTCGATCTCCGGCTGGCCGATGGCCTTGGTCTCGGTCTCTGCAACCGCCTCGGAGTACTTGCCCGGAATGGCCTCGTTGACGACCTGCGCAAGGATGGAGTCACGACCGACGCGTGCCTCGATCAGCTTCGCCGGCGCCTTGCCCGGACGGAAGCCGGGAATACGGATCTGCTGGGCCAACGACCGATACGTCCGGTCGAAGTCTGCCGACAGCTCCTCGAACGGGACCTCGACGTTGAGCTTCACTCGCGTCGGGGTGAGTTGCTCGACAGTGCTCTTCACGCCTACTGCTCCTTATGTCTGCTTACGGTGAGAGTCCGTGGGCCGGAGCCGAAAACGGCTGCACCGACCGAGTCGGGATGACAGGATTTGAACCTGCGACCCTCCGCTCCCAAAGCGGATGCGCTACCAAGCTGCGCCACATCCCGTGGACCTGAACTCGCGGGCGTCGACTTGGGTGTCCGACCGCGCTCGTGGGCCAACAGAAGATAGTACGTGGCCTGTCCGCCACGACGAAAAACGGGGCGATTTTTTCCTGCGCGCCGAGCCGGGTACAGTCTCAATCTGCACGCGACGCCAATGGCGATCCCATCCGGCGCCGTATGCACGCGGGTGTAGCTCAATGGTAGAGCCCTAGTCTTCCAAACTAGCTACGCGGGTTCGATTCCCGTCACCCGCTCCATCTGCCACCGCACATTTCCGCGACACGGTCGCCGACACATGCGGCTACTGTGATCTGTGCCACATGCGGCGTACGCTGGGGCCATGTCCTCCAGCCACAGCAAGAGCCAGCGCAAGTGTCCGACGTGCGGCGCGAATCTGTTCGTGCGCCGGGATGTCACCCGTTCCGATTCCGGCGTCGAACGTGTCGACGTGATGCTCGTATGCCGGGACGAATCCTGCTCCGAGCAGGTCCGTCACCTTCGCACGGAGCATCCACAACCCGCCTGACCGATCGTTTGTTCGTTGAACGAGCATTCGCGATGACGCATTGGGTCGAGCTGCGACGCGCACCGCGACACATCGCCGACGCCCCAGAATCCCTTGGTCAATCGACCGAGTTGACATGCTCCCGCTGACCCGGATGATTAGCCGAGTCGGGGGTCTGGATCAACTTCATCGGACCTCGCCCTGGGGGATTTACTCGAGCTCCATTTCTTCCGTCGAACTGCGTCACGACGCCGTCGGCAAACACTGGACGCCCGCGCGTACGTGCTGCAGTCGCGGTCACCGCGTCAGCCGCCCTGCTCGGAGCGGGCCTCGTCGTCGGGACCGGAGGTGCACACGCCGAGAACGTCGCATTGCCGACGCCGCTACCGGACAACTTCTACGCCCAGCCCGCAAACATCGCGAAATACAAGCCAGGACAGATCATTCGGGTTCGCGGGCGGGCCAACCCACCCGCGTTCTTCGACGTCCGGACCTATCAGATCAAGTTCCGCTCCACCGACAGCCAGGGCAAACCGATCGCCGCGGTGACCACCGTGCTGGTGCCGAACAACAAGCGCCCCAACGGTCCACTGCTGTCGTTCGAACACATCGTCAATGCCGTCGGCCTGGAATGCGCGCCCTCGCAGGCACTCTGGACGCAGGATCCCAATCTGACCATCCGGGAGGCACCGGCCCTCAACGTGGTCCTCCGGCAGGGATGGACAATCGCCATCCCCGATCACCTCGGTCCGCGCAGTTCCTACGGAGCCGCCAAACTCGGCGGACAGATCACCCTGGACAACATCAGGGCCGTGCAGGCATTCCGGACGGCAAACGTGGCGCACAGTCGTGTTGCGCTCGCCGGCTATTCGGGTGGCGGGATGGCAGCCGCGTGGGCTGCTGCACTCGCTCCGAAGTATGCGCCTGAACTCAAGCTGGTCGGTGCCGCCTACGGCGGTGTGCCGATGAACCTCATCAAGATGGCCGAGGGTCTCGGGTACACCAATCCGCACCCGGCGTTCGGCCTCGCCTTCGCCGCTGCGATCGGCCTCTCCCGCGAGTATCCGCAGCAGATCCCGATGCTGAAGTACCTTTCGCCCCTCGGCTGGCGGATGTTCTCCGAGATGCGCAACGCCTGCACCAACGACATCCTGCGCATCGGCGCCGGACACAGCGCAAAGCAGGTCGCCACCGGCGGCAAGCAGGTGTTCGAGGACAAGACCGCACGACGCGTCGTCGAGGAGAACAGCCTGTCGTTGTATCCCGGGGTTCCTCGTGTGCCGGTCTTCGAGTGGCACAGCCCCACCGATGTGTTGATCCCGGTGGCGTCGATCGACTACACCAAGCGGCGCTACTGCAGCGCCGGAGCGCGGGTGCAGACCCTGCTGACGCCGTCGCCCGATCATCTCAGTGCGGCTGTCATCGGACTCCTGCCGGCACTGCAGTATCTGACCGATCGCTTCAACGGATTGCCGGCACCCAGTAACTGCTGAATTCCGGCGATCCGGACGCCGACGCTCGGCACGACTTATCTGTGATGACCGTCACATATAAGTCGTTTCGAACGCTCGACCATTGCTTTTGCCAACCAGCACCGGCAATTCGCGATCGAGAGGCCGTCGACCGTCGGTAGCTCTTTGGACCCAAGGCAACAGTTGTGTAACGATGGATCAGCGCTCCCGGGGGGTGCGCACGAGACAATCAACCCCGAATCAGAGGTACGAACTCAGTGCTGACCAAGCCCTCTCGCCGAGCCCGACGTGGGCAGGCCCGACGACTGATCGCGGTGTTCGTCGGTGTGATCGCCATGGCGATCACCCTGCCCGGCATTGCCCAGGCTGCTCCGATCACCGTGGTCCCCGGCCTGCCGCCGGTCAACATTCCCGACGGCCTCAACATCCCGGGACTGCCGACCACGCCGCCCAAGAAGACGACTCCCAAGCCGCCGAGCACCACCAAGACGACTCCCGCAGATCCGGCGGCGCCGAATGTCAAGACTTCCACCGGGTGGATCGCGCTCGCGGATGACGCGACCCACAAGATCACCTGGTGGCGCAACGGCCGCGTCGTGAAGACCATGCCGATTTCCATGGGATCGGCAAAGCACCCCACCGCCAATGGCGTCTACCACACCAAGGAAAAGTACCGCGACATGTACATGGATTCGTCCACGTACGGCGTCCCGGTTGACTCCGCGGAGGGATACCGGACCTACGTCGAGTACGCGACGCGTATGTCGTGGGACGGCATCTTCATCCACGCCGCACCGTGGTCGGTGCAGCAGCAGGGTCGTAGCAACGTGAGCCACGGCTGCATCAACGTCAGCACCGCCAATGGGCAGTGGGTGTTCAACAACATCCCGCGCGACACCCCGATCGTGGTGCGCGGCACCGTCGGTGGACGTTACAACGGCACGTAATCTCCAACATCTCCATCAAAACGGGCGGTCGCGATGCGACCGCCCGTTTTGGGTTACAACGTTTGATCAGGCGGGCGCGCCCGCGTCGAGGTCGAGACGATTACCCACGGATCGCACCCGGGCGATCGCACGCATCTTGTTGACCGCGTCGAGCGCGGCCACCTTGTATCCCTCGGCCAGCGTCGGATAATTGAATACCGCGTCCACCAGGTAATCGACGGTGCCACCGAGTCCCATCACCGTCTGACCGATGTGCACCAACTCCGCGGCGTTGCTGCCAAAGGCGTGCACACCCAGCAGTGTGCGCTCTTCGGCATGGACGAGCAGCTTCAGCAAGCCGTAGGAATCCCCCATGATGGCCCCGCGCGCCAGTTCCCGGTAGCGGGCCACACCGACCTCGAACGGAATGTTCGCGGTGGTCAGCTGATCTTCGGTGCGGCCGACAAAACTGATCTCGGGAATCGCGTAGATCCCGATCGGCTGCAGGTCGACGTCGGTCTCGCCGACCGGTTCGCCGAAGGCGTGATAACTGGCGCGTCGACCCTGTTCCATCGAGGTGGCCGCGAGTGCGGGAAAACCGATGATGTCGCCGACCGCGTAGATGTGCTCGACCTCGGTCCGAAAGTGCTCGTCGACCTTCAGCCGGCCGCGCGCGTCCGCGGTGAGACCGGCGTCGGCCACCCGCAGCTCGTCGGACACCCCCTGTCTGCCTGCGGAGTAGAGAACGGTATCGGCCGGGATTTTCTTGCCCGACGCGAGGATGGTGAGTGTGCCCGACGGGTGCGTTTCGACGGTCTGGACATGTTCGCCGAAGCGGAACGTCACCCCGCGCTCACGCAGTTGGTATTGCAGCGCCTCGACGATCTCCCGGTCGCAGAAGTCCAGCATCGCCGGCCGCTGTTCGATCACGGTCACCTTGGTGCCGAGGGCCGCGAACATGGATGCGTAGTCGATGCCGATCACCCCGGCACCGACGACCACCATCGATGCCGGGACCCGGTCGAGGTTCAGAATCTGATCGGAGTCCACGACAGTGGCACCGTCGAACTCGACCGATTTCGGCCGTGCCGGGCGGGTGCCCACCGCGACGACGAACTTGTCGGCACTGACGCGTTTGAGATCACCGGTGGCGTCTTCGATCGCGATCTCGTGCGGACCGGTGAAATAGGCGCTGCCGATGAGCATCGTCACCGAGTTGCGGGCGAGCTGGTTCTGGATGACATCGATCTCCTTGCCCACCACATGCATTGTGCGCGCGGACAAGTCGGTGACCGTGATGTCGGACTTGAGGCGATAGGACTGTCCGTAGAGCTCCCGCTGATTGAGTCCGGTGAGGTAGAGCACCGCCTCGCGCAGCGTCTTCGACGGGATGGTGCCCGTGTTGATACACACGCCGCCCACCATGTCGCGACGTTCGACGATCGCGGCGCGTCTACCGAGTTTCGCGGCGGCAATCGCCGCCTTCTGGCCGGCCGGTCCTGACCCGATGACCACGATGTCGTAATGATCCACTGCACATGCTCCGCTCGAGGAAGATACCCGTGGCCACCATGGCCGTCATCAAGTGTCGCGCAGATGGCCGTGACGCACGACTCGAGCGAGCCGATCGGTCCAGTGGTCAGGCGGCCTCGGGCGAGCGGTGCCCGACATCGGAGAAAGTGACCTGGACCTGCAGCCAGTGTGCCATGACCTCACAGCCCGTCGAACTCGGATCCGTGGCCGACGACCGGCGATACGGTTCGACCTCGTATGACGTGTGGCGACCGCCGGTCCGGTTGCGGAATACCATGCCACGCACCGGGATCGTCGCCGGCAAGTAGCACCGCACCGCGTGCCACGCCGAGGAGAGTCGGACGACGTCCCGGCGCCACTGCGACGGACGCAGCGCCGTGCGGCCGGCATTCTGGAAGGCATTGGTACGCAATAGTTCCCAGCCGTCCCGCATCCACTCCCCCATTCCGGTGAGGCACACACCCGCGGTGAGGTCGGCGATGTCGCGCACCAGCGAGTCGGAGTCTGCGTTGCAGATGACGTCGTCGGCCGCGCCCACCCAGCGTGCCGGGATCTGCGGCGGCAGTTGCGGTCCCGGCCCCGCCACACCCCAGCCTGCGCACCCGGCGACCGCACCCGGGGGTTGGTGCGGGTCGGCGACGAATCCGACGGCGATCACGTTGCGCAGCGCCGGATCGTCCTCGCGGGCCATGGCGTGCAGCGCCGTCCGGATCACCACTGCGCCCTGGGAGTATCCGACCATGGCCACCGGGCCGACGATGCCGGATACCGCCGCACGAAGACTCTGGACACCGATCCCCACGCTGGCCAGGAAACTCATCCCCCCGGCGCGTGGCGCGGGGCCGTAGCTGGCCGGATAGCCCACCCAGCGGCAGTCGAATCGTTCGTCGAGCGAGTCGGCCACCGCGCCCAACAGTCCGGTCACCGAGCTGCGCGTGTCACCCTCGAACGACTCCCCGGTGCCGCCCACGAACAGCACAGTGACGGCCGTCATGTTCGCACCGGGAACCGCGAGATCGACTGTCTCGTCGACCGGTGGGGCGATCACCTCAGGTGCCATGACTCCATGATGGGCACGCTCTGTGAGAAAGTCCCCGGGGCGCGCTGAGTGTTCACTGAGTGGTGCTGCCTTCAACCTGATCGGGGTAAGGGAGATCACCCCCGATCAGGTTGATTAACACGTTCGTAACGCGAAGAATCGGATGGGTAGTCAAGTAGTCGCAGGAGCAGTACTCATCATGTCTTTCGCACGAATCCGTGCCCGGTTCCACAACAACGATCAGCGTCGCCTGTACGCGAGCATCCTTCGCGTCGGGAGTTCGACGCAGCGCGAGGAACTCCTCGTCATGGCCCAGCGCGCCGAAGCGTCCTGACCCGACCCTCGGCGACGCGACTGCGCCGTCAGGTCTGACAGACCGGACACCAGTACAGCTTGCGGCCCTCGAGTTCAGCGATCAGCACCGGCGTCCGGCATACCCGGCATGGTTCGCCCGCACGCCGGTAGACATAGGTACGCGGGCGATCCGCCGCGTACGACGGCGCACCGTGATCGTCCTCCGGCCGCACGACGTGGATACGACCGCGGCGAACACCGACGCGCATCAGCGTGACCAGGTCGGCCCAGATGGCGTCGAAGTCCTCTCGGCTGATCGACGTCCCCGGACGCATGGGATCGACGCCGGCGCGGAACAGTATCTCCGCCCGATAGACGTTGCCGATCCCGGCGACGACCTTCTGGTCCATCAGCAAAGCGCCGATCGAACGTCGTGAGGCAGTGATCGCGGCCCACGCGCGCTCCGGATCGGCGGTTCGGCGCAACGGGTCGGGGCCGAGACGTGCGAGCAGGGCGTCGAGCTGATCGGCGTCGAAGAGTTCACACGCCGTCGGGCCGCGCAGATCCAATCCCACGTCGGGGCCCTCGATCCGCATCCGCACCGCCCCGACGGGCGGTTCCATCGGCACGGGCGATTCGGTGAACGCACCGTAGAGGCCGAGGTGAATGTGGACGAGCTGTTCGCGTCGACCGTCGTCGGTGTAGCGGTGTACGAGGTGCTTGCCCCAGGCGTCGGCCTTCGTGAAAACCAGGCCGTCGACGGCGGCAGCACCGGTGGCGAACCGTCCCTGCGGACTGGTCACCCGGACCTGGCTGCCGCCGAGGAGCTTGGTGTGGCGACGCGCCAGCCGATGAAGTGTATGCCCTTCGGGCACTTAGGAACCCGGGACCGCCGGCGGCTGACCGGTGCGCTCGTACTCGGCGAGGATGTCGATCCGCCGCTGGTGGCGCGGTTCCTCCGACCACGGCGTCGCGAGGAACGCGTCCACGATGGCCAAGGCGTCGTCGAGGCTGTGCATCCGGCCACCGATCCCGATCAACTGCGCGTTGTTGTGTTGGCGAGCGAGCTGAGCGGTCTCGACGCTCCACGCGAGTGCACAGCGTGCGCCGGGCACCTTGTTGGCCGCGATCTGCTCACCGTTCCCGCTGCCACCGAGGACGATGCCCAGGCTGCCCGGGTCGGCGACGGTCCGTAGGGCCGCTTCGATGCAGAACGCCGGATAGTCGTCGGCGGCGTCGTATTCGTGGGCGCCGCAATCGAGGGCCTCGTGGCCGTTGGCGGTGAGATGTTCGGCGATCTGATTCTTGAGTTCGAATCCGGCATGGTCGGCACCGAGGTAGACACGCATGGCGTCACTATAGATTGGTCGGGTGGACGCCCAGTCTCCGATCCCCGAATCACCAATCTCTCCGGCCCCGATCCCGAATGTGCCCGGTGTGGCCGATGCGCCGCCGCCGCAGCCCGGCGATCCGAATCGTCAGTGGCTGGCACCGGCGCGTTTCGCGGCTCGGCCGCGCCTGCATCCGTGGGAGATCCCGATGCTCGTCCTCGTGATCCTGACGACGCTGCTGGGCTACGCCCTCATCGTCTTGCTGGTGGCGAGCGGCAGTCTCGACCAGCTGTTCCTCGGTCTTCTGGCCTTCCCGCTGCTGCTGTTCGTCCTGCGTGGTCTGAACTACGCCACACCCCGCGTGAACGGTGTCCAGATGACGCCGACCCAGTTCCCCGAGGGATACCGGATGGTCGTCGAGGCCGCCGCCCGGTTCGGTCTGGAGTACGTCCCCGACGCCTATGTCGTGCTGGGCAACGGCGCGATCAATGCGTTCGCGTCCGGCCATGGGTTCCGCCGATTCGTGGTGGTGTATTCGGACCTGTTCGAGGTGGGTGGTGCAGCCCGCGACCCGGATGCGCTGCGCTTCATCATCGGCCACGAGGTCGGGCACATCGCCGCAGGGCACACGTCCTACTGGCGTCAGCTGTCGACGATCGTCGGCAGCAACATCCCGGTCCTCGGCTCCGCGTTGTCACGCGCGCAGGAGTACACCGCGGACAACCACGGCTATTACACGCAACCCACCGGCGCCCCCGGAGCGATCGGTGTGCTCTCGGCGGGCAAGTACATGCTGTCGGCCGTGGATTTCGACCAGTTCGCCGACCGCGCGACCCACGAGAAAGGGTTCTTCACCTTCGTCGTCAACGCGATGGCGTCGCACCCCGTCCTGACCTGGCGGGCAGCCGCCCTGCGCAACCGGACCAAGGCCGGATCGATGTGGTTCCGTCCCAAACAGATCGTGCGTGGGGTGGGTAGCGGCAACGTCGTACCGATAGAGCCCCCACCCCACCCCGTCACCACCGCGCCCGGCGCACTCCCCAACGGACTGGAGATGCCACCGCGGTTCTAGGGCACGCCCTAGTCGAATGCAGGATCCTCGTCGCGGCTGCGCTTGAGCTCGAAGAAGTGTGGATACGACGCGAGGGCGACCGCACCGTCCCACACCGTGCCCGCAATCTCGCCCCGTGGGATGCGGGACAGCACCGGACCGAAGAACGCCACCCCGTTCACGTGGATCGTCGGGGTGCCGACATCGTCGCCGACCTTGTCCATGCCGGCGTGATGACTCTTGCGGATGGCGTCGTCGTACTCGGTGCTGTCCGCGGCCGACGCCAGGGCGGGGTCGAGGCCCAGTTCGGCCAGGGCGCCCGCGATGACGTCGTCGAAGTCCTTGTTGCCCTCGTTGTGGATTCGGGTGCCCAGCGCGGTGTACAGCGGCGCCAGGATCTCGTCGCCCTTCTGCGCTGCTGCGGCGGCGATCACCCGGACGGGGCGCCAGGCCTGCTTCAGACCCTCGCGGTACGACTCAGGGATGTCCTTTCCTTCATTGAGCACCGCAAGACTCATGATGTGGAAGTTCACGTCGATCGGGCGGACCTGCTCGGCTTCCAGAATCCATCGCGAGGTGATCCAGCACCATGGACACAGCGGATCAAACCAGAAATCGACACGGTCCTTGGTGGTCTGGCCCTCTGCTGACATGCGGTCGTCCTCTCCTCGCGGCAAGTACATACTCGGCAAACATGCCCACGGCCATCGCCGCAGACACTCGTCGATGTAACACCGAATGCGGTGTGCCGTGTTCCCGACCGCCCCGACGATGTTTGCCGGGTCGTTAAGCTGGCCGGGTGACTGCTCCGAACCTCACCCGCGACCAGGCGCGCGAACGCGCCGCCACCATCTCCGTCACCAACTACACCGTCGACCTCGACCTCACCGACGGTGCCGGCGCACCCGGAACCGAGACCTTCCGGTCGTCGAGCACCGTGACCTTCGGTGCCACCGAAGGCGCGAGCACCTTCATCGATCTGGTTGCACCGCGCCTGCTGTCGGCCACGTTGAACGGCACCGACCTCGACATCTCCGACTTCGACGAGTCGGTGGGGATCAAGCTGCCGAATCTGGCCGCCGACAACACGCTGGTGGTCGTCGCCGACTGCGCGTACTCCAACACCGGCGAGGGCCTGCACCGCTTCGTCGATCAGAGTGACGACTCGGTCTACCTGTACTCGCAGTTCGAAACCGCCGACGCCAAGCGCATGTTCGCCTGTTTCGACCAACCCGATCTCAAGGCGACCTACACCCTGACGGTCAAGGCGGCCGCCGATTGGAAGGTCATCTCCAACGCGGCGACCGAATCGGTGACCGACGGGGTACACCGGTTCACCGAGACAGCGCCGATGAGCACCTATCTGGTCGCGCTGATCGCCGGCCCGTACGCCGAATGGACCGACGTCTACACCGACGATCACGGCGACATCCCGCTCGGCATCTACTGCCGCGCATCCCTCGCCGAGTTCATGGATCACGAGCGGCTGTTCACCGAGACCAAGCAGGGATTTGCCTTCTACCACAAGAACTTCGGCACTCCGTACGCATTCGGCAAGTACGACCAGCTCTTCGTCCCCGAGTTCAACGCCGGCGCCATGGAGAACGCCGGTGCGGTGACCTTCCTCGAGGACTACGTGTTCCGGTCGCGGGTGACAAAATACAACTATGAGCGACGCGCCGAGACCGTCCTGCACGAGATGGCGCACATGTGGTTCGGCGATCTCGTCACCATGACCTGGTGGGACGACCTGTGGCTCAACGAATCCTTTGCCACCTTCGCCTCGGTGCTGTGCCAGGCCGAGGCCACCGAGTACACCAGTGCGTGGACGACGTTCGCGAACGTGGAGAAGTCGTGGGCCTACCGGCAGGACCAGTTGCCTTCCACCCACCCCGTCGCCGCCGACATCCCCGACATCGCCGCGGTCGAGGTGAACTTCGACGGCATCACCTACGCGAAGGGCGCTTCGGTCCTCAAGCAGCTCGTCGCCTACGTCGGCCTCGAGGATTTCCTCGCCGGGCTGCGTGACTACTTCGTGAGCCACAAGTACGGCAACGCCACCTTCTCCGATCTGCTTGCGGCGCTGGAGAAGTCGTCGGGTCGCGACCTGTCCGACTGGGGCAACCAGTGGTTGCGCACCACCGGCATCAACGTCATGCGACCCGATTTCGAGGTCGACGACGACGGCAAGTTCACGCGGTTCACCGTCGTGCAGGACGGTGCACTGCCTGGCGCGGGAGAGACCCGTACCCATCGGATGGGTGTGGGCATCTACGCCGACAACGGATCCGGCGCACTGGAGCGCGTACACAGCGTCGAACTCGACGTGTCCGGGGATCGCACCGACGTCGCCGATCTGGTGGGCGTCGAACGCGGTGCACTGATACTGCTCAACGACGGCGATCTCACCTATGCGTCGATCCGGCTCGACCCGGAGTCGCTGGCCACCGCGACCGCGCGCATCGGCGACATCACCGACTCCATGCCCCGCACGCTGGTGTGGTCGGCGGCGTGGGAAATGACCCGTCAAGCCGAGATGCGGGCCCGTGACTTCGTCGAACTGGTGGAACGCGGTATCTCCGCCGAAACCGAGATCGGGGTCGTCCAACGGGTTCTGCTGCAGGCGACCACCGCGATCGAGGCCTATGCCGACCCCGAGTGGGTGAGCGCCGAGGGGCGGTCGGGTTTCAGTGCTCGCCTCCTCGAACTCGCGCGTGCGGCGCAAGGCGGATCCGATCACCAACTCGCGTACGTCAACACCCTGCTCGCCGGTCTGCTCAATGCCGACCAGGTCGACGTGGTGCGCGGGCTACTCGACGGTGACGACCCCGCCGACCACGGCCTGCCAGGACTGGCCGTCGATACCGACCTCCGCTGGAAACTGGTGCGCGCGTTGGCAACTGCGGGAGCCATCGACACCGATCCGGATTCCACCCCGATCATCGACGCCGAGGCCGCCCGCGACAACACTGCCACCGGAACCCGCCAGGCGGCCGCGGCCCGCACCGCGCGACCGCTTGCCGAGGCCAAGGCCGACGCATGGGCAAAGGCCATCGACGACGACTCGTTGTCGAACATCTTCACCCGCACGATGATCGAGGGCTTCGCCCGTCCGGGCCAAGGCGAACTGCTCGAACCCTATGTGGCCAAGTACTTCGACGCGGTCCCCGAGGTATGGGCTCGTCGTTCGAGCGAGGTCGCGCAGACGGTGGTGATCGGCCTCTATCCCAGCGGGGCGATGACCGAGGACGCGCTGTCGCTCGCCGACGACTTCCTCGCCGGCGATCATCCGCCCGCTCTCAAGCGCCTGATCGCCGAGGGCCGCGACGGTGTTGCGCGATCGTTGCGCGCACGGAGGTTCGACCGCGGCGAGTGACTCTCAGGGCGTGACGTGCCACACGTAGCGCACTTGCGGTCGGCCGGTGTTGCCATACTCGGTGACCCGGTCGACCGCACCGTCGTCGGCCAGCCGTTCCAGGTAGCGCCATGCGGTGACACGTGAACTACCCAGCCGCGCAGCAACTTCAGAGGCAGTGAGGCCCGCCGGGCTGTCCTGGATCGCACGCCCGACGGTGTCCTCGGTCTCCGGCACGGCCCCCTTCTTGGCGGTCCGGCGATCGCCCGTCATCCGCAGTTCCGACACCGCACGGTCGACGTCACGCTGGCTGACTGCGTCACCGCTCCCCGACAGCGCTTCCCGATACCGTCGATACTGGCCGATCTTCTCCTCGAACGCTGCGAAGGTGAACGGTTTGAGGAGATACAGCAGGACGCCGTGCGACATCGCAGTCCGAACGGTCGCCAGTTCGCGCTGCGCGGTGATGGCGATGACGTCCGGACCTGGCCGAAGCCCCGACAGCGCCGCCGCGAGGTCGACGCCCCGGGCATCGGGCAGACCGAGGTCGAGCAAGACCAGATCGATCGGCGCCCCGTCCGACACCGCAGCACTGGCGGTACGCATCGCATCGTGTGCGGTCGCCACGGTGGCCACCACCTCGAAACCGCCCATGCGACGAAGATATTCACCGTTCGCCTCGGCGATCACCGGCTCGTCTTCGACGATCAGCACCCGGATCGGACGATCCCCAGACTCGCTCACGGGGCGCCCGTCGATCCGGTGTTGACGGCCCGACCCAACCGGGTCGTGACCACCGAGCCATAGGTGTTCTCCGCACGTAGCGTGCCGTGGTGGCGCGCGACCACCTGCGCGACGAGTGCGAGTCCCAACCCACGTCCCGCCTCGTCGCCGCCGTTCTTGGTCGAGTACCCACGCTCCTGCGCCTTGGTGAACACATCCGGGTCCATTCCCGGACCACTGTCGGCGACAGTGACCTCCAACGACGCGGCGTCGCCGACGATGGTCACCTCCACCCAGGGATCGTCGGGGTCGGCGGCGTCGAGGGCGTTGTCGATGAGATTGCCGACCACCGTGATCATCTCGCTCGGCTGCAGCAGGCCGGCCGTGCGGTCGGTGAGATGTGAGTCCTCGGTCAGGGTCAGCGTGATCCCCCGTTCGGATGCCTGGGCGATCTTGCCCAACAGCAGCGCCGCGAGCGTGGGCTCGACGACCGCGTCGGTCATGTGGTCGATGAGTTGTTGGGACAGTTCCAGTTCGGTGGTGGCGGATCGTGCGGCCTCATCTGCTCGGCCCATCTCGATGAGCGTGATGATGGTGTGCAGCCGATTCGCGGACTCGTGCGCCCGCGAACGCAGCGTCTCGGCGAACCGCGTCATCGTGTCCAGCTCACCGAGTGCCTCGAGGACCTCACTGCGGTCACGGATCGTGACCACCGCGCCATCCTCGCGGCCGGGCACCGGCGATCTGCTCATCATCAGCACGCGGCCCCGATGCGCGGTCAGGACGTCGTCGAGCGATCCGACCCCGTCGGTGAGGAAGCCCGGCATGTCGAGCTGGTTCTCGCCGGCGTCGGCCACAGATCCGAGAAGCCGCCTCGCCTCGTCGTTGGCCAGCACCGCACGCCCGTCGTCGAGCACGATGAGACCTTCTCTGATCGCGTGCAGTACGGCGTCGTGGTGCTCGTACATCAGGCGGAGTTCGGCGGGCGCGAGGCCTCCGGTCTGCGCTCGCAACCTCCTCCGGATGAGCCATAGTCCACCGAACGCGACCACCAGGCTCGCCACGGCGACGGTCAGGATCAGCGGCAGCTGACCCATCCACGCCTCGGTGAGCTTCTCGATGGTGATGCCCGCAGCGACCATCCCGACGATGCGACCGTCGGGCGCACGCACCGGTGCGATCGTGCGGATCGACGGCCCGAGGGTGCCGGTCTCCTCCTCGGTGTACACCTCCCCCCGCAACGCCTGCGCTGTCGCACCGATGTACTTCTGCCCGATCAGGGCGGGCGTGGTGTGGGTGAATCGGGTTCCGTCGGTCGACATGATCGTGATGAAGGCGATCCCGGTCGCGGCTCGGACCTGCTCGGTGACCGGCTGCAGTGCCGCCGTCGGGTCAGGTGCCTCGAGCGCCGCGGCCACCGACGGCGCATCGGCCAAGGCGACCGCGACGGCGGTGACCTGGTCGCGCGCGGCGCGCTCCTCGTCGATGCGGCTGTCGATGACGGCCAGCACGCTGCCCCCGATCACGATGACCGCGACCACTGCCACCTGCAGTGCGACCGCCTGTCCCGCCAGGCTTCGCGGCAGGAGCTTGCCCATCTCGACTCCTCACGGTGTCCCGACCGCTTTCGGTTCCCGACCGGGCCGTGTGAACGTAATGAACGCAAGGGTGACCCGAGTCACAACCAACCATCACCATTTCTACCGAACCCCCGACAACGACGACCGCAGGACATGCGACAACCCGAGAGGTAGACCGATGACCTTCAGATCGCGAGCGCAGACCCCGTCCGCCGAACCACCGCTGGACAAGCGCATCGAGAAGCGCGACCGGACCCACTGGCTCTACATCGCGGTGATCGTCGCGGTTGCGGCCGGCATCGTGGTCGGTCTCGTGTGGCCGGAGTTCGGCAAGGACATCGCGTTCCTCGGCTCGATGTTCATCGACCTCATCAAGATGATGATCGCTCCGGTGATCTTCTGCACCATCGTGCTCGGCATCGGGTCGGTGCGGAAGGCCGCGACCGTCGGCAAGGTCGGTGGCCTGGCCTTCGTCTACTTCCTCGTGATGTCGACCGTCGCGTTGGCCATCGGTCTCGTCGTCGGCAACCTCATCAAGCCGGGCGAGGGACTCAACATCGACGCCAATGCGGGCAAGGGCGCCGAACTGGCCGAGGAGGCCCACGAGTCGGGCGGCACCATCGAGTTCATCCGCGGCATCGTGCCGGAATCGATGCTCTCAGCCCTCACGGAGGGCAGCGTGCTTCAGGCGCTGTTCGTCGCGCTGCTGGTGGGCTTCGCGATCCAGGCGATGGGACGCACCGGTGAGCCGATCCTCACCGCGGTCGCCTACTTCCAGAAGCTGGTGTTCAAGGTGCTCATTATGATCCTGTGGGTCGCCCCGATCGGCGCATTCGGCGCGATCGCCAACGTCGTGGGACAGACCGGCTGGGAAGCCGTCAAACAGTTGGCCGTTCTCATGTTGGCCTTCTACATCACCTGCATCGTGTTCGTATTCGGCATTCTCGGTGTGCTGCTGCGCACCATGGCCGGGGTGTCGATCTTCCGTCTGGTGCGCTATCTGGCGCGCGAGTATCTGCTGATCTTCGCGACGTCGTCGTCGGAATCCGCGCTGCCCCGGCTGATCGCCAAGATGGAGCATCTCGGCGTGGACAAGACCACCGTGGGCGTGGTGGTGCCCACCGGCTATTCGTTCAACCTCGACGGCACCGCGATCTACCTCACGATGGCCTCGATCTTCATCGCCGACGCCATGGGCGATCCGCTGTCGATCGGTGAGCAGATCGGGCTCTTGGCGTTCATGATCATCGCCTCCAAGGGCGCCGCCGGTGTCACGGGCGCCGGACTGGCCACTCTGGCGGGCGGATTGCAGGCACATCGGCCGGAAATGCTCGACGGCGTCGGCATGATCGTCGGCATCGACCGATTCATGTCGGAAGCCCGGGCGGTCACCAACTTCTCCGGCAATGCGGTGGCCACCCTGCTCGTCGGATCGTGGACCCACACCTACAACCCGGATCGGGTGGAGGATGTGCTGTCGGGTCGCGAACCCTTCAACGAGGCCAACATGGTCGACGACGACCTCGACCATCTACCCAGCACGAAGACCCAGACCGACGATGCGCCGGAGCTGGTCAAACAGTAGCGAGCACACGCAAAGGGCGCTCCCACCTCGGTGGGAGCGCCCTTTGCGCTGTGTGCTCTCAGAACGGGCCGGATCGGCCCTCGATGTCAGCTCGACGCGGCGGCTGTCGCCATCACATGCAGTGCTGCGATGAGTCCGTCGATCAGCTTGCCCTGCCGGAAGCTGGTGACGGCTGCGGTGACGCCGAGCGCTGCGACACGATCGTTGACCCGGTCGGCCACGGCGACACCGGAAACCACCACGGCATCACGCGAGCTCGGCGAGACCGCGATAAGGGTTCCGTACGCGGGTTCCGGAGCCTTGGCGAGCACGGCCCGGGCGGAGGCAACGGCGTCGTCGCCCAGGTCGCCGAGGTACACCGAGAACCGTACGAGCGCTTTCTCGCTGGCGGCCTTGAGTGCGTCGTCGAGCGCGATCAGTTCGTCGCGGCTGAACGGCGGCGTGGTGGGCGCCTGGCCTGGGTAGCGGGTGGCCGAGACGCGTCCGCTGTTGGTGATCACGGTGCCGATGGGCAGCTCGGCCGGCGACGAGACCGTCAGCTCGCCGTGCGAGATCGGTTGGGTTACCTCACCACTTGCCACTTGCCGAACCTCCATCCACATCGCCGGGTTCTGCGTGTCGCGGCAGGGCCATCGGCTCGATGTCGGTGGCACTGAACAGCAGCGGCGCGCGATCCCACGGCTCGTCGAGTGTGTACTCCTGAACCTTCGGGTACTTCACCCCGAACGAAAACGCCATCGACACGACACACAGCACGACGAAGAAAACCGTGATGATCGTGACCGGCACTCCGATGGGGACGATCAGGCTGTCGATGTCCATGTCACCCTTTCGATCGGTTGTGCCTGCGCGGCGCGGACGTGGTCATGAACGCTCCGGCGCAGGTCGTGAAAACAATCTAGCCCACCTAGGACGGTCTGGTGCAGCGGACCCCTACAGCGCGTCGTAGAACTCTGCGGACCCGTTCAGGCTGCGCCGACGGCGAGGTATTGCTCCCAGGAGGGATCGATCTCCTTGATGGTCGACAGCAAACGCCAGTGGTGCCCCTTCGGCGCGGTCGGATTGTGGTGCAGAGTCCAGCCGAGCTCGGCGAGCAGCCGATCGGCCTTGCGGTGGTTGCAGCTCGCGCAACACGCGACGCAGTTGTCCCATCCATGCGCGCCGCCCCGGCTACGCGGTACGACGTGGTCGATGGTGGTCGCCCGGCCACTGCAATAGCCGCATCGAAATCGGTCGCGGTGCATGAGCGCGGCTCTGGTCATCGGCACGACGGCCCGATAGGGAACCCGAATGTAGGTACGTAGCCGGATCACCGACGGGATCGGGACCACCGTGTCGACCGAGTGCACCGCGCGGCCTGGGTCTTCGGTGTGCACCACTTCGGCGCGTTCGCGCAGGATCAACACGATCGCGCGGCGGACCGAGATGGCGGTGAGCGGCTCGAAGGTCGCGTTGAGCAGCAGCACCCGGCGACGGCCCCACAGCGAGGAGCCGGATTCGGTCGTTGCCTGCGGTTTGATCGCCTGCTGTGCGCTGCGTGCCATTGCGCCTCCCGTCAACACCGGACGTGGTCACAGTTCACCACGGAACCCCGACATGCGCACGGCCGGAGAACCTCGATGTTGAGGGACCGTCGGACGCCCGTGACAATGGGTGGTGAAAGGTGGAGACATGAGTGGCGAGATCCCGGGCGGCATCGAGCCCGCCAACTCGGGCAGGCAGCAGGCACCCGACCCCCGCAGCTTCTATGAGGCGGTCGGCGGTGCCGAGACCTTCGACCGCATCACGGCGGTGTTCTACCGCGAGGTGGCCAAGGACGACGTCCTTCGACCGCTGTATCCCGAGGCCGATCTGGGACCGGCCGAGCGTCGTCTCCGCATGTTTCTCGAGCAGTACTGGGGTGGTCCGCGCACCTACTCCGACGAACGCGGACACCCCCGGCTGCGCATGCGGCACCATCCGTATCGCATCGGGCCGATCGAACGCGACGCCTGGCTGCGCTGCATGCACACGGCGATCGCGTCCATCGATGACGCCACGCTGGATTCCGAGCACCGGCGAGCGCTCACCGACTACATCGAGATGGCGGCGCAGTCGATGATGAATTCGCCCATCTGACGTGCCCTCGGCGCGTCGCACCCGACGCGCCGACTTGACCTGGATTTCTCACCGAAAACCCAGGTAGGGCAGAATGACCAGAGTGAGCGATGAGACACATGGTGATGATGTCCCCGCTGAGGAAGGCGACGCCAACCAGCCCAGCGGTGTGGACACAGATGCCGACTCGATCTCGGACGCCGACCCGGCGGTGCGCGGTGACGAGACCGCCGACGCCGAGGTCGACGACACCACCGCTCCCGCCGAACTTGCGGCCGACGACAACGACGACGTCGACGAGCCGGACAGCAGCATCGTCGAGACCGACACCGCGGACACCGATGACGCCGTAGACACACTCGACGACCAGGCGGCCGACGACCAGATCTCCGACCCGAACGTCCCGGACCCGGACGCCCCGGATCAGCAGCAGGTTGGCGAGGAATTGCCGACAGATCTCGACGAGCATCCCGACGATCTCACCGACGTCGACACATCGACCGTGTTGCCACCGCCACCGGGTGCCGGGCAGCTCGACCCGGAAGATACCGAATGGTGGCGCTCGGCCGTGTTCTATCAGATCTATCCCCGGTCGTTCTCCGACCTCAACGGCGACGGGGTGGGTGACCTCCCGGGCGTGATCGACAAGCTCGGCTACCTCGAGCTGCTCGGAATCGACGCGATCTGGCTGAGTCCGATCATGCGCTCGCCGATGGCCGACCACGGATACGACGTCTCCGACCCGCGGGACATCGACCCCCTCTTCGGCGATCTGGCAGTCTTCGACGAACTGATCGAGGAAGCCCACGACCGCGACATCCGGGTCACCATGGACCTGGTTCCCAATCACACCAGCGATCAGCACGCCTGGTTCGTCGAGGCACTGGCGGCCGAGCCCGGCAGCCCGGCCCGAGAGCGCTACATCTTCCGCGAGGGCCGTGGTGACAACGGCGACGAACCACCCAACAACTGGCACAGCGTTTTCGGTGGTCCCGCCTGGACGCGCGTCACCGAATCCGATGGCACACCCGGCCAGTGGTACCTGCACATCTTTGCCGCCGAACAACCCGACCTCAACTGGGAGAACCCCGAGGTCTTCGAGGACCTCGAACGCACCCTGCGCTTCTGGCTGGACCGGGGTGTCGACGGCTTCCGTATCGATGTCGCCCACGGGATGGCCAAGCCCGCCGACCTGCCCGACATGGATCTGTCCACTGTGGGATTGCTGCAGAACAGCGACGACGACCCGCGGTTCAACAACTACGCGGTGCACGAGATCCACCGCAAGATCCGCAAGGTGATCGACGAATACCCTGGTGCGGCAAACGTCGGCGAGATCTGGGTCGACGACAACGAACGCTTCGCCGAATACCTTCGCCCCGACGAATTGCACCTCGGGTTCAACTTCCGGCTGGCCAAGGCCGACTTCGAACCGGCCGCCATCCGCACGGCCATCGAGAACTCGTTGGATGCCGTTCTGTCCGTGGGCGGTACGCCCACCTGGACCCTCTCCAACCACGACGTGGAACGAGAGGTCAGCCGCTACGGCGACGGCGACGTCGAACTCGGCATCGCGCGGGCCCGGGCCATGTTGCTCGTCGAGATGGCGCTTCCGGGAAGCGTTTTCATCTACAACGGCGCCGAACTCGGTCTACCCAACGTCGATCTTCCCGACGACGCCCTGCAGGATCCGGTGTGGGAGCGCTCCGACCACGCTGAGCGTGGCCGGGACGGCTGCCGGGTGCCGCTACCGTGGGAGGGCACCAAGCCGCCGTTCGGCTTCACCACGGCCGAACGCACCTGGCTGCCCATTCCCGAGGACTGGGCGAGATTCACCGTGGAAGCCCAACTCGAAGACGTCGACTCGACCCTGTCCCTGTATCGGCAGGCAATCGAGATGCGCTACGACCGACCGGAATTCACCGGCGACACCGTCGAATGGTACGGCGCACCGGAGGGCTGCCTGGCCTTCCGCCGCTCGACCGGCGGGGTGATCTGTGCGCTCAACGTCAGCGACGCACCCGTCCCGCTGCCGCCTGGCGAACTCCTGCTCACCAGTGCCCCGCTGGTCGAAGGACAGCTACCACCCAACGCCGCGGCCTGGCTGGCCTGACCAAGTTTCAGAGCACCGACACCGACAAGTCTCGGTGCCGTCGCTGGTAAACGGAGCCGAATCGGGCGTCGATTCGTATCCAGCTGGGCGACAATCTGATTCGGACCGGCTCCTGCGGATCGATGCGATCGGTGTCGGAGGTCTCGGTGACCGCCCGACCGTCGGCGTCGCGAATGAACCCCATGCCGGTGAGCGCGAACACCGAACGCATGGTGATGCTCGCGGTCAGGGATTCGTCGTCGGCGGACACACTCAGGACATCCTGATCGAGCAGGCCCGTTGCCGGGCCATGGGCACTACCTTCCGACCGGGCCACACGCGCGCCCTCGCGCGACAACTCGACCACGCTGCGCGCCGGCACGTCGTCGACATGACGGTATCCGGCACGTGCGGGAAGTGCTCCGCGCCAAGCACTGTCGAGGCCGAATCCGGGATCGACCGGTCCCGGCGCCTCGGAACTCAGCACAGCGTGCAGGGCCGCAGCGTCGCAGACGAGGTCGTCGGGCGCCATCGATCCCACCACCGATCGCGTTGCCAGCACATCGAATCCGGTGTGGGTCCACAGCGCGATCAGTCCGTCGGGACGCGACGCGAGGCGTACGACCGCCGCGTCGTCGAGGCGTTGTGCGTGGGCGAGGAACGCGATCGCATCTGTCCGATCGCTGCCGCTGATCGAGACGAACCGCTCGTCGACACTCACCGCGACTCGTCGGTTCTGGTGAACAACTCGAGGTACGCCTTCTCCTCGGGACTCAAGCGCCGTATTCGCTGGGCGTCGACGTCGAAGGCGACGAGCTGTGTGCTCGCCACGACGGCCGGCCGATCGGGTGCCGCCGTCGGTTCGCCGTCACCCGCACCCGAGCGCACCCGTCCCGGCCGCACCTCGTAGCCGACGGTGAAATCGACTGCCCGCAACCGGGACACGTACATCGTCACCTCGAGTGGACCCTCGTCGTGTCGCAACTGCGCCTGATACTTCACATGCAGGTCCGCAACCACGCAACCGTGACGCAGATCAGCGGTCGGCCGCCCGTCGTAGAAGAGCCACGGAATGCGGGCCTCCTCGAGCAACGTCACCATGCGGGCGTGATTGATGTGGGCGAACACATCCATGTCCGACCACCGCACCGGCACCCGCACCACGTAGCCGCGGTCGATGGCCTCCCCCTCATCCTCGACGCGCACTCGCCTACCCCTTCCCCATCATCCACACTGTGTCCGTAATTCGAGTCAGTCGGCCGCCGCCGTCAGCGAATGACGCTGCGCAACTGCCGGGCCGCGACCGACAGCGTCGCCAGGTCCTGTGTCCCGGACTCGTCGATCTCCGACAGCACGGTCCGCACCCGGGCGAGCCGCGACGACTGCGACGATTCCCATTCGTCGATCTTCTCCGCCGACGACTCCTCGGGTTCACTGACCTCGAGGATCTTGAGTGTCAGCGCCCGCAGCGCACCGTGCATGTCATCGCGTAATGCCAAGCGTGCCAGTGCATGCCATCGATCCCCGAAGTCGAGGTTCGACACCGCCGTCAACAGATCCTCGAGACCGAAATGTTCCATCACGGCGAAGTAGAGTTCGCCGACCTCCACCGGGTCGCGGTCGGAGATCTCGGCGGAGTCGATGATGTCCAGCAAACAGAACCGATGCAGGCTCACCGCAACGTCCCGCGCGAGTTCCTCGGGGACACCCCGGTCGCGGTATCCGGCCACCCGGTCGTCGACGTCGCGAGCCGAACTCTCGCCGAACCACTCGTCCATCACCGCCGACAGCCGGCCGATTCGCTCGGTATAGCGCGTGATCTCGGCAGCGATCGCCAGCGGCTGCGGGCGGAAGGCGAGCATCCACCGCGAGGCGCGGAACATTAGTCGGCGCGCGTAGAGCATCATCTGGTCGACGGTCTCCGCGGGGGCATCGGTGCGCCCGATCCGGGAGAACAGCTCGGACATCCCAAAGATCTTGTTGGACACCACATATGCACGCACACCCTCCTCGGTGGTGCAACCGGTGCCCTCACTGAGTCGGAACAGATGGGTCATGCCTGCCTGATCGACCACGTCGTTGACCAGCGTCGTGGTGACGATCTCACGACGGAGCCGGTGATGATGGATCGCAGACTGGTACTCACCGCGCAGCACCTGCGGGAAATACCGTCCGACGCGGGCGGAGAACACATCGTTGTCCGGCAGGTCGCTGGCCAGCAGGTCGGCCTTGGCCAGCAGTTTGACGTGGGCCATCAGCGTGGCGAGCTCGGGCGAGGTGAGTCCTCGATGTAGTTCGCCCTGAGCCCTTTTGCGCAGTTCGATCGCGTCGGGCAGCGCCTCGAGCCGCAGGTCGATGCCACGCTCCCGAGACATCGCATACAGCATCCGCGCGTGCACTTCGAGGCGCTCATGTTCGAAGGTGCGGCTGAACCCCAACTCGGCATTCTGTGAGATGTTGTCTGCCAGAACGAGGTCGGCCACCTCGTCGGTCATCGACTCCAACAACGGATTCCGCTGGTCGGCGGGCAACTGTCCGTTCGACACCACCGAGTCGAGCAGGATCTTGATGTTCACCTCGTGGTCGGAGCAGTCGACGCCCGCCGAATTGTCCAGGGCGTCGGTGTTGACCCGACCACCGGAAAGGTCGAACTCGATACGCCCCCGCTCGGTGACACCCAGATTGCCGCCTTCACCGATGACCTTGGCGCGCACCTGATCTCCGTTGACCCGGATGGCGTCGTTGGACTTGTCCCCCACATCCGCGTCGGACTCGGCGCTGGATTTCACATAGGTTCCGATGCCACCGTTCCAGAGCAGATCCACCGGCGCCTGCAGGATGGCGTGGATCAGTTCGGGCGGCGACAACTCCGTCGTGTCGTCGGGAAGGCCGAGCGCCGATGTCATCTCGGCGCTGATCGGAATGCTCTTGCGATCCCGGGCCCACACCCCACCACCCGCACTGATCAGGTCTGCGTCGTAGTCGGCCCAGGATGACCGCGGCAACTCGAACAGCCGAGTGCGCTCCGCGAAGGACGACGCGGCATCGGGGTCGGGATCGACAAAGATGTGGCGATGATCAAACGCTGCAACCAGCCGGATGTGTTCGGAGAGCAGCATTCCGTTACCGAAGACGTCACCGCTCATGTCACCGATGCCGACGACGGTGAAGTCCTGCGACTGGGTGTCGACGCCGATCTCCCGGAAATGCCGCTTGACCGACTCCCAGGCTCCGCGGGCGGTGATGCCCATCGCCTTGTGGTCGTATCCCGCCGACCCGCCCGAGGCGAAGGCATCTCCGAGCCAGAATCCATACTGTGCCGCAACATCATTGGCGATGTCGGAGAACGCCGCGGTCCCCTTGTCCGCGGCGACCACCAGGTAGCTGTCGTCACCGTCGCGCCGAACGACGGACCGAGCGGGGACCACCTCTCCCGACTGACGGTCGATGTTGTCGGTGACGTCGAGCAGGCCGGCGATGAACTGCCGATAGCACGCGATTCCCTCCGCGCGCTGGGCATCCCGGTCGGCGGCCGGGTCACCGGTCGGTGTGGGCGGTCGTTTGACGACGAATCCACCCTTGGCGCCGACCGGGACGATCACGGCGTTCTTCACGGCCTGAGCCTTGACGAGGCCGAGGATCTCGGTGCGGAAGTCTTCCCGACGATCCGACCAGCGCAGACCGCCGCGCGCGACGGCACCGAAGCGCAGATGCACACCTTCGACTCGGGGTGAGTAGACGAAGATCTCGTGCAGCGGACGAGGTTTGGGGGCCTGCGGGATGTCGCGCGGACGCAGCTTGAACGACATCACCGGTTGATGATCGCCGTTCTCGTCGGCGACGAAGTAGTTGGTCCGCGAGGTTCCGGTGATCACCGATGCGAATGCCGACACGATCCGGTCGGCGTCGAGGCTCAGCACCGCGCCGATGTCGGTCTCGAGTTGCGAAAGCGCCCGTGCACGCGCCGATTCGTCCGCGCTGGCCGGGTCGAAGGAGGCGCCGAACGCCGCCACCAGACCTCGTGTCACATCCCGATACTCACCCAGAACGCGTGCCACATGGGTTGCGCTGTAGGCAAATCCGCATTGCCGAAGGTAGCGGCCGTAGGCCCGGAGCATGGCTGCGGCCCGCCAGTCCAGCCCACAGCGGATGACCAATTCGTTGAAGGCGTCCACCTCGGCGCCCGCAGCCCAGATCTGCCGGAAGGCGTCGGTGAATCGGGCATCCAGATCATCGACGGCCTCGGTGTCGACGGTCATCCCGGTCGCGAGCGTCACCCCGAATTCGTAAGCCCAGCAGACCGTTCCGTCGGCCCGGCTGATCTCGTAGGGATGTTCGTCGAGCACCTCGAGTCCCAGGCTGTGCAGGACGGGCAGCACATCGGTGAGCGTCGCGGACTCATCGCACAGATACAGGGTGAACGACCAACGACTGTCCACGATGTGGTCGCCGTCGCGGTCCGATCGCAGGGTGACCGCCGTCTGTCCCGGCTCGAGCCCGAGCACATTGATCAGGTCGTCGACCGCGTCGCGCGGTGCGCGCTGCTCCTTGTAGTCGCCGGCGAGGGCAGGGAGCTGACGCAGCACGAGGTCGGCGTCGGCCCCGGCCACGCCGGAGAGCTCGGGGTCGGTGGCGATCTCGCGGACCCGTTCGTCCCAGCCCCGGATCGCGTACGTCAGCGCTGCCTGCATTCGTGCGTGGGTGGCCGATCCGGTATCGAGCGGCCCCAGTTCCCGGGCGGTGTCCGCGTCGACCCGAACCAGCACCTGCAGCAGCGCGAGTGGCATCTCGCTGACCCGCGCCGTGTACTCGAGGTCGCTGCCCCCGAGCGTGTCCACCAGGGCGTTCTCCAGAGCGAGTCGGGACTGGGTGTTATAGCGATCGCGCGGCAGGTAGATGAGCGCGACCGCGGTATGCCCGGCCGGGTTGGCGCGGACGAACAGCCGCAGCGACCGTGTGGCGACGGCGTCGAGCATCTCGCTGACCCGCCGGCCCAGCTCGGCTTCCGTCGAGGAGAACATCTCCACCAGCGGGTAGTTCTGCAGCAGTTCGATCATCGACTGACCGGCGAACGAGTCCTCGTCGACACCCGCGTGCTGGAGCACGTCGTGCACCTTGACGCGCAGCACGGGAACGTCGAGCACCGTTTGGTGCAGTCCCGACGAGGTGAAGACGCCGAGGAATCGGTGTTCGCCGTCGTAGTTGCCCTGCCGATCGAAGGCGGGGACCTGCAGCAGCACCGGAAAGTTCGACCGCTGAATGCCGGTCTCCATGTGCACACGACACACCCTGGGCAACAACGGAGAATCCACGACGGCAGGAAACTCGCTGCTCACCGCATCGGTCCGCCACACTCCTCGACGCTGCTCCAAGGTGTCGTCGTTGCCCACCCGGGCGTAGCCGAGCGGGTGAAAGTGGTTGCCGGCGAACCATTCCAGCAGCTTCGAATACTCGTAGCGATCGGTCGCGCGGATACCGGTCGATTCGCGCACCGGAGCGAGCGACACCTCGGTCGCGCATCGGCTCAGGCTTGCACGCATGTCCGCCGCGTCGCGCTCCACATCGGCAACGCGCCCGACCACCTCGAGCAGGTCGGCTCGTAGCGCCTGCGCGTCGATGCCCTGGTGGCGGCCCAGCCCACCGACGAAGATCCACGACTCCCAGACGGCCCCGGTGACGTCGTCGATCGCGACGAGACGCCCATTGTCGCGCTGCACCGGCATCACCGGATGGTCCATCCGGTCAACGGTGAGATCGTGCGCTTCCACGGTCGCGAGGACGGCCTCGACCAGGTGCGGCATGTCGTCGTTGACCACGACGATGTCGATGCCGCCGCTGTCGCCGACGGTCACCTCGACCAGCGCCTCCCCGGGCCGCCGCACCTGCGCGACCTCGAGATGGCGCAACACCTGTTCGGCATCCTGGTCGTAGGCGGCCGCCGACCCATCGGCACGTTGTTTGAAGTAGCGATTCACCGCATCCGGCACGAGCGACGTCACGCTTTCGATGCTATCGACCGCGCGCCGCGAGACCTACCCCATCGCGGGCGAGTTTCAGTCGCGGGTCAGTTTGCGGTGTGTCACGCGATGCGGCCGGGCCGCGTCGGCACCGAGTCGGTCCACCTTGTTGGCCTCGTAGGCCTCGAAGTTGCCCTCGAACCAGAACCACTGGCCCTCCTCGACGTTGCCCTCCCACGCCAGGATGTGGGTACAGGTGCGGTCGAGGAACCAGCGGTCGTGGCTGATCACCACGGCGCAGCCGGGGAACTTCTCCAGCGCGTTCTCCAGCGATCCGAGTGTCTCGACGTCGAGGTCGTTGGTCGGCTCGTCGAGCAGGATCAGGTTGCCGCCCTCTTTCAGGGTCAGCGCGAGGTTGAGGCGGTTGCGCTCACCGCCGGACAGCACCTCGGACCGCTTCTGCTGATCGGGGCCCTTGAAGCCGAAGGCGCTGACGTACGCGCGCGACGGCATCTCGTTCTGTCCGACCTCGATGTAGTCGAGGCCGTCGGAGACGACCTCCCACACCGTCTTCTTGGGGTCGATGTTGGCGCGCCCCTGGTCGACGTAGCTGAGCTTGACCGTCTCGCCGACCTTGACGGTTCCGGAATCCGGCTGCTCGAGGCCCACGATGGTCTTGAACAGGGTCGTTTTTCCGACGCCGTTGGGTCCGATGACGCCGACGATGCCGTTTCGCGGCAGGGTGAACGAGAGGTCCTTGATCAGCACGCGACCCTCGAAGCCCTTGTCGAGATGACTGACCTCGACGACGACGTCACCGAGGCGCGGCGGCGTCGGGATCTGGATCTCCTCGAAGTCGAGCTTGCGGGTCTTCTCCGCCTCGGTCGCCATCTCCTCGTAGCGGGCCAGACGCGCCTTGTTCTTGGTCTGGCGGGCCTTGGCACCCGACCGGACCCAGGCGAGTTCTTCCTTGAGCCGCTTCTGCAGCTTCTGGTCCTTCTTGCCCTGGACCTCGAGACGCTCGGCCTTCTTCTCCAGGTAGGTGGAGTAGTTGCCCTCGTAGGGGATCAGCTTTCCGCGGTCGACCTCGCAGATCCATTCCGCGACGTGGTCGAGGAAGTAGCGGTCGTGGGTGACGGCGAGGACGGCGCCCGGGTACGACGCCAGGAACTGCTCGAGCCACAGAACGCTCTCGGCGTCGAGGTGGTTGGTCGGCTCGTCGAGCAGCAGCAGGTCGGGCTTGGCCAGCAGCAGCTTGCACAACGCCACGCGGCGCCGCTCGCCGCCGGAGAGGTGGGTGACCGGCGAATCGCCGGGCGGGCAACGCAGCGCATCCATCGCCTGCTCGAGTTGGGAGTCGAGGTCCCAGGCGTCGGCGTTGTCGAGGTCCTCCTGGAGCTTGCCCATCTCTTCCATGAGCTCGTCGGAGTAGTCGGTGGCCATCAACTCGGCCACCTCGTTGAAGCGATCGAGCTTGACCTTGATCTCGCCCATCCCCTCCTCGACGTTCTCCTTGACCGTCTTCTCCTCGTTCAGCGGCGGCTCCTGCAGCAGGATGCCGACCGTCGCGTCGGGGTCGAGGAAGGCCTCGCCATTCGACGGCTGGTCGATGCCGGCCATGATCTTGAGGATCGACGACTTACCCGCGCCGTTCGGACCGACCACGCCGATCTTGGCGCCGGGGAAGAAGGACATCGTGACGTCATCGAGAATCACCTTGTCGCCGTGCGCCTTACGCACCTTCTTCATGGTGTAGATGAACTCAGCCACTTACGAAATCTCCTTCAGGCTCTGATCTCATCGCCTCGTGGGCGCATCCGCGGATGGGCACATGGGCGCCGTCTGACTCCCAACCAGCCTAGTGGTCGGCGAGGGACTCCGGTCGCCGAGTCCCCGATGACCGCGCCCGCGGCCTCGGGAGTGGGGGTCGGCGACACCTTCGCGGTTGCGCAAATCACAGCCTGATCAGGTATTTGTGCCCGATGGGACGGATTCGAACCGACGTACCATCGTAGTTGTGAAGAACACCGACGAAGCTCGCCTCCTTGCCGAAGTCGGTAGCCAGTTGCAGGCCGACTACCGCGACCATCCGACCGCCGACGTTCAGGCGACGATCGACGAGTGCGTGACTCATTTCGACGGGGTGCGCATTCGCGACTACGTCCCGCTCCTCGTCGAGCGCCGCGCCCGGTCGATCCTGGGTAGCCCGTCCTGACCGTGCGCCCCGTTGACCGTGCGTCCCAAACCGTTGACCGTGCACAGATGATCGACTTTCCTGGCTTTGGAACGACGGTGTGCTTAGCATCGGTGGCATGAAAATTCGACTCGTCGGGGGTCTGGCCATCGCAGGAGCCAGTGTCGCAATCATCTCGTCCGGAACCGTGCTCGGCGCGGGTCACGCAAGCGCTGCTCTGAATCCGGGCACCTATCGCCAGTGCATTACGTTCCCCGTTGCCCCCGGCGCCGGGCCACAGTGCACGACCGCGACTGCGCAAGCATTCCTTGCCGCAGACACCAGCCACGGAGGGTATGGCGCATTCGTCTCGACCCCGACCGGCGGGTACCGGGCGTTTGCCGTCCTCGGGGCCGAGAATGGCCGAAAGGTGTACCGCAAGAACACCTCTGGTTATGACGTGACGACCTACTCGTACGGCGTACCGGTCACCCGGGCGACGATGATCCGCGTTGGATAACGGGTCCGACGCAGGCGACCATGATCAGTCGGTCGTCGACCCTGTCTTCGGCGACATCACGCTGACGTGGCGACACACCGACGACGACGTCACCTTGACCGCCTCCGGCGATCACGTTCCGATTGCTCGCCTGGTCCGCTCGGGAGCGCAGCCATCCCGTACGGACGTCCCGATCGGCACTCGCGATCCCGAGCGCCTTCGACTCTTCGTCGACGACGTCGAATGCGACATAGTGCCCTCCCCCGGTCAGCTGTCCCGACGATCTTATGGAGTCCGTGTCGAAGGCCTCGGCAACACAAGGCTTTTCACGCCGTCGAGTTCGACGGGCCATCGTCTCGTCTCGGGGTCGAAGTACGGCGGACGCAACGAGATCGGCGTCTTCACCAGCACCGACAACCATATCGGCGTCGAGTGGTCGGACGAACTGCGAATGGCGGGGCTCGTCTCAACCGTGGTCGAGCCGGCGCCCTTCGACAGCGCGCTCGGCATCCTGCTCGCCGGAGCATTTGGTACAGGAGCACGCTTCTTCGTCGGCAACGTCGTCGTCGGTGTCGTGCAGTCGATCTTCCCGCAGTGACCCGCCACCAATGAGACGACCGGGAATCAGGCCGCCGGACGACGGTGGGTCGAGGCGGTCGCGTCGCGGCGGGGGTGCTCGATGACTGTTCGCGTGTTCTCGGACACCGACCGTGGGTGAGCGGCAACGCCCCGGTACTCGACCACGCACCTGCTGAGGTCGAGCCCGACCGACACCGCGGTCATCTCCAGGTCGCTGCGCCGCGACCCGTCGGCAGCCTCGAATTCGTTCGTCTTGATCTGTCCGTGCGCGATGATCGGACGTCCCTTCGCGATCGCCTGACCCACACCCGCGAGCAGGCGTCGCCAGCAGCTGACGGTGAGATACAGCGTCGGCCCGTCCACCCACTCCTGCGTCTGCTTGTCCACACGACGTGACGTGCACGCGACCCGGAACGAGATCACGTCCTCACCGGTGGTGGTCTGGCGCCGCCTCGGCTCCGACACCACGGTTCCGATTACTGTCGTGTAGGTCTCGTACATGGCCGGTCTCCTGAGTTGTGGGAGCCGCGATCTGCGGCTGCACAACAGCATCGGCCATCAGTTCACCATCTACGCCGATCCGCGTGGATCTGTGGACAACTCACGCCGCGAACCGCACAGTCAACGTCGGCTGTTGAGTTCCTTCAGCATGTCGTTGTAATCGGTGAGTTCGGCGTCGTGGTCACGTTCGGCACGACGGTCGTAGCGCCGGGCCTGCTTGTCGTCGGACCGACGCCACTGCACGAGCAGCGCCAGCATGATGACGACGAGCGGTATTTCGCCTGCAGCCCAAGCGATTCCGCCGCCGACACGTTGGTCTGCATACAAGTCGTCGTGCCACGGCAGGTTGAGTCCGCGGTAGTAGGACTCGGCGATGACGGCGCTCGTCATCATCAACGCCACCCCGAAGAATGCGTGGAACGGCAAAGAGCCCCAGACGATTCCGAGTTTGGCCACCGGTGACACCTGCCTGGGTGCGGGATCGATACCGATGACCAACCAGTAGAAGAGATACCCGCTCAGCAGGAAGTGCAGGTTCATCAACAGGTGCGCGGCGTGGAAGGGCACCACCGCTTCGAACAATCCCCCGAGGTAGAGCAGGTAGAAACTGCCGACGAACATCACCGCGGCGATCCCCGGGTGGGTGAGGAACCGCGACACCGGGCTGTGGATGGCCGACTGAATCCATTCCCGCGGACCGGGTGGATTGCCACGCCCGGCGGGCCGCAATGCGCGCAAAGCCAAGGTCACGGGGCCGCCGAGCACCAACAGCACCGGGATCATCATCGACAACAACATGTGCGCGATCATGTGGACGCTGAACATCGCCGGTCCATAGCGCCCCAGACCCGACGACGTCGCGAACAGCAGCAGCACGCACCCCAGCAGCCAGGCCACGGTCCGGCCGATCGGCCACTCGTCGCCACGCCGCCGCAGCCGCCACACCCCGCGCAAATACACCACCGCGAGGACGATCGCGAGCGTGCCGAAGATCAGGTCGAACCGCCAGTCGGTGAATATCCGCGCGAAGGAAGGCGGCTCGTCGAGGCGGTACCCGATCTCGCTCTCGACCACGCTGATGTCGGGATTGGCAAGATCTGGCGGCGGGGTTCGCGACAACCCGACCGCGAGGCCGAACGTGACCGCGAACACCACGATCTCGGCGAGTCCGAAGCGGACAAACGTCGACCGGCTGCCCGACTCGGTCTCGAGCCGCGCGATGGTCGACCGCCGATGCCACGCGCCGAACGCGCCGAGCACCACCAGTGCTGCGGTCTTCAACAACACGAGTCGTCCGTAGGTGTCGGTGAACAGATCGCCGATCGGCACCCGAACAAGCGCATTGACGACGCCGCTCACTCCGACCACGACGATGCACCAGAACGCGACACGCGAATACCGCCGCACCGCAAGGGTGCGCCAGCGTCCGTCGGCGAGCGCGTAGCACACCACCGCGACCAGACCGCCGAGCCACAACGTCGCGCCGACGATGTGCAGGATCAGACTGTTGGTCGCGACGTCGTGGTTACCGCCGGTCGACGAGTGCCCTGCCAGCGCCGGCGGCATCAGGCTGAGCAGCACGAACAGTACGGTGGCGAAGGTGAAACCCCAGCGCAGGGTGACCCGCGCGATGACGGCCGCCACCAGCGCGAACACCGCGGTCCAGAACCAGGTCCGAACGTCGGCGACCTGGCCGTAGACCCGAATGAGGTTGGCGGGCCTGATCGTGGTCGACAGCGGCTGTCCACTCACGTCGGACACCGACAGCGGCATGAGCAGCAACGCGCTGATCGACCAGATCAATGCGGCGGTCGACGCGATCCGAATCGCGCGGAAGCCTCCGACGTCGAGCACCCCGTCGCCTTGCGGCGGCACGAAGAAGGCGGCGAACACCGCACACCCCAGCGCGACGGCTGCGGCGACCTCCCCGATCGCGGTGACCGCGGGCAGGCCGTAGGTGGTCAGCGCCCCCGGGTCGGGCACGCCGGTCAGGCGCAGCGCGGACGCGGCAGACACCCCCGTGACCGCAATCGCCACGATCGCGGCGATCCAGGTCGCCGCCCAGAGAATCCCGGCGACCACGCCACGCGGCTCGCGCATCGCGTCGCGAGCCGCGTCCGCCTGGACTGTCGGGCTCGTGCGGGTCATCCCTCAACTGTAGGTCCATCCGTGCGCGACTCTGCCGCCCGGCCTGCGCTGATCCGCTCACCGATGTCGTAGACTCCAACTGCTCGTCCGGCCTGCCACCGGACGGCGGCCGGGTCCCCCGGCCTCGCCTCCGTAGCTCAGGTGGATAGAGCAAGGGCCTTCTAATCCCTTGATTTGTCGGCCTGAACTGCGCAGACGCCAAAATTGTGTTGCAGAACATGCGGCACTCAATACGCCTCCGTAGCTCAGGGGATAGAGCAGCTGCCTTCTAATCAGCTGGTCGCAGGTTCGAATCCTGCCGGGGGCACCGAAGCCCGTTCGCGACGTAATCACCTCGTGGACAGGAACTTTCCGTGCATCACACACCTTATGAGCGTCGCCGTGCTATTGCCGGTGGCGCTCTCCTCGTCTTCACCGTCCTCGCCTTCTACGCCGTCCCGATCGCTGTCATGGCGTTGTGCATCGACCTCGGCTGGTGTGCGGAGGTTCCCGCATGACCGCCGCAGCAGTCGGACCCGACAAGTGGACGGACGGATACCAGGCAGCCGCAGACCTGCTCGGCAACCTCCCTGGCCCGATGCTGTCTGTGTTCGTTCCGCGTCTGCTCAACGTGACGGATGACCCGGACGACGATCCGCATTTCTGCGCTCGCTTCCGTGCCTGCCTGCTCGACGCCCTAGCAGGTGCCCGATGACCCCGCACATCGAACCGCCCGAATCCGACGGCTGGCAGGCGCACTTTTGGTTACGCGCTGAGATCGGCCCCGAACTGTCGGTTGACCTCGTGACCGGCCACAACCTGATGACTGACCGTGTGGACGCGCCCGTGGTGTTGATCGACGGGATTGGGGCAACTGTGGAGATCAAGGACCGCCGCCAGCTTGACGCCGTAATCGCAGCCCTCACAGACGCATCGCGCGTTTGGGACGCACTCAACCCGTAGCCCACCCCATCTAGTGGTGGCGGGGATTCCGTGCCAACACAAGCCATCTCAGCCCCACTACGGGGCAGCCCTGACGGTCTTTCAGCCGGGTTCGACTCCCGACAAGGGCACGAGCACACGACCACCGAAAACCGTTGTGCCCGTCGTCATCGCCTTAGCTCGACGCAAACCAGCAGGCAGCACGTAGCCCAGTCCACCATCGTGCTTGGTGGCCACCACTCGCGTCGTCGCGAAACACGAGCAGGTGCCATGACTGAACCTGCCGACAATCTCGGCGGGCTACTCGTCGTGGCCGAGAGGGTCTATCGGGCAATGGTTGATCGGGAGCTAAGGGGAAGTGGGACACGCGCGTGAGTATGCCGTCAGGCATTCCGCTCGTTCGGGTTCGGCACGCTCGACCCGTCTATTCGTAGGTCATCGTTGTCAGACCCCACCGTTACCGTAGTCATCGTGCTGCCACCAACCGATATACCAACACAGCTAGCAATTCTCGGCACCTACGTTCGGATAATGACGCGCGCCAAACAAGCCGAAGAACTTGGCCCGTGGGGATTGACTCGGCGCGTTCCCGACCAAGGAAGCGTCCTCGCAGCAGACGACGAAGCCCTTTTCGAGCTGCTCCCCGACCTCGAAGACCCATATCTCGTCTCGGGTACAGCAGTGTTTCCGGCGATGGCAGCCACCGACAACGCTTCCTGCATAGTTTCGCTGTTACCCCATGTCAGCGACTCCGAACGCCTCCACGCACCCGCTGCAATGAATCTGTGCCGCACCTCGATGGAATCCGCCGCACGCACGATTTGGCTACTGAGCCCGCTAGACCGCGAAACTCGCAGACAACGGACAACATCACTTGCAGGCAAGGAATGGCACGAACAGGGAGCCTACTTTGCCCATGCCGAGAACGTGCATCGCGGACGACTCACAGCCGATGAAGAGGCCCAACGGGCCGAGCATGCCGCGCAGTCGAAGCGGTTTCGTGATGTCGCCGAAGCGGCTACCACTATCGGATTTGACCGCCCGACAAGAGCAATCGAGATCGCGGGAGCATGGATTGATGACCACCCACCAGCACACGCGCGGGAAGAGGTCACGAAGTTCGGGGTAAAGCACTTGGCTCAGCAAACCTATTGCATCACCTCTAGTACCGTGCACGGCTACAAGTGGGTCCATGAGCACGTCGGGAGCGACGGACGCGGGCTGTTCAACGGGATAGCAGACGCTCTGGCAATGGCGCTCCTGATGACTGAGACTGCCGTCGCGCTGTTTGAGGCGCTCTCGTTTGGAGACGAACCAAGCGACTACCCCCGACCGGACTACCCCGCACGACTTGAACCGACGATTGAGGCATGGGCGGACATGTATCGCTAGACAGACGCACAAAATGGCGGGCCGGTTCCGTCATACTCGCAGGCATGGAAAGGGCCGTCACCGCCGCCGCAGATGCCATTATCCGCGCACTCCGCAAGCTCAGGCACCCGTCACCCACGATGGCCGCAGTGCTTTCGCTTTTGCTCGCTGCTGCGATCGTCGGCGTTGTCCTTATCGCGGCCTCCATCGCCAACGCGGTGCCGTGGGATCGACTCGATTACGGCAACGTGCCCGGGTGGCTCAGCGCAATTGCGGGCGCAGGCACCATCGTCGGATTGTTCCTCGCCTGGCAAAGCCTCAAGACGAACGTCGAGCACCGCCGAGATGACCTCGCGTCAGCCGCTCGACTACTGGTCGTCGCAGAACGCCGCGTCAGCTATACGCGGGCGTACCCAACCATTCTCGTGATCCTGCGGAACACCGGGCAAGGTGCGTTCACCGATGTGCAGGTCACCGGGGTTGTTCACGGCGGGATGGGCTGTCAGCAAACGGTTGCCGATAGGCGGCACGAGTTCAGACACGACTCACACCGATTCGTAGCGCCTAATGCCACCGCACAGTCCGGGTGGGTGCTGCCCGAGAAGGACTATACCGACCGGCCTGCAGACGGCCCCGGCGTTCGGTACGAATACACCGACGGCACGGGGAAACGGTGGCAACGCCTCAACTTGCATGAACCCAGACGCATCTACCCACCCCGCACCGATCCCGACAAGCTCGGGCAGTTCGACGCGGCACTTGCCGCCCGACCGGGCGGAGGGATTAGGGGAGCACCCATCGACGTCGAGCTTACATTCGGTGGCTCCGTTGTCGAGGTCGATGACGACGAACTAGGCGTGTAGACACAGAAGGGCGGGTTCGCAGCAGCACGCAGCCACCACACACCCGCCCACAAATCACGCCGACCCCGCCAACAACGCCGAACGCACCGCCCCGCCCCCAAAGCCATGTCCGCAGCCGCCGTACGAGTCAACCCCTCAAACCCGTAAATATCCGTCACACGCCCAACACCCAACGAATCCGCCTGCACCAACTTGGTGCCATCCACGAACACCTCCGCACAATCATCCACCGCAACGATGAACCTGCCATGCGCCTCATGCTCAACCGTCCGCCATAACGGGCGACCACCAGCACGAGCAGCAGCACGACCCCAATTGATCCCCAACAACGCATCAGGCGGGACGATCGACGCCCACAACACCGTCGACTTTGCGTGACCCGTCATCACCGGACGGCTGTGACAAAACTTCGCATCTGATGCCCACGACAAGCCGACACGCCAATCATTCGCTAACCGCCACAACAGCATCGGATACTCGGGTGGCTCCGTCATCACCGTGGTGTCGCCGCGCACAGCACGGAACCCGTGCCGCCGGAACGCCCGACGCCACTCACGCAACGGTTTCTCCGATGTTGCCTTCGCCATGAACTCGTCGTGCAGCTTCACGTCTTTGCTGTCTTGGTGCCCGTTCACGATGAGTCGATTGAAATCGAGAACGTAATCCCATTCGCTGACGACTGTTGCGCCGAGTGTGTCGGCAAATTTGGGTCCGGAGAATTGTGCGAGTACCGAATCTACTGAGTTGTCCATCATCACCATAATGTTGGTGCCCGTTCTATTGTCGTGAAAGTGTGTTTACTGGCAGACAATATGCAACCAAACGGTTGCACAAACGCCGCCAGCAGACCTGGGGGTGGGGGGTGCCTCCCCGATCCTGAGGGCGGTCGATATCTGCCTCCCCAGCGACCCTTTCCCTCTCCGGCAAAAATGAGACGCCAGAAATTGAGTGACCCAACGGAGAACCGCAAGATCGCCCTTTCCACCCCCCTTAGATGCGCCCTGAGCGACGAAAACCCGGCCACCCATAGAGAGACGTAAAGGTGACCGGGTTCTGGTGTGCTCAGAATTGATCTGAGGGCTTGTTTTCGCGTGCCTTTAAGGCTTGGTTGCGCCAGTATCGTGCTCGACTATTGGCGCACAACTCTGTGCGCTTCTTTGCGTAGCGTTCGGCTGATATGGCGCGGTCGCATGGTCGGCAGTAGATGCGGAGTCCGTCGCGTTCGTAGCTGTCGCGGTTGAACTGGTCGCGTGGTTTGTGTTCTCGGCATCGGGCGCAGCGCCGCCCGTCGTGTTCTGTCATCAGGTCGCCCATGCGCGCCGCCGATGGTGCTGAATCTCGATGTCGTGTTCTCCGTTGAACACCCGCTCGACCAACTCGGCATCTCGACACTGCTGGTCTTCTGTCTCGTCAGGTTTGCCGCCGCCCGTTAACCGTCTGCCGTCGCGGTCGATCATCGTGTGCCCCGCAAACCGTGCTCAGCGTGGAACACGCGCTCGACTACCGAGCGGTCGTGTTCGCGGTCGGTATCGTCTTCGCTGTCGCGGGCCGCGTCGATGATGGCGCGGGCTTCGGGATCGTTGTAGGTCGTCATGCCGACACCAGTCCCTTCGTCCAGGCTTCAGCCGTCGCTAGAGCTTCGTCGCGTGACGCGGGCACATACGGTTCCCGCCGCATGATCTCCGCGAATACCCCGAACTCATCAGAACCCAACGTCTGCATCCGATCCTTGGCGTGGCGGAACTCCCAATGCTCGCCCCACTCGCCAGGCGTTCGCACAGTCGCAACCAGAGTGTTGGCGCGCGCCAGCTTCGCAATGGCCCGCAGATCGTCGCATACGTCAACCAGTTCACGGAACCGCTTCCAGCCCGCGATTTTGCCGGAGTCGATGGCCTGCCGGTCCGATCGCACACCCTTCAATTCCGGCACCAAAGCATCGAACTCAGCGCGAAGCTGATCGAATTTTGCGGTCAGTGTGGCCGCGAGCTTGCCCGCATTCGCGAACGCAATATTCCGGGCTTCAGTTACCGAAGATTCGTACAGCGCCAGGCAGATTGCGTCCACGGCGTTTTGAGCCGGCTGATTCGTTGCTGCGGTGAGAATCTTTGTGGCGTCGAGCTTGCTGTCAGAAGCGAGTTTCGCAGCTACGGTCTTGGCGTTCGCCAGGGTGACGGCTGTGGCGTCGTACGCGGTGTGGGAGGCCAGCTCGGCGCGTTCGATGAGTGTCTGGACTTGCTCGAAACTGTCGTCGTCCAGCAGGTTCAGGTGGTTCAATATCGGGGCCATCTGTTCGATGGCGTTCTTGTCCCGTCCGGGGAATCCTTGTGGTGAGATCATGGTTTCTCGTTTCTGTTGCTAGTCAATTGCTTTCGTCGTTCTTCGATGGGTCACCAGGGACCGTTGCCCCAAGCGTCTCCGACGTAGAACGGGTCGCCCAATCCGAGATTGGTGGGGTCGGACACATACGAGGTGGGGCGTTCGGGTTCGGTTACTCCCGGCCCGTCTTCGCGTGTCATTTGCGCGGTCCACAGGTTGCGTGGCTGCGCCTTGTGTTTCTCCAAAACCGCGACCTCGGCGCTCAGGAAGATGTCACCCGCAGCAAAATCAGCAGCGCTGAGAGTTGCTTGAAACGATCCGGCCTGATTCGTCAGGAAACGATCAGGGTTGCGGTACAACCGCATAGCCGCCGACAACACCACATCGACCACGGGGTCGGGAACATGTTCGGGGTCGGGGTAGTCGCGGCCTGTGATGGACCTGGCACGGACGGACACCGACCAGAGGGCGTCTTTCGCCCGCGCATAGTCGGCGCTGTCGGGCTCGAATGTGATACCGAGTCGGGCTCCGAGTCGGTCCGTGCTGGCAAGGTTCGGGAGTTCAGGCATCGGTTGCGGCCTCCTGCTCGGGTGCGCGCATCAGGGTGTCGATCGCTGCCCCAACGTGTTTCACAGCTAGGTCGCGGTCGAGTTCTCCGGCCTTCACGATGATGCGTTCGGCAAGGTCGAGAGCTTCGTCAGGTTCCAGTCCGATCGTGACGTGATGGGGCGTCACCTTGAGCAGAATTTTGTAGCTGTTGTTGCGGTTGTTCGACTGAACGGCAACGAAGCTGTCCGCGTCTCGAAATAGGGCCATACTCAGACCTCCCGAAGCGCGTCGAGCAGTGCGGGCAGATCAACGGCGGGCACTGAGATTCCGTAGCTGCCTTGGTTGATCGCGATGCGTTCGAATTGCCCGAAGTTGTGCCGTGAGATGCGTATCGGCGCGGTCTCGCTATTCGTGGTTGCGAGAACTTTGGTTTCGCTCAATGGTTGAGTCATTGTTATCTCCTGTTATCGGTTGTCTATGGTTTCGGCGATTCCGACCAGCATGTCCGCAAGTGTGTATGCCTGCTCGATGGGCACGCGAATGCGGTTGTCTCCGCGACGCAATGTCACGAATCGGGTTTTGGTGCGTAGGTCGGTGCATAGGCTGATTTCGCAGATTTGCCGACCGTTTGCCGCTGCTAGTAAGAGATGCTTTCCCATTTGCTTTCTAACGGCCTAATCATTGTTCGGTAGGGTGAATACACCCGAGAAGGGTGAAAGTTCGGGAGAATTGCGCTCAGGCCGTGCAATTGCTATTTGCCGAGTTCCTGCGGGCTCCCCATTCACGGGAAACCTGTTTCAGGACTTCCGCGTACGTTATTCGCGGTTCGATCTCCCGATGGAAGTCTTCGATCTCCGTGTCGTACCCGACACACTCGGCTTCCAGGCGTGCATCCTGCTCGGCCTTCAGTTCATGGAACAGGTCGATGCATTCTTGTGCGAACGGGTTTTGCCGGTGGGCGATCGGCTCTAGCGTTCCTGCTCGCCAACGTCTCATATAGCAGCGATGGCATAAGTTACGGGCCTTGCCTCTGGGATTCGAGCAGTCGGTTTCAATACACGTCACTCGCTCACAGACTCGCGCTCAAGCTCCCGCAACTGCTCGCGAGTAACAAACCAGCGGCCACCAATCTTGCGGCCCCTGAGTTCTCCGGTGTCAATCAGGTTGATTGCTGTGCGCTGGGATAGTCCGGTAAGTTCGATGAGTGCTGAGATGGGTTCGTATCCGATCTCGGTCAATGTTCACCCCCTGTCGTTTCGTTGTGTCCGTATATTTTCTAGTTTATTGGTTGGTGGGCAACGCAATTAGTTTTTCCGTTCCTGCGCCCATATACCATTAGTGTACAAACATGTCGGACACGAAGTTTCTTGCAGAATGTGCGCGAGTAACTCGGCCCTGATTCACTTCTGCTCTTGAGCTTTCCGGCCCTCATTCCAGTCGCCGTCGCGGTTTTGCGATTTCGGCTTGAATGGTTTGCGTCCGATGTTGTTGGTGTCGCGTTTGCGCCCGTCTTTACCTGTGGGAGGTGGCGGGGGATCGTCTCTGGAACTTTCCAGAGTTGCCTTGATATCATTGGCGACGGTCTTCGGGTCCACGCCGAGTGCGTCTGCGATTGCTTCACCAGACAAACCGTGATTCCAACGCAAATCCTCCACCGCTTCGCGGCGCTCTACAGCAGGCAGTTTGAAACCATCGAACTCGTGATAGGAGAAGGGGCCGGGTGATGCCGACACGACACCAACCCGGCCCTCAATCTCGTCAGCGTCTAGTCAACTCCCCCAACAACTCCACCAGAGAATCCACCTCCCGGCCCGACAGCCAGACTGTCGACGGACCCTGAGTCAACATCACCCCATCGCCCGACTTGCGGTCACGCACCCGCACCGGTTTCCCCTCACCATCACTGCTAATTACCTTGTCCATCATCGCCCTTCCGCAACCGCGATGCCGGTGTAGCACCACTGCTGCTTGCCGTCTATGCGGCGCTGCTTTCGATCAACTCTCGGCAATGTCGACCGCAACTGAGAGCCGAACTGCTGCGAGTTGGTTGCCTGGAATCCGTTTGACGCGCACCACTCCTTGAAGTGCCCGAACAGGGCCGAAGCGGGCACGACCGCACCTTCGGAGACCTCGCACTCATCGGCCACGAACGCCGACAGGGGCGACGTGGTGCGTACGAGATCATCGGTCGCCTGCGCCGAGGACACCGGCACCGTAAATCCCCGTTGCTCATTCAACCTGTCCAGCCCATCGAGCGCCCAGTTCAGAATCCCCGGAAGCTCGGCCATCAGACGATCACGCAAGCCCACATCCTCCCGACCGAGGAATGACTGCCCCGTCTCCAACACAAGAAACCTGTTCGCCAAAGCCGTGCTTGCATCCCGAAGATTCGGCATCTCGTTGGTTAGCAGCATGATTCGCAGCGGCATCCGAATCGAGAACGCAGGTTTGTTCTTCTCTTCGACAGAGACCATGTCTTCACCTGTGATCGACAGCAGGCGCTCCACCGCAATGGAACTGTTGGAACCCATGCGCGCATCGCCAATCACGCCAAGCGATTTGCCTATGACTGGCTCAAGACCGAACCTCTCCCCGAGCATCGCCATTGAGATGCCGACATGTCCACCGGGTCCGATCATCTCCTGTAGAACCGTCGTCATCGTGCCTTTGCCCGATCGCGGCGCACCCTTCAGCATGAGCGCCTTCTGTAGGTCCGTCCGGCCCGACAGCACGTAGCCGAACCACTCCCCGAGCAGGTTTTGCGATTCTTGGTCAGGCAGAACGTCATCCAGGAAGTTCAACCACGCGCTAGGTTTCGGCGCCTTCGGATCGAACCTCACAGTCGACGCGAACAGGTTGAAACGCGCCGACGTGTGAGGCTGCAACGCCCTCGTGCTGGGAAGCAGCCACCCATTGGCGACAGGGATAGCTCCGTCATCCTGAGTCAACGTCTCTTCGAAGGCATCGACCTTGGCGTGTAGGGCGTGCATGATGCCGCCGACGTTGCCCTTACCCGGCTTCCAGGCGGTCGGGTTTCCGTTGGCCCCGAGATACTTTTTGCCGTCGAGATAGGCGTAGACGCGGGATCGCATCGTGGCGTCGGGCATCTTCCGCCAGTGCTGGCCCGTGTACAGATAGAAGCTGTTTCCCCACGACTTGAACGGCTGGTTGACGTTGACCCCCAGCGCGGCAAGTAGTTTCGCCACCGCGTATGGTTCGTCTGGACCGGGGATCGTACGCACCAGGTCTTCCAAACCAGCGCGCAATTCTGGGTCTTTGGTGGTTGCGAAGATGTCTTCGACCTGTTGGGCCAGAATGTCGTCGCTGTGGTTGTCATCATCCATGTGACTCGTGTCCCTTCCGTAGGACTCTCAGGTTTTGATAAGGATTCGGGTTGCTGTCACCGACGTGTCACCAACCAGCCGGTGACAGCGAAGCTATGCGTGACCTGCGGTTTTGTTTAGGTGTCACCAGTGTCACCAACAAAACCCCACTGCAGTCGTTTTGACTGACAAGCCCTGCCCGAACGAACAGAGTTGGGTTTTGTCGGTGACAGCCGGTGACACTTGGTGTTTGCCCTGGTCAGGGCATCTTTTTGGAGCCAGCCAGCCGGTGACACTGTCGGTGACAAGCCGGTGACAGCCGGTGACACTGGTCGGTGACAGGCACGCGAGCGTGGGGCCATGCCCATTTGAAAATTCTCCCTCAACTCAAAGTTTGCCTTGCACGTCAATTGTGTTGCGCGGCAATCCAAACCAGCAAGTCCGCCGTTCAAAATTCTGAACAGGTTCACAGCCGCCCCCGGCCACCACCTGCGCTTTCGGCTCAAGAATCTGTTCAAGTAACTGAACAGCAACGGTCCGCATCAGTCGCCAACGTCATCGCCAGCCCATCCGAGCACCGCTCAACGAACGGCACCACCGAACCCGACTCCGCATGCAAAACACCAAGCACCACGCGACACTCCCCGTCATCGGCGTTGCGTTGCCGCAGCAGACAAACCACCGGCCACACCTCACCCTCATCCCCGTCATGCTCGCGAATCCGAACACTCATCGCCGAACCGATCGCCCCTATCTGCTCGGTTTTCCAGTCGCCCATAGGCGGAACCCCTTCTACTGTCGAGACCCCCGCCGATCCGGCTTCCCCTGCCATCGGCAACACGACTAGCCCCGTCGATGCGGGGCTACCATTGGGAGTCTGTGAGCGTTGATTTGCCCACAAGAAAAGGCGGTCACGGTGGACCCGTTCCGCCTACATCAGCCATTGTACTCAGCAGTTATCCACAGACTTACCGTCGAGTAAAGTTCGACCAGGCGTTTCATGCTCGACCCCTGTGGATAACACGTCACACCTGTGACGAAGCTCACAGCCAGAGCGTCTAAATGTCCGATCTTATCCCACATGATGGGATTTAAGGGTTGACTCACAACGCTTCGGCATGCTAGGGCGACCTAGCCGAGCGCGTTCCGCACCGCATCCCAACCCGACGAACCCAGCCGCGCATAGCGTTGCGTCGTAGCAATCGACTGGTGCCCAAGTAGTTGCTGCACCTCCTGAATCGGAACACCCCGCTGCACCAACCGCGAAGCGTACGTGTGCCTCAAATCATGGGGCCGGATATGCCCAACCTTCCGCTTCCGCCCCTCCACCTCCACCACAGCCGCCCGCCCCGCAGCATCAAGCCGCTTCGAGAACAACGCCGAGTCATACGGCAACCCCGCAGCATTGCCCAACAACAACGCGCTACGCGGCTTCGGCACCTTCACGAACGGAAGACTTGGCGGCTCACCGAAACCAACCAACCGCAACCGATCAGCAAGCACACCCGCCAACGTCCCCCCCAACGGAACAACGCGCTTCGCGTGACCCTTCGTCGCCTTAAACCCCTTAGCCGCCCGATCGTAAGCAATCGCAATCTCAACCGTCCGGTTCTTCACATCCACGTGATCCCACGTGAGCGCCACCGCTTCCCCCCACCTGGCCCCGGTGCCGATCAGCACATCGAACACGAACCTGTCGAACCCCTCCAACAAGTCCCGAACGGCAGTGACCTCCGCATCGGACAAGTAGCGTTCCGGCGACGGGTCCGGCTTCGGCACCGTGACGCCCTTACACGGATTCGTTGGCGGCTCCCCACGATCACCAACCGGCAGCTTCCCCGCAGCAAGCGCAGCCCGCATCACCGACGACAACAGGTTGACGTGCTTCTGAATTGTCGATGCCGCCAGCCCGTCCCGAGACATCTCCGCAATCCACGCCTGAACGTCGGCCTGCCGAATATCCCGCAGGAACACCTCACCCCACTTCGGCACCACACGATTAGTCAGCTTGGATTCGTCACCCTGAGCGGTGTTTGGCTGCACCACACGCTGAGCGCGCCACACCGGAAGGAACTCGGCGAACGTCAGGGTGCCCAACGCCTCAGGATCATTCCGCACCTGCTTTTCCGCGCGATCCGCTGCGCTCGCAGCTTCCAACTTCCGCCTGTAGGTGCCCGCCGATCGTTGCTTGCCGTCCGCATCGCGGTACATGCCCCGGAAGTTTCCAGACGGGAGTTTCACTGCCCAAGCCATGCCGGTAAGGGTACGCGCTGCTACACGCAAGAATCTAGATCGGCAAACGTGTAGCAAACACCTATCAACCGTTGTCGTTCCCGTTCGCTCCGGTGCGTTCCCTCTGTAGGGCGACACGCTATGCGAACAGGGCATATTCGGGTTGTTCGTGCAGGTAGTGGAGTTGTGGTGTACGTTGACGCCCGAACGGTCTTCTAATCCCTAGGTCGCAGGTTCGAGTCCTGCCGGGGGCACCGTGACACCCTTGCCGGCCTCCGGCCGGTGTGCGCCCACTGTGTCGTTTGAAAGAGATTCACGCGGGCGCGCCGTAGACAGTTCCGGCCACGGCCGTTCCCCTTGTGATCGACGGTGGAACCGGATGGCCACTCGCAAGCGTCGAACTGACATAGCCGGATACCCGGCGACGTCTCCACCCTTCCGACGTCTCGATGGAGCATTCATGAGCCCGTTCACTTCGATATTCCACTTCGGCATCGATCAGCAGGAGATCACCGAGATCGCCGACACCTGGCATCGTCAGCACGTGGCGGTGCACGCCATCAGCTTCGAGGCATTCGGATCGTGCGTCGGTCCGTCGAGCGCCGTTGTCGACGCTCTGGGTGCCGCGCGGCAGCCGGCGGCGAGCGCCACGGCGTCGATCGGCAAACGGCTCGGGGACATGAGCGGTCTGTTGCGGGCGTTCAACGTCGAGGCGACCGATTCCGACGCACGTGCAGCAGCCGGATTCGACCAACTCCGGACACGCTGATGCGGCCGACCATTTCTCAACTCCAGCAATGGGATACGAACTCGATCGGCAGAGCTGCCGCCGCTGCGGGCAATGCCGCGTTCGCGCTCGACACCTCGCTCGACACGGTCGTGCGGTCGATGGATGACGCCCGCTTGTGGTTCGGTGCCACGCAACGCGCAGCGTCTACCCGCGTGACCCAAGAACAGGACCACGCTCACGAGGTGCGTAACGTTCTCCAGCAGATTGCCGACTCGGCCGCCGATGCCTGCACAGATCTCGCTCACATGCGTGACCATGTGCTGGGCAACGTGCAGATCGCCGAATTCCTCGGCTACCGCGTGTCCGACGCGGGCGATGTCGCCCTGCCCGACGGTTCGACCACCACCGACACCGAGCAGTTCGCCACCGCGATCAGCGGTGGACTCGACTCGCTCGAGAAGTCCGACACCGCGTACGGACGTCAGATCTCCGACCTTGCAAGCGATCTCGCCGCCATGGTGAACGGCCAGCCCGATGTGACCATTCCGGGCGGCGAGAGGCTCGACCCCGATCAAGTGGTGGACATGTTGCGCCATCTGACGCCGGATCAGCGTCGGGCGATCCTGCGCCAGATGAGCCCGACCGACATTCGTCGAGTGATCCAGGCCGACCCCGAGGCGATGGGGAACATGGACGGCGTCGGATTCGAGTATCGAATCACGGCCAACGAGACCAACATTCGCGACGCGCTCGCGAACGAGATCCAGGCCGGACGCGGCACCGGACGCCGCGCGGATCAACTCCGCAAGATGCTGGAACAAACCGCGGACCCGTACCCGACGGGCACGGACGGGACATCGGAGCGCCAGTTCCTCGTGTTCGAGAACACCGCGAACGGCCGGGTCGTCGAGATGATCGGCGCCCTACGACCAGGCACGCGCAACGCCACCGTGTACGTGCCGGGGACCGGAAGCAACCTCAGCGGCGTGGCATCGCCGGACCGGAGCAACCGGAAGGCCGCGTGGAACCTCGCACACCAAACGGGCGGCCCGGTCATCGTGTACATGGACGGCGACCTCCCGCAGCGCATCGGCCACGAACACCTTCTGGATTCCCTGCGAAAGGGTCTGGGCTCCTCAGTGGCCGCCGTCCCGCAATTCGGCGCCGGACAAGCCCTTCTGCACGCCACGGCAGGTCTGTCCGGCAGCGCCGTCGACCCGCACTTCGCCGCGGACATGGCACCACGGCTGGTCTCCTTCGGCCACGAGCTCGACGTCGAACTGGCCGAGCATGCACCGGGCGCCAAGACCACCTACATCGGGCATTCGTACGGCGGGTCGATCGTGGGTACTGCCGACCAACTCGGATTGCGCGCCGACAACATCATCTACGCATCGTCGGCGGGCACCGGGCTCTACGACGGCAATCCGACAAGTCCTGATACGCATAGATTCTCGCTGACGTTTCCCGGGGATTTCATCCATCACGTGCAATCACTGCCCGGCAATCCCCATGGCGCCGACCCTGATTCGGCCCCGGGCATCACCCGACTCGACACCGGCACGTATGAACGTGACGGCGTAACCCACGACTCGGGAGCACGGGCACACGGCGACTACTGGGACGATCCGAATTCCACCGCGTTCCGCAACATGGTGAAGGTCATCACCGGGCAGCAGCCGGATCTCTACATCTACCGGGAGCCCGACACCGTCACCCCGCAACGGTTGGGGCATGACGTGCTCAACCCCGTCGACAAGCTGCTCGATGTCCTGAACGGACGCGACACCGCGTACGGATTGCTCAGTCCCGAATGGTCGAGGCTGCTCAGGTATTCCGAACGCTGACGCCCGCGGTGCCACGCCACCCGCCGATCTGGTGCATGACGTGATAGATGACGAGTGCGGCGATCGAACCGAGCGCGATCCCGCCGAACTCGAGATCACCGATCATCCACTGGAAGTCGGCGATACCGATGACCAGCGGGATTGCTGCGGTGAACTGGTTGATCGGCAGACCGAAGTCGACTCGGTTCGTCACCCAGATGTGCACACCGATCACGCCGACGAGACCATAGAGCGCCGTGGTGACCCCACCGAGCACACCGGCCGGAATCGAGTTGATGACGGCACCGACCTTGGGCGACAGCCCGAGGAGAATGGCCGCGAGACCGGCAACCCAATAGGCCGCCGTCGAGTAGATCTTGGTTGCCGCCATCACGCCGATGTTCTCCGCGTAGGTGGTGGTGGCCGATCCGCCGCCACTGCCGGCGAGCATGGTGGCCAGACCGTCGGCCGCCAGCGCACGCCCGATGCGGCGGTCGTAGTCGACACCGGTCATCATGCCGACCGACTTCACGTGGCCGATGTTCTCCACCACGAGCACCAACACCACCGGCAAGAACAACGGGACCACCGAGAGGTGAAAGGTCGGAGTCTGGAAGTCCGGCAACCCAACCCACGACGCGGCGCCGATGGGAGCGGTGTCCACCTCGCCGCGCGCGAGCGCGAACAGATAGCCGAGAACGACGCTCGCGAAGATCGCCAGACGACCGATCAGGCCGCGGAACAAGACGACGCACAAGATCAGCAAGACGAGCACCACGGTCGCCGTGACCGCGTCCTGCGCATAGTTGTTCTTTGCACTCGGCGCGAGGTTGAGTCCGATGAGCGCGACGACGGTCCCGGTGACGATCGGCGGCATCAGCACTTCGATCCAGCCGGTGCCGGCGACATGGCTGACGACGCCGATGATCACGAGAGATGCTCCGACGAAGACGATTCCGCCGAGTGCCGACGACTGACCGTGCGACGCCGTGGCGGCACCGACTGGCGCGATGATCGCGAAACTCGAGCCGAGGTAGCTCGGCAACCGGTTTCGCGTGATGACGAGGAACAGCACGGTGCCGATACCGGAGAACAGCAGCGTGGTCGACGGCGGGAATCCGGTGAGCACCGGCACCAGGAAGGTCGCGCCGAACATGGCCACGACATGCTGCAATCCGATCCCGACCGTGCGCGGCCAGCTAAGCCGCTCCCCCGGCCCCACCACCTTCCCCACCCCGATCTCGTCTATCCGCTGCCACCGGAAGAACTGCCCTGGGCCATCGCTCATCGCCTCAGTCTGCGGTATCGCCGTCCGTTACGCCGCGTCTGCGCAGAACGCCATGGAGTGACCGGGATCACCTGCATTAAATATGCATTTCATATTCCAATTATGGTTGACTCGCATCATGCAGCTGACCCGGTTCACCGACATCGGACTCCGGGTCGTCATGCGCCTCGCGGCTGCCGACCGTGCGGATTCCAAGAAGCATTCCGACAGAAGAACTCTCACCACGCGTGATCTCGCCACCGAGCTGTCGGTGCCGTACACACATGTCGCCAAGGTGGTCAGCCGGCTGTCGGAGATGGGCGTCGTGCATTCGCGGCGCGGCCGCAGCGGCGGTCTGATGATCACCGAGCTGGGGCGCGACGCCCGGGTCGGATGGCTCGCGGAAACCCTGGAGGGTCCGGGTGAGGTGGTCGACTGCAACAGCCCCGAACCATGCCCGCTACGCGGTGCCTGTCGCCTGCGTGGGGCATTGGCGCAGGCGCGGACAGCCTTCTTTCGAAGCCTCGACGATCAGGTCATCGCCGACCTCGTCGCCGACCCCACCGGCGCAGTACTGCTCGCGCTGCGCGCACCCCAAGTGACCCCAGACCACACCGCCGCGCGAGCGCGGGACCACACCGCAGACTGACGCCCGCACCCACAACGAGACTCGACCCGATCCACCGTGGACGGGCCAGATGGAACGGAGACAGCAGTGCTCACCGATTCTCAACGCGAAACCCTCGCCGCCACCCTACCCGCGGTCCAAGGCGCGCTCGGCGACATCACGCCCACGTTCTATCGACGGCTCTTCGCCGCGCACCCCGGGTTGCTCGACAACCTGTTCAACCGGACGCACCAGAAGACGGGAGAACAACCACAAGCGCTGGCCGGCTCGATCGCCGCCTTCGCCGCACTTCAACTCGAGCCCGACGTGCGACGCCAACGGTTCATCATTGACCGCATCGCGCACAAACACGCCTCGCTCGGTGTGACCCGCGAGCAGTACGACGTGGTGCACGAGCATCTGTTTGCCGCGATCGTCGAGGTACTGGGTTCGGCAGTGACGCCGCCCGTCGCCGACGCGTGGGACCAATTGTATTGGGACATGGCCGATCTCCTCATCACCGCCGAGGCCGATCTGTACGCCGGCGCCGGGGTCGAGTCCGGCGCGGTATGGCGCGACGCGCGGGTCGTCGAGCGGACACAGGTTGCACCGGACACCATCGCGTTCACCGTCGCGGGTGTCGAGCCGCTACCGACATTCCGTCCGGGTCAATATATCTCGGTCCAGGTCGAACTCGCAGACGGCGCCCACCAGATCCGTCAGTACAGCCTCACGGGCTCGCCCGACGCGACCACCTGGACGTTCAGCGTCAAGCTCGCGGGTGAGGTGTCCGGCCAACTGCACGAGCAGGTCTTCGAAGGCGACATCCTCCGCGTGAGCACGCCATTCGGCGATCTGGTTCTCCCCGAGGATGATTCGCCGATCGTGATGGCGTCGGCCGGCATAGGATGCACACCGGTGATCGGCTTGTTGACCTCGATGAGCGCCGACCGTGATACACGGCCGATAACGGTGCTCCACGCCGACCGCTCGCGCAATCGGCAACCGCATCGAGGGCAGCTCGCCGCTCTGGTCGAATCGCTGCCCAACGGCCGGCTGATCCAGTGGTACGAGCACGGTGCGGGTCATCTGACTTCCGAGCAGATCCGCGTCGGTCAGATGTCACTGAGCGGGATCGACGTCGATCCGACATCGCATGTGATGCTCTGCGGCCCTACCGGATTCATGGCGTCGGTCCGTGACGAGCTGCTCGATCGCGATTTCACCGAGGCGCGCATTCACTACGAGACCTTTGGGCCCGAACTCCTTCGGGCCGGCGCGCGATGAGCTCCTCAGGCGCGATCGTCGTCGCAGCGACGTTCGTCTGGCTCGGCATGGTCCTTGCGATCTCCTTCATGGAGGCACCGCTCAAATTCCGCGCGCCCGGCGTGACCGTGCCACTCGGGCTGGGAATCGGCCGGATCGTCTTCCGGGCACTGAACGCGGCCGAGCTGGTGTGGGCGGTACTCGTCATCGTGGCCGTCGCCATCGGATCGTGGGCCGGAGTCACCGTCCCGATCGCCGCCGGTGTGGCGTGCGGTGCACTGGCCCTGCAGCTGGTCGGGGTGCGGCCCGTTCTCACTCGACGGTCCGACCACATCCTGGCCGGAGAGGAAGCACCGCGCAGCCGGGCACACCTCGCCTACGTCGCCCTCGAGGTCGTCAAGGTCATCGCGCTGCTGTGGTTGGGAATGGCAGTGCTTGCCGCCAGCTGACTCGAAGAGCTCGGCGACCAGGATTCTGACCTGCGGTAACGCGTTCGTCCACTCCGCTCCCGGAGGTGCCCGAGGCGCCAGCCGAGGGATGGCCCCGAAGGGTAGGCGAACGGGCCACGTCAGCGAGCCACCGGACCACTGAAAGTAGGGGAAGGTTCTTCCCCTACTTTCTGCCCCTGCTTGTTGAGTCGCCCGCGAGAAGATTCGCGGGGAGGACTCCAGGAGTAGGGGAAGAGTTTCTTCCCCTATTTTTCGTGGATCATCGTCGCCGCGCCGCGCTCCACAGCCCTATTCCCGCCTCCACGATCGTCGGCGACGCCGTCGAATGGACGCTGACTAGAAGAGCTCGGCGACCAGGGCTTCTGACCTGCGGTAACGCGTTCGGCCACTCCGCTCCCTGAGGTGCCCGAGGCGCCAGCCGAGTGGCTCGAAGAGCTGGTGAGAGGACATTGTCAGCTCGCCCGGCCGTCGAGGCTCGCAAGCTCGCTCCTCTGGGCGGCGCCTCAGGCAGCGTGGGGTGGCCCTTCCCGCGTCCATCCGTCGAGTTGGGTGACCACCGCGCTTACCTGGGGAAATGCAGCCCGCAGCGGAGGCGCTCCGGACACTCTGTGTCCTGTTGGAGAATCTGTGTGCTGCAGCACACAGGTGAGCCGATTCGGCACAGGGTGTGGCCTGAGGGCACCCACAGGGCCGCGACACTGAGCTGTCCGAACGCGATGCGTACGGACACCTATATGCACCCGAGTTTATATACACACAGTTGCATAGTGCGCTGTTGCAGTGTTAGCGTCGGATCATGGCGCTCGAGCATGCGATCCTCGTATCCCTGGCCGAACGCCCCGGCACGGGGTACGAGATCGGTCAGCAGTTCGACCGGTCGATCGGCTACTTCTGGTCGGCAACCCATCAGCAGATCTACCGAACCCTGAAGAAGCTGCACACCGACGGACTCGTCAGCTTCGAGTCGGTGGCCCAGAACGGACGGCCGGACAAGAAGCTCTACACCATCTCCGACGACGGCCGAAAGGTGTTGGCGGACTGGGCGATGAGCCCCACACCCCTGCAACCACTGCACAGCGACCTCGGGGTCAAGCTCCGGGCCGCCGAGTTCGGCGATCTGGCTGCCATCATCGGCGAACTCAAGGCGCATCGGGACGAGCATCTCGCCCAGTTGGCCATCTACCAAGGCTTTGCCGCCGACTACTACCCCGACCCGACGTCGTTGACCGGACGAAAGCTGCACCAGTACTTGGTGCTCCGCGGCGGCCTTCGCCAGGAGCAGAGCTTTGTCGATTGGTGCGACGAGGTCATCGAGGCCCTCGAACGCGAACTCTCATCCTGACCACCACCCGACCGATCAATCCCCTGAGATGAAAGGCAACGCCATGTCAGCCCACACGGCCGAGCGCAATCCGCACTTCCCCCACCTTTTCGAGCCGCTGCAGATCGGCGGCATGACCATCAAGAACCGCCTGGTCATGGGGTCGATGCACACGGGACTCGAAGACCGGGTGTGGGACGCCGACAAGCTCGCCGCGTACTTCGCCGAGCGCGCGAAAGGCGGTGCGGGTCTGATCATCACCGGCGGCTTCGCCACCAGCCGCACGGGCGTGCTCTCCCCGGCCGGCGGCAAGCTGACCAACGTCCTCGAGGTCAAGCGTCACAAGAAGGTGACCCAGGCCGTGCACGACGAGGGCGGCAAGATCGCGATGCAGCTGATCCACGCCGGTCGCTACGGCTACAACCCGTTCAAGGTCGCCGCCGGGTCCGAACCGTCGCCCATCCACCCGTTCAAGCATCTGAAGATGACCGAGCCGATCATCTGGCACGTCATCCGTACCTTCGGCCGCTCGGCCAAACTGGCGCGTCAAGCTGGGTACGACGCCGTCGAGATCATGGGCGGCGAAGGCTATCTCATCAACCAGTTCCTGTGCCCGCACACCAACGACCGCACCGACAAGTGGGGCGGAACCACCGAGAATCGGCAACGCTTCCTGGTGGAGGTCATCAAGGAGATGCGTCGCCAGGTGCCGCGCGATTTCCCGATCATCCTGCGCCAGTCCATCGCCGACCTGATCCGCAAGGGCCAGACGTGGGACGAGGTCGCGCTCATGGCGCGCAAGGCCGAGGAGCATGGCGTCGACGCCATCAACACCGACATCGGCTGGCATGAGGCGCAGGTCCCGACAATCGTCACCTCGGTGCCCCGCGGCGCGTTTGTGAAGTTCACCGAACGACTCCGCGACCAGGTGTCCATCCCCCTCATCGCCGCCAACCGCATCAATACCGCGGAACTGGCCGAGGAAGTCCTCGAGCGTGGCCGCGTCGACGCCATCCAGATGGCTCGCCCGTTCCTCGCGGATCCGCAACTCGCGATCAAGGCACAAGAGGGACGTTCCGACGAGATCAACACCTGCATCGGCTGCAACCAGGCGTGCCTCGATCACGCCTTCGTCGGCAAACACGTTTCGTGCCTTGTCAATCCGCAGGCCGGACGCGAGACCACATTGCTTCTCGGTCCGACGCGTCGGGCCAAGCGGGTGGCGGTCATCGGCGCAGGACCGGCCGGCTTGTCTGCCGCGGTCGCCGCGGCCAAGCGTGGCCACAAGGTCGACCTGTACGAAGGCGGACCCAGCATCGGCGGCCAGTTCTCGATCGCGTCGCGCATCCCGGGTAAGGAAGAGTTCCGGGAGACCATCCGTTACTTCACCCGGCAACTCGAGATCAACAACGTCAACGTCTTGCTGAACAAGCGAGTCACCGCCGATGAGATCATCGACGCGAAGTACGACGACGTAATCGTCGCGACCGGCGTCACACCCAGAATCCCGAGCATCCCGGGCGTCGACCACCCGATGGTGATGTCCTACGCCGACGCCGTGCTCGGACGCCGCGAGATCGGCAAGCGGGTGGCCGTCATCGGTGCCGGCGGCATCGGCTTCGACGTCAGTGAATTCCTCACCACCGACGAGTCGCCGTCGCTGAATCTCAAAGAGTGGGAACAGGAATGGGGCGTCACCGAGGACGGCTCCAAACCCGGCTTCGTCACCAAGCCGCGGCCGCTGCCGGCCATCCGCGAGGTGTACCTCGTGCAGCGCAAGTCCGGCAAGCAGGGCAAGACGCTCGGCAAGACCACGGGCTGGGTGCACCGCGCGACGATCAAGATGAAGGGCGTCGAGCAGATCTCGGGTGCCCATTACGACAAGATCGACGACGCCGGACTGCACCTGAGTTTCCGTGACGAGGAAGGCAATGTCACCGATACCCGGATTCTCGAGGTGGACAACGTCGTCGTGTGTGCGGGCCAGGAATCGGTGCGCGAGCTGATCGACCCGCTCACCCTCGCCGGCGTCACCACGCACGTGATCGGCGGTGCCGACCTGGCCGCCGAACTCGACGCCAAACGGGCCATCCGGCAGGGTACCGAGGTGGCGGCGGGCATCGGCTGACCGGGCCCGATACGGCTGGCGGCTACGATGGCCGCCATGCCGTTGCCGTCACCCACCGAATCCGCTCGAGCCGTCGTCACCGGGGCATCATCCGGGATCGGCATGGAACTGGCGCGCGCACTGGCTGCGCGTGGCCATTCGCTGATCCTGGTCGCCCGCCGCGGCGACATTCTCGAAGACCTCGCCGGCGAGCTGCAGGATCGGCACGGCGTTGTTGCCGAAGTTCGCGCGGTGGATCTCTCCGAGCCGCCCGCTGTCGAGGTTCTGGTCGCCGAGTTCGCCGACCGAGAGATCTCGATCTTGTGCAACAACGCCGGGATCGCCACGTTCGGCGCCGTGAGCGAGCTCGACCCCGCATATGAGCGTGCGCAGGTTCTCTTGAACGTCAACGCGGTTCACGACCTGACCCTCGCGGTTCTCCCCCAGATGGTCCAGCGTGGATCGGGGGGCATCTTGATGGTCGGGTCTGCCGCGGGCAACATGCCGATTCCCAACAACGCCACCTACGCCGCCACCAAGGCCTTCGTGAACACGTTCAGCGAGTCGGTGCGCGGCGAGGTGGCCGGGCAGGGCGTGCACGTAACCTTGCTGGCCCCAGGACCCGTGCGTACCGAGACACCATCGGCCGACGACGCGTCGATCGTCGACCGGATGGTGCCCGACTTCCTCTGGCACTCGAGCACCAAGGTTGCCGAGATGAGTCTGGATGCCTTGGCGCACAACAAGATGCGCGTCGTCCCCGGCACCCTGTCCAAGGCCATGTCGGTGGCCGGCGGCTACAGCCCGCGGGCAATCGTCGCGCCGATTGTCGGCTCCTTCTACAAGAAGCTCGGTAACGACGAACACTGATCGAACCCGGAGTCGGTGATCGAGCGTCGATTCGTCGGGTTACTCGAAGGACATCTCGGACTCGGTTAGCGCGGGTCGCGTTAGGTGATCTCGACACGGTGCCTCGCCTAGCGGCTCGGTACCGGCTCGATCAGCGGGGGGTGGCTCTACCTCCGTCGCCTACCCGTCCCGAAGATCGCGCGACTGAACTCTCGCCCCGCAGCACTGGCCGCCGATCGCAGGAAACTCTGCATCGGCTTGCTGGTGAGCACCTCGGTGAGCACTCCGGGCTCCTCAGGCGCTGGCTTGGGCGCAGGAGCCGGCGCGGGCGCGGGTGCGGGCGGCGGCGGTGGTGCGTCCGGTGATTCGTTCGGGGCCAACACCTTTGCGGTCAGCTTCTCGTATGCCGATTCCCGGTCGATCGACTGACCGTACTTGGCATACAGCGGACTTGCCTTGGCGGCAGCGGTGATGCCTTCGGCGCCAACGGCTTCCATCGACGAGCGGGGCGGACGCATGATCGTCCAGGCAACCGGCGTGGGCGCACCCTTCTCCGACAGCACGGTCACGACGGCCTCACCGGTGCCCAACGATGTCAGCGCCTGGTCGAGCTTGTAGACATCGGAGACGGGGTAGGTCTTGACGGTCTTGCTGAGCGCCTTCTGGTCGTCGGGAGTGAACGCACGCAGCGCGTGTTGAATTCGAGCGCCGAGCTGCGACAACACCTCGTTGGGGATGTCGGTCGGCAGCTGCGAACAGAAGAACACGCCGACACCCTTGGAGCGAATGAGTTTGACGGTCTGCACCACCTGGTCGACAAAGGCCTTCGACGCGTCGTCGAACAGCAGATGGGACTCGTCGAAGATGAACACCAGTTTGGGCTTGTCGATGTCGCCGACCTCCGGCAGGAACTCGAACAGGTCGGCCAGAATCCACATCAGGAAGGTGGAGAACAGCGCCGGTCGCGCGGCCTGCGCACCCAGTTCGAAGAGCGTCACGATGCCGCGGCCGTCCGGCGCCAGTCGGAGCAGGTCGGCCGGCTCGACCTCCGGTTCGCCGAAGAAGGTGTCGCCACCGTCGGCCTCCAGATTCGTGAGGGCGCGCAGGATCACCCCGGCCGTCTGCGTCGAGACACCGCCGATCGCCTTCAACTCCGGTTTGCCCTCGTCGCTGGTGAGGTGGGCAATGACCGAGCGCAGGTCTTTCAGATCCAGCAGCGGCAGACCCTTCTGATCCGCCCAGTGGAAGATCAGTCCCAACGTGGATTCCTGGGTTTCGTTGAGCCCCAACACCTTGCTCAACAGAATCGGCCCGAAAGAGGTGATCGTTGCGCGAATCGGCACGCCGATGCCAGTCGAGCCGAGCGACACGAACTCGACCGGATACGCGGACGGCTGCCAATCATCGCCGGTCTGCTGCGCACGCGACGTGATCTTGTCGTTGGCCACCCCGGGTCGGCTGAGGCCCGACAGGTCACCCTTGATGTCGGCCATCACGACCGGCACACCGTTGGCGGAGAGCTGCTCGGCGATGAGCTGCAGCGACTTTGTCTTTCCGGTTCCGGTCGCGCCCGCAACCAGTCCGTGGCGGTTCATCATCGCAAGTGGGATGCGCACCCTGGCTGCAGGGTCGACCTGTCCGTCGACCGATACCGTCCCCAATTCCAGCGACGTTGACCCGAACGCGTACCCGGCGGCGATCTTCTGGGCCGGGCTGGGTTCGGCAGGCGGATTCGTGCTCTGGTCTGGGCCATTGGCGTCGGTCACGGGCGTCCTCTCGTCGACGAGCATCCTCGAGAGCAACAATAGCGATCGACACCTGTTGGTTAAGCTCGATGCGTGCAGGACAAACTGGTGTGGATCGATTGTGAGATGACCGGCCTGGATTTGGGGTCCGACAAGCTCATCGAGATCGCTGCTCTGGTCACCGACGGTGACCTCAACGTTCTCGGCGAGGGTGTGGACATCGTGATCCACGCCGACGACGACGCTCTGGCCGGCATGCCCGACGTTGTCACCAAGATGCATGCGGCGTCTGGGCTCACCGAGGAAGTGCGCGCATCCACGGTCACCTTGGCCGAAGCCGAGAAGCGCGTGCTCGAGTACATCCGCAAGCACGTGACCACCGCCGGAGCGGTTCCACTCGCCGGCAACTCCATCGCCACCGACCGCGGGTTCATCTCCCGGGACATGGCCGAACTCGACGCCTACCTGCACTACCGCATGGTCGACGTCAGCTCCATCAAGGAACTGTGCCGCCGCTGGTATCCACGCATCTACTTCGGGCAGCCGGAGAAAGGTCTGGCCCACCGCGCCCTCGCCGACATCAAGGAATCGATCCGCGAGCTGCGCTACTACCGTGCGGCCGCGTTTGTTCCGCAGCCGGGCCCCGACGCCGACGCCCTCACCGCCATCGTCGAGGAACTCGGCCCCGCCTGAACGCGCTGGTCATCAACCGATTGGTGTTGGATGGCGGCCACCCGCTAGAGTATGACCTTGGCTCTGGGACCCGGCGCATCACACCTGGGTTTCCGACGCCGATGGTGGATGTAGTTCAGTTGGTAGAGCACCAGGTTGTGATCCTGGCTGTCGCGGGTTCGAGTCCCGTCATCCACCCC
>NZ_JAKWBF010000022.1 GCF_022513585.1 Gordonia gummivorans
ACTTTGGCGGTGACGCAGATTGCACTGGGTGGTGACCTCGCCGGCGGCGATGTTAAGCGCAGAGAACAAGGTCGCGGTGCCGTTACGAATTTTGATTGCCTAATCTAACGAATAACGGAGGCCGGATGGCCGGGAACCCACAATTCTCTGGATTCCTCTGAACGGACTAACCGTCTCCAGATTGTCGGCAAAGGCTGGTTCATCATGATTGACTATGTGACGTCGCAGGGGGGCGAACGAAAGGAACAGCAATCATGCTGGCAGGCAACCGGAAACAGCGTAGAGAGAACGAGCGAAGCGAGATCCGGACGTCCCGCCGCATGCGAAGAGCGGCCGTCGCCTTGGGTGCCGGCATCGCGATCGGTGTCGGGTCCGGTGGGGCCGCGTACGCCGAGTCGATCAACTCGTACCAGATCTCGCAGAACAGCTATAGCACTGTCGAGAATCTGATCGTCATCGCCGACAATCTCGGGCGCACCCAGATCGCACTACTGGCGCCGATCGGGTCGAGGTTGCCCGAGGGCTGGGTGCCGGTGGTCACGAGTGACTACGCGACAAACACTGAGCAGCTCAACTTCATCGAGGCGCTCACCCAGGGTGGCGCGCTACTGCTCGCCGTGCCCGACAGCAGCCATGTTCCGGGTGCCTCCACCGCACTGTCGGGAATCAGCCCGCTCGCGGCGCAGGTGGTCGCCGGGTTGCCTCTCGCCGGCACCCTCGGCAGCGGGGCAACGGTATACGCGAAGATGTTTGCAACTTGGATCGCGTTGAATGGGATCAACGTCGAAACTGTCGCACAGAACTTCGGAGCCGACCTTCTCGATACGCTTGGCCAGGACAAGGTTACGCAGCATGCGGGCGTACTCGAAGGGATCCCGTCACTCGACCAAGCGTTGGGCTTCTGGACGGGCAACCGAACCACCTCCAACTGGACCGGAAATGCCAGGTGGCTCGGGGCGACCACAACGTCGTGGATCAAGCAGGATCAGGTCACGATGAACGGGATCACGTCCGGACAACTCAAGGCGCTATTCGCTCAGAGTCTGAATACACCCGATGCTCTCGTGGTGGCGAATGGCTCGAACGAACTTGTGCAAACAGGCGTCCAGACCGTCGTCATTATTCCCGCTATCCCACCAAGCCGTGTATGCATCCCGTTCATCGGCTGTGTTAATTACCCAGGAAGCCCGGCCGTAACTGAGGAGCTCCCAATCTTCTCGACTGAATGGATCGGTGAGACCGACGCTGACGGCAATCAGGTTCACACCACCATCTACGATCCGAACGACGCCATCCCGGGCGCTCTGGCTCAGCTCGACGACATCAACGTCGGCGGGTTCTCCATCACCCAGCGCGAGGCCGGTGGTACGTACACAGGACCGCTCGGCGGCAAGGCCGGCTGGCTCGGGGCCGCAACTCAGGTTGTTGTGCCCGGAACGGACGGCAAGCCGGACTACGTCGCGACCGTGCCCATATTCGCTGCTGGCGTGAGTCTCCCCGACAATCTGTTCACCACCGGCATGCAGCTTTCGCCGGGGCTGGTGACCACGACCGGTCAGTCGGTGAACACGACGCTCGGGAGTCGGTCGTCGACGGTGTCGATCCCCGGGCTGGGATTCGCCGCTGAGCGGACATCGCTGCTGGAGTCCAGCCACCTTGGACCGGACGGGTTCTCCTACAACTCCGGATGGACGATCGCGACCATCAAGGTCGGCGATGCGATCGTGCCGCTCGTGTACTCGCTCGGATCCGTGAACTTCGGACCCAACGGAATTGGGCTGAGTGGACCGTCGTTCATGGGCGTGGGGTTGGAAGGCTTCCAATTGGGTACCGCCCCTTCGACCACCGGATCATCCATCCCCGGCGATATCTCGGGGATTCTCAATGGGTTGCCCACCACGGTCATTACCCTCACCCCAAAGCTGCTGTTCCAGCTGGCGCAGATCGAAGACCCGACGAACGGTGTGCTGAGCGACCCGATCGGCACGCTCGAGAAGGTACTCAACCCGCTGTTCACCAAGTACGTAACACCCACTGCGACACAGATTTCGCAGGCCCTCGCCGACGCGGCGACTGAGGCGGTGAACAACGGTTCCGATCGGCTCGCTGCCGCTTCGCGCAAGGCCGCTGAGGTCACCGGAGAGATTGCTCAGAAGGTCGAAGCACAACCCGCCAACACAACCGCTGCGACCCCGCAATTGGCGATGGAACGGACCGCGGATGACACGACGGTGACACCGCCGCCCAGTGGTCGGCACGCTCGGACACAAGGGCAGAACGAGCAGAACGACGGAGCCAACGCGAAGCCGTACGTCGGTCAGCACCGAGCGGAAGACAAGCCGCAGAGGGACAATCCCCAGAAGGAGCCGTCGAGCCAAGAGGGCTCGCAGGACGGCGCCGGTGACAACGGGAACAACGAGACCAGCGATGACGCCAACGGTGGCAACAACGAGTCCGGCAACAACGAGTCCGGCAACACCACCAACAACAACAGCGGCAATCATGACGGTGGCAATCATGACGGTGGCAATGATGACAGTGGCAATGACAGCGGCGGCGACGGGGAATAGTTGTCTGATCGTTAACGGCGCAGTATAGAGCTGTACAGATAGCGGGCGAGTGGTCTCGACGTGCGTCGGTTCGCACGCTCGTACGTCGCGGCTCGACCAGCGTGGGTGCGTGGACCGTCCCACTGCGTAGAGTCGGTCGATCACCAGACGCGGGAAACCGCCGCCGCCGGGTAAGGTCTGCTGCTCAAGGGGGCCACACCGAGCAGAGGCGAAGGCGATGGCGAAAAGACTGGTCGTGTGCTGTGACGGCACTTGGAACACCTTCGGTCAGAAGCACCCGACCAACGTCAGGAAGGTCGTCGACGCGGTCAAGGTCGGCACGTGTGCGAACGGTGTCGAACAGATCGAGCCACTGTATGTGGCCGGCGTCGGGACCCACTGGTGGAACAAGATCACCGGTGGTGCAGTGGGATTCGGGCTGTCAAAGAACGTCAAAGAGGGCTATCGGGACATCGTCGATGCCTTCGACCCGGGTGACGAGATCTTCCTGTTCGGGTTCAGCCGCGGCGCTTACACGGCGCGGAGCATCGCCGGGTTCATCCGCAACTGCGGAATACTCAAGCGGGAGAACAGAGATCGGGTCGACGAAGCGTTTGCGCTCTATCGCGGCGAGGTGAAGCCGAGCGACCCGGAGGCGGTCGCCTTTCGCGAAAGGTATTCGCACGAGAGCCGGATCCGGTTCATCGGAGTGTGGGACACCGTCGGCTCGCTGGGAATGCCTGATCTCGGCGAATCGAAGCTTGCCAACAAGATCAACAAGCGCTGGGAATTCCACGACACCCAGCTGAGCAACTATGTCGACTCCGCCTACCAGGCGCTGGCCATCGACGAGAAACGGAAACCGTTCGAACCGACACTGTGGGTGGCGAAGCCGGACCGGCCGGCCGATCAGGAACTCGAGCAGGTGTGGTTCTCCGGCGTGCACTGCAACGTCGGTGGCGGTTATGCGTCGAGTGAGCTCAGCAACATCCCGCTCGTCTGGATGCTGAAACACGCGAAGGAACACGACCTCGAGCTGAACCAGGAGATCGGCGATGCCGAGCGCGTGGGCTCATCGTCGGTGCCCACGATGACGGCGCTTGACCTGATCACCCGATACCTCACCCGGACGAACGCCTTCGCCAAGCTCGACGAGTCCAGGAAGGGATTTTACAAACTCATCGAGCGGGTGGATCGAACGATCGGAAAGGGTTATCCGGAAAGCGAATTCGTGGCGTCGAGCGCCGAGCAGCGAAAAGACGACGATGAGTCTTATCGTCCACGAGGACTTGTCGAATACCTCGACAATGGTGGCCAGGTGAAGGGCGTGGACTACCGCCCCGGCGGCGAGGAGGACGAACACGCGACTTGCGCTCCCAAGTGGTGACGGTCACCAGGCCTTCGAGGCTCGTCGCTTGCGCTCCTCGCACCTCAGGCGGCGGAATTTCGGGAGCGTGAAGTGCCTTTCGCGGATCCAGGCTTAGCGTGTGAGTTCCTCGGCGTCGATGGCGAATCCGGCATCGCGCAGGCGATCGATCAGCGCGTCACCCATGGCGACCGCCGGGGTCAGCACTCCGGCGTGGGCGGGGAGCTTGTCGCGGTCAAGGGCGAGGGCCAGCGCGCTCTCGCCGAGCATCACCGCAGTGGCTTTGTAGCCGGGGTCGCCCTGGGCGCGCATCGTCGAACGGAAGCGGCGCCCGGTAGTGGTGCGGGTATACACATCGGAGACGAAAAAGCCTGCATCCCTGGACTTCTCGGACGGGCCGTTGCCGGGTTTGGGGAGGACGCGGTCGAGGAGTCGGCGGGTGGGTCCGAAGCTCATCGCACCGAAGAACGCGCCGGTGCCGACGCCTACCGCGCCTGCGGCGAGGGTCGACACCCCCGGTATGCTGCCCACGTTCATCGTCTCCGCGTAGTGGAAGTCCTTGCCGTAGGCATTGTGCAGCAACGCATTTGAGCGTCGAACGATGCGGGTGTTGTGGGAGGCCATGAAGAACGGGGCCAGCGTGCCGCGCAGCGACGGATCGACCTTCTTGGCGCTGACGACGCCGATGTCGCTCGGCTCCGACGACAGGCTCGCCTTCGGCACGTCACCAGGGCCGCCGGACAGGGCTTGCGGATTCATGATGAGGCGTCGGACCTGAGCATCTCGGGCCTGCTCGGTGATCACGCGCATCGAGTCGACGGTACCGCCGGAGACACCGCCCTTGAACGAGCGAAGCACGAAGGTGGTGTCGGTCATCTCGCCCGCGTCGTCGTCGGCGACCTTGCGGTACAGCGCGTAGACGCCGAGATCGGAAGGCACCGAATCGAATCCGCAAGAATGGACGATGCGGGCGCCGGAGGCAACGGCGGTGTCGTGCGCCTTGTCGATGGAGTAGCGGACGAAGGGGACCTCGCCGGTGAGGTCGACGTAGTCGGTGCCGGCGGTGGCGGCGGCGACCACCAGCGCCTCGCCGTACTTGAGGTACGGGCCGACGGTGGTGCAGACGACGCGGGTGCGGGCGCACAGGGCGTCGAGCGCGGCAGGCGACGACGAATCGGCGACGATGAGCGGCCACGACTGGGCGCGTTCGGGCAGGCGCTTGCGCACCGTCGCGAGTTTGGTCTCGTTGCGTCCGGCGAGGGCGATCTTGGTGCCGATCGGTGCATGGTCGGCCAGATAGCGGGCGGTGAGTTCACCGACGAAGCCGGTGGCGCCGTAGACGACGACGTCGAACTCGCGGGCGGACTGTGGTTGCGATGCTTCCCCGGTCATGGTCGCGAGCCTACCTGTCGGCTGTGGCGACGGTCACTCCTGTCCGCGTCGTAGGTAGCGGGCGGCGGCACGGGCTGCGAATGGTGCCACGAACAGCATCAACAGGACCCGCAGGATCTGCGCGGCGACCACGAAGGCGACGTTGCCGCCGGCCGCCGTCGCGGCGGCGAGGACGGCGTAGATGCCACCCGGGGTGGTCGCGAGATAGCAGTCGTACATGGACTCGCCGGTCCACCACGACAGCAGCACACCCAGCAGCGCGCAGCCCACGCCGATCGCGAGGATCAGTACCAACGCGAACGGCAGGACGCGTCCGATCGCGCGAAGCCGGGGCAGCGTGAAACCAAGGCCGGCCTGCCAACCGATCACCGCGTAGGCGATGGTCAGCAGCATCGGCGACACCGCGGCGTCGCCCGCGATCCCGGTGAGTTCGGCGATGGTGGCCAACGCCATCGGAGTGAGGAGCGCGCCGGCGGGTACATGCAGCAGACGGCCCAGCGGGATGCCGACACCCATGCACACGGCGAGCAGCAGCAGACCCCAGGCTTGGTCGGTCCAGCTCGGTGTTTCCGTGGTGACCGCCGATGAGGACTGGCCGAACACGAGCGACGCGACCAGCGGGATCGACACGGTGACCAGGGCGACGCGCAGGTACTGGATGACCGCGACCATCCGCTCGTCGCCGCCGAGTTCACGCGTCACCACAACCAGGCCCGACGCCCCTCCCGCGACGAGTGCGAGCGAACCGGTCAGCGGGTCCACCTGCTTGTGCAGACCCAGGAGCGCACCCCCGGCCACCGACAACGCCAGGGTGCCGACGCCGATGATCAGAACCGGGAACCATGCGGAGCCGAGGCCGGAGAGGGTGTCGGTGTCGGCGATGGTGCCGATATACACGCCGAGCACGCCCTGCGCGGCCAGAACGTATCGGCGGGGGATGACGGGGGCGTCGGGGTCGTCGGGAGTCTCGGGGCTGGTGGCGCGGGGTCGGGGTGCGAGTCCCGCGATGGCCAGGACACCGGCGATCACCAAGCCGGCGAAGAGAGCCGCTGCGTCGACGTCGAAGAGTTCCAGAAGGTAGGTGGCGGCTGCGGTGAGGAGAGCGAGAAGCAGCCAGCGACGCATTGGTGCCAGGGTAGTTGGGTTGCGTGTGATCTCGACACGGTGCCTCGCTGCGCTCGGTACCGGCTCGATCCGGCGGATCTCGACACGGTGCCTCGCTGCGCTCGGTACCGGCTCGATCCGGCGGATCTCGACACGGTGCCTCGCTGCGCTCGGTACCGGCTCGATCAGCGGGTGGGCGGCTCGATCAGCGGGTGGGCGGCTCGATCAGCGGGTGGGTGGCTCGATCAGCGTGGGGTGGCGACCCCGCGGCTCATCGCGTTCGACGACTTGGCGGCGTGCGGTTGGTAGAAGGTGTCGAGGCGTTCGACGACGAAGCCGGCGTCGGTGAGGATCTGCGGGATGTCGCGATTGAGGTGGCAACCGCCGGCGAGACGCTGCTGGAGGGGGTCGAGGCGGTGCTGCCAGCGTCGGACCTTCTCGTCGGGTGCGAGTCCGTGTTCGAGAAAGTGAAGTGTGCCACCGGGTTTCAGGACTCGTCGGACCTCGGCGAGGGCGAGCGGCAGGTCGGGGATGGTGCACAGCGTGTACGTCGAGAGCGCGCAGTCGAAGGTGTCGTCGTCGAAGGGGAGATGCTCGCCGTCGAGCCCGGAGCGTTCGATGTGGATCGGCGACGCGGACACGCGGTCGTGGGCGAGTTTCCACCCCAGATCCGACGGTTCGACGGCGTCGACCCGGGTCACCGCGTCGGGGTAGGACTCGACGTTGTGACCACTACCGAAACCGAGTTCGACGACCCGCCCGTGTAACCCCTCGCACGCACGATCGCGGGAGGGTCGGATCGCGCCGATGCCGCAGACCAGGTTGATCAGTCGCGGCAGGACATGCGTGTCGTAGAAGCCCATCGATCTCAGCCTAGGGTGAAGGGATGAATCCCTCGACATTGCAGGCCCGGGTCATCGTCGACGAGATGATCCGTGGCGGCGTTCGGGATGCGGTGCTGTGCCCTGGGTCGAGGAATGCGCCGCTGGCGTTCGCGCTGCATGCCGCCGACACCGCGGGACGGCTGCGTCTGCATGTGCGGATCGACGAGCGGTCGGCGGGGTTCCTCGCCTTGGGTTTGGCGGTGGCGTCGGGCCAGCCGGTGCCGATCGTGATGACCAGCGGAACCGCGGTCGCCAACATGAGTCCTGCAGTCTTCGAGGCGAATTATGCGCGGGTGCCGCTGGTGGTGGTCAGTGCGAATCGGCCGTATGAGCTGCTGGGGTCGGGCGCCAATCAGACCGTCGAACAGTTCGGTATTTTCGGCACGCAGGTGCGCGCGGCGATCAGCCTGGGCCTGGCCGAACAGGACCTCGACACCAACAGTCAGTGGCGCTCGGCGGTGGGGCGTGTCCTGGCCGCCGCCCGCGGCGCCCGGACCGGCAACGCGGGACCCGTCCAGTTCGACATCCCACTCCGCGAACCCCTCGTCCCCGACACCGCCTTCGACGACGATCTGGGGTCCTTCGCCGGCCGCGAGAACGGGCTGCCGTGGACCCAGGCGCCCGTCGGGAAACTCGACGTCCCGCTGCCCATCGACCTCTCGCTGGACACCGTGGTCGTGTCGGGCCACGGGTCGGGCGTGCATCCGCAGCTCGCGGGCGTGCCGACCGTCGCCGAGCCCACGGCGCCGCATCCGCAGACGCCGCTGCATCCGCTCGCCCTCGACGCGATCCGCCCGCAGCAGGCCATCATCTGCGGTCGTCCGACGCTGCACCGCGGTGTCGCACGATTGCTCGCCGACCCGTCGGTGCGCGTCTACGCCCTCACCACCGGCCCGCGCTGGCCCGACGTCTCGGGCAACGTCTACGCCACCGGCACCCGCGCCGAGGCCGCCGGCGAACCGCGCGAGGAATGGCTCAAGGAATGTGCGGCGATCCAGCAGCGGGTGCTCGGGGCGGTCGACGCCGAGCTCGATGCGCCCGGTCCGGTCACCGGGCTGCACGTCGCGCGTGCGGTGAGTGCGGCGATGTTGCCGGGCGAACAACTCGTCGTCGGGGCCAGTAACCCCATCCGCGATGTTGCACTCGCGGGTCGTCTCGGTGACGGTGTGCGCGTCCTGTCGAATCGGGGTGTCGCCGGCATCGACGGCACCAACTCGACGGCGATCGGCGTTGCGCTCGCGGGTGGTCGGACGGTCGCGCTGATGGGCGACCTGACCTTCATCCACGACGCCACCGGACTCGTCATCGGACCGGGGGAGCCGCGGCCGGACTCGCTGCGGATCGTCGTCGCCAACGACGACGGCGGCGGCATCTTCGGGCTGCTCGAACAGGGCGATCCGCGGTTCAACACCGGGCCTTACGCCGGTAGTTACGAGCGGGTGTTCGGGACTCCGCATCGCACCGATCTGGCGTCGTTGTGTGCGGGTTTCCACATTCCGCATCGTCGGGTCGAGGTGTCGGAGTTGTCGTCGGTGTTGGCCGAGGAGCCGGTCGTGGGCGGCATCGAGGTGGTCGAGGTGACGACGGACCGGGAGAGGTTACGAGCGGTGCATGCGCGGATCGGGGAGCGTCTGCGCGGGGGGTGATCTCTGGGGTTGTCTCGACACGGTGCCTCGCCCAGGGGCTCGGTACCGGCTCGATCAGCGTGGGGGTGGCTCGATCAGCGTGGGGGTGGCTCGATCAGCGTGTGTTGGCTCGATCAGCGTGTGGGGGCTCGATCGGCGGGTGGATTATCCTGACAGCCATGAATCCGACGATCGTGCGACGAGTCCAGATCGGACTGCTCGTCGTCGGCACCACCATCACGGTCATGGCGTTCTGCCTGGTGGCGGGCTGCTACAAGAACGACTCCACCATCGAGGCCAGCAAGGCCACGGTGATGGCCGACGTGGTGTCCGCTGATCCGTTGCACGCCGAGGTGTATTTCCAGACACCCGACGGTCGGTTCCACAGCCCTCGACTCGGTCTGCTGTACCCGACCGAACTGAGTGAAGGTCAGCGCATCCGCGTCGAATATGCCGCGTACAACCCCGACATCGCGCGGCCGATGGGGCGCAGCGCGTCGCTGTCGATCATTCCGGGGTTGTCGATCGCGGTTGTGGGTTGGCTGATCGTCGGCCTGCTGATGGTGTTTGTCGCCGAATTCTCGCGTCGATGGGGCAAGTGGCGGGCCGAGCGCGCGGAACTCGCCTCAGCCGGGAACGACGACGCTGGTGTCGCCGGAGACGAGGAGAGCCTGGTCGTCGCGGAGAAGGAGCAGTCGGTGGGTGGCGCCGAAGGCGCGCTCGACGGCGTTCACACGCCCGATGCCGCCGACGAGCCCGTCCGCGTGGGGCACCACGACGCCGTCGACGAACCCGAGGCCGACCGTCGAGTCCAGCGGTAACGCTTCTGCCGGGTCGTCGAGCAGACCGAGCGGTTGGATGTCGGAGCCGACGATCGCCGCTCCCGCGCTGGCTCCCAGATAGGGGAGTCCTCTGGTGATGGCGTCGGCGAGTGGGTGGTCGGTGCCGGTGCGTCGAAGCACACCGAGCAGATGGAAGACGTTGCCGCCGGAGACGAACACGGCGTCGACGCTGTGTAGGGCTTGCTCGAGTTGCGGTGGCGTCAGGGATTCGAGGTCCAGGTCGACTGTGGAGAATCCCTGGTCGTGCAGGGTGGTGCGGTCGAGGTCGACCCAGGCGGGGTCGGGGTAGATCGACGACGCGGTGGGGATGAAGCCGATCGTCGCGTTCGCGGGTGCCCTGGTCGCGAGGAAATCGGGGACCGCGTTCAGCCAGCGGCTGAGTAGGAGAAGTTCGGGCACGGTGGTCAGTTCAGCACATGGGTCACGGCAGGTGGTCTCGACACGGCGCCTCGCCCAGGGGCTCGGTGCCGGCTCCGCCGGATCGAGCCGGTTCCGAGCGAAGCGAGGCACCGTGTCGAGATCGACCAGCGGGAGGGAGTTCATCATGAGTTCGTGGACTCGTCACGTTGTGACATCTGTGTCGTCGGACAGGACGGTGACGATGGCGGCATGCGCGTCGCGATCGTCGCCGAGAGTTTCCTGCCGAACGTGAACGGGGTCGTCAACTCCGTCCTGCGGGTGGTCGACCATCTCGAGACCACCGGCCACACGGCTGTCGTCATCGCTCCGGACACCCCGCGCGGGCAGCTGGGCGGGCCCCGCATGGTGGGGCGTCGGACGCCGGTGCATCTGGTGCCGTCCGTGCGGGTGCCGCGGGTGACGTCGTTGCCGGTCGGGGTTCCGGCGCCGGTGCTCTACCGCGCGCTGCGTGATTTCGAGCCCGACGTCGTGCATCTGGCGTCGCCGTTCGTGGTCGGGGCGGCGGGGGCTCTTGCCGCGCGGAAGTTGCGCGTGCCGGCGGTCGCGGTGTTCCAGACCGACGTGGCGGGGTTTGCCGCGGAGTATCGGCTCGGCGCCGTGGAACAGCTGGCCTGGCAGTACACCCGACGCCTCCACGAACTCTGCGACCTCACCCTGGCGCCGTCGTCGGCTGCGTTGGAAGAACTTGCCGCGCATGGTATTCCGCGTCTGCGCAAGTGGGGTCGGGGCGTCGACAACGAGTTGTACTCGCCCGGTCGGCGGGATCTTGAGCTGCGTGCCTCGTGGATGGGCGACAGCGCCGAGCTCGTCGTCGGATTCGTGGGTCGGCTCGCGCCGGAGAAGCACGTGGAACGGTTGGCGTCGTTGGCTGCCGACCCGACGGTGCAGCTGGTGATCGTCGGCGACGGGCCGGAGCGGGCACGGCTGGAACGGCTGATGCCGGGTGCGGTGTTCACCGGCGAGCTGCGGGGCGTCGACCTCGCTCGCGCGTACGCGAGCCTCGACATCTTCGTGCACGCCGGCGAACACGAGACGTTCTGCCAGGCCATTCAAGAGGCGATGGCCAGCGGGCTGCCCGTCATCGGGCCCGACGCGGGGGGTCCGCGCGACCTGGTCGCGCCGTTCCGGACCGGATACCTGCTCGGGGTCGACGAGTTCTCGACGCGGCTGCCGGAGGTCGTCGACACCTTGCGCGACGATGCGCTGCGGGCCGCGTTTGGTCGTGCGGCGGTGCAGGCGGTGCGGAGTCGGTCGTGGTCGGCGATCTGCGCGCAGCTGGTCGGGCACTACGACTCGGTGCTCGACGGTTCCGCATCGGGCCGGTCGCGGCGCGGGCGGGTCGCCTGAGCCGTCGTGGCTGCAGGTAGCCTGAGGCGCATGGCAGCTGCTTCGGACTCAACGAGTGGCGAGCGCGCGACGCTCGACAAGGATCCGGCCGAGGTTGCGGCCATGTTCGATGGCGTCGCCAAGCGGTACGACATCACCAACACCGTGCTGTCGTTCGGGCGGGATCGGAGTTGGCGCAAGACCACTCGCAAGGCATTGGATCTGAAACCGGGCGACGTGGTGCTCGATCTTGCCGCCGGTACTGCGGTGTCGACGGTCGAGCTGGCGCGGTCCGGCGCGGTGTGTATCGCCGCGGATTTCTCGCTCGGCATGCTCAAGGCCGGCGCTGCGCGCGACGTGCCGAAGGTCGCCGCCGACGCGTTGCACCTGCCGTTCGCCGACGCGTCGTTCGACGCCGCAACCATCTCGTTCGGGCTGCGCAACGTCTACGACGTGTCGCAAGCGCTCGGCGAGCTCTACCGGGTGCTGAAACCGGGTGGGCGGATCGTCATCTGCGAATTCTCCACCCCGACGCTGCGGCCCTTCCGCACCGTGTACATGGAGTACCTGATGAAGGCGTTGCCCGCTGTCGCGACTCGGGTGTCGAGCAATCCGTCGGCGTATGTGTATCTCGCAGAATCGATTCGGGCGTGGCCCGACCAGTTCGCGCTCGGCGACCTGATGCGCGACGCGGGCTTTTCGCAGGTGCGCTGGCAGAACCTGACCGGCGGTATCGCGGCGGTGCATTCCGCCCGGAAGTGACGCACGCTCAACGAATGCTCAGGTGTTGGCGGCGTGGGGGACCGGGCAGCCGACAGCGAGGTCGGGCGTCGGATCGGCGTGTGGCACAGGGCAACCGGGGGCGAAGGTGCCGAGGTCTTCGACCTGGTACCCGCGCGAGTATCCGCGGACCTGCGACATCTCACGTCCGTAGATCGGCTTCACCCGCGGCCGGGCAAACGTGCGGATCGCCAAACCGCGCGCCTTCAGTCCACCGCGCACCAGGACGCGTTCGACGGCGGTCGGCTTGGGGTAGCCGAAGGCCTCGAGAAGCGGATCGTCCATGAGCGCGAACGACATTCGACGCACGACGGGCCGCGGAAGGAGGCGGTAGGGCAGGAAGGTGCACAGGAGGTCGAGCGTCGCGTCGGCGACTTTGCGCGAGTCGGCGCTGTAGGCGAAGTGCTCGCGCTCGTAGTCGACGAGGAACTTCTCGAACTCTGCGTAGGTTGCGGGAAGATTCTTGATCGCCATGTGCTTACCGAGTTTGCGGTAGTGATTGGTCAGCCCGGTGATCTCGTGGTCGGTGAGCTTGCGCCACTCGTAGGCGTTCACCCACTGGACCGGACAGACCACGAAAGTGGCCAGCACGTAGAGCATGTCGTCGTTGGAGATGTCGTAGCGGGCATGCATCTGGTTGATACGCCGGATCGCCGACCGTCCCGTCGTGCTGTCGAAGCCGTGCTCGATCGGTGCGTCGAGCAGCAGCACCGTGTCGTCGTAGCGCTTCTGTGTCTCGTCGGTGAATTGGCCTGTGCGATAGAGCAAGTCGCCGATGGATGGGACGGCGTAGGTGCGGAACAGCGCGAAGCTCAAGGCCTGCGTGATGCCCCACGGGAACTCCTGGGTCCCGAGTGCGCGGGCGATGGACACCGGATCGGCGACGGCGTCCATGCGGTCGATCTCATCGCGGCGACGATAGCGTTCGGGGTTGCGGAAGCGGGCTGCGAGCATGCTTGGAACATATCACCGAAAACGTCTCATTGATTACATGTGGGTGGTCTCGATGGGGTGGGTTCGTGGTGTGGATCACTCAGGAGAACGGCGGCCGTGCGTCGATGCGCGTCGAGACCCGGCCGGCACCGCGCCAGGCGCGGGCGACGAGGTCGGCGTCGTCGGGGGTGATCAGGTTGCCCATCACCCGCACGACCATCGACATCAGCCGCTGCGACCGAATCCCGGGACGGCCGAGGGTCGGGACTGCCTGGGGCACGGTAAGCAGCCCGGCGAGGCGTCGGGCGGCGGAGAACGCGAGACCGTAGTGGTCGACGAGGATGTCGCGCCAACGGGCGGTGTGGTCGGGGTCGGCGCGGGTGTCGCCGATGAGTTCGACGGCGAGCCGGCCGGTTTCGAGGGCGTAGTCGATGCCCTCGCCGTTGAGCGGGTTCACACATGCCGCGGCGTCGCCGATGAGCATCCAGTTGCGTCCCGCGACTCCGGTCACCGCGCCGCCCATCGGCAGCAGCGCAGATGTGAGTCGGACCGGCGGTCCCTCGATGCCCCATTCGTCGCGGACCATGTTCGCGTAGAACTCGAGGATCGGTCGTAATTGCATGTGCGCGGGGCGTTTTGCGGTGGCCAGCGCCCCGACCCCGACGTTGAGCAGCCCACCGCCCGCGCTGCCGAGCGGGAAGACCCAGCCGTATCCGGGCAGCAAGTTGCCGTCGGGTCCACGGAGTTCGAGATGCGATCCCATCCAGTTCTCGTCGGCGCGGGTCGACGGGACGTAGGCGCGCGCGGCGGTCCCATAGGCGGTGTCGCGGTGCCACTCTCGGCCCAGGGACTTGCCGAGGCCGGACTTCACGCCGTCGGCGACGATCACGTCTCGCACCCGGATCGACGACGTCCCAGACGCGGTGGCCAGGGTGACCGACTCGATCCGATCGCCGGTCATCGTCACATCAACAGCCTTGGCGCCCTGAATCATTCGGGCACCCTTGGAAACCGCGAGCGCGCGGATCTCCTCGTCGAGCTCGGTGCGCGCGACCGCGCTGCCGTAGGCGGGGAAGCGGCCCGACGGCCAGGGCACACGCTTGGTCGCACCCCAGCCGTGCAGGAGCAGGCCGTCGAGGCGGGGGCGTCCGTCGAGGTAGTCGCCGAGGCCGAGAGCGTCGAGTTCGGCGATCGCGCGTGGGGTCAGACCGTCGCCGCAGGTCTTGTCGCGCGGAAAGGTTGCGGCGTCGACAAGGACCACGTCGTGCCCGGCCGCGGCGGCGTGCGCCGCGGCCGCGGACCCGCCCGGTCCGGCGCCGACCACGAGGACATCGGCGCGGTCGGGTGTTTTGGTCGCGTCGCTCACCGCACCAGTATGTCGGGCGAACGGAGCGGTCGCGCTGAGTGGTCTCCGAGGGCATATTGCCCTCGGAGGCCACTGAGGAAGACCGCTCCGGACGAGACCTCCGATGGATCCGGAACAGGCTCCGCTGCGTCTGACTGGTATGGACGAAAAAGAGGCGCACGACCAGGACTTCGGCGTCCACTCGCGCGCGGAGTTGGTCGAACGGGACTTCACCGACCTGCAGATTCGGCGGATGGCCGCCAACGGGCAGCTGTCGCATCCGGCTCGCGGCTGGTATGCCACTCCGAACGCCAATCAAGCGGCAGTGACCGCTGTATCGAAGCATGGCTGCCTGACATGCGTGTCGGCGTTGATCGCGAGGGGCTTCTGGGTGCCGCCTGGATATCGCGGGAAGACGCACATCCGCGGATCGAAGCGGCACCGAACCGATAAGGACTTCTGCCTGGGGTTCGGCCCGGCGCTCCCGGTGACCAGCGCGGTCGACGACGCCGCGACCGCGCTGGTCTACGCCGCCAAGTGCATGAGCGCCGAGGACTGGATCGCCACCTGCGACTCGGTGATGAACACCTTGAAGCTCGACAGACCTGCTCTACAGGAACTGATGCCGGTGTTGCCCAAGGCGGTCAAGCGTCTCATGGAGCGTTGTGATCATGATCGACAAGGGTCTCCCATTCCGGGTGACCTACGACGACGTGCTCTTCGGGTGGGACGAAGTGCTCGAAGACTTTCGTGCGTTCACCAAGAAGGATCGGCATCGTGTCCGAGAGGGTCGCGGTGAGTGATCTCGACCAGTGATCTCGACACGATGCCTCGCCCAGGGGCTCGGAATCGGCTCGGTCAGCGGGAGGCGGGCTCGATCGCGGAGGGAGGCGGGCTTGATTGGGGAAGGTCGCGTGCCCAACCCATCCGTTGCCGAACCGGTGGTTGCCGATAGGCTCAGCTGCATGAGCGCCGAGGGGCAGATCACGTGAAGTCCACATTCGCCGGGGTCGACCTGGTATCGGACGAGTTCGCAGAGACGGTGCGCGTGTCGTTGGCGCAGGTGGAAGACCTGCTGCTCACCGAGCTCTCCTCCGGCGACGACGTGATGACCGAGGCGGCCACCCATCTGGCCAAGGCCGGTGGGAAGCGTTTCCGGCCGATGTTCGCGATTCTGGCCGCGCAGTTCGGGCCCAACCCGGATGCCTCCGAGGTGATCACGTCGGCGACGGTGGTCGAGATGATCCACCTGGCCACGCTCTACCACGACGATGTGATGGACGAGGCGCCGATGCGTCGTGGTGCGCCGAGCGCCAATGCGCGCTGGACCAACAGCGTCGCCATCCTCTCCGGCGACTTCCTGTTCGCGCGGGCGTCGCGCCTGGTGTCGACCCTCGGACCCGAAGCTGTCCGGATCATCGCGGAGACGTTCGCCGAGTTGGTGACCGGTCAGATGCGGGAAACCGTCGGCGTCACGGCGGGTGGCGACCCCATCGAGCACTACTTGAAGGTGGTGTGGGAGAAGACGGGGTCGCTCATTGCGGCGGCGGGCCGGTTCGGTGCGATGGCGTCAGGCGCCGGGCCCGACGACATCGAACGTCTGTCGCGGATTGGCGATGTGGTGGGAACCGCCTTCCAGGTGTCCGACGACATCATCGACATCAGCTCGGCGAGCGGCGATTCCGGCAAGACGCCCGGCACGGACCTGCGTGAGGGCGTGCACACGCTGCCGGTCCTGTACGCCCTGCAGTCCGACGACGCGACTTCGAACCGGTTGCGGGAGTTGCTCGTCGGCGACGACGGCAAGACTCGGGCGCTGACCGAGGACGCCGAGGTCGACGAGGCGATCGAACTGCTGGGCAAGTCGTCGGGGATGGAGCAGGCCCGGGCCAAACTGCAGTCCTACGCCGATGCGGCCGACGCCGAACTCGCGCAACTACCCGACCGTCCTGCCCATCAGGCGCTCGCGTCGCTGGTCCGCTACACGATCGACCGAACGGGCTAACCGGTCGCGGAAACTGAATCGGACCCCGGTTCGTTTGATTGAATGATGCACCACAACGCGTGGTGTGCGAACGAACGAGGACTGATGCATTTCAACGGCCTGAAAACCGCGTTTCTGCTCGGCTTGATGTCGGCGATCATCGTCGGTATCGGAGCCCTGTTCAAGAGCCCCTTGATCCTGTGGGGTTCGGTGATCCTTGCGATCGGCATGAACGCCTACGTCTACTTCAACAGCGCGAAGCTGTCGCTCAAGGCGATGCACGCGCAGCCCGTCACCGAGGTCGAGGCTCCGGTGCTGTACCGGATCGTGCGTGAGTTGGCGACGAGCGCTCATCAGCCGATGCCGTCGCTCTACATCAGCCCGACGGAATCGCCGAACGCCTTCGCCACCGGACGCAACCCGAAGAACGCCGCCGTCTGCTGCACCACCGGCATCCTGCGGCTCCTCGACGAACGGGAACTGCGTGCGGTGCTCGGTCACGAACTGTCGCACGTGTACAACCGCGACATCCTGATCAGCTCCGTCGCGGGCGCGATGGCCGCCATCATCAGCGGCCTCGCCAATTTCGCGATGTTCTTCGGCGCGTTCGGTGGCAACCGCGAGAACGGCCCTAACCCGCTGGTGATGATCCTGGTGGCCTTCCTCGGCCCGATTGCGGCGACCCTGGTGAAGCTGGCGGTGTCGCGGTCGCGTGAGTACCAGGCCGACGAGTCGGGGGCCGAGCTCACCGGTGACCCGCTGGCGCTGGCGTCGGCGCTGGCCAAGATCTCCGGTGGTGTGCAGGCCGCGCCGCTGCCGCCGAACCCCGACATCGCGGCGCAGTCGCACATGATGATCGAGAGCCCGTTCCGGGCGACCGACCGCATGGCGAAGATGTTCTCCACGCACCCACCGACCGAGGAACGCATCGCGCGGCTGCAGGAGATGGCGCGGCGCGGGATCGGCCAGTAGTCGGCCTACCTGTAGTTGACGAACTGAAGGGCGATCCCGAAGTCCTCGCCCTTCAATAGGGCGATCACGGCCTGCAGGTCGTCGCGCTTCTTGCTGGAGACGCGCAACTCCTCACCCTGGATCTGCGCCTTGACGCCCTTGGGGCCGTCGTCGCGGATCTTCTTGGAGATCTTCTTGGCGTGCTCGGAGTCGATGCCCTGCACCAGGGTGCCGCTGATCTTGTAGGTCTTGCCCGAAGACGTCACCTCGCCGGCGTCGAACGCCTTGAGGGAGATGTCGCGGCGGATCAGCTTCTCCTTGAACACCTCCAGGCCGGCCTGGGCGCGCTCCTCGGCGTCGGAGGTGATGACGATGCCCTCCTCGCCCGACCACTCGATGCCGGTGTTGGTGCCGCGGAAGTCGTAGCGCTGCGACAGCTCCTTAGCCGCTTGGTTGAGGGCGTTGTCGACCTCTTGACGGTCGACCTTGCTCACCACGTCGAACGATGAATCAGCCATGCGGGCCAGCCTAGTCCGCCACTGGGACGCATTCGGTCGGGACCCGCGAGATCTGCCTGACCTGCCGGTTTGCGTCGAACCGGCTAATTGGTTGTATTCTTCTCGGCGGTGTTCTTACGCTGGATATCCGGCGCGAGAGCGTCACGGCAGATTGCCCGAGCGGCCAATGGGAGCGGACTGTAAATCCGTCGCGAAAGCTACGCAGGTTCGAATCCTGCATCTGCCACAAGCGTGGTCGACATCGGCGAGAGCGCTCATCAGCAGGCCTTCTGACCTGCGATTTGGTGAGCGCACGAGTCGGTGTGTAACCTCGTTAAGGCTCTCGAGCCGCCCGGAGACGAGCGGATCGGGCACGCCCCCTTAGCTCAGTCGGCAGAGCGTTTCCATGGTAAGGAAAAGGTCGACGGTTCGATTCCGTCAGGGGGCTCGCTGGACGCAAGTCCAACGGGGCGGTGTAGCTCAGCTGGTTAGAGCGCACGACTCATAATCGTGAGGTCGAGGGATCGAGCCCCTCCACCGCTACACATCGGGTCCGGTAACGGAGCCGAGCGAAAGGGTCGCCGTCCCGCTGGGAAACGTCGATCGCGACCACGTACCACCCGAAAGAAGGCAATCAAGTGGCCTCCTCCACAGATGTTCGCCCCAAGATCACCTTGGCGTGCGAGGTGTGCAAGCACCGCAACTACATCACCAAGAAGAACCGTCGCAACGATCCCGATCGTCTCGAGATCAAGAAGTTCTGCCCGAACTGCGGCAAGCATCAGGCACATAAGGAATCGCGCTGACGACTCCGTGACGCGGAGTTGCGCTGACGGCTCCTCGCAGGGAGAGCCGGAGCGATTCGGACGTCGGTGACCCCGACGCACAAGAGATGAACGGGCCGCCTCGACGAGGTGGTCCGTTTTCTTTGTCAGAGATTTGTTGAGGTGGTAGCGATGACCCAGGTGGCACAGAGAGATCTCGAGGAGCGGATGGACTCGTTGAAGACCGATGCGAAGCTGACTCCCGAGGAGATCGCCGAGCACACCAAGACGCTCGTCGGATTCAACTACACCGTCGACGACTACTACGAGATCGGTCGCGAGGAGATCCGCAAACACGCTCTTGCCGTGCAGGACGCTCACCCGACGCACTGGGACGAGGCGGCTGCCCGCGCGATGGGCCACGATTGCCTGATCGCCGCGCCGACCTATGTGTCGGTGCTCGGCATCATCGCGCAGCGCCGGCTGTTCGAGGACGTCATCACCGGATACGACCTCTGGCAGATCATGCAGACCGACCAGCGACTGATCTACCACCAGCCGATGAAGGTCGGCGACCAGTTGGTGTGCGACGTCTCGCTGGACTCGTTCCGGCATGTGACGAGCCCCGAGATGATCGACCTGATGGTCACCAAGAACGTCATCTGGAACCAGCACGACGAACCGGTGATGACCACCTACACGTCGCTGGCCGCGCGGCCCGGCATGGAGATCGCGCCGGAGCTGACCGAGTCGCTCGACCACGTGATGATGAAGGTCGACAAGACCGGTCACGCGGGCCGGACGGTGGAGCCGGAACCGGGTCGCTACGAACTGCCCGACCCGACGCAGTCGCCCGGTGCGTTCGCGTCGATCGACTTCGACACGCTGACCGTCGGCCAGGAACTCCCGGCCAAACGGTTCCTGCTCACGCGGGGCAACCTGACCAACTATGCGGGTGTCGCGGGCGACCCCAACCCCATCCACTTCTCCGATCACCTGGTGAAGGCCGCAGGCATGGAGGGTGTGGTGGCGCACGGCATGCAGACGATGGGTCTCGGTGCCACCTTCATCTCCGAGTTCATCGGCGATCCCGCGGCGTTCTGCGAGTACAACGTCCGCTTCACCAGCCCGGTGTACGTGCCGGCCGACGACAGCGCCGCGGTCGACTTCACCGGCAAGGTCAAGTCGCTGGACCCCGAGACCCGTCAGGGTGTCATCGCCATCGTCGCCAAGCAGGGTGACCGCAAGATCTTCGGCCGCGCGCAGGCCAAGATCCAGTTCAACTGACCCACACACGAAACTGGGCCTGATCTGCTTGGGGTGACAAGCGGATCAGGCCCAGATCTGTCGTGACTGGGGGTCTGTCATCGAGCGGTGCAGGTCCACCGTGCGACGTAGCCGGCAGAGCCCAGTCGGTTCAGCGCGGCGCGCTCGGCGGTGTAGCGGGACGGGTAGCCCCGCGCCCATGCCCAGCGGCTCTTGCTGTTGGTGTAGGCGATGGCGCCGCAGGAGTTCACGAACGAGAACTGCCCACAGTGCGAGCCGCACAGTGCCTTCGCCCGGTTGATGGCGGACTGCGCGGTCGGGTAGTTGTAGGCCGTGGCGGTCCGACCGTTGTTGTCGAAGGCGATGGCGCCCCAGTAGTCGCGAGCTGCGTCTGCGGGACCCGCGGCCGAGAGGGCTGTGCCTCCGGCCGCCAATGAAGCGGCAATTCCGATGGATGCGATGAATTTCTTGTTCATGCGACTAAAGGTAAGCCGCCTGGTAGGCCTGCCGGAAGATGTGGTATGTCGATCGAATTACGTGGGCGACAACTCGGTCCGACGGACCGGTTTTGGGTTCGGCTCCCTTCGTGCTCTACACTGAAGTGTCAGGTTGACTCTTGACTTACGCGCTGCCCATAGGGTGGCGCGTTGGTTGTGTTAGGAGCCGATCGACGGTGATCACCCCGGTGGTCACAAAGGGGCGTAGCTCAACTGGCAGAGCAGCGGTCTCCAAAACCGCAGGTTGCAGGTTCAAGTCCTGTCGCCCCTGCCCTGGTGAAGGGCACACGTTGACGAGAGGACCTCGAAGTTGAGCAAGCGAGACCGGGCTTCGGCCGCCAAAGACGCCGCGAAGGAATCCGCCGCGGCCGAATCGGCTGCGGAGGAGCTCGACGGTCGCGACGAAGCCGCGGACGACGTCGAAGCATCGGATGACACCACGTCGTCCGAGGAAACGACGACGAAGGATCTGCGGCCGTCCGGCAAGCGCTCGGCTCGGGGTCGTCGGTCGGCGGGTGCATCCGACACCGACGGAGACGCGGACGCCGATGGTGGTTCCGCGGTCGCCGTCAAGGAACGCAAGAAGAAGAAGGTGTCTGCCGAGGAGAGCCGGAATCCGTTCACACGGATCTGGGTGTTCCTCACGCAGGTCGTCACAGAGCTGAAGAAGGTCATCTGGCCGACTCGTCGGGAGATGATCACCTACACGATCGTCGTGTTGGTCTTCGTGATCATCATGACGGCGTTCATCGCCGGCATCGACATCCTCTTCGCCAAGGGCGTCCTCTGGTTGTTCGGCTGATCCACGCAAGTGGGTGTGCCGGTCGACCACGACGACCGCAAACGTAGGAATACAAAGGAGCGTGGGCGCAGTGAGCACCCCGGAGAACGAGAACGTTTCGGCAGCGCAGGACAGCGCGGTCGATGTCGTCGATGCCGACGTCGTTGAAGACGCCGTGGCGACCGTGGACGAGACCGACGATCCGGGTGTCGAGGCCCAGGCAGAGGCCGCTGAGGACGAGGCGGACGCCGTCGAGGGTGGCGAGGACGCTGTCGAGAAGGCCGACGAAGCCGCCGAGGCTGTCGCCGAAGAAGCTGCTGCCGAGCCCGCTGTCGAAGAGGAGCTCGACCCGGTCGAAGAACTCCGCAAGCAGCTGCGTCGCGCGCCGGGCGACTGGTATGTGATCCACAGTTACGCCGGGTACGAGAACAAGGTGAAGGCCAACCTCGAGACCCGCGTGCAGAACCTCGACGTCGGCGACTACATCTTCCAGGTCGAGGTCCCGACCGAAGAGGTCACCGAGATCAAGAACGGCCAGCCCAAGAAGGTCAACCGCAAGGTGCTGCCCGGCTACATCCTGGTGCGCATGGATCTCAACGACGAGTCGTGGGGCGCCGTGCGCAACACCCCGGGTGTCACCGGGTTCGTCGGCATGAACTCGAAGCCGTCGCCGCTGAGCCTCAACGAGGTGCTGCAGTTCCTGATGCCGCGCACCGAGGCGAAGAAGCCGGCTGCGTCGAAGGGTGCCGCAGCCGAGGGTGTGGAGGCCGCGGCCGCCGCAGCCACTGCGACCATCGAGGTCGACTTCGAGGTCGGCGAGTCGGTCACCGTCATGGACGGCCCGTTCGCGACCCTGCCCGCGTCGATCTCCGAGGTCAACGCCGAGCAGCGCAAGGTCAAGGTGCTCGTGTCGATCTTCGGTCGCGAGACCCCGGTCGAGCTGGCGTTCAACCAGGTCGAGAAGATTTAAACGGCGCCCTTCGAGGCCCGTCGCCAGCGCTCCTCGCACCTCAGGGAGCGGAAGCGGGCGCTGACATAAGAACTTCCACGCCTCCAGCGGACGTGGATTTGCAAGAAACAAACAAGGAACAAGGATGCCTCCCAAGAAGAAGAAGCTCGCCGGGATCATCAAGCTCCAGATCCAGGCAGGCGCGGCCAACCCGGCCCCGCCCGTGGGTCCGGCGCTCGGTCAGCACGGCGTGAACATCATGGAATTCTGCAAGGCGTACAACGCCGCGACCGAGTCGCAGCGTGGCAACGTCGTGCCGGTGGAGATCTTCGTGTACGAAGATCGCTCGTTCGACTTCAAGTTGAAGACCCCGCCGGCCGCGAAGCTGCTGCTGAAGGCTGCCGGTCTGCAGAAGGGCTCGGGCGAGCCCCACGTCAAGAAGGTCGGCAAGGTGTCGATGGACCAGGTCCGCGAGATCGCCAAGACCAAGGCCGAAGACCTCAATGCCAACGACATCGATCAGGCCGCGAAGATCATCGCCGGTACTGCTCGGTCGATGGGTATCACCGTCGAAGGCTGATCTACCAGCGCAACCAAGTGGGAGGGCCGGCTCGGCCCACTAACCACGAACTCGTCAAGCAACACGGAGAAAGAACAGAGCAATGAGCAAGAACAGCAAGGCCTACAAGGCCGCGGCCGAGAAGGTCGACAAGTCCAAGCTCTACAGCCCGCTGGAGGCTGCTGAGCTGGCCAAGGACACCTCGTCGACGAAGACCGATTCGACCGTTGAGGTCGCGATCCGGCTGGGCGTCGACCCCCGCAAGGCAGACCAGATGGTTCGAGGCACCGTCAACCTGCCGCACGGAACCGGTAAGACCGCCCGCGTCATCGTCTTCGCGGCCGGCGACAAGGCCGCCGAGGCCACCGCCGCCGGTGCCGACGAGGTCGGTGCCGAGGACCTGATCGAGAAGATCCAGGGCGGCTGGCTGGACTTCGACGCCGCGATCGCCACCCCGGACCAGATGGCCAAGGTCGGTCGTATCGCGCGTGTCCTGGGCCCGCGTGGTCTGATGCCGAACCCGAAGACGGGCACCGTCACCACCGACGTGACCAAGGCCGTCAACGACATCAAGGGCGGCAAGATCAACTTCCGCGTCGACAAGGCAGCCAACCTGCATTTCGTCATCGGTAAGGCGTCGTTCGACGCCACCAAGCTGGCCGAGAACTACGGCGCGGCCTTCGACGAGATCATGCGCGCCAAGCCATCGGCCGCCAAGGGTCGCTACATCAAGAAGGTGACCGTCTCCACGACGACGGGCCCGGGCATCCCGGTCGACCCGGCAGTCACCCGCAACTTCGCCGAGCCCGCACAGGCCTGAGCGAAACCCGCATCACGAACCCCCGACCGCCGATGGTGGTCGGGGGTTCGTTGTCTCTCTGCGTGAGGTCGGGATCGGCAGCAACCTCCACGCCGCGAGCGCGAACGCGGCCTGGCCGGCGGAGTTGATGCTCTGCTCGATCCACTGCGCGGTCATCGTCTGCTCACCCGACGACATCGGACCGAGAGCGTAGGTGGCGAGCAGGCTGCATGCGAGAAGTGCGACGGTCGGGGTGTCACGTGCACGGCGTGCGTCGCGCCCGAGTGCGACGAACAACGCCGTGACACCGACGATGGCGGCCACCAGGAATCCGTCGGCGATGGACGGTATTGCCACGCCGAGAGCGGCTGCGGCACAGCAAATTACAGCTACGGCTGGGTTGCGCAGACCCCACGCGGCGGCAGCCAACAAGACGAAACCGCAACCCATCAACGGGAACAGCGCGTCGGCGAGGCGGGGGAGGTCGGCGATGTCGGCCGCAGCGAGTAGTTTCCAGGTCGCCTTGCCGGCCGCGATCATGACGGCGGCGACGTACCCGGCGGGTTGGCGGAGGCGGTATGCGGTGAGTGCGGCTGCGACTGCGCCGAGGATCACCGGCACGAAGTCACCGCGGCGGTCGCCCAACTCCCCGGATCAGCGACCTACCCGCCGCCTGCGGCGGCGATCGTGGAGGCGGGAAGAGGGCCGTGGAGCGCGGCGCGGCGACGATGATCCACGAAAAATAGGGGAAGAAACTCGTCCCCTACCCCTGGAGTCCTCCCCGCGAATTTTCTCGCGGACGACTCAACAAGCAGGGGCAGAAAGTAGGGGAAGAACCTTCCCCTACGCGGTGACCTGCGGAAATCTGTACCTGGAGGCTGGCCAGGTGCATTGTGCACGTGGTCGGGTTGAGGGGTACAGGCATCCGACGGGGTCGCTGTGGGTTCGGGTGGGTCGGAATGCCTCGCGCCCGGCGACCACGCTCGCCCGGCCTCCGCGACGCCGACGACGTCAGGGGGCCGCTCAGCCCGCGGTCGGTGCGGTGACGCAGCGCGTTGCGAACGTGATGATCTCGTCGGCGACGTCGTCGCGGATCTCCGGCTCGTTGTGGACTTCGTGACGAAAACCGCTGTAGACGCGGGCGCGGACGTCGGGGTGGCCGGTCGCGATCAGGCGGTTGGCGACGTGATAGGCGCCTTCGCCGTAGTTGGTGACGGGGTCGTCGTCGCCGGCGAGGATGAGGACCGGCAGATCTGGACGCACGCCGGTGTAGAAGCCGTCGCCGTTTGCGGTGTCGTAGAGGTCGATGAAGCCACGGATGAAGCGGACCGACATGGGGGCGCCGAAGTTGTTGAACGGGTCGGTCGCGTGGTCGCGCACGACCTCGGCGTCGCGGGCCACCCAGTCGGTGGGGCCGGCACCCTCGCCGTAACGGGACACGAAACCGTCGAACAGCGCGGCGAGATACTGCTCGCCGACAATGCCTTCGGGGTCCGATTCGGACGCCAACCCGTCGCGGTCGACGAGCGTTTCGATGCCGTGCATCTGCGCGGCGATCCCGCCGAGGATGAGACCGGCGACATGGTCACTGTCGCCGGCGACCAGGCCGCGCGCGATCATCGATCCCCACGAGTGCCCGAAGACGATGTAGGGCAGGTCGGGAAAGCGTTCGCGGACGGCTGCGGCGAGGGTTCGCTCGTCGGCGAGCACCACCTGATCGGCGTCGTCGCCGGCGTCGCCCCAGATGCCCGACGTCATGGCGGTCTTGCCGTGGCCGGCGTGGTCGTCGGCGGCGACCACGAACCCGGCGTCGAGCAGCTTGGTGATGAGCGGCAAATACCGTCGCGAGTGTTCACCCAGACCGTGGATGAGATGGATGATCCCGACGGCCGGCCGGACCGGAACGTAGATCCAGCCGAAGATGGTGTCGCGTCCGTTGTGCGACGTGAATTCGACCTCGTGAAGCGACATCGTTGTCCTCCTCTGACTGGCACTGTCGAGTCACACGCTAACAAGGTCGACGGGTCGGCGGCGGCTGATCGACGTCCCGTCCAGCCGATGAGACAGTAGCCCGATCGGACGAATTCGCCCGCGCCCGGCCGGTTTTGATTGCCCGACGGCTCTGCGGTGGGTACGAAGTACGGGGGGTCCAGAAGCATTCGGCAACCGCACGGTGCGGTGCCGTTCGAAAGGAATCACATACACGAAGCGAATCGTCTCCGGCGCACTCGCAGGCACGGCAGCGGTGGCCCTCTTCGCCGCCCCGGTCGTCGCGCAGGCCGACCCACTCACCGACCTGATCAACGCGCTGAGCGCCGGCTCGTCGAGCGCCCCCGGCCCGCAGGGCGGCCAGCCCGGCAACCCGAGCGCGAACGGCGTCGCATCGATCGTGACCAAGGTGGGCGCGTGGCACGGTCGCAGTGTCGGCCCGGACCAGTTCGACATCAAGCAGTTCCGCCCGGGTGTCACCTGGTCGGCGCGCGACCGGTCGAACGCCGAGGTCAAGGGCGAGAAGTGCCAGATCGAGATCTCCTTCCCCGGGACCGACAGGGCGACGTACAAGACGGCGGTCTGCTCGGGCTGGGTCGGATTCAGTGTCAAGTACCCGGGTCCCGGCACGTACTCGATCAAGGTGAAGGACGTCGTCTCGGGCGCGTCGTCGACCACGACGTTCAAGCTCGTCAACGGGAGCTGACCGCAGCCGAAGTCTGAGGAAGGCGAGGGTGCTGCAGAAGCACCCTCGCCTTTTTCGTCATCGGGACGGCATAGTGATGGTGCACCGACACAGGAGGCGTTGTGGCCGCATCTGCACCGAGAGTCCTCGTCACCGGCGCTACCGGTTTCATCGCGGGCTACACCGTCGCCGACCTCCTCGCACACGGCTACAAGGTTCGGGGCACGGTCCGCAACACCCTGACGTCCGACGTCGCACATCTGCACGCGATCGCCGAGAAGGCGGGTGGCGACCTCGAATTCGTGTCGGCGGATCTCGGGTTCGACGCCGGCTGGGGCGAGGCCGTCGATGGATGTGACGCGGTGCTGCACATGGCTTCTCCGGTACCCGCGTCGGTGCCGAAGGACGCGGACGAGATCGTCGGTCCCGCCGTCGACGGGACGATGCGTGTTCTGCGTGCCGCGTCGGGTTCGGTGCGTCGCGTGGTGATGACATCGTCGGCCGATGCCGTCGTGCATGGTGCCGATCACGGCGACCGCCTGCACACCGAGGCGGACTGGTCCGACCCTGCCCTCTGCGCGCCGTACCCGAAGAGCAAGACCCTGGCCGAACGCGCTGCGTGGGATTTCGCGTCGACCAACGGCGTCGAACTCGTGGTGGTGAACCCCGGAACCGTCGTCGGCCCGTTGCAACATCCCGGCCGGCCGACGTCCATGGAGCCCATCAGAATGATGCTGTCCCATGAGATCCCGGCGGTACCGCGGCTCGGGTTTGCCCTGGTCGACGTCCGCGACGTCGCCACTGCGCATCGGCTTGCGCTGGAAACTCCTGCGGCAGCGGGCAATCGGTACCTCGTCGCCGACGACTGGATGTGGATGGGTGAGATGGCACAGGTGTTGCGCGGCGAGTTCGGTCCGCTCGGATACCGTGTGCCGACGCGACCGCTTCCGTACGCGTTGATGTGGTTGGTCGCGCGATTCGACAAGACCGTGCGCCTCGGCCTCACCTACTACGGCATGTCGATGCGTCTCGACGCCGCGAAAGCGCAGCGGGAACTCGGATGGACGGCCCGTCCGGTCGGCGCGAGTCTCGTCGAGGCCGGTCACAGCCTGATCGATCTGGGGGTCGTGACGCGCTGATTCGGTGAAGGTTGAGTGTCCACCTGGGAGTTCGGCCGACAGCGACCGCACAAATCGGCTATGACAGAAGGGGAGCACTACCCAACCGACAATCCGACTCAGGCGGTGAATGGATGGAAGCCCGACCAACCAAGCTGGCAATCATCGGTGCGGGAGCAGTGGGAACCGCAGTCGCGTACGCGTCGCTCATCAGGGGCGTGGCGCGGACCATCGCGCTGATGGACATCAACACCCCGAAGGTGACGGCCGAGGTGCTCGACATGTCGCACGGCCTCGAGTTCGTGCCGCGTGCCGACATCATCGGCGACGACGACGTGTCCGTCTGCGCCGACGCCGACGTGGTGGTGTTCACTGCAGGCGCCAAGCAGAAGCCCGGCCAGTCGCGACTTGAATTGGCCGAGGCCACAATCGGTTTGACGAAGGCGATCATGCCGGGCGTTCTCGATGTGGCGCCCAATGCGGTCTACATCATGGTCACCAATCCCGTCGACATCGTGACCTATGCGGCGCTCAAGATCAGTGGACTGCCGAACAATCAGGTGTTCGGGTCGGGCACAGTGCTCGACTCGTCGCGCCTGCGGTTCCTGATCGCGCAACACTGCGACGTCGCGGTGCAGAATGTGCACGCCTACATCGTCGGTGAACATGGTGACAGCGAGATCCCGCTCTGGAGTTCGGCGAGTATCGGTGGTGTGCCGCTGCTCGACTGGAAGCCGCTGCCTGGCGGGCAGGCGATCGACGTCGCGGCGCGCGAACGCATCCACCACGAGGTGGTGCACTCGGCCTACAAGATCATCGAGGGCAAGGGCGCCACCAACTACGCGATCGGCTTGGCCGCCACCCGCATCGTCGAAGCCGTGCTCAACAACGAGCATCGTGTGCTCCCGGTGTCGACCGTCGCCAAGGGCTATGAGGGACTCGACGACGTGTGTCTGTCGCTGCCGACCATCGTCGACCGTGCCGGTGCGGAAACCCGCCTCGAGATGCCGATGTCGGACGAGGAACGTGGTGGCCTCATGAAGTCGGCGGCAACATTGCGCGAGATGCAGGACAAGTTCGGGTTGTAGCGTCATCTGAACGAATGGTCGCCCCGGGGTTCGTGTGTCTCGGGACACCGGTCACGGACTTCACCGTCGACAACGACCTGTACAACGCGAACTCGGACAGCGACCGAGACGGCGACGGGATCGCCTGCGAAAAGCACTGATCCGGTGGCGCCTTGACGACACGCGTCGGGTGGGAGTCGGGGGATCTTGGGGGGATACCCCTATTCCATGTCGGCTCGTGACGCGGCACGATCGTAGGCATGTTCACTTCCCTGGCGCGTTGGGCAGTACGGAATCGTTGGTCGGTGGTGGGTGCGTGGGTGATTGCGCTCTTCGCCTGTATCGCCCTGGCGGGTGCGTTCGGAGGAGAGTCGATCACCGACTTCGCCGACGACAATCGCACCGAGTCGGGACGCGCGCTGGAGACGCTCAACGCTGCGGGTGGTGGGTCGGCCGCGGACGAGTCGAAGGTGGTGTTCGCGACCGACGCGTCGGTGCAGGGTGGTGTCAACAACCCGGCGGTCCGCGCCGAGGTGAACGCCCTGCGTGATCGGATCACCGCAATCGACCCGAATTCCCGTATGGCCGACCTGTATTCGCCGGTGCCGTCGCGCGATGTGGCCTTCTCGCCCGACGGGACGGTCGCATATACGACGCTGACCCTGCCCGCCGACAACGACAGCGTGCGGCAGAAGGTTGTCGACGAGATCAAGGCGTCCGCCGAGGAGTTCGACGCTCCCGGTACCCGGGTGTCGTTCGCGAGTGACTGGTTCGCCGACCAGGCGCCCGCCGGTCTCGGTGAGGCGATAGGTATCGGACTGGCGATGATCATCCTGCTCATCGCATTCGGCACACTCGTCGCGGCCGGTCTGCCGTTGCTGACCGCGTTGTTCGGCGTGGGCGTCGGGGCGTCGGTGCTGCTGTTGCTCCAGAACGTCGTCGACACCCCGAATTTCGCGGTGTCGTTGACCGCGATGCTCGGGATCGGCGTCGGCATCGACTACGCGCTGCTGATCCTGACGCGGTTCCGTGCCTCGCTGGCCGACGGCGTCGACGTGCCCGATGCCGTCGAGGCCGCGATGATCACCGCCGGGCGCTCGGTGGCGTTCGCCGGCGCGACGGTGACGATCGCGATCGCCGGTCTGTTGACGCAGGGCGGAGTGATCGGGCCGACGATGACGCTGGCCGGATGCGCGGGTGTGCTCTCGGTGATGCTGGCCGCGCTCACGCTGTTGCCGGCATTGCTCGCGATCATCGGCCGACGCGTGGATCGGCTCAAGGTGCCAGGCGTGCGGAGTCGGCCGGGCACCGATGGCGCGATCGCCACGCGGTGGAGCCGGATCGTGCAGTTGCACCCGTGGGCCGGGGTCCTGGTGGCCTTGGCGATCCTGATCGTGTTGTCGATCCCGGTGCTGGATCTGCGTCTCGGCTTCGGCGACGCGGGCAACCGTCCGACGTCGGACACCACGCGCGTGGCCTACGACGACCTGGCCCGCGGGTTCGGCGACGGCACCAACGGTCCGATCTTCGTGGTGACCGAGCTGCCCGACGGGCAGGCCGATGCGGCGCGGTTGGGTGCGCTCGGAACGTCGCTGCGCGGCACCGACGGTGTGGCGTCGGTGAGCCCGCCGATCGAGTTGGGACGGGTGGATGGTCAGCCCGTCGCGATGCTGATCGTGACGCCGACGACCGGGCCGCAAGAGCAAGAGACGCTCGACCTGGTGCATCACATACGCGACACCGTGGCGCCCGCGTCGGGGCTACCGGTGGAGCTGACCGGGGTGTCGGTGGGTGGCAGTGACTTCTCCGAGCTGACGCTGAGTCGTCTGCCGCTGATGATCGCGGTGGTCTTGGCGTGCTCGTTCATCTTGCTGGCGTTGGCATTCCGGTCGATCGTCATCCCGGTGAAGGCGATCATCATGAATCTGTTGTCGCTGGGAGCGGCGTTCGGCGTGATCGTGGCGGTGTTCCAGTGGGGCTGGGGGATGGAGCTCATCGGTGTCGGCAAGGTCGGGCCGACGGAGGCCTGGGTGCCGATCGTCCTGTTCGCCGTGGCCTTTGGGCTTGCGATGGACTACGAGGTGTTCCTGGTATCCCGTATCCGAGAGCGCTATCTGGCATCCGGCGACGCGACGACGTCGGTGACGGAGGGTCTCGCGTCCACGGCCCGCGTGATCACCGCGGCCGCAGCGATCATGGTGTGTGTCTTCGCGAGCTTCGTCTTCTTCGACGACCGCGGACTCAAAGCCATGGGCCTGGGCCTGGCCACCGCGGTGTTCATCGACGCGACCGTGGTGCGCATGCTGCTCGTGCCCGCGACGATGGAGATCCTCGGACGCAACAACTGGTACTGGCCGAGCTGGTTGCGCTGGGTGCCGTCGTTGGACGGGGTGCATGGGACCGAGGGTGCGGCTGCGGAGGCGCGTCAGCCGGTAAATGTGGCGCGTCGCTGATCTCCGCCCCGGACTTCGGCCCCTCCTGAAATCCGCCCCAGATTCCCACCCTCGGCAGAGCATTCATCGACATATCGTCGACGGGCCATTAGCCGAGGGTGGAAATCGGGGACAGGTGTGTGGGGCGGATTTCCGGAGAACTGGGCGGACGCGGGGTCTCGTCGTCGGGAGGGAACCGAATCGGGCTGCGCATAGTCTGACTTATATGCGCGACGACAAGCTGCTGACCCGAATCTCCGCCCTGTTGCGTCAGGCCGAGAACACCGACAACGAGCATGAGGCGGAGACGTTCATGCAGGCGGCCCAGCGTCTGGCCACCGCGTCGTCGATCGATCTGGCGGTTGCCCGTGCGCACGACCCGGCGGCGCGGACCAAGACGATCCCGATCTCCCGGCAGGTGGTGCTCGGTGAACCCGGCAAGCGTGGGCTGCGCACGTACGTGCAGCTGTTCGTGGCGATCGCGCGGGCCAACGACGTGACGGTCGACGTCGCACACAACTCGACCTACGTGCTGGCCTATGGATACGAACTCGACATCGATGCGTGCGAGACGCTGTACACGTCGCTGATCGTGCAGATGGTCGCGGCCAGCGACGCCTACCTGCGGTCGGGTGCCTACAAGGGCGAGACCTTCGCCCGCGTCGTGACCAAGGGCAATGGCTGGCGGGCGCGACGGGTCGTCGAGGAGAAGCCGTTGTCGCCGATCACCGCTCGGCTGAACTTCCAGTCGGCGTTCGCCGAGCGGATCGGCCGTCGGCTGTCGGAGGCGCGGGACGCGGCACGCGCGGAGGCGATCGAGGCCGAGCGCGACTCGGCTCAGCCCACACGGTCGACGGCGGTCGCGTTGCGCAACAAGGAGATCGAGGTCAGCGACTTCTACCGGACCGAATCGAAGGCGCGCGGGACGTGGCGACCGTCGAGTGCGTCGGCCGGATACTCGGAGGCTGCACGTCGTGCCGGAGACAAGGCGGGTCGTCGGGCCAAACTCGGACCCGACCGCGAATTCGGGGCGCCGCGAGGGGCATTGGAGGCGTGACGACCGCCATCGCCGACGATCAGATCTTCGGCTGGTACCAGCGCGCCGACTCGGTACGGGCCATCGGCTTCGGTGCGCCGACGTACTTACGGGTCCAGCGCCCGATGGTGCCCTCGTCCGTAACGAAGGCGTGCACCACCAGCGCGGTGACCACCAGGATGCAGCCGAAGAAGAACAGCCAGCTGATCGCGATGAACACGACGCCGAGGGTGCCGTAGTGCTGGGTGGTGTTCTCCACGATGCGGGGGAGCGCAATCCGACTGCCGACCAGATAGGCGGTCACCAGAGCGCCGGTGACGGCTCCGTTCACGATGAGCAACCGCATCGGAACCTGCGTCGAGACCAACAATCGCGGGATGAGCGTCCACGTGATCGTCCAGATGATGAACGTCACCGCGATGACCAGGATGATCCCGAGGACACCACTGTCGTCGATGTGCACGTTGAAGATGGTGTTGGTCTTCAGGTCGGTGGCAAAGCCCTGGAAGATGACTGCCACCGGAATGCTGAAGATGACCACCACCCAGCGCCACCAGCCGCTCAACGGCAGCTTGGTGACCTGCCAGATCGAGACGTACATGCGTCCGAGCGCGCGCGCCAGCGAGGTGGCGCCCGCGATGCACATCAGTGCGCCGATGAACCCGAAGGTGCCGACGGTGGCGTCGTTGCTCGACGACACGAAATCGACGTGCTCGGAATGCATGCCCAACGACTTGAGAGCCTCGTCGAGGTACGAACTGCCCGGCAGCGTGGTCATGAGAATGACGATGGGCAGGATGCCGGTGAAGGCCTGCGCGGCGAGCGTCATGGCCCGGTCGGTGATGTTGCCGCGGATGATGTCGGTGATGATGCGCATCAGCAACGTCCCGCCGGGCATCACCTGAACAAACTCGTACACCTTGATCGCGAAGGCCTGACCACGGGCGATCCACGTTTGCAACAGTGCGCGGAGTGCGGCGAAGCGGCGCTCGTCCAAAGGCGATCGGGTGTCGTCGGAGGACGTCTCCTCGGTCTTCGACGCATCCCGGTCGTCGGTCGACGGGTTGGCCTCAGCGGGCATCGTGACTCCAATCGCGCGATGGCAGGAAACTATCATCGCCGACGAACCCGACGGTCTGAGGCAGGGTAGGTCTGGTGGCGCCCAGAGATTCGTTGCGTAGCCGGTTCTATACCGCGGAGCGGCTGGTGCTCAACATGTTCGATCGCGCCGGACCGACGCGGACCGTGCAGATCGCCGGCACCGAGCTCACGCTCCCCGTCGAGGCGCGTTTCGCGTCGATCGATTCGGTGCGGGATCACGTCCGGGAGGTATTGGCGATGCCTGCCGTGCAGGACCGGTTCCCGCGCGCGGCGGTGCAGGTGTCGGTTCGCGCCCGACGCGGCTTTCGCCTAGCGCACTACGAGCCCGAGAGTGCCACGATCGCCATCCCGGAATCACGTGAAGGACGTTGGGCGATGCGCGAACTCGTTGCGCTGCACGAGATCGCGCATCATCTCGACGACTCCGGTGGGCCCGCGCATGGTCCGGGGTTCGCGAACACGCTCATCGACCTCGCGGGTATCGTGCTGGGCCCGGAGGTGGCATTCGTGTATCGGGTGGTGCTCGCGGATTCGGGTTTGTGAGCATTCGATCTGCTGGCTAGGTGGGGCCTCCGAGCCAACCCGCTGCCTGAGGTGCGAGCTTGCGAGCGTCGAAGGCCTGGCGACCGTTTCTATCTGGTCACCCAATTGTCTTGTGTCACCAGGCCCTTCGAGGCTCGTCGCTAGCGCTCCTCGCACCTCAGGGAGCGGCAAGGACCGGGGAGCGGTGGAGGGCTCAGTCGATGCCGTCGCCGCCAAGCAGCGGAAGGCGAGTGGCGGCTCGCTGTCAGTCGATGCCGTCGCCGCCCAAGAACGTCAGGTAGCTCGGGTGTTCGGGGTCGAGCACGAGGCGCTGACGCCGACCGCGCGCTTTGATGAGGTCGGGGACGACGGTGAGGTAGCGGGGGAAGCTGGCCGCGTAGACGTCGACGCGGAGTCGGTGTCCGGGTTCGAGGACGGCGTCGGTCGGGACGAGGTCGACGTCGATGCGCACCGGTTCGTCGGCGGGAACGGGCAGCTTGCGCTTGCGGGACAGGAAGTGGTGGGCGCGCAGCAGGTGTCCGTCGTCGGAGTAGGTGGACATGCTCTTGTCGAGCGCCCGGTTGGACGCCGACAACGCGCCGTTGGTGAGGACTGTCGAAGTGCCGTCCGGCGCAACATCATTGACGGTGACCGCCCAGATCGCCTCGTGTCCGGTGGTGGCGACGTTGAGCCGCAGGTTCATCGCGCCGCTGATCGGGGTGGCCTCGGCGACGGGTGCGCTCGTGAACGAGAGGGCGCCGCGTTCCTGGGATCGCGCGTCATGGGTGAACGAGCGGCCCAGTGCCATGGTGGCACCAGCGGTCACCTGCGTCATGTCGCGCGACCGCATGCCGCGGATGTCGGGATGGATGTGCAGCGACGAGATCCCCACGCCAGGAACGCTACTCAGTGATCCGTCGTGTACGGCATGTCCGGCCGACTCCGATGGTTCGTCGACGAGATACAGCCGATGCGACCGGACGCCGGTACGCGGGAAACTCGGTCCCGACGTCCAGGCCCCGCCCTGCTGCAGCATGGTCACCGGACCGTAGTAGTCGATGCCATTGCGGTGGTTCTTGAGCCAGCGGTCGAACCAGGCGCGTTCGAGGACGTCGAGTCGCGGCGGGGCGAACTTGCCGCCATACCCGGATCCGACGTCGAAGTGATAGCCGTCGCCGACGACCATCTGCTTGCGGCCGGGTTCCATGTTCAGCCGCTCGTAGACGCCGGTCGCGCTGCGGCCGAACAGATCATGCCAGGCGCCGACGGTGAACGTGGGCGCCTCGATGCGATCCACCTTGGGATCGCGCTCGTCGAAGTAGGGATCGTCGAAGATGCGATCGTCGCGGGCGGTGAGGAATCCCCACAGCAGCGACGGGATCTCGGTGGCCGGCGACTTCACCCGGTCGGCGGCCCAGCGCAGGGCGTCACCGCGGACGATGTCACGAATCACGTTGGCCGGGTTGGGAACCCACTTGAGTACGTTCACCACCGACAGCCAGGCCGGGATGAACGCCGACGGCATGCCGCCGGTGATGTAGATGTCGCGGACGATGTCGTCGCAGCCCTCGACGGCGAACACCGCCTTGAGCTGGGGCGGGCACTTGTCGGCGGCCTGCAGCGAGTTGATCGCCGAGTACGACCAGCCGGCGAGGCCGACCGCACCGTCGCACCATTCCTGTGTGGCCGCCCAGTCGATGATCTCCACCGAATCCTGCTGCTCACGCGGGCCGAGGATCTCCCACTTGCCGTGGCTGGCGCCGGTGCCGCGCACATCGACGATCACCTGCACGTAGCCGCTGCGCACAAGTCTGCGGTTGATGCCGAAGACGTCGAAGACGCCACCGGCGACCGTCTGGGTGAGCGTGGTCAGTCCCTCGAGTGCGGTGCCGGTCGCGTCGATCGAGCGCGACGCCGAATGCAGCGCCTTGCCGAGGACCGGGGCGTGCAGCGTCTGATCGAGGACGTCGATCGCGGCCCGGTTGTAGGGGTTGATGTTGACGATGGCGGGGTAGGGGGTCAGCACGGTCTGGCCGAAGCGGTTCGCCGGGCGGATCACGGTGGCGCGCAGGGTGACCCCGTCGCTCATCGTGATGGAAACGTCCCGGTCGATGTGCACCCGCGGATACAGTTGTGCGCCGTCGACCTGTTCACGCCAGCGGATGCCGTCGGCGCCGCCGGTCGGATCACCGAGGGGCAGGGCACCGAAATGCGGTACCCCAGCGGTGCGCGACCGTTGCGATGGCTCGAGGGAGCGGCGCGGCTTGGCGCGCGCGCCGTCGGTGTCCAATTGGTACGTCATGGTGCATCGCCCTGCCTGGGGAGCCGCCGTGACACCAGGTTCGCTTCACCGTCGACCGGTTCGTCGTCGGCGATCATCCGAGTGCACACCGACACCCCCTCGTGTCGGTGGCAGGAGCGCCGTCAGACGCGAAGTGCACTGTGGTCTGGGTCACCCCCACCGTTGCTGAAGAATAACTCAGGGCAGATCTCGGATCGCTAACTAGGGGGCCACTTTTTGGCCATGTTCGCGTAACCCGAGGTCACGGTGGGTGGGTAGGCGGCAAAACCATCCAATCGGATAGGCCTGGACCGGTACGCAGGCGGCGATTTGGAGTCGCTGATGGTCCTGGCGTAACCTTTCCTGCGATGTGATGCACACCCGTGCGTCGTATCGGTTCAACCAGAGACCGTCGGTCACCGGGACGCCAGTTCCGGACGAAGGTGCGATGTCGCCGGCCCACGCAGGATGAACGAGGAACATTGCCGCACGCCTTGCGTGCGAACTGTGCGCCCCGTGCCTTCTTGCGCCGGGGCGCTTCGTCATTTCGGCACACGTGTGCCGTCCGCCTTCGCATGACCCCCGCCTCGGGTTGGGCCCGACCAACTCTAGTGATGAGGAGAGGAGGCGAAGTATGGCCAAGTCCGACAAGGTCGCCGCAGTCGCGGAGATCGCTGAGCAGTTCAAGGGCTCCACGGCGACGGTCGTCACGGAATACCGTGGCCTGTCCGTCACCCAGATCACCGAACTGCGACGGTCCCTCGGTGAGGGTGCAACCTACTCCGTCGCCAAGAACACCCTGGTGAAGCGTGCCGCCGCAGAGGCGGGCGTGGAAGGGCTCGACGAGCTGTTCAGCGGTCCCACCGCAATCGCCTTCATCGAAGGTGAGCCGGTGGTGGCCGCCAAGGCGATCAAGACGTTCGCCAAGGACAACAAAGCACTGGTCATCAAGGGCGGATACATGGACGGCCGCTCGCTGTCCGTGGCGGAGATCGAGCAGATCGCCGACCTGGAGACCCGTGAGGTGCTGTTGGCCAAGCTCGCCGGTGCCATGAAGGGCAACTTGGCAAAGGCTGCCGGACTGTTCAATCAGCCGGCTTCGCAGGTGGCGCGCCTGGCCGCGGCCCTGCAGGAGAAGAAGAACGAAGCCGGCGAATAGTTCGCCGCACCACAAACATCCCCACGGGGATAACCACAACCCCGTGTGGGGCTTGAATAGGAAGGACGCCACCCATGGCGAAGCTCACCGCTGACGAGCTCATCGATCAGTTCAAGGAACTGACCCTGCTGGAGCTCAGCGAGTTCGTGAAGAAGTTCGAAGAGGTCTTCGAGGTCACCGCTGCCGCTCCGGTTGCCGTTGCCGCTGCCGGTGCTCCGGCTGCCGGTGGCGCTGCCGAGGCCGCCGCTGAGCAGGACGAGTTCGACGTCGTGCTCGAGGCTGCCGGCGACAAGAAGATCCAGGTCATCAAGGTCGTCCGCGAGGTCGTCTCCGGTCTGGGCCTGAAGGAGGCCAAGGACCTCGTCGAGGGTGCTCCCAAGGCGCTCCTGGAGAAGGTCGACAAGGACGCCGCCGAGGCTGCGAAGGCCAAGCTCGAAGAGGCCGGCGCCAAGGTTTCCGTCAAGTGATCTGAGCGGTTCAACCGCATATTTGCCAGGACCCCGGGCCGTCACGACCCGGGGTCCTTTGCGACATGGTGCGCTGAGAAGTGGCAACTTCGAAGGCGGTCGGGACGGATGGTGCTATTGTGGCACGTGTTCCGACTTGCATCGCCGTTGAGTGGTTGGTCGCGTATCGTGCTGGAGCAGTAACCTGGAGTCCTCCCGACTGGATGGATATCGATGGAACACTCACTTGCTCGCATCCTGGGGCACAGTCTTTCCCACTCGCCTCCGCGAGACATCGAGAAGGAGATCGGCGAGGTTCAGCAGCCCACTGGGGACTTTGTTCGCGATAACCCAGAGCTGTACCAGGTTGCTTTCGACGAATCAGTCCGAGCGCTCGACCAACAATCAAATGAATTGTCGGCAATCCGGCAGCGAGTAGTTACCTACCTGGCTTTGGTTGTATCGGGAACTGCCTTTCTGGTCGGTTCGTCCATTTCGCGTTCAGCGGAGGTCGCAGGCAGTAGGGACGCGGCCTTCTTCGGCTTGACAACGCTTGGAACTGTACTCGCGGTATTAACGGTTCTGTTCGTCGCAGTTACACTTTCGCCGTCTTCAACGGTTGTGGGAACTCGATCAAGTGCGCTCAAGATCATCAAGTGGAATATCGAGGCAGAGGTTCCGGCACCGTCTAGAGGTGCTTTGCTGAGAACACTGGCGATCCAGTACGACTACGCCCGTTTGGATAACGAAGAGGTGTTGGGTGACATTCGCCGCACATACGTGCGTGCGATAGTTTGTGGTGCCGCCCAACTCGCTGTTTGGGCTGTGTTGGCTTGGGTCGTTACTTAGTGGCCAATAGCCGATTCCCCTGTTGTGATGTGCGAGGACCTTGAGAAGTTGACTGTTGCGCGGAAATGTAGGAGCTTTCATTGTCGCCCGGGGATAGTGGTGGAGGCGGAGAAGAACTGAGTCCGAAGGTAGAGCCGGACATTCACCCGAGTGAGCCGATACCGGAGACACCAGCACGGATTTCCGATCCACCCAGACGTGGTGGCAAAACACCGGTCGAAGAAGGACCGCAAGGCAGTACCAAGCTCACCGCTGACGAGCTCATCGATCAGTTCAAGGAACTGACCCTGCTGGAGCTCAGCGATTTCGTGAAGAAGTTCGAAGAGGTCTTCGAGGTCACCGCGGCCGCTCCGGTCGCCGTCGCCGCTGCCGGTGCCCCGGCCGCCGCCGGTGCCGAGGCCGCTGCCGAGCAGGACGAGTTCGACGTCATCCTCGAGGCTGCCGGAGACAAGAAGATCCAGGTCATCAAGGTCGTCCGCGAGGTCGTCTCCGGCCTGGGCCTGAAGGAAGCCAAGGACCTCGTCGAGGGCGCCCCGAAGGCTCTCCTGGAGAAGGTCGACAAGGACGCCGCCGAGGCTGCCAAGGCCAAGCTCGAAGAGGCCGGCGCCAAGGTCTCCGTCAAGTAAGCGAACTTGCGCATCGATGACCGTCAAGTGATCTGACGCAACCGACGAGCCCGGGACAGTGTCACTGTCCCGGGCTCGTCGGTTGTTCGGGCGAGTGCTGCGTCGCTCAGCTGCCGAATGTCTCGAGGAGTTGTTCGAGAGGTGTCTTGGGCTTTGGTTTGGGCAGCGGAGCTTTGGGGTTGAACTTCGGTTTGGGGCCGCCCGGCTTCAGTTTTGGTTTGGGTTTCGGCGTCGGCGCGAGAGGAACCACGGTCTTGTCGACGGTGACCGGACCTTCCCCTCGGAAGCGATACTTCGGGGGAAGAATTCCCCCCGAATCGGAGTGGCACGCGTAGGTGACAAAGTGGTTGCCCGCGGTCTTCGCCTGGGCGACATGCTCTTGGCGTGTGCCGCGAAGGATCACGAAGTCCGGCTGTCGGACGCCGGCTACGGTCCACCCGCACGTGACGCCGCGGTCGGCGTTGTTCCAGAATTTGAACACCACCGTCTGCTTCGGACCGCCCTCGATGCGGACGTCGAATCCGTCTCGCTGATACACAAGCGCGGTGCCGGCGCTCGCGGCACCACCGCCCGCCGCGATTGCGACCGTCGCGATCGCCGCGGTCGTCACTGCTGCTGCGGTGCGTGAGATCTTCCCCATCGACCAACCTCCCTGACATTGGACATAACGCGTCAATGGTCAGGGCGATGACGTTGTTCTCATGGCGTAGCGGACTACCTCATATACTCTGTCGAGCTACTCCACCGCGTGGGTGTCACCTGTCGGTGGTGGGTGCGGGAGGCCGATCCAGGTCGCGAAAATGCGTTCCGGTGCGCTGAGACGCGCGATAGAGGTGACCCTCGATGGTGCGCACGGACACGTTCATCCGCTGCGCTATCTCCCTGTTGGTCAGTCCACGGCGGACCATCGACACGATTTCGCGCTGCCGTTCGGTCAGCCGGTCGGCACTGGCCGCGGCGACACTGGCGGGGGTGTACAGCCCACGCGGGACGGCCGTCGCGTTCATTCGTTCGAGCGCGGTGAGGCGCGACCCCGCCCGACCCTGGGTGCCGAAGAGTCCGGCTGCCTGCGCGAGCGTGTCGACGGCGGAGTCGTGCAGCCCGATGGCGTGGTAGACGTCGGCCGCGCACAGCAACCCTGCTGCGTCGCGAGCCGCGAGTGCGCCGGAGTGTTCGGCCGCCGCTGCGGCCCGGGGAAGCGCAGGGTACTTCTTGCTCAATCGAACGATTCGATCATGCTGGGTGCTGTCGCCGAACCGCAGCGCGGTCTGAAGTGCGTACACCTCGTGCCCCGACTGGCCCCGTGCGCAGGCGAGATCCGCGGCGTCGTGGGTGAGTGCGACGGCCGTGGAGATCTCGCCGCCGAGCGCCGCACCCCACGCGCGCAGCGACACGATCCGCGGATCCAGGAACCCGAATGCGGGGTGCGGATGTTGCTGCAGGCGTTCGAGACAGCTCTGCAAGGTGGCGACGTCCCCGGATAGCGCTGCCGCGTACCCCTGTTCGACGACGAACTGGTACCACATGAACGTCCCCGCGCCGACGGCGTCGAGGGTGGTGACGGCGTTGCGCAGGTCAAGTATTGCCGCGCGTGCGTCACCCGACCCGGCCTCGATCATCCCTTTGATGCCGCCGAGCCAGCCTGCCGTGAAATCGGGGGCCGTGGCCAAGGATTGGGCCAGCGTTTCCCGGTAGTCATCCAGCAGGTGGCAGTTTCCGGCGAGAATCGAGGAATAGGTATCGAAGTAGGCGAGCGGCGTGCGCTGGTGTGCGGCGGACTCGAAGCTCGCCGCAATGTGGTAGCCACTCGCCGAGGCGGTGTGCGCGGCCGACACCTCACCGCGCTCGGTGGCGGCGAGGACGACCGCCCAGCTGTGCAGGACCTGCCCGATGTCAGGTAACCGATCGCGGTCGACCGAGTTCAGGACCGGTAGTGCCGCGCCGGTGTCGCCGGCGAACGCTGCGCACAGGCCGCGAACGGTGTCGCGAATCGCGACGGATGCGCCCGCGTGCTCGACGAGAGCCTTGGCCGCCGTGTCGTCGCCGAGCGTCCACAGCAGGTTTGCGGCCCGAATCATGATGATGGTGTCGGCCTTCGTGCCGGTGGTGTGGGGACCGAGTGCGGCGAAGCCTTGGATCAGTGCCCGTTCCGCGGCGGCGCCTTGGCCGACGAGCGACAACGCGTAGCCGTACGTCGTATACGCGTCGACCTGAGCGGGTGAGTTCAGGGCGCGACCGCTGATGTCGAGCGCCAGCGGAAGATCCATGATCGACAGAGCGGCCTGTGCGCCGTCGACCAGTATCGCTCCCCGGTCGGGGGCGCCGTCGGCTGCGTCGGACACCAGCATTGCCTTCATGATGCGCAGCCGATGGGTGGTGGCGGGCAGGCTGTTGAGTTCGGATGCGAGGCGCGAGCGCAGGTTCCGCAGGCGGGCCGCCCCCGCGATCTCGCGGCTCACCTCACCGAAGAGCGGATGGGCCAACCGGGTCGGATGGGTGTCGCCGTCGGGGGTGACGACGATGAACTGGTGTGCTTCGGCGACTTCGAGTGCCGCGGAAGTGGTGAGTCGTCGCAGCAGTTCGAGGGGTAGCGGCTCGGCGAGCGCGAGGAGGTCGATGATGTCGACGATGTCCTCGGATGCGCGTCGAATGCGGCCTCGTACAGCTTCGGCCAGCGTGCGGGGTGGTCGCAGGTTCTCTGCGGTCCAGCTCTCGTCCTCGAGCACGATGAGTCCGTTGCGCCGAACGTCGTCGATGATGGAGATCACGAACAACGGATTGCCCTCGGTGATGGACCACAACTTGTGGCTGAAGTCTTCACGCATCGGCGCGCCGAGCATGATGCGAGCCAGCTCGTCGGTTTCGGTGCGGCTCAGGGGATCGAGATCGAGGATCGTGGCGCCCCGGCGGTTCACGATCTCGATGAGCGCGGGTGGCACGGCGGATTCGCGTCGCAGCGTCATCACCACGGCCACGCCGGCGGTGACCATGAGTCGTTCGAGGACGAACAGCGATTGTGCGTCGAGATGATTGGCGTCGTCGATCACGACGACCTGTTGCTCGGCGCCGCTGAGCGATTCGGTCAGCGCGATGAGCCGGTCGAGCGCGTCGGTGATGTCTGAGTCGATCCAGGGTGCGAAGGCGCCGAGCGGGATCGGCTCCGCTGCTTCGCTGGCCCCCACCCAGTGCACGGGCACGCTCAGCGAGGCGGTGGTCTCCTCGACAAGGCGGCTCTTGCCGACGCCACCCGGGCCCCGGACGACGACGACCGCGTCGGGTTCTTCGTTGAGCAATCGGCGTAGTTCGGCGCGCTCCTTGATCCTCCCGGCCAGGGGCACCTTGCTTGCCATCTTCGTAGGATAGGGCGCGCCGATCCTTCGGGCGATCGATCGTTTGGTCGACCGACCACGATGCACAACCGGTCGTGCGAGTAGCGCGCCGTCGGATTCGAGTAGCCCGCCACTCCATCGAGTCTCCTCACTCACCGGGATGATCGACGTTCCGGGAGGCCGGCCAGGCATTCCGACATCAGCGAGAGGACGAGCATGTCTGTGTGCGGAAGTATTCGCGACCAAGTGGCAGCGCGGGGTCGAACTGTCCTGCTGGGGGGCGCCGCGGCGGCGGTCGCAACCGCGGCTCTCCTGGCGGGAGCCGGTCCGGCATCGGCATACACCGTCTGGATGCAGACCGATGGCAGCGCGAACGGGAAGTATGGGACAGGTTGTACCTACACGATCAAGGCCCACGGGAGTGACGTCACACCGATCACCGTCAGCGACGATGCCAAGGTGATCGACGTCAAGACCCCGAACGCGGCGGGTGACGTGGAGGTCGAATGGAAACCGGCCACGAAGGGGCCGCACGTGCTGAGGGCCCAACAGCCAGGGCGGCCGGCGGCGACGCTGGCCCGGACCGTCGGCACCGGTCTGAATCTGGGAAGCTCGTGCCCGGTCGTCGACTGACCCCTAGCACGACCTAGGGGACCTGCCCGGCGATCCCCGCCCAGCGGCGCCTAGGCTGGCCGCGTGATCGCCCGGCCCCGCCCATTTCGACGAATCGACGTGGTCGGTGCCGTACTTCTGGCGATCGGGGTGGCTCGGGTGTTCGCGCAGCCGTGGCTGCTGCACGTCGGGCCGGCCAAGTATTGGGGTCCGCCCGTCGACTTCCAGGTCTACCGATTCGGCGGGCAGTTCCTGTCGCACGGCACACCGCTCTACGACGGCAACGTGCCGACCATCAACGACGGACAGATCCTCGCCTTCACCTACCCGCCGTTCTCGGCGCTCGTGTTCACGCCCCTGAGCTGGCTGCCGGTGCGCCTCGGTGCCGTGCTGATGGCCGTCGTGGGCTGTGTGCTGGTGTGGTGGATGATCCGGTTGCTGCTGCGCCGGGTGGGCTGTGGCGATCTGCCGGTCGGCTGGTCGCTGATCCTGACGGCCGTGGCCCTGCAACTCGAGCCGGTGCGGATCACCCTCGACCTCGGGCAGGTCAACATCGTGCTGGTGGCGCTGATGGTCGCCGACACCATCGCGAAGCGACCGACGAGACTCGAGCCGTACCGCGGCCTGCTCGTCGGCGTCGCCGCGGCGATCAAACTGACCCCCGCGGTGGTCATCATCTACTACCTCGCACGACGACAGTGGCGTGCCGCCGCGAACGTGGTGCTCGGCTTCGTCGCCTGCACCGGACTCGCCTGGGCCGTCACGCCGTCGGACTCCTACCAGTACTGGACGTCGACGCTCTTCGACGCCGACCGCATCGGCGGGCTGGCCTTCATCTACAACGAGGGCATCGCCGGTGTGCTGGCCAGAATGGGCCTCGACGAGTCCGACCGCTCGCACTGGTGGATGCTGGCCACCGCCATCGCGACCATCTACTGTCTCGTCCTGGCCCGCGTGCTCGCCGACCGTGGCGAGGTCGAACTCTGCCTGCTGGCAGCCTCGGCGGTGGCCCTGCTGGGCGCCCCGACGGCCTGGATTCACCACTGGGTGCTGACGTCGGTGTTCATCGTCGTCTTCCTCGCCGTCGGTATCCGGGCACGCGATCGGGTCTACCTCGGACTGGGTGTGCTGGGGCTGCTGGCCCAGTTGCCCGGGCCCTATCTCTTCCTTCCCAAACGAGATCTGCGCGAGCTCGACTGGTCGTGGTGGCAGAACATCTACGGCAATCTGTCCCTGATCTGGCTGGTGCTCGTCCTCGTCGCTGCGTGGTGGCTTCGGCTCTCGCGGGTCCGGGACAAGTGGTCGCCGACGCCGTCCGACGACCCCGATGCTGCGGTGTTGGACAAGTGACCAGCAGTGATGCGTCGGCGGTCACAGCATCGTAGTTGCCGGGACTTCCCTCACGGGCTGCTCTTGGGCTACCCTCATGCGGCATACAGGGTTACCGGCTGGTAGCTTTCTCGGCGAACCAACGATGAGAAAACTCTTCCGGTGGAGGTGACGGTGCTGGGTGTCGGCTAGAGTGACCCCAACCACAAATGTCACCGGTTCGTGTGTGGCCGCATCATGGGGCCGCCGCAGGGGGCAGCGATCGTCTGGAGGATGTAGTGGGTGTTGAGGTCAGTGTCGAGAATCTGACGAAGTCTTTTGGTTCGCAGAACATCTGGCGTGATGTCACGTTGACCCTGCCGTCGGGGGAGGTGTCGGCTCTGCTGGGGCCGTCCGGTACGGGTAAGTCGGTGTTTCTGAAGACGCTGATCGGTTTGCTGCATCCGGAGCAGGGTTCGGTGATCATCGATGGCACCGATATCACCAAGTGTTCGGCCAAGGAGCTCTACGAGATCCGCAAGTTGTTCGGTGTGCTGTTCCAGGATGGCGCCCTGTTCGGGTCGATGAGTTTGTATGACAACATCGCGTTCCCGCTTCGTGAGCACACGAAGAAGAAGGAGAACGAGGTCCGCGACATCGTGATGGAGAAGATCGATCTCGTCGGTCTGGCCGGTGCCGAGGACAAGCTGCCCGGTGAGATCTCCGGTGGTATGCGTAAGCGTGCCGGGTTGGCGCGGGCGTTGGTGCTCGATCCGCAGATCATTCTGTGTGATGAGCCGGACTCGGGTCTGGATCCGGTGCGTACGGCCTACATCAGTCAGCTGTTGATCGACATCAATGCGCAGATCGATGCGACGATCCTGATCGTGACGCACAACATCAACATCGCGCGCACGATTCCGGACAACATCGGCATGTTGTTCCGGAAGGAGTTGGTGATGTTCGGTCCGCGGGAGCAGTTGCTCACCTCGGATCAGCCGGTGGTCAAGCAGTTCCTCTCCGGTGATCGGTTCGGTCCGATCGGTATGTCCGAGGAGAAGGACGAGGCCGTCCAGAAGCAGGAAGAGGCCATGCAGGCCGCCGGTATCGGTGGCGGCGGTACCAAGGACGATTTCTCGGAGATCATCCCGCAGGTGCAGCCCAACCCGGGGATGCCCGAACGCAAGGCCGTCGCGCGGCACCGCGAGCGGGTTCTGGAACTGCTGCCGACACTGCCGGAGAACGCCCAGCGCGCCATCCGCGAGTCCATGGACGAAGAGGATCGCATGCGCGAGGAGACCCGCGCGCACGAGCAGGACACTGGGCAGCAGCCCGGTGGCCAGCACGCCGCGGGTGAGTGGACCCAGGTACAGCAGGGCGGTGGCGTCGCCGTCGCCGACCAGAAGACCGACGTGATCAACTACCAGGGCAATCAGTATCAGGGCGGGGACTACCAGGGCAGCGACGCACCCACTCAGCAGTGGGTCAAGCCAGACAACTCTCCGACCACCTCCATCAACACCGATCGTGGTGACGTTCCGGGTCACGAAGGGCGGGCCACCTAGGAATGAGTAGTGCCACCACGCGTGGCGTCGACAGGATCGCAAAAGCCGGTACGGGGGCTCTTGAGCAGACCGGCAATATCGTCCAGCTCTTCGTCGATGTTGCACGCCAGACCTTTGTGCGCCCGTTCCAGTGGCGGGAGTTCATCCAGCAGGCGTGGTTCATCGCCAGTGTGACGATCCTGCCGACGGCGCTGATCGCGATCCCCTTCGGCGCGATCGTCTCGCTACAGACGGGTTCGCTGATCAAGCAGCTCGGCGCCGAGTCCTACACCGGTGCGGCCAGCGTGCTGGTGGTGATCCAGCAGGGATCACCGCTGGTGACCTCGCTGCTCATCGCCGGCGCGGCCGGGTCGGCGGTCGCCGCCGATCTCGGGTCGCGCACCATCCGCGAGGAGATCGACGCGATGGAGGTGCTCGGCATCAACCCGATCCAGCGTCTCGTCGTCCCGCGCGTGCTGGCGATGGTTCTGGTGGCGATGCTGCTCAACGGTCTGGTCGCGGTCATCGGTATCGGTGGTGGCTACTTCTTCAACGTCGTCGTGCAGGGTGGCACGCCCGGTGCCTATCTGGCCTCCTTCGGTGCACTGGCACAACTGCCCGATCTGTACGTCTCGACCCTCAAGGCGGCGATCTTCGGTGTGCTCGCCGGCGTCGTCGCCGCCTACAAGGGACTGCATCCCAAGGGCGGACCGAAGGGCGTGGGTGACGCGGTCAACCAGAGCGTCGTCATCACGTTCCTGCTGCTGTTCCTGGCCAACCTGATCATCACTGCGGTCTACCTGCAGATCGTCCCGCCGAAGGGGAGCTGACATGGCCAACGGTGGGGTGACGATCGCCAAGAGCCGCCCCGAGTACTACATGTACGAGGCGCGTAAGCAGCTGTCGAAGCCGCTGAAGGTGCTCGACGGTGCCGGCGAACAGATGTCCTTCTACGGGCGCACGCTCGCCTGGATGCCCAAGACCCTGGTGCATTACACCCGCGAGGTGTTGCGTCTGCTCGCCGAGGTCGCGTTCGGGTCCGGTGGTCTCGCGGTCATCGGCGGCACCATCGGCGTGATGGTGCTGATGTCGGGATTCACCGGCGTCGTCGTCGGACTGCAGGGCTACGCGGCCCTCGACCAGATCGGCTCGCAAGCCCTGACCGGCTTCCTCTCGGCCTACGTCAACACCCGCGAGGTGGCGCCCCTGGTCGCGGGTCTCGCGTTGTCGGCGACGGTCGGTTGTGGTTTCACCGCGCAGCTCGGTGCGATGCGTATCTCCGAGGAGATCGACGCACTCGAGACCATGGCGGTGCCGTCGATCCCGTTCCTCGTCAGCACCCGCGTGATCGCCGGCTTCGTGGCCGTCATCCCGCTCTACGTCCTCGGTCTGCTCTCCGCGTACCTCGCCTCCCGCGTGATCACCACGGTGTTCAACGGTCAGTCGGGTGGCTCTTATGACCACTACTTCAATCTCTTCTTGCCACCCGGCGACGTGTTGTGGTCGTTCGGCAAGGTCTTGGTCTTCGCGTTCGTGATCATCCTGGTGCACTGCTACTACGGCTACTACGCGAGTGGCGGCCCGGCCGGCGTCGGCGTGGCCGTGGGACACGCTGTCCGTGCCGCGTTGGTGCTGATCGCGATCCTCGACTTCTTCCTGGGTCTGGCCATCTGGGGCACGACGACGACCGTGCGAGTGGGGGGTTAGCCGCGTGACCGTTCTGCGCCGACGTCTGCTCGGTCTGGTGTTCTTCATCATCGTCGCCCTGTTCTTCGCGGTGACCGTCATGAAGTTCAACAACACGTTCACCGACTACACCGAGGTGACTCTCAAGACGGATTCGACCGGTAATGCACTGCCGACGAACGCCGACGTGAAGGCGCGCGGCATGGTCGTCGGTGTGGTGCGCAACGTCGAGCCTGCTCCCGACGGAACCGTCGACGTGATCCTGGGTCTGTACCCGGACAAGGCCGACGCGCTGCCCGCGTCCACCACCGCCCGCATCCTGCCCAAGACCCTGTTCGGTGAGCGCTACATCGCCCTGCAGGTGCCCGACACCACCGGCGGCCCGACGCTGAGCAACGGTGCGGTGATCCAGACCGACAGCAGCGGCAACGCCAAAGAGGTCCAAGAGCTCTTCGACAAGTTGCTCCCCGTGCTCGAGGCGATCCCGCCGCAGGACCTGAACGTCACGCTGACCTCGTTGTCGACGGCGCTGGCGGGGCGCGGCGAACAGATCGGGACGACGCTGGAAGAGCTGAACACGATCTTCACCCGGATCAATCGCAGCCTGCCCGACCTGCAGGGCACGTTGCGCGGGCTGGCGTCGTTCTCCCAGACGTACTCCGACGCCCTCCCGGACGTGGTCGACGCGCTCGACAATTTCCGGACGACGAGCAACACGATCGTGGAGCGGCAGGGTGATCTGCGGACCCTGATCGCGACGCTCGGTGTCGCCGCGACCGACACCACCGTGTGGCTGCAGCAGAACCGGGCAAACCTGATCGACCTGTTCGTAGGGTCGGAGCCGTTCCTGGTGGGTCTCGCCAAGCAGTCACCGACCTTTGTGTGCACGTTCCGCAACTTCGCCGGCCTGATCCCCGAGTCACGACGCATCGTCGGGCAGGGCACCAAGAACCCGGGCGTGCACGTGAACCTGCAGTTCGTGAATCCTCGCGGCCGCTACCTGCCCAACCAGGACGAACCGCGCTTATTCGATCTGGACCCACCCGCGGTGTGCTACGAGAAGGCCACCAACGGCCGTCCCTTCCCGCAGTACCCGGGCGGCGGTCTCGCCGACGGCAGCTACCAGCCACCGTCCCGTAACCCCGGCCCGCGCACGATGCCGCAGCTGCCGCAACCGCAGTTCGCTGCGATGCCGGCCGGCACGATCCGGGCCAACCCGTACGACGACCCCGACTACGTCAACCAGCTCAAGGTGATCTACGGGGCCACCAGCGGGGTGGATCCCAAGGACGTGCCCACCTGGGTGACGCTGATCGGTGGCGCCGCATTGCAGGGAGCGAAGGTCGACATCAAATGAAATCGATTGTCGGACCTCTCACCAAGCTCATCATCTTCGCGGTGGTGACTGTCGTCGCGACGAGTCTGCTCGCGCTGACGATCGCCAACGCCGGCGGCGACGGTGACGCCGAGTACTCGGCGCAGTTCACCGATGCGACGCTGCTCAACCCCGGTGACGACGTACGTATCGCCGGTGTGCGCGTCGGGCAGGTCACCGGCGTCGAGGTCGTCCGGGTGACCGAACGCAACGAGGAGGTGTCGCGGGCGCTGGTCAAGTTCAACCTCGACCGCGACTCCCTGCCCGCGGGCACCCAGCTCTACATCCGCTACCGGAACCTGACTGGACTGCGCTACCTCGCCCTCGAACGCGGCGCGGGTGATCCCACCCAGACGGTCTCGCAAGGACACACGTTCGGCACCAATCCCGCGGTGCGTGACACCCACCCGCCGGTGAACCTGACCGAACTGTTCAACGGTTTCCGGCCGCTGTTCCAGCAGTTGTCCGCCGACGACGTGAACAAGCTGTCCGAGGAAATCATCGCGGTCTTCGACGGGCAGAGCTCATCGATCGCGTCGCTGGTGAGCAGTACAGCCGACCTGACCAATGCGATCGCCGACAAGGATGCCGTGATCGGTGAACTGATCACCAACCTGACGAAGGTGCTCGAGACGGTCAACCGCAACGACGCGCAGTTCACCAGCCTCCTCGACAACACCGAGCGACTGGTGACCGGTCTTGCGGCGCAACGCGGTTCGGTGGGGTCGGCGATCACGTCGGTGTCGAATCTGACCACCGTGACCGCCAACATCCTCGGACAGACGCGGCCGTCGATCCAGGGCGACATTGCCGGATTGAAGGCCCTGGCCGACCAGATCAACGCCCGCGATGACGACGTCAACGAGACGTTGAACAATCTGCCGGTGAAGCTGATGAAGATCGGCCGCGCGGCCAGCTTCGGTTCTTGGTTCCAGTTCTATCTGTGTGGCATCGACGTCGTCGCCGGCAACGGCAAGTCGGTGTTGCTGACCAAGCCGCTGATCCCGCTGCCCAACATCAATCACGTGCTCTACACCAACGCGGCAACCCGCTGTTGGGCCAACGAACAGCCAGGGGGGTGAGAATGATGACCGACCAGTCCAACGCATCCGATTCCGAAGATCAGGAACCGCAGCAGACCCATCCGCATCGCCGCTTCGGCGGACGGCGCAGCCCGGTCAGCATCGGCGCGATCGGCATCCTCATCCTGTTGATGCTCGCCATTTCGTCGTTCTATCTGACGTCGCTTCCGCTCGTCGGTGCCGGTGCGCGCTACACCGCGAAGTTCACCGAGGCCGCCGGACTCAAGCCGGGCAACGAGGTCCGTGTCGCCGGTGTGAAGGTGGGCGAGGTCGACGGCGTGGAGCTCGACGGCGACCGCGTCAACGTCACGTTCCGGGTGAACAACACCTGGATCGGGAACCAGACCCAGGCGTCGATCCAGATCAAGACCATCCTCGGGCAGAAGTTCCTGGCACTGGTCCCGCGCGGCAGCGAGCCGGCCGATCCCGACGAGCCCCTCACCGACACCGTCGCTCCCTACGACGTGGTCGAGGCCTTCTCCGACGCCGCCAAGCAGCTGACCGGCGACCCCAACGGCGGTGATCCCGGGATCAACACCACGCAGGTCGCGACGTCGCTGCGGACGTTGTCGGATGCGTTCTCGGGTACCGCCGGCGACATGGGACCGGCGCTCGACGGTATCGCCCGTCTGTCGTCGACCATCGCGAGCCGCGACCAGGAAGTGCAGCGGCTGCTGGTGGCCACCAAGGACACATCGAAGATCCTGGCCGATCGCAACGAGGAGTTCGTGCGCCTCATCGCGGGTGCCGGACAGCTGCTCGACGAACTGAACAATCGCCAGCGTTCCATCTCGGCGCTGCTCGCGAGCACCACCAGTCTGAGCACCTCGCTGACCGGCATCGTGCGCGACAACGAGAAGCAGATCGGTCCGGCGCTCGACGCGATCAACGGCGTCAACCAGCTGCTCATCGCGCAGAACCAGAACCTGCGCAAGACCATCACCTACATGGCGCCGTTCTATCGGCTCTACGCCAACGTGCTCGGCAACGGTCGCTGGTTCGACCAGGTGGTCGTCAACCTGCTGCCGCCGGGTCTGCCGCAGCAGAACACCACGCGTCCGCCCAACAAGAAGGCGGATCAGAACAACGGTGGAACGGAGGCCGGCTGATGACCGCACCCGACCTCACCCGGACGTCAGGTCCGGGCCGCTGGTTCACGCCGCGGCACATCGTCTACATCATCATCGGGCTGATTCTCGCGTTGATCCTCGCGGGTGCCCTGTCGTGGGTCTTCTCGTCGCTGGGCACCACCAAGATCACCGCGACCTTCAAGCGGACGGTCGGCATCTACGAGGGTTCCGACGTGCGGGTGCTCGGTGTCGCGGTCGGCAAGGTCGACTCGGTGGAGCCGCAGGGGGAGACCGTCAAGGTGACCATGACGGTCGATCGTGGTGTGGACCTGCCCGCCGATGTCCGTGCGGTACAGATCATTCCGTCGGTGGTCGCCGACCGCTACGTCCAGCTGGCCCCGGCATACACGGGTGGTCCCAAGGCTTCCGACGACATCACCTTGGGCCTGGACAAGACGCTGGTTCCGGTCGAGGTCGACCAGATCTATCGGAGTGTCAAGGAGCTGTCCGACGCGCTCGGACCGCAGGGCGCCAACAAGAACGGCGCGGTGAGCGACGTGATCGCCACCGGTGCCGACAACCTGTCGGGCAACGGCGAAGCGCTGGGCAAGGCGATCGAGAACCTGTCGAAGGCCTCGACCACCCTCAGCGATTCGCGCGGCAACCTCGTCGACACCATCAAGAACCTGAACGTGTTCGTCGGCGCGCTGCGGCAGAACGACGCGCAGGTGCGTCAGTTCAACACGCAGATGGCGTCGTTCAACACGTTCCTCGCGGGTGAGCGCAACCAGCTCGCGACGTCGTTGAACCGGCTGTCGTTCGCGCTCGGCGATGTCGCGACGTTCATCGCGGACAATCGGGAACAGATCGGTGAGACCGTCAAGGATCTGCAGCCGACGACGCAGGCATTGCTGGACACCCGGAACTCCTTGAAGGAGATCCTGACGGTGCTGCCGGTGACGCTGAACAACCTGATCAACGCCTACGACGCCGAGTCCGGCACGCTGGCGCTGCGTCTGACCATCCCGGATCTGCAGGATCTGATCGGCGCCCAGTGCCGTCTGCTCGACCTCGGCAAGCTGATGCCCGGCAACCCGGCCTTCGTGCAGTTCAGCACGAGGCTCGCGCCGCTGATCAGCCAGTGCGAGAACATCGGTAGGCAGATCAAGAACCGGGTGCTCGAACCGCTTCTGCCGGTGCTGCCGTTCGGCATCATGAGCAACGACAAGCTGCAGCGCTACCCGGTGCCGGGAACCGTGCCGGGCAACCCGGATCCGAACCTCACGACCCCGACGTCGACCCGGGCACCTGCGACACCGTCCCGACCGTCGCGCACCCCGGCGTCGAGCACACCGCGGGGAGGCAACTGATGACCCGTCCCGTCCCGATCGTGCGAGCGGTTCCGCGTCGCGTCACGCGAGCTGCCGCCGTGGCCGTGCTGTTGTCGATGGTGTTCGCGATCGCCGGCTGCGGGAGCAACGGCATCCAGTCGATCCCGCTGCCCGGCGGTGTCGACACCGGCGACAACCCGCGCACCTACAAGATCCAGTTCGACAACATCCTCGACCTGGTGCCGCAGTCGATGGTGAAGCAAAATGGCATCCCGGTCGGCCGTGTCACCAAGATCGAGGTGCCGGGTCAGGAGTGGTTCGCTCAGGTCACCGTCGAGGTGAAGAACGAGGTCGATCTGTCGGACAAGGCGCTGGCCAGCGTTCAGCAGACGTCGCTGCTCGGCGAGAAGTTCGTGGCGCTGGCCGAACCGCCGAACACGGCCGACGCGCCGCGGCAGAACCCGGATCAGCCGATCCCGCTCACCCGGACGCGCACCGCGACCGATATCGAGCAGGTTCTCGGTGCGCTGGCGATGCTGCTCAACGGAGGTGGGCTCAATCAGCTGCAGCCGATCGTCACCGAACTGAACAAGGTGCTCGGTGGCCGTACCACTGAGGTGCGGAGCCTGCTGAGGCAGACGAACGTCCTCATCACCGGCCTCAACCGTCAGCGCGACGACATCATCCGGGCCATCGACGGCCTGGCTGCGTTGTCGACTCGCACGGCTGCTCAGACTGCTCAGATCGACCGCATCCTCAAGCAGTTGCCTGCGGGTATCGAGGTGCTCGAGCAGCAGCGGCCGCAGTTCGTCGACCTGCTGACCAAGCTCGACAAGCTCGGCCAGGTGGGTACCGATGTCCTCGGCAAGTCACGTGAAGCGCTGATCACCGATCTGAAGGCGCTGCGTCCGATTCTCACGCAGCTGGCCAAGTCGGCGCCCGATCTGATCACCGCCGCGCCGCTGATGCTGACCATTCCGTTCCCGGACTGGATTCTGCCGGGTGTGCACGGCGACTCGGCCAACCTGTTCATGACGCTCGACTTCCGGCTGCTCAACCAGCTCGAAGCGCTCGGCGTCGGGCAGGGAAGGCCGAAGTACTCGCCCAACGCGCGAGTGAACGTTCCGGTCAACCCGGCCAACCCGTACTACGGCGGCAACGGCCCGCGGTACGGCTGGCCGACCATCACCCTGCTGCCGCCTGCGCCCAACTCGCGGCCGGGGCCCAACACACCACCGTCGGGCGGCACGTATCCGGCGTCGTTGCCGAAACCGGTGCAGCCGGGCCAGCGATTCTTCGACGGTCCGCTCGCGATGCTGGGGGTGCAGCCGTGATCAGCAGATTCGTCAAGATCCAGTTGATCGTGTTCGTGATCGTCGGGCTGGTGGCGATGGTATACGTCGGTGCCAGGTACGCGCGGCTGGACAAGCTCGCAGGATTCGGGACCTACAAGGTGACGGCGCAGATGGCCGATTCCGGCGGCATCTTCACCAACGCCGAGGTGACCTACTTGGGTGTGCCCGTCGGACGCGTCGGTGAGCTGAAACTGACGCAGACGGGAGTCGACGTCACCCTCGACCTCGATTCGGGCGGCCCGGAGATCCCGGCATCGGCGGTGGCCGTGGTGGCCTCCCGGTCGGCGATCGGTGAGCAGTTCGTCGACCTGCAGCCGCGCTCGAGCGGTGCGCCCTACCTCGAAGACGGTTCGACGATCACACGCGAACACACGCAACTCCCGCCGCCGCTCGAGGACGTGGTGGCCTCCGCGATCGACTTCACGTCGTCGATCCCGGTGGACGACCTGCACACGGTGATCACTGAGCTCGGCAAGGCGTTCAACGGGCAGAGCGAGAACCTCACCCGACTCGTCGATTCGCTTTCTCGGCTGAGCCGGGCCGGGGTGGAGAACCTCGGCGCGACCGTCGCACTGATCGAGGACTCCAACGTCGTGCTGGCCACCCAGGCCGAGCAGTCCGACGAGATCCTCGCGTGGTCGCGCAACATCAACCTGATCACCGCGACGCTGCAGTCCGCCGATCCGGATCTGCGCCGACTGCTGACCACCGGAACGCTGGCCGCGACGCAGGTCTCCAACCTGATCCAGAAGAACGGCGGCGACATCGCCAAGGTCGTGAGCGACCTGTCGCAGGTGGTGCGCACCATCGAACCGACGTCGTTCGCGGTGTCGCCGACCTTTGCGATGCTCTCGGCGTTGTCGGCGGGCAGCTACAGTCCCGCGCCCGGCGACGGTCAGATCCACTTCGGTGTGGTGCTCGAGACCAACAACCCGGCGTCGTGTACCCGCGGTTACGAGGGCACCCAGGCGATGATCGACCGGATGAAGGCCCAGAACCCGGCCTTCAACGTCCACTACGACGAGTTCCCGTTCAACACGAACGCGAAATGTACTGTGCCATTCGGCAATCCGACAGGGGTGCGCGGCGCGGAGCGTGCCAAGTACTCCAATCCGGCCTACCCGCAGCCGTGGGACAAGACGCCGAAGAAAGATCCCGACAAGCTCAACCTGAATCCGCTCGCGACCCAGCTGGCGATCCTGTTGGGTGTCCACCAGAAGTAGGTCGGCCTGCAGGCCTGTCGATTCCATCGCGGATTGGCAAGTTCTCAGGTGCGATCGTTACAGTGACGGCCGATGAAGACTGACAAGAACCCGCGCAACGACGCGCAGCAGCCGACGGCGAACGACGCCGATCGCCGGCCCCGCAACATCGTGGGGGTGCTGGCGATCGTTGCGGTCGCTGTGGCCGTGGCGTGTGCGGGATTCTTCGGATACCAGGCCTACGAGGCTTACTTTGTCCAGAAGCCGATCCAGCAGGCCCGCGACGAGGCGACCGCCGCCGCCGAACAGGCCATGGTCAACGTCACCACCATCGATCCTGCGCGCCTCGACGAGTGGCAGAGGAATCTGAACGCATCGTTCACCGGTGGGGCGCTCACCCAGGTCAACAACCAGATCCAGGCGTCGTTGATCGACCCCCTGCGCAAGGCCGCCAACCAGAAGCGGATCACAACCGGTGCGGTGAAGAGCTCGGCTCCGACCGAGGTCAACGCCGACGACGGAACCGCGAAGGTCCAGGTGTACGTGAACGTGGTCGGCAGCGCCGACGGGAAGCAGTCGGACCCGGTGACGATGGGATTTCTTCTGCACATGAACAAGGGGTCCGACGGCACGTGGAAGGCCGACACGGTCTTCCCGCTTGACGGTATGGCCGTGCAGGAACAACCCGGTCAGCGCACCACGCCGAGCACGCCGGTGACCCCGCCCCAAGGTGGTGGGAACTGATGGCACCACGTAGTCCACGACCACGAAGTATCGGACCGCGCACACCACGCACTCCCGGATACCGGCCACGCGTCGCCGGGTCGCGGTCGAACGTCGACGACTCCAACTGGTCGTCGGGTCCCGCGCAGCCGGACCCGGCCGATCAGTCCGGCGCTAACGTCGCGGCGGACGTCGCTGCTCCCGCCACCGGCACCGATCCGGAACCGGACACGACGCATATCGAACGTGCCGACGACCCTGCGATCTCAGACGACGCCGACACCGCGGAGACTGTACCCGCGGACGAGGCCGAGACCGTAGAGACCGAGACGGACGCGGCACCCAGTGCCGAGCCGGACACCGACGCCGGCGCTGCGAAGGCCGACGCCACCGAGGCTGTGCCCCTGGACAAGCCGACGGGCAAGACGCGCACGGTGTCGCGGGTCTCGACCCTGCGTTCCGGCGCGGACGCCCCGCCGACGAAGAGTGGTCCTGCGTCGGACGCCAAGCGCCCGGCGAGCGCACGTGCAAAGTCGGGGTCGGCGGCCGTGACCGGGTTCGGACGCCAACTGGCAACCGGGCGGGGCTGGTTCAGCCGGCGCACGGTCGCCATTCTCGCGGCCGTGGCCGCCGTGCTCGCGGTGCTTGCCGCCATCGCAGCGGCCCATCCGGGTGCCGACATCGGACCGAACCGCGCGTACATCGACACATCGGCGACGGCCGAACTGTCCGGGCAGGTCGGCGCCAAGATCTGCACGGCCATCGCCTACCAGGGCCCGAACGTCGACGAATGGGTGCGCCAAGCCCACGCCGTCCTGTCCGGAGAGGCCCGCAAGAACTTCGACTCCGTGGTGCCGACCCAGCGCGACCTGATCACCAAGACCAACATGGTCGCCGAATGTCGCGTGGATTCGATCGGCGTCAAGAATCTGACCGAGGACGGCCAGGGCACCGTGCTGGCCAGCCTCATCGTCAGCCAGTCGATCAACGGGATGGCCGTCAACAGCGGTGTCCCGGCCCTGGAGATCAGTGCCGAACGCTCGGGCGACAACTGGATCATCAACAAGATCCTGACGCTCAGCACCGGCGGCTGAGTCGTCGAGTTTGGTGGCCATCCTCTGAACTGGGGAAATGCCCTTGGGTCGTACCCACAAAATCTAGGGGAGGAGTTTCTTCCCCGAGGTTCACAGTCGTCCGCCAGAAATTTCCGGGGAGGACTCAAAGAGTAGGGGAAGAGTTTCTTCCCCTACTTTTTTGTGGCGGCGGGCTTCGAGGCCCGCACCTCGGTCGGCGGGAGAGGCCCCGCCGAGCTGCGGGCAACAAAGTTTCCACAAAAATGCGCGTAGCGCTTGACGTGGGGACGAAGTCGGTCCACGCTGTGACCAGCGATTGACGTGCAAGGCAGCCACCGGCGCGCAGTTGCTTCGAGACGCGCTTGACAAAGTACGTCTACTTTCTGCTACAGTTGGACGTTGCGCTGGCTGCCTCCTGTCCATCTTTGATCCTCCTCACGGCCACTACAGGTTCTCCAACGAACCGCGTTGTGTGTGCTGCGGTGATCGCCGATCCAGGTTGTCACCAGCGAACGGCCCATCAAGCCACTCACCGCACAACCAGGTAGTGAAACGTCGTGTTGGAAGGACGCATCTTGGCAGTCAACCGCCAGTCCACCTCAACCATCCCCGGCGCGCCGCATCGCGCGTCTTTTGCCAAAATCAGCGAGCCGCTGGAGGTACCCGGCCTCCTCGACCTCCAACTCGATTCCTTCGAATGGCTCGTCGGTTCCCCGGAGTGGCGCGCGAAAGCAATCGCGCGCGGCGAGGAGAACCCGACCGGAGGCCTCGAAGACATCCTGCACGAGCTGTCCCCGATCGAGGACTTCTCCGGATCGATGTCGCTGTCCTTCTCCGACCCGCACTTCGACGAGGTCAAGGCCTCCGTCGAGGAGTGCAAGGACAAGGACATGACCTACGCGGCGCCGCTGTTCGTCACCGCGGAGTTCATCAACAACAACACCGGTGAGATCAAGTCGCAGACCGTGTTCATGGGCGACTTCCCGATCATGACCGACAAGGGCAGCTTCATCATCAACGGCACCGAGCGTGTCGTGGTGAGCCAGCTGGTCCGTAGTCCCGGCGTCTACTTCGACTCCGCGATCGACAAGGCCACCGAGAAGACCCTGCACACCGTCAAGGTCATCCCGGGCCGCGGCGCATGGCTCGAGTTCGACGTCGACAAGCGCGACACCGTCGGCGTGCGCATCGACCGCAAGCGCCGTCAGCCGGTCACCGTGCTGCTCAAGGCGCTCGGCTGGACCACCGAGGAGATCACCGAGCGTTTCGGTTTCTCCGAGATCATGATGTCGACCCTGGAGAAGGACAACACCGCCAACCAGGACGAGGCGCTGCTCGAGGTCTACCGCAAGCTGCGTCCGGGTGAGCCGCCGACCAAGGAGTCCGCGGAGAACCTCCTGGAGAACCTGTTCTTCAAGGACAAGCGCTACGACCTCGCCCGCGTCGGCCGCTACAAGGTCAACAAGAAGCTCGGTCTGACCGACACCCCGATGTTCGGCGAGTCGACCCTCACCCGTGAGGACATCGTCGCCACCGTCGAGTACCTGGTGCGTCTGCACGAGGCCGATCCGCACATCACCACGTACATGACCGTTCCCGGTGGTGTCGAGGTGCCCGTCGAGGTCGACGACATCGACCACTTCGGCAACCGTCGTCTGCGTACCGTCGGCGAGCTGATCCAGAATCAGATCCGCGTCGGCCTCTCGCGTATGGAGCGTGTCGTGCGGGAACGCATGACCACCCAGGACGTCGAGGCGATCACGCCGCAGACCCTGATCAACATCCGTCCCGTCGTGGCGGCGATCAAGGAGTTCTTCGGCACCAGCCAGCTGTCGCAGTTCATGGACCAGAACAACCCGCTGTCGGGTCTGACCCACAAGCGTCGCCTGTCGGCGCTGGGCCCGGGTGGTCTGTCCCGTGAGCGCGCCGGCCTCGAGGTTCGCGACGTGCACCCCAGCCACTACGGCCGGATGTGCCCGATCGAGACTCCCGAGGGTCCGAACATCGGTCTGATCGGTTCGCTGTCGGTGTACGCGCGGGTCAACCCGTTCGGCTTCATCGAGACCCCGTACCGCAAGGTCGTCGAGGGTGTCGTCACCGACGAGATCCACTACCTGACCGCCGACGAAGAGGATCGTTACGTCAAGGCCCAGGCAAATGCCGCGGTCGACGCGAACGGCCGCTTCACCGAGGACCGCGTGTCGGTTCGTAAGAAGGGTGGCGAGGTCGAGCTCGTCGGCTCCGATCAGGTCGACTACATGGACGTGTCGCCGCGCCAGATGGTGTCGGTCGCGACCGCGATGATCCCGTTCCTCGAGCACGACGACGCGAACCGTGCCCTCATGGGTGCCAACATGCAGCGTCAGGCCGTGCCGCTGGTGCGCAACGAGTCGCCGCTGGTCGGTACCGGCATGGAGTTGCGTGCCGCCGTCGACGCCGGTGATGTGGTGGTCTCCACCAAGACCGGTGTGGTCGAGGAGGTCTCCGCCGACTACATCACCGTGATGTCGGACGACGGCACCCGCGACACCTACCGGATGCGCAAGTTCGCCCGGTCCAACCACGGCACCTGCGCCAACCAGCGTCCCATCGTGGACGAGGGCCAGCGCGTGGAGTCGGGTCAGGTCCTGGCCGACGGTCCGTGCACCGAGAACGGTGAGATGGCGCTCGGCAAGAACCTGCTCGTGGCGATCATGCCGTGGGAGGGTCACAACTACGAGGACGCGATCATCCTGAGCCAGCGGCTCGTGGAGGAGGACGTGCTCACCTCGATCCACATCGAGGAGCACGAGATCGACGCCCGCGACACCAAGCTCGGTGCCGAGGAGATCACCCGGGACATCCCGAACGTCTCCGACGAGGTCCTCGCCGATCTCGACGAGCGCGGCATCGTGCGCATCGGTGCGGAGGTTCGCGACGGCGACGTCCTGGTCGGCAAGGTCACCCCGAAGGGCGAGACCGAGCTGACCCCGGAGGAGCGTCTGCTGCGTGCCATCTTCGGTGAGAAGGCCCGCGAGGTGCGCGACACCTCGCTCAAGGTTCCGCACGGTGAGACCGGCAAGGTCATCGGCGTCCGCGTCTTCAGCCGCGACGACGACGACGATCTCGCACCCGGCGTCAACGAGCTGGTCCGCGTCTACGTGGCCCAGAAGCGCAAGATCCAGGACGGCGACAAGCTCGCCGGCCGCCACGGCAACAAGGGCGTCATCGGCAAGATCCTGCCCGCCGAGGACATGCCGTTCCTGCCGGACGGCACCCCGGTCGACATCATCCTGAACACCCACGGTGTACCGCGTCGTATGAACATCGGCCAGATCCTGGAAACCCACCTCGGGTGGGTCGCCAAGGCCGGCTGGAACATCAACGTGGCCAGCGGGGTTCCGGATTGGGCGTCGCGTCTGCCCGAGGACATGTACTCGGCCGAGCCCGACACCAACACCGCCACTCCGGTGTTCGACGGTGCCCGCGAGGAGGAGCTGACCGGACTGCTGTCCTCGACGCTGCCGAACCGCGACGGTGACGTCATGGTCAACGGCGACGGCAAGGCGACACTGTTCGACGGTCGTTCCGGCGAGCCGTTCCCGTACCCGGTGTCGGTCGGCTACATGTACATCATCAAGCTGCACCACCTGGTGGACGACAAGATCCACGCGCGTTCCACCGGGCCGTACTCGATGATCACGCAGCAGCCGCTCGGCGGTAAGGCGCAGTTCGGTGGTCAGCGCTTCGGTGAGATGGAGTGCTGGGCCATGCAGGCCTATGGCGCCGCCTACACCCTGCAGGAGCTGCTCACCATCAAGTCGGACGACGTGGTCGGCCGCGTGAAGGTGTACGAGGCGATCGTCAAGGGCGAGAACATCCCGGAGCCCGGTATCCCCGAGTCGTTCAAGGTGCTGCTGAAGGAACTTCAGTCGCTGTGCCTGAACGTCGAGGTGCTCAGCTCCGACGGTGCGGCCATCGAGATGCACGACACCGACGACGAGGATCTGGAACGCGCTGCGGCCAACCTCGGAATCAACCTGTCGCGCAACGAGTCCGCCACCGTGGACGATCTCGCCAACTGACCATCACCGAATCTGACTAGAAGAGCCGAAAGGTAACAAGTGCTCGACGTCAACTTTTTCGACGAACTGAAGATCGGCCTCGCCACGGCCGACGACATCCACAACTGGTCGTACGGTGAGGTCAAGAAGCCCGAGACCATCAACTACCGCACGCTCAAGCCGGAGAAGGACGGCCTCTTCTGCGAGAAGATCTTCGGACCGACTCGCGACTGGGAGTGCTACTGCGGCAAGTACAAGCGCGTGCGCTTCAAGGGCATCATCTGTGAGCGCTGCGGCGTCGAGGTGACCAAGGCCAAGGTGCGCCGTGAGCGCATGGGCCACATCGAGCTGGCCGCGTCGGTCACGCACATCTGGTACTTCAAGGGTGTGCCGAGCCGGCTGGGCTACCTGCTCGACCTGGCGCCGAAGGATCTCGAGAAGATCATCTACTTCGCCGCCTACGTCATCACCTCGGTCGACGACGAGCTCCGTCACAACGAGCTCTCGACCCTCGAGGCCGAGATGGAGGTCGAGAAGAAGGCCGTCGCCGACCAGCGCGACATCGATCTCAACGAGCGTCAGCAGAAGCTCGAGCAGGATCTCGCCGAGCTGGAGGCCGAAGGCGCCAAGGCCGACGTCCGCCGCAAGGTCAAGGACGGTGCCGAGCGCGAGATGCGTCGCATGCGTGACGCCGCTCAGCGTGAGCTCGACGCACTCGAGGAGCTGTGGGACAAGTTCGTCAAGCTCGCCCCGCGTGACCTCATCATCGACGAGAAGCTCTACCACCAGCTCGTCGAGCGGTACGGGGAGTATTTCACCGGGTCGATGGGTGCCGAGGCCATCAAGAAGCTGCTCGAGACCTTCGACATCGACGCCGAGGCGGAGTCGCTGCGCGACACCATCCGCAACGGCAAGGGTCAGAAGAAGCTGCGGGCGCTCAAGCGACTGAAGGTCGTGGCCGCGTTCCAGCAGTCGGGCAACTCGCCGCTGGGCATGATCCTCGACGCGGTGCCGGTGATCCCGCCGGAGCTGCGTCCGATGGTTCAGCTCGACGGTGGCCGCTTCGCGACCTCCGACCTCAACGATCTGTACCGCCGCGTCATCAACCGCAACAACCGCCTCAAGCGACTGATCGACCTCGGTGCTCCCGAGATCATCGTCAACAACGAGAAGCGGATGCTGCAGGAGTCGGTGGACGCGCTCTTCGACAACGGCCGCCGCGGTCGTCCGGTCACCGGACCGGGCAACCGTCCGCTGAAGTCGCTGAGCGATCTGCTGAAGGGCAAGCAGGGCCGGTTCCGTCAGAACCTGCTCGGCAAGCGTGTCGACTACTCGGGCCGTTCGGTCATCGTGGTCGGCCCGCAGCTCAAGCTGCACCAGTGCGGTCTGCCCAAGCTGATGGCGCTCGAGCTGTTCAAGCCGTTCGTGATGAAGCGACTCGTCGACCTGAACCAGGCGCAGAACATCAAGTCCGCCAAGCGCATGGTCGAGCGTCAGCGCCCGGCCGTGTGGGACGTCCTCGAAGAGGTCATCGCCGAGCATCCGGTGCTGCTCAACCGTGCTCCGACGCTGCACCGCCTGGGTATTCAGGCGTTCGAGCCGCAGCTCGTCGAGGGCAAGGCCATCCAGCTGCACCCGCTGGTGTGTGAGGCGTTCAACGCCGACTTCGACGGTGACCAGATGGCCGTGCACCTCCCGCTGTCGGCGGAGGCGCAGGCCGAGGCACGGATCCTGATGCTGTCGTCGAACAATATCCTGTCGCCGGCGTCGGGCCGACCGCTGGCCATGCCGCGTCTGGACATGGTGACCGGCCTGTACTACCTGACCACCCTCAAGGAGGGCGCGGTCGGCGAGTACACGCCTGCCACTTCCGACGACGTCGAGCGCGGTGTGTACTCGAGCCCGGCCGAGGCCATCATGGCCGTCGACCGTGGTGCGCTGACCGTGCAGTCGCAGATCAAGGTGCGTCTGACCGACCAGCGTCCGCCTGCCGACCTCGAGGCGCAGCTCTTCCCCGAGGGGTGGAGCTACGGTCAGGCCTGGGATGCGGAGACCACGCTGGGTCGTGTGCTGTTCAACGAGCTGCTCCCGGTGGAGTACCCGTTCGTCAACGAGCAGATGCCGAAGAAGCGTCAGGCCGTGATCATCAACGATCTGGCCGAGCGCTACCCGATGATCGTGGTCGCCCAGACCGTCGACAAGCTCAAGGATGTCGGCTTCTACTGGGCCACCCGTTCGGGCGTCACCGTCTCGATGGCCGACGTGCTGGTCCCGCCGGCCAAGGCGGAGATCCTCGACAAGTACGAGGAGCGGGCCGACGGCCTGGAGCGCAAGTTCCAGCGCGGTGCGCTCACCCCGGACGAGCGTCGCGACGCCCTGGTCGAGATCTGGAAGCAGGCCACCGAAGAGGTCGGTGCGGCCATGGAGGCGCACTACCCGGATGACAACCCGATCCCGATGATCGTGAAGTCGGGTGCGGCGGGCAACATGACCCAGATCCGCTCGCTCGCTGGCATGAAGGGTCTGGTGACCAACCCGAAGGGTGAGTTCATCCCGCGTCCGATCAAGTCCTCGTTCCGCGAGGGCCTGACCGTGGCCGAGTACTTCATCAACACGCACGGCGCCCGTAAGGGTCTGGCCGACACCGCGCTGCGTACCGCCGACTCGGGTTACCTGACCCGTCGTCTGGTGGACGTGTCGCAGGATGTCATCGTGCGCGAGGTGGATTGCGGCACCGAGCGTGGCATCACCACGACGATCGCCGAGAAGCAGGCCGACGGCACGCTGATCCGCGACGCGCACGTGGAGACCTCCACCTACGCGCGGACCCTGGCCGCCGATGCGCTCGACGAGAACGGCAACGTCATCGTCGAGCGTGGACACGACCTCGGCGATCCGGCCATCGAGGCTCTTCTCGGCGCCGGCATCACCCAGGTCAAGGTGCGCTCGGTGCTCACCTGCGGCACCGGAACCGGTGTGTGTGCGTCGTGCTACGGGCGTTCGATGGCGACCGGCAAGCTCGTCGACATCGGCGAGGCCGTCGGTATCATCGCGGCCCAGTCGATCGGTGAGCCCGGTACCCAGCTGACGATGCGTACGTTCCACCAGGGTGGCGTCGGTGACGACATCACCGGTGGTCTGCCGCGTGTCCAGGAGCTCTTCGAGGCGCGCGTGCCCAAGGGCGTCGCGCCGATCGCGGAGGTCTCCGGCCGGGTGCGCCTGGAGGACGACGACCGCTTCTACAAGATCACCATCGTCCCCGACGACGGTTCCGAGGAAGTGGTCATCGACAAGATCTCCAAGCGTCAGCGCCTGCGTGTGTTCAAGCACGACGACGGTTCCGAGCGGCTTCTCGCCGACGGTGACCACGTCGAGGTCGGCCAGCAGCTCATGGAGGGCTCGGCCAACCCGCACGAGGTGCTCCGCGTGATGGGTCCCCGTCAGGTCCAGGTCCACCTGGTCAACGAGGTCCAGGAGGTCTACCGCAGCCAGGGTGTGTCGATCCACGACAAGCACATCGAGACCATCGTGCGTCAGATGCTGCGCCGCGTGACGATCATCGATCACGGCACCACCGAGTTCCTGCCCGGTTCGCTCGTCGAGCGCGCCGAGTTCGAGGCGGCCAACCGCACGGTCGTCTCCGAGGGTGGCGAGCCGGCGGCCGGACGTCCGGTGCTGATGGGTATCACCAAGGCATCGCTCGCGACCGAGTCGTGGCTGTCGGCGGCGTCGTTCCAGGAGACCACTCGTGTCCTGACCGATGCGGCCATCAACAGCCGCAGCGACAAGCTGATCGGTCTCAAGGAGAACGTGATCATCGGTAAGCTGATCCCGGCCGGTACCGGCATCAACCGGTACCGCAACATCCAGGTTCAGCCGACCGAGGAAGCGCGTGCCGCGGCCTACGCGGTGCCGTCCTACGACGACACCTACTACAGCCCGGACGGCACCTTCGGTGCCCCGGCCGGCGCTGCGGTGCCGCTGGACGACTACGGCTTCTCCAACGACTACCGGTAGTCAATAGCCCAAACACCAAGCGGCCCCCGCACTCTCGCGAGTGCGGGGGCCACTTGCTTTGTGCGGAATCTGCGTAGGAAACCTGTACGCGGGAGCCGAGCCGTGTGCACTGTGCACCTCGCTCGGCTCGGGCGTACAGATTTCGGAGCGGGTGTCAGGTGCGTTCGGCCGAATCCGCCTGTAGGCGAATGCCTTCCAGTAGCAGTTCGAGTCCCGAGCGGAACTGGTCGATGTCCTCGTGTCCGTCGAACTCGTCGACGATGAAGTGCATGAAGGGGTACTCGTCGGGATCGAGCGCTCGCCACTGATCGGCGACGGCGTGCAGGTAGTCGTGTGCGGCGACCTCCCCGGCAACAACCTCCTGAGGCGGTTCCTGGCCGAGGTCGGCCGCCACCCCGATCACGTAGCCCAGAACCGCGGACACGGCGTGAAATGTCTTGCGGGGGGAGAGGTTCAGGCGCATCATCTGTTCGCCGAGGCGCTCGTAGAACACCAATCCGTTGGACTGGATGGTCGTGTTGCGCATGAAATATGCTGCGAGCCAGGGGCGCTGCGCGACGGTGGTGAACAGGCCCACCGCCAGCGCCCGGACGTTGTCGAGGGGGTCGGCGTCGGCGTCGAGGCTCGAGGTCTCGACGAGTACGTCGGCGATCACGTGGTCGGTCGCGAGATTGAGCAACTCCTCCTTGTTGGACACGTACCAGTAGATGCTGCCGACACCGCCGCCGAGTCGTGCGGCGAGCGCGCGGAAGGTCAGGGCCGGCTCGCCGGACTCGTCGAGAATCGCGACGGCCGCCTCGACCACGGCGTCGAGCGAGTGCGACGCGCGGCGTCGAGTGCGGCTTGCTCCGGGTGCCATGCCGTCTATCCCATCACACCTCCGATTGCGCCTTGCCAGAAGACCGAACAACGTTCTATTCTCGAACCATGTTCGATAACCGAACAACGTTCGATAGGAGGTGTTCCGATGACTTCGGTAACTGAAACAGTCCCGACCCGGACTTATGGGTCGCTGCGAGCCGCGTGGATCCCGCTGGCCGCCCTGTGCTTGGCGTTCTTCGTGGAGATGGTCGACAACACGCTGCTCACCATCGCGTTGCCGACCATCGGCCGCGACCTCGGCAGCGGTACCACCGCGCTGCAGTGGGTGACCGGTGCGTACTCGCTGACCTTCGGCGGCCTGCTGCTCACCGCGGGGTCGGCCGCCGACCGGCTCGGCCGACGCCGCGTGCTGCTCTACGGCCTCGCGGCCTTCGGCCTGATCAGCCTGCTGGTGGTGTTCGTCCATTCAGCAGGTGAACTGATTGCGCTTCGCGCCGCGCTCGGCGTCGCTGCTGCTGCGATGGCTCCGATCACCAACTCGCTGGTGTTCCGGCTCTTCGACGACGAGCAGCTGCGAATGCGGGCGATGACGATCATGATCGTCGTCGGCATGAGCGGATTCATCCTCGGGCCGCTGCTCGGCGGTACTGCGCTGGCACACGTCAGCTGGGAATGGCTGCTCGTCGTCAACGCGCCGATCGCGCTCATCGCCTGGATCGGCGTTCGGATGGGCGTCGCGGCCGACCGCCCCGAAGACCTCACGGGCGACCGGCTCGACCTGCCCGGCGCGGTGCTGAGTATCGCGACCATCGGACTGGCGTGCTACATGCTGACCAGCGGCGTCGAATTCGGCTGGGCGTCGATCGTCACTCTTGGTTGCGCGGTCGGTGCCGTGCTCGCGCTCGTCGGCTTCATCTGGCACGAGCGTCGGGCGTCGCAGCCGATGCTGGACCTCACGATCTTCCGGTCCGGCACGGTCCGCGGGGCGTCGATCGCGCAGATCGGCACGTCGATCGCGATGGCCGGGGTGATGTTCGGACTGATCCTGCACTTCCAGTACGCCTACGGCTGGAGCCCGGTCAAGGCCGGCCTTGCGAATCTCCCGATGATCATCACGATGATCGCGGCGACCCCGATTTCCGAGGGCCTCGCTCGAAAGTACGGACATCGCATCGCGTGCCTCGTCGGGGCGGTGCTGCTCGGTGGTTCACTCGCCGGCCTTGCGTGGGCGGTCGACCACGGCTACCTGCCGATCGCGATCTTCATGGTCACGCTCACCATCGGCCTGCGGACGGTCATGACCATCTGCGCGGTCGCGCTGGTCGCCGCGATGCCCGAGAATCGCACGTCGATTGGGACCGCACTCAACGACACCGCGCAGGAAGTCGGCACAAGTGTCGGTACTGCTGTGGTCGGCACCTTGATCGCGGCGCTTGTGACGGTGAGTTTGCCTGCGGGAGTGTGGAGCAACGAGTTGGTGACCTCGTTCTTCCACGGCGAGCGGGTCACCTACGCGATCCTGGCGGTGATCGTCGGCCTGGTCGCCGGGTTCGGTGCGATGACGCTGACCGACTCGCACGAGACCGAGGAACCGCACTGAGCTGACCATTCGAAGGGCTGAACGGTTCCGTGGGCGATGCCTGTGGAACCGTTCGCGATCGGCACGACAGGGTTTGGTAGCGTCTCATTCGTTCATTGACGACGATTCGGGGGGCGTTCGAATGCGCGCAAGATCAGTGGTAAGTGCCTGCGTGGCAGCGATTCTGGCGATGACCGTGGCTGGTTGCGGTGGCGACGACGCAGACAAGGCGGATACCACCGGGCCGAATGCGGCGAATGTGAAGTTCACCCTCGCGCAGGCATGTACGGCCGTGTCATCCGAGGCGTCTGTCAAGGTCACGACTTCTATGTCGCCGTGGCTGTACGGTCGTCCGCTTCCCGCCACTCCCGCGCGTCCCGCAGGCTACGACCCGCTGGCATACATCGACACCGCCGACAACACGCAGCGCCAGTTGAAGGCGGAGGTGGACAACGTCGCTGGTCTCACCACGCAGCTGGACGCTGCCGTGGCCGCCAAGGACGACGCGAAGGCGCAACAGATCGTCAACCAGATCAAGGTTCCCTACGACGCGATCATCACCACGTGCAAGGACGTCGACGGTTGGACCTCCAAGGACCTCGCGATCCAGCAACGTGCGATGCTCGACAAGAAACCGGCCCGCCTTGGGCCGAGTGTCCCGTCGTGGACTCCGCCCGCGCCGACGACAACATCGTCCAAGCCCGCACCGCCACAGCCGTTGACGCCAAAGGGTGCCACGGTGCAGGTTGGGCAACCGGTGGTCATCGACTACACCGAAGACGGCAAAACAGGCCGATTCTTCTTCCGGGTCACCGAGATTCACAAGGCGACCGATCAAGAGCTCGCGCAACTCTCGAGCAGCACCCGCGAAAAGGCGAAGCAGATCTACTTCATCCGTTCGGAGGTCAAGGCCACCGCGCCCGACACCGGGCGGTACGAGTCGGCGCTGCCCAGCCTCGTTTCGTTCGATCCCAAGTACAAACTGGCGACGTCGAACAACGCGTACTCGACCTCACTGATTCTGTTCGGAAAGCTCGATTCCTGTAAGGACGAGGATCTGCCTGCCGGCACCAACGGTCGCACCCTGTGCGGTGTCTACGCAGTCTTGGATCCGTCGGCGACAGTGAGCGCTGCCTCGGTGACGGCGTTCGGTTCGAGCGGCTCGACGTCGGACGCCGCGTTGTACACCTGGAAGAACTGACCTACCGCTCCACGGAGAACCGAACCGCTGCGCGCGCCTGCGCTGCCAACGCCGAACCGGCACCCAACGGCCAGCGGTGCATGACGTAGTCGGCAGCGGCGTCGACGTTGAGCTGGCGGCTGGAATTGCCGGTGCGCACCCACAATTCGGGAGCGGCATTCTTACCGGGCTTCAGGTAGACCGGCTGCGGTGATGGCACACAGGTGATTCGGCAGACCGGCTGCAAACTGTCTTGCACAGCAACATCTTCGACGGAGATTCCGACCGAGGCGGCGATGTTCTGGCCGAGCGTCGTGGTCAGCAGGTCGCGCAACCACAGTTCGAAGCGGTCGGCGTCGGGAACCTTGAGCGTCGCGTAGTCGGGGTCGAGGCCGAGGGGTGTGCCGTCGTCGTCGACGCCGACCAGGAGCGTGCCGCCATCGGCGTTGACGAAGGCCGCGATGGTCTTCGCGATGACGTGCTCCATCTTCGGATCTTTTTGTCCGGTGCGCAGATTGATGCGCGCGGTGGATTTGAACTCGACGCGGTCGGATTCGCCCTGCGCGAGGAGGTCTGTGATCGGGGCATGCTGTTGGCGCTGGAAGCGGGCCGCGACCGCGCCGTAGATCGCGACCACGACAATCGAGCCGGCGAGCGCCAACAGGATGGTGACGGGATTCAGAACCCGGATGTGACGGTCGATGAGCCCGGCGACCATTAGCCCCACCGTCGACCCGAGCATCGACAGCACGATGCAGGTGGTGAGTTCGAGGTGTGCGTGGCGCCGCAGCACCAGTCGGGCGACGCCGGCGAAGACCAGGGCAACCGCCAGCACGATGAGGATGCCGATGGCCGCGGTCCAGACCGGCACCGCCGTCTCGATCTCGGTGGTGTCGGCCAGGTTCAGAAGCGAGTGTTCACGCACACGGGACAGTATCGCTAACCGACAGGGTCGATGAAAGTGCGATCCGTATGAAGTTGTGCCCGGATTCCGGGCACAACTTCATACAGATCAATGGACGGCGCGCCAAGGGACAGTCGTCTGATCAGCTCTGGTCGCGGTACGGGAGGTACTGCACGTTCCAGTGGTTGCCGTCCGGGTCGTCGAAGTAGACGAAATGTCCCCAGGGCTGGATGTCGATGTCGCTGACCTCGATACCCGCATCGACGAGGTGTTGGTGTGCGGCATTGATGTCGGAGACGCAGAGCATCAGCGTGCCCGCGTTCGGTGGTGCGGCGTCGACCAGGCCTTTGCCAAAGGCGATCGAACATCCCGATCCGGGCGGGGTCATCTGGACGAATCGGATGTCGTCGCTGGGGGACTGATCGTGGTCGGCGTTGAAGCCGACGCGCGTGTAGAAGTCCTTTGCCCGGTCGACGTCGGTGACGGGGAGAAACGCGACTTCGAGTGTCCAGTCCATGATGACCGTCCTTTGTGATGGTGAGGTTGTTGACAGGACTCATCCTGGCGGAGATCGCGGACAGTTTCGGTCCTCGTTTCGCATCGCTCTCCGCTGGGTCGAGTCCCACTGGGCGGTACGCAGGTAACCCCGATCACACTCCGGGCTCTACACGGACCGCGCCATACCCTAACGTAGGCTACGCATCGGTAACCTACTCACGGGTAGCGGCCGTCGCAGGGGGTCATGGAGGGGCGGAGACGCTCTCGCGCAACAGTTCTGGCTTGTCGCTGAATCGTGTCGGGGCGAGCGAAGCGACGGGAATGTTACATCGGGTCGGGGTTAAGGGGAGGGCTTTGGATGACCGATGTACTCGATTTGTGCCCGCCGCGGCGGACCACGAAGCGCTTTCTCGGATCGGCCGCGTTGCTCGAGGCCATCGAGATCGAGCAGTTGATCGTGGTGCCGGGTCTGAATGCACTGCTGGCTCAGCCGAGCCGGTTCGGCCTGGCTGGCGAAACCTCGGCGGCGTTGGCGGCGACACTGCGGGCGCACGTTCGCACGGTCGCGCAACTGAAGGCCATGGCACTCGAAGTCTTGGGCGAAACACGGTGTAGTGCAGCGCATATGAACAAGATGCCATCGTCTTTGCCGGTTCGTGGACTGGCGACGATCATGGCGCACCCGCGACGCGCGGAGGATCCGGATGTACGCGCGATCGTGTCGATCGGTTTCGCGTTGGTGGCCGTGCACGCGGTGACCGATCCGACGAACTGCACCACCGCATCACCGGCGCTCAATCTGGTCCCGCCGCCGCTGCATCGGGATCGGGCGCTGTTGGGCCGGGTTCTCGCGCAAGCACTCCCGCGGCTGGACCCGGACTCGGCCATGCTGTTGACGCTGTACGTGACGAAGGCGAGCGCGTTCTTTGCCGCAGCCGAGCGCCGACGCGCGGGGACCGAGGAGTTCTCGCTCGTGCGCTACAACTCGCACGCATTGCGGACATCCTGCCGGCGCATCGGTTTGCGCACACATCAATTGCGCATCGCACTTCCGTGAGATGCCGTGCTGCTCAATCACATTGAATTGAAGGGGGTAACGCCATGATGGCGTACAGGAAATTGTCGGGGCTCGTTGCCACAGTAGCGGCGACGGTGATCATGAGCTTCGCGGTCACAGCCGCACCGGTGCAAGGTGCGCCATCGGGCGTCGGGACGACCCCGGCAACCACGGACGAGGTCGCGCAGGCCCAGCGAATCGTCGACTACATCAACTCAGCACAGCGTCCGGGTACCGCGAAGGGGCAGGTGCGGGCCGTCAACGCGTTGACCCACGACGTGGCGACCCGGCCACTGGGCCCGGTCCCCGACACCGACGTCACCGGTCCCGCCCAGCGGGGATTCTGGCCGGCGTTCGCCTACGGCCAGGTCCATCCGAATGCGGCTCCTCCTGGCGCCAACGACTTTTCGTGCAAGCAGAAGACCGGTCAGAACCCTGTGGTGCTCGTGCACGGCACCTGGGAGAACGCCTACGACAACTGGGCGGCGTTCGCGCCAGTCCTCAAACGGGCCGGATACTGTGTCTTCGCGCCGAACTACGGGCGGACCGATCTGCTCAACGGCGGCGGATTGGGTGTGGCGCTGCCGGGAACCAACGGTGTTGTGGCCATTGAATACTCGGCTGCACAGCTCGGCCGCTACATCGACCGCGTGCGACGTGCCACGGGTGCGTCGAAGGTCGACATCATCGGGCACTCACAAGGTGGTCTCGTGGCCCGACAGTGGATGAAGTTCGGTGGGGGAGCCAATGATCGGCATCCCGAGCGCAACAAGGTCGGCAAGTTGATCACCTTCGGTGCGACCAACAAGGGGACCACGCTGCTCGGCATCGGCGCCCTGGGGCGGGGGATCAACAATCTCGGTCCGGCGTTCAACGTGCTTGGTGTCACCGAGATCTTCGTCGGCCGATCCGGCATCCAACAGACCGTCGACTCGCCGTTCATCCGGAACCTGAACCGATCGAAGCTCGTGTTCCCCGGGGTCGAATACACGATCGTCGGCACCCGGTACGACGAGGTGACCACGCCCTACGACCTCACCTTCATCCGTCGCCCCGGCGTGCGGAACATCGTCCTGCAGAACGGTTGTGAACAAGACACCTCCGATCACCTGGCGATGTCGTACTCGCCGCGTGCGATCTCCATCGCGCTGCAAGCGCTCGACCCGGTGCGATTCGGCCGTCTTGCGTGCGGGCCGAGCCCCTGGTTCTTCAGCTTCTGACTCCCTCTGACTCCTCATGCGGACGCCGGGGAGGGCGTCGATGAGGGACCGGTCGGGCCGATCGTCGATCGATCGGCCCGACCGTGCTCCGCCGGCGATCGGTGGTGGTGGCGTACCCGAGCGCGCCGCGCTTCGAGCGTGCTCCGCCGGCGATCGGTGGTGGTGGCGTACCCGAGCGCGCCGCGCTTCGAGCGTGCTCCGCCGGCGATCGGTGGTGGTGGCGTACCCGAGCGCGCCGCGCTTCGACCGTGCTTTCTCAGGGCGTACCCTGCGAATTGTGACCACCTCGGACCCATCGCGCTATCGGTGGCTCCTGCACGTCGACCTCGACCAGTTCCAGGTTTCGGTGGAGCGTCTGCGCAGTCCCGAACTGGTCGACGTCCCGGTGATCGTCGGCGGCAACGGCGATCCGACCGAGGCCCGCAAGGTGGTGACGTGCGCGTCGTATGAGGCACGCGACCACGGTGTGCGCGCCGGGATGCCGCTGCGGGCCGCGTACCGCAAGATGCCCGACGCGGTGTATCTACCACTCGACATGGGTGCTTACGATGCCGCTTCTGCGGAAGTCATGGAAGTTCTTCGGGGATACGGCCACCCGGTCGAGGTGTGGGGCTGGGACGAGGCGTACCTCGGTGTCGGGCTCCTCGACGCGGGCACGGCTGGACCGTCGCCCGACGACACCGAGATCGCCGCGCTGGCCACGCGTATCCGTGCCGACATCCGCGATGTGTGCGGGTTGAGTAGCTGTGTGGGCATCAGCGACAACAAGCAGCGCGCCAAGATGGCCACCGGATTTGCCAAGCGCCCCAAGGATCCCGATTCGACGGTCGAGCCGCCCAAAGTCTTTCTGCTGGACGGCCGCAACTGGCTCGACCTGATGGGGGAGCGGCCCAGCCGTGACCTGTGGAGCGTCGGTCCCAAGACGTCGGCAAAGCTGAGTCGCAACGGAATCGAGTCGGTGAACGACCTGATCGGCACCCCGCGCGACGAACTGATCGCGTTGTTCGGTCCGCACCAGGGCAATTGGCTGTACGTGCTGAGTCGTGGCGGCGGTGACTCGACGGTGACCCCGGAACCGTGGCTGGCGCGCTCACATTCCAAATCGCAGACCTATGCGCACGATCTGCACACCTACGACGAGATGCGTGCGGCAACCGCCGACCTGCTGCGTGACCTGCTCCATCAGGTCGTCGGCGAAGAGCGCGTGCCGTTCCGGGTGGCGGTCACGGTGCGGACGACGACGTTCTTCACCCGCACCAAGTCGCACAAGCTCGACGCGCCCACCACCGACTACGACACGCTGGAAGCGGAGGTCGCCGAGTTGCTCGCCAAGTTCGAGATCGACCGTCCGGTCCGGTTGCTCGGCGTGCGGCTCGACCTCGAGAGCGATGACGACACCGAAGTCGGCGGTGACAACGAGATCGGCGGGGGCCGGGAGACGAGTGCGGGGACAGCATGATCGGCGTGAGGCAGGCGACGGTGGTGATCGCTCTCGGCGTGCTGACGACGTTGTCGGGTCTGGCGGCGTCGGCGCACGCAGATCGCCCAATCGCTGTGACCTACGACTATCGCGCCGGTATCGAAGCAGAGCTGCGTCGTCCTGGCGGGTCGCTGCCGGGTACCAACGACTTTCGTTGCCGGCCGACGACGGCGCATCCGCGTCCGGTGATCCTGCTGCACGGCAGCGGTGGTGGCCGACAGACCAACTGGGCGACGCTGGCAGCGGTCCTGCACAACGCCGGATACTGCGTCTTTGCACCCACCTACGGCACTCTGGGTGAGGTGTGGCCGGCGTCGGCGCTGGGCGGGCTGGGCCCCAAGCTCGACAGTGCTTGGCAGGTCAAGATATTCGCGGATCATGTGCGGGCCGCGACCGGGGCGCGTCAGGTCGACATCGTCGGGCATTCGCTCGGCACCGAGATCCCCACGTACTGGCTCAAGTATCTGGGTGGTGCCGGTTCGGTTGCCCACTACGTGTCTCTCGCTCCGTACTGGCGCCAAGGACCCGACGAGGACGACGCACGCGGGGAGTCGATCTACCGCCTCCGTGATCTGCTCGGCGTGTCCGGTCCGCGTCGCTCATGTCCGGAATGCAGCTCGCCGCCAAGGGATCTCGACTTCAACGCGGCAGTGCGTCGGCCGACGCCCTATCTGCCCGGCATCCGATACACCAACATCGTGACCCGCCACGACGAGATCGTCACCCCTTACACCAACGGTCTGCTCGCCGGGCCGACCGGGACGACGGTTCGCAACATCGTTCTGCAAGATGGTTGCGCCGCAGATCATTCCGGCCACCTCGGGCTGGTCGCGGGCCGCCGGTCGACCGCGCTGGTGCTGGCTGCCCTCGACCCGGCACGTGCGCCGCCGATCCCGTGTGTTCCAGTGGCACAGACCATTTGAGGTCCCTTTCCGCTACCTCGAGCAACTCCGGCAGCGGATGGGACTCTTCGAGTCAGCGACCCACCCGCCGACCTTGTCAGCGATCGCGGCGGCGGGAAGAGGGGCGTGGAGCGCGGCGCGGCGACGATGATCCACGAAAAATAGGGGAAGAAACTCGTCCCCTATCCCTGGAGTCCTCCCCGCGAATTTTCTCGCGGGCGACTCAACAAGCAGGGGCAGAAAGTAGGGGAAGAACCTTCCCCTACTTCCAGTGGTCCGGCGCCTCGCTGACGTGGCCCGTTCGCCTGCCCTTCGAGGTATCCCTCGGCTGGCGCCTCGGGTACCTCAGAGAGCGGTGGGGTGGTGGACGCTTATGTGCAGGTCAGGGCGCTAGTCACCGAACTCGTCGGATCAGCGATCCACCCGCCGACCTCGTCGGCGATCGGCGGCGGGAACAGCGCGGCCTCGCGGAAACCGCACCTGTGGCCAGAACCCGCAGGTGAGGCCAGAAACCGCTGGTGCGCATCGGGTTTCTGGCCAGACGCGGGTTCTGGTTCGCGGCACGCCGACGCGCACTCAGACGAGGGTGGTCGTCGGGCCTGGGGCGCACAAGAAAGTAGGGGAAGAAGCTTCTTCCCCTGGCGTTGGAGTCCTCCCCACAAATTTTCGCGGGGACGACTTGGAACTTGGGGGAGGAAGTTCTTCCCCTAGATTCTTGCGGCAGGACGCTGACGCAATTCCGCAGTTCAGGAGCCGAAAGCAGCACCCTTCGGATCTGCCGACCCACCCGCCGACCTCGTCGGTGATCGTGGAGGCGGGCAGAGCGTGGTCGCTGAGCGCGAAGGCAATCCGACTCACCGGCACGCGTCCGAAACGGGCCTCCTCAGTGCACTCCGAGGGCATATTGCCCTCGGTGGCACCTCACGGCGACCGTTTCAGACGCCAACCCCCGCGGGCGAGCCGGTTCAAGCATGGAACGCACCGCGAGCCCGTCGGATTTCTGCACCCCCAACCCGACCACGTGCACTATGCACGTGGCCAGCCTCCCAGGTGCAGATTGCCGCAGGTCGCGGTGGCGATCACCCAACGCGTCGAGTCAACCCGTCGCGATCAGCAGCGGCACAAGCTGTTCGGCCGACGACCACGCGCCATGGTGGCCGAGTAGCCGGGACTCGAGTGGTTCGTTGCGACTGCGGACGAGGACGGTGTCGCCGGTCGCGACAGCGATGACATCGCCGAGGCGGTCGGCGATGCGGCGCCCCACCTCCGGGCCGAACCAGCCCTCCTCGACCGCCTGCTCGCGGGTGGCGACGCGGGCCAGGCCGTGCAGCGTCGACGACCACGCATCCGACACATCGGTCGCGGCACCAGAACTCGCGTAGGCGTGGCGCACCCGCGCCTCGCCGGCCACCGCGTCGGTGCCGGCGAGTAGTGCGGGCGTGGTGTCGATGTCGACGGCGGTACCCGCGGTGACCATGCCGTGGTCGCCGGTCACGAGGAGCGTGGCGTCGGGCGGAAGGGCGTCGGCGAGGTCGGCCACGAGCGTGTCGACGAGACGCAGCTTCGCCAGCCACTGCGGCGATCCCGGGCCGTGGAGATGTCCCGCGGTGTCGAGCTCACTGAAGTAGACGTACACAAAGCGCCGACGGCGAGATCTGCGACGCAGTGTCGCGGTGACCGCGGCCCGAATTCCGTCGGGGGTGACCGCAGGGATATAGCGTCCGGGTGCGGGAAAGGCGAGCTGGGTGAGCCCGGTTCCGCGGAATTCACCCGGCATCACATAGGTGATCGCGATGCCGTCGTCGTCGAGGTTGTCGAGCAGGGTGGCGTGCGGCTTCACCAGCGCCGGTGGGTAAGTGACCAAGGCCGACGGCCCGTCCGCGTTGTCGAGCGACCACCGCAGTGCATTGAGCACCCGACGCGACCCGCGTGCCCGGCAATCGTCGTCGGGCCGGAACGAGTAGCCGACGATTCCGTGTACGCCACACGACGTTCCGCTGGTGAGGCTGGTGATGCTGGTCGCTGTGGTGGCCGGAAAGCCCGCGCGCAGTGTCGGGCCCCGCAACGACGCGAGATGGGGCGCGGCGTCGGCGTGTTCGTCGAGCAGGGTCGCCCCGAGTCCGTCGACGAGGAACAACACCACGGTGTGTGCGGTCGGGACCGTGACGTCGGTTGTGGCCCACGCGCCGAGCGCGGCACCCGCCGCCGGCATGACGTCGGCGAGTGTGTGCGGAAACTCCGACCAGCGGTCCGGCGTCAGGTCGCGCGGACCGACCTCGTCGGGCAGGGAGTGTTTGGGTGGCACAGTGTTTCAGCCTGCCGAATCCGTCGCCGGAATCCACTCGCGCCACGTGGTGGCTGCGGCGAGTGCGTCGGGAAGTGGGTCGACGCCGATGCCGGGGCCGGTCGGAACCCGCATCGCCGATCCGGAGTCGACGACAAACGGTTCGGTGATGTCGTGATCGAAGTAGCGGTCCGACGCCGAGATGTCGCCGGGCAGAACAAAACCCGGCATGGCGGCCAGCGCCAGGTTCGCGGCCCGGCCGATGCCGGTCTCCACCATGCCGCCGCACCACACCGGAATCCCGTGCGCCGCACAGACATCGTGGATTCGCGCGGCTTCGAGATAGCCGCCGACGCGTCCGGGTTTGATGTTGACGATGTCGCAGGCGCCCATGATGATGGCGTCCGCGGCGGCTCGTGCCGAGACCACCGATTCGTCGAGGCAGATCGGCGTCGACGACATCGCCCGCAGGCGAATGTGACTGCGCATGTCCTCCTCGTCGAAGGGTTGCTCGATGAGTGTAAGGCCGAAGTCGTCCAACTTCACCAGGTGGCGCAGATCGACCGGCGTGTACGCAGTGTTTGCGTCGACCTGCAGCATCAGGTCGGGTCCGAAGTGGTCGCGCACCGCGCGGACCGGAACGAGGTCCCAGCCCGGTTCGATCTTGAGTTTGATTCGCCGGTAACCGTTTTCGATGTAGCCGGATACCTCGTCGAGCAGTTCGGGCAGGGTGTCGCGGATGCCCACCGAGACTCCCACCGGTACCGAGGAGGCGATGCCGCCCAGACGGCTCGCCAGTGATGTTGCGGTGGATCGCAACTCGGCGTCGAGGATGGCGGTTTCCAACGCTGCCTTCGCCATCCGGTGGCCCTTGATGGCCGCGATCCGCGGAGCAACCTCGATGGCGGTGACGTCGGTTCCCATGAGTGGTGGGATCAGGAAGCGCCGCAACACGTCGATCGCGCCGTCGGTGTACTCCGACGAGTAACTCGGCTCGTCGATGCTGACGCACTCGCCCCAGCCTTCGCCGACATCGGTGACCGCGCGAACGAGAAGTGCGTTGCGGGAGTGCTCGATTCCGAACGAGGTGCGGAACGGCGTGACCAGCGGCAGTTCGACCCGCAGGAGTTCGATCCCGGTCAGCTTCATGGGTTCTCTGATCCGGGTGCCGCACCAGAACCGGCTGCACCGAGCACGTAGTGGCCGGATCGCAGGAAGTCGACCGACCGGCGCGAATGGCCTTCGACGAGAAGGGGACTCAGAGCCTCGCGCAGTGCGATACGCCAGCGGGCGGCATCTACCGGATGACTGTGCCGCATCGCCTCGATGTCTCGTGGGACGGGCACCACGATCGTCGTGGCTGGATCGAATCGGTCGGTCCGCGCCTCTGGACGACCGGATTCGATGTCGATGCCGAGCACCGCTCCGCTTGCCACGAGTTCCTCGGCCGAATTCGCCTCTGCAGCTGGCTCGTCGTCGGCGCGCAGGTCCCAGGATGCGAGCACGCGGTCGGAGTCGTCGTCGCCGCCGAGTTCGTCGCCGATGTCGCCGTAGAAGTCCTCGTAGTAGTGGCAGGGCTCAGCACCGAGTTTGGTGATGTTGAAGTAGGCGTTGCGCGCGACGAGTGGATCGAAGGTCCACGTGATGGTGCTCAGCCCGCGATGCAGCGCCCATCGTCGTTGGTGCATCTTGAGCGCATACCCGACGTGGTGGCCACGGCCGCGTCGCGAGACGCCGGTGATGTGACTGTGCAGCGTCTGCCCGACCGGTGCCGCGAAGAAGGCGACGCTGCCGCCGGCGAGGTGGTCGCCGATGAATGCGCCCGTCACGTAGTTGCCGGCGTGCGACAACGCGCGCAGCATGTCGGTGCTCACCGGGCGGTTCGCCGGGTCGGGCCGCCACACGTCGTCGAACACCCGGGCCAGGTCTTCGAGTTCGTCGGGGGAGGAGAGTTCTCGGATCTCGACGCCGGGGGATGCGTGCGGCATGTGCCCATTGTTCCATCGTGTGCGTGGGCCGGTGGGCCAGTTGGGGGAGCGCGCCGCATACGATGCCCTCATGCATCCGGCGTCGCAGCGACCGTCCGACGCGTTGACGCGCGTCGCGGTCGGTGCCGTCGTACCCGCGGTGGCGGTGGCTGCGCACGGTGTCGCCGGTGGCGGGATTCCCGGCGCTGCGGGCCTGCTCGTCAGCGTCGCCATCGGGGGACTGCTCGGATGCGTGGCCCACTCAACCCGCCGGACACGGACTGCGGCGATGGTCACGACGACGCTGCTGCTGAGCTTCGCCCAGGTCGCCTGCCACTGGGCGCTCGCGGTCGGCGACGCCGGGCACGCAATGCATCAAGTGGGCGGGCCCGGAATGCTCGTGATGCACGCGATCGCGATCCCGGTCAGTGCCGTTCTCCTCGTGCTGGCCGCGACGCTGGCCGACGTAGTCACCTCAACCATCCGGTCCATGACGCCACCGCCGGTCCTGCGCGTACCTGCGCAGCCGCGGATGCGGTGGGTCGAGCCGCTCGTTTCCTCGGGACCGGTCCTCGGTGGGCCGGGTGTGCGTGGGCCGCCGGTCACGGCCTGAACCACGCGTCAACCACCGCGCCGCGACGTCGGCGGGTGGCCCACACCCATGTCGTGCGCCCTGCGATGGCGTGCGCATTCCCGAGAGGAACCCGAAACATCATGAAATCCATCGTTCGCTGGTCCGTCGTCGCCATCGTGATCGCGGCCGCCACCGCACTGCTCGGTGCGGTGTACGCGCCGAACGCCTCCGCACATTCGTCGGTGAAGACGTCGAACCCGGCCAACGGGGCGACGCTGACGTCGGCGCCCGCCCAGATCACCATCACCTTCAACTCGCCGTTGCAGCGCTCGAACGCCACCCTCTCCGTGGTCGACGAACACGGTCGCGCGTGGCAGACCGGCGCGCCTGTGGTCCGCGGAACCACGGTGACCCAGGCGGTCAACCCGCGCGCCGGTAAGGGCCGCTACCAGGTCCGGTTCTTCTTCCTCGCGGCAGACGGTCATCCGTCGCCGGGCGTGCTGAACTACCGCGTCGCCTGAACCACACAGTCGTGATCGAACAGAGAGTGAACACCTTGCTGAACAACACATCTCGCGCCCACCTCCGGCGCATCCTGGTTCCGGTGGCTGCGGCCGCAGTCGTCGGTGTGGCGTCGTTGACCGGGGCCGGCGCGGCGTCGGCGCATGTCACCGCGAACTCGGCGACCGTCACCCAGGGCGGCTACGGCATCGTCAATTTGGTCGTACCCAACGAGGAGGACGTCCCGACGGTCTCGCTGCGGGTGTCGGTGCCCAACCTCGCCGGTGTGCGCACCGAGCCGATGCCGGGCTGGAAGTCGCAGATCATCAAGGACCCGGCGACCGAAGAGGTCACCGCCGTGGTCTGGACGGCCGATCCCGGACAGGGCATCCCGGTCGGTCAGTTCGAGGAATTCCGCATCCAGGGCGGCCCGTTCCCCGAGCAGGAAACCGTCGCGTTGCCCGCGGTGCAGACCTACGCGAACGGCGTGACCGTCGACTGGTCGCAGCCGGAGAACGCGGACGGTTCCGAACCGGAACACCCCGCTCCGACCCTCACCCTGGCGCCGAGCAACGGTGACCATCACGGCGGGGCGCACGGCGCGAACGATCAGGCCGACGCCCAGTCCGATTCGTCGACCTCCGACACCGCCGCGCGCTGGCTGGGCGGCGTCGGACTGCTGCTGGGTGCGATCGGCGCGGTCGTCGGCGTCGCAGCGTTGAGCCGTCGGGGCAAGAAGTCAGGTGGCTCCGACGATGCGTGATCGGCGGATCCCGTCGCTGGTGACCCTGCTGGCGTTGTGTCTGGGCGTGTTGGGCTTCGGCGTTGTCGGGACCCTCACCGCGCCCGTGGCGTCGGCGCATTCCAAGCTGGAGTCGATGGACCCGGCCGACGGCGCCAAGCTCGACCGCGCACCGGCGGCCGTGACGCTGACCTTCAACGAGGGTCTGCAACGCTCATTCGCTGTGCTCAACGTGGTCGGCCCGGACGGGCACTACTGGCAGAAGGGTGATCCGGTGGTGCGGGGCCCGCAGATCAGCGTGGTGGTCGGCGAACTCGGTCCGGCGGGGAAGTACACGGTGAACTACCGGGTCACCTCCGCCGACGGCCATCCGGTCGAGGGTTCGCGGAGCTTCGAGATGACCGTCGCCGGAAACGGCACTCCGGGACCGGTCGCCGACACCTCCTCCGGCGGCGACGGCGGCGGATTCCCGGTGGTGGCGCTGCTGATCGGCGTCGGCGTCCTGCTCGTCGTCGGGTTGGGCGTCGTGTTCTGGCTGAACCGACGGTCGTCGGGCTCGTCGGCCTGATCGATGCCCTCTGGTTCCGGTTTCGCGGCAGCCCGGTCACGTGACCTCATGGTCGTGGCCGGGCTGCCCGTGATGCTGGCCGGGCTCGCGCTCTGTTGGGTGCTGACCCAGCCGATCGGTCCGGGCGCCGTGGCGATTCCGACGACGGTCGCGCTCGGCGCGGCGGTGATGCTCGTCGGACTCGGAGCGTTGCCCACGATCGGAGCCGAACCGTCGACGCGGACGATCGGTGTTCTCGCCGCAGTCTGGTTGATGGCGGTGCTGTTCGCGGCGTGGCTGCGTGCCGCGGACGTGTCGGGGGTCGAGCCGGCCGACGTCGATCTCGGCCAGTTCGGTGACGTGCTCATCGGCGGTGCGCCCGAACTCATCGCCGGAGCGGCGGCCGTGCTGGTGCTGGTGTGGGTGGTGGCGGATCTGTTGACCACCTCGACGGTTCCCGTGGCCGTGGTCGCGGCACTCGCCGCGATCGGCGTCCTCACCATGGCGATCTCGGGGCACGCGTCGGTGCATGCCTGGGGTCCCGTCGTGGTGGGCGCCCACGCGATCGGCGCGGCGTGGTGGTGCGGGAGCCTGGCCGCGATGGTGCTGTCGGTGCGCGGCCGATCGGGCTGGGCCACAACACTTCCCGCGTTCTCGCAGCGGGCCCCGTGGGCGGTCGGCGTGGTCGCGGTGACCGGCGTGGTTGCCGGCCTCGTCGAAGTCGGTGGGGTGACCGAACTCGTCACCACCGGCTACGGCCGGGTGCTCCTGGCCAAGAGCGTCGGCCTCTGCGTGCTGCTCGGCATCGCTTGGTGGCATCGCACCCGCTGGGTGCCCGCGGCCCAGCGGCATCGGAGGACCGAGGCCGCGTCGATCCGATCGGGCGTCGTCGAGATGCTGGTCATGGCCGTGGTGCTCGGCCTGGCGGCGGGGTTGTCGGCGACGTCGCCGAACTGACTGCCGCGCTTCGATTCAGCGGATCGCGCGCGGCTGATCCCAGATGGCGCCGAGTTCCTCGAGGATGTCGGTGGCCATGTGCAGCGTGCTGATGTGGCTTTCCCCGGCCAGCTCGAACAGTTTGGCGTCGGGCAGCAGGTTCACCATGTGTTCGCCGTGGAAGTACGGGATGATGTGGTCGTGGTCGCCGTGCCACCAGCGGACCGGGACGTTCACGTCGCCGACGCGGAACCCCCAATCCCGGGCGAACACAACCACATCGGCGAACGGCGCCTCCATGCGTCGGCTCCCGCCGTGCAGCAGGTCGTCGAGGAACATCGCCCGGAACTCAGGGCGGGCCAGGATCTCTCGGTCGGCTTGCGGGGAGAGGCGACCGTAGATGCTGATGGCGGGGTCGGCGATCGGGCGTGCGACGCCGAGGATGGCGCTCAGCACCTGTCCGATCGGTGCGCCCGCGACCCGCACCGCGGGTGCCAGCAGCGTGCCGATCCGCATCGCGCCGCCGCCGATGGCGTCGGGGCCCACAGTGGGTGCGACACCGCCGAGGATGCCCGCCGCGACCACCCGCTCCGGCATCGCATGCGACACGGCCAGCGCGTACGGGCCGCCGCCGGAGAGGCCGATGACCGCGAATTCCTCGATGCCCAGGGCGTCGACGACGGTGGCGAAATCGTCGGCGAACTCGGCGACGTTCACGTAGCGGTGCGGAGTCGACGATCCGACGCCGGGACGGTCCAGGCCGATCAGCCGGATGCCGTGCGTGGCAGCGTACTCGCGGGCCTCGGTCGGGATCTGACGACGTGCCCCGGGTGTGCCGTGCAGCCACACGACCGGCCGGCCCGAGGCCGACCCGAACTCGGCGAATCCGATGCGTCGTCTGTTCTCGCCGACGGCGATCGAGCCCTCGATCTTCGGACGAGCGATGTCCATCATCACTCCAGCATCGCATGAGCTAGATCACAGGCGGGACGGGTGGTCGGTTTTGTCTCGCGGACCCGCGCGGGCGTGGCTCCCTGCGCGTACCGTCGATGCGGTGAGTCCTGCCATTTTCTCGAGCGTTGCGCGTGCCTTCAATCACCTACTCAAGCCGTATCCGGCGCGTGATCTGCCGCCCGGCGAGATGGTCGAGTTGCCGGGTCGTGGCCGGACCTTTGTCACCGACTCCGGTCCGCGCGACGCACCCGCGGTGTTCCTGTTGCACTCGGTGCTCACCACCGGGCTGCTGTGCTGGTACCCCTCGATTCCTGCGCTGAACAAGCGCTATCGCGTGATCACCCTCGACCATCGCTGGCATGGTCGCGGGATCACGTCACCCGGCTTCGATCTCGAGGACTGCGCCGACGACGTCGTCGCCCTGGCCGACGTACTGGGCATCGACAAGTTCACCGCAGCAGGCTTCTCGATGGGCGGCGGAATCGCCCAGCTGGTGTGGCGTCGACACCCGAGTCGGGTGTCGGGGCTCGTATTGTGTTCCACCGGACCGTATTTCAGCACCCACGATCCCGAACACCGTGAACGCGCACAGCGTACGGGCCGGTTTCTCGCCCCGATCTACCGCCGCCTGCCGCGGCCGTCGGAGAAGAGTCTGAACAAGACGACGTCGCACACCTCGGTGTGGGCGATGCGGCAGTTCTTCTCGACCCCGCTCTCGCACATGGGTGACTTCGGTGACGGCCTGGGCCGCTTCGATTCGCGCGACTGGCTCGGTGAGATCGACGTGCCCACCGCGGTGGTGGTGTCCACCCGCGACAAGGTGGTCGAGCCGGAGCGTCAGCAACTGCTCGTCGACGGCATCCGCGGTGCGCAACGTTTGGAGGTCGACGGCGGACACGCCTGCTGCGTCCTCGGCGCGGAATGGTTCATCCCGCCGTTCGTCGAGGCGGTCGACGCGGTGACGGTGGGGGAGCGTCAGCCCGCCGGGTGAGGCGAAAAATGCGGATCAGTCGGTGAATGACGTGACGTCTCGCGTCGCCGCGCCATAGGATTGCCCTACCTGGATCGACACAGTTCCACGTCAGGAGCAACGGTGCACTGGTTCGTCGAAAGCCCGCTTCTTGCTTTGTTTTTCGCGGTCGGGGTCGGAAGTCTGCTGGGTCGGATTCCGTTTGGTCCGGTGTCGTTCGGGCCGGCAGGCGCACTGTTCGTCGGGCTTGCGCTGACGGCGATCGACGGCGACATCGAAGTTCCGCAGATCATCACCAGCATCTCGCTGTGCGTCTTCTGCTACATGGTGGGCATTGCCGCGGGTCCCGCATTCGTCAACGCGATCAGGACCGGATGGAAACCTGTGCTGGTCTCGGTTGTCGCGATCTTTGCGATGGCGGGGACCGCGCTGGGTGTCGGCAATCTGCTCGGCTTCGACATCGGGACGATCGCCGGCGCGTTCTCCGGGGCCGGAACCGCCACCGCAGCGCTGGGCGCCGTGCAAGAACAACTCGCTGACGGTGGAGCCATTCCGGCGGAACCGGCGATCGGCTACGCGGTGGCCTATCCGATCACTGTTCTCCTGACGATTCTGTCGTGTGCCTGGCTGATCAGTGTCGGCCGGAGCAGGCCGAACCGCGAGGATCGCGAGAAGGTGTACCCGATCCTCGTGCGGACCCTCGAGGTGGTGGGCGATCCGGGCCTCACCGTCGCCGGCTTGTCCGCGCGATATGAAGCCGTGGTGTCGAGGCTGACGCACGACGGACGCACCGTCGTAGCGCACGACGCCGAACCCATAGCCGACGGTGATCTGCTCACCATCACTGCGCGCGAAGACGAGATCGCTCGTGTCGTCGACGATCTCGGCCGTCTCGCGGACCGCGAGCCGTGGTTCGACCGCAGTTCGATCGACTTTCGACGTGTCACATTGTCGAACCGGACCATGGTCGGTCGCCAACTGCACGAGCTACGGATGGAGGAACGGTTCGACGCAGTTGTCAGCCGCGTGCGTCGTGGCGACATCGATCTTGTGGCGACTCCAGACCTGATCCTGCAGAGTGGCGACCGTCTGCGTGTCACCGCACCGCGTGACCGCCTGGCTGAGATCACGAAAGAACTCGGCGACTCCGAACGCGGCGCTGGCGACATCAACGCGATCGGCCTGGGTCTCGGTCTGACCATCGGGCTGGTGCTGGCCTTCGTCGAGATCCCGATGCCCGGCGGGGGCACGTTGATCCTCGGCACTGCCACGGCTCCACTCATCATCGGGGTGGTTCTGGGAGCGATCGGCCGGACCGGGCCGATCGTCTGGACCCTGCCCGGCAACGTCACCAATACGCTCAACCAGTTCTCGTTGCTGATCTTTCTTGCCGCGGTGGGTATCGGTTCCGGCGCCGGTCTCGTCGACGCCCTCGGCGACAGCGGTCTGCAGCTCGTCGTACTCGGATTCTGCATCTCCGCCGCGCATGCGCTGATCTGCCTCGTCGGGCTGCGCTACCTACTGCGATTCGGGACGGCACGTTCGCTGGGCGGGCTCACCGGGTCCCAACTGAATCCGGCGCCGTACGCGTTCGCGATGGCGCGGGTGCCCGATCAACGGGTCGCTGTGGGCTACGCAGTGCTGTTCCCGGTGAGCATGATCGTCAAGGTCTTCCTGGCCCAGCTTATGGTCGTCTACTTCTGACCGTCGGTGCCCCCTCTCGGGCTCGAACCGAGGACCTGCGGATTAAAAGTCCGTAGCTCTACCAACTGAGCTAAAGGGGCTTGTTGCGCTGACGAGTGTAGCGCGACGAGAGTGACACTTCCGACTCACCCTGCACGACGATGAGGTTGCCATGGCACTCGGAAAGCGAGCGCGATGGCAACCTCATCGAAGTGACCGTTTTGGGCCGTGACCTAACGATTTGTGTATTCACGACGCCGTGTCCTAAGCTGAGTCGGCTCCCAACGGAGAACACCGGCCCCCTTCGTCTAGCGGCCTAGGACGCCGCCCTTTCAAGGCGGTAGCGCGGGTTCGAATCCCGTAGGGGGTACGCTTGCCCTCCCCTTGCGGGCTGGTGGGTAACACAACAGAACAAGGCCCTGTGGCGCAGTTGGTTAGCGCGCCGCCCTGTCACGGCGGAGGTCGCGGGTTCGAGTCCCGTCAGGGTCGCCAATGGTTTCGGTATTTCCACCGGCACCGTCCGGCCAGGTAGCTCAGTTGGTACGAGCGTCCGCCTGAAAAGCGGAAGGTCGCCGGTTCGATCCCGGCCCTGGCCACCAAGAGGTTTACGCAGGTCAGAAGCTTTTCTAGCTTCTCCTACAACTCGTCGGAACTGTTGTCTTCGTCGCCCGATGGGGCCACTACGGGGCCAAGCGGTTCCTCGGCCGAAATCTTCACGTCGATCGCGTCCGCGACCTGGTTCAGCTCGCCGTCATAAAGGTCGGCGTATGTGTGAGCAGTGACTGTGATCGAGGCGTGCCCCATGGCGCGCTGGAGAAGTCGAAGATCGGCACCCGCCGACCTAGCAAGAGACGCGTACGTATGACGCAGATCATGTATGCGTAGCTCAGCGTAACCGAGTTCGGCCTTCGCCTTCTTCCAGCCAACCGACCGGACCCAGTTCCCTCGTCCGAGACGCCCACCTTTCGGAGCAGCGACCGCAGGTGCGGTTCGGCTTCTCCCTGACATCCGCCGCCGGAGCGTCACGACGATAGCCTCGGGGATCGGCACGGTGCGTGTGCTAGCGAGGCTCTTGGTTGCTCCGGTCACCAGTTTGCCGCCCACCTGGGTCATAGAGCGACGAACGTGGATACGACGCCTGTCGAGATCGATGTCAGAGACGTTGAGGCCTGTCAGTTCACCCCATCTCAGCCCCGTATAGGCGAGGATGCGCACGATGTCGCCATATGGATGACAGAGCCGTGCCAACTGCTCAACTTCTTGGACTGTGAGGTAGAGGTGTTCGGTTGGCAGCAGCGGGGGGAAGATGGTTTGCACGGCGGGATTCTTGGCGATCCAGCCTTCGGTGAGAGCGTGTTCGAGCACCATCCTCAGCAGTGAGTGCCGCCATCTGTCGACGGCCATGAAAAACTGCCCGTGTGCGGCCATGAAAGTGCCCGCTGACGGCCAATAAGGACTGCCCGCTGGCGGTCAGGTAGGTGCCCGTTGGTGGCCACGATTTTGCCCACGTCTTCTTGTTGATCCGGCGCGTCTGCGCTGTGGGGGCCTCTCCCGTTGGTTTCGATGTCGATGCCTAGTCGTATCGGAACCTCACGAGAGAGACCCTCTTGAAGTCTGACGGAGAACTCATGGACATACTCAATGCCTACGACCTGACGGGGTCGTATCGGGCGGCGGCCGCGTTGTGCGGCTGCTCCCATCACACGGTGAAGAAGGCGGTCGAGGATCGGGCTGCGGGGTTGGCGCCGGCGGTGCGCCGGGCCCGGCTGATCGACGATTTCCTACCGCAGATCGAACGATGGGTGACCGAGTCACGCGGCAAAATCCGCGCCGATAAAGCACACGAGAAACTCGTCGCGTTGGGTTTCACCGGCGCGCAACGCACCACCCGCCGTGCGGTCGCGGAAGTGAAAACCCAATGGCGACTGGGGAACACACGAGTCCACCGGCCGTGGATCACCGAACCCGGGCTGTGGTTGCAGTACGACTTCGGTGACGGCCCACTCGTTGATGGCCGCAAGGTCGTGTTGTTGGTGGCGTGGCTGGCGTGGTGCCGGTATCGGGTGGTGATCCCGTTGCGTGATCGGACCGCGCCGAGCGTGTTCGCCGGCCTGGACCGGGTGTTCCGGATTCTCGGTGGCGCCCCGACGTATGTGTTGACCGACAACGAGAAAACCGTCACCACCGGGCATGTCGCCGGGGTTCCGGTCCGCAACCGTGATGCGGTCAGCTTCGGCCGCTTCTACGGCGTCAGCGTGCTCACCTGCGAGCCCGCCGACCCCGCCACCAAGGGCGGGGTGGAAAACGCGGTGAAGCTGGCCAAAGCCGATATCGTGCCGACCGACACCAACCTGCTCGACGCCTACGAGTCGTTCACCCAGGTGCAGGCGGCGTGTGAGCAGTTCATGGCCCAGATCAATGATCGGGAGCACCGGGCAACCGGGCGGCGTCCGGTGGAGATGCTCGCCGAGGAACGACAGCGGTTGCATCCGATCCCCGACATGCCACACACGACGGGGTTGGGAGTGACCCGCCGGGTTCCCGACAACACCCCGATGATCACCTTCGACCACTGTCAATACTCGGTTCCGGCAACGCTATTGGGTCAGTCGGTGTGGGTGCGGCACCATTCCGGCAGCGATGAGGTCATCGTGTGCGCCCTGGATGCGGGTGGGCCGAGCGAGGTGGCCCGCCATGCCCGAACCACTCGGGGTATCCCGGCCGTCGATGACGCCCATTTCCCCGGGTATCACCCGAAAATGCCGGGCGACTACCGGATTCGGGCCCGCACCGATGCCGAGCGGTCGTTCCTGGCGATCGGTGAGGGTGCGGGGTTGTGGTTGAAAGAAGCCGCTGCCGTCGGGACCGAACGCATGTTTCAGAAAATGGCCCACGCCGTCGAGTTGGCGGCCCTGCACGGCCACACCGATGTGGACTGGGCACTCGGGCATGCCGCGGTGCATGGCCGCTTCGCCACCGGTGACCTCGACTCGGTACTGGCCAGCAAAGGCCTCGACCTGACCCGCGCGCACGCCTCGGAAACCACCTCACTGGCACAAGGCACCAAAGGATGGAACATGCTGGGCACCAACATGATCGACAACAGTGATGACGTCACCGAGGAGGATGGTCGATGACCACGACACTGGCATCGTTGCCCGCCGAGGTGGAAGCGTTGATGAAACAACTCCGCCTGCCCCATGCCCGCGCCATCGCCGCCGAGGTGCTGGCGACCGCACGCGCCCAACGCTGGGACCCCGCCGACGTCCTCAAAGCACTCCTCGACGAAGAGGCCGCCGGCCGCGCCCGCTCCATGCTCGCCTCCAGACGCAAAGCGGCGAGCTTCCCGACCGGCAAAACCTTCGACGTGTGGGACGAGACCGCCTCCTCTATCCCGATCCCCACCCAACACGCCCTGCAAACTCTCGAATGGGTCGGTCGGCGGGAGAACCTCGTGGTGTGTGGGCCCGCCGGGACCGGTAAAACATTCTTCCTTGAAGCCCTCGGGCAGAAAGTGATCGAAGCGGGTATGCCGGTGGCCTGGTTCAGTCTCGAACAACTCGGCACCCTCGTGCGTGCCCACCGGGCCGATGACACCCTCGGCAAAGCGATCGCCAAAATCGTGCGCGCCGAACTGATCGTCATCGACGACGTGGGCCTGCTGCCGGTGGGTACCGATGCCGCCGAAGGGCTCTACCGCGTCGTGGAAGCCGCCTACGAACGCAAATCCGTCGCCGTGTCCTCCAACCTGCACCCGTCAGGATTCGACGAGCTGATGCCCAAAACGCTGGCCACCGCCACCGTGGACCGGTTGCTGCACCACGCACACCTCTGCCAAACCAGCGGCGACTCCGTGCGCCTGGCCCAAGCCCTCACCGGGAAAGGAGTCACCGCCCTGACCTAACCCCAACTCGAACCCGGTGGTGGTCTCGTGGGCACTTTCATGGCCGCCACCGGGCACCCCCACGTGACCGCCTACGGGCAGTCTTGATGGCCACCAGTGGGCAGTTCTACATGTCCCTTGACAGCCATCTCCGAGTACGGGGGCTCACATCCATCTCGTTGACCCATCGCTGGATCGAGTCACGGTCGATGCGGGTCACCGGCCACGCCCCAAAGGCCGGCTGAACATGTAGCCGCCAATTGTCCTCGTACCCCCGGTACACCTTGGCACTGACGTCTTGTCGTGTTTCCAGCCATGACGCGTACGCGAACGCGGTACTTATTGCGTCGCCGCGTCGCGGGTCATAGATCACTCCTCGACTGCGGGCGGCAATCACCTCCGCTTCAAAGGCGCGAGCCTCCCGTTCAGTCCGAAACGCCTTCTTGCGCTTCTGCCGCGTCGGGAGTCGCCACTCGACGAGCCATCGCGGTTCGCCTTTGGTCGTCTTGTACTTGCTGATACTCATGACGCCCGGTCACCGGGGTTCACGATGCGACTGGCACCCAGCCAAGCCTCGACGTCGGACTTCCACCATCGTCGAGAGCCGGGGCCCAGCCGAACGTGGACGGGGCCAGGCGCATTCAGGCCAGCCTCCCGCTGCTTAGCCCATTCGTGCAGTGTGTTGCTACTCACCGTCGTCAGCTCAGACACCTGACGCGCGGTCAGCAGCTGAGGCGGGCGACCACTCTCATCCATTCTCTTGACTCCTTCGTAATTCCTTTGTGCCACTGCGTAATTGCCCGCACCCCGATGTCTGAATGGTTTGCCGAGACTGCGGCCCAATTGTCAAGGGCGCCTACGGCGTCGCTACGCGATGGCCTTCGGCCACCCTGGACAAGGCCACACTCCCGGCACGGCGGCATCTATCGGGGCGCGGGAGGATGTGGATGCAGGCGACGTTCATCTCGATTCCTCCTAGCGACCCTGCTCACCGCGCGAACATCTTCTGCAACAGCAGACGGGAGCTCGCGAACCTGATGTTCGAGAGGGATCAGCATCTCGCGAAGGCTGTTGAAGTCCGCCGTAATCGCGGGATCGTCGTCGTAGCGTCTGACGCTGACGCCACGCAGAATTGCGCGCGCCAATATGTCAGCCGACCGCCCGGCCACCATCACCCTGTGAGTTCGGAGCTTGCGGGGTGTCAGGTCACGAAGATCGGCCAAGACCTGCCGAAGCCTTTGTGCTACTTCACGATCGACTCTGTCTCGCCCTCGTTCGGCTGCCCATTCGGCAAGCACCTCCGCGCACACCGAACGATGAGCATGAGTAGGGAAGCGCACGACAATCATCGTTCGACCTCTGGCAGCGACCTACGAAGATGTGCCGTCGCCAGCCCAAGCCGTGCCAGGTCCGCTGGGGACACCATCCACGACCGCGCAGTTACCAGTGGCCCGGCTTCCGGCGCCATGATCACCATGCCGGGACGCTGCGCCAACCTCTGCGGGTCAGGTTCACCGTCCACCGGCATCCGGCCCAACGCGGCACGCACAGCCTCAGCAGTACTCAGTCGGCCGACGAGCCTCATGGCCGCCTTGTCTCGGATGATCGAGGGCAGACTGTCCGTCGTCGGCTTCTGAGTTGCCACCACAGTGAACAGGCCCGACGACCGACCCCGGTTATAGAGATCAGCAAGAACGTTGGTCATCTCCGACTCCGCCGCCTTATCCTCCTTCGACTTTGCGCCTGACAGGAAGACTTGCGCCTCATCGACGACCACTACGAGCAGTGGCCGATCGTTATCTGGTGGGTCGTGCCAGAAACTCGTCGGCGGACCAGCGCCGAGCGCGCCCGCCTTTCGCCAGTTATCGAATCCGCGCCGGAATTCCAATGTGCGCCTGTTCAATTCGTCTCGATAGGGGGTGAGCACTTCCAGTGCTGCCTGCCGGTCCACCGTCGGGAGCACAGTCTGAGCTCGCGAATCGAGCCATAGGAAATCGGCCCCGCCCTTGCCATCAATGACCGCGATCTGGACCGCAGGATGTTGTGCCCATCCTGCGAGAAGAACGTTGATCGTGAAGGTTTTTCCGCCGCCCGCCTCGGCGCCATAGACGATACCGTTGCGGTCCTTCAGTGGTAGAAAAGCCCAGGCGCCGCGCTCCGTTTTGCCGAGCAAGATTGATGTCAGATCATCTGGCGCACAGGGCGGTATCGTTCCCCCGACTGTTGCGGTCAGCGGATCCTCGACGACGAGCGTCAGGTGCAGCTCTGTACCGACCGAGTCGACCCGTACGGGTGTTCCGAGTTCCTCTTCCAGCACCGCGATTCGCTGGCGCAGGTGTTCCGCCGCGATCCAACCGCCGTCAATCGCTACGGTTGGGCCAAGGGCCGACGCCCACACGCGTTTCAGCGGCGGGGTTGCCGTCGACGGCACTGCAGCGGCGGCACAGGCATGTGCGCCCAGACGGATAACTGATCCCATCCGAGTACGAGGTGCCAGCGCGGCAGCAGCTGCTGCTGCGAGTTGTACACCTGACCGGTCGACGATGCGAGCAGCTCCGCACGACGCGCAGAACCTCGGCCACACGCTTTCGAGAAGAGCGAGCGCCGACCGGCCCCGCACAAGCTCATGTGAAGTCATCGCGGTCCTCGCATCGCCATATACGGGGTGTCGTAGTGCGCCTTGTAGGCATCGCAGGACCACCACCCCGGATAGGTGATTTCCAGTCGGCGCATCCGAGCCGATGATGCATTTCGGCCTACCTTCGCCGACCTCTTGACCACCGCTGTGATCAGGAAGGTCCCACCCACCACGACGATTCCCATACCGAGCGCAGTCATTACGAATATCCCGATCGCGGCTCCACCCGATCCTTCCGGACTGGCTGCAGCGGCACCAGCCAATACCAGGGCCGCGAAGCCGGTCACAGCGACCGCGCAGAGTCGAGCCACGAGCACTACCGTCGCCATACGACGCTCTGAGGCTGCAATCTGCGCATCGTGATTCGCGAGCCACGCGAACGATGCCGCCGCGACCTGCTGAGGCACATCACCGGGTTGTCGGACGCCACCCGACAGCCGATACGGTTCAGTCATCGTCACCACCCATGACAGAGTTCGCGACGTTGACCGCCTCGACTTCTGGTAGCGAGATCCCGAACTCTCGCGCCTCGACTTGACACATATGCAGAGTCCACGTTGCTATCCCTGGTGCAGGGCCAGCCGCTTTAGCGTCGATCTCCCGATACAGAGTTTCCATGAACGCATGTACTCCGTAACGACGAAGCGGGTGCATCAGCGTGACGAACTCGGTATGGTCCAGGCCACGACCGAGATACGGCGTCAACGCCTTTGCCCACGCAGCACCCCGAAAAGCACACCAGTCGGACGGCGACGACGTGCTGTCACCCATACGGGCCGCAAGGCCCGCCTGCAAGGCAATTCTGCGCGCCGTTTCACAGGCCGGCGTCCACTTCGGCCCACGGGCCTCGTCCATCTCGTCCACTACGTCACGCGGAATGGCTTGCTCTATCAGCATGACGAAAACCGCCGACCGCCAACGTGGTCCACCGAGAGCTACAAAGTCGTCGACACTCGGCGCGACCGTGCGCAGCATTTCAATGACGTCGTCTTCGAAGCGGTCTGGTGACATCCACCAGGGCTCACCAAAACCGCGTCGACGCAGGATCTCTCGTGAGACATACACCTCGCTACCCATACGACTCGCGCGGGCCAACGCGTGAGCGACGGTTACGCCGCCCCATTCACGCTCTGCTCGTGTCGACTTCGCCCATCCCTCGGATTCCAAGATCGCGGCTGCTGCCCGAAGATTCTCGCGCACCATCGCGGTGGCAAGCTCATCCAGATGAGTCATCGCGCGACCTCACCGATACCGTTGGCCAGTGTCGCCAACCACAACTCGGTTTTCGAGATATCGCCGCCGAAAAGCTCACCAGCCCAACGCTGAACAGCTTCCGTTCGAGTCCAGCCCAGCCCTGCCAGAATCACCGACGGTTGGTCTTCCGGGTCCGTCACCGCACCCCAGCCCGAACCTCCGAGTTGATGAATGATCCCACCCACAACGAGCGCAACAACGAGGCGTTCGCCGGTCGACCACGCCCAGAACCCAGACCGATCCCAGCCGTGGGCACCGACCATATTCACTCGTCGGAGCACATCGGAGTCACGAGATGATCGAACTGCGTGCGTCATGGTCACCACCCCGATCCCGTCCACATAGCCACCTGAACGATCACTGTCGCTGGTAGGTCTGTCGTGTAAAGCCATGCAACCCAGACCATGTGAGCAGCGCTCATCATGCACCCACCTTCTCCGACGACTTCGCCTGAGACGAGGCTCCGGATGCGGAGGTGATCCCCGGAACCTCAAACCACAGACCGCCACCGCCGTTGTTTCCCGTCCACACGTTCGCGATGACGGGACCGGTGAACTTCAGCGGCTCGAAGTCCGCGAAGCGCGGCACCGGGCCATACACGGTGAACTTGGCAGCCGACTTTTCTTCTGCTGCTGGGAATTTCACCAGGACATCGACCTCGACGCCCACGACCCCATCGCGCGCCTTCGGCGTCTCCGTCCACTGACCGTTGACCTTCTCCCGGCGCACCGCCTGGCGCTGAGCCACAAACCACACCGCCAGGCCCGCCGTATCCACGGGCACTGACTCCAACTTGCTGATCGCCATTACGGCCTCCTGCTGGATTTGACTCGACCGATCTGGCCGATGCACCCATGAGAGCACAGGATTCCGACATCGCCGGTGAGCGTGACAGGCGCATCCCGGCGCGCTCACGCGGTCCGAGTTCCGTTGTGGCCTACCATCTTTCAGGGTGTCTGTGTAAACTCTAGTACTTAACCAGCAGCGATAGCATGTCCCCAGACGGAGCCCGCTCGCACGGCCCAGAGGAACTGTGAATAGCCAAGGTGTAGCAATGTGATGAGCATCACATTATTGCTTAGTGTCCAACGGCCCGCCACGCACCAAAACCTCGCGGCGTGCGCACGTTGGGCACCTTCCTGAGGTATCTGTTCGCAACCGGTCGTAGGCGCTACCGGACACCGCGGTCTTCACTTGCGCCCGACCGAAGTGGTAGCGCCAAGTGCCTATTCGGCCACCAGTACGTGGACCACGTATTCCGGCCATTGGCGATGCCAAGGTTGAACCTCTCGCGGTATTCAGGTCGGTCGAGCCACATGTGACTTGCCACTGAAAATCAAAGCCGACCCCTCGAAGGTCGCCTTGCGCCACCGGAGCTGCATCCCTCACAGGCGCGACGACCTGTGGTGATACGCTGCGAATCAACCTACGAAAGAGTAGCTGTGACCAGCATCGTTGAGGAGATTGCTCAGAAGGCGCTTGTCCGCCGGGCTCACCAACGCTTGCTTGCAATTGGTGAGATGCGAGACGCACGCAGCCTTGAGCGGTCAAAAAAGAGTCAACGCGAGATCGCCGCAATTCTCCGAACCACCCAGCCAAGGGTGGGCCGGTTGCTCCGCGAGGCCCGGATACTCGGCGAGGCCACGACACCTGAGGAGATCATCCTGCGCGCCACCGTAGAGGGCACAGCCCGCAGGCTTCTAGTCAAACGCCTGTGTGCACTCGACTACACATTCACCGAGGCGACGATTCAGCATCGGGGAAGTCCGAAGCAGGGAACATGGGGTCAGGTGGCCGCTGCCCATAGATCTGGGTTGCTGGGCGACATGGAGTACGAAATTGTCAGGTCGATGGTTAGACCACCCGCGGTAACACTTTCTAGCCGCAACCGGTCCTGCGAGCAATAGGAGATTCGGGTGGTGAACACCGGCCCAATGGAATACGTGAGATCTAGGGCGCGTGTCGCCGATCATGGTGAGGTCTTCACGCCTCCATGGTTGGTCGAAGCGATGCTCGATATGGTAAAGAGCGAGTCGGAGCGTATCGATTCCCGATTCCTAGAGCCGGCGTGCGGCTCGGGCAACTTCTTGGTTCCCGTACTCAAGCGCAAGCTCGCAACGGTCCATGCGCGCTACGGCAACGCCGACTTTGAAAGGCGACACCAGGCACTTTTCGCGCTCATGTCGATATATGGAATCGAATTTCTGGACGACAATGTCGCCGAATGCCGCAACAGCCTCGTCGAGGTAATTGCCGAGTACCTCGCTGCGGCACCAGACGATGACTGGCACAGAGCCGCAACGGCCGTTGTCGAAGCCAACATCGTCCACGGCGATGCATTGACGTTGACCACACGCGAGGCAGAGGCACGGCCGATCGCATTCCCAGAATGGGCATACATTGGCAAAGGCATATACCGCCGCCGCGACTTCCGCTACGACACGCTGGTGAAGATGTCATCATTCGCGGCGGAAGACACGCTCTTCGCTGATCTCGGTCAGCACGAAGTATTCATACCCGCGAAAGATTACGGACGCCTATCAGTGAAAGATATTGCGGCGAACGAAGAGTCCGATGCCTGAGCAGGTAGCCTTCTCCCTCGGCAACCGGAATCCCGACGTTCTGACTTGCATTGCCAACCTATCGAACGACGAGGTCTTTACTCCACCGGAGATTGCGAACCGACTGCTCGACCAAGTCGCCAAAGCGTGGGCGGAAGACCATGCTGGAGAGAACATCTGGGCAGACAGGTCCCTGAAGTTTCTTGATCCCGTCACCAAGTCTGGCGTATTCCTTCGAGAGATCGCCAGGCGTCTGATTGATGGTCTTCAGGAAGACATCCCGGACCTAAGAGAACGTGTCGATCATATCGTCACCAAGCAGCTGTTTGGGATTGCCATAACAGAACTGACCAGCCTGATCTCACGAAGAAGCGTCTACTGCTCCAAGTTTGCCGACGGGAAGTACTCTGTAGCAACGTCATTCACCAGCGCTGAAGGCAATATCTGGTTTGAAGGGCTCCAACACAGTTGGGCTGGTGCGACAGAGTTCGTCGAAACAGCAGATAAAGACGGCAACCCGGTCAGACGGGGCGTGAACGGCAGGTGCACCTTTTGCGGGGCCAGCCAGAAGACCTTTGACCGTGGCACGGGTCTGGAAACTCATGCCTACGCCTTCATACATACCGACGACATCAATGCTCGTATTGCCGAGCTGTTTGGAGACGACATGCAGTTCGACGTGATTATCGGCAACCCGCCGTACCAACTCAACGACGGTGGCGGAGCAGGATCAAGCGCTTCTCCCATATACCAAAAATTCGTCGAGCAGGCAAAGAAACT
>NZ_JAKWBF010000023.1 GCF_022513585.1 Gordonia gummivorans
CGCCCGACCCGTCTTCGACAACCAATCCGGCAACGAATCATCCAACTTCTCCCGGAACTGATCAGCCTCCGGACCCAGATACTCCGACGTCTGCCCTTCCAGCCCCCGGATCAGACGCTCCGCACTGAAACAATCCTCGGCGAAATCCAGATACTCCCGCCCACACGCAGTATACGAACTCTGACGCTACGGAAATAGCCCATCACGGGCTCTCAACTATCAGCCTCGCCAATCGAGAATCGCACCGAGGCACCCGGATCCACTTGACGCAGCTGCTGTGAAATTTGCGACGCCAATCCCCAATGCACACTTAGGTCGGTCAGCTCCAGATTACTCACGACCAACTCCCCACCCAACTCGAAGGGAACAATCATAGAAGCGCAACTCATCCAGTCCAATTTCGTCCCGGTGTGGACTCGCCACTCGTTATAGAGGTCGAGCTCCAACACCTCAGAACCCATGTCCGGCAGCACCTTGTCGAAAAGATCCCTCAGATCACCCGGCACTTCGAATTCGCCCTCTCCCGGATCCAGAAAGGTCACACCGCCGCCATCATCGAGGGCTCGCGTGTCCCAAGCCCAGAAACGCCCCAACCAATCGCCGCCAACAATCTCGACGTGGCTCGCCAATGCTCGATCTGACTGCGCGACAATATCGCCAACTGCTTGAGATTCTGTCCGCGTGTAGATGCGGAAAAGCCCACCTTCAAGGACAAGACCGCCGAAGTTTTCCGCTACGCTTATCGGACTGTCGTACCGCAGACTGGCGTCAGCAGAAATGCCAGAGCTGCATCGGAACTTCTGGAGAAGTCTTTTCATGTCGCTCCCTACGAAATCGCGATAGTCCCAATTCTTGTTCCATTAGGTAGATTCTTTGTTTGGTGATAAATCTGCGAGCCTAGACTCCGGTTGACAGATCGATCCAGGCCCCACATATTTCCCGAGACGTCCTTACCTCCAAGTTGAAGATCCACGACATGGTCGATGTCCAAGTCATCTGCAACTTTGTTCTTGTTTCTAAAGAGCGACGTCGCGTTCGATCTCTTCACCGGATCCGATTTTACGAGATCTGCGCTATTCAGTTTATCAACCTTCGCGTCGGCCGCTGCCCGCTGCGACGGCGTCCACTCATCTTTGTACTGCAGATTGATATCGACTGGGTTGTCACCACGGCCGTTCACCTGACATGCCAACCCTAGCGGGTCGATCCAGGTGTGGGGGTTGTGGACGTAGGCGGTGGCGTTGGTGGGGTTGGGTGTGATGCCGAGGGGATCGGGGCTGGTGTAGGTGGTGGTGGCCGGGTTGTAGTAGCGGAAACGGTTGTAGTGCAGGCCGGTTTCGGGGTCGTGTTGCTGGCCGGCGAAGCGGAGGTCGGTGCCGGCTCCGGTCCACTGGGTGTGGCCCCACAGGGTGGTGGTGGCATACCCGGCCAGCGTGCCGAAGTCGGGGTCGAGGAGTTCGGTGGGCGCCCCGGCCAGATCGGCGATGATGGCGTAGAACTCGGTGTCGATCCGGTGTTGCGACCAGCCAGCCGCCCCCGGCGGTGTCGGCCCGGCACCCGGGCCGGTGGGTGGGTGGCCGGTCGGCGGGTGGCCGGTCGGGGGCTGGGGGGTGTGGTGGATGACGTGTTGGGCCAACGGTGCCCCGGTGGTGGGGTGGTAGTCATAGAGCCAGCTCGTGGATGCCCCGGCCGGAATCGGTCCTCGGGGGGTGTGGGCGGTGTTGGTGTGCACGATCAGCTCGGGCCCGTCCCACCAGAACTCGACCGTATCGAGCAGGGTCTGATCCCGGTGGTGATGGGTTTTGCTGATCCGCCGTCCGAACGGGTCATAGCGGTAGCGCCACACGCTGCCATCGGCGGTGTGCACGCTACGGATCTGCCCGCGGTCGGTGTAGGTGAATCGGGTGATGTCCGGTTTCCGCGACAGCCGGGTCCGGGTCCGTTCGACCATCTGCCCCGCGGGGTCGTAGCGGTAGCGTTCCCGCCCGGCCCGCGTGATCAGCGTGCCCGTCGCGGCCACCCGATCCGAGCCCTCCACCGGGGCCGGCCCCGACACCGGTGAGGACGCCACCCCCGCAGCCGGGGCAGCGGCGGTCGAGGCCGTCAACACCCCCGCCGGTGAATACGCATACGATTCGGTACCCGCCACACCAGTACGGCCGCCGGAATTGCCGCTGCCTGTAGCGGTGGGGGTGATGGTGGTGACGCGGCCGGTGCGGTCGAGCCCGAACCGCCGCGACCCACGCAACCGGTCATCCACGCCGGTCACGTAGCCATCGGCGCGGTAGGTCCATTCCCGCCCGGCCAGCACCGGCCCCGACACACCCACCCCGGAAGCCCCCACGCCACCGGCGCCACCACCGGGGGTTGCGGGGGTGAGCGAGTGGACGGTGTGGCCGGTCAACCGCGACCGCGCATCCCAGCGTGACGACACCACGTTGCGCCCGACCCGGTAGCCGGTTTCGCGGCCCACCACGTCGTAATCGAACACGAACGACCGCCCACCACCACCAAGCGCAGGGTCAGTGGCCGTGGACATCTCCACGATGCGGCCGGTGTCATCCCACCGGTAACCAGTGCTCCACACCCCCACACCGGCCAGGTCGGGCATACCGGCCGGGTCGGGCACGCCGGCCGGGTTGGGGAGTCCGGCCGGGTTGGGGAGTGCGGGTACGGTGCGAGACACCCGTTGCCCCAGTTGGTCGAATCGTGACCGTACGGTGCGGCCGTTGATGGTTTCCGCGATCACCCGGCCGGCGTCGTCGCGTTCGAAACGCACCCGCGCATCCGGGTTGACCGCGTCGACGAGTTCACCGGCAGCGTTGTAGCCGAACACGGTGGAGCCATCGGTGTCGGCGTGCTCTTCTATCAACCGGCCCGCCACATCAAACACCCGGGAAATGGTGCGGCCCAACCCGTCGGTGGTCGCTACCGCCCGCCCCATCGTGTCGAGCACGAACTCGGTGCGGGACTGGTTGTAGTCGGTTTCAACGACCACCCGCGAATCCCGGTCATAGACAAACGACCACGACAGCCCATCGGGGTTGGTTATCACCATCGGATCGAACACCGTGGAAAACCGTTGCGTCAGCACCCCACCCTGCGCATCGGTATGAGATCGGGCATGCCCGTAAGCCACATAGTCGGTGCGGGTCTGGTTACCGGCCTCATCGACCACCACCGTCTGATGGCCCTCACCGTCATAGGTGTAGTGCCGGTCGGTGCCATCCGGGAAATGCTCCGCCCGCAGCCAGCCCTCCGGCGTCCAGTCCCGCCGGGTCACCTGCCCGCCCGGATCCATCACCGCCACCGGATCACCGAACACGTTGCGGGTGATCGTCCACACCCGTCCCGCTGCGTCGATGGTACGCACCACCCGACCCGCATCATCACACTCGATGTCGGTGACCCCACCGCGGGCATCAACAATCCGGGACAACACCGCACCCGAGGCCCGCACATCCCACCCGTAGCTGGTGCGTGCCCCGCCCGGATCGGTCACCGCGGCCACCGTGCCCACCGCATCGATCTCCACCTCGGTGACCCGTCCCGCCGCATCGATCTGCCGGGCCGGTACCCCCCACCCACCGAACTCGGTGCGCAGCACCCCACCATCGGGCAGTTCGGTGGCCGTCACACACCCGAACTCATCCATCGTGTACCCCAGGCGGGAACCATCCGGACGGGTCCACGACACCAACGCATGCCGACGATCACGCACATAATCAGTAACGGCGCCCTGCGGCGAGATCACCCGCCACACATCCCCCTCCATGGTGTGGCGATACACCCACGGCCGCACCTGCCCCACCAACGCGTCATCGGCGACCAGCACCGCATCCACGGCCGGGTCCGTGGCCCAGTCGACCGGGTTGTCGCGATCAGCCACCCCCGCCCGGCCGCCACTGCCCAGACCGGCCGCCACCACACCACCAGCCCGCAACGCCTCGACAAGCGGCAGAGACACCAACCGATCCAGGCGCTCCTGCACGCGGGTGTCGCCCTCCCCGACAGCCAGTTCGGTCGCGGTCTCCACCATCACCACCACACCACCACCGGCCGGGGCATCACCACCGCAATCCGCGCTGTAGACAAACGCATTCGCCAACATGCCGTGCGTGCCCACCGCCGCGATCACCCGGCCCGCAGCATCGTAACGGTAGAAATAGCCGACACCCTCACGATCGGTCAACGACACCAACCGGCCGGCCACGTCATAGCCATACCGAAACGATTTGCCGCTCGAGTTGCTCACCCCCACCAGGCGGGCATCCACGTCATACTCATAGCCACACACCACCACCGGCGACCCACCAACACCATCAGCGTCGCCATCGCCCGCACCGTCATCGCCCGCACTGCCGGTGACCGACAGCCCGGTCACCCGACCCACCAACGGATCACACGCCACCGCCACCCGCGCACCACCCGAATGCGCCAACGATGCCGGCAACCCCGTGCGCGGGTCATAGCCCACCTCGATCCGATGACCGGTGTGATGCACGATCGCGGTCACCCCCACCGTGATCACCGCACCCCCCACCCCCGCCAACGACGACCCCGCCCACACACCCGCCCGACCACCATCAGCCGCGTCCGCACCGGCCGCGCCCGCACCAGCCGCCTCCGGGTCCCCAGATGCCGCATCGGGACGGCCGGTGCTCACCGCAACATCCACCGCACCACCAGAACTGGTGACCGAAAACTCATACGTCACACCGTCGGGCACATTACGGATGCGGTAGGCGCCATCAACAAACGACAACGGCATCGACCCGAACTCCGCCAACACCTCGCCCCCGTCGACCGGATGCGGATACACCACCACCTGGCCCTCATCACCGACGAACACCACCCCGGTCTCATCGATCTCCACCCGCATGTCGAACACACTGCACCAGCCCGCACCAAACGCGCGGCCCTGCCCATACGCCGACGAATACTCCCGCCGCACCACCAGCGGCAGCACCCCACCAATCACCAGATCAGTCCACTCATCCACCATCGCACCGGTGGCCACATCCACCGGATGCCCCGCCCGCGTGCACTGCGACGACCGCCGCGCCGCGGTCTGCGCCCCCCGCTCCGCAGCCTCCTTCCCCGCCTTGGCCGCCATCGTCATCGGCGGCACCGCGCTGTCGGGCGGTGTCGGGAGCGTCGGACGCACCGTCCTCGGCGTACTCATCCTGACCGTACTGTCCAACGGCCTCAACCAGATCGGCGCCGCCGACTACACCCAGACCATCATCAAGGGTCTCGTCATCGTTGTCGCGGCCGTGTTCACCATGGCCTCGCAGCGCAAACTCATCGTCAAGTAACACCACGTCAGGAGACAACCATGACCAAGCCACTGCGCTTCTCCGCGTTCGTGATGAACACGACTTCCCACATTCTGCAGGGCCTTTGGCGCACCCCCGACGCCCAGCAGACCGACTTCAACTCCCTCGAGCACTGGGTCGGGCTGGCCAAGGAACTCGAGCGCGGCAAGTTCGACTTCATCTTCTTCGCCGACGTCGTCGGACTCTACGGGGACTACGACGGCGGCTATCGCAAGTACGTCGAAGCAGGCCTGCAGATCCCCAGCAACGACCCGTCGGTGATCGCGTCGGCCATCGCCTACAACACCACCGACCTCGGCATCGCCATCACGAGTTCCGTACTGCAAGAGCATCCGTTCAACTTCGCGCGCAAGATCTCCACGCTCGATCACGCGTCCAACGGACGTATCGCCTGGAACATCGTGACCAACGGACTGTCCAACGCGTCACGAAATTTCGGGTACGACGACCTCGAAGAGCACGACGAACGCTACGTGTGGGCCAACGAATACGCCGACGTGGTCTACAAACTGTGGGAAGGGTCGTGGGACGACGACGCCCTTCTGCAGGACAAACAGCGGGGACTGCACGGAGATCCGGACAAGGTGCACAAGATCTTTCACGAGGGCAAGCGCTACCGCGTGGAGGGACCACACCTCGTCGCGCCGTCCCCGCAACGGACACCGGTCCTCTTCCAGGCCGGATCATCCACCGCCGGTCGCGAATTCGCAGCACGCAATGCCGAGGCGCAGTTCATCATCTCCCCGAGCCCCGAGGCCGCCAAGATCCTGGTCGACGACACGCGCGGCCGGTTGCCATCGTATGGCCGTGATCCGCACGACCTCACGTTCTTCCAGGGCCTGCATTTCGTCATCGGCAGCACCGAGGAGGAGGCGCGCCGCAAGGAGGCCGAGCTCGAGGAGAACATCGACCTCGACGCGATGATCGCCCACCTGTCCGGCGCCATCGGCATCGACTTCGGCAGCCACCCGCTCGACACACCGCTCGGCGCCATCGAGACCGAGGGCATCCGCAGCGTCATCGACTGGGTGCGGGAATCCGTCGACGGACGTGAGGCGACGATCGAAGATCTCGGCAGGCTGCAGGGCCGCAATTCACGCGTCGTCGGCACACCCGAACAGATCGCCGACGAACTGCAACGGTGGCGCGATGCCGGAGTCGACGGCATCAACGTCGTCAACGCGACCATTCCCGGCAGCTACACCGACTTCATCGACCATGTGACTCCCGTGCTGCAGCAGCGTGGTCTGGCGCAGACCGAATACGCGCCGGGGACAACACGCGCGAAACTGTTCGGTGGCGACCGACTCAACGACCGGCATCCCGCAGCCCAGTACCGAGGAGCGTTCACGCAGGTCCCGAGCACCGTGTAGGCGTCGCAGCGTGCTCTGATCCCGTTGGTGCCGCGTACTGATGTGACGAAAGTGACGCACTGACAGGTGTGCCTAACCTACACTGGCGAGGGCACCTGACCATGCGAGCGAGCAGTGCGGAGGCGCCTTTGACCGTCGGCACGGCGGAGTCCGCCACACCCTCTGAGTCCGCGGATCCCACGCCGCCGTGGTGGAAGACCATGTCGCGCTTCGGCATTCTGCTGATTCTCGTCGCACTGCTGGCGGTTCTGGTGCTCGTCGGGTTCTTCGTGGGGTCGGGCGATTACACCATCGCCGACGCCTGGAACGCGCTGTGGAACACCGGCGACCCGACGACCCTCGAGGTCATTCGCAACAACCGGGTACCTCGGACTATCCTCGCGGCACTCGTCGGCGCAGCGCTCGGTGCGGCCGGCGCGATCATGCAGGGCCTGACCCGCAATCCGCTCGCCGATCCAGGCATCCTGGGCGTCAACTCCGGCGCGTACTTCGCCATGATCGTCGGCACGGTCGCCTTCGGCATCTACTCCACCAGCGGATACGTCGTATGCGCGATGATCGGCGCCTTTCTGGCCGCAACGCTCGTCTACTTCGTCGGGTCGCGCGGCGTCAGCGGCGCGAGCCCGGAGAAACTGGTGCTCACCGGTGTCGCGGCTGGGTCGATCTTCAGCGGCATCGGCTTCGGACTCACCATGATCAACCCGAAGTCCTTCGACGCGGTCCGCTCCTGGCAGGTCGGCACACTCGACGGACGCAACTGGTCTCAGGTCGACATCGTATGGATCCCGATCTGCGTCGGCGTGCTGGCCGCCATGTTCCTGATCCCCTACCTGAACGGGCTGGCCCTCGGCGACGACTGGGCGCTCGCGCTCGGCATCCCGGTCGGACGGGTCCGGCTGGCCGGATTCGTCATCGTCACTGTCCTGTGCGGCGCGGCCACCGCCGCGGTCGGGCCGATCACCTTCGTCGGGCTGATGGTGCCGCAGGCCGTGCGCATCCTGTTTGGCCCGGACAACAAGTGGCTGCTGCCGGTGAGTGTGGTCGTCGGACCCATCGTGATGGTCGGCTCGGATCTGCTGGCGCGCGTGCTCACTCCGAGCGAACTGCCTGTCGGGATGGTGACCGCATTCATCGGTGCGCCCGTACTCATCGCACTGGTCCGGCGCAAGCGGGTGTCGGAACTATGACCCTCACCCGCGAACCCGAACACAGCGCCGCGTCGGACACCGCACGCTGGCCACGCCGGATCAGGTTCGTACGGTTCGGCGGCATCAGCCTCAAGGTGGATCTGGCCGCGCTGGCGATCTCGGTGGTCGTCGTCGTGCTGGCGCTCGCGGTCGGCGTGTGGTCGCTGGGTGTGAGCACGACGTCGAGCCCACGCGTCGGGTTCGTCGAAACACTGCAGGTCCTCGCCGGTCAGGTGTCGGGACGCTCGGCGGATCTCGTGGCGGCGGCGCTACCCGCCGTCGTCGTGGCGCTGCTCGGTGGTGCGGCACTCGCGTTGTCGGGCGCCATCTTTCAGACCATCACCCGAAATCCGCTGGGCAGCCCCGACATCATCGGCTTCACCACCGGCGCCAACACCGGCGCATTGATTGCCATGCTGCAACTGCATCTCGGTGTCAGCGCCGCCACCATCGGCGCGATGATCGGCGCGCTGGCAACCGCGTTCGCCGTGTGGTTCCTCGGCATGCGCGGCGGGACAAGCGGATACCGGTTCGTGGTGGTCGGCATCGGCATCAACGCCATGCTCGTCGCGTTCAACGGCTACCTGATCTCGGTGGCGAACGTGCAGAACGCCGCCTCGGCGGCAGCGTGGGGCATGGGCAATCTGCGCGACCTGACGATGAAAGACACCATCCCGCTGATCGTTTCGCTGATCATCCTGGTGCCGCTGCTGACGGTGGTCGCACCGCGGATGCGGATGTTCGAACTCGGCTCAGACTCGGCACGCAGCAAAGGTGTCGACATCGACCGCACGCAGATCTACCTGCTGCTTCTCGGCGTCGGATTCGCCGCGGTCATCACCGCGGTCGCCGGTCCGATCGCCTTCGTCGCGCTGGTCGCACCGCAACTCGCCGCCCGACTCTCCCCCAGTCCCGGTATCCCACTGGTGGCCTCGGCTGCGGTCGGTGCCGCCCTGCTGGTCAGCTGCGATGCCATCGCCCGCACCATCCTGGCGCCGGATGTGCAACTGCCCGTGGGCGTCGTCACCACGTCGGTCGGCGGGATCTATCTGCTCGGACTGCTCTTCGTCCAGTCACGGAAGGCGACGCATGACCGATGCCCTCACCGGCAGACTGACCGGGTCCGGACTCGAGGTCGGCTACGACGAGCACACCATCTTGTCGGATCTGGACGTCGTGATGCCCGACGGTTCGTTCACCGTCATCGTCGGGCCCAATGCGTGCGGGAAGTCGACGCTGCTGCGCACGTTGTCGCGACTGCTGGCACCGAACGCGGGCGAGGTGGTGCTCGACGGGATATCGAACGGATTCATCGACCCCAGCCTAGCGTCGAACTGGGCTGGTCTCGGCTCTCACCTGGGCCGACGCGGTCGACAGCGAGAAATTCATCTCGAGTACACGGCAGCGTCGAACTCGGTGTCGCGTTAACTCGATGCAACATGTTGGGCGAATCGTCCCATGGTGGGGTTTACTCGGGGGTAAGGGCGACGCGGTGCGCGCCCGTACAGCCCTGTTCACGACGTCGTGAAGACCGAGGAGATCAACCGTGCCGACCAAGCCCTCGGGTCCGGTGTTGCGTCCCGTCAGTGACACGGACGTGCGCATCGAGTACCACACCATCCACGGATACCGCCGCGCCTACCGCATTGCGGGCAGCGGACCGGCGCTGCTGCTGATCCACGGGATCGGGGACAACTCGTCGACCTGGAACGAGGTAATCCCCATCCTCGCCCAGCACTACACGGTGATCGCGCCGGATCTGCTCGGCCACGGGAAGTCCGACAAGCCGCGCGCCGACTACTCGGTCCCCGCCTTCGCGAACGGTATGCGCGACCTCCTCGTCGTGCTGGGCCACTCGAAGGTCACCGTGGTCGGGCATTCGCTCGGCGGCGGCGTTGCCATGCAGTTCTGCTACCAGTTCCCGCGGTTCGTCGAGCGGCTGGTGCTCGTCGCCGCCGGAGGGGTCACACGCGAGGTCAATCCCGCACTGCGCTTCATCTCACTGCCGGTGGTACATCAGCTGCTGTCGGTGCTGCGGGTACCCGGCGTGATCCCCGGGCTCAAGCTGGCGGCCAAGGGGGTGGTCGAGGCGCCGCTGCCGTCGTTCGTCCCGAATGCGGCTTCCCCCAAACACCTCCTCATCGACCACGAGGACATGATGCGGGTGCTCGGCGACCTGGCCGATCCCAAGTCGTATGCGGCGTTCTTGCGAACGTTGCGCGCGGTCGTCGACTGGCGTGGGCAGTCGGTCACCATGCTGGACCGCTGCTATCTCACCGAACGGCTGCCGGTGCTGATCGTCTGGGGCGACGAGGATTCGGTGATCCCCTACCACCACGGCGAACTCGCGCACGCCGCGATTCCCCACTCGGACTTCGAAACCTTCGTCGGTTCAGGACATTTCCCGTTCCACGACGACCCGGAACGCTTCTGCCGCATCGTCATCGACTTCATGCAGCGCAACGAACCCGTGGTGTTCGACCCGCTCAACTGGCGGCACCTCATGACCGAGGGGCAGCGGCTCGACGAGTTCGTCGGGGACGACGAGACGGTCGAAGAAGTACTCGAGGCCATCGAGGACGAACGCAACGCCACCTGATTCGACGCGTGAGGCAACGGCCCGACGGCGAGCAGGCGGGCCATGGTGTGCCCAGATCCGAAAACCGCCGCTGATTTCCGCGCGGGGGTGTGCCGACGTTGCCATAGTGTCGACGGCGGCTTTGTCTCGGGCGGAAATCTGGGGCAGATTTCAGATGCGGTGGCCACAGCGCCGCATAGAGGTCACGCGCCGCAGCAGCCGCCGGCGCCGGTGTCGGTACGCACATCTCGGGTGATCGCATTGCGGGCGGCGAGTTCGGAATCATCCGGGTAATCGACGCCCACGAGGCACAGACCCCGCGCCTCGGCGACCGGAACCTTGCTGCTGCGTTCGGTTTCCGCGAGCAGTCCGCGGCACCAGTCGACGTCACGCCGACCATCCCCGACACTGGCGACCGCACCCACGAGCGACCGCACCATCGACCAGCAGAACGCGTCGGCGCTCACCTGGCCGACGAGCACCCCGTCGGCCTGCCGTGTCCACGAGAATCGCTGGAGGTCGCGGATCGTCGTCGCACCTTCCCGGCGACGACAGAACGCGGCAAAGTCGTTGAGCCCCAACAATGATGCCGACGCGGCGTTCATCGCGTCGACGTCGAGCGGCCGACGCCAGGCCGCGGTGATACGCGAGACGACCGGCTCGGCACCCCATCGTGCGTCGGTCAGCCGGTACTCGTAGTGCCGACGCAACGCGGAGAATCGGGCGTCGAAATCGGCACTGACGGTGGCGATCTCCTTGACGCGGACGTCGTTTGGCAGCATCTTGGCGAGCCGTCCGACGAGCAGTGACGGGTCGCCGGCGATGCTTCGGGTCTGCAACGCGGAGACGGGAATGTCGGTGTGGCAGACCTGTCCGGTCGCGTGGACACCCGCGTCGGTGCGACCGGCGACCGTGAGACGCACCGGGACGCGCAGCACCGTCGACAACGTGTCCTCGAGCATCGCGCACACCGTCCGCTGATCGGTCTGCCGCGCCCAGCCGGCGAAATCCGTTCCGTCGTAACCGACGTCGAGGCGTAAACGGATCATCTCGCTCCGCTCGGGACGACAGAACCCGCTGCCACCGACATCGGTGACAGCGGGTTCTGTCATGAATGCAGAGTAGCCCTACGGACTACTTCTTGTCGCCGTCCACGTCGACACCCTCGGCCTCGGCCTCGGGAGCGGTGGCAGCACTCGACTCGTCGTCGACGGCCTCGGCAACAGCTTCGGCGTTCTCGACAGCGGCGTCGTCGGCGTCGGCCTCAACGGCCTCCACGACGTTCTCCGGCGCCTCGTCAGACTCGGCAACGGCCTCTTCGGTCGCGTCGAGCTTCTCCTCAGCGGTGACATTCGGCCCGCTCGCTTCGCTCCCGGCGGCGGCCTTCTTCGAAGCAGCGACGCGAGTGGCGCGGCTTGCCTCGCTCGACGCGGTGGACTCACGCACCAGCTCGATCACGGCCATGGGGGCGTTGTCGCCCTTGCGGTTCAGTGTCTTGATGATGCGGGTGTATCCGCCGTTGCGATCGGCGAAGTGCGGGCCGATCTCGTCGAACAGCGTGTGCACGACGTCCTTGTCGCGGATCACCTTGAGCACCTCACGGCGGTTGGCCAGCTTGCCGGCCTTGGCGTGGGTGATCAGCTTCTCTGCGTACGGGCGCAGGCGCTTGGCCTTGGCCTCGGTGGTGGTGATACGACCATGCTCGAAGAGCGAGGTGGCGAGATTCGCCAGCATCGCCTTCTGGTGGCTGGCCGACCCGCCGAGACGGGCACCCTTGGTGGGCTTGGGCATTGATCTTCTCCTAGAAGAAACTCGCGGTCTCTCGACCGGAAGTCAGGGTTTGGGAGAGCCTTACAGCTGCTCGGTCTCTGCGAAATCCTCACCGGAGTCGGCGTCAAACGACGCGTCGTCCGACCACGTGCCGGTGGCGGGGTCGTAACCGGCGACCTGCGACGGGTCGAAGCTGGCCGGGCTGTCCTTGAGCGACAGTCCGAGCGCGTGCAGCTTGACCTTGACCTCATCGATCGACTTCTGGCCGAAGTTGCGGATGTCGAGCAGATCCGACTCGGTCCGGGCAACCAGCTCGCCGACGGTGTGAACACCCTCGCGCTTGAGGCAGTTGTAGGAACGAACGGTCAGCTCGAGATCCTCGATCGGGAGGCTGAACGACGCGATGTGGTCGGCCTCGGCCGGCGACGGCCCGATCTCGATGCCCTCGGCCTCCACGTTGAGCTCCCGGGCGAGCCCGAAGAGTTCGACGAGGGTCTTGCCCGCGGACGCCAGCGCATCACGTGCGCTGATCGAGTTCTTGGTCTCCACGTCGAGCACGAGCCGATCGAAGTCGGTGCGCTGCTCCACGCGGGTGGCCTCGACCTTGTAGGTCACCTTGAGCACCGGCGAGTAGATCGAGTCGACCGGAATCCGGCCGATCTCGGCACCCGACGCCTTGTTCTGCACGGCCGGCACATAGCCGCGGCCCCGCTCGACGACGAGCTCGATCTCGAGCTTGCCCTTGTCGTTCAGGGTGGCGATGTGCAGATCGGGGTTGTGCACGGTGACACCGGCCGGGGGCACGATGTCGGCGCCGGTGACGGTGCCCGGACCCTGCTTACGCACGTACATGGTGACCGGCTCGTCCTCTTCGGAGCTCACCACGAGGCCCTTGAGGTTCAGGATGATGTCGGTGACGTCTTCCTTGACCCCGGGGACGGTGGTGAACTCGTGGAGCACACCGTCGATGCGGATGCTGGTGATTGCAGCACCCGGAATCGAGCTGAGCAGGGTACGACGCAGCGAGTTGCCGAGGGTGTAGCCGAAGCCGGGTTCGAGCGGTTCGATGACGAACTTGGACCGGTCCTCGGCGATGATCTCCTCGGTCAGAGTGGGTCGCTGTGAGATGAGCATTTCGTGTTCTCTCCTTGTGGCCGACCGCTATTTGACGGCCTAGAAGGTGGACCGAAACAGCTGATGCTGCTCGGCGATTACTGATTCGAAGAACTACTTGGAGTAGAACTCGACGATAAGCTGTTCGGTGAGCGGCACGTCGATCTGAGCGCGCTCGGGCACCTGGTGCACGAGGATGCGCAGCGTCGACGGAACCACCTGCAGCCAGCCCGGAACCACACGATCGCCCTGGATTTCCTTGGCGATCTGGAACGGGACGGTCTGCAGCGACTTCGGACGAACGTCGATGATGTCGTACTGGCTCACGCGGTAGCTGGGCACGTCGACACGAACACCGTTGACGGTGAAGTGGCCGTGGGTGACCATCTGGCGGGCCTGACGACGGGTCCGGGCCAGGCCGGCGCGGTACACTACGTTGTCGAGACGGGTCTCGAGGATCTTCAGCAGCTCGTCGCCGGTCTTGCCGTTACGACGATTGGCCTCTTCGTAGTAGCGACGGAACTGCTTTTCCATCACTCCGTAGGTGAAGCGGGCCTTCTGCTTCTCCTGCAGCTGCTGCAGGTATTCGCTCTCCTTGATCCGCGAACGGCCGTGCTGGCCGGGCGGGTAGGGACGACGCTCGAACGCCTGGTCGCCTCCGATGAGGTCGACGCGAAGACGACGGGACTTCTTTGTTGCGGGGCCGGTATAACGAGCCATTGTTTATCTTCTTCCTTTCCCGCTAGACCCGACGCCGCTTGGGCGGACGGCAACCGTTGTGCGGCTGCGGGGTGACATCGGAAATGGTGCCGACCTCGAGGCCGGCAGCCTGCAGGGAGCGGATGGCGGTCTCACGACCCGAACCCGGTCCCTTGACGAACACGTCGACCTTCTTGACGCCGTGCTCCTGGGCCTTGCGCGCAGCGTTCTCGGCCGCGAGCTGAGCCGCGAACGGGGTGCTCTTGCGCGAGCCCTTGAAACCGACGTGACCCGACGACGCCCAGCTGATGACGTTTCCGTTGGGGTCGCTGATCGACACGATGGTGTTGTTGAACGTCGACTTGATGTGTGCGTTGCCGTGCGGGACGTTCTTTTTATCGCGACGGCGTGCGCCCTTCTTGGGGCCTGCGCTACGTGACTTAGGAGGCATTACTTCTTCTTCCCGGCGATGGTCTTCTTCGGGCCCTTACGAGTGCGGGCATTGGTCTTTGTGCGCTGTCCGCGGACCGGCAGACCACGACGGTGGCGCAGGCCCTGGTAGCAGCCGATCTCGATCTTGCGTCGAATGTCGGCCTGAACCTCGCGGCGCAGGTCACCCTCGACCTTCACCGAGGCTTCGATGTACTCACGCAGCTTTGCGACGTCTGCGTCGGTGAGATCCTTCGCGCGGAGGTCGGGGCTGAGCCCGGTGCCCTCGAGGATCTCCTTGGAGGTGGTACGACCAACTCCATAGATGTAGGTCAGTGCGATCTCCAGCCGCTTTTCGCGGGGGAGATCCACACCAGCAACACGTGCCATGTGGCGTTTCCTGTTCTTCTCAGAGGTCTGCTCCTGGTCCGTCTTTCACTCTGCGGAAAGCTCCGGCCTCTGAACCGGAGGTGGGCGCCGACCCGTTTGTCGGTGCTGGTGCCAGGAGGGCTTCACAAGTCTTTGTTCAGCTCTGGTTTCTCGTATTCAGTTATGTGTTCTCAAGCGACCCGGAGGGTTGCGAGTGATCAGCCCTGACGCTGCTTGTGACGCAGGTTCTCGCAGATCACCATGACCCGACCGTTACGGCGGATCACCTTGCACTTCTCGCAGATCGGCTTGACGCTCGGCTGAACCTTCACGTCCGCTTCTCCTTGAATGTCCGGGCACGACGAAGCCGGGCCCGTGCTGCCCTCACCCGTGTTCGGGAAAGGAAGTCTTACTTGTACCGATAAACGATGCGCCCACGACCCAGGTCGTAGGGCGAGAGTTCCACGACGACCCGGTCCTCGGGCAGGATGCGGATGTAGTGCTGCCGCATCTTGCCGCTGATGTGGGCGAGAACCTTGTGTCCGTTCTCCAGCTCAATGCGAAACATTGCATTGGGCAGGGGTTCGATCACTCGACCCTCGACCTCGATGGCCCCGTCTTTCTTCGCCATGTCCTCCGCGATCCTGGCCTGAGTTACCTCTTGGCCGGGTTGAAACCGTGTTTATCCGTTAGGGTGTTGGCACGGTTGCTGACCGCACCATCGGCGCTGGTCCACACCGGAACCCACGTGAACACACGAAGGTATCCGGCACGGGAAGCGCACCGACGATCCATGTTACGCGAACTGCGAGAACAGGCCAAATGCGCACGTTCGTGCCGCCGTCGGATCGGGATCATTTCATCGAATGCGACGGGCAAGCGTCCGCTGCGTCGACTGGCCTAGTGTTGCGCCATGATCAACGACGTGGTCGCCCCGGTGCTGCCATATCTTGGTGTGGCCGCGTTTGTCCTCGTCGGCGTCTTAGGGGAAGAACTTCTTCCCCGGGGTTCGTAGTCGTCCGCGAGAAATTTCTGGGGGAAGACACCAAGGCCAGGGGAAGAAGTTTCTTCCCCTGTTTTTGGGCGCAAGTGCCTGGCATCGCGTTCGGTGGAACGCGACTACCGACAATCGATGACTGAGATCGGGTCCATCAGCGTCCGCTTCCTGGACATACCCGGACGACCACCGTCAGGGGCCCGATCCTGGCCACCGGCCCCGACCTCCACCCTGCCGCCACGATCGCCGTCGCCGTCGGCGCGTGGGTCGCTGATTCGAAGAGTTCGGTGATTCGCGCTCTGACCTGCGCATAAGCGTCCACCACCCCGCCGCTCCGTGAGGTGCCCGAGGCGCCAGCCGAGGGATGCCTCGAAGGGCAGGCGAACGGGCCACGTCAGCGAGGCGCCGGACCACTGAAAGTAGGGGAAGGTTCTTCCCCTACTTTCTGCCCCTGCTTGTTGAGTCGCCCGCGAGAAAATTCGCGGGGAGGACTCCAGGGATAGGGGACGAGTTTCTTCCCCTATTTTTCGTGGATCATCGTCGCCGCGCCGCGCTCCACGGCCCTCTTCCCGCCTCCACGATCGCCGCCGCAGGCGGCGCGTGGGTCGCTGATTCGACGAGATCTCGGGTCGACCGGGACTCGGAGTCGAGAGCACTTGCCCCGCGGAGCTCTCTGAACGGAATTTCCTCTGGTCGGACTCTATTTTCGGCCTCACCACGGTTGCTACGTTGGCGCCATGATCCTGGAGGTCCTGGCCGCGGTCGATCCCAGCGGCACCGACGTCGGCGATGTTCTGGCGCGAAAGGGCGGCGGCAAGGGTTTCAAGGTCTCCGCGCCTCTCATCCTCATCGTCATCGCCGCCGTCATCGGGGTCATCGTACGGTTCGCGTGGGCTCGTCGGGAGCAGATCGCAGGCTTTCTGAACTCCCTGAACTCGGGTACCCCCGGAAGCCGCAGCACTCCCCCAAGTCCCGCCGACGTCCGAGCCGCGATGGATCCGACGACGCCGCCGCAGACATTGGCGCACATGGTGAACAACGCACCGCCGCTGCGGCCGTACGTGGCTTCCAATCCCGCGGCCGAGCCGGACCTCTTGCGCTACCTCGGCACCCTCGGCGATCCCGCGATCAATCAGGCACTCAACGCACGAGGCGTCGGCAACCCGACCGCCCACCCCGGCATGAATGCACCCGTGTCCGGTCCATCGATGGTCAAGGCGCCACCGGCCAGCGGTCCGACACCGCTCCCGCGTCAACCGGTTGGCGCACCGGGCCAGGTCTACCCGAGCGCACCCGTGCACGTCCGACCACCGACCGGCCCGATGCCGGGCCGCGCCCCCGCGTCCGCACCAGCCCGGATATCGCGGCCCCGCCGGACCGCCGACCGGTCACCCCCAGTGGAATCCCGGACCGCCTCGGCCCTGACCACCCGACTCGGGAGTCGCATGTCCTGGCAAACTGTGCGACATGGCAGCGTTTCTTGTTCGTACGGTCTTCACCGGTTTCGCGTTGTGGATCGCGTCGCTCATCGTTCCGGGCATCGATTTCGTCGGCGGTTCCAACAATTGGGAGAAGCTGGGCATCGTCCTGGTGGTCGCGGTCATCTTCGGGCTGGTCAACGCGGTCATCAAGCCGATCGTGCAGATCATCGCGATCCCCTTCTACATCCTGACCCTCGGCCTCATCCACGTGGTGATCAACGCGTTCATGCTGGAGATCACCGCGTGGATCACGCGTAACACCACGCATTGGGGAATCGAGGTCGACGACTTCTTCTGGTCGGCCATCTTCGGCGCCATCGTCATCTCGCTCGTCGGATGGGGCTTCGCCATGATCATGAAGGAGCCGTACGAATGAGGCGCCGGGCAGCCGTCGCCGCGGGCGTGCTCGCGGCCGTCGTGGCGCTGGTCGCCGGTTGCGGCGACGACAGCTCATCGCCACAACGAACCGTCACCGTCGTGGGTACCGGCACCGTGACCGGAACCCCCGACACCGTCCGCGCCGACATCGGCATCGAGGCCACCGGCAGCGATGTGTCCGCGGCACTCAACCAGGCCAACACCAAGGTGCGCGCGGTGACCGACGCCGTGGTGGCGGCGGGCGTCGCACGCAAGGATGTGCAGACGCAGCAGGTGACGCTCACTCCTCAGTACTCGTCACCCGCGCCCGGTGGCACCAGCCAGATCACCGGATATCAGGCGACCAACACGATTCGGGTGATCATCCGGGACATCCCGAAGGCGTCGGGGGTGCTGAGCGCGGCGGTGAATGCCGGCGGCAACGAGACGCGGATCAGCAACGTGACGTTCGCGATCGACGACGATTCGGCGCTGATGAAGCAGGCCCGCGAGACGGCGTTCAAGGACGCTCGCAGTCGCGCGGAGCAGTACGCATCACTGGCCGACGACTCCCTCGGGGACGTCATCACGATCAACGAGACCACCAGCGGTGGCCAGCAACCCGCGCCGACCTACCAGCGCGATGTCGCCGCGGCTCCGGTGCCGCTGGAGCCCGGGCAGCAGCGGCTCACCTTCACCGTGACCGTCACCTACGCGCTGACCTGAGCCCCGATGATCGCCGCCAACTCCTCAACCGGCGTCTCCGACCCGAGCACCTGAACGGCGACGTGGTTCGCACCCGCCGCGAGATGCTCGTCGACCTGGGCCCGGACCTGCGCCGCGGTGCCGTGGGCGACGAGCGCATCGATCAGCGCGTCGCTTCCGCCGTTCTCGATGTCTGCGTCGGTCCAGCCCAGTCGCTTCAGGTTCGACGTGTAGTTGCGCAGATGCAGGTAGGGCTGATCAACCGGCGGACGGCCGACCGCCCGAGCCGCCTCGGGATCGATGCCCAGAACCACCTTGTGTTCCGGTGCGAGCAGCGAATCTGCGCCGAGCGTCTCGCGCGCAATCTTGGTGTGCGACGGCGGCGTCAGGTACGGGTGCGCACCGAGTGCGCGGTCGGCGGAGAGCCGCAGCATGCGCGGTCCCAATGCAGCCAGCACACGACGCTCGACGGGCACACCCTTCGCGTCGAGGGTGTCGAGATAGCGGCTGACCGCGTCGTAGGGCTTCTCGTATTCTGCGGTCGCCTCGGGATGGCCGGCTCCGATGCCGAGGTAGAAGCGGCCGCCGAAGTCGTTCTCGAGGTCGGCGAACTCGTCGGCGATGGTCGCGGCGTCGGTGTTCCAGATGTTCACGATGCCGGTGGCGACGGTGATGTTCTGGGTGGCGGCAAGGACTTTGCGGATCGGTCGGAGGTGCTTCGGCGAACCGCCGAGCCATATGGTGCCGTAACCGAGGTCTTCGATCTGCTGCGACTCCTCCGGGGAGAACCGGCCGAACCAACCCCATGTGCCGTGCGTACCGAAGCGTTCGATGTGTGCTGCCCTGTCCGATGTCGTCATGCTGTGGGCAACCGAGCGCATCCGCGGCCTATTCCGCTTGCAGGACCATGTCTCGCGAACGCATCAGGGATTGCCGCATCTCCGACGTCAGCAAATCGGGCGCGCCCAGCATCATCATCCCGTAGCGCTGATGTGTGGGCGCCCCGTTGGCCGCGAGGATGGGTTCCGCGCGTTTCGCCACGCTGCCCTTGACCCCGAACCAGGCGAGGAAGTCGGTGACGGTGGTCGTGGCGAACTGACCGTTGAGGGAGTCGTTGGCGCGGCCGATCGCCCAGCCGATGGCTGCCGCGAGTCGTTCCGGCGCCACCTTGCGCCGGAAGATCGTCGGATCGTTGCGCGCCGCGCGCGACAGCATCCGACGCATGGCCGTGCGGTGTTCGACGTCGAAGAATGCGTCGGCGCACGCGTCGCACTTGTCGAGGACCTCCTCGACCACTGCAACGATGTCGTCCGGAATGCCTTCGCGCACAAAGTCTTCGTCGGGTAGTGGCGTGTCATCGAGTTCGAAGAGTGCCACTCGACCCCCGACTCTGTCATCGAGCAGTCTGAGCAGTATCGCGGGACCGATCGTGTCGGGTACCTCCGGTTCGGCGGGCGCGACGGCCCTGGGTTGGGCATCGGGCCCGAGGAACGACAACCGGGCAATGTCGGCGATCTCCTCGGCGCGACTATTGCGGTTGCTGTTGTTGATCGCCCGGTGAAACTGCTTTTCGTAGCGCATCACGGCAGCCGTCGTCTCGAACCGGGAGATTGGCGTGGCGCCACGCTGGTCGAGGCAGTACTCGATGAACGCGCGCATCAGGTCCGGGTACCGGGCAAGGGATTCGCGCGTGTCGACGACCTTGCCCGGTATTAGGTCGACCAGCATCCGCTCCACCACCACCGGGCTCCACCGCAAGGGGTCGGGATCGTTGAGCCACATCAGGTTCTCGAGGGCGGACCGGGCGTCGGCGTTGTCGAGGTCACGTCCGTAGGACGACGCGAAGAACGCGTCGGACAGCTCGGCCTGCTCTTCGTCGGACAACGGTCGGGACCCGGATGACACTCCGCCCGCCGGGAGGAGCCGGAGAGCCCACTCGAGGATCGGCCGGCACATCGGCCAGGTGTCGGTCTCGAGGCGCGGCACGATCATGGCACCGAACTTGATCGCGTCCTCCAGCGTCGCGCGCGCGGCTGCCGGGTCGACGGTGCTGATCGCCGCTCCGTCGGTCGCGTCGATCGTTTCTCGCATACGTGCGAGCAGTTCTGCGTGGGACTCGGGGCTCGGAAACGCATCCTTGACCACCGACCCGAGATTGTGGTCGACGAACACGAGGAATGTGACCGGATCACGGCCGATGTCGACCGTGATGACGTAGTCGTCCCCGTCACCGAGTTCGTGCGTGGCGAGGGAGACGCCGGAACTCGCCCGGGCGTCGGCAAGGCTGTTCAACCAGTTCGGCATGGGGTGGCGACGCGTCGCGAGTTCGCTCGCGATCCGGGTACGGAGAGCGTCGTCGGGGATCAGCGATTTCATGACCATCAGCGCGGCAGTCGTCTCGGCGTACGGCAGTCCGATGAACGATTCGACCAGCGGGTCCAGCGCGAGCGCCGCTTCATCCGGGAACAGCGGATTCGCATTGCGCGGGTCAGTGGCCTCGATCAATGCCGCGACGGTCATCAGCAGGTCGATCGGTTCATCGGTGCGCAGAGACGCTCGGATCTGCTGAAACAGCGGCTCGTCGGTGAAGTCGTCGTGTGCCGGCGGAGGAGGCACCGAATGCAGGTGACGCCGACGCGCTTCCCTTTCACGCGAGGTCTGCTTTTTGCGGCGAGACTTCTTGGCCATTGCGCCACCCTATCGACTCGTCGCGTCCCGATAATCTTCTCGGCATGAGAGCGGTCCTCCAACGGGTGAAATCGGCATCGGTCACCGTCGACGGCCGCACCTTCGGCAGCCTCGACATCGAGCCTGGCGGTCAGGGCCTGGTCGCGTTGGTCGGCGTCACCCACGACGACACTCCCGACGACGCAGCCAAGCTCGCCGACAAGATCTGGCGCCTTCGCATCCTCGACCCCGACGACAACGGCTCGGAGCGCGCCGCCGCCGACGTCGGCGCGCCGATCCTGGTGATCAGCCAGTTCACTCTGTACGCCAACACCACGAAGGGCCGTCGGCCGTCGTGGAATGCCGCCGCACCACGACCGATCGCCGAACCGCTGGTCGACGCGGTCGTCGACGCGCTGCGCGGACTGGGCGCCACGGTGGCCACCGGCAGCTTCGGCGCCCACATGGAGGTCTCGCTGGTCAACGACGGTCCGGTGACGATCGTCCTCGACACCTGAATGGAGTCGCAACCGACCAACGACTGCTCTGAGGTCTCCACGAGTAGTCTCGGACCCATGGGACGCATCACCTCCCGACGACGCGTGACGCGACTCCGACGCGGCATGGCACCCTCGACGCGCGCCGACACGCTCGCAGTCGAGGAGCCACTCGAGATCCGTCTGGGCGGAGAGCGTTTCGTGGTGACCATGCGTACCCCCGGCGACGACGTCGAACTCGCGCTGGGATACCTGGTGTCCGAGGGGATCATCACCGGAATCGACGACGTGGTCGGGGCCCGCTACTGCGCAGGCACCGACAGTTCGGGCGCCAACACCTACAACGTTCTCGACGTGACGCTGGGCCCCGGCGTTGCCGCCCCTGATTCGTCGAGCATCCGGGCCACTCCCGTGACCAGTGCCTGCGGGGTCTGCGGTAAGGACAGCATCGAGTCCGTCACCACCCACTCGGCTTTCGATGTGGGCCCCACGTCATTGCGCGTCGACGCCGACCTTCTCTTGTCCCTGCCCGACCGTCTCCGCGCCGGGCAGAACGTTTTTGACAAGACCGGCGGTCTGCACGCCGCGGGCCTGTTCGACGCGACCACCGGCGAGATGCTCGTGCTGCGCGAGGACGTGGGTCGGCACAACGCCGTGGACAAAGTCGTCGGCTGGGCACTGCAGGAGGGTCGAATCCCGTTGCACGGCAGCGTGCTCCAGGTCTCCGGTCGGGCGAGTTTCGAGTTGGTACAGAAGGCCGCGATAGCCGGCGTTCCGATGCTGTGTGCGGTGTCGGCGCCGTCGTCGCTGGCCGTCGACCTCGCCGACGATCGCGGTATCACCCTCGTCGGGTTCTCCCGGGGCGATTCGATGGTGATCTACACAGGCGCAGAACGGATCTCGACCGCCGGTACGGTCACTGGTCCTGATGAGACCGCGCCAGCCGCAGCATCTGGGCGGGCGTAGCGTCCGGCAAGTAAGCACGGCTGATGGCCAGGCCGATGCGGGGCAGGTCTGCCTCGTCGCGGTATACGAGATATACCGGTTCATAGCGGGGGTTGAATTTCTTCTTGAACACGTGCAGCGACCGGAAACCGTAATACGGTTCGAGCGCGGCGCCGAGGGTGTCGAGCACGCGGTCCATCCGCTCGGCATCGGGCGCGTCGTCGCTGTGCGCGAGCGGCGCTCCGGACAGCGAGATGAACTCGGCCCCTTGCTCTTTGAACTCCAGTGCCGAAGACGCGATGAGGTACTCGATGACCGGGCCGAATCCGTCTGTGCGTCGACGCATGATGTCGAGGGTCCAGCCGCGGACCACACCACCGGGTCCGAAGACCGGCAACCACGACAAGACGCCGTGGATACTGCCGTCGCCATCGACGGCAAGCGCGACGCGAACCTCGGGGTCGAGTGCCTCCTCGACGCTGCCGAGCGTGAAACCCATCTCGGGTAAGCCCTTGTCGCCCAACCACTCCTCGGAGATCGCGCGCACCTGCGTCTTCACCGCAAACGACTCGTCGGGCAGCGTCGTCAACCGGAACGAGATGTCCTGCTTACGCGCCTTGTTCAGCGCCGACCGCACGTGCTGCCACTTCTTTCCGGTGAACTCCAGACCCGGTAGGTCGACAATGGTGTCCTCCGCGATTTGCACACTGCGCCAACCCGTTTCCGCCGCAACCTCCGCGGTCCGAGCACCGACGGAGAACCAGCAGGGGATCTTACCGCTGTGTTCGGCGAGGTCGACGAACCCGCGCACCGCGGTCTCGATCTCGTCGTCGGCGCACACCGGGTCCGCCAGGGCAAGGAGCGTCCCGACGTGATTCTGATAGGTGGTCACGGCAGTTCCGTTGGCCGAGAACAGATAATCGTTTCCGGGCCAGGTGATCATCCACGACATCGTGCCGCCGCCGTGTTCGCGCAACAGGTCCTTCACCTGGTCGACGGGCTCCTCCCCGGGCGCGGCGCCGATCTGCTTGACGCGCCACGGGACGCCGAAGGCGAACCGGCCCGGTATCAGGATCGCCAGCACGCCCGCCCACAGCAGAGTGGTACCCACGGTGACGCTCGCGTGTGCGCCGACGTCGCGGATGAACACGATCAGCACCAGCACCACCACGGTCACCGCCACGTTGATGCCACCGACGACTACGGCCACCCACCACGCCCAGCGCTTTCCGCGTCGTAGTTGGTCGGCTATCAGCACGTTGATCACCACACCGATGAGCATCGAGACGAGCGAGTCGTCGTCGGCCGCGTCCGTCGGGACCAGCGGCCCGCTCGTCGGGAAGAACCACACCACCAGCGATGCGACGGCGATGAACACGAGGCCGATACAGGCGAGGAGTCGGACCTCGCGACGCGTGCGGGGCAGGAATCCCTTCTCCCCGACGCTGAACCAACGCTCGCCGATCCACAGCATCACGACCGTCGCCAACACGTATTGCGAACTCGCGAGCGTCCCTTCGAACAGGAACACCGTCGACACCGCGGCCACGAGCAGCGCCCGAAGACGCAGCCGCCATGGCGAGCGCAAGGTCGCCGACGCGACCGCGACAGCACAGACCACCATGGTGATGGAATCCACCGACAGCGCCCGCCCCATCTCCCGCGCCCACTCCCACGAGAGAGATCCGCGCGTCAGAATCCAGAACACCCCGGCGCTGATCAGTTCCACCCCGACGAGACCGCCGACAGAGACGAGAACGGCTCGCCCGGTGCCCAAACGCCATTCGGCCCAACCCAATCCGACGGCGATCAGCAGGAGGGCAACGACGTAGGTCCCCGGGCTCGGTTCGAAGATGCCGGCGGTGAACACCGTCCAGATCCGCCCGTCACCGAGCGCCGGCAGCCCGAAAGCGACGTCGGCGTACCAGCCCTTCTCGGGGGCGCGTCCCCACAGCGCGCCCGTCGCGATGCCCGCGACGAGCACCAGCAGGAACAGGACGATCGTGAAAGGTACTCGTCGCGCACCGGACGCGATGATCGGGAGAACCCGGCCGGCGCTCGACGTGGACTGTTCCTCAGTAGTGGTCATCGCTCACCGCCGCGTCGAAGGGGCTCCCGCGCCCCACGCCCCGGGATTATCGGAGGTCAGCGTAACAATCTGCAGCGACGCCCGCCCGGCGTTCGTCGCTACGCGGGGCGGGTGGTGAGAATCCGGGGCCCGTCGGCTGTGACCGCGACGGTGTGCTCCCAATGGGCCGAGCGCGACCCGTCGTCGGTGACGACGGTCCAGCCGTCGTCGAGTTCGGTGGTCTCGGTGGTGCCGAGCGTGAGCATCGGCTCGATGGCCAGCGTCGAGCCGATCGTCAGCCATGGTCCGCGGCCGGGCTCACCTTCGTTGGCCAGGAACGGCTCCATGTGCATCTCGCGGCCGATGCCGTGTCCGCCGTAGCCGTCGACGATGCCGAAGCGACGACCGAACTTCCGTTCCGCCGCAACCGTTCCCATCTCGATGGCGTGTGAGATGTCGGTCAGGCGTGCGCCGTCGACCATGGCCTCGATGCCGGCTTCCAGGGACAGCCGGGTGGCGTCGGACAGATCGGAATCGGCCGAACTCAGGTCGCCGACGCCGAACGTCCACGCGGAGTCACCGTGCCAGCCGTCGAGGATCGCCCCACAGTCGATGGACACGAGATCACCTTGCGCCAGAACCACATCCGCGCTTGGGATGCCATGCACGACGACCTCGTTCACCGAGCTGCAGATGGAGCCGGTGAACCCGTGATAGCCCTTGAACGACGGCACCGCACCCGCCTCGCGGATGACCGTCTCGGCCACCTCGTCGAGCTCGAGAGTGCTCACGCCCGCAGCGGCGGCCGATCGCGTCGCGACCAGCGCCGCACCGACGATCGCGCCCGCCGCCGCCATGGCGTCGAGCTCTCCGGCGGTCCGGAAGGGGACCCGCTTACGCTTGCGGAAGCCCATGCGAGACAACGCGATATCCGCCTCAGGAGACTCCGGCGCCGAGAGCGCTCAGCACGCGCTGATGCACGTCCTGGATGTCGCCGACCGCGTCGATGTTCTTCACCTGGTCGCCGTAGTAGGCGAGCAGCGGTGCGGTTTCCTTGGTGTACACCGCCATCCGGTTACGGATGACCTCTTCGGTGTCGTCGGCCCGACCACGTGCAAGCATGCGGTCCACGACGACGTCAGTGTCGACCTCGAAGGACAGCACCGCGTCGAGCGAGGTGTCGAGGGCCGCGAGGATGTCCTTGAGCGCGTCGGCCTGCTCGGTCGAGCGGGGGAATCCGTCGAGGATGAATCCCTTGGCGGCGTCGGGCTCACCGACGCGTGCGCGCACCATGTCGACCGTGATCTCGGACGGAACGAGATTGCCCGCGTCGAGGTACTTCTTGGCTTCGACGCCGACTGCTGTTCCCTGAGAAATGTTCGCGCGGAACAGGTCACCGGTGGAGATGTGCGGAATGCCGAGTGCTTCGCTCAGCAGTTCTGCCTGGGTACCTTTGCCTGCTCCGGGGGGGCCGAGAATCACGAGTCTCACTTGAGGAATCCTTCGTACTTTCGTTGCATCAATTGACTGTTGACTTGCTTCATCGTGTCCAGTCCCACACCGACCATGATCAGGACGGCCGTGCCCCCAAATGGCAGGTTCTGTACACCACCGCTGTTACCGATCTCGAGGAACAGGTTTGGCAGTACCGCGATGATACCCAGGTAGATCGAACCCGGCAGTGTGATGCGACTCAGTACATAGCCGAGGTAGTCGGCGGTCGGCTGCCCCGGGCGGATGCCAGGGATGAAGCCGCCGTACTTCTTCATGTCGTCGGCCCGCTCCTCCGGGTTGAACGTGACCGCCACATAGAAGTAGGTGAAGAAGATGATCATCGCGAAGTAGACGGCGATGTACACCCAGTCGCTCGGGTTGGCGAGGTGGTCGGTGACCCACGTCTGCCAGCCGGAGACCTTCTCGGGATCGCGGGTGAGTTCGACGATCAGCTGCGGCAGATACAACAGCGACGACGCGAAGATGACCGGGATGACGCCGGCCTGGTTGACCTTCAGTGGCAGATAGGTCGACGACCCGCCGTACATCTTGCGCCCGACCATCCGCTTGGCATATTGCACCGGGATGCGTCTCTGGCCCTGCTCGACGAACACCACGCCGGCGACGATCAGCAGCGCCGCCACACAGACCAGTGCGAACACCAGTCCGCCGCGGCTGTTGAGGATGGTGCGGCCTTCGGCCGGGATACGAGCCGCGATACCGGCGAAGATCAGCAGCGACATGCCGTTGCCGATGCCGCGCTCGGTGATGAGCTCACCGAACCACATGACGAGGCAGGCGCCGGCGGTCATCACGAGCACGATGATCGACAGACCGAAGATGTTCTGGTTGGAGATGACCTCGCTGCTCGTCGAACAGGTGCTGGGCAGCAGCTGTCCGCGGTCGGCGAGGGCGACGATGCCGGTCGACTGCAGCAACGCGAGCGCGACCGTCAGGTAGCGCGTGTACTGCGTCATCTTGGCCTGGCCGGACTGGCCTTCCTTGCGCAACTGCTCGAAGCGCGGGATCACCACGGTCAGCAGCTGCACGATGATGCTCGCCGTGATGTAGGGCATGATGCCGATCGCGAACACCGACAGCTGCAGCAATGCGCCGCCGGAGAACAGGTTAATCAGCGAGTAGACGGAGCTGGAGTCACCGCGAGAGACCTCGTCCAGACACGTCCGCACGGCCTGGTAGTTCACACCCGGTGATGGGATCGTCGCGCCGAGCCGGTAAAGGACGACAATGCCGATGACGAAGAAGATCTTCTTCCTCAGATCGGGCGTCCGGAAGGCCGCGAAGAGGGGGGAAAGCACTAACTCCTCCTAGGAACGACCACGCGAGGTGCCTTCCGGATCGAGTGACCCGGCCCCCGTGTGCTCGGCAATCGACAGTGATCTATGGGTGCGCCCAGACAACGGTTGAACTCTACCGTAGCGTCGAAAACCGCCGGGTCGGGCACAGCGTGAGGGCTGTACCCGACCGGCGGTCAGACGTTGTCAGAGCTCGGTGACGCTGCCACCGGCAGCGGCGATCTTCTCCTTGGCCGCAGCCGTGAACTTGTTGGCGGTGACGTCGACCTTGACGGTGAGGTCACCGTCGCCGAGCACCTTGACCAGCTGGTTCTTGCGCACCGCACCGGCCGCGACGAGCTCGTCGACGCCGATGGTGCCGCCCTGCGGGAACAGGCGCGCGATGTCGCCGACGTTGACGACCTGGTACTCGACCCGGTTGCGGTTGGTGAAGCCCTTGAGCTTCGGCAGCCGCATGTGGATCGGCATCTGGCCACCCTCGAAGGCGGCGGGCACGTTCTTGCGTGCCTTGGTGCCCTTGGTGCCGCGGCCCGCGGTCTTACCCTTGGAGCCCTCACCGCGACCCACGCGGGTCTTCTCGGTCTTCGCGCCCTCAGCGGGACGAAGGTGATGGAGCTTGATGGTCATTGTTACTTAACCTCTTCGACTGTCACGAGGTGCCGAACCACGTTGATGAGACCGCGGTTGATCGGGGTGTCCTCGCGGGTGACCGACTTGCGGATGCCCTTGAGGCCGAGCGTCCGCAGGCTGTCACGCTGGTTCTTCTTGGTACCGATGGTGCCCTTGACCTGGGTGATCTTGAGTTCTGCCATGGTGATCAGACTCCTTGTCCGGCACGGGCACGCAACATGCCCGCGGGAGCGACGTCTTCGATCGGGAGACCGCGGCGGGCCGCGACCTCTTCGGGACGCTGCAGCATCTTGAGGGCCGCAACGGTGGCGTGGACGACGTTGATCGCGTTGTCGCTGCCGAGGCTCTTGGCCAGGACGTCGTGGACGCCGGCGCACTCGAGCACCGCGCGAACCGCGCCACCGGCGATGACACCGGTACCGGGGCTGGCGGGGCGGAGCATCACGACACCGGCCGCGGCCTCACCCTGAACCGGGTGGGTCACGGTGCCGCCGATGAGCGGCACGCGGAAGAAGTTCTTGCGAGCCTCTTCGACGCCCTTCTGGATGGCCGCAGGAACTTCCTTGGCCTTGCCGTAGCCGACGCCGACCATGCCCTGACCGTCGCCGACCACCACGAGAGCGGTGAAGGAGAAGCGACGACCACCCTTGACCACCTTCGAGACGCGGTTGATGGTGACAACGCGCTCGAGCTGGTTGCGGTCCTGGTCGCGGTCGCGGCCACCACGGTCGTCGCGACGTCCGCGACCACCGCGACGGTCGTTGCCGCCTGCGTTCGGGTTGTTGTTGTCGTTACCGGCGGGTCCGTTTCCGCCGTCACGCTGACGTCCGGGCATCAGAGGTTCCCTCCGGTCATGTTGGTGTAGCTGTAGAAATTGGTCATCAGAACTGCAGGCCTCCCTCGCGGGCGGCGTCGGCGAGCGCGGCGATCCGGCCGTGGTAGTCCTTGCCACCACGGTCGAACACGACGGCGTCGACGCCGGCGGCCTTGGCACGGCTGGCGATCAACTCGCCGACCTTGGCGGCCTGGGCGGACTTGTCGCCACCCGCGGCACGCACGTCGGCCTCGATCGAGCTGGCCGCGGCCAGCGTCTTGCCGGCGAGGTCGTCGATGAGCTGGACGTGGATGTGACGGCTGCTGCGCTTCACGGCCAGGCGCGGACGCTCGGCGGTGCCGCTGACCTTCTTGCGCAGGCGGAAGTGACGGTTGACGGTCGCCGTACGACGACGAGTCGACACGTCCTTGCCGAGCGGCTTACGGACCTTTTTGGTTGCTGTATCACTCATGGCTTACTTACCCGTCTTTCCGACCTTGCGACGGATCTGCTCACCCTCGTAGCGAATGCCCTTGCCCTTGTAGGGGTCCGGACGACGCAGGCGGCGGATGTTCGCCGAGATCTGGCCGACTTGCTGCTTGTCGATACCCGAGACCGAGAACTTGGTCGGGGACTCCACGGCGAAGGTGATGCCTTCGGGAGCCTCGATCGGCACGGGATGGCTGTAACCGAGCGCGAACTCGAGGTCGCGACCCTTGGCCTGCACGCGGTAGCCCACGCCGAAGATCTCCATCTTCGTGGTGTAGCCCTGCGTGACGCCCACGACCAGGTTGTTGATCAGCGAGCGGGACAGGCCGTGCAGTGCGCGGCTGCGACGCTCGTCGTCGGGCCGGGTCACCACGATCGAGTTGTCCTCGGTGGCGACGGCGATGGGCTCGGACACGGTGAGCGCGAGCTCACCCTTGGGGCCCTTGACCTTCACGTTCTGGCCGTCGACGGTGACGTCGACGCCGGAAGGGATCTGAATGGGGTTCTTACCGATACGCGACATTGTCTTTTACCCCTCCCTCACCAGACGTAGGCGAGGACTTCGCCGCCCACGCCCTGGTTGGCTGCCTGACGATCGGTGAGCAGACCCGAGGACGTGGAGATGATCGCCACGCCGAGGCCGCCGAGCACCTTGGGCAGATTGGTGGACTTTGCATAGACCCGCAGGCCCGGCTTGGAGACGCGGCGCAGTCCGGCGATGGAGCGCTCACGGCTGGGGCCGTACTTGAGGGAAACGACGAGGTTCTTGCCGACCTCCGCGTCTTCGGTGCGGTAGTCGGTGATGTAGCCCTCGCGCTTGAGGATCTCGGCGATGTTCACCTTGATCTTCGACGACGGGAGTGTCACCTCGTCGTGGTACGCCGAGTTGGCGTTGCGCAGACGTGTCAAGAAGTCTGCGATCGGATCAGTCATGGTCATGGTTGACCGTCAACCTTTCTCGTAGCGGTTCCCATACAGCGCCGACGAGGGAGAAATCTCCCTGACCTGCGGTGGGCCTTCTACGAAGTGGATAGTTGTGCTTAGGTTCTCGCCGCCGATGCCCTTGGCTTTTCGCCGGCACCGGAGACTATTCAGTTGTGTACTTGAGCGGCCTGCGGCACCTGAGGTGCACAGGCAACCGGTCTAGTGTAGAGAATTCCCAGCACAGACCCAAATCGGCCGCATCAGCCCAACCACGTCGCCGTCATCGCCGTCAGTCCGGCCCGACCAGCAACGCCGCTTTCCACATACATGCGAGGTAGGCGGCATACCGTTCATCGGACCAGCCGCGCTCCGCCACGAGCCGCTGCCACAGCGTCGGGTCGCTGGTCGCCCACATCAGGTCGTGGCACTCGGATTCGCTGATTGCCAGCCGGCCGGTTGCGGCCGCCTCACGGGCCATGTGGCCGATTCCCACGTAGCGTTGCCGATCCATCTCCGCGAGCATGTCGGCCGCAGCGGGTTCGGAGGCTGCTGCTCCGCGGACCGCGAGGACGAGCGGCGCGATGCGGCGCGCGACCGCGGTGGCCATACGTGCCTGCATGTCGAGTCTGCGTGCGAGGTCGGTTTCGCGGCGTATCTCGGCGATCATCGGCCGCTCGTGGAACACCACGTCCTCGTCGTCGCCACCGATGGTGATGTCCCACACCCGCGCGAGCACGGTCGCCTTGTTCTTGAAGATCGCATACACGCTTTCTTTGGAAACCCCTGCCGCCGTGGCGATGTCGACGATCGTCGTCCGGGCATATCCGCGCGAGACGAACAGATCGTGGGCGGCGCCGAGGATCTGCATGCGAGTGACCCGGGCCTGTTCTGCGCGACGGGTCGAGCGATAGACACGACCGGTCTGGACATCCTCACCCATCACGAATACACTCCAACTGTATTGAATACATCCGAAGCGTATCGAGGTGTTGAGATGGACGCGAACATCACAGCGAATACAGCAGCGGCACTGTGGGACGTGGCCGCCGACGGGTGGGCGCGGTACGGTCCCACCATCGAGCGCATCGAGGCCGACCTGAGCGCCCTGATCTGCGCCGCCCTGCCGCCGCTGGCGGGCCTCGATGTACTCGAACTCGGTTCCGGCAGTGGAGAGTTCGCCCGTCTCCTAGCAGCGGACATCGGCCCCGACGGCCATCTGCTGGCCACCGATATCGCTCCGGCGATGACCAGGGTCCAGACCGCCCGATTGGCGGACCTGACCAATACGTCGGTCCGCGGCGGTGTCGATGTCACCGACCTACCGCTCGCTGACGACAGTGCCGACGTGGTCGTGTTTCGCATGGGTTTGATGATGTCACCGCAGCCCGACCGCGCCCTGCAGAGCATCAGATGCGTGTTACGCCCCGGCGGTCGTTTCGTCACCACCGTCTGGGGTCCGCTCACCGAGAATCCGTGGCTCACCAGCGTCGGGATGGCCGCGATGACCCAGGGCCTCGTCGCGGGTGGGCCGCCGGTGGGCCCTGGTGAACCCTTCTCGCTGCCCGATCCCGACATCCTGCGGGACCTGTTCGCCGCCGCGGGGTTCTCCTCTGTGTCGGTCGAGACCCACCGCGGGGTGCGTCACTACCGGGATGACGCCGAGCACGTCGACATGGTCCTCGCCCTGGCTCCGCCCCTGGCAGCCGCGCGCCGAGGATTCTCCGCGGAGCAGGATTCGGCACTGCGCTCAACGATCGCCTCACTGACCGAGCAGTACCGGAACCCCGACGGTTCCCTGGACATCCCCATGTGCGCTCACGTGGCGAGCGGGCGCGCCCCGGAACGGGCCTGACGGGCGTACCGTGACGTCGGGATGACGTCGAGGTTCTTGTCTGCCCCGAACCGTTGCACGCTGTCGAGCATGCGTGTCATCCGGCTCTCGAGTTCTGCCTGATCTCCCCCCATAGAAGGCATGTATGTCGGTGATCGCAGCCATCGGGAACAGCTCTTCGACGATGGCGTCGACGTGCGGGGCATCCGGTGTGAGTGGTGCTTCGACGACGTTCTGGTAGTAGCCGAAGGTCGCCTGGGTGTCGATCGCGACCTGTGTGTGATCGTCGAGCCAGATGTGCAGCCACTCGTCGCGGGTCAGTTCGTCGGGCCGCCGGAGGAACGCGATGTTGCTCAGCGCGTCGATGCGCGAACCGTCGGCCGGCAACAACGGATCGAGCGGGGCACGTTCGGTGACCTCCCACGCGGCGACGCGGTCGGCCATCGGTGCGAGGTCGGCGATCGCAGCATCGAGGTCGTCGGTCCAGATACTCACCACCGCCTCGATCGGCGGGTCGAGTTCACTGATCCGCATCGCGCCGTCGACCGCGTCGTCGGAGATGTTGACCTGAACTCGATGCGCGTTGCGGACACCGTCGGGCACCGCGGCTACCAGATCCACTCGCGGACCCCAGATTGCCGCCATCATCTTGTGCGTCACGGTCGCGACGCTAACCGGCGCCGACGGCCGGCACACCCGAATCACCGTTGACCGTGCAGTCAGTTGGACGACGACCCCGTGCCGAGGAGCCCGGAAGGCACCTACGCTGCATGACGTGAACTGGGAACTGTTCTCCTGCGGGCTACGCGGACACGAGACCTACGCGCCCGACGAGGCAGCGCTGAGCGCACGGCTCCACGTCGAGACCCCCGCCGGCGATTCATGGCGCTGCCTGCGATGCGGCGCGTTTGTCCCCGGCGATCCTCGTCGTAGCGGCCCCGCCGACCACGCGCCCGAGGTACCGCGCGGCCGACTGCTCCGTGACCTCATCATCATGCGACTGCTCGCCGCCGAGCGCGCCATCCGCGGACTGTTCCTCCTCGCCGCCGGCATCGTGGTCATCTCGCTACGACACAGCCAGGATTCCATCCGGTCGAAATTCGAGGCCGAGATGCCGCTGCTTCGTCCCATTGCCGACCAGATCGGTTGGAACATCGACGATTCCAAAGTCGTCGAATGGATCGAGCGATCGTTCACCCTGTCGTCGACGACGATCGTGTGGATCGGCATCGCACTCATCGCCTATGCCGCAACTCAATTCATCGAGGCAGGCGGGCTGTGGTTCATGCGACGGTGGGGTGAGTACTTCGCCGTGGTCGTCACCAGCCTGTTCCTGCCGATCGAGATCTACGAACTCACCGAACGCGTGACCATCGTCCGCATCCTGCTGCTGGCAGTCAACATCGCCGCCGTCGTGTGGTTGATCTGGAGCAAACGCCTCTTCGGCGTGCGCGGCGGCGGAGACGCGTACCACGCTGAACACCACGCCGAGAGCCTGCTGACGGTCGAGCGGGCGGCGGTGGTCGAGGAAGGTTGACGATTCCCGTATCCGTCGGCGCGTCTGGTGGAAGGCTGGACGCATGCAGACGACGCGACTACCCGACCTGGTCGATCAACTGATCGCGACCGCGCGCGAAGCGCACAGCGGGCGCGCCGCGCACACCCTGCACGGCAATTCGGCCCATCACCTCCGGCAGACGGTCATCGCCCTGACCGCCGGCAACTCCCTCTCCGACCATGAGAGCACCCACGAGGCGTCGCTTCAGGTCCTGCGTGGCCGCGTCACCCTCACCACCACCGCCGACCTCGACTGGATCGGAGTCGCCGGCGACCTCGTGATCGTCCCGAACTCGCGTCAAGGCCTTGTCGCACAGGATGATTCGGCTGTTCTGCTGACTGTGCTGACTGGCTGACCGGCCCGCCGCCACGCTGGTACCTCGGGAGGCGCCAACGATATCGTGTCTGACCCGGCCGGTTCGGTCGAACTCGGTCCGGTCGGTCCGCCACGGATCGCGGGAAGCTTCGTTGGACTCTGAGCCGGTTGCTCCACCCGAGCCGATGTCCGAGTCTGCGGCTATATTCAGTCACCGATGAACGTGGTCTCGTCGGCGCAGGTCGCCCCAGCTCTACGCCCGGGACATGTCCTGCGCATCGCTGACATCGATGCAGACGGGCTCGATCTTCTCGTCGACGCTGTCTCCGAGGACCTACCGGTGATCCTCGACTATCGAGGGCCCGACCACCGCAGCGCTCGTCAAGTGGTGTCGGAAGTACTCTGCGCACTCGAGGACATCCTTGTCGGCCTGTTCCCCGGTTGGCTGCCCGACAGCGACACCGCGACGCTGATGGATGTTGCCGACGCCGACGAACGCGCGCGTCACCTGTGCTCGACGACCGGCCTGCCGACCTCGATCATCGTCGAGTTGGCGCGGGCCGCCGCCGCGGGTCGTCGGCCGCCGCAACGCGCGGCACTCGAGGTGCGAGCCGATGGTCTGATGCGGCTGCTCCGGCACACCTACGGCCGACCCGACGTCGTTCTCGCCGTCCGCGCGGACTCTGATCTCACCGCCCTCGCACAGTCCGCGGCAGCCACCGCCTGCGAATGGCTGGCCGAGCACGGAGGTCTGACCGTGTGGCTCACCGCGGACGCCCTGCCCACGGTCACCCGAATTCCGTTAATCCGGCTCGGTGGCGGCCACCTGCCGGTCGGCGACTCGGGTGCGATGAAGCCTGAGCCCGCCGCTCCCGTGCTCACGGTGTCCCGTCGCCCGGGCTCGCCCGCTCCGCACAGTATCGCCGAACAGTCGTTGGAACGTGCGCTCTCGCGACAGCCGTGGGCTCACCAACGGCGATGGAACAGAAGTCCGGCGCTCGATGATCCGTTGGCGCCCACGGTGATCGTGGATCTCCTGTGGATGGCACAGCGCCTGGTGGTCGAGGTCGATGGGCCCGATCACCGCCGCCCGGACAAATACACCCGAGACCGCATCCGCGACAACATGCTCCAACGAAGCGGTCACCTTGTGCTGCGCTACACCAACGAGCAGGTCCTCGAATCCATCGATCAGGTCGTCGACGAGATACGTCTCGTCCTCGGCCAACGGACCGACCCTATGACCTCACCATCAACCGAGGAGCATCCGACGTGGAACACCCGCAACTGACGCCGACACTGAGCGCGATCCTTTTCGTGCTCATGGCCGAGTCGCGTGAGATCGCCAACCCGGATCTCTCGAAGATCGGACCGTCGCTCGACAAACGCGGACGTGACACCCTGCTGCGCCACGGCCTGATCGAATCGAGGAAAGGTGCGCGCAACGCGTGGTATCACGCCCTGACCGACCGCGGATGGTCCTGGTGCGCAACCGAACTCACGGCTAGCCCGCCCAACCGGTCACTGCCGCCGTATCGGGCGTTGTACTCGGTACTCGCCGGCATCGGACGGTACCTCGCAGACGAGGATCTCCGACTGCATGAGCTGTTCGGTCGCCCCCGGCCAGATGAATCAGCCAAGTGCTCAACCGCCGACCCATCTCAGCGTTTCGTTGCGGCCTACCATTCGCTGGCAACCCATCCCGGGGAGTTCGTCGAGATCGCCAAGCTTCGCACCGCCGCCGGAATCGAACCGGAGGCCTTCGACGACGCCGCGATCCAACTACAGCGTCGTGCGGGCGTGAGCCTCATCCCGCAAGAGGATCAGGCATTGCTGACCGACATCGACCGTGCCACCGCGGTCCTGGTCGGCACCCAACGATGCCATCTGTTCGCCATCGAGGAGGTCTGATGGACAACGGAATTCGCCGCGCGCTTGAAGCCATCCGACTCGATTGGGCCGACACTCCCGACGACGTCTGGGGCGCCGCTGCGCCATATCACGTCGGCGGTCTCCATGAGGCCACCCTGGAAGAGATCCTGCGTGCGTTCGGAGACGCGCGGAGATCGGTCGCGGGCAGCCCGATCGGGGTTGCCGTTCGTGGTCCGGCAGGTTCGGGAAAGACGCACCTGATCGGCCAGGTGCGCGAGCGTGTGCATACCGATGGCGGCTACTTCTTCCTGGTGAAACTCCTTGACGGAAGCGACTTCTGGAAATCCGTGGTCATCGCCATCCTCGAAGACCTGAGCCGTCCGACGCCGACGCATCGATCTCAGCTCAACCAGTTACTCGATAGGCTGGCACGCGATGCCGAGGTCGGCGAGGCCACCCGTCGTGCCGTGACAGGCAGTGCGCAGTTGACTCCCGACACCCTCGACGACTTCGTCCACGGCGTCTACACCCGGCACTCCCGGCATCGGCGGCGCTCGCAACACATTCTGCGTGCGCTGGTGCTGCTGGAATCCGACGACTTTGCCACCAAGGACCTGGGTGAGGCCTTCCTGCACCTCGACGTCGACGACGTCGACGAATTGGCTGGATGGGGAATTCGCAACGCACGTCTCGGCTATCAGGAGATCGCCGAGAACATCTCGCGGATCGTCGCTTTCGACGACGCCGCAGTCCTCGCCATCGACCAGATCGACACCTTGATCGAAGCGGGCAAGTCCGCACTGCCCGGAGAAGAGAGCATCGTCGAGAAGGTCGCGCACGGGCTGATGCAATTGCGCGACACCATGAGTCGCACCGTGTCGGTCGTCTCGTCCATCACGGCCGCATGGGAGTACCTCGAAGGTCACGTGATGCGATCGGCCATCGATCGCTTCCGCTTGCCGCCGACCCTGCAGCGTCCCACCGATACCGAATTCGGGCGACTGCTCCTCACGAAGCGATTCACCCCGTGCTTCGACGCCATCGGTTTCACTCCGCCCTTTCCAACCTGGCCGGTGACAGACACCGCATTGTCCGAGACCGACCAGTACACGCCACGCGAGCTGATGATGTCGGTGGATCGACAGATCGCCGGCCAACTTCGCGCAGGCAATTTCAGCGAGATCACCTCGCTCGCAGGCGCCGTCACGACGTCGACCGATCAGATCGAAGAGCCCCTCGTCACCAAGCCTCCTACGGATGATGTTCTCGGACAGCTCGATCGGCGCTATGCCGAGCTGATCAAGACCGTCGACCCGGCACCAGCACTTGCCGGTGAATCCGAGGATCATGTGGTACCGCCGATTCTGCAGGCGGGTCTCGCCGCATGGATCGAAGCCCTGCCGGACGATACCGGCGGCTGGCATCTGGACGCGAAGCCGAGCCCGAAAGCAGTGTTGCACGCACGCATCAAGCAAGTCATCGACCCCCATCGCGACATCGAACAGTCCTGGAGCTTCCGGGCAATCGCGGCCACGAATGCCCGCGCCGTACAGACGCGACTGCAGAACGCCACCAATCAAGCCGGTTTGAGTCTGGGAGGAATCGCGCGGACCCTCGTCATCCTTCGGAGAGAGGCGTGGCCGAGCGGACCCAAGACCGCGTCGATGGTCAACGAACTCGATTCGCGCGGTGGGCTCGTGGTCGCATGGTCGCAGGACGACATCCGTGCCCTGATGGCATTGGCTCAGCTGCGGTCGGAGCGGTCGCCACATCTTCACGAATGGATTGTCGCTCGACGTCCGGTCGACGACATCAAGAGTCTTGCAACTGTACTCACGGCGGCACGCGAATCGACGTCGACGCGGACCACCGACACCGAACAGGACGTCGGCACATCCGAGGCAGAGAGCGAGAAAACGTCGTCGGGAGAGGCGACGAGCGATTCGATCGTCCTGGGCCGCGGGACTGCTGGGGACAGTGTCGTGCTGCCCCTGGCCGCCATGCGCAAACACACCGCAATCTTCGCCGGCTCCGGGTCGGGCAAGACCGTCCTCATTCGTCGAATCGTGGAAGAGGCGGCGCTTCATGGCGTCTCGTCGATAGTACTCGACATCAACAACGACCTGGCCCGCTTGGGTGTGCCGTGGTCTGACGGCGCTGCGCGACAGTGGGCGCCCGGCGACCGTGAACTCGCGCACCGGTACTTTGCCGACACCGAGGTGGCGGTATTCACACCTGGTCGAAACAACGGTCGCCCGTTGAGTTTCCGCCCACTGCCCGACTTCTCGGCCATCGCGGGCGACAGCGACGAGTTCGATGCTGCTGTTGACGCGGCGGTCGCCGCCATCGCACCACGAGCGCGAATCGCGGGCCGAACTGCGAAGGCAACTCGCTCGGAAGCCGTACTGCGACAAGCGATGAACGCTTTCGGCCGACGAGGTGGCGGCAGTCTCGAGTCGTTCATCGCCATGCTGTCGGAACTGCCGGAGAATGTGAGCACGCTGGCCGAGGCGCCCAAGCTCGCCGTCGATCTGGCCGAGAACCTGAAGGCATCCATGGCAAACGACCCCGTCTTCGGCGGCGATGCCGCACCGGCGGATCCCGGTTACCTACTGACGCCAACACCCGGATTTCGGGCCCGTATCTCTGTCATCAACCTCGCCGGGCTCGGAACCGGCGATCGCGCAGCAAGTTTCGTCAACCAGCTGCAGATGGCCCTGTTCGCCTGGATCCGCAAGAACCCGGCTACCGACCGACCACTGGGCGGTCTCCTGGTCATGGACGAAGCACAGAACTTTGCACCTGCGCCGGGCACAACGGCGGCCACGCAGAGCACACTCGCACTCGCCTCACAAGCGCGCAAGTACGGGCTCGGCTTGATCTTCGCGACGCAGTCCCCGACCGGAATCCACAACCGGATCAGCGGCAATGCGTCAACCCAGTTCTTCGGGCTGCTCAATCATCCGACCCAGGTTGCCGCGGCCAAGGAGCTCGCGTCACGCAAGGGCAGCAATGTCTCCGACGTCGGACGTCTGCCAACCGGCACCTTCTACAGCGCGATCGACGGCGGTCCGTTCGTGAAGGTCGAGGCTCCACTCTGCCTTTCCTACCACCCGCAGAGTCCGCCGACCGAAGACGAGGTCATCGAGATCGCCAGACGATCGGCGCGGTGAACACCGCCGATTACGGCATGCTGGAGCCATGGCCATCGATCGGCGCACGTTCCTGACCGCGACGGCTCTGGGCGGTGTCGGGTTGGTCGCCGGGTGCGCGCAGTCGGATCAGCAGGCACCACCCACGACTCCGCCGTCGGGCATCACGACGATCGCCGACGGCCTCAACGTCCCGTGGGCCATGGCGTTCCTCGCGGGCGGTGACGCCTTGGTGACCCAGCGTGACGACGCCGCGATCGTCCGCGTCTCCCCGACCGGTCAGGTCACCACGATCGGCGATGTCGCCGGGGTCGCGCCGCGCGGTGAGGGCGGGTTGCAAGGCATCGCACTGGCACCCGGCGATGAGTCCGGGGTGTACGTCTATTACACGACCGCCTCCGACAACCGAGTCGCCCGAATGGATTTCGACGGCCGACGGCTCGGGCCGCCACAACCGCTTCTGACCGGTCTGGACACGGCCCCCAATCATCACGGTGGCGCTCTGCTGTTCGATGCGGCCGGGAGCCTGTTCGTCGCGGTCGGGGATGCCGCGCAACCCGAGGTCGCCCAGGACGTGCGGCTGCTCAACGGGAAGATTCTGCGGATCGACCGCGCCGGCCGTCCATGGCCCGGCAATCCGTTTGGTAACGCCGTGTACTCGTACGGCCACCGCAACGTCGAGGGTTTGGCCTTCGACAGTGCGGGCCGACTGTGGGCGACCGAGTTCGGACAGAACGAGCGCGACGAGCTCAATCTGATCGTGCGGGGCCGCAACTACGGTTGGCCGATCCACGAGGGCGAATCCGACGACCCCGCCTACGTCGCACCTCAGGTGACCTGGTCGACCGACGAGGCGTCGCCGGCAGGTCTGGCGATTGTCGGCGACACGGCCTATGTTGCTGCGCTGCGCGGACGACGGCTGTGGACGGTCCCCCTGCGCGACGGTCGGGCGGGATCAACGTCGTCGCGCTTCGACGGTGAGCTCGGACGTCTGCGCGCGGTCGAGGCGGCGCCCGACGGCAGTCTGTGGATCTCGACCAGCAATACGGACGGTCGGGGTGCATCGGCCGCCAACGACGACCGCATCCTGCGGGTTCCGATCGGCTGAGCGTTTCTGTCGGACCCCCGTGTTGTCATGGGATCACCTTCGAACAAAGGAGCGACCATGTCGGATCACGCGTCGGCCATCCGCGGACTACCCCGCTGGCATCCCAACCCGCACATCCGGTCGGCGATCGAGACCATTCGCAGGGACGGCTGGCAGGTCACCGCCGTCGACGCCGGTCGCGAGTGCCCGTTCGCCTACACCGCGGGCATGGTCCTGCACGACATACCCGACCTCGCCGTGTACGGGCTCGATCCGCAGACCGGACCCGCACTGCTGAACGAGTTGGCCGATCTGCTCCACCAACACGATTGGCGCACCCTTGTGTGCGCTCGTGCCGAGATCAGCACAGGCGCCTTCTACGACCCGGTCCGGCTGATCGAGATCATCGACAAGGACGATCTGCTGATGGCGAACCTGCTCTTCCCCGACACCCCGGCCCTGCAGGTCGTCTGGCCCGACGAGAACGGCCACTATCCCTGGCACGACGAGTACACGCTCCTGCCCCTGCATCAACCGGTCAAGGGAATCGACGACGCGGGTGACCCCTACCTACGTCCCCCACGTGTCATCACCCCGTCGAGCGGACTCGACCGCACTCTTCCCCGAAAAGCGCGGCGGATGAACGGGCACTGAGGTCTCGCGCTCGTTACCCACAGCCCCAGGTCCGGAGTGTCCATCGGCTCCCTGGGGTGCGAGGAGCCCCAACCGCTCCCTGAGGCGCGAGGAAGGGGGACGACTAGGTAGTCCCACCTCAGGTTCAGGTAGTCGAGTGCTATACCGCCCTGACGTCATCGACGGCAGCGTGAGAGGAGTACCCACGCCGAGACCCGCGTCCGCAGGAGGAACCGACGATGACGAGTCGCAAGAACCGGGCCAGAATCCTCGCCATCGCCGCCGGCATGAGCATCCTGCTCTATGGCGGCAGTCCTGCGTACGCGGAGCCCTCCGACTCGGACGGCGGGTCGGCGAATTCGTCCGAGTCGACCGACAATGACAACGATTCCGACTCCGACGACGACTCGGACGGCGACGCGGATGATGCCGGCGCCGGCTCGGAAAGCACGGACGAGAACGCCGACGCGAACACGGAGCCCGACGCTTCCGACACCGACACAACCGGCGGCCCCGGCGTCACCCCGGACACCAGCGAGAACACAGACAACACCGATCCCCCACCACAACCGGAACCGACACCCGAACCCACGACGACAAACACCGTCGCACCCGACACCACCTCCACCCCTGCGGGCAACGGCACACCCAACGGCGTCCCGGCCCCCGTTGGCACTCCCGACATCGATGTCGCGGGCCCGCCGACCCCCGACCACACCCAGCGTCCACCAAGCCCCGATCACGACCCCCAGAACGACCGAACAACCGCTCGAGCCGTACCGGGCACACCGGCCGATCGCGCAGGCACCCCGCCCGTCGCGACCGGCACGCCGTTGGCTGCCACCGCCACCCTTGCGGCGTCGGAGACCACGCCGACGATCACCGCCCCACCACCGACCACCCTCGCTGCCGCGACGCCGCTCGAACCTCGGACCACCGCACTCGGATTCCTCGCTCTCTTCGGACTTCCCCTCCTCGGCGGCAACGGCAGCGCCCCGGCGTCGAGCCCGGCGTCGTGGACGTTGCTCTGGTGGGTGCGGCGCACACAAAGCCTGCTGGACAACAAGACCCCGACCGCCGGCGACTGGACCAGCCACTACGACGAGGAGTCGGGGACCGCGACCGGCCAGATCGGTGTCACCGACGCCGACGGGGACCGCCTCGTCTATTCGACGCCGACGACCACCACGCAAGGCGGCACGGTCGTCATCGATCAGGCAACCGGCAACTACACCTACAAGCCGAGTGACGCTCTTCGCGAATCCGGTGGTACCGACACCTTCACCGTCACCGCGTCTGACGAGTCCTCATTCCACATCCATGGATTGGCAGGACTTTTCGGCGAGGACCGGCACTCGACCACCACGACCATCACCGTCACCGTTCCCGCTGCCAACCAGCCGCCGACCCTCACCGCGTCACCGCCCAGCGCACCTGCGAGCTTCACCGGCGCCGTGAGCGGACAACTCACCTTCATCGATCGCGACGATGACCAACCGACCTACACCGTCACCGGCGACGACGTCACCCAAGACGGAGACACCTACACCAGCCCCAAGGGAACACTCGTCTTCAACCCCGCCAACGGCGAATACGTTTACACGCCAACGCCGGAAGCACGCGCTGCTGCCGACGAGAACACCACCGATTCCTTCCTGGTGACCGCCGATGACGGCCATGGACATTCGACATCCGTCACGCTGAACCTCCCCGTGAAACCGATAGCAAAGCCGGTGCGGCCCGACCTCCCCGGTGACGCGGTCGGAATCCCCGTCCAGGGGTCCGACGGCGTCATCTATCAGCACAGCCACGACACCGAGACCGACCAGTACTGGGTCAACGTCGTAGAACCCAACGGCACGGTGTCCTCGATATCGTTGCCCGCCAGTCCCTTCGGAAATCCGAACGCCACCGCGACCGGTGGTATCACCCAGGCAAGCCACGACGAAAGCACCGGCACCTACTTCCTCACCGTCGCAGAACCCGGTCAGCAGCCGGTCACGGTGGAACTGTCGGGGCAACCGGTGGGCGCACCGACCATCGTTGTGCACGAGGGCAAGACGGTGATCTATCAGATGACTCGTTCGGCCACCGAATCCGAACCTGAGCCGTTTGCCGTGATGGCTCGCGGATTCGCGCTCTTTGCAGCCGACGCCGGTGACCAGACGTACAGCATCGACGTGGTCGACGGCGACGGCGTCGTGCACACCGTCGAACTCCCCGGCCAACCCGTCGGCCCGCTGACCGTCACCCCCGACGGTGATGCGCGACAGGTTGTTTCGATCTTCGACGACGAATCCGGTGTTACCACGGCCGCGGTGATCGTCGCCCATCCCGATGGCACGTCTGACCAGATTGACCTACCTGGCACAACGTACGGCGATCCGAAGTTCGCAGACGACGGCACGGCGTACGTCGTCTCTACCGATGAGAACGGGGCATTCTCGATCACGACGGTCGACACCGGCGGAGCAGCGCACACCGTCGACCTGCCCGGATTCCTCCTCGGAGACGTGGTCGTCGGGCCGGACGGTACGGCATCGTTGGTCGCAGGCGAGGGCTCCGGAGAAGAAGCCGAGTACTATCTGATCCGCGTCGCACCGGACGGAACGGACAGCGATGTCCTGCTACCCGGAAACTCCGGTGCATCAGCAGTATCGGTCGACGGTAATGGCTCGTATGCAACAACTGTCACGTATCCGACGGACGGCTCTGGCGAGTACGTAACGCATGTGACCGGACTCCTCGCCAATGGCACGTCGTGGACTGCAGACATCGATGGCATGATCGGCAACGACCGCCCCTACCTGAGTGACGGCATCGGATATCAGGTGACATACGCAGCCGTCAACAACTACCTGGACACCACCAGCGACATCACCGCGATCGATCTGGCCACGGGGACAGCAACGTTGGTGGCCGATGATGTCCCTGGCGGCTTGGCCACCCAGTACGGAGAGCCACCTGCCGTCACCGCATCCGACGGCACCACCTACTGGGCGTTCAACAACGTGGATGGAGACGCAGCGGGCACGCCCCTCACAGCCGACACCACGCTGGTGATCGTCGATCGTGATGGCAGCGCCGAGGTCCACACACTTCGTGGCCTCTCCTACCAGGACGGTGGACGAGTACGATTCACCACGAGTGGCGTTCCGTTCCTGGTCACGCGAGACTACTCCCCTCAATCGCAGTCGCTCAGCGGGGTCAACGTGATCTCCCTCGAAAACGGCGTCCCGACAACCACTTCCCTGGCTGCCAGCAACCCCTTCGTCATGGGGGTCACCGACGATGGGACGGTGATCCTGTTCGACTATGACTCGGAGACCGGGGTCAACACCGCAAACTTCGTCCGGACCGATGGAACGATCACTACCGCCGTTCTTCCGAACCGCACCGACGTCTCCAACTACCACGGGTACATCCTGGCGCCGGACGGCACGGTCTATCTGGTTTTCTCGACGTTGAACAGCCCCGACACCACCATCAACGTCATCACGCCGACGGGCGGGCAGCAGGATCTGACGGTGCCCGGAACATACACGGCGGGAGCCTATTCCGTGTCTTCGGTCGACTCCATCTACCTCACGACAGCCCAGGACAACGGCGACGGCACGTTCACACCGGTCATCACCGAGATCTCGGCCCTGTCCACCAACACACCACCGGTGCCCGTCGAGGGATACGCACCCACAGTCGACGCCGCAGATCCTGAGAGCGGCTCGGTCAGCGGCAATTTCAGCGGTTTCGCAGTGTCGACCGACGGCGACGCCCTCACCTACCAGATCACCGGCGCCACAATGATCGCACCTGGCGTGTACACGACCCGAGGTGGCGGCACGCTGCTCGCCGACCCCGAAACCGGTGAGTTCACCTACATTCCGTCACTATTGGCTCGCACAGACCCGTCGACCACATCTGACGTGTTCTACGTGAAAGCCGATGACGGTCACGGCGGATTCGCTGCCGCCGCGGTCGTCGTACCGATCGAGCCGCTGCCGCAGGGCACCTCTGTCGGATCGATCAATTCTCCAGAACTCGACGCCATGACCGATCCGACACTGACCACCGACGATCCGGACGTCACGTTCAATCCGTACACGCATGAGTACGCGTACACACCGACGTGGGAAACACGCCACGCCGCAGCACTTCCCGGTGCCGTGCAGTCTCACACGTTCACGGTGACTGCCACCGACTCGGTGACGGGCGAAACCTTCGAGATCGAGGTGACCGCACCGATCACACCTGCGAACAACGCACCCAGCATCACCGTGGGAGCACCCGAAGCTCCAGCGTCTGACACCGGCGCTGTCAGCGGCGATCTCGACTTCACCGATCTCGACGGCGACGAGATGACCTTCCTCATCTACTCTCCCGACACCGGCCAGTACGTCGAAGGCACAACGCTCGTCGGCGATCACGGCACCTTGGTTCTCGACCCGCAGACCGGTCGCTACACGTACACCCCGACCGTCGACGCACGGTACGCGGCATCGTCTGAACCGCTGTCAGAGCGGCTTCTCGTGGGTGTGAATGATGGACATGGCTCAGGCACCAGCACCGAGCTGATCCTCCCCATCGATCCGATCGCGACGACGGAAAGCGTTGCACTGCAACCCACGCAATCGGACGAGATCCACTACTTCACGACTGAGAATGGGACCATGTACCGGGTCGAATCCGGGTGGGATGGCCAGTACTTCACACAGATCACTGTCGTCGACCTCGATGGCGCGGTCGACACCGTAGATCTAGCGGGTGTGGGAAATCGGGAAACAATGGCGTTCGGCGCTGACGGAACCATCTACTACACCACCTTCGACGATTACTACCTCGTCGGACCCGGCCACCTGAACGTCGTCGCCCCGGACGGAACCGTGGTCACCCATGACACGCCCGGTCAAGCGCAGAACCTCGTGCTCGGTGCGGACGGAAAGGCATATCAGACCGCGTACGACAACGCGACACAACAAACAACGGTTGTGATCGCCGGGCCGGACGGCACGATCGACACAGTCGTCGTCCCCGGCCGATCGGGACCCACCAGCGCCTACAACGCCTCGTCGCCGGTCGTGGCCGGCCGCGACGGGACCGCTTATGTCACAACGCAATCCTTCGAGTCTGGCGGCGGCTACACCACCCACGTCTCGGTGATCCCCGCCGGCGGAGGCGACGCCATCACCATAAGTCACCCGGGAGCGGCAGATGGAAACGCCGTCACGACCACGTCGGGGATCACGTACCAGACCGTGCACAACGCCGCCGGGACCACAGTGATCGTGATCAATCCCGACGGGACCCATCGCTTTGTCGACCTCGACGGAACTCCGTATCTGACCGCGGTGGACGGCAACGACGGTCGGGTCTATCAGACCACGACGATTCCGAACTACGGCTCGCCGGATGGACCGATCACAGTCGTAACCGTGTTCGCGCCCGACGGGACGGTCGAACAGACTGTGCCGATTGAAGGTTCGACGTGGGGACAGGTGGCTGTCACACCCACTGCTGTCTACCAGACCACCGTCGACGGCAGTTATCCGGACCAGACCACCACGGTCACCGCCATCACCGCCGACTCCCCACGTGACCCGATCACCGTCGAAGGCACCGGCAACTCGCCGCAACTCATCGACGAGGACGGCACACTCCTCCTCATCACGCGCGATTCCGACGGGTCGGGAACGTGGCACACCACCGTGACGACGATCCGGCCGGACGGGACCCCCACGAGCACGACGGTGGACGGCCAGTCCAACAGCTTTGTCGTCGCGCCCGATGGGACGGTCTACCTCTCGATGGAGAGCGATACGTCGGCAGAGGAACCGACCACCGTTGTGGCAATAGTCTCCACAAACGGGACGGTCGAGTACGTCCCTCTCGACGGCATCCGATACGGCGACCCGGTTACCGGCGGTGCCAACGCATTTCAGGTGACCCGGGCTGATTTCAGCTCGGCGCGCACCGTCATGGCCATCACTCCCGACGGCGTGTTCCCCACGGAGATCGACGGAGACGTGTCTGGGCTGACCGCATGGCCAGATGGAAGTGCCTACTTTCTCACGACCGACTACTCCAATGAAACACCCACAACACAGTTGCATGTGATCGAACCTGACGGAGTCACCCATCACGCCCTCACAGTTCCGGGCGCACCACGAACCGGTCCCACGTTCACCGAGGATGGCGACGTCGTGCTGACGACGTACACCGCCACCGGCATTCACACCACCACGCTGGAACGCTGACGGCCTCAAGAACAACGTCATGAATCAGTTCTGTCGGACCCACCTGCTCTACTTGTTCCACCTCGAACAAAGGAGCGAACATGGCCGACCACGCTTCCGATCTCCGCGGACTTCCCCGCTGGCATCCCGACCCCCTGGTGCGCGAGACGCTGGACCGCATCCGGCGCTGCGGGTGGGCGGTGACCGCCATCAGCGACGAGTGCATGTTCCACTCATCGGAATGCGAAACACCGGAGTGCTCGTTCGCGTACACCACCGGGTTGCGCCTCCACGAACTGCCAGAGATGGCCGTCTACGGCCTGAATGCACACACCAGCTACGAGGTTCTGAAAGAACTTGGCAATGTGTTCCACCGCTACGACTGGCGTCAAGCTGTCGCGAATTCAATTCCGGTGCAACTGGAATCGCTGGAGGTCCCGGTGGTGATGATCGAGGTGGTGGACAAGTCAGACTTCACTGTCACTAACGTCGTCTACCCCGATGCGCCTGTCCTCCAGGCTGTCTGGCCCGACGACCTCGACACCTACCCGTGGGAGGTGGGCTACAGCCTTCGGCCCGAGCATCAGTACGTGAAGGGCGTGCACGACGCGAACGCGTTGCGCGTCGACGGCCCGCGTGTCATCTCCGCGTACGAGGGGATGAACCGAGCGCAACGACGCCGGGCCGCACGGAACTGGCGTCGAGGATGAACGGCGCACAGTATTGTCGGTGCCCCCGGCTACAGTGGTTTTCAGCAGATGAATGACAGGCATCGGCAGCAGGTTTCGCCGATGCACCACGAATGATGACGACAAGCCCACCCTCAGATGTGGAAGGTTCCGTCATGCCCACAACAACAGCTCCTGCCCTGTGCCGTCGCCACGCATATCGGCGAGGTGCACTTCTTCCACAGCGCCGCCAGCATCAAGCGCCGATGACAGATTCTTGTCGGACCCCCGCGATAGTCTGTGATCAGTTTCGAGATCAGATGACAGCATGCCTCCGTGGCGACAGCCAGATGATGACCGTCCATTCTTGTCGGTGCCCCCGGCTACCGTAGTTCTCAGCAGATGAAAGACACGCATCGGCAGCGGTTTTCGCCGATGTATTTCCAACGATGACGACAAACCCACCCTTTTGATGTGGAAGGTTCCGTCATGCCCACAACAACCGCCCCCGCCCCAAACACTGACAGCCCACAAGTCGTCGACGCCCAGCTTCTCGACCCTGAGGGCTACCTCGGCGTGCTCACCGCGATCCGCGCAGCACTCTGGGACCTCCCACCCGGCGGCACCACACCCAGCGGCCGCCAAGCACACACCGCGATGACCCTGCTCATCGAACTGCGCGCCATCCTCGACCACCACGCCGCCACCATCGCCGCCACCCTCGACCGCCTCGGCGTCGCCCGCCACACCACCAGCAAAACATCGGCCCTGCTCATCGCCATGGGTGTCGCCCCGGCAGTAGCGCACCGCTGGTTACGCATCGGTGCAGCACAGACACCGACGTCGCGGCTACCCGGCTACACCGCCGACGGCGCAATATCTGGGGAACACGCCGACGCCATCATCGGCGGTATCGCCCACATCGGCCGACGCGCGCCCGACGGAATCTGTGACGAGGAGCGAGCAGACATCGAACACACGTTGATCGCGCAGGCCATGTCCGGCGCCACCCCCGCCGAGATCGCCACGAAAGCACGAGAACTGGGCAACACCTACGCCATCACCGCCGCAGGAGTCCCACCCGGAGAGGACCGCACCATCAACGAGTTCACCGTCACACCCACCAACGGCGGCCGCGTCGCCGTGCGCGGCGACCTCGACACCGTCACCGGCGAAAAACTCACCGCCGCCATCGAATCCTTGAACACACCCCGACCCGAACCCGACGGCTCCGACGATGCCCGCGCCCAAGGTGCCCGCAACGCCGATGCCCTCGAACTGATCCTCGACGCCGCCGCCGTCGCCGACACCACCCTGGCCACACCACCCAAAACACAGGTCTCCGTGCTGCTTCCGGCCACCGCCCCCGACAAAGCCAGCCTGCTGTGGCTGGGCCCCATCAGCCCCACCACAGCATCACTGTTGGCGTGTGACTCCACCGTCACCGACGTCGTCATCGACGGAGAAACCGTCCCCCTGCAGATGGGCACCAGCAAACGACTGTTCCCCGCACACCTACGGCGAGCCATCATCATCCGCGACCACTGCTGCATCAAATGCGGCGCCCCCGCTGGGCGCACCCACGTCCACCACATCGCGTTCTGGAGCCACGGCGGCCCCACCGACCTCGACAACGGATGCCTACTCTGCCCGTCCTGCCACGCCTACATCCATGCCAGCGACTGGGACATCATCATGGGCGCCGACCGCCACCCCTGGCTCATACCACCCACCACTATCGACCCCCGACGAACCCCACTGCCCGCCTACAACCGACGCACCATGACCCTCGACGACCGCATCGCCGCCTGACCCCCTGCCGGGGAAGGCATTTCACCGACTTCACCGCGCAGCACCTTTCGCGCACCCGACCCGTCGGGACCGCGCACGCCCTTTGAGAACTCCATAGCGAACCCAGCCACGCCGCGGGTGAAATGCGTTCAGCCCCACCTCCCGACGTGGGAGGTGGGGCTGAACGTGCTATCTGGTTAGCGCGAAGTCACCAGCTGGACTTCTGCACGCCCGGCAGCTCGCCGGCGTGCGCCATGTCGCGCAGGCAGATTCGGCACAGGCCGAACTTGCGGAACACCGAGTGCGGGCGGCCGCACTTGTTGCACCGGGTGTAGGCCCGCACGGCGAACTTGGGCTTCTTGTTGGCCTTGTTGACCAGAGCCTTCTTTGCCATGTCAGTTGTCCTTAACGTTGTTGTCCTTGAACGGGAAGCCCAGGGCACGCAGCAGCGCCCGGCCTTCGTCGTCCGTGGTGGCCGACGTCACGACGGTGATGTCCATACCGCGGGGCCGGTCGATGTTGTCGATGTTGATCTCGTGGAACATCGACTGCTCGTTCAGGCCGAACGTGTAGTTGCCGTTGCCGTCGAACTGACGGTCCGACAGGCCGCGGAAGTCGCGGATACGCGGGAGAGCGATGGACACGAGACGGTCCAGGAACTCCCACATGCGGTCGCCACGGAGGGTGACGCGCGCACCGATCGGCATGCCCTCGCGCAGCTTGAACTGTGCGATGGACTTGCGAGCGCGACGGATCTCCGGCTTCTGGCCGGTGATCTTGGCCAGATCCTCGACGGCGCCGTTGATCAGCTTCGCGTCACGGGCGGCGTCGCCGACGCCCATGTTCACGACGACCTTCACGACGCCCGGGATCAGCATCACGTTGGGGTATTCGAACTCTTTGTTCAGCGTGTCCTTGATCTCCTCGCGGTAGCGAGTCTTCAGGCGCGGCTGGATCTTGGGTTCAGTAGAGGTCATGTCAGATGTCCTTCCCGCTCTTGCGCGAGATCCGGACCTTCTTGCCCGTTTCCTCGTCGACGCGGTAGCCGACGCGAGTCGGGTTGCCGTCGGAGTCCACGACCATCACGTTCGAGACGTGGATCGAGGCTTCCTGGGTCACGATGCCTCCGGAGGAGGCACCGCGCTCGTTGGCCGACGCGGCGGTGTGCTTCTTGATTCGGTTGACGCCCTCGACGAGGACACGCTGGGTCTTCGGGAAGGCCTGGATGACCTTGCCCTTGGCGCCCTTGTCCTTGCCCGAGATGACGATCACGGTGTCACCCTTGTGGACCTTCATGTCAGATCACCTCCGGTGCCAGCGACACGATCTTCATGAACTTCTTCTCACGCAGCTCACGGCCGACCGGGCCGAAGATGCGGGTTCCGCGGGGGTCGCTCTCACCCTTGAGGATGACGGCGGCGTTCTCGTCGAAGCGGATGTAGCTTCCGTCCGCACGACGGCGCTCCTTGGTGGTGCGCACGATGACGGCCTTGACGACCTCACCCTTCTTGACGTTGCCGCCCGGGATGGCGTCCTTGACAGTGGCGACGATGACGTCGCCAATGCCGGCGTAGCGCCGCGAGGAACCGCCGAGCACGCGGATGCACAAGATCTCCTTGGCACCGGTGTTGTCGGCGACTCGCAGGCGGGATTCCTGCTGAATCACTCGTTAGTCTCCTTGACCTGGCTTCTTATGTACGGCGGATTTCCGACCCGACGCACACGGTCTGTTGCCATCGAACACACGCCTGCCTGGGGTTTTGACCAGGTTGTGACACCCGGGCCGTCCGCCCCAGTGGGTTCGTGAGCCGATTCGCGACACAGCGGCGCCGCAGGCAACCCCACAAGTGTAGGGGAATGCCCAGGTCCCGGCCAAATCGATGGTCCCGGCGACCGCGCGGGGGTTTCGGATGACGCCGGGCCGGCAAAGTTTTCCGCGCACTGACCCATCTGGGGTGCACCGCCACGCGAAGCACCCATGAGACGAGATCGACCAGACACAAGCCCGTCCGGCGAGCAATCAGTGCGAGCCGGAAGGGAGCGAAACACGGGGGGCGTGTCAGCGCCGGGGGTAATTCTCGGCTGCCGATCGTGAGCCGAACGGTCACCATGCTCCCCGGGCTCCGCAGTTCAGTCCGACAACTGCGGCCTGACGGCAAGTCCTCGACTCGGGGCCACCAGCCCCGTGAGCGATGACCGGAGTTCGAATCCCCCAGTCCGAGCCGGGTTCGACGCTGCCGTGCGGGCACGCACTCACAGGGGAGGCACGCGTGACCACAGACGACGCGGTCCGGAACACCGTTGCTACCGACATCGACACCGACCTGACGATCCCGATGACCGCCGCTCAGCGCGGCATCTTCTACGCCCAGCAGCTCGAGCCGGACGTGCCGATGACCATCGACGCGTTCGTCGAATTCCGCGGCGACACATCGGGTCCGCAGGGCGAGAGCGGTGACGACCCACTCGTCGACGTCGATCCGGACATCATGCAGCGTGCTGTCACCCTCACCGAGAGTGAGACCGAGGCCCCGCTGCTGCGGCTGATCCCGACCGACGACGGCGAACCGATGATGGTTCTCGACCGGTCGCAGCACGTGGTGCTGGGTCGACAGGACTTCTCTGACGCCGAGGACCCGCGCGCGGCCGCACTGGCCTGGATCGACCGCCGGCGAAGTGCCAGCTCAGACGTCTTCGCCGACAACATCCTCGAGACACACCTGCTCAAACTGGGTCCCGGACACTCGATCTGGTATTGCCACGGTCACCACATCGGCTTCGACGGCTATGCCGCGATGTACATGATGCTTCGTGTCGCCTCGCATTACACGGCGATCGTGAACGGAACGCCGCCGCCGATCGCGGACACCGCGTCGATGGTCGACATCGCCGAGTTCGACCGCGAGTACCGTGCCTCCGCCAAGTTCGCCGAGGACCGCGAGCACTGGGCGTCCCATCTGGCCGATATGCCCGAGATGACCACTCTCACCAGCCTTTCCGCTCCGGCCGCGCCGTTGTCGGTCGTCCGATCGGCGGTCCTCGACGACACCCTCGTCGCCCGGATCCGCGAGCTCGGACACAGCCACCGGGTCCGGCCGGCGTCGGTCATCACCGCTGCGGTGGCCGCCTACGTCGCGCGCTACACCGACCGCGACGAGGCCATGCTGAGCCTGCCGGTCGCGGCCCGCGACCGCGACGTGCTGCGCACCTCGGCGGGTCTGACCTCCAACGTCGTCCCGTTGCGTATCGCGCTCCACGACGATTCCGCCACCGTGACCGATCTCCTGAAATCGGTCAACGCGGAGATCAAGGCCGCCGTCCGGCACCAGAAGTTCCGGCACGAGGACATCACCTCCCAGATCCTCGGGGCAGCGGGGGCGCGGCGTGGCTTCTTCGGCCCGCTCGTCAACGTCATGCTGTTCTTCCAGCACATCGACTTCGGCCCGCTCAAGGGCGAATTGCACGTCCTGTCCACCGGACCGATCGAGGACCTGTCGGTCAACGTCTACGACAGCCTCGACGGCGGGATGACCCTGGACCTCGAGGCCAACCCGAACATCTACCCGGACGACGACATCACCACCCACCACCGTCGTCTCGTCGACTTCGTGACCGCCTTCGTCGGTGCGCCCGGCGACACGAGGATGTCGGATCTGCACCTCTTGACCGACGCCGAACGCGAAGCGCTACCCGAGCGCATGACCGGGGAACGGGTCGCCCACGGCGCCACCACCCTCGTCGACCTGCTCGACGACGCGGCCCGGGCCCACCCCGACGACACCGCGCTCACCGACGCGCAGGACGGGCGATCACTCACCCATCGCGAGTTCACCGACGCGGCAACGCAGCTCGCGGCGGCACTCACCCGGCGCGGGATCGGTCCGGAGAGCGTCGTCGGCGTTCAGCTGCCCCGCAGCACGGACCAGATCCTGGCGCTGCACGCGGTGATCCGTGCCGGCGGCGCATTCCTGCCGATCGACCCGGCCGAGCCGGCCGACCGGCTCGGGCACATCCTCGAGGTGGCCGCCCCCGACCTCGTCATCACCGACACGGTGCTGGCCGAACTGCGTGCCGACAAAGGGGTCGCCGCGGCGACAACGCCCCCGGGCCCCGACACGGCCGCGTACGTGCTGTTCACCTCCGGTTCCACCGGCAAGCCGAAGGGCGTGGTCATCACCCACCGCGCCATCGTCAACCGCCTCGCGTGGATGCAGGCCCGCTACGAGCTCGCACCGGACGACCGGGTGCTGCAGAAGACCCCGTCCACCTTCGACGTGTCGGTCTGGGAGTTCTTCTGGCCGTTCACCACCGGCGCGGCACTGGTCGTACCGACTGCCGACGGTCATCGCGACCCCTGGTATCTGCGTGACGTGATCGCCGAACACCGCGTCACGACACTGCATTTCGTGCCCTCGATGCTCGCCGCCTTCACCGCGGCACTCGACGCCGACGATGCATCGGAGCTGACGAGCCTGCGCCGCATCTTCACCAGCGGTGAGGCTCTGACTCCCGCGACGGTCGGTGCCGCCGCGATGCTGACGCCCGCTCCGATCCACAACCTCTATGGCCCCACCGAGGCCGCGATCGACGTCACCCACCACGACCACTGCCGCGCCGACGTCCCGGTCATCCCGATCGGCTCCCCGGTGTGGAACACCGGTGTCCACGTGCTCGACCACCGCCTGCGGCCGCAACCGCCCGGCGCGATCGGCGAACTCTATCTCGGCGGCATCCAGCTGGCCCGCGGCTATCGCTCCCGCGCGGACCTGACCGCATCACGGTTCGTCGCCTCGCCGGCCGTGCCGGGCGAACGGCTCTACCGCACCGGCGATCTCGTCCGTCTGAACGCCGCCGGCGAGCTGGAGTACCTCGGTCGCACCGACTCACAGGTCAAGATCCGCGGCCAGCGGGTCGAACTCGGCGAGATCGAGTCGACCCTCAGCCGGCTGCACGGCGTGACCGCCGCGGGCGTGGTCATCCGGGACGATCTGGTCGCCGGTGAGCCCACGATCGTCGGTTACGTCACCGGCACCGGACTCACCGACACTGACCTACGAGCCGGACTCCGAACCGCGCTACCGGATCACATGATCCCCACCGCGATCATGGTCCTCGACGCACTGCCCACCACCGCCAACGGCAAGCTCGACCGCCGTGCGCTGCCTCGGCCCGATCTGCGTACCCACCGCGAGTTCGTCCCCGCGCGTACCGCGCTCGAGCGCTTCGTCGTGGCGACCGTCGCCGATGTGCTCGACCTGCGCGACGGCATGTCCGACGAGGTGGCGAACGAGGCTCCCGCCACGGCTCCGGCGTCGGTGTCGCTGAGCGACAACTTCTTCGAGATCGGCGGGACGTCACTGTCGGCGACACGGATGGCCTCGCGGCTGTCTCGCGCCACCGGCCATCGGATCGGGATCCGTACGGTGTTCGACGCCGACGACCTCGCCGGCCTAGTAGCGGCCCTCTCCGACCTGGGCGTCGACACTGATGAGCCGGCCGTCGGCTCCGCCTCGGCCCCCTCCGACGACACCGCCGGGCGGACCGTCTCCGGAGCCGTGCCGCTGTCCCCGGCCCAGCATCGGCTGTGGCTCGCGACACGATTGGACTCCGCGTCCTCGGCGACCTACAACATGCCGTTCACCGTCCGCTTCGTCGGCGCACTCGACACCGACGCACTCCGGACGGCCCTGGTCGACGTCGTCCGCCGACACGAGCCGCTGCGCAGCGTCGTCGCCGAGATCGACGGTGTGGCATGCATCTCTGCGATCGACCCGGACGCGGTCGACGTCGACCTGCCGGTCCTCGCGACCGGTGACGTCGCCCAGTGCCCGGACCGCGACTTCGCCTCGCTCCCCTTCGATCTGGCCGCCGAGATCCCCGTCCGTGCGCGCCTCGTCCGAACCGCCGACGACGATCATCGACTCACGATGGTCGTCCATCACATCGCGGCCGACGGCTGGTCGCTGGCCCCCCTCGCCGGCGACCTGGCCACGGCCTACCGCGCCCGCCGCGACGGCATCGAGCCCGAATGGTCGCAGCTGCCGGTCTCCTACTCGCAGACCAGCGCCGCACGTCACGCATGGCTCGACGAGAGTCCGCATGCCGCAGCCGAACTCGAGTTCTGGCGGGACACCCTCGACGGGGCGCCGGGCGAGACCGAGCTGCCCCTGGACCGTCCCCGAGGCCGGGATTCGGAGGTGACCGGCCGGTCCGGATCGTCGGTGACCTCGACCATCGACCACGACACCTACGGCGCGATCCGGACCATCGCGACCGAGGCCGACGCCACGGTCTTCATGGTGCTCCACGCCTCGGTGGCGCTCCTGCTCCGTTCCCTCGCGCAGTCCTCGGACGTCATCATCGGCACACCGGTGTCCGGACGCGGCGACGCCGACCTCGACGACCTCGTGGGCATGTTCGTCAACACGCTGGCGTTGCGCACCGTCGTCGACAAGGACCTGCCGTTCGCCGACCTGGTGGCACATGTCCGGGACACCGATCTGAACGCGTTCGACAACGCCGACATGCCGTTCGACCGACTGGTGACCGAACTGAACCCGGCCCGTTCGGGCAATGTCCACCCGTACTTCCAGGTGTCGATGGCCCTGGAGGACCGTTCCGCCATCCGGCTCGACTTCGCCGGGCTCTCGGCGACCGCATCCCGCGTGGACACCGGTCGCACCACCTTCGATCTGCAGTTCACGTTCACCGAGGTGCGCGGGGCGACCGGCGAGCCCGCCGGCCTCACCCTCGAGATCGGTTACGCCACCGCTCTCTTCGACCGGGACACGGTGGCCGGACTGGGTTCGCGCCTGGTCCGCATGCTGGAGGCGGCGACCGCGGACCCGAGCGCCCCGATCGGCGACCTGCCGGTGCTCGACCTGCACGAGCGTCTCGATCTCGTCCCGGCAGTCGGCGAAGGCCGCCGTCCGGTCGAGCACCTGACGCGGCTGCTGTCGGCGGCCGCGGAGTCCTCGCCGCACCGCGTCGCGGTGACCGACGGGACCCGGTCGCTGACCTACCGTGAACTCGACGCGGCGTCGAACCAGCTGGCGCGGGCGCTCATCGACGGTGGCGCCGGACCTGAGAACCATGTGGCCGTGGCACTTCCGCGCAGTGTCGAGTGGATTGTCGCGATGTGGGCGATCGCCCGCACCGGAGCCGCCTGGCTCCCGGTCGATCCCGCGTATCCGTCCGGCCGCATCGAACACATGCTGACCGACTCGGGCGCACGACTGCTCGTCACCGATCGGTCGTCCGATCCCGGCGCCGGGCCCGCTCTGAGCACAGTCGTCCTCGACGACCCCGCGATCCGCGACTGGATCGACGCCGAATCAGCGGCGCCCATCGCGGATTCGGAGCGCCGAGGCGTCCTCGACGTCGACCAGCCCGCCTACCTGATCTACACATCGGGGACCACCGGCACGCCCAAGGGCGTCGTCGTCAGCCACCGCGGACTCGCCGATTTCGGCGCGCAACAGGTCACGCAGTACGGGATCACGCCCACCAGTCGGACGATGCACATGGCGTCGCCGAGTTTCGATGCGTCGGTACTCGAGATCCTGATGGCGATCTCCGCCGGGTCGACCATGCACATCGTGCCGCCGGGCATCGTCGGCGGCACCGAGCTCGCCGAGCTGATGCGCGATGCGCGGATCACGCATGCCTTCCTCACCCCGTCGGTACTGACCACCATGACGCCGGACGACGTCCCCGATCTCGAGGTTCTCGTCATCGGCGGCGAGCACCCGAACTCCGAGGTGGTCCGCACCTGGTCGACCGGCCCGAAGCTGTTCAACGCCTACGGTCCCACCGAGACCACCGTGGTGGCCGCGGTGTCGGCGCCGATCAGCCCCGACTACACGACGCTGACCATCGGCCGGCCCATCCGCGGCATCTCCGCGCTGGTCCTGGACGAGCGCCTGCGCCCGGTCGCCCCCGGCGCGATCGGCGAGTTGTACATCGCCGGTGAGCATCTCGCCCGCGGATACCACGGCGTCCGACCGCTGACATCCAAACGCTTCATCGCCAACCCCTACGGCGATCCCGGCGAGCGCATGTACCGAACCGGCGACCTCGTCCGATGGACCTCCGATCACGAACTCGAGTTCCGCGGGCGGGCCGACCATCAGACCAAGATCCGCGGGCATCGCATCGAACTCGGTGAGATCGACGCCGCCCTGGTCGCCGACGAGTCGGTGCGGGCGGCGGTCACCACCACGCATGGCGAGGGCGACCGCGCCCATCTCGTGTCCTACGTGACCGTGACCGCGGGCGCTCACGGGCGGGCCGCCGCGGTGCGAGACCGATTGGCGCAGCGCCTGCCCCGGCACATGATCCCGTCGACGATCATCGAGCTCGACGAGATCCCCACGACCCCGATCGGCAAGGTCGACCTCCGGGCACTGCCCGCGCCGGAGCCGGGATCGGTGGACGGCGACGTGGCGTTCGTCGCGCCGCGCAACCCCCTGGAGCAGGCAGTCGCCGATCTGATCGCCGAGCGTCTCGAGCTGGAGCCCGGCACCATCGGCCGCGATCATGACTTCTTCGACCTCGGCGGCAACTCGTTGCTGGCGACCCAGATCGTCGGCGCACTCGAGAATCTCACCGGCCGACGTGTCCCCGTCCGCGAGGTCTTCGACCACTCGACTGTCGCCGGCATCGCCCGGCTCGGCGGCGCCGACGAGGGTGACACCGCCCTCGTCGAGGCGCGGACGCTCGCCGACCTCCGGCACGATCCGGACAGCCCGGCGCAACCGGGACCCGCGCAACAGCAGCTCTGGTTCCTCAACCAGCTCGCGGGCGGTGCCGACGCCGATCCGGGTCGAGCCGACTCCGACAACGGTTCGTCGACAGCCGATTACGCCATCGCCTTCGCGCTGGATCTGCGTGGCGATCTCGACGTGGACGCCCTGTCCGGCGCGCTCCGATACGCCGTCGACCGCCACGAGATGCTGCGCACCGTCTACCCCGAGCACGACGGGCGCCCCGACCTGGACGTACGTCCCACCGACGAGGTGCAGACCGAACTCACCGTCGTCGAGACGACTTCGACGGAGTGGCCGTCCCAGGCGCAGGCGCTGGCGCGTCGTCCGTTCGACCTGACCGTCGACGTACCGCTGCGCGTCGCACTGCACCGGATCGACGGCGACACCGCGCATCACAAGCTGACCCTCGTGATCCACCACATCGCGGCCGACGGTTGGTCGATGGTGCCGCTGCACCGCGACATCACCACCGCCTACGCCGAACTGCGGGCGGCGGCCGAGAACGGCACCGAAGCCGCGGTCACCGGCACTCCCCCGGCCCTGGACTATCGCGACTACCTGCGCTGGCAGGCCGATCACCTCGAGACCCGGACCGATCTGGCCGACCGGTGGCGACAGGACCTGGACGGGATCGATGTCGGTCCGATCCTCTTACCCGACGCGCCGAGCGGGTCCGCCCGCACCGCGGGCGTGGTCGAGGTCGACTTCGACGCCGAACTACGCAGCCGCCTCTCCGCACTGGGCGGCGGCCGGGCGACCGAATTCATGTGCGTGCATGCGGTGTTCGCCGCGCTGCTGCACCGGCTGAACGCCGACCCGCAGGTTCATGTCGCCGGTTCGGCGTCGGACATCGTGATCGGCACCCCCGTCGCCGGACGCGCCGATCCCCGGCTCGCCGACATCGTCGGCATGTTCGTGAACTCGGTCGTCCTCCGGACCCCGGTCGACGGGAGCCAGGGGTTCGCGGCCCTGCTCGACTCCGTCCGCAGCCGCGATCTGGACGCGCTGGCGGGCGCCGACATGCCGTTCGAGCAGATCGTCTCGATGCTCAATCCGCCTCGCACGGACCGGCATCCGATATTCCAGATCGCGCTGGCGTTCGACGCCGGGGTCTCTGACACCCTCGAACCCGACCACACCAGGGTGGATCTGCCCGGCCTGCAGGTCGTCGCCGAGGAGATCGAGACCGGGGCCGCCCGGTTCGACCTCGAACTGCGAATCCGCGACGGGCGCGCGCGGTTCACCTATGCGACCGATGTCCACACGCATGACCGCGTCAGCGAACTGGCCCGGATGTTCGTCGATCTCGCACGCGCGGTCGCCGCGGATCCGTCGACACCTCTCGACGACCTCACCGGGGCGGCCGATCTCGCGGACGCCGCCGAACCCAAGGTCCGCGACCACGGCTCGATCGAGCCGAGGCATCTTGCCGACATCCTCGCCGACACCGTCATCGACCACTCCGATCGCGTGGCGGTCGAGGACGGAGACCGCACGCTCACCTACGCCGAGATCGATCGGCTCTCCGCGCGCTGGGCGCTCACCCTGCGCGAACTCGGGGTCGGCACCGAGGACGTGGTCGCGATCGCCGTCGATCGCAGCCTGGAATCGGTGGTCGCCACATGGGCCGTGACGAAGGCGGGCGCGGCCGCACTCCCGGTCGACATGCGTTACCCGGCCGAGCGGATCGCCCACATGATCGCCGATTCGGGCGCCATCCTCGGCATCAGCAGCGCCGACCACCGTCGCGATGTGCCGCACGACATCTGGTGGCTGACCCCGGAGGATCTGCGCACCGGAGAGCGCGCGGGCTTCCGGCCCCCGGCCCGGCACCCGGATTCGATCGCCTACATCGTCTACACCTCCGGCTCCACCGGAAAACCGAAGGGCGTCAGCGTGTCCCATCGCGGCCTGGCCGCGTTCGCCCAGACGCAGCGGGAGCGGTACGAGGTCGGCCCCGGCGATCGCACCCTGCTGTTCGCCTCCCCCTCGTTCGACGCATCGATGCTGGAGTTCCTCCTCGCGGTCGAGTCCGGCGCGACGATGGTGGTGGCACCGACGACGATCTACGGCGGCGACGAACTCGTCGAGTTCCTCGACGAGCGCGAGGTCACCCACGCGTTCATCACGCCGTCGGCCCTCGCCGCCGCGGCACCCCATCCGCTCCCCCACCTGAAGACCCTCGGCGTGGGCGGCGAGGCCAGCACTCCGGAACTCGTGGCGCGCTGGGGAACCGGCCGTCGCTACATCAACTCCTACGGGCCGACCGAGACGACCATCGTCGCGACGATGTCGGCGCCGCTGCACCCGGGTGAGCCGATCACCATCGGCACGCCGGTCCACGAGTGCACCGCACTCGTCCTCGACCACCGGTTGCGGCGACTGCCCGACCACGTCCCCGGCGAGCTCTACCTCAGCGGGCCGGGAGTGGCACGGGGCTACCTGGGGCGCCGCAGTCTGACCGCCGGCCGGTTCGTGGCCTCCCCCGACGGAAACGGCGCCGTCATGTACCGCACCGGTGACATCGTGCACCGCGACGCCGACGGCGCGCTGACCTACCACGGTCGCAGTGACAACCAGGTGAAGGTCCGCGGTTTCCGCATCGAACTCGACGAGGTGAGTGCGGCACTGGCGGCCGTGGACGGAATCGACTTCGCCACCACCGTCGTCCGCGGCGAGAGCGCATCGGCCACCCTGGTCGGTTACGTGACGCGCTCCGCCGGGGCGGCCGGCGACCCCGAGTCCGCAGACGCCCCGGAAACAGTGGACACCGCAAAGGTGTTGGAGTCGGTCCGCAGCCGCCTGCCGCGCCACATGGTCCCGTCCGCGATCGTCGTGCTGGACGAGATCCCGCTGACCGGCAACGGCAAGCTCGACCATCGGGCACTGCCGGAGCCGTCGGCGAGCAGCATGTCGTCCGTCGGTCGCGCACCGCGCGGTGATGCCGAGACCGCGCTGGTCGGCATCGTCGCCGACGTCCTCGGCCTCGCTCGCGAGGAGATCGGTGCCACCGACGACTTCTTCCTGCTGGGTGGCACCTCGCTGCAGGCGACCACCCTGGTCAGTCGGATCAACCGGGTGTCGGCCGACGGCCGCCTCCGCGTCCGGGACGTCTTCGACCACCCGACCGCCGAAGCCCTCGCGGACCTGATCAGCCTGCCGGCCGACTGGGCACCGACCGCGGAGTCCGACGAGTCGTCGGGTCGCCCGGTCCGACGGGAGACCTTCCCGCTCGCGCCGGTCCAGCGCCGCCTGTGGTCGCTGGCGGCGGCCGACCCCGCGTCGACCGAGTACCTGATGCCCTTCGTCCTGCGACTGACCGGGGACATCGATCTCGCGGCCCTCCGCGGTGCACTCACCGATGTCGTCGCCCGGCACACCAGCCTGCGGACGGTCTTCGAGGCGGTCGACGGGACACCGACGGGCCGGGTGCTCGACGATCCCGCGGCCGTCGTCGGCTCGCTGACCCCCGTCGTCCCCGCGGACCCCGACGCGCTGATGAGCGAGATCGCGCGCCTCGCGTCGACGCCCATCGACCCGACCACCGAGGCGCCCTTGCGTGCCACGGTCGTCGCCGACCCCGGTGCGCGTGGCGAGACCGCGACGCACATCCTCCTGCTCGTCGTGCATCACATCGCCGCCGACGGCGCGTCGTTGCCGACCCTCGTCGGCGACCTGGCGCAGGCCTACCGAGAACGACGCGCCGGCCGCGCCGAGACCTGGGATGCGGCCGCTCTCGACTATCGCGACCACGCCGTCGAGAGTGCGACGGCGCCCGCGACGACCGACGAGCTGGGATTCTGGACCGATCACCTGGCAGGTGCGCCCGCCGAGAGCACGGTGGAACCGGTCGGCGGCGGCAGACGTGGTTCGGGTGCCCGGTCGGTGAGTCTGCCGCTCCCGGCACACACCCGGGCGGGCCTCACCGCCTTCGCCCGTGAACAGTCGACGACGCCGTTCTCCGTCCTGCACACCGCACTGGCGATCCTGCTGCACCGTCTGGGCGTCGGCGATGACCTGGTCATCGGCAGTCCGGTCGACAACCGCACCGGGATGACCGGCGTCGACCGCGACTACAGCGGCGTGGTCGGCATGTTCGTCAACATGGTGCCGCTGCGCAGCCACCTGCGCAGCGCGGAGACCGTCGCCGCACTGGTCCGCCGGACCCGCGACACCGACATCGACGCCCTCGATCACCGCGGGGTGCCCTTCGACGACATCGTGACCGCGCTCAATCCCGAACGCGCGCACGGTCGACACCCGCTCTTCCAGGTGGCGTTGTCGGTGCATGACTTCGCCGGTGGCGCGCCGACCCCGGTGGGCGGTGCGGATTCCCTCGCCGGGACCGCCGTTCCGATGGACGACGACCTGATGGCCGAGGTGGCCGAATTCGAGTCCCTCGCCGCCAAGTTCGACCTGCAATTCACCGTCACCGGCCTGGGCGCGACCGACTCCGACACCGACGCCGCCGTCCAGATCACCTACGACGCGGCGCGATACGGCCACGACGACGCCCAGATGCTGGGAACGCGGCTCATGCGCGTGTTGCGCGGCATGCTCGGCGACCCCGGACGCGCGATCGGCGACATCCGCATCACCGACCCCCTCGAGGTGGCCGAGCGCACCCCCGCTCTCGGACCGCGCGGCAACGCACCGACGACGCTGGACGTGCTGATCGCCGATGCGGTGCGGCGGCACCCCGACGGGCTCGCCGCGATCGGGCAGCCCACCGCGGACGGCGAGGGCCCCGAGACGCTCACCTACGCCGAACTCGACGCCCGCTCGAACCGGCTGGCCCGGGTCCTCCTGGGCCGCGGGGTGGGGGCCTACTCGCGCTCGGACGACGAGCCGGGGACCGAGGGTCCCGACGTCCGGTCGTCCCGCGAACCGGTGGTTGCGATGGCGATCAGCCGTTCCATCGACTCCCTGGTGGCGATCTGGGCGATCGTGAAGGCCGGCGCCGCATACGTTCCCATCGACCCCGAGTATCCCGCCGACCGCATCGCGCACATGCTCGACGACAGCGGCGCGCAGCTGGTCGTGACGACCTCGTCGTCGTGGGAACGCATCGCGGAGAGCTCGGCCGGGAGCGAGGTACCGACCCTCGTCCTGGACGCCGCGTCGACCCGGACCCGCATGAAGCACTCCTCGCCGGCGCCGATCACCGACGCCGAGCGGGCGTCGACGATCCGCCCGGATCAGTTGGCCTACATCATCTACACGTCGGGATCGACCGGTAAGCCCAAGGGCGTCCTGGTCCCGCACAGCGGGTTGCGCGCGGTGCACGACGAACTCGCGGAACGGATGACCCCCGGACCCACGTCCCGCGTGTTGCACTTCGCCTCACCGAGTTTCGACGCCTCCGTGCTGGAGATGCTGCTCGCGCTGGCCGGTTCGTCGGCACTGACCATCGTCGAACCCCACGTCTACGGCGGCACTGCGCTCAGCGACGTGATCAGGGCGCGCCAGGCGACGCATGCGTTCATCACCCCCGCCGCGGTCGCCAGCATGGACCCCGCCGCCGTGCCGTCACTGCGCGCACTCGCGGTCGGTGGCGAGGCCTACGGAACCGACCTCGTGCGGCGCTGGTCGCCCGGTCGCACGATGATCAACGTCTACGGACCCACCGAGACGACGATCATCACGACCGGCAGCCGGTCGCTGACCCCGAACACGCCGCTGACGATCGGCACGCCGAACAACGGCGTCGGCGCGCTCGTCCTCGACGATCGGCTGCATCCGGTGCCGCCCGGCGTCACCGGCGACCTGTACCTGACGGGCGTGCAGCTCACGCGCGGTTATCACCGTCGGCCCGGCCTCACCGCGGTCCGATTCGTCCCGGCTCCGATGGTCACCGGTCCCCGGTTCGCCGGCCAACGGATGTACCGCACCGGCGACCTGGTCCGCTGGACCGGCGACGGGCAGCTCCTCTACGTCGGCCGCAGCGATTCCCAGGTGCAGGTCCGCGGATTCCGCATCGAACTGGGTGAGATCGACGACGCGCTCGCCGCCGAACCCGACGTCGACTTCGCCGTGACACTTGTGGACGGCACCGGGGCCCAGGCGATCCTGCGCAGCTACGTGACCGCGACGCGCGGGCACGAACCCGATCCCGCCGACCTGCGGCGCCGGGTGGGACGACGGTTGCCGCGGCACATGGTGCCGGTGTCGGTCTCCGTGCTCGAGAACATTCCGCTGACCCCCACCGGCAAACTCGACCGCGCGGCGCTGCCGACCCCGGCCGTCTCCGCCTCGGGCCGGGCGCCGGCCCCCGGGACCGAGACGACCATCGCCCGCGTCTTCGCGGAGGTGCTCGAGGTCGACCTCGACGCCATCGGTGCCGACGACGGATTCTTCGACCTGGGTGGCAACTCGCTGATGGCCACCGCCGTGACCGGCAAGCTGAGCGAGCTCACCGGGCAGCACCTGGCGGCGCAGTCGCTGTTCGGGGCCCCGAGTCCCGCCGAACTCGCCGAGCTGCTCGACGGCGGGGCGCACTCCGACGGGGACACCGGACCGTCGGCCTCCGGTCTCGACACCCTCCTGCCGTTGCGCCGCATCAGCGACAACGTCGGAAACGATGCTCCCGCACCGCTCTTCGTGGTCCACCCGGCGATCGGACTGTCCTGGAGCTTCACCTCCCTGCTGCCCCACCTGCCTGCCGACCGCGCGGTCTACGGCCTACAGCACCCGGCGCTCGCCGGTGATCCGTGCCCGCAGACGATCGCCGACCTCGCCGAGGTGTACGTGGCGAAGCTGCGCACGGTGTCACCGGAGGGGCCGTACCACCTGCTCGGGTGGTCGCTGGGCGGGTTGATCGCCCACGAGATGGCCGTGCAACTCCAGGAGGCCGGCGAGACCGTCGAGCAACTCGTCGTGCTCGACAGTTACGTCGTCGCCGAACGGCCCGACCTCGACACCGAGGCGTCGATCGCAGAACTCATGCGCGAGTTCGGACTCGACGTCCCCGAGGGTGGCGAGGAGGGCACCGAGCCCTCGGTCGCGGACGCGTTCCGTGTCATCTCCGCGGCGGGCGGCGCGCTCGGCGGCTTGTCCGAGGAGACGCTCACGACCGTCCACGAGGTGTTCCGCCACGCCTCACCGCTGGCGCGGAACTGGCAACCCCGGGTCTTCGACGGCGACCTCACCTTCGTCACCGCGACCGTGGACGCGCATGACGGTCCGCCGGCGGTCGCCGACTGGCACAGCAAGGTCACCGGTCGCGTCGTCGAGGTCCAGGCGACCAGCACCCACGCACGCATGTTGCTGCCGGAGAACGTCTCCGAGTGGCTGACCGCAATCGAATCAGGCCCGATCGAACCAGACCCGGGCACACCGGGAATCGCAGCACAGGAGGAGGAATCATGACGAACCCGTTCGACGACACAGAGGGGACCTTCCGCGTCCTCGTCAACCACGAGAACCAGCATTCCTTGTGGCCGGACTTCGCCCCCGTCCCCGACGGTTGGACCGTCGTGTTCGGTCCGTCGGGTCACGACGAGTGCCTCGAGTATGTCGAAGAGAACTGGCGAGACATGCGGCCCGCCAGCCTGATCCGCGCGATGGAACGTTCGCAGAACAGTGAGAGGGAGGCCACACATGGGGCGGCACAGTATGGCTGACATGACGTCGGCCGAAACCACTCCGGCGACCAACTCGTCGCCGACCGGTCCGGCCACGGTTCCCGGCGAGACATCCACCGATGGCGTCGCCCCTGCCCGCAACGCCCTCGAGCTCCGCGGTCTGCGAAAGACCTTCCGCACCGGGCTGTTCGGCCGAGGTCGCCGCGTCCATGCCCTCAACGGCCTGGACCTGACCGTGCCCGCCGGCACCGTGCACGCGCTGCTCGGCCCCAACGGAGCCGGCAAGACCACCACCGTCCGCGCAGTCGCGACGCTGATGAAGCCCGACGAGGGCAGCGTCGTGGTCGACGGCGTCGACGCCCTCGCCGATCCCGGCGCCGCCCGCAAGATCATCGGCGTGTCCGGGCAATACGCCGCCGTCGACGGGAACCTGACCGGTTTCGAGAACCTGCGGATGGTCGGTCAGCTGTACGGACTCTCCCGGGGCGAGGCCTCGGCACGGGCGCGCGAACTGATCGCCGACCTCGCCCTGCAGGACGCCGCCGACCGCCCGATGCGTACCTACTCCGGCGGCATGCGCCGCCGGCTCGATCTCGCCGGCGCCCTGATCAACCGACCGTCCTTGGTCATCCTCGACGAACCGACGACGGGACTGGATCCCCGCGGGCGACGCCAGATGTGGGAGGTCATCACCGAACAGGTCGCGAACGGCGCGACGGTCCTGCTCACGACGCAGTATCTGGAAGAGGCCGACGCTCTGGCCGACGAGATCACCGTCATCGACCACGGGACGATCCGGGCCCAGGGCAGTGCCGCCGACCTCAAGGCCTCCACCGGTGCGTCGATCCTCACCATCGAGGTGCGTTCCGACGGGACCGCTCACGACGAACTGGTCGCCACGACCCTCGCCGAGGTCGGACTCGGCATGCCCGAACGACTCGACGAGTCGGATCGCTCCGACCGCGAACCCGGCCCGGCACACAGCGACAACACACGGTGGTCCCTGCCGGTCAGCGACGGGAGCCGTAGCGCGGTCGCCGCCGTCCGGGCGCTCGACGCCGCCGGAATCGTCGTCGTCGACGCCACCGTCGCCACGCCGACCCTCGACGATGTGTTCCTGGCCCTCACCGAGCGGGACACGCCAGGAAGCGATGGCGGCAGTGACCCCGGTGGCGACACACCGACCACAGCCGATGCCGAGACCACCGTCATCCCGAGGGTGGCCGACGCCGATCCCGACCTGTCCCACGCCCCGACCCGAACGGACCGACTCCATGCTCACTGACACCGCAGTGCTGGTCGAGCGGAACCTGCTCACCGTCAAGCGAATTCCCACCCTGCTCATCAGTGCCACCATCCAGCCGCTGATGTTCGTCTTCCTGTTCGCGTACGTCTTCGGCGCGACCTTCGGCGGGGGTTCCTACCGGGAATTCCTGATGGCCGGCATCTTCACGCAGACCGTCGTCTTCAACGCCGCCTTCACCACGGTCGGCCTGGCCAACGACACCTCCGACGGCATCGTCGACCGGCTGCGGTCGCTACCGATGTCCCGGTTGGGCGTCATCAGCGGCCGTGTCACCTCGGACATGCTCCTGGGCGTCGTCGGCCTCGCGGTGATGGTCGCGTGCGGGCTCGCGATCGGCTGGCGGGTCCAGGGCAGTGCCGGCGACGCCGCCCTCGCCTTCGGCATCATCGGACTGTTCGCGCTCGCCATGGCGTGGGTGGGTGCGGTGACCGGTCTCGCCGCGCCGAATGTCGAAGCCGCACAGAGCATCGGGTTCTTGTGGATGTTCCCGGTCACGTTCCTGTCGAGCGCGTTCATCTCCGCCCAGAGCCTGCCGGGTCCGCTGCGCGCGATCGCCGAGTGGAATCCGGTGACGGCAGTGGCGACCGCGTCCCGGCAGCTCTTCGGCAACGAGGCACCGCCGACCTTCCCCGAGGCCACCGGATGGGTCGCCGACCACGCGGTCGGATACTCGGTGGGATCGGCACTGGTCATACTGGCGGTGTGCATACCCGCCTCGCTCATCCTGTACCGCCGCGCCGCCAACCGGTGATCTGCAGGTCAGTGATCCATGGATTCGCGATCGGTAGCCCCGGGATCGACGATCACCCGAGAAATCCCTACGTCTTCGTTACCGTGGAACCGTGACACCGGACGATGGCAGCGCGGCCACCGACGCGCACCACGGACGCGGGGGCGAAGCACAGATGCTGCGGGAGTTGCTGGCCGCAGCCGCGACAGGCGATCGGACCGCGTTCTCCACGCTGTACGACCGCACGAGTTCACGGATCTACGGACTCGCGTTCCGCGTCGTGCGGGACCGTCAGTACGCGGAGGAGATCGTCCAGGAGGCGTACCTGCAGTACTGGCAGAAGGCCGGCGAGTACCAGCCCGGGCGCGGTTCGGTCATCACATGGATGATGACCATCGCCCACCGGCGGGCCGTCGACCGCGTCCGATCCGAGGAGCTGCAGCAACAGCGCATGTCGCAGTACGGCGCGGTCTCGGTGGAGACACCGCGGAACATACCGCTCGAGGTCGTTGTGCAGACCGACGAGGCGCGTACGCTACGAACATGTCTCGGCACGCTCACGGAACTGCAACGGAGCTGCATCGAGATGTCGTATTTCGGGGGCCTGACCTATCCCGAGGTCGCCCGGCACACCGATACCCCCTTGCCCACCATCAAATCTCGGATTCGAGATGGCCTGCGTCGGTTGAGAACCTGCCTGAAGACGCACGAGGACGCCTGATCCCACAATGACCACATCCGATACGACCGGGGACCGCGGGGCCACCTGGCTCGACGACCACGTCGAATTGTTCGCCGTCGGCGCGCTGACCCCCGACGAGACCAGACGCGTCGAGTCAGAACTCGCCGCACTTCCACCCCACGAGCGGGCGGAACACGACGCCCAGATCGCCGACATCCAGGCGGCCATGGCGGGTTTCGCGACGACGTATGCGCTCGACGCACCGCCCGAACTCCGGGACCGGGTGCTGCAGCACGTCTTCGAGGGTGCGGCGCTGACCCCGGAGGCCTACGTACCCTCGGGCATCGATCCGGGCCCGCAGAACCCGGCCGCCGCGGTCGATCCCGTCCCGCCGGTCGCACCCGCGGGAACGGGCCGATCCGGCGAGAGCGACCTCGCGCCGCCGCCGCCGGTCGAATTGCGGCCCCGCGACTCGCGCCACGGACAGCATCGATCGGGTGGAACCGCGCGGCGCCCGGCACGCGCAACGGCGATCCTGGCGGCCGCGGCGGTGACCGTGGCCGTGGCGCTGGGGGCAGGCGTGCTCATCGGTCGCACCACCGCCCCCGAGTCGTCCACCTCGTCGACGGCGCTCAGCGACTCCCAGCGTGAGGTGCTCGGGGTACTCACGGCCGCGGACGCGTCCGTGAGCGTCGAGCCATTGGCCGACGACCGGGGCACCATCGCGGTGGTGACGTCCGAATCGGCCGACCAGGCGGTCGCGCTCCTGCGGGACCTGCGCACGCCCATCCCGGCCGACAGCACGTATCAGTTGTGGCTGGTGGGCGGTGCACCGCAGCCGGTGCCGGCCGGGCTGATCCCCGGAGACGACACCGCCCCGGTGGTGGTGGACGACGTGCGCGGGTCGAGCGTGCTCGCGGTCACCATCGAACCGGCCGGCGGTTCGCCGCAGCCGACGACACCGATCCTCGCCCAGGTCGCCCTCTAGGCCGGCGAGAATTCGATCCTTCGGGTGACAGCCCTGGCGATCTCCGCTCGTATCGTTCTTCTGTGTGCGGGCGATCCATAGACTGTGGGGCCGGCACGTCGGCGCGTCCGATCCGACGGGATCTCGAGAACGAGTAGGTGCGATGTGAACGGAATCGGTCGTCGGGAACAGCGGCAGCGACATCTCGGCGGGTGGCGAGTCCTCGCCGGGTTGCTGACGGTGGGTGCGGTCATCGCCGGCCTCGCGACCGCTCCCGGGGCGCCGGCGGCCGCCACCCCGTCGTCCCCCGACGGTTCCCGCGTCGTCGACTCCTACACCGATGACCCGCAGCAGGTGACGCTGCTCGTCCACTCCGCCTCGATGAACCGCACGGTCCCGGTCACGGTGCTCACGCCACGGGATCGGACCCGGCCGGCACCCACCCTGTACCTACTCAACGGCGCCGGTGGCGGGGAGGACTCCGCGACCTGGGACGCACGGACCACCTACAAGCGGTACTTCGCCGACCGGCACGCTTATGTCGTCACCCCGATCGGTGGCGCCTACTCGTACTACACCGACTGGCAGCGCGACGATCCCGCTCTCGGCCGCAACAAATGGCAGACCTTCCTCACGAAGGAACTGCCGCCCCTGATCGACGACGAGTTCGACACCACCGGCGTCAACGCGATCGCGGGGATCTCGATGGCGGGGACCTCGGTGCTCAATCTCGCCATCGCCGCCCCCGGGTTGTACCGATCCGTCGCCGCCTTCAGCGGGTGCGCTCGGACCAGCGACCCGGCCGGCCAGCAGTACATCCGATTGGTCGTCGAGGACCGCGGTCAAGCGGACATGACCAACATGTGGGGCCCGCTCGACGGTCCCGGCTGGCGAGCCAACGATCCGTACCTGAACGCGGCGAAACTGCGCGGCAGCAAGGTCTACATGACGACCGGGACGGGAGCACCGGGTGTCCACGAGCAGCTGACCGACCCGAGTATCGCGGGCGACGGTTTCACGCTGGCGAACCAGGCGATCGTGGGCGGCGGGATCGAGGTCGCCATCGACATCTGCACCCGGCAGATGGTCGAGCGTATGCGTGCGCTCGACGTCCCGGTCGAGGTGAACTTCCGCCCGACCGGCACCCACTCATGGGGTTACTGGCAGGACGACCTGTACCGGACCTGGCCGCGTATCGAACGCGACCTGCGCTGAGCGCTCAGTATTCGAGGGCCAGGCCTCACCACTGGTCGAGACCGGTGTAACCGTCCTGGAGTGCTCGCGCGAAAAGGTGGGTTTTCGTCGGCGCACTTCGCCCGACCGCGGTGTACTTCGCCCGGATGCGCGCAAGGTGCGTGCTCACCGTGGACGCCGAGATGAAGAGTCGTGCGGCGGCATCTTCTTTGGACTCGGCGGCTAGCCAGGCGAGCAGAACCTCGACCTCCCGGTCCGACAGACTCGGACGTGTCACTGCCGCTGAGCGCTCGACGGGAACCAGGTAATCAACCGGCTTGGAACGTTGCCGTGGCACGACTCCGTGCCGCGGTGCGGCCGCCGTCCTGGCTCGGAAGATATCTGAAGTGACCGTCATTGTTCCCATCCCCTGTTCAGACCGGCGCTATCTCGTGTGTCCCCGACGCCCCAAATCAATCTGTTCCAACGTTAAGACGGCGTAGTAACTGTCGGTAGACCCAGAAATGGGGACTCGACTCCCGCGGCCATGCCGTCAGCCATGTTTCGTTCGCCCCCAGGCCCCGTCAGGTGTTGACCGTCCCTCGTTCCGATACCGCTGCGGCACCGGGAGCCATCCGTCTTCGACGGCACGCTTGAAGAGATCCACCTTGGTGCGCGTCGGCCGCCCGGCGTCCGCATATTTCTGGCGAATTCGCTTGAGGTACTCGTTGACCGTCTCCGCGGAGACCCCGAGAGCAGCCCCGACTCGGGCCGACGTCTCGCCGGACGCGTACAGCGCCAACACTTTCTGCAACTGAGGCGACAGGTCGACAGTCGCCAGTTCGGGGTCGCCGTCTATGGCGGCAGCCCATTCTGTGGTGAGGACCGCCCGGCCGTCGGCGGCCGCCCGGATGGCGTCGATGATGACCGACTCGTCCGCCGACTTGAGCACCACGCCGAGCGCTCCGGCGCGCGCCGCCGATCTCAACAGCGCCGGATGCTCTCCAGAGGTGTACACGACGGTGGCCACTCCGGCCGCCGACAATGCGTTGACGTTCTCGCGAGGCGTGGTTCCGTCGTCGAGACGGAGGTCCAGCAGGACCACGTCGAGCTGCATGACACTGAGCACGCCGGCAACCGTCGTCGCCGAGCAGACCAACGAGATGTCCGAAACTGGGTCCAACACTCGTTCGATTCCCCAGATCGGGGACCGATGGTCGTCGACCATTCCAACCCGGATCGCTGCATGACCCTCCGACGAATCCTCGTCGATCAAGGTCGTCTGCTCGTCGTTCACCAACACCCCCACGAGGCACATGCGAGACTCTCAGCCTTTACTCAGCTTCACGTTACTGAAACCTCGACCAAAGCTACGTGCCGAGTCGGACATATCACCCGTCGGAGCGCGAAACTGCATCAACTGGTCCCGATCTGACCGCTGGCGTGTCCACATTCTTGGGGACACCACCCGGATGGGTCCCGCCGGGAGCGAAGGCATGCAAGACTAGAACATGTTCTAAAAAGGGTGATCGTGCCGGCGCCAGCCGGCGACAAACCGACCAGCCCCCCCCGACCAGACCCGACCCGACACGCAGGAGCAGAACAGGTGAGCGCACCTTCGACGCACGATGTACTCGGCACCCCGGTGACCATGCCGGTCGAGATCCGGCACGCACGGTGCTTCGTCGCCGGTTTCACCGCCGACACCCGGGCCGTGGCACGGGCCATCGACGCCGAATCGGCACAGCCCGGGACGCTTCGCCCGTTGCGCATCCGACCGGGTCGCACCATGTGCATGCTCGTGTTCGTCGACTACGTCGACGGCGACCTCGGACCGTACAACGAGTTCGGCGTGTGCTTCCTCGTCGAGGATCCGACCACCCCACCCGCCTCACCGATCCGGGCATTGCGCTCCCTGCTGAAGGGGGACGCGCGTGCGCTGGTGCACCGGCTCCCCGTCGACGGCGACTTCACCCTGGCCGCCGGGCGCGGCATCTGGGGATTCCCGAAGACACTCGCCGAGTTCGAGGTCGATCACTCCTCCGCCACCAGACGCGGCCGCCTCGTGTCCGACGGCGCACTCGTGGCCGACCTGAGTGTGAAGCCGGGACTCAAGGTCCCGGACTCCACCGCCGACACCGTGCTGCACGCCTATTCGCAGCTCGACGGGATCACGCGGATGACACCGTGGCGGCTCACCTCGACCACCGGGACCCGCACCCGCATCGGTGGCGCGCGCCTGACCCTCGGCGACCACCCCATCGCCGACGAACTCCGATCCCTGCAGTTGGGGCGGCACGCCCTGATGTCGAGCTCGGTCGATCGGATCACGATGCGTTTCGAGAACCCCACGCTGGTCTGACCGCGATCTCCGCCGGGTTCGCGGACGTCCGTGCCGTCGTCGCGGACAATGGTTCCATGAGCAATCTCGAGACGGACCCGGTCGAGGTCGAGTGCCATGCCGATGCCGGCGTCGCCGCGGGCCCGGGCCTCCTCCACATGGACGTCCTGACCGCGCGCGACGTACCGCTCGGCGGCCCACGCGCGATGACGGTGCACCGGACCCTCCCGCAGCGGTCACGTTCGCTGATCGGAGCCTGGTGTTTCATCGACCACTACGGCCCCGATGACGTCGCGAGCAGCGGCGGGATGGACGTGCCTCCACACCCGCACACCGGACTCCAGACGGTCAGCTGGCTGTTCACCGGCGAGGTCGAGCACCGGGACACGATGGGCAACCACGCGATGGTCCGCCCCGGCGAGATCAACCTCATGACCGCCGGGCACGGCATCGCACACACCGAGGTCTCCACACCCGACACCACCACCCTGCACGGGGTACAGCTGTGGGTCGCGCTGCCGGCCGAGAATGCCGACACCGCACGCGACTTCGCACACCACCGGCCCGATGCTCTCGACCTCGGCGGGGTCACCGCCAGGGTCTTTCTCGGCGAACTGTTCGGCACCCGCTCGCCGGTGCACACGTTCACGCCGCTGACCGGCGCCCAGCTCGACTTCGCACCCGGCGCCGCCGTCGACATCGACGTCGACCCCGAACACGAGCACGGCATTCTCGTCGACACCGGAAGCGTCGAGGTCGCCGGCGCCGACGCCGCACCGCTGGCCCGCACCGAGCTGGGCTACATCGGGTTGGGCGCAGGGCGGATCACGCTCACCAACGTCGCCGAGACCGACGCCCGGGTGATCTTCCTCGGCGGCGCACCGCTGGCGGAGGACATCGTCATGTGGTGGAACTTCATCGGGCGCACACACGACGACATCGTCGGCTACCGGGACCAGTGGGAGGCGCGCAGCGAACGCTTCGGGCAGGTGCAGGGTTACGTCGGTTCGACGCAGCACCTGCCCGCGCCGCCGCTGCCGCACTCACGGCTGCGCGCCCGGGCCAACACCCCGGGGCGCGCCGCCCCCGGGTGAGGGCGCATCACGCCGTTCCGAGCAACCTCGCGAAGTTCGCGATCCCCGCGGCCTCGACCGCCTGCTGCCTGCCGTCGGCCACGGCCGCGCGCGGCGGTTCCCCGTCGGCGGCATTCCCCGGCCCTGTGCCACCCCTCGGTCCGAGGAGCGAGACGAGTTCGGCTGCGGCACGGCCGATCCGGTCGTTCAACGACGCGGTGTCCCCACCGGCGCCCGCCCAGTCCGCCGACGCGGCGTAGACGCCGGTCGGCAGGACGACGGCACGTAGGTAGGCGAACAACGGTCGCAGCGCGTGGTCGAGCACCATCGAGTGGCGCGGGCTGCCGCCGGTCGCCCCGATCAGCACCGGTTTGCCCGACATGGCGTCGATGTCGACGAGATCGAAAAACATCTTGAACAGGCCGCTGTACGACGCGTTGAAGACCGGGGTCGCCACGATCAGGGCATCGGCCCCCTCGACCGCGTCGAGTGCCGCGCGTGCCCGGCCCGAGGCGAAGCCGACCGTCATCGCCTGTCCCAGGTCGGCGGCGAGGTCACGCAGGTCGACGATCTCGACGTCCGAGCGGCCCGCCCCGAGTCCTTCGGTGACGGCGGCGACCATCCGGTCGACGAGCAGTCGCGTCGACGACGGTTCAGAGAGACCGGCATTCACCGCGACGATCCGCAGGGCGGTCACGAGGACACCTCCACATCCTGATCGGCTTCCTGGCGGGCGGCGACGAGCGAGGCGTGCGTCGGCGCGTCGGGAACGTCGTCGGGACGTCCCTCCGCAAACCCGGCGCGCAGGTCCGGTAGCACCTCGCCCAGCAGGTCGAGCTGCTCCAGCACGGTCTTGAGCGGCAGACCCGCATGGTCGACGAGGAACAGCTGACGCTGGTAGTCGCCGTAGGTCTCGCGGAACCTCAGCGTCTTGTCGACGAATTCGGCCGGGCTGCCCACGGTGAGCGGCGTCTGCGAGGTGAACTCCTCCAGCGACGGGCCGTGCCCGTAGACCGGCGCGTTGTCGAAGTAGGGGCGGAATTCACGAACCGCGTCCTGCGAGTTGCGCCGGATGAAGAACTGTCCGCCGAGTCCGACGATGGCCTGGCGGGCCTTGCCGTGTCCGTAGTGCTCGTAGCGTTCGCGGTAGAAGTTGATCAGCCGCTGGAAGTGCTCGTTGGGCCAGAAGATGTTGTTCGCGAAGAAGCCGTCCCCGTAGTAGGCGGCCTGCTCGGCGATCTCGGGGCTGCGGATGGACCCGTGCCACACGAACGGCGCGACGTCGTCGAGCGGACGCGGCGTGGAGGTGAACGAGGTGAGCGGCGTCCGGAACCGGCCCTCCCAGTCCACGACGTGCTCGGTCCACAGGCGGTGCAGCAGGTGGTAGTTCTCGATGGCCAGCGGGATGCCCTGGCGGATGTCCTGACCGAACCACGGATAGACCGGGCCGGTGTTGCCACGTCCGAGCATCAGGTCGACGCGCCCGTCGGCCAGATGCTGCAACATGGCGAAGTCCTCGGCGATCTTCACCGGGTCGTTGGTGGTGATCAGCGTGGTCGCGGTGCTCAGCTGCAGGCGCTGTGTCTGCGCCGCGATGTAGGCCAGGGTGGTCGTCGGTGACGACGAGAAGAACGGCTCGTTGTGGTGCTCACCGATGGCGAACACGTCGAGGCCGATGTCCTCGGCCTTCTTGGCGATCTCGACGATCGCCTTGATCCGCTCGTGTTCGGTCGGCGTCTTACCGGTCGTCGGATCGGTGGTGATGTCGCTGACGCTGAAGATTCCCAGTTGCATGTCGCGCCTCCCTTGTCGTGGTCTCACCTTGCTAACCGGACCGCGGTCCGATTAATTCCGTAACAGGGTGAGTTAGGGTGGCTTACATCCGCCACGGAGCCGAACCGTGGCAGTTGGGATGAGGAGAAACGCATGAAGATCCGGAAATCCGCCGCTGCCATCGCTCTCACGGGCGCCGCACTACTCGTCGCCACCGGCTGCTCGGAGTCCTCCGACACCGTCGACGAGGTCACCAGCAAGGTCTCGACCGCGGTCGAGAGTGGCGTCAGCGAAGTCGAGTCCGCCGCGACGGACGCCGTCGACGAGGTCACCGGGCTCGGTAAGGACGAGGCGCAGTCGATCCTCCGCAAGGCGATCGACCCCGACACCCCCGAGAACGAGATCGACTCGGTGGTCGACGTCACCAACCCCGCCACCAAGCCGGCGATCATCGCCTTCGCCAAGGGGGCATCTGCCGCCGGTTACGGACCGGACGCGTTCACGGTCACCGACGTCAAGGAGGACGGCGACAAGAAGGCCACCGCGACCGTGGCCGTCAAGAGCCCGAATGCTCCCCAACCGGTCGACATCACTCTCTCCTTCGTCGACACCGACGGATGGAAGCTCAGCGGTGACGCCGTCACCCAGTTGGTCAGCATGAGTCAGGGCCAGAGTCAGGGCAACTGAGGTCCCGACGCCGCGACTTCGAGAAGCGTCGCCGAGATACAAACTCACAGGGCGGTCATCTGCAGATTGCGGGTGACCGCCCTGAGCGGTCTCCGGTGACGTCATCTCAGGGCGTGGTCGGCGGTCGCCGGTAGACTCGCGCACGTGCGGCCCGATGGCGGAGGCCGACAGCCAGGAGGTGCCGTGCGCGTCGACAATCCCACCCACGAGATCACACCCGCGGTGACCGATCGTCACGTGCGCTGGCCGGCGGTCAACGATCTCGACGAGCCGAGCCAGACCGTCGAGCCGGCACCCGTCCGGCCTGCGACGCGAGTCGAGACGCGGATGCGCGTCATCGCCTCCGAGCACGCCGCCCTGCCCCCGGTGGGCGATTTCTGGGACCTGCAGAACCCTGATCGATTCGTCTCGAGTGCGGTGTATCCCGCCTCGGCGCCACAGCCCTTCGCGCTTCCTCCGCGCGCGTATGCCATGCCCATACCCACCGGACGGACTGTCGCGCCGGCCGCTTCGCTGGCGCTGACCACCGGACTTCTGTCGGTGCCGGGCATCCTCGTTTTCGGACTCGGAGCACTCCTCGGCATGATCGCGGTCGTCTCAGGCGCCGTCGCGCTCCGACAGATCAACCGCGCTCCGACCACCCGTTACGGAACCGGACGAGCAGTCGCGGGCATCATCACCGGTACCGGGAGCGTGCTCGTCGGTGGGCCGATCCTGCTTGTGGTGTTGCTACTCGCGGGACTCTGAGACTCCGAGTCAGCTCCGTAGACCGATCCGCCGCTCGACGGGTCTGTCCGTGTACGGGCAGGTCAGCTGACTGCGCGTAGACGCCGCGCCGGCGCGGCCTCGTCGCGGTGGCGATCGAGCCAGGCGTGGATCTCGCCGATGACCTGCATGCGCACATCGATCGGTTCGATGTCCGCCAACGACGGAATGCAGTGCATGAGGGCGGCGTAAAACGCCGATGCATGCGACATCCCGTAGTCGGCCAGGACCGTCTCGTAGTCCCCGACCCGATCGGCGAGAACGCCGTAGGTGAGGGCCTCCTCACCCAGGCGAACCGCGGTCAGGTGGGGCGTTATCGCCCCTCGGTTCTCGATGTCATCCAGTAAGCGTTCCATGGTGTGCCTTCCTCCCCCGCCGAAGATGGCGTCGAACGCGACGACACGGCCTCCCCGGCCACTGTGCGCTGCGATCCTTTCGTCCAGTGTGCCTCACTCCACACAACTGTGACCCTTCCGAGTCTACTTTTATGTGGCCGACCCCACACCCGAATCCGCGCCGGATTCCCGTCTGCCATGTTACAGCTGAGGCCGCAGGTGCGAAGGTGTCGAGCGTGGCAGCTGGTGTTCTGTTACCCATGTGCAACAGTCCCACCGTCGTCTCGCTCGGCGGGGTCGAACTCAGGAAGCGGAGTTCTTGTCGGCTTCCATGGCCTCGATCAGGCTCTTGGGGCGCAGGTCGGTCCAGTTCTCCTCGACGTACTTGAGGCACGCCTCGCGGCTGTCCTCACCGAAGACCTTGTTCCAGCCGGCCGGGATGTCGGCGAACGTCGGCCACAGCGAGTGCTGGTTCTCGTCGTTCACCAGCACGAAGAAGCGGCCGTTTTCATCGTCGAACGGATTGGTCATCTCTAACGTTCCTTTCCTAGCGGCGACGATTCTCGTCCCCGATGTTGAATTGACACCTCGGCGAACATGCTCGGCCACCGAGTCTCGATCAGTCGTGTGACCGCCCGGCGAATCCTTCGTCGAGCGTATCGAACAGCACCGGGCCGATCACGGCCAGCGCCTCCGGATTCGCCATGCCTAGATGGTGCGTGTCCACTCGAGTCGTCGACACCGTGCCGGTCACGTACGGCGCCCACGCCTCGGCGACCAGCTCCGGCTCGTCCTTGTCGGCGGTAGCCACGAAGACCTGCACGTCGCCGTCGAAGCGATCCGGCCGGTGACCGATCACCACATCCTCGGCCGAGGCGAAGCTCTCCATGATCCGCTCCACCTGGTCGGCGGTGAACAGACCCATGCCGGCGATCTGCTCGCGGACCACCGCGACCACTTCCTCCGGCGTCGACGCCTGCAGATCATCACCCAGGTCGAACAGTTCACGCCAGCCGCCGAGCAGATCGGCGACGACGTCGCCGCCCGCCTCGTCGACATCGGCTCCGTCGGCATCCGCCCCGTCGACCTCGATGTGGTCGCCGGCCTCCGACGACGGAGCCTGCGCCCCGACGTCGTCCGGTGGCACCGGTGCGGCATCCATGATGCCCAGATAGGCCACCTGCGCACCCGAGGCCTGCAACCGGGTGGCCATCGCCTGCGCAATGATGCCGCCCACCGACCAGCCCAGGAGGTGGTACGGACCGTCCGGCTGCACCCGACGGATCTCTTCGAGATAACGCTCGGCCAGTTCACCGACATCCCTGCGAACCTCTTCGCCGACGGTGACGTGCGGATCCTGCAGACCGTAGATCGGTCGATCCGGCAGGTATGGGGCGAAGCCCCCGTAGAACCAGGCAAGACCGCCGGCCGGGTGAACGCAGAACAAGGGCGGCCGGGTCCCCTGCGCCCGCAGGGTCAGCAGCACCCCGTTGGCTGCCTCCGTCTCGGCGGTGAGGTGTTCGGCGAGCCCGCGGACCGTCGGATCCGCGAACAGCGCCGCCAGATCCAGTTCGGTCCCCAGCTCGCGACGCAGCCGCTCGACGATCCGCACCGCGGACAGCGAGTTGCCGCCCAGCGCGAAGAACGACGCCGTCGCCGACACCTCGGCCACCCCGAGAACATCGGCGAAGGCGCGGGCGATCACGGTCTCGCGCACACCCTCAGGAGCGGAATACTCGACACCGGTCGCCAGCGGGTCCGGTGCCGGCAGCGCGGCCCGGTCGATCTTGCGAGCAGTGTTCAGTGGCATCTCCGACAACGTCATCCAGACCGACGGCACCATGTAGGAGGCCAGTTCCCCGGCCACCGCCGCCTGTACGGCCGGCACGTCCACCGAGTCCGGCGTCAGATAGGCGGCCAGGTACTGCGCGCCTCCTGGACCCGTCGCCAGGGTCACCGCCGAGCTGACCACACCAGGGGCCCGAGTGATGGCCGCCTCGATCTCGCCGAGTTCGATGCGCTGACCACGCAGCTTGACCTGGAAGTCGGTGCGGCCCAGATAGTCGATCTCACCGTCGGTGGTCCACCGCACCAGATCGCCGGTGCGGTAGAGACGGCCACCCGAGCTGAACGGATCGGCGACGAAGCGCTCGGCAGTCAGATCCGGCCGGGACACATAGCCCCGGGCCAGCTGAACCCCACCGAGGTACAGCTCACCGGGAACACCCGGCGGCACCGGCCGCAGACGCGCGTCGAGCACCCAGGTGGTCAGATGAGACACCGGTCGGCCGATGGTCACCGGCTTACCGGCTTCGACCGGCTTGTAGCTCGCGACGATCGCCGACTCGGTCGGTCCGTACAAGTTGTGCGGCGCCGAATCCGGCCACAGTCGCAGAATGCGGTCGACCAGCGGCGCGGGGAACGCTTCGCCGCCGACGTCGAGCGCCCGCATGGAGGCCATCTCGGCGAGCTCCGCGTCGCTGAGCACGTCGAGCATCGTCGAAAGCATGGACGGCACGATGATCGCCGAGGTCACCCCACGCCGACCGAGTTCGTCGGCCAGCGCCCGCGGGTCGCGGTAGACGTTCTCATCGAGCATGAGGAGCACTCCGCCGGACACGATCGGCCGGTAGAACTCGAGTACCGACGGATCGAAGGTGGACGAGACCACCTGCGCGTACACGTCTCGCGAGGTGTATCCGTGCACCACCGCGTCATGCCGCAGCTGTGTCACAACCGATCGATGGGAGACGGTGACACCCTTCGGCTGCCCGGTGGAGCCCGAGGTGAACAGCGTGTAAGCGGCAGCATCGGCACATCCCGGTCCGGCCGCCGAGGAAACCGCCAGACCCGGGCCGGTGGATCGTGCCGCGGCGAACACCTCGTCCTCCGAAAGCTCGCGCACTTCCACTCCCAGTTCCGCGGCCAGCGCCCGCAGTTCCGGCCGCGAGCCGTCCACCACCATCACCTGAACCCCGGCTGTGGTGAGCACATAGCTGAGCCGGTCGAGGGGGGCCTGCGGATCCACCGGGACGAATTGGCCGCCGGCGACGACCGTGGCGTGCACCGCTGTCACCAGAGCCGCCGAACGCGGCAGCGCGATCGCGACCGGGACGTCGGTGCCGACACCGAGCGCGACCAATTGATCTGACACCGCAGCGATCGCCCGATCGAATCCGGCGTAACTCAGTTCGCCGTGTGAGGTGAGCACGGCTGTCGCCTCCGGCGCCGCAGCCACCCGCCTGCGGACCAGATCGGCCAGGGTCTGTTCGTTCGGCGCCTCCGTCAACGCCAGGCCGTGCGACCAGTCCTCGATCCGGCATCTCTCGACCTCCGGTAGCCAGGACACGTCACCGACGAGAGCGCGCGGCTCGTCGACCGAGGCGGCGAGCAGCACCTGCAGTCGGTCCATCATCGTCTCGACCGTCGATGCCTCGAACAGGTCGACGGCATAGCGGACCGTGCCCTGCCAGGACTCCCCCGGAGCGGCGACCGTCAGATCGACCACCAGGTCCACCTCGATCGGCTGATGTTCCTCGCCGAGCAACTCGACCCGCAGATCACCGACCACCGGCACTGCGTCGCGACCGGTCGCCCCACCGTGCTGACGAACCGAGAGCCAGACCTGCACCAGCGGCGCAAATGCCTGCGAGCGAACCGGATTCACCGCATCGACGACCGCCTCGAAAGGCGTTGAGCTGTGCGTGAAGGCGGTCAGATCCACCTCGCGTACCCGCGCGAGCAGGTCGTCGAAGGTCTCGTCTGCCCGCACCGCCGTGCGCAGCACCAGAGTGTTGACGAACATGCCGATCAGCGGATCGATCGCCTCCTGCCCGCGGCCGGCCACCGGGGTGCCGATCGCCACATCGTCGGTGCCGGCCAGCCGGTACAGCAGCACCGCGAGGGCGGCGTGGACCACCATGAACGGAGTGGTACCCGAACTCGCGGCCCGCTGGGCGATCCGCTCGGCCAGGTCGGCGTCGATCTCGAAACGCACCTGTGCGCCCGCCTCCGAGGCGACGGCCGGTCGCGGCCGGTCGCTGGGCAGCTCCAGAACATCCGGCAGTCCGGCGAGGTGTTCGCGCCAGTAAGCCAGTTGAGCCCCGACCACCGACTGCGGGTCGTCCGGAGCGCCGAGCGCCCGGTGCTGCCAGATCGCGTAGTCGGCGAACTGCAGCGGCAGCGGCCGGTAGCGCGGAGCGGCACCGGCAGATCGGGCGGCGTACGCGGTGACCAGGTCCGTCAGCAGCACATCGAGCGACTCCCCGTCGGCGGCGATGTGATGGACCACCACAGCGAGCACCGCTTCGCCGGTCGCGACGGGCCACAGCCGGACCCGGAGCGGCCATTCCTCGGCGAGGACGAAGCCGCCGGAGACCGCGGCTTCGATGGCTTGCTGCGAGTCGACCTCGGCCCAATCGAGGTCGTCCTCGACCCGATCCGCGTCGGCGACGATCTGTACCGGCTCGCCGTCGACGAGAGGGAACGTCGTCCGCAGGATCTCGTGACGTCGGACCAGGTCGACGAACGCCGCGCGCAAGGCGTTCACATCCAGCCCGCCGGACAGGCGCAGGACCGCCGGCAGGTTGTAGGCGGCCGAGGTCGCATCGAAGCGGTTGATGAACCACATCCGCTGTTGCGCGAACGAGAGGGGGATGGTCGCAGGCCGCGGTCGGGCGGCGACGATCGGCGGGAGCAACGCCTCTCGGTTCGCCGCCACGGCCGCCAGCCCTCGGATGGTCGGGGCGTCGAAGACGTCCCGCACCGTCACGTCCACTCCCAGGGCCTCGCCGGCGCGTGCGGCGAGCCGCATCGCCGAGAGCGAATTGCCGCCCAGATCGAAGAACGACTCGGTGACACCGACCTGCTCGACGCCGAGGATGTCGGCGAAGACCTCGGCCAGGGCCTCCTCGGGCGGGGTCTGAGGTGCCACGTACTCGGCGGTGACCGAAGAGAAATCCGGCGCCGGTAGGGCCTTGCGGTCGAGTTTGCCCGCCGAGTTGAGGGCGATGTCGTCGAGCACCGTCCACACCGTGGGCACCATGTAACCCGGCAACGCCTGACCCGCGGCCGCCATCACGGCGTCCAGATCAAGGGCGGTACGCCCACCGGCCAGATAGCCGACCAGGTGCTGTGACCCGCCAGGGCCCTCGACGACGGTGGCGGCCGCGTGCACCACACCGGGCGCGGCGGCGAGCACCGATTCGATCTCACCGAGTTCGATGCGCTGACCGCGCAGCTTCACCTGGAAGTCGGTGCGGCCGAGATACTCCAGACGGCCACCGAGGCGACGTACCAGATCTCCGGTCCGGTAGAGCCGTGCTCCGGCCGGCCCGTACGGATCGGCGACGAAGCGTTCGGCGGTCAGGTCGGCGCGCGCCGCGTAACCGCGAGCCAGCTGCACGCCACCCAGGTAGAGTTCGCCGGCCACCCCGTCGGGGACCCGGTGCAAACGACGGTCGAGCACCAGGGCCGAGCTGTTCCACACCGGCAACCCGATCGCGACCGAGGCGGCAGCCGGATCGACCTCCTCGATCCGCTCGTAGGTGATCTCCACGGCGGCCTCGGTGGGTCCATAGAGGTTGTAGAACAAGATGCCGGGCAGGGCTCGCCGCAGGTCGGTGGCCACCGCCGGCGGCAGCGCCTCACCGGTCGTCGAGATGATCCGCACCGACGACATCGCCGCGATCCGCTCCCGGCCCACGAGCTCGCAGAACACCGACAGCATCGACGGCACGAAATGCACCATCGTGGCTCGCGAGGACTCGATGACGTCGGCGACATACAGCGGATCCACATGGCCACCGGCCTTGAGCACCACCAGCTGGGCACCCACCATCAGCGGCGCGAACAGCTCGGGCACCGAACAGTCGAAGGTGTACGGGGTCTTCTGCAGTACCGCGTCGGTGTGATCGATCGGCAACTCGTCCAGACCCCAGTCCAGGCGATTGACGACGGCCTCGTGGGTCAGCGTGACACCCTTGGGGCGGCCGGTCGAACCCGAGGTGAACAAGGTGTAGATGGCATGTTCGACGCGTAGCGGCGCGAGTCGCTCCGCGTCGGTCACCGGTGCGGCATGCTCCCCGATGTCCGCCGAAGCATCCACCTCCACGACCGGCACCCCGCCGATCCCGGCCGGCACCTCGCCCGCGGCGACGAGCACAACCCGCACATCGGCGGTGTCGATCATGTACTCCACACGGTCGGTCGGTGCCGTCGTGTCGATGGGCACGTACTGCCCGCCCGCCGCGACGACTGCATGGATGCCGACCATCATCTCGACCGATCGGTCGATCCAGACCGCGACCGCCACCTCGGGGCCCACCCCGGCGGCGATCAGCTGTCGTGCCAGGGTGTTCACCCGAGCACCGAACTCCCCGTACGTCACCTCACGGCCCTCGTAGCGCAGCGCCACAGCCCGCGGTGTGCGGGCCACCTGGGCGGCAACCGCGTCAGCAACGGTGCGCTCGGCGATCGCCACCAGCGGGCCCGTCTCGTCGTCATCCGCGGCGACGTCAGTCGCCAACCGCAGGTCGATGTCACCGACCGGCAGGCTCGGCTGGACGGTGACGGCGTGCAGGATGGTGACCAGTCGGGCGCCGAGGGTGTCCACCGAACTCCCGTCGAACAGATCCGTCGCGTACTCGACGGAGACCTCCCACGGTTCGTCGTGTGACCCGACGGAAACCTCGAAGGTCAGGTCCACCCGAGCGGTTCCGGTCGGCGCCGGCAACGGTTCCACGCTCAGATCCCCGAGCACCGGAGTCAGCGCGGCGCCGGCGGTGCGCTCGTTGAAGAAGACCAGCACCTGCGTCAGCGGTGCGAAAGCCTCCGAGCGCACCGGGTTGACGGTGTCCACGAGGACCTCGAACGGGAGGTCGGCGTTGGCGAAAGCGTCCAGGTCGGTGGCACGGACCTCGCCGAGCAGGTCGACGAAGGACTCGTCCCCGTCCACCCTGGTGCGCAACACCAAGGTGTTGACGAACATGCCCACCAGCGGGTCGAGTTCGGCCTGTCCCCGGCCTGCGACGGAGGTTCCGACCGCGATGTCGTCGCTGCCCGAGAGCCGGGCGAGGACTGCGGCCAGCGCCGCGTGGAAGACCATGAACGGGGTCACCGAGTGTGCGGCTGCCAGCTGGTGCACCGCGTCGACCAGTGCGGACGGCACTGTGAACGAGGTCCGGGCCCCACGCTGCGAGGCCACCGGCGGACGTGGACGGTCGGTCGGCAACGCCGACACCTCGGGCAGTCCGGCCAGGCGCTCGGCCCAGTAGCGGAGCTGACCACCGAGGACCGACGACGCATCGTCGGCGGCACCGAGGACACGATGCTGCCACAGCGCGTAGTCGGCGAACTGCACCGCCAGCGGTGCGAACTCCGGTGCGGCCCCGGCGGCGCGCGCCGAATACGCCTGGACGAGATCGGTGACCAACGGCCGCAAGGATTCGCCGTCGGACGCGATGTGATGCGTGACGACGGCCAGCACGTATTCGTCGTCAGCGACCGGCCACAGCCGCACGCGCAGCGGCCAGTCCGTCGTCACGTCGAAACCGGTCTGCACCGCGTCGATCACGGCGTCGTCACTGTCCACGAGGCGCCAGTCCAGACGTGTCTCCACGGCGTCGGCCGGGGCGATCACGGCGACGGCCTCACCGTCGACCGCCGGGAAGACGGTGCGCAGCACCTCGTGCCGGATGACCACGTCCACGACGGCTGCGCGCAACGCGTCCACGTCGAGCCGGCCGTGCAGACGCAGCACCGCCGGAATGTTGTAGGCAGGTGAGACCGCGTCGAACTGGTTGATGAACCACATGCGCTGCTGCGCGAACGAGAGCGGAAGCCGGTCGGGCCGCGGTCGAGCCGCGGTGACGCGCTCGAGTCCGGCACCCCGATCACCGACGAGCTCGACCAGGGACCGTACCGACGGCGCCAGGAACACGTCCCGCACGCCGATGTCGGTTTCCATCGCCGCAGCGGCACGCGCAGCCAGCCGCATCGCCGACAGCGAGTTGCCGCCCAGGTCGAAGAAGCTCTCGGTGGCCGAGACCCGCTCCACGCCGAGCAACTCGGCGAACAGCGCCGCCATGGTGACCTCGCGGTCTCCTTCCGGTGCCACGTAGTCGGCTTCGCTGCCGGTGAAGTCCGGCGCCGGCAGCGCCTGCCGGTCGATCTTGCCGGCCGTGTTCAGCGCTATGTCGTCGAGCACGGTCCACACGGTGGGCACCATGAAGCCCGGTAGCGATTCGGCGGCGACGATCTTGACCGCCTCCACGTCGATCGGGGCCGGCGCGAGGTAGGCGGCCAGGTGCTCGACCCCGGCCGGTGAGGACACCACGCGCGCGGCGGCGTGCACCACACTGGGCGCTCGGGTCAGCACCGCCTCCACTTCCCCGAGTTCGAGGCGCTGGCCGCGGAGCTTGACCTGGAAGTCGGTGCGGCCCAGGTACTCGATCTCACCGCGAGTGGTCCACCGGACCAGGTCTCCTGTGCGGTACAACCGTGACCCCGCCGGTCCGTATGGATCGGCGACGAAGCGCTCGGCCGTCAGTGCCGACTGGCGGGAGTAGCCGCGGGCAACCTGGAGACCGCCGACGTACAGCTCGCCGGGCATTCCGGGCGGCAGCAACCGCAACCGGGAGTCGAGCACGTACCCTTCGGCGCCGTCGATCGGACGGCCGATGGTCACACCGCGGCCCTCCGGGTCGTAGGTCTGGACGGTGGCGAAGATCGTGGTCTCGGTGGGGCCGTACTGGTTGTGCAGGGTCAGACCCGGCCAGAGCCTGGTGACCGCCTCGGCCACCGCCGGCGGCAGCGCCTCGCCGCCGGTGTGCAGATGCCGGATGGAGTCACTCCATGCGGGGTCTTCCTCGGCGAGCACCTCAGCCATGACCGCGAGCATCGACGGCACGATGATCGCCGAGGTGACGCCGCGGCGGGCGACCGTGTCCCGGATGACGAAGGGATCGCGGTGAGTGCCCGGTTCCAGCAGCACCAGCGAGCCGCCGCACATCGGCGGGCGGATGAATTCGAGCACCGACGGATCGAAGGTGTACTCCAGCACCTGCAAGAAGACGTCGTCCGCGTGGAACGAGTAATACGCCACGTCAGCCATCACCTCGGCCATCAGCGCCCGGTGCGGCACCGTGACGCCCTTGGGCCGGCCCGTCGATCCTGAGGTGAAGATCGTGTAGGCAGCATTCTCGCCGTGCACCGGCGAGAGTCGTTCCGCCGGGTCGAGAGCGGGCACGGCATCGGTGTCGAGCGGCCGGTCCGCCGACACCAGGATCACCGGCAGATCCTGCGCACGGGCCGTGTCGGCGACGGCCGTCGCCGACGAGTCCGCCGACACCAGCAGCGCCACCGCTCCGGACATTCTCAGCATGTACTCGGCGCGTTCGCCGGGTACCGCCACCTCGATCGGTACGTACTGTCCGCCGGCGGCGAGCACAGCGTGGATCGCGACCAGCATCTCCACCGACCTGGGCATCGCGAGCGCCACGGCCACGTCCGGGCCCACGCCGGCCGCGATGAGTTCGCGGGCCAGCAGTGCCGTGCGCGCGCCGAGTTCGCGGTAGCTGACCTCTCGCTCACCCAGGATCAGTGCCGTCGAGTGGGGTGTCTCCGAGGCCCGATCGATCAGCAGATCGGCCGCAGTCGCCGGGCCCGGCACGGGCACCGGTGGTACCGACCAGCGCCGGACGTCGGCGGCGGTCGCGTCGTCGAAGAGCTCGAGTTCGCCGATACGGCGGTCGGCGGATGCCGCAACCTGCTGCAGGACCTGCAGGATCACCGACAAGAACACCTGCACCTGCGCCTGGTCGAAGACCTCTGGCAGGTACTTGATCTTCACGCTCAGCCGGTCACCGGCCAGTGAGGTACCCAGGTTGAGCGGATAGTGGGTGAAGTCGTCGCCGTCGACGCCGCGGACGTCCAGGCCGAGCGCTGCGGTGTCGGCCTGTGCAAACGAATCGGCGTCCACCGGGTAGGACTCGTGCACGGTCAACGTGTCGAACAACATCGGATTCCCGGTGCCCGAAAGGATTTCCGGCAATGTGAGGTGCTGATGATCGAGCACCCTCACCTTGTCGGCCTGCAACCCGCGCAGGACCTGACCCACCGTCGCGTCCGGATCAACATCGACAACCACCGGCAGAGTGTTGATGAACAGACCCACCATCGCCTCGACGCCGTCGAGATCAGCCGGTCGACCCGACACCGTCTCGCCAAAGGCCACGACCCGGTTACCGGTCAGCCGGGAGATCAGCACAGCCCACACGAACTGACTCACCGTCGCAACCGTGACACCCAGCGAGCGTGCAACCGCTTGCAATTCGGCGGTCAGCTCGGCATCGAGAAGCAGCGACTCGTCACGCGAGAGCACCTCGATCGCCCCACCATGAGCCGCTGCCACCAGACTCGGCTCCGACACGGGCGAGAGCACCTCACCCCAGACCGCCAGCCCCGCCTCCCTGTCGACACCGGCAATCCGACGAAGATACGCCGCGAAATCGGCGCGCGGAGTGTACGGCTCACCCGTGGCGTAGATGGCCATCAGATCGGCCAGCATCAGCGGACCCGACCAACCATCCAAGATGATGTGGTGATTGGTCACCACCAGCGTCGCAGAGGCGGCCTGACGCACCAACACGAACCGCAGCAGCGGCGGCACCGCGAGATCGAACGGCGTCAACCGCTCCCCCTGCGCGATCTCGGCCAGCCGCGCCGCAGCGGTCTCGTCATCGACATCGCCGAGATCGATCACCGACCACGGCAGGCAAACCGTCGCCGGCACCACCGTCACGATCGCACCGTTCTCGGTCGCCACAAAACCCGAACGCAGCACCTCGTGATGGCTCAGCAACCGCTGACCCGCCTCGTGCAGGCGTTCGACGTCGACGTCGGCGCCGAGGGCAACCTGCACCTGCGTGATGTAGACATCCACCGCGTCGTCGAGACCGGCGGCCAGCTGCGACTGGAAGTACAACCCGCCCTGTAGCGGTGACAACGGCCAGATCGCCGCGCCCGGATACTGCTGCGCAAGCCGGTCGAGATCGACCTGACGCAGGTCGACGCCGGGCACGTCGGACGGCGAGAGGCCCACCTCTGTGCCGATTCCCGCGATCACCGTCAGCTCTCGTGCCCACCGCATCAGCAGGTCGTCGATAGCAGCATCGTCGAATACGTTCTCGCCGAACGTGACCGACGTCGACAGTTGACGACGACCGTCGATCAGCACTCCGCTGACGGTCGCGGTCAGCAGTGCCTGTATCGCCATGCCACCGTTGGGCGACGCCCCGAGGCCCGGTCCACCGGCCGGTCCGAACGGCAGCGACGCCGCGCCGGTCTCGGACTCCCCGGCCCCGCCCGCACCGAAGTAGTTGAACACGATCGACGGCAACGGTCGGTCCGAGAGTTCGGTGTCTCCCCGATAACGCAGCCATCCGAAACCGAGGCCCGAGGTCGGCTGCGCGAGACGCTCTTCCTTCGCGGCCTTGACCGCGTGCACAGCATCGTCGGCCGGGTCGAGATTCATCGGCGTGATCGTCGTGAACCACCCTACCGAACGGGACAGATCGGCGCGAACCGGCGTCGGCCCCTGCTCGAGAACCTCTTCGTAGCGTCCGTGTCCTTCGAGGAGCACCGAGACCGGTGCGTCGTCGTCGATGCCGCGGTCCTGCTGCCAGGAGCGCACCGCCCGGGCCAGACCGGCGAGAAGCACGTCGTTCACGTTGCCGCCGAAAGCTTCCGGCACGGTGGTGAGAATCTGTTCGGTCACCACCGGATCCACGAGGTTGCCGCGACTGCGTGCGGTGCGCATGCGGTCGCGGTCCCGGTCGAGTTGCGCACCGAGATCGGTTGGCTGGGGCCGAACTCGTGCCGACCAAAACGCGACTTCGTCGCGGAAGTCCCCTACCCGTTCGACCAGCTCGTGGTTCCACGCACGCTGCGAGGCGGTCGTCGCACGCACATGCAGCCGATGTCCGGCGGACCGCTGGGCCCACACGGTGATCAGGTCCTCGACGAGGATCTGCCAGGACACCGCATCGACGCCGAGGTGGTGGATCACCACCACGATCCGGCCGACACCGTTGGCATCGGTGACCAGCGCGGTCTGCACGAGCGCACCCCTGGCCGGATCGAGACGGCCCGCAGCCACCGCGTGGGCGGCGGCGAGGTCGCCGTCGAATTCGGCTGTGCCAACCATTGCCGAGGACTCGTGGACCGAGATCGCCGCGGCGGCATCGAACTCACCGCCGGCATACATCCTGTACTCACCGGTGCCCTCGGCCGACAGGGTGGCGCGCAGCATCGGATGTGCCGTCACCACCACGTCCAGAACTTCGGCGAGATCGCCGGCCGTCAGGGCAGCTGGCGCCGCGAGCACCATCGACTGCGAATAGTCCGCGAAATCGCTTGCAGTGTCCGAGTATTCGAGCATCCAGGACACCACCGGGGAGAGCTCGACCTGACCGACCGCACCGCCGGGGAGCTCGGCGAGCTCGGGCAGCGCAGTATGCGCATCACCCAGGGCGGCGGCAATCGCACGCACCGTGCGGTGCTCGAAGATCTGCCTGGGACTCAACGCATGACCGGCCGCGCGCATCGCCGAGGCGAGCTGGATGGACATGATCGAGTCGCCGCCGAGAGCGAAGAAAGACTCGGTCACCGAGACCTTCGGCAGGCCCAGCAGGGCTGCCACGGTGACGGCGAGCTGCTCTTCGAGCTCACCCACCGGCGCTTCGTAGTGCGTTCCGAGGGAGCCGAAATCGGGATCGGGCAGAGCACGACGATCGATCTTGCCCGCACTGTTGAGCGCGAGGTCGTCGACGACCGTCCAGACCGTGGGCACCATGTACCCCGGCAGCGCCGCAGCCACATGTGTTGCGACCGCGTCGAGATCCACCGACCCCGGCGACAAGAATGCCACCAGATGATCGGCTCCGGTCGGCGCCTTGGACACCGACACTGCGGCCTTGACCACGCCGGGCGCACCGGCAAGGACGGCCTCGATTTCACCGAGCTCGATGCGCTGACCTCGCAGTTTGACCTGGAAGTCGGTGCGGCCCAGGTATTCCACCTCACCGGCCGCGTTCCAGCGCACCCGGTCGCCGGTGCGGTACAGGCGCGAACCCGGTTCACCATAGGGATCGGCCACAAATCGTTCGGCGGTCAGGGCCGGTTGCGACGCGTACCCGCGGGCCACCTGGACACCGCCGAGGTACAGCTCGCCGGGCACCCCCACCGGCACCGGACGCAACCGGGCATCGAGGACGAGGGTGGAGGTATTCCACACCGGCGCACCGATGCTCACCACATCGGGGGCCGCAGACACGTCGGCCCAGGAAACCTCCACGGCAGCCTCGGTCGGACCGAACAGGTTGTGGATTCCCACCTCGTCGGGAAGCACCGATCGCGCCTTGGCGACGAGCGCCGGCGGGAGCGCCTCACCGGAGGCGAACACCCACTTGAGGCTGTCGAGCGCAGCGATGCGCGTCGGGTCGACGACGTCGAGGAAGACCGACAGCATCGAGGGCACGAAGTGCACCGAGGTTGCCGCCGACTCCTCCAACAGACCGATCAGATACTCCGGATCGGCGTGTCCGCCCGGGCGGGCCAGCACAACGGTGGCACCGGACATCAGCGGACCGAAGATCTCCGGCACCGAGACATCGAAGGTGTACGGGGTCTTTTGAACGATCCGGTCGCCGCGGGACCAGCCGAAGGTGGCAAAGCCCCAGGCCAACCGGTTGAGTACAGCACGATGAGAGACCGTCACGCCCTTGGGACGTCCCGTCGATCCCGAGGTGAACAGCGTGTAGGCGGCGTGATCGTCCGACAGCGGCGCACGACGCTCGGCGTCGGTCACAGCGGCCACGGTCAGATCTACCTCGCCCGAGGCATCCACGGCATGCAGTCTCACGCCGTCGGGTAGTTCGGCAACGGCAGTCGGCAGCGAGCCGGCAGCAACCAGCACCGTCTGCACCGCCGCGGTCTCCAGCATGTACCGCACCCGATCGCCGGGCGCAGCCGTGTCGATCGGCACGTACTGACCACCCGCGGCCGACACTGAGTGAATGGCGACCATCATCTCGATGCTGCGGTCGATACACACACCGACCGCGACGTCGGGGCCGACGCCGGAGGCGATGAGCGTGCGGGCCAGGGTGCTCACCCGGGCCGCGAACTCCGCGTAGGAGACCTCACGATTGTCGAGGCGCACCGCGACCCGCTTCGGGGAGCGCTGCACCTGGGCGGCGATGGCCGCCGGCACGGTGTTTACCGAAACCGGACACGCTTCGCCGAACGATGTGGCGAGCACCTGCGCCCGCTGCTCGTCGGTCAGCAGGGTCGGGTCACCGACAGCCGAGTCGGGTTCGGCGGTGAGATCGTCGAGCAACCGCACGAAGGTCTGCGCCATGCCGACCACGGTGCGCTCGTCGAAAAGATCGGCAGCGTAGGTGATGGTGCCGGTCCAGTCACCCTCACCGCCGGCCGTCTGACTGAGGGTGATGGTGAGGTCGCGCTGAGCTGCCACCTCGGGCCGCTCGACACCCTCGATCTCCAGCCCCTCGATCTGCACCGACACTCCCTCGAGAGAAGCGGCGGGGTTGAACGAGAGCAGCACCTGGGCCAGCGGCTCGAAGGCCTGTGAACGCTCGGGTGCGAGTGCGTCGACCAGGGTCTCGAACGGCACGTCCGCATGGGCGTATGCGTCCATGTCGACGGCGCGAACCTGTTCGAGCAGTTCGGCGAAGGGCATCGCCGGATTCACCTGAGCACGCAGCACCAGCGAGTTGACGAACATGCCGACCACCGGATCGAGGACGCGTTGACCGCGGCCGGCAATGGGTGTGGCGACGGCGATGTCGTCGGTGCCCGACAGTCGAGCCAGCAACACCGACAGTGCGGCGTGGACGACCATGAACGGCGTCATGTCGAAGGCGGTCGCGGTCAGGACGGTCTGGCCGGCGACCGACGCCGGGACGGTGAACTCGATGATTCCGCCGCGGCTGGATGCCACCTGCGGCCGCGGCCGGTCCGCGGGTAGTTCCAAGACGTCCGGCAGGCCGGCCAGGGCGGTCCGCCAGTAGTCGAGCTGGCGACCGACCACCGAGTCGGGATCGTCGGGCGATCCCAGGGTCCGATGCTGCCACAGTGCGAAGTCGGCGAATTGCACAGGCATCGGCTCGAACTCGGGTGTACGACCGTCCCCTCGTGCCGCGTAGGCACTGAGCAGATCGTTGAGCAGCGGCCCGGTCGACTCACCGTCGGCGGCGATGTGATGCAGGATCACCGCCAGAACCGCAGTGTCCTCGTCTTGGCGCCACAGCCGCACGCGCACCGGTGTTTGCACGGTCAGGTCGAATCCCGAGTCGACGGCACCGACGATGTCCTCGAGCGAGTCAACGATGCCCCAGTCGATATGCTCGGCAACGGTTTCCGCGGCTGCGATGAGCTGTCGTGCGCCGCCCGCAGCCTCCGGGAAGGTGGTGCGCAGAACCTCGTGACGGGTCACCACGTCGACGAATGCGGCGCGCAACGCGACCTCGTCGAGGGTGCCGGTGAGCCGAAGAACGGTCGGCACGTTGTAGGCTGCCGACTCTGGGTCGATCCGGTTCAGAACCCAGATGCGTTGCTGCGCAAAGGACAGCGGAATGCGCTCCGGCCGCGGGGACACCGCGGTGATCGGCGCCGCTGCCGGACTCTTGCCCGCAGCCAGCGTCACCAGCGAGCGAACCGTGGAGGCGTCGAAGAAGTCACGCACCGACAACTCGGCATCGAGCACTTCACCGGCACGCGCGACCACTCGCATCGCCGAGAGCGAGTTACCACCGAGATCAAAGAACGACTCAATCACCGATACCCGGTCCACACCGAGGATCTCGGCGAACACCTGCGCGACAGCGGCTTCGCGCTCACCCACAGGAGATACGTACTCCGCCTGCGCTCCCCCGAAATCGGGTTCGGGCAGCGCTCGCCGGTCGATCTTGCCCGCGCTGTTGAGAGCCAGATCTTCCACGAGCGTCCACGCCGTCGGCACCATGTAACCCGGCAGTGCCGCAGTTACATGAGTACGCAGCTCATCCACGTTCACCGTGGCCGGCGACACGAACGCCACCAACTGCTCACCGCCACCCGGAGCCGAGGCAACTGTCACCGCAGCCTTGACCACGCCCGGCCCGCCGGCCAGCACCGCCTCGATCTCACCCAGCTCGACGCGCTGACCACGCAGCTTCACCTGGAAATCGGTGCGCCCCAGATACTGGAGCCGGCCGTCATAATTCCACCGAACCAGGTCGCCGGTGCGGTACAACCGCGAACCCGCAGGTCCGAATGGATCAGCGACAAAACGTTCGGCAGTCAGATCCGTGCGGCCGACGTACCCGAGCGAAACCTGAGCTCCTCCGACGTAGAGTTCACCCACCACGCCTGCCGGCACCATCTGTAGCCGTGCATCCAAGACGTATGCGGAGCTTCCGGCAACAGGCACACCGATCGGAATAATCGGTGCACCATCGTCCAGTTCCGCGATCGTCGAATAGATGGTGGTCTCGGTAGGACCATACTGGTTGTACAGCTTCATGCTCGGCCACGCACGGTACAGGCGATCAGCCAGCGCCGGCGACAAAGCCTCACCACCGGTCGGCACATAGCGCAACGAACGTGCCCAGTCCCCGTTGTCCTCGCCGACGACGTCGAGCATCACCGCGAGCATCGACGGAACCAGGGTGACCACCGTCACCCCATGCCGTTCGACCAGGGCGCTGATCGCCTTCGGCTCCGTCCGGAGCTCGTCGCCGGGTATCACCAGAGCGGCACCGCTGACGACGCCGCGGAAGAATTCCAGGACCGAGGGGTCGAAGGTATAGCTGAGAACCTGCAGTTGCCTATCGTCTGGCGTGAACCGGTAATTCTGCTGGTCGAAGGCCAGCAGCGCCCAAACCGACCCGTGTGACACCGCGACGCCCTTGGGCAGACCTGTCGATCCAGATGTGAAGATGATGTAGGCGGTGTGGTCAGGACGAACCGGAGACCTCCGGTCAGCGTTCGTGACCGGTCGATTATCGATCGACGTGGCGTCGAAGTCGGCAACCACGATGAGTAGTTCTTCCTCGCGGGCCGCCTCGATCACCGCCGAATCCGTATCGGCCACGGTCGTGACCACGATCTGCGCGGCGGAAAGCTCTATGATGTGGCGCGCCCGTTCGATCGGGGTATCTGTCGCGAGCGGGACGTAGGCGGCGCCGGTAGCTATGACTGCCTGCACCGCAAGCACCTGCTCGAACGACTGGGATGCACACACCGCGACGACCGAGCCCGGTCGCGCACCTTCCGCAATCAACTGCCGCGCAAACGCATTGACCCGGCCGGCGAAATCTGCGTGGCTCACCGTGCGGCCGTCGAAGATCACCGCGGGAGCATCCGTGAATCGCTCACCGGACGACGCTGTCAGATCAGCCAGGTTCGATGCACCGGAACCGGTCAGCGCCAACACATCCGCGGGACCCGACCACGCCACGAGTTGGTCACGCTCCTGCGCTGCCAACAGATCAATGCTGCCAACCAGAGCCCCCGGGTCGGCGGTCAGTGCATCGAGCAGGCGCACGAACCGACCGAGCAGGGCGTCAACAGTCTCACTCTCGAAGAGGTCGGTCGCGTACACCACCGACCCGAACCATTCACCCTCGTCCCGGATGTCGATGGCGACGAACAGGTCCACATTCGCCCGAGGTGACAGGTCCTCGATCGGGGCCACACGCAAGCCGCCGACATCTGCGTCGTCGCCGAGGTTTGCGTCGGCGCTTGCCTGGCTCACGCTCAGCCACACCTGTGTCAACGGTGCGAACGCCTCGCTCCGCACCGGATTCACCGCGTCGACAACGGATTCAAAGGGTGCGACCCCATGCTCGAAAGCACCGAGATCGACGCCGCGGACGACCTCGACGAGATCGCCGAACGAGGCACCGCTGTCCACCTTCGTCCGCAACACCAGGGTGTTGACGAACATACCGACGAGCCGATCCAGCACATCTTGACCACGCCCGGCCAGCGGAGTCCCGATCGAGATGTCGTCGGTCCCGGACATGCGTGCCAGCAATGCCGCGAGGGCTGCGTGCACCACCATGAACGGAGTCGCGCTCGACTCACGCGCCAGTTCCACCACCCGCCCGGCAACGGCGCCTGGGATCTCGAACGAGATGCGCCCACCGCTTTGGGAAGCTACTGCCGGCCGCGGCCGGTCACCAGGCAATTCCAGGACATCCGGGGCGCCTGCCAGTTGCTCGGTCCAGTAGTCCAGTTGTCGGCCCACCACCGATTCCGGATCCTGCGGACTTCCGAGTACCTCGTGCTGCCAGATCGCGAAGTCAGCGATTTGCACCGGCAGCGGCTCGAACTCGGGCGCGTGCCCGGCGACACGCGCCGCATATGCGGTCACCATGTCGACAACCAGCGGAGTCATCGACTCACCGTCGGCGGCAATGTGATGGACCACCACGGCCAGCACGTGCTCGTCGGCACCAACCGGCCACAGCCGCACCCGCAGCGGCCACTGCGACGTCACATCGAAGCCGGCTGTCACCGCCGTCTCGACATCAGCTTGCGAATCCACGATCTGCCAGTCCAGACCGTCCTCGACCTCGTCGACCGAGGCAACGAGTTGGAACGGCACACCATCGACCGCCAGGAACGTCGTCCGCAACACCTCGTGCCGCACAACAACATCGGCCACCGCAGCTCGCAGTGCGGAGACCTCCAACTCGCCCGTCAGACGCAAGACGACCGGGATGTTGTAAGCCGCAGATCCGGAGTCGAGCTGGTTGATGAACCACATGCGTTGCTGAGCAAACGACAGCGGAATACGTTCGGGCCGATGCGAAACCGCAGCGATCGGCGGAAGTGAAGCCTCATGCGTGGCCGCCACCGCAGCAAGCTCACGCACACTCGGCGCATCAAACACATCCCGCACCGACAACGCCACACCGAGAACCTGGCCCACCCGA
>NZ_JAKWBF010000024.1 GCF_022513585.1 Gordonia gummivorans
GCACTACCCACATCGGGCGCTCACCTGCGAGCTTTGTTCGTTTTGGAGTAGTTGCCCCGTCTCCGGCGCAACTCTTCCAGCCTACCAGACCCTCTTGCCGGTCCGCAACTCTCGGTCTTGGTTCCGATCGGGAGTGTCTGGCAGTCCCGAGATGGTCGATCGGGGCGCGCGAAGCTACCCTGTTCGATTTCTCGGGGGCGGTCAGTGCAGAACCCGGTTTCCTCTCCCCATCCGCTCCCTCTCGGGAGTCTGTCCGGGGCGGCGCCGTGGCGCGCTGACTTGAAGAAAGTTACTGGGCCGCGTTGTCAGGGTCAAATCGCCTGGTCACGGCGTGCGCCGGTTTCCATTCTCGCTGGTCACGGGGATTTCAACCACCGACCGAACGCAAACATTCCCGCTCGCACGCCGAATTCCATCGATGTGATCTACGCCGCAAACCGTCCTTTTGGACAGTACGCGCGCCTGGACGGCCAGTTATGCGCAGGTCAGCGTGCTTTTAGCGTCTATAGGGTGACCATTGCCCAGCATCTCGAATCGGTTCGTACGGTTTCTGTGCGTCATTGCCGGTCTGTGCCGGCAGGTTTTCGGCGGTGCGGCGATCTCGGCTGGCGGATCGGCCCGGTGTCGGTCGACATCGTTCATCCCTTCGATGGCGGGTCGATCTCGGATTCGGCCATGGTCGGCAGTCTCGTCGGCCTCGTCGACGCGGGTGTCATCGCAGGTCAAAGGCAGTTCGAGGACGCCGCCGTGCAGATGATCCGTTCGGCCGCGAGCACCGAGGCTGGGTCCTGGGCAGCGTTCTACGACAATTCGATCACCGAGCTCCGCGACGGTGGGTCACCGTTCGGTCCGGTTCATGCGCGCGCGCGGTCGCTGGTCGTCGGCGACAGTCTGCTCGAGGTCGGTTCCTGTTTTGGCTTCCTCGCACTCCAGTGCGCGGAGGACGGCTTCGAGGTCAGTGCCTGCGACATCTCCCCTGGCGCCGTCGAGCACTTGCGTGCGGCGGCTCGGCGCAGGCAAACGCCGCTTCGCGCGGTGGTCGGTGACGCCACCGACCTACCGTTCGACACCGATGCGGTCGACACCGTCACCCTCATCCACCTGCTCGAACACCTTGACGAGCAAGCAACGGTCCGGGCTCTGACGGAGGCTCTACGGGTAGCCCGACGCCGCGTCGTCGTCGCGGTGCCCTTCGAGGAACATCCCAGCGAACATTTCGGCCACCTGATCCAACTCACGCTCGACGACCTCGCAGCTTGGGCCGGCCAGGTTGAGCACGACGGGGTCGAGTTGTTCACCCACCTCGGTGGATGGATGGTCCTCACTCCCGTCGCAAGACGATCCGTGTGAAGTTGAGTCCGGAATCCGGGCCCAACTTCACACGGATGAGTGGACATTCCTCGGGCCACCCGACTGCGTTCAGATCAATCCACGCTTGCTCGCGATGTACACGGCGTCGGTGCGCTTGGAGACGCCGAGTTTGCGGATGATGTTGCGGATGTGGAACTTGACGGTCGACTCCGAGATGAAGAGTGTCTGCCCGATCTTCTTGTTGGACAACCCATCTGCCAGCAACCGCAGCACTTCGCGTTCGCGCTCGGTCAGTGCCTCCGGTCCCGCACCATCACCGGAGACGCTACGCAGCACGATGGCCGCGCTCCGCGGATCGAAGGCGCTGCCACCTCCGGAGACGGCCTGAATCGCCCGCACCAGCTCGGTGGTGTCGACGTCCTTCACGACGTACCCGCGCGCGCCCGCACGAACCGCGCGGACGACGAGATCGTCGTCGAGGAAGGTGGTCAGCACCAGTGTCGCGACGTCGGGATGTCGACCGGCGATCTCGGTGATCAGGCGCAACCCCTCGTATTCGGTTCCCGCGGTGAGCTTGAGATCCACCACCACCACATCGGGGCGGCACCGTTGCACCTCGGCAAGTGCCCCGTCGTAGGAGCCGGCCTCCCCGACCACCGAGATCGCCGACTCGCGGTCGAGCAGCGACCGAATCCCCTCTCGTAGCAGTGCGTGATCGTCCACGAGCATCGTTCGGATCGCCGTGGTGTCTGCCGGACTGTTCATCGGATGACCTCCTGCTCGGATGGCGTGGCCCTGCCACGACGTGACTCGACCGCCGGAATCGTGACGACGATGCGCACACCACCCAGTCGCGAACGACGAATCCGCAGTTCACCGCCCAACTCGTCCGCACGCGCGGCCATGTTCGCCAACCCGCGGTGGCGCCCGGCCAGGTCTCCCAGCGTCGCGGCGCGCAGAACCCGTCGTAGGTGACCGGGATCGCCGACCCCGTCGTCGTCGACGGCCAGCTGCACGGCGTCGTCGAGATAGGTCAGGTCGACGCGGGCCGTGTTCGCCTCGGAATGGACCGCGGTGTTGAACAGCGCCTCGCCCGCGATCCTGAGCACGGCGTGCTGGATGTCATCGGGCAGGTCACGAATCCGACCGGTCACCCGAACCTGTGTTTCGAGTTCCTTCGGAAGATGCATCGAACACAGTTCGTCGAGTACCTCGCCAAGACTCAGTCCCTCCACCGACGGGGCCTGGTTCAGCGCATAGATCACCGAACGCAGTTGTTCCACGGCATTTCGGGTGAGACGTCCGGCGACCTCCAGTCGGTCTGCGGTTTTCGGATCGGATTCCATCCGGCAGACCTCGATGTGCACCCCGGCCGAGAGCACCGACTGTGTCACCGAGTCGTGCAGTTCGCGAGCGATCCGCTCGCGCTCCTCGGTCACCAGCCGCTGACGCATCACGGCGGAGAGTTCGCGCTGCGTGCGCTGCAGCTCGGTGTTGCGTACCGCGAGGTCGGCGGCCTGCGCCGTCGCCTGGGCGAACGCCTGCTCGGCGCGCGCCAGCTGATGCCGGCTCTCCTCGAGCAGCGCCGCATTGAGCAGCGCGACGGCCGCCTGCCGCGCGAGAATGCGGAGCACCACCGGATCGGCGGAATCGACGACCTTGTGCTCGGGCGTCCACGCCGACAACCCGCCGACCACCCGGCCGTCGAGATGCAGCGGGACGTGCACGTGATGGTCGTCGACCATCGGCCGCTTCAGTCGAGTCATCTGGTTGCGCAAGATGTCGTTGAGCCGGTTGAGCACCTCGTCGGGCAGATGACTCGGCGTGCGTGCGACATGCACGCCCTCGAATGCGTAGATCGTGCCGTCGCGACCCATCATCAGGTGGCGCGGCCCGGTGCGGTCGAGTTCGCCGTCACACAGCGCGAACACCACCCACTCGGCGTCCAGATGCTCTTGTACTGCGCGCACCACCGACAACACGAGTGTCTCCGGCCCCTCACCGGTCTGGACGAGCGCGCGGGAGATGCGGTCGAGCGCCTCGACCACCCTGGTGAGTCGTTGCTCCACACCGCGGTACTGCGCGTAGTGCGATCCTTTGACCGAGTGCAGGCCCAGCAGGGATTCCAGGCGCGAGGCCTCCTCGTCGGGAGCTCCGTCGTCGGCGAGTCGACCCTGCACTGCCATCTCAGAGGGCCTCGCGATACATGCCCAATATCTCGTCGGGTGTGGGTTGACGCGGGTTGGTGGTCATACAGGCGTCGACCATCGCATTGGCGGTCAGCACCGGCAAGTGCTCGCCGAGCACGCCGACCGCCCGCAGGGTACGCGGAAGTCCCACCGAATATGACAGTCGCGCAACTGCATCCGCGAATCGCTCGGCGACCGCATGAGGCGACCCAGAATCGTCGACGCCGACAGCTCGAGCGAGGTCCACATAGGGCCGCGGATCGGCTGCGGCATTGAAGCGGATGACGTGCGGCAACAACACCGAGTTGATCGCGCCGTGCGGGGCGTCGCACAGGCCGCCCACCGGATGACTCATCGCGTGCGTGGCACCGAGGATCGCATTGGTGAACGCCATCCCGGCCTCGAGAGAGGCGTAGGCCATGTTGGTGCCCGCGACGGTGTCGGACGGGTCGCCGACGAATCGTTCGATGCTCCGCCACGCGGTCGCGATCGACGACAACGCCGCGCCGTCGGTGAGTCGACTGTGGGCAACCGAGGCGTAGGCCTCGATGCAGTGGGTGATGGCGTCCATCCCCGATTGGGCTGCGACCTCCGGGGGCAGCGTCGCCAGGGTGCGTGGGTCGATCACCGCCACGTCGGGCACCAGCCCGCGCCCGATGATGGTCACCTTGGTCATGCGGTCGACATCGTTGACGATGCAGAACTGCGAGACGTCGGAGCCGCTGCCCGCCGTGGTTGGGGCGGCGATCAGCGGTGGAAGCGGCGATGTCGCCTTGTCGATGCCCTCGTATTGGAGGATGTGCCCGCCATTGGCCGCGAGAATCGCGACGCCTTTCGCGGCATCGATCACCGACCCGCCTCCGAGCGCCACGATGCCGTCGCAGCGCCGGAAATCGTAATGCTCGAGGGCGGCGCTGATCTCGGGCGCGCGCGGGTTGGGCGACACCTCGCTGAACGACGACACCGACAGGCCCTCGGAGCGCAGTGACGCAGCCAGCTCCGGATACCAGGGGGTGGCCACGATGCCGCGGTCGGACACGATCATCAAGCGCTGCACACCCAGGCCGCGGGCCGCCCCGGCGATCTCGGCGAGCGCTCCGGAACCCACGATGATCTCGGGTGTATGGAACTTGGCGACACGCAGGTCTGACCGCGTCAACTCCTCACCATCGACCTTCGCCTGCACGCACTCTCACCCGTTCGCTCCCGGTCCCCGCCGTATCCGCGATCCTACGCGGCGTGATCGGCGTCACGCGCCGTATGCATCGACAGAGACCTGCTCGAGTTCGGCGAGGTCGTGCACCACGTGGACGCGGTCGCAATAGGTCGCATACGCGGGCAGATCACAGGAACCGAGCCCCCAGGAATAGGCGGCCTCCGGAGTGATCCAGATCGTCTCGCGGGCACGACGCGAAATCTCCTCGAACGCCTCGAAATTGGGGTCGCGACCATTGTTGCGTCCGTCGCCGAGAACGATCACCGTCGTGCGGCGGGTGACGGCGCCCCCGTACTCCTCCAGGAACTTCCCGAGGGCCAGCCCGTAATCGGAGTCGGCGTCGGTGTCGAGGACGCCCCCCGCCTGCAGTCCTGACACCACCAGGGACAGGGCCTCCTCGGGCTGGTGTTCGGCGAACAGGTCGGTGATCTCCACCAGGTCGGCGACAAAGGCGAACGACCGCACATGCGCGACCATCGACTGCAGACCGTGCACGAGCTGCAACGTGAACCGGGCGGCGGTTCGGACCGACAGCGAGACATCGGCCAGGATCAGCAGACTGGGCCGATCCTCCACCTTGGCCACCGTGATCGGCCGGAACGGCACACCGTCGTAGCGCAGGTTGGCCCGCATCGTGCGAGCGGCGTCCACGGTCCCGCGGGCGGCCAGTTTCCGACGCGCCCGGGGTGCCCCGTGCAGACTGCGGATCAGACGCCGGATCGAATCCTCCAGACTGGCCCGCTCGTGTTCGTGGATGAGGTCGCGGACCTCCGCCTTGACCTCACGCTCCTCGATCTGATGGTCGGTGGCCATGAGCTGTTCGAGGTGGTCGCGGAGCTTTTCGGGCAGCCCGTCGAGCAGTCCGGCCAGCGCGCTGCGCAGCGCCGCGAGTTCCTCGGCGTCGGGCTGCGGTCCCGACGCCGCGTCCGGATCGTCGAGCCACGTCAGCAACGCCATCTCCTGCGCCACCGAGAGTTCGACGTCGAGTTGGGTTCGGTTGTCGGTGACCAGATCTCCGGGCCGGCCCGGGTTGGCCAGACGCGACACGGTCAGCTGGACCCGAGCGGCGGCCTCGGCGTTGGGCACCTCGTCGGAGGACAGCACGATCTCGTCGGTGAGCGAGGCCATGTCGAGCCGGTTGGCCTCCTGGTGAAGGTTGTACTGCTCGGCCAGGTCCTCCGGGTCGAAGTACTCCTTCAGATTCGACGGCGGTCCGTGGCTGTGGCCCTGCTGCGGTGTCTCGCTGATCTCATCGGACAGGCTGTACTCGGTGAGTTCGCCGGAGTCCGACAGGTCATCGTGGGTGTGCGAGTGGCCGTGTGCATCAGCGTTCTCGAGTACCGGACGCAACGCGAAGAAGCGGTCGAAGACATCGTGAAAGGTGGCCTCGTCCCGGCGGTCCTTGACCAGACACACCTCGAGGGCCGATCGCAGGAGTTCGCGGTCGGCGAGGATCTCCGCTGTCGCGGTTGCCGACATCGCATCCATCGCCTCCGACACCCCGATGCGGATGCCGTGCAGGCGCAGCAGACGGACGAAGCGGTGAATGGCGGCTTCCATGCGCTGGACTCCCGTCCCGCTCAGAAGGGCCGCTTGCGCGCACCGCCGCCGCGCGACTTGAACGAGCGATCACCCTGGCCCGGGCTGATGGTCCGGGTACCTGCGTCGCTCTTGGCTCCGGGCGAGCCGTAGTAGTCCGAACCATGCCGTCCGGGAACATCTTTGGCGGCGCGCTTGGCCTGTCCGCTGTGGTCGCTCTGGTCCTTGCCGTGATCGTGATCTCCATGGTCGTGGTCGCCGTGGTCGTGACTGTGCTCGCCATGAGAGTGACTGTGCCCGTGCCCATGTGAATGACCGTGGGAATGCAGGTGTTCGGGCACCTCGGCGTTGGGATCGACGAGCTTCGGCAGGGCGTCGATGGCACGGGCGAGATCCCGGTCGTACTTGACGACCACGTTCGCGGTCTGCGCCAGCACGTCCGCGGTGAGTTCGTCGGCCCCGAGTACTGCGAGGGTGCGCGCCCAGTCGATCGCCTCGGAAATGCTGGGCGCCTTGCGAAGATCGAGGTCGCGCAGACCGCGCACGATCTCGACCAGCTTGGCCGACAACGTGTCCGAGAGTCCGGTGTTCTTGGACTTGATGATCTCCAGTTCGCGCGCGGAATCCGGGTAGTCCAGCGACAGGTGCAGGCAGCGTCGCTTCAAGGCGGCCGACAGATCGCGAGTGTTGTTGGAGGTCAACACGATCATCGGTTGGTGGGTGGCGACAAAGGTTCCGATCTCGGGTACCGACACCTGATACTCGGCGAGGAGTTCGAGGAGAACTGCCTCGAGCGCCTCGTCGGCGCGGTCCACCTCGTCGACGAGCAGGACCACGGGATGGTCGGCGCGTACCGCCTCCAGCAGCGGCCGGGGCGCGAGGAAGCGTTCGGAGAAGAAGACGCTCTCCTCGGCGCCGATGCGGTCGACCGCTTCCGACAGCGTCGACGCGTCCGCCACGACCTGACTGATCTTCTCGCGTAAGACCTGGGTGTAGAGCAGCTGCTTTCCGTAGTCCCACTCGTACAGGGCCGTGGTCTCGTCCTGCCCCTCGTAGCACTGCAGACGCAGCAGTTCCCGACCGGTGACCTCAGCCAGTGTCTTGGCCAGCTGCGTCTTGCCGACGCCCGCGGGTCCTTCGAGCAGGATCGGCTTGCCGAGCTTGTGCTGCAGGAACACCGTGGTGGCCAACCGCTGATCCGCGAGATAGCCTGCCGCAGCGAACTTCTCGACAACGTCGGCCACGTCGACAAACTCTGCCGTGCCATCGCCGACAGCCTCATCTGGCGCTGGGCCGGAACCGGCGGACGAGTCGGAAACGATCTGCACGGACATCGGTGTCTCCTTGCGGGGGTTGGTGTTACGAAAGAATGGTGTGGCCGGCGCCTCGGGGGCAGGACGCCGGCCACGCCCAACTGCTGACCTACGTCAGCAGGTCATCGAGGTCGCCGTTGAACGCGTGGTCGACGACCGGTCGGACCGTCTCGAAGGTGCACTCCTTCGGGTTGCCCGGGGTGCAGGCGTCGCCGAGGACGTGATTGGTGATCGCATCGATCGACTCCGGCGCACCCGAGATCTCCTTGCGGTTCTCGTAGAACTTGGTGGGGCCCTGGCCCAATCGGTTCTTGATGTGCGAATCCTGGTTGACGTCGGTGAACTTCTCCGGGATACCCACATCGCGCAGCAGCCGGATGGCGGCGTTGAGTGCCTGATCCGCAGCCTGCACCTTGGTCATGCCGTGGGTGTCGACGCCCATCGCCTCGGCCATGTCGGCGAACCGCTCGTAGCACACGGGCATGTTGAACGCCCACACACGCGGCAGTGCGATGGCGTTGTTCAGACCGTGGTGGGTGTCGTAGAACGCCGACACCGCGTGGCTGATCGAGTGGATGATGCCCAGGCCACCCGAGTTGAAGGCCTGTGCCGCAATGTATTGCGCGTACATCATGCCCTCGCGGCCGGACAGCTCGGTCGGGTTCCAGGTCGCCTCGCGCAGGTGCTGGGCAGTCATCTTGACCGCGTGCAGCGCGTTGCCCATCGACGGCGGGAAGTTCAGTCGTGACACGTACGGCTCGGAGGCGTGTGCGAGAACGTCGAATCCGCACTGGGCGGTGAAGGCCACCGGGCAGTCGTAGTACAGAACCGGGTCGTCGATCGCCAGGGTGGTCACCGAGGCATCGTCGAAGGCCACGTACTTGTGCGGCTTGTCGGGGTCGGTGGTGGTGTCGGTGATGACATACGCCCACGAGGTCTCCGAACCCGTTCCGGCAGTGGTGGATACGGCGATGTGCGGCGGATTCTTGGGGTTCTCGCTCTTGTTGAATCCCTCGAATTCGTTGATGTTGCGCCCATCGTGGGCCACCGAGATACGAGCGCCCTTGCAGGCGTCGTGCGCCGAGCCGCCGCCGATGGAGATGAACGAATCACACTTCTCCGAGTTGTACAGCGACACCGCGTCCATCACGTTGTAGTCCTTGGGATTGGACTCGACCTGATCGAACAGGACGACCTCGAGACCGTGGTATTTGCACGACTCGACGATCTTGTGGACGGTGTCGCTTCCCCGCAGACCCGTGGTCATGACGAGGGTTTTCTTGAAGCCCAGTTTGAGTGCCTCGGGCCCGATCATCTCGTGAGCGCCGGGGCCCATCATCGCCCGCGGGAACGGGTGAAACTCCTTGATGGGAAACGGTTTGAGTAATTCGTCAACCTGCATGATGCTGTCCTCCCGCGAGCTGGGGCGCACGCGTGTCGTCGCTGATCTAGTGGGGCATCGGCGACGTTACGCGCGTCACATCCGGGTCCGACACCTCCCGAGAAGCAAACCGTCCTTTACGCCTGCGACGCTCCTCCTGGGAGCAGTTCCACACCTGACCGTTCGGAGAGGTGTCAGGCTGGCCGAACGGTCAGCCGCCGGCCCGGGCGGCGCGCGCCGCCGAGAGACTGTGTGCGTTGAATCCCCAGGGCAATTCGAGCCGGTGGGCCGCGAGGAGTCCCTCGTCGGCGAGAACGTCGTCGATGGCACCGTCGGCGACGATCCGGCCGGCATCCACGATGACGGCTCGGTCGCAGAGTTGAGCAGCATAGGGCAGATCGTGGGTCACCACGAGCATCGTCTGATGCAGTCCGAGAAGTGTTTCCGCGAGTTGTCGCCGGGCCACCGGATCAAGATTGGCGGAAGGCTCGTCGAGCACGAGAATATCTGGGCGACAGGCCAATACCGTGGCGAGCGCCCCGCGGCGCCGCTGTCCCCCGGACAGATGGTGCGGACTGCGGCGCGCGTGCTCTCTCATCGACACCGCGTCGAGCGCCTGGTCGACCACGTCGGCGAGCTCGTCACCCTTCACACCGAAGTTGGCCGGCCCGAAGGCGACGTCCTCGATGAGCGTCGGCATGAAGAGTTGGTCGTCGGGGTCCTGGAACACCAGTCCCACTTGGCACCGGATCTCGCGAATCGTCTTGGCACTCACGGTGACACCGTTGATCACGACCGAGCCCAGGGTCGGCGACAGTACTCCGTTGAGCTGCAGCATCAGCGTGGTCTTGCCTGCACCGTTGGGTCCGAGCAGCGCGACTCGCTCACCCGGCGCAATCGTGAGGTCGACGCCGGCAAGTGCCACGCGTCCATCCGGATACGTGAAATGCAGGTTCGAGACCTCGATCGCGGGCCCGGTCATCGCAGGCTCCACGCCGCTGCTGCGACCATGACCGCCGCGGCCGCGGGCATGACCACTACGAGCCACTGTGCACGGGTGGCTCTCGTCGCTGTCGCCACACCCGGCATCTCCGGGATGACCCCGGTGAAGCCGCGCGACATCATCGCGAGATGAACCCGCTCGCCGCGCTCGTAGGACCGCAGGAACATCGACCCCACGCCCTTGGCGATCGCACCCGCCTGGTGGATCATCCGCGGCGAATCGCCTCGGGCCAGGCGCGCCACCTGCATGCGTCGAACCTCCGCCGACAGCACATCGATGTAACGCAACATCATCACGATCACCGGAGTGATGGTGGCAGGCACTCCGAGCCGACTCAGCGCAAGCGGTAATTCTCGGGCAGGCGTGGTGGCGGCGAAGGTCAGCGAGGCCGCCACGCCCAGAGTGCCTTTGATGACGATGCCCCACGCGGCGTACAAGCCGGCGAGCGACATCGACAGCCCGGCGATCTCGACTCGCTGTCCGCCCTCGGCAAAGGGCAACAGAACGGCGAGCACCACGAACGGCGCCTCGATCAGCATCCGCGGCGCGATCCACCGCACCGGCACGTCGGCCAGTCGCCACACCACGAACACAATGATCGCGAAACCCGCGTACGGCCAGAACATCTCACGCGGCGTCGCCACCACGGCGAACACGAAGACGACCAGGCAGACCAGCTTCACCTCCACCGGCGCCCGATGAACACACGATCGGCCCTCCCGGTAGAGCGGATGAGCGTGGCCCGCACCCACGTCAGATGCCCGATTCAGTTCGGCGTGGCCCGGGCGAGCGAAGCGACGGGGAATTGCAACCGGGCGAGCGAAGCGACGGGGAATTGCAACCGGGCGAGCGAAGACGAATCAGCCAGAACAGGCCGCCGGCCACCGCCAGCGTGACAAGCACGCCGATGATCCCGGCGAGACCGTTGGAGTCACCGATTCCCTTGACCGAGTAGTCGGCCAGCGGCGAGGACGCCATCGCGTGATCGGTGGCGTGCTGCGCTATGCAGTTGCCCTTCAACTGTTCTACGCCGTCGACCATCACCGTCTCGCAACCACGCTGCGTTGCGGAGTCCAGGCCGTCCGGCGACGAACTCGCGAAGTACGAGATGACGCCCGCGACGAGCAGGGCGACCGCACCGAAACCGATGAGGAAGTAGCGCAACCGGATCTTGGGCCCGGTCGCAGACGGGGTCTGCTGACTGTTCGTGACACTCATGCCGCGACTCCAACCGGGTTCGTGACGTCGACCGGCCTGTGTCGCAACAGATAGACCAGGTCCGGCCGTGCCCGAGCCACTGCCACCACGGTTACCGCGGTGATGAGTCCCTCGCCGACACCGATCAGCACGTGTGTGCCCCACATGTAGGTGGCGACGGTGCCGAGCGAGGTGGTCGCAGCGCCGCCGATCGCATACTCGATGACGAATCCCGTTGCAGCACAGACGGTTCCACACAGCGCCGCAATGAAGGAGATCACCCCGAGCGGGCCGAGTGACCGCCCACGCCGCCCGGACAGCCGCAGGAGTCCGATAGCGACGAGATAGCCCACAAAGGTCGAGATCAACGCCATGTTGGTGATGTTGGCGCCCAGCGCGCTCACCCCACCGTCGGCGAACAGCAATGCCTGCACGACGAGGACGATCGCGACGCAGAGGGCTCCGGTGAAGGGGCCCACAAGGATCGCGGCCAGCGCTCCGCCGAGGAGGTGCCCGCTCACCCCCGGCAGGATCGGGAAATTGATCATCTGGACCGCGAAGATGAAGGCTGCCACCAGCCCGGCCATCGGAACGGTCTTCTCGTCCAGGTCGGTGCGGGCCCGCCATGCGCAGAGCGCCAGGCCGGCGATCGCTATCGCCACGAACATCGCGGAGACCGGCGCGTTGATGATGCCATCGCTCATGTGCATGGCGACGGTGGTGGTTGTCGAGGACATGGAAAAACGGTAGGACCACCCACAACATCTGTCCACTTATTCAGATGATTGAGCAGACAGACTATCCGTTCGGGCAGGGCCCGCCCTGTCCTGCGGTGCGCCGAGCGCCCACTCGAGCGGTCACTCGTGACGGCATCCTTCAACGGTCACTCGTGACGGCATCCTTCAACGGTCACTCGTGACGGCATCCTTCAACGGTCACTCGTGACCGGCGCCCATCCAGTGCAGCAATTCGTGCACGGTCTCGTCGTCCAGCCGATAACTCACCGAGCGTCCCACCCGGGTCGAGGTCACCCAGCCCTGGTGCCGCAGAACCCGAAGCGCTTGCGACACCGCCGTTTCGGTCCGACCGACGGCCGTGGCGATGTCACCCACGAAGATGCCCGGCTGCCGGTGCAGCACGATCAGGATCTCGAGTCGGTGCGGATCGGAGAGGAGGTCGAATCGTCGGGTCCACTCGGTGACGTCGACCTCGTGCGGACGGTCGGCGGCATCAGCGTGCGCGTAAGAGTGGTCGGCGCCGTCCACCCGATTCAGCTCCCTGCTCGGTCGGTGTCGGTGACGCGCTCGATCTGGGCACCGAGTCCACGCAGGATCTCCACGAAGTGCGGATACCCACGATCGATGTGTTCGACGTCGTGCACCTCGGTGACGCCGTCTGCCACCAGGCCGGCCAGAACGAGCCCCGCGCCGGCCCGGATGTCCGAACACCAGACGGGGGCACTCGACAGCTGCTCGATGCCGCGGATCACCGCGTGATGCCCGTCGGTGCGTGCGTCGGCGCCGAGTCGGACCATCTCTTCGACGAAACGGAAACGGGCCTCGAAGACGTTCTCGGTGATCACCGACATCCCGTCGGCGATCGTGGCCAGCCCGATCGCCATCGGCTGAAGGTCGGTCGGAAAGCCCGGGAACGGAAGCGTGGACACGTTGACGGCGGTGGGACGCGCGTCGTGTCGGACGCGGAAGCCGTCGCTGGAGGTGTCCACCTGCGCGCCGGCGTCGACCAGCTTGTTCAGGACCAGCTGCAGATGCTCGGGCCGCACACCGTGCACGGAGACGTCGCCGCGGGTCATGGCCGCGGCGATGCCCCAGGTTGCGCCCACGATCCGATCGCCGACGACGCGGTGGGTGGTCGGATGCAGGCGGTCGACGCCGCGCACCACGAGGGTCGAGGTGCCCGCACCCTCGATCTGTGCCCCCATCTGCTGCAGCATCTCGCACAGGTCGACGATCTCCGGTTCGCGTGCTGCGTTGTCGATCGTGGTCTCGCCCTCGGCGAGGACGGCGGCCATCAGGATGTTCTCGGTGGCACCCACCGACGGGAACTCGAGCGCGATCGGAGCTCCGATCAGGGCATCGGCCTCGGCAACCACACACCCGTGCTCGATCGAACTGTGCGCACCCAACGCACGCAGTCCCGACTGATGCATGTCGAGCGGTCGCGATCCGATCGCGTCGCCACCGGGCAGCGCGACGACGGCCCGGTGACAGCGAGCCATCAGCGGTCCCAGCACGCACACCGAGGCGCGGAACTGTCGGACCGCGTCGAAGTCGGCGTGATACTTCGGCTCCGCGGGCGCGGTGATCGATACGGTGTCCCCATCCTGGGAAACCACGGCACCCAATCCGCGGAGTACGTCGGCCATCAACGGCACGTCGGCGATCTCCGGCGAATTGGTCAGCACCGTGGTGCCTTCGGCCAGCAGGGCGGCCGCCATCAGTTTGAGGACGCTGTTCTTGGCGCCACCCACCGACACCTCGCCCGCCAACCGGACTCCGCCGGTGACCAGAAAACGATCACTCACGCCTGCCACCTTATCGGCCGCGCATCGGGCCGCTACATTCGAGTGATGGCGGTGCATCTGACGCGGATCTACACGCGGACCGGCGATGACGGCTCGACCGGCCTCAGCGACTTCTCCCGAGTTCCCAAGACCGACCCTCGGGTGGTCGCCTACGCCGACTGCGACGAGGCGAATGCCGTCATCGGCATGGCCCTCGCCGTCGGCGGACCGATCGCCGACGACGTCCGAACCGTTCTCACCACAGTGCAGAACGACCTCTTCGACGCCGGCGCCGATCTGTCGACGCCTGTCGTCGACGACCCGAAGTACCCGCCGCTACGTATCGAGCAGTCCTACATCGACGCACTGGAATCCTGGTGCGATCAGTTCGGCACGGACCTCCCCGCCCTCAACTCGTTCATCCTGCCCGGCGGCACCCCGTTGAGCGCGTTGCTGCATCAGGCGCGGACCGTCACGCGCCGCGCCGAACGATCTGCCTGGGCGGCCGTGGCCGCGAACCCGGACGACACGTCCGTGTTGCCCGCCAAATACCTGAATCGGCTGTCGGATCTGCTGTTCATCCTCGCTCGGGTGGCGAACCGGTCACCTGGACCCGACGGCGAGATCCCGGGCGATGTGTGCTGGGTGCCCGGCGGGGATCGTGACCGGCCTGAGTGACCAGTCCCGCCCCGACGGGTGCATAGGCAACACGAAAAGTAGGGGAGGAGACTTCTTCCCCTCCTTTCGGTGGGACCGCCGCCGCGAAGCCTGCGCATACCTCCAGTTCAGGAGGCCGAAGGCAGTACTCTTCGGATCCCGGGCTCAACCTCAAACGGATCAATGGGCGGCCGACCAGGTGGTTGCCATGAGTGCGCAGCGGCGGCATTCTCGTCGGCGGCGCGAACCGGCGCCGCAAAACTAGGGGAAGAAGTTCTTCCCCTACCCTTGGAGTCCTCCCCCAGAAAATTCTCGCGGACGACTATGAACCCCGGGGAAGAAGTTCTTCCCCTAGATTTTGCGGGCACGACGCGGGCTCATTTCCGCAGGTCAGCGGGTTTGATTACCGAATCTTCGGATCAGGGAGCGATTGGGAATACTTCACGCACTACGACGACGCTGCGAGCGGTCGGACTGTCGCGACTCGAGCCAGGACTGGAACGCGGTGACCGCACCCAGCGTCATCGCCATCTCGTAGGTGTCGGTGCGCGGTTCGACGGCATCGGAGCCATACGGCGTCTCGCGTACCTGGAGAACAACGAGCCCGTCCATGATGTCGCATTCGGTCCCCATCGGCTCACGCCGGCCGACGATGTCGATGCCCTGCCGACAGAACGTCACCGAGGGACCCGGCCGAAGCGAACTGAGCCGGTAATAGCGCAGTGTCTCGTCGGTGTAGTGAATGGTGCCGTGCCGCCACCCCTCGTCGACACCGGCGGGCATCTCTCGTAGAAGCACCGGGGTCCCGGCACTCCGTAGCTGTCCGAGCCGGAAGGCCAGCAGCGCACACAGCGCCACTGCGACCACGAGCAGAACGGTCAGCAGCACGGCGAGAAGCGTCACCCCCGACACCTCCTTGCGACAACTACGCGTGTTCCCCACCGATCGAACGATCTCGACCGGACTGTCTATCGGGCTGTCGACAGCGTCACGCGAACGGGCTGATGTGCACCAGCATGCCATCCGAACAAACGAATCGGCCAGCCACCCGGGGTGTCCCGGAGTGACTGGCCGATCACATCAGTTTCAGCGCGCGCAGGCGCTCACTCTCGCTACTTCGAAAGGTGTTGTGCCGCAGTCAAACGCGCATGTGCGTGGTTGTACTCCGGGGAACCGGGCTCGGCAGACTCCAACGCCTGCCGCTCGGATGCCTCGTCGACGTCGTCGGCCCAGTCGGCCGCCTCCGCGAGAATCGTGACGGATTCGCCGGTGATGGACAGGAAGCCACCCTCCACCGAAGCCGCCTTCCGAGTGCCCGACTCTTCGACGATCACCACGAAGCCACCCGGAACCAGCTGACCGAGCAGCGGCTCGTGTCCGGCGAGGACACCGAGCTCACCCACGGTCGTCTGAGCGATGACAAAAGTCGCCTCGCCCGAGTACAGCTCCTGATCGGCGGAGACCACCTCCACGTGGAAGGACTTGTCAGCCATGTCGGTTCGCTACTTTCCGGCGATCTTGGCGGCGGCGGCCTCCACGTCGTCGAGTCCACCGCAGCTGTTGAACGCCTGCTCGGGCAGGTGGTCGAACTCGCCCTTGCACACGCGGTCGAATGCCTCGATGGTGTCGTTGAGCGGCACCACCGAACCCTTCTGTCCGGTGAACTTCTCGGCGACGAGGAAGTTCTGGCCGAGGAACTTCTGGATGCGCCGTGCACGCTGCACGGTGACCTTGTCCTCTTCGGAGAGCTCGTCCATACCGAGGATGGCGATGATGTCCTGCAGTTCCTTGTACTTCTGCAAGATGCGCTTGACCTCGTTGGCGACGCGGAAGTGCTCGTCACCGACGATCGAAGCCTCCAGGATGCGCGAGGTCGACGTCAGCGGGTCCACGGCGGGGTAGATACCCAGCTGCGAGATCGGACGCGAGAGCTCGGTGGTGGCATCGAGGTGCGCGAAGGTGGTGGCCGGCGCCGGGTCGGTGTAGTCGTCGGCGGGCACGTAGATGGCCTGCAGCGAGGTGATCGAACGACCCTTGGTCGAGGTGATCCGCTCCTGGAGCTCGCCCATCTCGTCGGCCAGAGTCGGCTGGTAACCCACCGCCGACGGCATACGACCGAGGAGGGTGGAGACCTCCGAACCGGCCTGGGTGAACCGGAAGATGTTGTCGATGAACAGCAGCACGTCCTGGTGCTTCTCATCGCGGAAGTACTCCGCCATGGTCAGCGCCGACAGGGCCACGCGCATACGCGTGCCCGGCGGCTCGTCCATTTGGCCGAACACCAAGGCGGTGTCCTGGAGAACGCCCATCTCCTCCATCTCGAGGTGGAGGTCGGTGCCCTCACGGGTGCGCTCGCCGACGCCGGCGAACACCGACGTACCGGAGAACTCACGCGCGATACGGGTGATCATCTCCTGGATGAGAACGGTCTTGCCCACGCCGGCGCCGCCGAACAGCCCGATCTTGCCGCCCTTCACGTACGGGGTCAGCAGGTCGATGACCTTGATGCCGGTCTCGAGGATCTCGGTCTTGCCCTCGAGCTCGTCGAAGGGCGGCGGCTTGCGGTGGATGCTCCACTGCTCACCGTCTCGGCCGAGACCCGGCTCGTCGAGGCAGTCGCCGAGAGCGTTGAACACGTGGCCCTTGACCACGTCACCGACCGGAACGACGATCGACTTGCCGGTGTCGGACACCGCAGCGCCGCGGACCAGGCCGTCGGTCGGCTGCATCGAGATGGTGCGCACCAGGTTGTCGCCGAGGTGCTGTGCGACCTCGAGCGTGAGGGTCTTGGCCACAGCTTCGAGGGTGACCTCGGCGTGCAGCGCGTTGAACAGGTCTGGGATCGAGCCGCGCGGGAACTCGACGTCGACCACCGGGCCGATGATGCGGACGACCCGCCCGTCGGTGGAGCCCGCCGACTTCGCGGAGGGGCTTTCTACTGCTGCGGTCATGATGCTTGGGTCACTTCCTCTTCGATCGAAGTATGGTGTCGGGCCGACAAGAACGGCGACGCATGGCTGTTATGCCAGCGCGCTCGAACCGCCGACGATCTCGCTGATTTCCTGGGTGATCTGTGCCTGGCGAAGCTGGTTGGCCTCGCGCGACAACGTTTTCGACAACTCTTCTGCGTTGTCGGTTGCCGCCTTCATCGCCGTACGACGCGCTGCGGATTCCGATGCCGACGAATCGAGCAACGCCGCATAGACGCGCGTAGCCACGTACCTCGGCAGCAGCGCATCCAGGAGGTGATCCGCGCCCGGCTCGAACGAGTAGTTCCGGGACTTCTCGGTCACCTCGACATCGCTGCCCTCGTCGTGCTCGGACACCACCAGCGGAGCCACACGGCGCACCTCGGGCGACTGGGTCAGCATCGAGACGAACCGGGTGTACACCAGGTGCAACTCGTCGACGCCTTCCAGGCTGCCGTCGCCGCCCGGGCGCTCGACCTGCTCGCCCGATCCGGCGAGGAACAGGTCGACGAGGAAGTTGCTCGCCTGCGCTGCGTCCGCGTACTCCGGGGCCTGGGAGAACCCGGTCCACGAATCGGCGACCTCCGAACCACGGAAGCTGAAGAACCCGACGCCCTTCTGCCCGGTCACGAACAGCACGGGCTCCTTGCCCTCGTCCTTCAACAAGGCGACGAGCTCGCGGGTCGCACGCAGCACGTTGGCGTTGTAGCCACCACACATACCGCGGTCGCTGGTCACGACCAGCACAGCCGCCCGCTTCGGGTTCTCGCGTTCGACGAGCAGCGGGTGATCCAGCGAACCGGCGTTGCTGGCCAGCTCCGAGAGCACCGTGGTCATCTCTTTCGCGTACGGCTTGGCCGCGGCCACGCGGGCCTGTGCCTTGGTGATTCGCGACGTGGCGATCAGTTCCTGCGCCTTGGTGATCTTCTTGGTCGACTGCACCGACCGGATGCGCGAGCGCAGCTCACGAATACTGGCCATGCTCCCTCACCCCTTTCCTCTGTGCTGGGCTCATGGCCCGGCTGTCGAATGCGGTCACGATCACTTGCGGATCTTGATCTCTTCGTGCTCGACGTCCTCGGAGTCCATCGCAGATGCCTCGGCCTCGTTGACGACGCGCTGGCCGTCGTGGGTGAGGTAGCTGTTCTTGAACTTGTTGGTCTCGTCGACAAGGGCCTCGGCCTGATCGTCGGTGAGCACCTTGCCGCCGGCGATGGAGTCGTAGACGCCGGTCGCGTTGTGATGCAGGTGGCTCAGCAACTGGGTCTCGAAGTTGCGGACGTCGCTGACCGGCACCGAATCGTAGTGGCCTTCACCGCAGAGGTAGATCGACACGATCTCGTCCTCGACGGAGTACGGGCTGTACTGATCCTGCTTGAGCATCTCGACCCAGCGTGCACCGCGCTCGAGCTGCGCCTTCGACGCGTCGTCGAGGTCGGAGGCGAACGCGGAGAACGCCTCGAGCTCACGGAATTGGGCCAGCTCCAGACGCAGCGAGCCGGACACCTTCTTCAGACCCTTGGTCTGTGCGGCACCACCCACGCGCGACACCGAGGTGCCGACGTTGATGGCCGGGCGAACGCCCTTGTTGAAGAGGTCGGACTCGAGGAACACCTGGCCGTCGGTGATCGAGATGACGTTGGTCGGGATGAACGCCGACACGTCGTTGGCCTTGGTCTCGATGATCGGCAGTGCGGTCATCGAACCGCCGCCCATCTCATCGGACAGCTTGGCCGCACGCTCCAGCAGACGCGAGTGCAAGTAGAAGACGTCACCCGGGTATGCCTCGCGGCCCGGCGGGCGGCGCAGCAGCAGCGAGATCGCGCGGTAGGCCTCGGCCTGCTTGGTGAGGTCGTCGAACACGATCAGGACGTGCTTGCCCTGGTACATCCAGTGCTGTCCGATGGCCGAACCGGTGTAGGGCGCGAGCCACTTGAAACCGGCGGAATCAGACGCGGGAGCGGCGACGATGGTGGTGTACTCCATCGCTCCGGCCTCTTCGAGCGCGGTCTTGACGCCCGCGATGGTGGAACCCTTCTGACCGATGGCGACGTAGATGCAGCGGACCTGCTTGTTCTCGTCGCCCGACTCCCAGTTGGCCTTCTGGTTCAGGATCGCGTCGACGCAGACCGCGGTCTTGCCGGTCTTGCGGTCGCCGATGACGAGCTGACGCTGGCCGCGACCGATCGCGGTCATGGCGTCGATGGCCTTGATGCCGGTGGCCAGCGACTCCTCGACCGGCTGACGCTCGAGCACGGTGGCCGCCTGGAGTTCGAGAACGCGCTGCTCTTCGGCCTCGATGTCGCCGAGTCCGTCGATGGGCGCGCCGAGCGGGTCGACCACGCGGCCGAGGAACTTGTCGCCGACCGGGACGGAGAGCACCTCGCCGGTCCGGCTGACTTCCTGGCCCTCTTCGAGGTCCTCATAGTCACCGAGGATGACCGCACCGATCTCGTCCTCGTCGAGGTTGAGCGCCACGCCGAGGATGCCGCCGGGGAACTGCAGCAGCTCGTTGGCCATAGCGCTGGGCAGGCCGCTGACGTGCGCGATGCCGTCCGCGGTATCGGTGATGATGCCGACCTCGTCGCGCGACGCCTCGGCTTCGAACGACGAGACGTACTGCTCGATCGCTCCCTTAATCTCGTCTGGTGAGATCGTCAACTCCGCCATGGGTTCTCGTCTTTCCTTGTTCTGGTCCGGCTTGCGAGCCTGGGTGTGGTGGTCGTCGGGTGGTGGTTGGTGGCGCGTGAGCGCTTCGTTGTCTCGGCGCGTGAGCGCTTCGATGTCTCGGCTGTGTCAGCGCGGCAGCGTCTCGGTCGCCTTCGCGAGGCGAGTGGCGATGTCGGCGTCGATGATCTCCTCGCCAACCCCGATACGCAGGCCGCCGAGGATCTCTGGACGCACTTCGGTCTGCACCGAGATCGTCCGGCCGTAGATGCTGCCGAGCACCGTCCCGAGACGCTCGATCTGAGCATCGGACAGGGGTGCAGCGGACACGACGTGAGCCACCGACTCGCCGCGGCGGGCTGCCGCGAGTTCGGCGAGCTGCTCGACGGCGACCTCGACCGGCTGGCCGTGCAGCAGCGCGATGAGGTGCGACAGCAGGTACCAGGTGTGTTCGGTGACCTGTCCGCCGATCAGCTTCTCCAGCAAGCCATTTCGCTTGTCGGCTGGATGGGTGTGATCAGACAGCAGGGAGGCCAGCTGCGGATTGGCGTCCAGCAAGCGGCTCACGCGGAAGAGCTCGTCTTCGACCTGCTCGATCTGGCCTTCCCGCTCGGCCGCGGTGAGCACGATCAGAGCGTTCTGCCTGCGCAGCCCCGCGATGAAGTCAGTCGACGTCGACCACCGTTGTTTGGCCGCCGAGGCGACCACATCGACGACGATGGGTGCGACCTTTCCGCCGAACAGCGTCGACACCAGCTGCTCCTTGCCTGCGGGGTTGTCCTCGTCCTCGGTCAGCTTCTTGCGCAGCACCGGATTGGCGTTGAGCACGATGATGACCTGGGTCAATTCGGCGGCCGCCGCGGTGAGTGCAGGTCCGTCGAGATCCTTGCTCGCGGAATCGAACTCGTGGGAGACAACGCGCGCAGCCTCACGGCTGCCGGCCCGCATGTGATGCAGACCGATCAGTTCCGAGCTGTGTGGGACAGCCGTCTGCGTGCTCGATGCCATCGCCTCGAGCTCGGCGATCACCCGGTCGACACTCGCCGAGCGGTTGGACTCGTCGGACAGGTGCGAGCGCACCAGCTTGTCCGCGCCGTCGATGGCGGTGAGACCGAGATCGGTACGCAACTGGCGAACCAGGTTCGAACGAGTCAGCTCGACCTGAGACTTGCCGTGCTCGCTGATCCGCCGGACCTCGGAGTCGGCCTGGGCCTTGATGTCCTCCCGGATGCCCTCGGCGTCTTTCAGTGCGGACTCGTGGAGCTCCGCGGCCTCGGCCTTTGCCTCGGCCAGAGCGCGATCGTGAGCAGCCTGGGCGTCGGCGAGCCGGGCCTTCGCTTCCTCACTCTCGATCACCTGCCGGGCGATCGTTTCCTTCTGGTTGTGCACCGCGCGGCTCAGCGGCGGTCGCACATACTTCCAGAACAAGAAGACGATGACGGCGAACCCGATGAAGTTGCCAATGAGGATGTCCACCTAGTTCACCTTCTCCTTGTTGGTCGTATCGACCTCGGTGCCGAGAACTCGGCCGGCCAGCGTGGCCGACAACCGGTCGACATCCGCGTGCGCCGTGCTTGCGGCACGGTCACCCTCTGCCTTCAAGGACTCGGAGGTGGCAGCGAGAGCGGCGTCGGCCTCCTCGGTCGCGCGCCGCTTCGCCGCCGAAAGCTCCTCGTTGCCCGCTGCGCGGGCCTCGTCCCGGATGCCCGTGGCATCCCCACGGGCCTCCTTCATGGCCGCCCGGTAGTGGGTGTCCGCATCCTCGTAGCTCGCCGCAGCGCTCTTGGTGTCGTCCACGGTCTTCGCCACCCTCGCATCGCGCTCGTCGAGCACCTTGACGATCGGCGGGACCACCAGCGTGCGGATCACGATCAGCACGACGACGAAAATGAACAGACACACGAAGAACGTGCCGTTGGGGATCAAGAAGTTCGGCGGCTTCTCCCCTTCTTCGGCGGCTGCGGCGAGATACAGCATCATGTTTGCGTTTCCCCTATCGGAACAGCGTCAGGTCGATGTCGGGCGAAGCGCTTACTGCTCGGCCGAGATCGGGGTGGCGAACACGAACAGCGCCATGAACGCGAGGTTGATGAAGTAGGCGGCCTCGACCAGACCCACGGTGATGAAGAACGGGGTGAACAGACGACCCTGAGCTTCGGGCTGACGAGCGATACCCGCGATCAGCTGGGCGCCGGCCAGACCGTCACCGATACCGGCACCGATCGCGCCGCCGGCCATGATCAGACCGCCGCCGATCAGGGCGCCCATACCAATTGTTGGATCCATTTCTGAACTTTCCTTTCGGGTGGAACTGACAATCTCGGTTGTCAGGTCTTGGGTCCCGGTTGGCGGCGCCGCCCGGGGTCGAGCAGGGTAGATGGTCTAGTGATGGTCTTCGTCGAGCTCCATGGCCTGGCTGAAGTACAGGATCGTCAGCAGGGCGAAGATGAACGCCTGGATCAGACCCACGAACAGGTCGAAGGATTTCCACAGGGCGTTGGGCGCCCAGAGGATGTAGGCCGGGAACAGCGCGATCAGGGCGACCATGATGCCGCCGGCGAAGATGTTGCCGAAAAGACGGAGGGAGAGCGAGACGGGCTTGGCGATCTCTTCGATGATGTTGATCGCTGCCAGCGCGGGCACGTGGCCCTTGACCAGCTTGCCCAGGTGGCCGAAGACGCCGCGACGCCGCATGCCGGCCCCGTGGTACCAGACGAAGACGAACAGCGCCATCGCGTAGACGAAGTTCACGTCGCTGGCCGCGGGCTTGAGCAGTTCGTGCACCTCGCCGTTGGACGATGCGTACTGGACCGGCAGGATCGAGAGCCAGTTCGCGACGAGAATATAGGTGAACAGGGTGACCGCGAGGGGGAGGACGAAGCCGGCGATCTTCATGCCGATGGCGCTCTCGATCTGCCCGCGCATCTGCACGGTCACGACCTCGAAATAGAGCTGCACCGTGTTCGGCTTGCTGGATGTCACCTTCGCCTTGACGTAGAAGGCCATGGCGATCACGATCACCGCTGCGATCGCCGACGAGAGGATCGTGTCGGTGTTGAAGGTCATCCCACCGATCGTGACCGTCTCGTGCACGCCGACGTGGATGGCCGCCTCGGCCAAGTAGGTCGTATCCGTCATAGCTGCTTGCGCAGTCCTTTCATCACCGGAATCACCGCGTTGAGAACCAGGATCACCTGGCCGATCGCGAGCCCGAACATGACGCCCAACCCATCGGGCCGGACCAGGAAAGCCGCCACGAGCGCGAGCACCGTGATGGCGCCGAGCCGGGCAGCGGAATTGAGTGCCAACGATTTCTTGTGCGGATCCGGTGCGGCCGCCACCGTCTCGACGACCTGGCGCACCATCGCCGCATTGACAAAGATCCCGACCATGCCGAGGACGAAGAACGCCCCGAACACCGGGTGGCCGAGGTAGGTCGCAAGACCGATGACGATGCCGCTCACCACGACCGCGATCGCACCGGGCCGGCGGAGGCCGGTCGGAGCCTGCGGATAAACGGGGGCCGAGTCAGGTGCAGAAGTCGTCATGCGCCTCTCCTCAGCTCTCTCACCTCGCGCCGGATGGGCACGAAGCACCGCGCGTGCGTTCGGCGACCAGGTCGCCGGGCGTAAGCTCACGTTCGGGTGTGACCCTACCAACATGGATCGGGCGTGCTCATCGCGGGGTATGCCGCCATGGGACATACTGTCCGCCCGGTTGGGTGACGCCTGACCGAATGATCGGTCTCATCACCTACTACAGGGGATAGTACACGATTCTTTACTGTCCCCTTACCACCCCGGGCCTCGACATCGACCAACGCGATCGTAGAGCCGGGAACGAAGCGTCCCGGCCGCCAGCCAGGTGTGACGAGCGCAAGCAACCACGTTGGAAAGCTGGACTCCCCACCCCGATGAAGTAGACTGTGCCCACTTCATCGGCCTCCCGCGTACAGATTTCCAGCCCAACGGGCCCGGCCACCGGACTCTGCGGATCGGCGACTCACCCGCCACAAGAAGTAGGGGATGAAACTCCTTCTCCTACCCTTGGAGTCCTCCCCCAGAAAATTCTCGCGGACGACTACGAACCTCGGGGAAGGAACTCTTCCCCTGGTTTTGGTGGGACGACCGTGGCGGGACCGCCGAGTTCCCCAGGTCAGAGGAATGCTCACCGAACGCTTCGGGTCAACGAAAGGCGCGCGTCGCGGTCCGCAGCTCGGCATAGCGGCGATGCAGACGCGGCGCCATCGTCACCAGCATCGCAATCACGAGACCGCCCGCGAACACCGGTGCGACGACCGACAGCGGGAAAATGGTGCTCGCCGCGACCGAGAATGCGAGCACCCCGACCCACAAGTAGATGATCAACGCCACTCGGCGTTGCGAATGGCCCAACTCGAGCAGTCGGTGGTGCAGATGCATCTTGTCCGGCGTGTAGAAGCCGACCCCGGCGCGCGTTCGTCGGATGACCGCCATCAGCATGTCGAGCATCGGCACGAAGACCACGGCCGCCACCAGCAGCAACGGCGACAACAAGGTGAACACGTCCGCCGGGCCGTAGGCGTTCACTGCGATACGGCCAGACGCGCTCGTGGACGCCGCAGCCAGCATGAGACCAATCAGCATCGCCCCCGAATCCCCCATGAAGATCCGGGCGGGCGAGAAGTTGTGCGGCAAGAAGCCCAGGCATGCGCCGGCCAGAACGGCCGAGATCAGCGCGGGCGGGTAGTAACTGACGTCGCCGCCCTGATCACGCAGCAGCCCCAGCGAGAACATGCAGATGGCCGACGCTGCGATCAGCCCGAGCCCGGCCGCTAGTCCGTCGAGCCCGTCGATGAAGTTCACCGCGTTGATGGTCGCGACCGTGATGATCACTGTCAGCAGTCCCGACTGCAGCGGATCCAGCACGAGCGTGCCGATATCGCCGAACGGTACGGGCACCTGCAGCCAGCTGATCTTCATCAGGACCATCACCCCGGCCGCCGTCACCTGGCCGACGAACTTGGTCAAGGCATCCAGACCCCAGCGATCGTCGACCGCACCGACCAACACGATGACTGCTCCGGCGGCGATCACCGCACTCATGTCGGTCGTGTACGCGAACCCGCGGTTCAGCGCGGGCAGGTTGGCCGCCAGCGCGATCGCCGCGACCACCCCGGCGAACATGCCCAGACCACCGAGGCGCGGGGTCGGGATGACGTGCACATCCCGCACACGCGGTACCGCGACCGCGCCTGCGCGGATGGCGAACACTCGCACCGCCGAGGTCACGAGATAGGTGATCGCGGCCGCCGTCAGACCGACCAGCAAGAGCTCGCGAAATGGGACGCCGACGCCGCCGCCGGCCGCCCAGATCATCACGTGGGGGTCGGCGCCGGACGGGCTCAGCGGTGGCGGCACGCGCACAACGCTACCCGGCCGGCAGTTCGGAGATCCGGTCGCGGATACGCGCCTGCGCCGGGTCGTCGGCAGCGACGCTCAACGCCTCATCGATCCAGGTCGCGAGCATGCTCATGTCGGCGGCTCCCAGGCCGGCAGACGTGGCGCACGCCGTCCCGATCCGGAAGGCGGATCCGAGTGCCACCGGCTGCGTGTCGAATGGGAGGACCGCCTTGTCGACGACGATTCCGGCTGCCGCCAGCCGACGCTGCGCCTCGACGCCGGTGAGGCCGCGGGCCGATACGTCGACCACGGCGAGGTGGGTGTCGGTCCCGCCCGACACGATCCGCAGACCCCGACCGACCAACGCGTCGGCAAGCGCGGTCGCGTTGGCAACCGCGGTCCGTGCGTATGCGGCAAACTCGTCGGTGGCCGATTCCGCGAACGCGACGGCCTTGGCAGCGATCGAGTTCATCGCCGGCCCACCCTGAACAAACGGGTACACCGCCTTGTCCAGCACGTTTCGGTGACGCTCGGGCGCGACCACCAGACCTCCGCGCGGACCTCGGATCACCTTGTTCGTCGACACCGTGACGACGTCCGCGAACGGCACCGGCGACGGTGCGACTCCCGCGGCCACCAGACCGGCGAGGTGGGCGGCATCCACCCACAGCACGCATTCGGCCTCGTCGGCGATCTGACGCAGGATGGCGAAATCGATCAGCCGCGAGTAGGAGGCCGCCCCCGCGACGAGGATGCGGGGCCGGTGGACCAACGCGAGGTCGCGCACCTCGTCGTAGTCGATACATTCATCGCTCTTGCGCACCCCGTAGTGCAGCGGGGTGAACCATCGGCCGGAGAAGTTCGCCCGGGAACCATGCGTGAGGTGACCGCCCTGGTCGAGACGCAGCGCCAGCACGGGATCGCCGGGCTGGGCGAAGGCGGCGTACACCGCCAGGCTCGCCGCACTGCCCGACGCGGGTTGGACGTTGGCGTATTCGGCACCGAACAGGGTGCGGGCCCGCTCGATGGCCAGGCTTTCGACCTCGTCGACGACTTCGCAACCACCGTGATACCGCCCTCCCGGGTAGCCCTCGGCGTATTTCGCGTCGAACACCGAGCCCATGGCGGCCCGGACCGCCGGAGTGGGTTCGGTCTCGCTGGCGATCAGCTGTATCGACGTCGAACGGCGCTCCCGCTCGCGTGCGACGAGATCGTCGACGGCGGCGTCCCCGGTGACGCCGGTCATCGCTGCTCCAGCAGTGACTCCGGGTCAACGTCGAGCACGTCGGCAACGTCGGCCACCGATACCGCCCCCACCCGCAGAACCCGGGGGTTCGGCCCGCTGACATCGACGATGGTCGACGCCTGCGCGGCCGGTGAGGGTCCGCCGTCGAGGTAGACCGACACCTCTTCGCCGAGTTGGGTCCGGGCCTGCTCGGCCGTGGTGGCCGGCGGCTGACCGGACACATTCGCACTCGACACCGCCATCGGACCGACCTCGCGCAAGACCTCGATGGCCACCGGATGCAGTGGCATCCGCAGCATCACCGTGCCCGCCGTGTCGCCGAGATCCCACGCCAGCGACGGCGCCTGCTCGACGACCAGACTCAGCCCACCCGGCCAGAACGCCTCGACGAGGTCGCGGGCGGCCTGTGACACCGACAGCACCAGGCCGTCGATGGTGTGCCAGGAACCGACCAGGACCGGCACCGGCATGTCACGGCCACGGTGCTTGGCGGCCAACAACTGCGCCACCGCATCGGCATCGAAGGCATCGCAACCGAGTCCGTAAAGCGTGTCGGTCGGCATCACGACCAGCCGGCCCGCCTTGGCCGCCCCCACGGCGGCACGGATACCCGCGCTGCGACTCTCCGGATCGTTGCAGTCGAAAACAATGCTCACCCGTTCATCCTCGCATGCACGGGTTGCGCGACAACGCAGCCGACGCTTCGTCAGTCGATCACGGCGAGCCGATAGGGGGTGGTGGTCGACACCTTGATCAGCCCCGACCGTTCCAGGATCGGTCGTGAGTATTCAGTGGAGTCGGACTGGATCAGCGTCTTTCCTTGCTCGAGGGCTGCACCCGCTCGGGCCGCGGTGAGCGCCCGGTAGATGCCTCGATGCCGCCACTCGGGAACCACTGCACCGCCCCAGATTCCGGCGAAGTCGGTGCCGGAGACGGGTTCGAGCCGTCCCGACCCGACGATGTGCTGAGCCACGTTGTCCGACGTCACGTAGTCAATGTCGGCTTCGGCGACCCAGACCTGCCGGCCGGTCCCGTCGTGCAGGCGCGCCAACTCCTGCTGCACACTCGCTTCCGAGGGCTCGCCTCGTGCGCCGAACACGCTGTCGACCATCGCCCTGGTTGCTCGAACGTCTGCCGCCGAGGTGATGCGCCGGAGGGTGACACCCGAGGGTGCGGTGTCCTCGGCGAGCAGCAACTCGGGGCGCCCGATCATGATCGATTCCGTGCCCCCATCCCGGAATCCGTTGTGCAGCAGACTCTTGTACAACCCCGGCATGATGTCGTGGCCACGCGTCTTCCACTCCACCGAGGTCAGTCCGGGCACCGCCCGGAAGTAGTCGACGGCGGAGCACACGAGCGCGGCGAGCTCGTCGTGGGTCGTCGTGAAGGGTCGATAGGTCACCAACCCCCGACCGCCCGCGAGAGTGATCAGGTACAGCGGACCGCACCTCTCGACGTCGGTCGCCGACGACGCCTCGGCATCTCCTCTCAATTGTTCGTCGTAGGCCGCGAGGAAGGTGTCGATGTCTTCTGCGTGATTCGTTGTCATATGCCGCCAAGCGTAGTGACGTGTGGTCACGGGTCAACCGAATTCCCGCACCCCCCAAACTCGTTGACCGTGCGTCGAAAACCGTTGACCGTGCACGGAAAGCGCCGCCGGTTACCCCGCGGCGCGTGTCGCGGAGACGAACCGCGGCCGGCCGGCGAGGTCCTGGTGGGCGACGATCGAATCGAAGACTCCCGCATCGCCGAGTACCTCGACGACGCAGCCGGCAGTGGTGTCGTCGTGCTCGATGGCAACCCGGCCACCGGGCCGGAGCGCCCGCCCGATCACCTCGACCATGGGGATGATCACCGACATCCCGTCGGCCCCACCGAAGACGGCGCGAGCCGGATCATGGGCGACCTCGGCACTGACCTGGGCATCGGCCGGCACGTACGGCGGGTTGCTGACGATCACGTCACACGATCCATCCGGCAGCACGTCGTGCATCGCGACGGCATCGGTGACATCGGCCGCGCAGACGCGGACGCGTTCGCCCAGACCCTGTTCGACGACGTTGCGCTGCAACCACTTCAACGCTTCGGTGTCCTCCTCTACCGCAGCGACCTCCGCTCGCGGCACCATCGTCGCGATGCCGAGTGCCAGGGCGCCACTCCCGCTGCAGAGGTCGACAACTCCGACGGGGCGCGATCCGTCGACGGACGACGCCGCGTCGACCGCCCATTCAAGAATGAGTTCGGTCTCGGGCCGCGGAATGAACACCCCCGGCCCGACGGCAAGCTCGAGGGGACCGAAGCCGACCCGACCGATGATGTGCTGCAACGGTTCCCGCGTCGCACGTCGCGCGACCGCAGCCCGAAAGGCTGTGCGCTGCGCGTCGTCGATGCCGTCGACGAGCAGCAGTCGGCCGATCTCGATGCCGAGAACATCCGCCATCAGCCGGTCGGCGTCGACGCGTGCGGTGTCGATCCCGGCATCGGCCAACAACGTGGTGGCCGTGGCGATCTCGGCAGAGACCGCGGTCACTGCGCCTCGAGTCTCGCCTGACGGTCGGCCGCGACAAGTGCGTCGAGCAGCGCATCCATGTCGCCGCCCAGCACAGCGTCGAGATTGTTGGCCTTGTAGCCGATGCGGTGGTCGGTGATGCGGTTCTCCGGGAAGTTGTAGGTTCGGATGCGCTCGGAGCGGTCGACCGTGCGGATCTGCGCCGCTCGATCCTGGGCCGCGGCGGCCTGCGCCTGTTCCTCGGCCGCCGACTGCAGCCGCGCGGCGAGAACCTGCAATGCGCGAGCCTTGTTCTGCAACTGGGAGCGCTCGTTCTGGCACGTCACCACGATTCCCGTGGGCAGGTGGGTGATTCGAACCGCCGAGTCCGTGGTGTTGACGCCCTGACCACCCTTGCCGGACGACCGGTAGACGTCGATGCGCAGTTCGGTCTCGTCGATGACGACGTCTTCGACCTCTTCGGGCTCGGGATAGATGAGCACCCCGGCCGCGGACGTGTGAATCCGGCCTTGCGACTCGGTCACCGGCACGCGCTGCACCCGATGAACTCCGCCCTCGAACTTCAGACGCGACCAGACGCCGTCGCGGACCGCTTCCTTGGACTTGATGGACAGCGTCGCTTCCTTGTAGCCCCCGAGGTCGGACTCGGTGACGCCGAGTACCTGCGCCTTCCATCCGTTGCGTTCGCAGTACTTGAGGTACATCCGGGCGAGGTCCGCGGCGAACAGCGCCGACTCTTCGCCACCGGCTCCCGACTTGATCTCGAGAACGACGTCGTCGGCGTCGTGCGGATCGCGGGGAGCGAGCAGATCGGTGAGCGTCGCATCCAGCTCGGCCACGGTGGCCTCGAGTGCCGGGATCTCCTCGGCGAAGGCCGGGTCGTCGGCGGCCAGCTCACGGGCCGCGTCGAGATCGTCGCGGGCGGCCTGCAGTTTGGCATGCGTTGCCATCACCGGCGCGAGCTCGGCGAACCGCTTGCCGACGCGGCGCGCGGCGCCGGGGTCGTCGTGCAGGGACGGATCGGACAGCTGACGTTCGAGACCCGCGTGCTCGGCGAGGATGTCATCGATCGCCGACGGACTCTGCGTACTCACTGCTCACTCACCTCTGCCGATACTCACCCGAACAACCCCGTACCCCGACGATCCCCCTTCAGACGCCAACGACGCCCTACCCGGATGGACCGGGTGGGCGTCGTCACGGGAGTTACTGCGACACCGGACTACTTGGCTTCTGCGTTCTTGGTGCGCTTGCCGTAGCGCTTCTCGAACTTCGCGACACGGCCGCCGGTGTCGAGGATCTTCTGCTTGCCGGTGTAGAACGGATGGCACTGCGAGCAGACTTCGACGTTGATACGTCCGTTGGCAGCGGTGCTGCGGGTCTCGAAGGTGTTGCCGCAGCCGCAGACGACGGTGGTCGTCGCGTACTCGGGGTGAATGCCCTGCTTCATGGTGGTTGTCCCTTTCTGTGGTCGCCGGGTCACCGTCGCACTTCGACGGTGTGAACCGGAACCGGACTCGACCGACCAGTATGCCACGCGCAATCGCTTCCGAAGAAATCGCGCTTGTACCGGGGTCACTCGGCTCAACAGGGGCGACGTTGGATTCATTCCCGGGATTCGACCACGCATTAGGTAGGGCTTATCTTGGTAAGCCTTAGCTAAGTTATAGTTCTCCCCGGCGTCGCTTCATCGTCGCAGCGACGTCACCTGCCCTCCCCTGATCACCACGATCACTGCCGAGAACAGAGGATGAATGCGGTCTGAAATCCCCTCACAGCATCTGTTGTGGGATCCAAGCGACGAAAAGAGCAGCTGCGGGGTCGGCTTCATCGCCCGCAAGGACGGCGTCCAGCGCCACGAGGTGATCGAGAAGGCGGCCGAGGCGTTGTGCTCGGTGCCGCACCGCGGCGGCATGTCCTCCGAGGGCGTCGGCGACGGCGGTGGCGTGTCCATGGACCTCTCGCTGCGCTTCTTCCGGAAGGTGACCGGTCGACGAAAGCTCGCCCTCGGCCAGTTCTGTGTGGGCAACTTCTTCCTGCCCGACACCGCCGCCGGTGCCACCAAGGCGACGGCCCTCATCGAGCGGACCATGACCGATCGCGGCTTCACCGTGCTCACCGTGCGCGACGTGCCCGTGGACAACGGCGTCCTGCGGCCCGCGGCGGTGGCCCATCAGCTGCCGATCCGCCAGTGGGTGTTCGCCGCACCGGACCCGTGTCCCGAACCCGCCGACCTCGACCAACTCGTCCAGCAGGCGCTGTTGCACATCGAGTCCATCGGCTACACCCATCCCGCCTTGGCCGGGTTGTATCCGCTGTCCCTCTCGGCGCGGACCCAGGTACTCAAGGGACGCCTCTCCTCCCCAGAGGTGATCGGCTACTTCACCGACCTCCTCGACCCCGACCATGCGGTCCACACGCTGTACTTCCACACACGCTTCTCGACCAACACCGACCCGCATCCCACGATGGCCCAACCGTTTCGCTACCTCGCGCACAACGGTGAGCTCAACACCGACAAGAAGAATCGCATCGCCCAGGTGACCGCCGCCGCAGCGCAGCGACGCACCATCGTGCGACCACCCGGCCAGTCCGACAGCTCACGCCTCGACCAGACCGTCGCCGCACGGGTAACCGAAGACCAGGTCGATCTCGTCACCGCGGTCGTGTCGATGATGCCGCCGGCCTGGGAGAACGACAGCTCGCTCTCTCCGCAGGTGCGCGCCATGTTCGAGTACTTCTCCCTCTACGAGGAGAAGAACGACGGCCCGGCGGCCGTGGTGTTCGGCGACGGTTCGGTGATCGGCGCCCGCCTCGATCGACTTGGCCTGCGGCCCCTGCGCACGCTGGAGACCTCCGAGTATCTGTGCGCGTTCTCCGAGGCCGGTCAGATCTCGGTGCCGCCGGAGTCGGTGATCTCGCGCGGCCGGGTGTCCGCCGGCGGGATGATCTACTACGACCACCGCGACCATCGCACCTACACCACCGACGAGGCGTACGAAAAGCTCGCCGCAGCAAAGGATTACCCAGCACTGCTGGCGGCCGCCAAGGTCGATCTCGCCGCGCTCGACGTGGCCGTCGCCGCCACCGACGGTCACGACGAGGAACTGACCGACCATCAGCGATTCGCCGCGTACTACCTGGATCAGGAGAGCTTCCGCTACTTCATGGATCCGATGCTCGACACCGGCGCCGAGCGCGTTTCGGCGATGGGTTTCGGCAATGCAATCAACGCATTCACCAACATCGAGGCCAACGTCGCCCGCTTCTTCTCACAGCGATTCGCCCAGGTCACCAATCCACCCCTGGACAGCATTCGCGAGGCCGACGGCATGTCGCTGCGCATTGCCCTCGGTACCCGTCCGCGGCTGGGCAAGCGCTCCGGGAAGTCTCGCCAGATCGTGCTCGGCACACCGATTCTGACGGCGACCGATCTCGCGACCCTGTACGGACAGAACGAGGCACCGATCGAACGGTTCGACGCGACGTACGCGTTGCGAGCCGGAGACGACGACGCTCACACCGCCCTCGTGCAGGCGGTCGACGGGCTCGGCGACGAGGTGGTCTCCTTCGCCAAGCAGCAGGGCGGCATTGCCGTCCTCAGTGACCGGAGTATCGGCCGCGACCGTGCTGCTCTACCGATGATCTTCCTGGTGTCGGCCATCAACCAACGGCTGATCTCCGAGGGACTGCGCCTGCGCGTCTCCCTGGTCGTCGACAGCGGCCAGATCGAGTCATCGCACCATCTCGCGGCGGTGCTCGGCTTCGGTGCGGCTGCGGTGCACCCGCATTCGGTCGCGCGACGTGCCCGGGAGCTCGCGCCGGACGAACCGGACGCAGCGTTCGCGCGGTGGGCCAAGGCCGCCGAGAAGTCACTCATGAAGACGATGGGCCGCGTCGGTCTGTGCACCGCGGAGAGCTACATCGGCGGCGAATTCTTCGAACCGAACTTCCTCGACACCGCCGACGACAACCTGCGCCGGTGGTTCCCGAACCTGCCGTCGCCGGTCGGCGGGGTCGGGCTTGCTCCGATCGCCGAGGCGCTCGGAGCGGCGCATCGCGCGGCGATGAGCGACGAACCCCCGCGCACCGACAAGGATCTGCCACTCCTCGGGCTGTTCAAGGAGCGCGCCGACGGCGCCGGACATTCGTTCGGTACCACCGCCGTCCGCAAGTACGAGGAACTCACGGCCGAGAAGATCAGCTTCGCCACCGCAGGAAGGGAGTCGGAGGCGGCGCGCACGGTGGGCGCCGGGGACGCGGTGCGACTGCTCACCGTGGGCAAACTCGGCGACGCCTTCGGGCTCGACGCGGGTGCGTACGTCGACAGCAGCTTCGACCGCTTGTCCGACCACGACATCGACACCTTCGAGATCACCGCGGCGTACCGCTCGTTCTCCACCGAACTCGCCTCGACACGCACGCAGCGGCCCAGCGCCCTGCGCGACGTCCTCGCACTCCAAGCCAACGACCACCGCGCCGGAGACAACCATGCCGGAGACAACCGGGTGGCGCCCATCGCACTCACCGAAGTTCAACCCGCACATGAGATCACGGCAACGTTCGCGTCCGGGGCGATGAGCCACGGCGCGCTGGTCGCGCCCGCACACGAAGCCGTCGCACACGGTACCAACATGGTGGGCGGCCTCTCCAACAGTGGCGAGGGTGGCGAACATCTGTCCCGGTACAACACCATTCGCGCCTCGCGCATCAAGCAGTTCGCCTCGGGACGGTTCGGCATCTGGGCCGGCTACCTGGCCGACCCGATGCTCACCGAGCTGGAGATCAAGATCGGCCAGGGCGCCAAACCGGGTGAGGGAGGTCAACTTCCGGCACCCAAGGTCACGGTCGAGATCGCCGCGGCGCGTGGCGGCACCCCCGGCGTCGAACTCGTCTCACCGCCCCCGCACCACGACACCTATTCGATCGAGGACCTCGCGCAGCTCATCCACGACTGCAAGGCAGCGCGCGTGCGAGTCATCGTCAAACTCGTCTCGTCGGAGGGCATCGGCACCATCGCCGTCGGTGTGGCCAAGGCAGGTGCCGACGTGATCAACGTGGCCGGCAACACCGGCGGCACCGGCGCGGCATCCGTGTCGAGCCTTCGCTACGCCGGCCGGGCCGCCGAGATCGGTCTCGCCGAAGTCCATCAGGCCTTGTGCGCCAACGGACTTCGACAGAAGGTCGTGTTGCGGACCTCCGGCGCGCACCAGACCGGGCAGGATGTGGTCACCTCGGCGCTACTCGGTGCCGACAGTTTCGAGTTCGGCACCGCCGCCCTGATGATGGTGGGCTGCGTGATGGCGAAGAACTGCAACATCAAGTGTCCGGCCGGACTCACCACCAATCCCGAGGTCTTCGAGGGAGATCCGCGGTCGATGGCTCAGTACCTGCTCAACATCGCCCACGAGGTACGCGAGATCCTGGCGTCGATCGGCGTGCCCTCGCTGCGCGCCGCCCGCGGTCGCACGGATCTGCTGCACCTGGCACAGGACGCGCACCTGGTCGGCACCCTGCGCCTGTCCGCACTGCTGGCTCGCGTCGACATGCCCGAGATCGTCGATCCTGTTTATCTCGAACGGGACTACGCCATCGACGACGCCCTTGTCGAACAGGTCCACGCGCACCTCATCGACGCGGGAGCCGACACCGTCACCACCGACCCCGTGTGCCTGGGCAATCGGAACAAGAGTGTCGGCGCGCAGCTGGCCATCGACATCGAACGACTGGTCAACTACCGCATCGACGCCCAAACGGCTTCCGTGCTGCCCGCAGTCCACTCCGACGATCGAGGACGGCGCTACCTGGCGCCCGACTCGGTGCAGGTCACGACCACCGGATCCGCCGGTCTCTCCTACGCGGCCTTCTGCAACGACGGCATGCGGATGACGCATATCGGCACTTGCAACGACGGTGTCGGCAAGTCGATGTCGGGCGGCGTCGTCGTCGTCCGCTCCCCCGGCGGCGGGTCACCTGCGGTCGGCGGCAACGTCCTGGTCGGCAACTTCGCACTGTTCGGCGCCACCGGCGGACGCTTGTTCGTCGAAGGCGAGGCAGGCGACCGGTTCGCCGTCCGCAACTCGGGTACCACTGCGGTGGTCGAGGGACTCGGCGAGTTCGGTTGCGAGTACATGACCAACGGTGCGGTACTGAATCTCGGCGGCTACGGCAAGGGCCTGGCGAACGGGATGAGTGGCGGATTCCTCTACCAGTACGACCCCGCCTGCGAACTCGAGAGCCGGATCAGTTCGGACTCGGTCGTCATCGGTGCCATCACCGGTGTCGACGACCCGCTGGCGCCCATCCATCACCTCGCCGTGCACACCATGCTGCAGATGCATGCGGAGGCAACGGGGTCGGCGTTGGCCACCCGTCTGCTGGAGAACTGGGAGACCGAACGCCACTACATCTCCTACGCGATGCCCCGCGCGCTGCTCTCCTACCAGGACAGCGACGTGCTGATGGCCACCCTCTCGCACCGCGAGTTGCTCGACGAGTTGTCGTCGGCGATCGCGGCCGATCAGGTCCGCAAACTGAAGATCAGCATGCGGACCCAGCGTCCGGTCGCCGGCGGCGCGCTCCCGGAGTACGGCCAGACCGACAACGACGACATGTACCGACTCCTCAACGCGTTCACCGTCTTCGAACTCGCCCGCGAGTTGGCCGCCGGCCGCCTCGCGCGCGGTCGCAGCACCGTGGCCACCGGTACCGAGGCCACCGAACAGGTCATCGCCCGCGCTGCGCGCAACCTGGTGCTCACCGAGGACTTCGATCTCATCGGCCGGGTCGCGAAGTACGCCCGCACCATCCTGTCCGGGTACGACGCCGAGCAGGTCGCGGCGCTGATCGCCGCCAAGCGCGTCGACGACTACAAGCAGGCACTTGCGCTGCGCAACGTGCGGTCGATGGACGCACCAGCAACCTATGGGTGGATTCTGCTGCAGGACAGCAAGAATCGCGAGAAGCTCGCCGGGCTGCCGAGCTTCGACGAGTTGTTCGCCACCCAGGCGATGCCCGACATCGCCGACCTGCTGCGTATCGCGGCACCAGAGTTCGGTTCCTCCTCCACAGAAACCAAGGCCGGGTGACATGCAACTCCCCTACATCCCCACCGACGTCCCGTTCACCGGCGAGCAGAAGGCGTGGCTCGCCGGATTCCTCGCCGGGCTCAACACCCGCATGGCGATGCCCACCGGTGCCGTCGTGGCCGGAGGAGTCGCGACCGCGGCGGCGACCGACGAGCAGTCGGGCCCGGTCGGCCTGCAGATCCTCTACGGGACGCAGACCGGAAACGCAGAGTGGGTGGCCGATACCGCCCAAACCCTGGCGACGACACACGGATTCGACCCCCAGGTGTCCGACATGGCCGACATGGACATGACGACCCTCGCTGCCGTTCGGCGACTCCTGGTGGTGGTCTCGACCTACGGTGAGGGCGACATGCCCGACGATGCCGAGGACTTCTGGCAGGCTCTGGCCGCACCCGACGCGCCGCGCCTCGACGGCCTCTACTACGGCGTGGTCGCGCTCGGTGACTCCATCTACGACGGATTCTGTCAGGCGGGCAAGAACATCGACGCCCGTCTCGCCGAGCTCGGCGCCACCCGGGTGATCGACCGGGTGGACTGCGACATCGACTTCCAGAAGCCGGCCGACGAGTGGCTGGCGAACGCGCTGCCCGCACTCAGCGCCATCGAAACCGATGGTGCACAGGCACACTCGGTGACCACCGCGGAGTCCGTCGCCGGAGTCGAGCCCGCAGCAGCGCCGGCGTCAGATGCGCCCGCCAAGGCCAAGTCCGCAAAGTCCGACTGGGGTCGCAAGAACCCGTATCCCGCCAAGATCCTCGCCAACACCGTGCTGTCCGGACCGACGTCGGACAAAGAGGTCCGGCATGTGGTGATCTCGTTGGGCGACAGCGGCATCGAGTACGAGCCCGGCGACGGCATCAGTATCGCACCGCTCAACGACCCGATCCTCGTCGACAAGGTACTCGCGCGTCTCGGCGCGACCGGCGACGAGATGATCACCGACCGCAAGAGCCAGTACTCGCTGCGGGAGGCGTTGAGCAACCGCTTCGAGATTGCGGCTCCGTCCAAGTACCTCGTCGACTACATCGCCTCGCGCACCGAGGATCCCGAGCTGACCCACCTGTCGGCCACCGGAGACCATGAGGCACTCGACGCGTGGCTGTGGGGTCGTGACGTCCTCGACCTCCTCGAAATCGACTCCACGATCACCATCACACCCGAGGAACTTATCGCCGAACTTCGGCCGTTGGCTCCGCGCGTCTACTCGATCTCGTCGAGCCCACTCGCGCACGCGGGCACCGTGCACATCACCATGGCGACCGTTCGCTACCGCTCCGGTGAAAGACTGCGTGGCGGAGTGTGTTCGACCTACCTGGCCGACCACCGCGACGTCGGCGACACCGTTCCGGTGTTCATCCAGCCCAACAAGTCGTTCCGGCCGCCCGCCGACGACGCCCGTGCCATCATGGTCGGCCCGGGCACCGGTATCGCGCCGTTCCGATCCTTCCTGCACGAGCGGCAGAGCCGGGGCGCGCAGGGCGAGAACTGGCTGTTCTTCGGAGATCAGCATCGTGACAGCGATTTCATCTACGCGGACGAGATCAACCAGTTCGTCACCGACGGCGTTCTCAACCGTCTCGATCTCGCGTTCTCCCGGGACCAGGACCACAAGATCTACGTACAGGACCGGATGCGTGAGCAGGGCGCTGAGCTGTTCGCGTGGCTGCAGGACGGTGCGCATCTGTACGTGTGCGGCGACGCGACCCGGATGGCCCGCGACGTCGAGGACGCGCTCCACCAGATCGTGGCCGAACACGGTTCCCTCGACGAAGAGGGTGCCCAGGACTACGTGGATCAACTCAAGAAGGACAAGCGCTACCTGCGCGACGTCTACTAGACCGCACCACCAGCGACAACGGCAGTTAGGAATGGCAACGATGCCCCACTCCCCCGACGCTCATGACAAGAGCAATCCGACCTGCGGGGCCGATCGCGGTTGTTGCTGTCCGCGTGGACAGCGCACCACGAGCGATCTCGACACCCTGCTGGCGACACCGGGATTCGCGGGCTCGTTGCTGAACTCCGAGGTTGCCACGGTGACACGTCAATTGCCGGCACTCGACAAGGTCGTCGGCGTCACCGTCGCCGGACCGGTGATCATGAACGACGTCGGTATCCACGACGCGCCCGTCAGTATGGGTGGCCCCATCCGGACCGATCCGTCGCGGATCACGTTGCGTCTCAACGCTGCTCGTCTCGGTTCGGCGCTGGTCACCGATCCGGCTGCGCATGTGCCGCCCACCCTGCGACTGTTCGACACCGACGGAAACACCGCACACGCCACCTACCTGACCGAGCACTCCGATCGTCTCGCCTTCGAGTCGCTGTCCCTGGCCGGCGCGCCCGACGGCGACCTGGCCTCCGAAGGCGACCTTGCGGCCGACGTCTCGGGGGCGAGCACGCCGAGCGACGTACCCGCGCCGCAAGCCGACCAGATAGCGCAGTTCGACTCGATACTCGACGACGGAGGGGTGCAACGCCTGTTTTCGCTACCGGCGTTTCGCGAGAATCGCTACACGCGCGTCGAATCGCGGCGTGTCATCGCCGCCCTCGAACACGCCGCCCTGCTGGGTATGCCGATGACGCTGGCAACCGCGGCGCCGGGATGCATCCAGATGCGCCATGACCAGCTGGACGGCGCGCGAGAGCATCGCGGTCAGATGGTCCTCGCCTCTGGCGGCTGCCGAGCGATGATCAACTTCAATCTGGCCACCGAGTGCTGGATCACCTGGTCCCAAGGCGCCTGGGGCGAAACGGGCTCCATCGAGATCTACGACCGGCACGCGCACTGCGCCCTGGTGGCGACGCAGACCGGCACCGTCTCCGCAGCGACCTTCGAGGCCTGGGATCACCTGCTCGGCGACTTGGTCACTTAGACTTGTCACCCCGATCACACCTGGTGGGTACAAGGTCATCAGATCCCGCTGGTGGCCTGCGGCGACCTGACCGGCGGGGCGATACTTGCTTGCATGACGGCGGTCCTGAGCTTCTTTGCTGATCAGCCCTTGCTGTTCACCGCGCTCGTCGTCGGGTTGGGTGTGGCGCTCGGGCGAATCCGCTACCGCGGCGTCGGATTGGGTCCGGCCGCAGTGCTATTCACCGCCATGGTGATCACGGCGTGGGGTACGGCGCTGGATGTGGACATCTCGATCCCGGAGATCTTGGGCAACCTCGGTCTGGTGCTGTTCGCGTTCACCACCGGGCTGATGGCCGGTCCGACGTTCTTCGCGACGTTGCGGACGGCCTGGCATCTGGTCGTCACCGTGACGCTGGTGGTGATCGCTGCCGCCGCGACAGCACAGGGCCTGGGGACGACGTTCGGGCTCTCGCCCACCGCGATCGCGGGTACGTTCGCCGGGGCGGTCACCAATACTCCGGCGCTCGCGGCCACCGGCGGATCACCTCAGGCGACCGTCGGCTACGCGACCACGTATCTGCTCGGTGTGGTGACGATGCTGGTGATGGTGGGGCTCGCGCTGGCGAAGGGACGAGAAGACCCCGATTCCCAGGCAGATGTCGTCGACGTCACGGTCCGTGTCGACCGGCCCGACATCGCCGTCGCCGACCTCCGCAAGCGCCACGGCCATCGGATCACCTTCTCGCGCGTCGCCCACGACTCCACCACCCCGCCGGAGCACGTGCACGACGACAGCATCCTGCACCACGGGGACCTGGTCACCGCCGTCGGGCCTGCCGACGAGGTCGAAAAGGTCGCCGACGAACTCGGACACCGGTCGTCGCACGACCTCACCGCAGACCGCAGCGCGCTGGACTTCCGGCGGATCACGATCTCGGCGCCCCGCCTGGCCGGACGACGCGTGCGGGATCTGGAACTCGACAGACACGACGGTTCCATCACCCGGGTACGACGCGGCGACGAGGATCTGATCGCGAACGTCGACACCGTGCTGCAGCTCGGTGACCGGGTGCGGGTGGTCGCGCCACCCGAACGGATGGCCGACATCGCTCGAGAACTGGGCGATTCGAGCCGCGGAATGACCGAATTGAATGCTGCCGCACTCGGTCTCGGGATCGCGGCCGGTATCGGGCTGGGCGTGATCTCGATCCCCGTGCCATTCGTCGGGTCGCTGTCGCTCGGCGCGGCCGCGGGCACCCTCATCGTCGGACTCGTGTTGGGCCGCCTCGGGCGGATCGGGCCGGTCGCCACATCGATGCCGCTCACCTCGGCTCAGGTGGTGTCCGAGATCGGGCTGCTGCTGTTCCTCGCCTACGCCGGTGAACGGGCCGGCTCACTCATTCTCACCGCACTGACCGGCGGCGAGATCGTCGACATGCTGGTCACGGGCATTGTGACCGCGGCCGTGTTGGGCGTCGGCATGTTTGCCGCATGCCGCTGGGTGCTGCGGGTCGGCAGGTTGCGGATGGCCGGTGTGCTGGCCGGATCACAAACCAACCCGGCCCATCTCGCCTTCGCCAACGCCCGCGGTGGCGGCGACCCGCGCATCGCACTCGGCTATGCGCTCGTATACCCAGCGGCCATGGTGGTGAAGATCATCGCGGCTCAGGTGATCTGCATTCTCTGAGCTGCCCTCAAGCAGCGGGTAGGAGCGTTCACACCTGCGCCGCGGATGGGTCTCACTCGTCGCGCATCGCTCCGGGTGCGTTGGTCTGGACCTGCATCAGGAACTCGATGTTGGTCTTCGACTTCTTGAGCTGGCTGAGCAGCAAATCGATCGCCTGCTGCGAATCGAGGCCCGAGAGCACGCGCCGCAGCTTGTGCATGATCGAGAACTCCTCGGGCGACATCATCAGCTCGTCCTTGCGGGTGCTCGACTGATTGACGTCGACCGCGGGGAACACACGGCGATCGGCGATCTTGCGGTCGAGTTTGAGCTCGGCGTTACCGGTGCCCTTGAACTCCTCGAAGATCACCGTGTCACCCGTCGAACCGGTCTCCACCAGCGCGGAGGCGATGATCGTCAGCGAGCCGCCGTTCTCGATGTTGCGCGCCGCGCCGAGGAAACGCTTCGGCGGGTAGAGCGCAGTCGAATCGACACCACCGGACAGGATTCGGCCCGACGCCGGAGACGCGTTGTTGTAGGCACGACCGAGGCGGGTGATCGAATCGAGCAGGACCACCACGTCCTTGCCGCTCTCCACCAGACGCTTCGCCCGCTCGATCGCCAGCTCGGCGACAGAGGTGTGATCTGACGGCGGACGATCGAAGGTCGAGGCGATGACCTCACCCTTGACCGACCGCTGCATGTCGGTGACCTCTTCCGGACGCTCGTCGACGAGCACCACCATCAGGTGGCATTCCGGGTTGTTGATGGTGATCGCGTTCGCGATGTCCTGCAGGATCGTCGTCTTACCCGCCTTGGGCGGCGACACGATCAGGGCGCGCTGCCCCTTGCCGATCGGCATGATCAGATCGATCACGCGCGTGTCGAGACGCTCGGGCGTCGTCTCCAGGCGCAGTCGCTGGTTCGGGTACAGCGGCGTCAGTTTGCCGAACTCGGGACGCTTCTTGGCCGCCTCGACGTCACCGCCGTTGACGGTGTCGAGACGCACAAGCGGATTGAACTTCTGGCGCTGGTTGGGCTGTTCACCCTCACGCGGCACCTTCACGGCTCCGGTGATGGCGTCGCCGCGGCGCAGGCCGTTCTTGCGGACGAGGTTCATCGACACGTAGACGTCGTTGGGCCCGGCGAGATACCCGGACGTGCGGACGAACGCGTAATTGTCGAGGACATCGAGGATGCCCGCGACCGGCTGCACCACGTCGTCGTCGGAGACCTGGGGTTCGCCGCCGCCCGACGCGTCGTTGCGGTCACGTCCGCGCCGGCGCTCACGGAACCGACGACCGCGGCGACCGCGGCCCGATCCGTCGTCGTCGTCCCGGTTCTGGTTGTTGTCCCGGTTCTGGTTGTTGTTGCCACCCTGGCTGTTACCGCCCTGGTTGGCATTCTGACTGTTGCCGCCCTGGTTGGCGTTCTGGTTGTTGCCGCCCTGGTTGCGGTTGCGGTTCCGGTTGCGCTGGTCGTTTCCGTCGCCACCGTCGGAGTTCCGGACCTCATTGTTCCGGCCTTCGCCCTTCGCGGGCGCCTCAGTGTTTTCGGTCTGGGCCGAATCCTGCTGGGCCGAATCCTTCTGGGCCGACTCCTTCTGGGCCGAATCCTTCTGGGCCGACTCCTTCTGGGCCGAATCGGCCCCGGCCGCAGCCTCGGTCGTCGCGTCGGGCGCTTCAGCGCGCCGGCGCCGTGTGCGCTGCGGTGCGCCGTTGCCCGACGCCGAATCACCGAGTGTCATCTGCTCGGGCTCGGACTTCTTCTCGGGTGCGCTGCGTTCGCCGGCCGGGGCCGACGCCTTGGCAGGGGCCTTCGCGTCCGACGCACCGGCCTGACGCTCCTTGATGGCGGCGATCAGGTCGCCCTTACGCATTCCCGACGTGCCCTTGATGCCGAGTTCACCGGCGACGGTCCGCAGTTCGCTGAGCACCATGCCCGAGAGCCCGGTGCGCTGGGTCGAACGTGCCTTCGTCTTGGTGGCACCTGCGCCACCGGTCGCCGCATCGTCGGCGGAATCGCGGTCGACGGGTGCGGTGATCAGGTCCGTATCAGTCACGGATGTCCTTTCGTTCCTTTCGCGGCTGTATCAGCTGCTCAAGGTCTTGATCTCCCTGCTTGTCACCTCAGGGATGGCCGCCCGCGGTGGGCGGTGAAAACTCTGTTTGGGAGAAATCTGTGTGGGTCCGCTGCGAGCTTGCTCGGGGACTACCGGTGTTTCGACGACCGCCTGAACTGGAATCGGAGGACCCCGACCAAGGGAGGCCGGATAACTTCGATCAGTGATCGGTGGGAAACACGGCAGAGCGCGCCTGAGCGGCTAGACCAGACTATGGTAACTCCGATCGCATGATACCGGCAACACGCCGATGAGGCGAGACCAGGTCTGTCAGGACACAGTGACCTCGACGCCTCCGGCGACCTCCACCGTACGCGGAGTGAAGCCGGACGCTGCGGCGAGTTCACGAATCTCCCCAGGAACCGGCCGCATGCTGAGCACCAGCACGCTGGGTCCGGCGCCCGAGACGGTCGCCGCGAACCCGTGTGCGCGCAGTTTCGCGACGAGTTCGGCCGTCGGGGCCATTGCTGCTGCGCGGTACGGCTGGTGGAGGCGGTCGTCGGAAGCAGCCATCAGGCAGGTGGGGTCCGCCGTCAGCGCCACCACCGCCAGTGCCGAACGGCTGAGGTTGAAGATGGCGTCGGCGCGCGGGACGGTGTCGGGGAGCAGCCCCCGGGTGAACGACGTCGACGACTCCGTGTCGGGAACGAAGACCGTGGCCCCGATGTCGGGGTGCACCTGCAGTCGACGCGCCTGATAGCGGGGCGCATCGGCGGTGTCCGCAGTCCACGTCACCACCGCCGACCCGTACACACTGGCGGCGGCGTTGTCCGGGTGCCCCTCGAACTCGCTCGACAACTGCACCAGTTCATCCGCCGACAGACCGTCGCCGATCCCCGACGCAGAGATGAGGCCCGACGCGGCGGCCAACCCCGACACCGCCGCGGCCGCCGACGAACCAAGTCCGCGCGAATGAGGAATGTCGTTGCGGCAGTGGAGTTTCAAGCCGGGGGCGGAGATTCCCGCATACTCCAGTCCACGGGTCAGGGCGCGCGCCACCAGATGGCTGCCGTCCCGGGGCACGTCGCCGGCACCCTCCCCGTCGACCTCCACCTCGATGTCACCACCGGGTACGGTCACCACCGTCACCTCGTCGTAGACACCCAAAGCGATTCCCAGACAATCGAACCCGGGACCCAGATTCGCACTCGACGCCGGTACGCGGACCTGGATCGACAGGCCCTCGGGTAGTCGGCCACCAGAGGTGGCGGTCTCGGCGGCGTCGGTGGTCACGGTCGACTCAGGCCACGCCGAGGGCATGCGCCACCGCCACCGGATCCACCGGAATCGCTTCCACTTCAGGCATCCCCGACAACGCGGTATCGGGATCCTTGAGCCCGTTCCCGGTGACGGTGCAGACCACCGTGGACCCTGCCGACACCCAGCCGTCGGCGCGCGCCGCCAGCAGGCCGGCGACACTCGCCGCCGACGCCGGTTCTACGAACACACCTTCTTTGCCGGCCACGAGACGATAAGCCTCCAAAAGCTTTTCGTCGGTGGCAGCCCGGAACTGGCCGTTCGAGTCATCCTTCGCGGCGACCGCCTGATTCCAACTGGCGGGCGACCCGATGCGAATCGCGGTCGCGATGGTCTCCGGGTTCTTCACCGGCGCACCGTTCACGAGCGGCGCGGCGCCGGCCGCCTGCACACCGAGCATGCGCGGCAGGCGATCGCTGATGCCGTCGGCGTGATACTCGGTGTAGCCCTTCCAATATGCGGTGATGTTCCCGGCGTTGCCGACGGGCAGCGCGTGCACGTCGGGAGCGCGGCCGAGGACGTCCACGATCTCGAAGGCCGCCGTCTTCTGTCCTTCGATGCGAGCGGGATTCACCGAGTTGACCAGTTCGATCTCGGTGAACTCGGCGGTCGCCTTACGGGCCATCTCCAGACAGTCGTCGAAGTTGCCCTGAACTTGAATGATCTTGGCGCCGTGCATGACTGCCTGAGCCAACTTGCCCATGGCGATCTTGCCCTCCGGGATGAGGACCGCGCACGTGATCCCGGCGCGGGTCGCATACGCCGCTGCCGACGCCGAGGTGTTCCCGGTGGAGGCGCAGAGCACTGCGGTCTTACCGTTGTTGACCGCGTTGCTGACCGCCATCGTCATACCGCGATCCTTGAACGACCCGGTCGGGTTGAGGCCCTCGACCTTGAGGTAGACCTCGCAGTCGGTCAGCGCCGAGAGGTGCGGTGCACTGATCAGCGGGGTCCCACCCTCGAGTAGCGTGACGACCTTCCAGTCATCGGCCACCGGCAGTCGGGACCGATAGGCCTCGATCAGACCCGGCCACGCGGTGTGCACGGGCGTCGCTTCAGTCATCGGTTCCTTCCAATCGCAGAACACTCGACACCTTGATCACGGCGTCCATGTCTTCCAGCGCCGCAACGCATTCCGATTGCGCCCGGTCGGGCGCCCGGTGCGTCACGACGATCAGGCGGGCGTTGTCGCCGGCCCCCTCCTGCCGCACCGCGGCAATGCTGACCGACCGCTTGCTGAACTCACCCGCCACTTGGGCGAGCACACCCGGACGATCGGCGACCTGCATCGATACGTAGTACCGGGTGGGCACGTCGTCGATCGAGGCGATGGGCAGCGACGCATAGGTGGATTCGAGCGGACCACGCCCGCCGTGCACCTTGTTGCGAGCGGCCATCACCATGTCACCGAGCACCGCCGACGCGGTCGGAGCGCCACCGGCACCCTGGCCGTAGAACATCAGCCGTCCGGCGTTCTCCGCCTCGACCACCACGGCGTTGAAGGCGCCGTTCACCGACGCCAGCGGATGTGTGAGCGGGATGAGTGCGGGATAGACGCGGGCCGACACCCGCTCCGAGCCGTCGGCGTCGTGAATCCGCTCGCAGATGGACAGGAGTTTGACGGTGCAGTCGAACTTCTTGGCGGCCACCAGATCATCGGAGGTCACCGACGAGATGCCCTCGCGGTACACGTCGGCGGCGGTCACCCGTGTGTGGAACGCGATCGAGGCCAAGATGGCTGCCTTGGCCGCCGCGTCGAATCCCTCGACGTCGGCGGTCGGGTCGGCCTCGGCATAGCCGAGGCGGCCGGCCTCGGCCAGCGTGGCGTGGTAGTCGGCGCCGGTCTCGTCCATCGCCGACAGGATGAAGTTGGTGGTGCCGTTGACGATTCCGGCCACCCGCTCGACCGTGTCACCGGCCAGCGACTGCATCAGGGGACGCACCACCGGGATGGCGCCGGCCACGGCGGCCTCGAAGTAGAGATCGACCTTGGCCTGCGCCGCCGCCGTCGCCAGCTCGCCCGTGTACTCGGCGAGCAGCGCCTTGTTGGCGGTGACGACCGACTTCCCGGCCTCGAGCGCAGCCCGGATCAGGCCGCGGGCCGGGTCGATCCCGCCCATCAGCTCGACGACGATGTCGACATCGTCGCGTGCGACCAGCGATTCCGGGTCGTCGGTCAGGAGTTCCTGCGCGATCTTGCGGGGCCGGCTCAGGTCGCGGACCGCAACACCGCGCAGGCGGACCGGCGCTCCGACGCGTGACTGGAGGTCGGCGGCGTTGTCTGTGATGATGCGTACCACCTCGGCGCCGACATTTCCCATGCCGAGAACCGCGATCCCGATGGATCGGTCTGATTCGAGCGAGTCCGGCTCGAGCTTGTCGTCTGCCATCACTGGCTCACCTCCAGGCTGAAGAAGTCGTCAATGTTCTCGCGCCGCAACAGCAGTCGGTCGGCGCCGTTCGCAATCGCCACGACCGGCGGGCGCATCGTCATGTTGTATCGGCTCGACATCGAATAGCAGTAGGCGCCAGTGGCTGCCACCGCGATGAGGTCTCCGGGCGCCAGATCATCCGGCAGCCAACAATCCTTGATGACGATGTCGCCACTCTCACAATGCTTCCCGACGACGCGGCTGACCACCGCGCGCGCCGACGAGACCCGCGAGACCAGACGGACGTCGTATTCGGCCTGGTAGAGCACGGTTCGGATGTTGTCGCTCATCCCGCCGTCGACGGACACGTAGCGCCGAACCGCACCGCCGCCGAGCGCCACATCCTTGATGGTGCCCACCCGGTACAGCGTCACCGTTCCCGGTCCGGCGATCGCCCGGCCGGGTTCCACGGCAATGGTCGGCATCGGCAGACCTACGGCAGCCGACTCACGACGCACAATGGCCGCCAGCGTCTCGGCAACCGCACCGATCGGCAGCGGATCCTCTTCGGGGAGATACGAGATACCCAGTCCCCCACCGAGATCGACGATGGACATCTGCGACGTCTTGTCGACGCCGAATTCGGCGACGACGTCGTGCAAAAGACCCAGCACGCGGTGCGCGGCGAGTTCGAAACCGTCCATGTCGAAGATCTGCGAACCGATGTGACTGTGCAGACCGACGAGCCTCAGGTTGTCGGTGGCGAACACCCGCCGCACCGCGTCCATCGCTACCCCACCGGCGAGCGCGAAGCCGAACTTCTGGTCTTCGTGTGCGGTCGAGATGAATTCGTGTGTGTGCGCCTCGACACCCACCGTCACGCGGACAAGGACATCGGCGACCAGGCCACGTTCGCCGGCCAGCGCGTCGAGCCGATCGATCTCCACGAAGGAGTCGAGGACGACATGGCCGACGCCGGCATCGAGTGCCGCGGCGAGTTCGGCGACACTCTTGTTGTTGCCGTGCATGGCGATTCGCTCGGGCGGGAATCCGGCGCGCAGCGCGATGGCGAGTTCACCGCCGGAGCAGACGTCCAGCGACAACCCTTCCTCATGCACCCAGCGGGCGATCTCGGTACACAGGAATGCCTTGGATGCGTAGTGAACTCGACCGTAGGGCCCGAACGCCGACACCATGTCGGCACACCGCGACCGGAAATCGGCTTCGTCGATCGCGAAGAGCGGCGTCCCGTACTCCTCGGCGAGCGCAGAGACCGCGACACCCGCGATCTCCAGTTCGCCCGCGTCGTTGCGGAGTGCATTGCGCGGCCACACATTTGCGGGGATCTCGGCGAGCTGCGACGGATCGCTGGGCCGCTGCGCGAGATGTGGCGCGGCGAGCAGTTCGGCGTGCCGGGGTCCGGCCGGGTGCGCGCTCACATGCGCTCCGGTGCGCTCACGCCGACCAGGTCGAGACCGTTGGCCAGGACCTGACGGGTCGCCGAGCAGAGCGCCAGTCGAGCGCGGTGGATGTCGGCGGGCGGTTCGTCGCCCTGTGGGAGCACCCGGCAGCGTGCGTAGAAGCGGTGATAGGCACCTGCCAGCGATTCCAGGTAGCGGCAGACGCGATGCGGTTCGCGCAGGGTCGCCGCGGTTGCCACCACCTCGTCGAAATCGCCGATGGTGCGGATCAATTCGCCCTCGGCAGGATCGTCGAGCAGATCGATGTGCGCGACGTCGGCGGCAAGTCCGAGCTCGGCGGCGTTGCGCGACAACGCACTCAGACGTGCGTGCGCGTATTGCACGTAATAGACCGGGTTCTCGTTGGACTGCTTGGTGAGCAGATCCAGATCGATGTCGATGTTGACGTCGACCGACGACCGGATGAGCGAATAGCGCGCGCCGTCGACGCCGACGGCCTCCACGAGGTCGTCGAGGGTGATGACGGTTCCCGCGCGCTTGCTCATCCGGACCGGCTTGCCGTCGCGGACGAGGTTCACCATCTGCCCGATCAGTACTTCGACGACGTCGGGATCGTCGCCGAGCGCGGCCGCGGCAGCCTTGAGCCGGCTGATGTAGCCGTGGTGGTCGGCACCGAGCATGTAGATGCACAGGTTGAAGCCGCGGTTGCGCTTGTCGCGGATATAGGCGATGTCGCCGGCGATGTAGGCGGCGTTGCCGTCGCTCTTGATGACAACCCGATCCTTGTCGTCACCGAACTCCGTGGACCGGAGCCACCAGGCGCCGTCCTTCTCGTAGATCTTGCCGTTGGCCTTGAGCTCGGCGATGCACTCGTCCACCAGGCCGGACGTGAACATGCTGTCCTCGTGGGTGAACACGTCGAAGTCGGTGCCGAACTCGTGCAGGCTCTCCTTGATGTGGTCGAACATGAGCACGACGCCCACCGACCGGAAGGTCTCGACCCGCTCATCGGCCGCTTGGTCAAGGACGTCGGGCACCCGCGACACGATCTGCTTCGCGATGTCGGCGATGTAGGCCCCGGCATAGCCGTCCTCGGGGGTCGGCTGCCCGAGGGCCGCCGCTTCCAGGGACCGCGCGAACCGGTCGATCTGCGCGCCGTGGTCGTTGAAGTAGTACTCGCGTGTCACGTCGGCACCGCGGGCCTGCAGAACCCGTCCGAGTGCATCGCCGACGGCCGCCCAGCGCGTGCCACCGAGGTGGATGGGCCCGGTGGGGTTGGCCGACACGAACTCGAGGTTGATGACCGATCCGTCCAGGTCGTCTCCCCGGCCGTAGCGTTCGGCCTGCTCGAGGACCGTCGTGATCACGGTGTTCTGCGCGGCCGCCGCCAGCCACAGATTCACGAACCCGGGCCCTGCGATCTCGGCCTTCTCGACGCCATCGGCGGCCGAGTAGGCCTCGGCGAGCCACCCGGCCAACTCGCGCGGAGCAACGCCGAGGCGCTTGCCCAATTGCAGCGCGATGTTGGTCGAGTAGTCGCCGTGGTCGGCATGACGTGGACGCTCGACGCCGACGGAATCGGGTACGAGCGTCTCGTCCAGACCGTGGTCACGAACCACGGTCAGTGTCACGGCCGCGAGCAGCGCGGCAAGGTCGGCGGGAGTCACAGAGCACCATCTTATTGGCCCGCCGACTCACGCAGACAATCGCCCGGTCCCAGTGGCCACAACGGGCACGCGTCGGCGCACAAGTAGACTGTCCACGCCGCGTGGCATGACGGCGCCCGGGGTGGTCGATGGTGGCGCCAAGCGGTAACACAACGCGGTGTCGAGTAGCGGGATACAGAGAGAGATACATGGCGGGCAAAGCCGGGGCACACGTCCCCAAGACCAGTAAGAGCGGCAAGTCGCCGTCGGGCGGCATCGACTGGATGATGGTGGGCGCGGTCGTGGTGGTCGTCGCATTGGTCGCCGGACTCGCCATTTATCTGGTGCCGCGGTTCCTCGACAAGCGTGCCGAGGAAGAGGCCGCGCGGATCGCGCCGGAAACCATCTCCGAGTTCGTTCCGACACCGGCCAATCCCGATCCCTCCGACAAGATCGAGGGCATCGTCAAGCGCTACTACCCGGCCGCCACGCACACCGAGAAGCGGGTCGCCTACGACCAGTCGCCGCCGTTCGGCGGTCCGCACGACGCCATCTGGGCGACCTGTACCGGCATCGTCTACCCGAACCCGATCCGCTCGGAGAACGCGGTCCACGCACTCGAGCACGGGTCGGTGTGGATCACCTACAACCCGGACACGATCTCGTCGGGCGATCTCGACTACCTCAAGAATCTGGTTCGCGGCGAGCAGTACCTGTTCATGTCGCCCTACCCGGGCCTGAGCACCCCGTTGTCATTGCAGAGCTGGGGACATCAGCTCAAGCTCGACTCCGCCAAGGATCCGCGGGTGAATCAGTTCATCACCGCGCTGCGACGCAACCCCATGACCAATGTGTACCGCGAGAATCCGCAGGCATCGGCGTACCCCGAGGTTCAGGCGACCTGTGGGCCGACCCCGGGCTTCGACCCGTCGAACCCGCCGCCGGCCGACCAGGGCCCGCCCGGGCCGGACGCCTTCCCGATGGACGGCAAGCCCGCTGCGCCCGTGACGCAGCCGATGCCGACCGGCTAGGAGAAGGTGAATTCGATGACCGAGAGCCCTGAATCTCACGATGACGCGACGACCGTCGCTGCCGAGCCCGAATCTGCCGAGGCAGCCGAGCCCGCTTCGCGCAGTCGACTCCTGCTCGCCCTGGCCGGCGTGGCGATCCTGCTCGTCGGCGTCGGACTCGGGCTGGTGATCCAGGCCAGCTTCGCCGACGACGCGAGCACCGAGGACCGACCCGCCGCCGACTCGGCCGCGGTCGGTTTCGCTCAGGACATGTCGGCTCACCACCAGCAGGGTGTGGAGATGGCGTCGATCATCTACCGCACCGGCGAGGACATCCAGGTGCGATCGCTCGCCTACGACATCTTGACCACGCAGAGCAACGAGATCGGGCAGATGCAGTCGTGGCTGACGCGGTGGGGCTATCCGCTCGACAACCCGGGTGAGCACATGGCCTGGATGGGCCACGACATGGGCGGTATGTCCGAGGACGGCCACCATCACGATCACGGCGACATGAGCGGCATGCCGATGCCGTCGGGAACTCCGGCTCCCGCAGCCACCGATCAGCCGATGATGCCCGGCATGGCGACTCAGGCCGAGATGGCCAAGCTGTACAGCCTGCGCGGCGCCGAGGCCGACACCTACTTCCTGCAACTCATGCTGCGCCACCACGAGGGCGGCACGCCGATGATGCAGTACGCCGCGAACCCGGAGAACGTCGACGAGGACTACGTGCGCTCCCTCGCCACGTCGATGATCAACACCCAGGGCAACGAGATCAACACCATCAAAACGATGCTGGCGCAACGCAATGCGCAGCCGTTGCCGATGAACTGATCTCCACCCAGGCACGTCGCCGAAGAAAGTAGGGGAAGAAACTCTTCCCCTACCCTTGGAGTCCTCCCCCAGAAACTTCTAGGGGACGACTAAGAACCCCGGGGAACAAGTTCTTCCCCCAGATTTTGTGGTGCCCCCGGCAGGATTCGAACCTGCTCGGAATGATCCTGCCGTTGTAGCCGATGCGCTGGCGTTTCGCTGCTCTCACCTGCTGATACGTCACGATACACTAGTGCCAGGAATTGTCACGGATTGCCGGAAAGTGACACACGGAACGCTCATTGGATCGCACGAAATGAGGCGCTTATGGCGGGCAAGAAGGGTCATCGCGGCTGGGGATACATCCGCAAGCTCCCCTCTGGACGCCTCCAAGCGTCCTATGTCGGTCCCGATCTCGTGCGGCACACAGCGCCGACGACCTACACCCACCGGATCGACGCCGAGGGCTGGCTGTCCAATGAGCGCCGGAAGATCGAGATGGATGTGTGGGAGCCGCCTGCGCTGGCTCGCGAGCGTGCCAAGGCCCGCATCATCACCCTCGCCGAGTACGCCGACCGCTGGGTTGATGAACGGCAGCTCAAGCCCCGCACTCGATCCGGCTACAAGGATCTCTTGCGGCTGCACATCAAACCGACCCTCGGCAACGTCGCGATGAAAAACATATTGGCCGGCACCATCCGCTCGTGGCACTCCGGGCTCGGCACCGAGTACCCGCGACGCAACTCTCACGCCTATGGCCTGCTCCACGCGATCATGGCGACCGCGGCCGCTGACGGCGTGATCGCCGCGAACCCGTGCACCATCCCGCGGGCGATGAACCCGCCGCGCAAGCGAGACCCCATGATCCCGACCGTCGCCGAGGTCGCCGAGCTGGCCGACGTGATCCGCCCCGAGCGGTTCCGGGCGCTCATCCTGCTAGCCGCCTGGTGCGGCGTCCGCTGGGGCGAGGTAACCGAGCTGCGCCGCAGCGACTTGACCGAGGGTTGCGAGGTGCTGCAAGTCAGTCGCGCTGTCACGCGCCGAGATGGCCAATACCGGGTGGACTCAACGAAGTCGGGACGCGGCCGCGCTGTTGTCGTTCCCCCGCACATCCGCGACGACATACAGCACCACCTCGACACGCACGTCGGCGAGGAACCCGACGCGCTGCTCTTTCCGTCCGCACGCGGCAAGCACCTCAACGATCGGACCTTCCGCCGCGAGTATTACGCTCACGCGCTCGAATCAATTGGCAAGCCTGACATGCACATTCACGATCTACGCCATTTTGCGGGCACCCAGGCGGCGCGCGTAGGAAACCTCGTCGAGACGATGGGCAGGCTCGGGCACAGCACTGTACGCGCATCTCTGATCTATCAGCAGATCGTGACCGGGCGAGACGCCGAAGTCGCTAAGGCACTTTCTGCGCTCGCAACGGAGGGAGTACCCGGCGATGAGTGACAACGGCGACCTCGAATCCGCTTGGAACCAACTACTTGCGATCAGGTCGAAGGCCGACTTACGGCGGCTCACGGCCCACGAGACCGTGTGCGGGCAATGCGGTACTCAAGTGCTTGCGGTCTACAACACAGACCCGATGTGCTTCCGAATCACGCAGCGCGCCGGATTCGAGAACTACACGCCCGAAATGAAGCCGGTTGAGCTGCCTGACCTCTGCGACGTCATAGAGAGCTCAGGCCTAACCGAGGACGAGTTCTTCGCCGCGAGTGTCGAGAACTACAAGGCCATCGTGACCGACTATCGGAAGCAAATGTCCCCGAAATGGGCGCTCAACCGGAAGTCCAAACACCTTGACCGGCCACGCCTTTGGGCTGAGATCGCGGAGGGTGTCGAGACCGACGTTGAGCTGTCTCTCACTTGCAAGTGCACAGCATCCCTCAAAGTTCCCTACCTCGTCATCGTCAGCGACGTCGCAACACGCCGACGTAAGCGTGTCATCAAATGACCGCCTAATCGACTACTGTGTCACCTATCGTCAGGCGGTGATCGCGAAGCCCACCAAGGGGCACCGAAGACTCAAAGGGCGTGCGAGTCAGATCCATCATGGAGCTGACGCATGCCCAGAACACCAACCTTGCGACGTCTCGAATCCATCACGGTCGCAGCCGAATACGCTGACGTCTCGACACGCACACTCCGCCGCTACATCGCATCCGGCCGGCTGACGGCCTACCGGGTAGGTCCGCGACTCATCAAGGTCGACCTCAACGACCTCGACGCCATGATGCGTCTCGTTGGTGGCGGTGCCGCATGAGCACCGATCCGGACTACAGCCAGCTCGACGCGCTCGCTGATCTCGGCGTCACCGATCACCAGGACGAGGCGATCGGCGGTGACACGGAGTGATTGCAATGAGAAACCCCGCCGGGGCGAACGGCGGGGCTCCGAAAGATTCAGCGGGTGGCGGGAATCTCGACGTCGATTCTATCAACCTCGACGCCTACTTGGACCCAGCCGACCGCCTGATGTTGGCCGCGTTGCGTGAGGGAAACTACGTCCTCGCCGTCGTCTGCCGTGTGTGCGGCTCCCCGCTGACCGCGAAACGATCACGCCAGCTCGGCGTCGGCCCGCAATGCCGTAAGCGGGTGGCCGGATGAGCCTCACCTATCCCGAAGCGCTCGATATCCGTGCGCGTCTGGTGCATCTGCCGATGCCGGATGGAATCGACCGGGCACAGTTCAGCGCCCTGTTGACGGCCGGTGTCCGCGACGTGCTGCTCGCCGAGCTCGACGCGCTCGACGAGATCCGCGCACGCAAGGATGCCGCGGTCGAGGTGTCCTGCGCGTTGCCGTGGGGCGACGCCGGCCGCCGCATCGCGAACCGACGCCAGTGGCTCGCAGCGAACCCCTGGGCCAAGCGCGAGGTGATCGGATGAATCTCCCCAGAGGATGGATACGTGGATCGGATGCACCGAAGTCGCGGCCGGTGAAATGGCTTGTCCCTGAACGTCTCGCCCGCGGTCACGTGACGTATCTGTTCGGCAATGAGGGCATCGGCAAGTCGACATGGTGGGTGCGCGAAGTAGCCAAGCTCACCGCGCTACGGCTGTACGTGGTTCTCATCATCACCGAAGACGGCTGGGAAGATTCCGCACGGCCGCGCATGGAAGCGGCCGGTGTGAACCTCGACTACGTGCTCGTGCTCAACGTCGCCGAAGATGACGACGATTTCGAGATGGGCATACCCGGTCCGGGATACTTGGCCGATCTCAACGGACTCCCCGACATCGCGCTCGTCGTCGTCGACGGACTCGCCGACGCCACAGCAGTCGTCAACGGCGGACTACCCAAGGCCACCGAGTGGCGGCCCGTAATCAACGCGTGGAAGCGGTACGCCCGCAAGCGCAACGCAGCGGTCCTCACCCTGGGGCACACGAACAGGGACACGCTCAACGGCACTCGCGGCGCGGTCGGACTCTCCGGTCAGATCCGGCAGAGCATCCGGCTCAACCTGCTCGCCCAGCGCGACGAGGACGGCCGTCTGGCGATCGGCGTGGAGAAGTCGAACATCTGTCGCGACGATCAGCCGGCCGAACTGTTCGACATCACCGAGGTCACCGCGGAAGGCATCACGATCACCGTGGCTCGTCCGGTGGGCATCGCTGAGCAGTCAGCTAAGGAGATGTTCTCGACGATGGCCGCCCAATCACAGGTGGCCGAGGACGAGGCCGAAAGTGAACGGGTCGACGGCTGCGCGGCCGACCTACTCGGCGTCGTCGAAAAGGAATGCGACGGGAGCGGCTGGCTGCTCGCCACCGACGCCTCGGACCTTCTCCGTAAGGGTCAGGCCGCCAGCAAGACGAAGTGGTCGGACTCGCAGATCGGGCGTGCGCGCACGAACTGCATCAAGAAGAAGTTCATCGAAGCCAGCCGCCGCGACAACCCCAAGGGCCCGTGGTTCTGGCGTCTGATCCCGGAGTAGGTGCGTTGTGGCTCTGACCAGCACAAACACGTGCGTTGTGGACTGCGTTCTGGTGCGTTCTGGTGCGTTCTGGACCGCAGACCACAAAACCCCAGGTCAGAGCCACAACGCACCACCGCGCACCACAACGCACACCAGAACGCAGACAAAACCGCAGGTCACGCCCACAACGCACACAACGCACGGAGGAAACGAAGCAACCATGTCTCCTGAATGGAAGATCACGGAGCTCGTCGACGAGGACGGCGACCTGTGAGGCACGCCCGCACCGTCGAACCCGGTCCGGTGAGTCTGCTCGCCGCGATCCTGGAGGGAACGGCCGACCTGTCCGGGGCGCCATGCATCGGCCGACCCGAGCTGTTCGACGCGCGGCGCCCCGACGAGGACGCCGACGACACAGCTTTCCGGCACCGAGCCGCCGTCCGGCTCTGCCACCGATGCACGGCGTTCACCCGGTGCCGCGATTGGGCCAGCACCGCAGACCTCGACGAGTCCGTAGTGGCCGGCCGAATCCCCGACCCACCCATCCACGGCAAACCTGGACACCCACCCAACAAAGTGTCCAGATTCTGAGCATAAAAAAGCCGTGCTCCCCGAGCGGGCGTACCCCCCTGTCGACCGCAGGGATTCTGACCCCCCTACCCCCTTCTGGAAGGAAAACGACCGATGACCGACAACCAGATCACCAACCGACGACGCGCAGCCCTGATTCTGCGTGCGCAGCTCGATGACGACACGTCCGGTGCTCGTGCGGTGCTCGATGAGGCGTGGGCGGACGGCTGTGAGGCGGCGCTGTGCGGCATCATCGCCTCGTTAACGACGGCACTGACCGAGCAACTCGCCTACGCGACTGGCGGCAATCTGGAGGCCGCGAAGAAGACCGTGGATCTCACCTTGCTTGACTTGAGTGTCGATCCGGGTGGCCAGCGGTGACGGGCGAGGGGGGTACGCCCCCGGACCCCACCCCGGCCGACCCGGCGGGCGCTACCCGCCGAGCTGTGCGAGTGCGGTTCGATGACGAGCTGGGCGATTTCGTCCGCGAGGTCGTGGACGTGCCCGCAGACGCCTGGGAGCACTGGGACGACCGGGTATGGCACCGTCAGCCGCCGCGATGACCCGCGCAAAGGTGTTCGATGCACGTGAGTCGTCCTGTGGTGCTGATACTCTCGGCAGTGGAGACGTCGCCAGCTCATCGCGGCCAAGCACCTCGTGTGCTCGCCAGCATCACCGAGTCCGCGAACGAATCCGGACCGCCCCGCCACCGGGCACACCCCGTACCCCGTCGGCCCGCGAGTCTGTTGAGTCCTCTCCAATTCTGTTGCCCGGAAAGGGTATTCACGTATGAACCGCAAGACATTGAAGGTCGCGGCGATCAAGACCGCCGGCCTGGACGAAGGGGTTTTCGAGGGCATTGCCAGCGCGTTCGACAACGTCGACAGCGTCGGTGACATCGTCCGGCGTGGCGCGTTCGCCAAGGCACTCAAGGCCGATCAGGTCACCCCCCTGATTTGGGAGCACCAGGCATCCTCGCCGCTGGCTTACGTGGGTGAGGTGATCGAGGCCCGCGAGACCGACGAGGGCCTGGCGATCAAGGGCCGGTTCGACCTCGACACCAACCAGGGTGCCGCGGCGTATCGGCAGGTGAAAGGGCGAAGGGTCACCGGCCTGTCGATCGGCTACTACGTCAACCGCTCGACGAAGAACGCCGCGGGCAACACCGAGTTGCTCGACCTCGATCTCCTCGAGGTCTCCCTTGTCGCGCGTGGCGCCAACGACCGCGCGCTGGTCACCAACGTCAAGTCCCGCTCCACCGCACCAACCCGTTCCTGGCTCGCGCGCCGCGCAGCCGATTCCGTTCTCAGCCTGAAAGGCACCACCACCATGCACACCACCGCACGTATCGAGGCACTGACCAAGGGCCGTGATGAACAGATCAAGCTCATCACCGAGATCGTCGAGACCGCTGACAAGTTGCAGCGCGACCTCACCGGTGAGGAAGCCGAGCAGGTCGAGGCCGCGACCGAGAAGGCCAAGGATCTCGACAAGAAGCTGAAGAAGGCCGAGGCCGACGAGTCGGTGATGGCCGAGGCGTTCGCCCTGGCGAAGTCGGTCGGTGGTGTGCGCGGTGACGACGACGGTTCGGCCCGCACGAGCGGGTATCTCCCGATGACCGGTGCCGGGGTGAAGTCGATGGCGCAGCGCATCGCGAAGGCCTCGACCGACCCGCAGACCAAGGCGCTCGTTGCGTCCGGGTCGCGCACGACGCCGATCGAGCTGCGCGAGGAAGTCGCCGAACAGGGCCGGGTGCCGCAATCCCTGCTCGATGTGCTGGCCACGCGCAGTGTCGGGACGACGTACAGTTTCCTGCGCCAGACGGTGCGGACAGGCAACGCCGCCCCGGTCGCCGATGGTGGCACCAAGCCCACGTCGGTGTACACGGTCGAGTCGGTCGACGCGAAGTTGCAGGTGATCGCGCACGTGTCCGAGCAGATCGGCCACTACGCGATCGAGGACAACTCCAACCTCGAAGCGTTCGTCGAGTCCGAGATGCTCTACGGGCTGCGCGTCGCTCTGGAAAACCAGGTGCTCAACGGCAGCGGAACCGCCCCGGCCCTGCGCGGCATCCTCAACACCTCGGGTATCCAGACCCAGGCGTTCGCCACCAACACTCTGACCTCGGTCCGCAAGGCCATCACGAAGCTCGAATCGACCGGCTACGTGCCCTCGGTCCTGGCGATCTCGGCCGCCGACTGGGAGGCCCTGGAGCTGTTGTCGGTGACCTCCGGTGCGACCGACGTGCGTGGTGTGCCGGTCGACGCGATCACCCGCAAGCTGTTCGGCGTGCAGGCCGTCATCTCCAACGCGCTACCCGCCGATACCGCTGTGCTGCTGGACAGTTCGGCCGTGTCCATCGACACCGACGGCATGATCGATACCCGGTGGTCTGACGCGGTGTCCGACGACTTCGTGAAGAACTTCGTCCGGTGCCGCGTCGAAGGCCGATTCGGCCTGTCGGTGTTCAAGCCCGCCGGCATCGTCAGCGTGGAAACCGCCGCCTGATCGATCGCAGACTCGGGCGTCTGACTGCGCGCCCGACCCGGACGGCCCTCGATGTCGGAACCTCTTCCCTGGCCGGCGTCGAGGGCCATCCCCCAAGCCACACAACCCCGCTGCAGCGCCGAGCAGCGGGGTCGTGTGCTGTCAGGGCCGATGGTGTAGCTTCCGGTGATGGCTCTCTACGAAGCGGACTATCGCCGCGCGTTGCTCATCATTCGCGTCAACCGGCAGGACTCAGCGAAAGCAGCAGAGTTGTTCGCCGAAGCAGACGGGAGCGGTCGGGGCCGCTAGCTCGACGTCGCGCTGCTGAGAATCGCGGCGCTGATCTCGCGTGCGTCGAGTGTCGCGGAAGGGTTCACCGAGGCATTGGGACAGACTGACGACGACCGGCTACGACCAACCGTGCTCATGATTACGGATCAGATCATGGAAGCGCTTGAGCGAGAGCCGGAAGACGTTCAGGCAGTTCTCGATACGGTTGCACAATCCCTCGCCTTCAAGGACATCGTTCAGGCGACTGACGACTGGGAGAACTAGGGTCGCATAGTGGACACCCTGACGGGTGGCCGCGCGTTCTACCCCATCCCGGTCGACCCACGAACCCGAGCCCTTGATCGCGTCAGGCCACGACGTGTTGCCACCTGACCCGGAGGGTAGGCGGTATCGCTGTGGCACCTGGTCTCGATTCGCGAGGTCGGGATCGGTGGCCTCAGAGCACGGCTGAGGACTGGGCTACGTGCTGCCCGCTGGTTTGCGTCGAGCGGTACGAGAACGACGGCAACGCGGTCGGATCGGTTGCGTGCGTGCCCATGCCGGAATCGAACCGGCAACCGCGGCCATCATGACGACGGTTCGACCGTGAGGGCATTCGCGGGCGCAAACGTGCGCCCCGTGGACTGAAAGGTCAGACGAGAGTCAATACAGGCCGACGCGGCGCAGATTCACCCGTCAGCGTTTCGAGTACCAACGCCAGCACCCGTATCTGCTCGGTAGACATCGACTCGGACTCGATGCGATCCAGCGCGTCGGCTGCCCGCTCGCACCAGAAGGTGCGGTCACCGCCGCTCATTCGGTGACTCCGAGCAATTTGGAGGCGCGCATTCCGAGTGTGTCCGCAGCGCGGAACAGTTGCGCTGCGGTCAATGTCGAGTTTGCGTCAGTGCCTTTGCGGCACACGGCGATCACATCTTGCCGGACCGTGGCTGCCAGCTCGTCGACGCGCGTCGAGTCCCCGGCCGCACCGTTGTCGAGCTGGTCCTCAAGGTCGTGCAACGCGCTGCGGAGCTGATCGGCGTCGACACCCACCTCGCGGGCGACGTCGTGCAGGTTCCACCACGCGGTCAGCTGGGAGTTTGTGGTTCTCATGACCGGCTCGAACAGTCCGAGCGGGACGAAGTAGACGAGCGCGCCGAACGCTACAGCGCCCGCCACGAGGGATAGGGTTGATGAACGGTTCATCGGACTCACTTCCGTTGGGCCGAGGCCCTGATCGGTGTTGACGCACCGACCGGGGCCGTTCTGGTTTCAACGGAGGATCATCCGGGATGACACGGTGATCGCACACGGTCAGCGAACCGGGCTAGAAAAGCCTCTGACCTGCATAGATACGGTGCCCCCGGCAGGATTCGAACCTGCGGCCTTCTGCTCCGGAGGCAGACGCTCTATCCCCTGAGCTACGGGGGCTCAACGGGCGAAACACAGAGTAGCGCACGGGCTCGGGCGATCCCCAATCGGGCTGCTCACGACACGCGCAGCAGTTCACTCATCCGGACCGTCGAACCGCTGTCGCCCCGCACCACCTGCAGCTGAGCGGGAATTCGAGCGCGCAACTCGTCGACGTGACTCACGACTCCCACCAATCGCCCACCGGAACGCAGGTCGTCGAGGACGCCCATCACCAAGTCGAGTGCTTCCGGATCGAGAGTGCCGAAACCCTCGTCGATGAAGATCGTGTCGAGGACCCGACCGCCACTCTCTGCCGACACCACGTCGGCGAGACCGAGGGCAAGCGCCAACGATGCGAAGAAGGTCTCACCGCCGGAGAGGGTCGTCGTCGCGCGTACCGCACCCGTGTACTCGTCACGCACCTCGATACCCAGGCCACCCCGGCGTCCTCGCGGTCCGACGGCATCGGTGTGCACGAATTCGTAACGTCCGGAGGACATCTGGTGCAGACGGGCCGACGCGGCGACCAGCACCTCCTCCAGACGCGCTGCCAGCACGTACGAATGCAACGACATCCGACGCGCGTTCTGGCCGTGTCCGCTGACGAGTTCGGCAAGCCCCGACAGTTCCGCGCACTTGGCCTGCAGCGGCGCCAGCGCATCCGACGCCGCCCAGAACTCGGCGACGTATCGCTCCAGATCTGCCGCTCGCCGGGCCGCCACCGCATGACTGCTGGCCGCCTTGTCTGCCGCGCCGCGTGCGAGCGCGAGACTCGCTGCCAGGGCGCCGGTGTCGACCGGATCGCCCTCGAGGGCGGATGTCACGTCGGGGTCGCCGAGCGTCTCGAGCGCGGCCGAGCGCAGCGTGATCGCCTGCTGCAAAGTCGATTCCCACTTCTGGATCTGCTGGGCAGGGGCCAGTGCGGCCCGGACGCCGGCAGGATCCTCGAAGCCGGCGTCGACACACCTATCGCGCAGGCGCGCGGCGATCTCGTCACGCCGGACCCGGGCCGACTCCCGCTCCCGCAGGGCATCGCGCAACTGTCCCGCAAGGCGGCACAGGTCGGCCAGTTCACGACGCCGTTCGGTCACTCCGACGCGTCCGCCTGTGGCCTCGAGGACCTCGGCGTCGAGCTCGGCCAGACGGGTCCGTAACGCAGACAACCGTTCATTGCGCGCCGACTGCGCCGAATCGAGGTCGGCTGCCTCTGCCCGGTGAGCGTCGGACTCCGCGGCCGCATTCTCGACCGCAACCTGCAGCGCCGGAACACCTTCGGCGCAACGACGCGCATCCGCGAGTTGTTCACCTATCCGTTGCAGCCGATGCTCGGTGTCCGTGGCGACTGCGTCTCCGACGGTCTCGTCGAGGCTCTTGCGGCGTTCGACCAGAGCGGCGCGGTCCGATTCGGCCCGTGCGCGTGTTTTCGCGGCACGCTGCTCTGCGTTCGCAGCACTTGACTCCTGCGCATCGCCGACGGGTGACGCGTCCCCCGCTCGCGCGGGTTGCGGGTGCTCCTGCGACCCACAGACGACGCACGGCTCCCCGTCGACCAACTCCGCCGCGAGTTCGGCGGCCATCCCGGCCAGTCTGCGTGTACGCAGGTCGAGCAGATGCTCGCGGGCGGCCACGTGGATCTCGCGGGCTTCGAGAACTGCCGTATCCGATTGCCGCAGAGACTGATCGACCTGCGTGCGGGCCAGCAGCGCCCTGGCGATCCGTTCGGCGTGCTCGCGCTCGGACTCGAGTTGCGGGATTCGCCCACGCGCCTCGAGCGCCGTGGTGAGCGCAGCTTGGACCTGGTCACGGCGACCAGGAGCCGCCGCCAACAGTCCGGCCAATTCCGCACGACGAGTCTGCGCGGCACCGACGTCGCGCTTCAGGGTCTCGATGTCGGAGACCAACGCCGGCCTCTCTGCGACCCGGGCCGCCAGTGGTTCCCACCGACCGGACTCGGCGGTCCAGCCGTCCACCGCCACCCGCAACTCGGCTTCGTTCGCGTCGCAGACCGCCTCACCGCCGGCTACTGCCGCCATGGCCGCGCGAGCGCTCTCCCATGCGCGGGTGGCGGCATCGTAAGCGCTACAGGCATGTTCGTGCTCGTCGATCAGCGATGCGATCGGCGCAGCCCGCCGTGCTGCGTCGAGAGCCGAAGCCACCTTCGAGCGATCGGCCTCACCGAGGCGGAGCTGATCGAGCCGCTCGGTGGCCTGCCTCCCTCGGCGTCGATGTTCGGCGCGCTGCACTCCTGCGTCGTGTGCGGCCTGTGCGACGTGGACTGCGGCCCTGGCGGCATCGAGGGCCGCCTGTTCACTGTCGCACACCGAACGCGCAGCGTCGAGACACTCCTGCGCCCAGTCCAGGTCCGGCGCTGCGGGCGGCGCATCCACCCCTCCCAGCGCGACGATCTGCCCGGCGATGCGGTCGAGCGCTGTCACTCGCTCGGTCACGGTCGCCTCGCTCGCACGCGAACAGTCGCGAAGCCATTCTTCCAGGTCACCGAAGCGCTCGGTGTCGAACAGCCTCTCCAGCAACCGTTCCCGATCCTCGGAACTGGCCCTCAGGAACTTCGCGAACTCACCCTGGGGAAGCAGAACCACCTGAAAGAACTGTTCCGCACTCATACCGATCAGCCGTACGACGACATCGCCGATGTCCGGCAAACGCGTCAGATCGGGTCCCGAACCGTCCACCCAGTGGAGCGTGGCGGAGGCGTTGATCTTGCGCGTGCCCTGGCCCCGCTTCTTGGGCCGGTGGTGTTCGGGTGAGCGGATGATCCGCATCCGGCGCCCACCGATCGTCGCCTCCAGTTCGACCTCCGGGACCTGTTCCGGGCGTGCATGATCCGAATGCAGCCGCCGATTGATGTCGCGAGCTCCCGGAACCCGGCCATAGAGTGCGAAGGCAACCGCGTCGAGCACCGTCGTCTTTCCCGCACCCGTCTGACCGTGCAGCAGGAAGAGGCCTTCGGCGGACAGCGCATCGAAGTCGACCTCGGTGTCCTCGGCGAACGGCCCGAAGGCGCGCATGCGGAGTCTGTGCAGTCTCACGCGGATTCCGCCACATCGACCACCCCGACATCAAACAGGGCCCACTCCCCTTCCGAAGCAACCGATTCCGGTGCGCTGGCGCCGACACCGTCCGCCTCGGGCTCACCGACCACCGCGCGCAGTGCACGATCGACGATCGCCAGTTCACCCGGAGTCGGCTCGTCCCGGACATCGGTGATGAACGACGTGACCACCTCGGCATCGGTGCGACCCCGAACTCGCGAGCGATAGTCGACACCCTCACCCTGCTCGGGACGCTCCCACCGCACATGCACCGCGTGCGGAAAGCGTTGCCGCAGTATGCGCATCGCGTCGACGGGGCGCACCTTGTCGGTCAGGGCGGCCTCCACGTAGTGGTCGGTGGCGGATTCCAGGGCCGGGTCGGTGAGCAGGTCGTCGAGAGTGCCACGCAGACAAGTGAGTTCGCGCACCCCAGGCAGGTCGTGTGCACGGACCTCCGACACCCCACGCGCGTCGAGGTCGACGATCCACACAGACTTCCGGTGCGTACGTTCACCGAACGAATACGGCAGCAGCGAGCCGCTGTAGCGCACCGTGTCGGTGAGCCGCTGCGGCGAGTGCAAGTGCCCCAGGGCCACATAATCGACGCCCGAGAAAGTATCTGCGGACACCGTTTCGACACCTCCGACGCTGATCGACCGCTCGGACTCGGAGGCGATGCCACCCACCACGAATGCATGTGCAGCGACCACCGATCGCGCCGACCGGCCCTCGAGATCCGCCCGAATCCGATCCATCGCCGCGGCGAGGACCGCGCTGTGCCCGCGATCCTGTTCGACGCCGAGTTCGCCACGCGCGGTATCGGGTTCGAGATACGGGATGCCGTAGATCGCCACGTCACCGAACTGGTCGGACAGGACGACCGGACGGTCGATGCCGGCGATCGTCGTACGGAGATGCAGTCCGCCCGCAGCGGCGAAGGCGGATGCCGAGCCCAGCCGGGTCGCCGAATCATGGTTGCCGGAGGTGATCACGATCTGTGCCCCGGCGGCGGCGATCTCGGCCAGGCCCGCGTCGTAGGTGGCGATCGCGTCTGCCGAGGGAACCGACCGGTCATAGACGTCGCCCGCGACGACCACCACGTCGACGGCTTCCTCGGCCACGATCGCGGCCAGCTGCGTCAGGGCACGTCGCTGGTCGTCGAGCAGTTCGACACCGTGAAAGGTCCGGCCCAGGTGCCAGTCCGAGGTGTGCAAGATCCGCATGGATTACACGGTACGGCCGGGCACCGACAGGATTCGGGAGGCGACGACGCGCGTCCTCAGGCCGCGCCTGCTCCCTCCACCTCACCTTCGGCGAGCAGTGCCTCCGTGGCCGCCCGAGGCGTCTGGTGCTTGGGCCGCACCAGGAACACCGTCGCCGCCACACCGATCAGCAGCACCGCGGCCGGCAGGTACAGCGATTGCCCCATGGCGTCGGCGAACCCTTCCCGGAGGAAGGCCGGCAACTGGGCGACCGTGTCCCGGTGCTCGTTGGTGTTCACGTTGGGCAGCTCCGCAGCCAGTCGTGTCTGCATCAGTGCGCCGACCATCGACGCGCCGAGCACCGAACCGATCATCCGCGTCGTGTTGTAGACGCCGGCGCCGGCGCCGGCCTGCTGCCAGGGCAGGTTTCGGGTGGCGGTGGCGGCCAACGGGGCCCAGATCCCGGCCGACGCGATACCCATCATGCAGAGCGGGATCACGAACTGCCACACCGGAGTATCCGGTTGAGCCAGCATGCCGAGCAGTCCGACCGCGACGGCGTTGAGCAGCAGGGCCGAGGCGATGATCACGCGTGGGTGGACGCGGTCCAGGATGCGGCCGACGATCGGCGCGAGGACGCCGGTGAGCACGGCCATCGGCACCATCATCACCGCCGACTGGGTCGGCGACATACCGCCGACGAGCTGCAGGAAGAACATCGTCGGGATCATCAGACCGGAGATCGCGAAGCCCATGGTGGCGATACCGATGTTGGAGAGCGAGAAGTTGCGATCGCGGAACAACGACAGCGGCACCAGCGGCTCGGTGCGAATCCGCGACTGCCAGTAGACGAACAACGCCATCACCAGCACGCCACCCACGATGAGTGCCCAAATCCACGCCGACCAGTTGTAGGTCTCACCCTCCTGGATGCCGAACACCAGGGCCGCCAGACCGACCGCCGAGAGGATCACGCCGATCCAGTCGAACTGGTGGTCATGAGTTTCGACGCTGGGCACCAGCACGGCGGCGAGGACCAGGCCGACGATGCCGACCGGGATGTTGACGAAGAAGATCCACTCCCAGCCGAAACTGTCGGTGAGGATGCCGCCGAGCAGTGGACCGACAAGGGTGGCCACACCGGCAACCGTGCCCCACACACCCATCGCCGCGCCGCGCTTCTCCGGCGGGAAGATGCGGGTGATCAGTGCCATCGTCTGCGGGGTGATGAGCGCCGCGCCGATACCCTGCAGGGCTCGGGCCGCGATCAGCTCACCGATCGAATCGGACAGACCGCACCACAGGCTGGCGGCGGTGAAGACCAGCAGACCCAGCTGGTAGACGTTCTTCGGCCCGAACTTGTCGCCGAGCCGGCCGGTGATGAGCAGCGGCACCGCGTAGAAGAGCAGATAGGCGCTCGACACCCAGACGATCCCGTTGACGTCGGTGTCCAGCGCGGCCTGAATCTGCGGCTGCGCCACCGCGACGATCGTCATGTCGACGAGGATCATGAAGAAGCCGACACAGAGCGCCAGCAGTGCGACCCATGGCCGGCTGGTGATCTGCCCAGCTGAGGGCGGAGAGGTGGTCATGGTGTGTTCTCTTTCTGTGCGCGTTCGGGATCGGCCGCCGCCCCCGCAGGCAGGCCGTTGATGGTGGTCAGGAAGTCGGGGTCGTCGAGCCAGGCGATCCGCGAGGTTCGCATGCGGTCGACGAGATCGGTGAGCCAGTCGATCTGGGTGCGTAGCGTGGCCATCTTGCAGCCGGCGTCGAGGTGGAACATCTCCGGTTTGCCGCAGGCCTGCGCCACCGCGACCGCCGCCTCGTACTCGGCGAGCTCGGTCTGCATCCGTTCGATTCGTTCGCCGACCAACTCGATCACCCGGGCCCGGGGCAACCCGTGCGCCTCGGACAGAGCCAGATAGAGCTCGGGATACTCCTCCGGGTGCCGGGCAAGGATCTGCTCCAGGCTTCTGGTCAGCACCTCACGTCCGTGTTCGGTGATCGCGTAAACGGTCCGCTCGGGCCGATTGCCTTCGCGTCGAACCTCCTGGATCTCGATGAGTCCCTTGGAATTCAGACGGTCCACCGAGTGATACATGGTGCCGGGCCGGATCTTGGCCAACCTGTCCTCCCGGCGTTCGACGGTGGTCTGGAACATCTCGTAGGGATGCATGGGCCGCTCGGCCAGCAAACCGAGGATCAGCATCGCGATCGGCGGCAGAGGCTGCGCCGAGCCGTGTTCACCCATGTCCCAACTCCATGTTTCCGACCAAATATTCCGACTGGAATATACCGCGCCGGGCAACCGATGCCAAGAGTCGGTACAGATCATTACTGTGTGAGGCATGGCCCCCGACAGCGGAACGAGAGACACCGGCACGACACACGGCGACGCCGAGCAGGGCAGCTATGTGACCACCGGTCAGGAGTTCGTGCGCGACACCAAGTACATCGAGACCCGGATCACCGCCGACGGTCGCGACGGGTATCCCGTCGAACCCGGTCGCTACCGTCTCGTCGCCGCCCGTGCATGCCCGTGGGCCAATCGGACGCTGATTGTGCGCCGGCTCCTCGGACTCGAGAACGTGATCTCGCTCGGCCTGTGCGGTCCGACGCACGACAAGAACTCGTGGACCTTCGATCTCGACCCCGGCGGCGTCGACCCGGTCCTGGACATCCCGCGACTCAAAGACGCCTACGAGAAGCGATTCCCCGGCTACCCCAAGGGCATCACCGTGCCGGCCATCGTCGAGACCGCCACCGGCGAAGTGGTGACCAACGACTTTCCGCAGATCACCATCGACTTCTCGCTGGAATGGGCCGCCTACCACCGCGAGGGTGCACCCGCCCTGTACCCCGAACACCTGCGTGACGAGATCGACCAGGTGAACCGCGGCGTCTACACCGAAGTCAACAACGGCGTGTACCGGTGCGGGTTCGCCGGCAGCCAGGACTCCTACGACGCTGCCTACGACCGCCTGTTCACCAAGCTCGACGAACTATCCGAACGGCTGTCCACGCAACGATTCCTGGTGGGCGACACCATCACCGAGGCCGACGTGCGGCTGTTCACCACGCTCGCCCGGTTCGACGCCGTCTACCACGGCCATTTCAAGTGCAATCGCACCAAGCTCAGCGAGATGCCGGTTCTGTGGGCGTATGCTCGCGACCTGTTCCAGACGCCCGGGTTCGGCGACACCACCGATTTCACCCAGATCAAGCAGCACTACTACATCGTGCACAGCGACATCAATCCGACGCAGATCGTTCCCAAGGGCCCGGACCTGCGCGGATGGCTGACGCCGCACCATCGCGAAGAACTCGGCGGACGGCCATTCGGAGATGGCACGCCACCCGGGCCACCGCCGGCAACCGAAGTCGTCCCCGCTCGAGATTGGGTACCCCTCTCATGACATTCGACCCCCGATACCCGCCCCAGCCACGGAACATGCAACAGCCCCAGTGGGAACAGCCCGAACCTCCGACGTCGCGTCGGACCGTCGAGGTGGCCGGCGGTGTGCTCGACCGCGCCCAACGACTCCAGGCCCCCCGGGTCAAGAAGTACGTCGAATCGTTGCGCGCGAAGTACCCGAACGACTCACCCGCGCAACTCATCCGACGTCTCGAGAAGCGCTACCTGCACGCCGTCACCGGTTCGGGCGGCGCGGTGGGTGCCACTGCGGCCATCCCGGGCGTCGGGACGATGACCGCACTCGGTGCGATGACGGGCGAATCGGCCTTCTTCATCGAGGCCTCCGCGCTACTTGCCTTGGCAATCGCCGAGGTCCATGGAATTCCGTTGCACGACAACGAAAGACGCAAGACGTTGGTGCTCACCGTCGCGCTCGGCGAAGAGGGTGTGCTCGCGCTGGGACGCGTGGTCGGGACCCGGGGAGGCGTGCTGCGCCGACTCGGCCGCTCGTCGGTCCCGCAGAGCGCGATCACCAAACTCAACAAGAAGCTCGTCGCCAAACTGTCGCGCAAGTACGCATATCGCAAGGCGCCGTTGGTGCTCGGCAAGTTGATGCCCGCCGGGATCGGCGCCGTCATCGGTGGTGCCGGCAGTCGGGCGATTGGCCGACGAGTGGTGCGTAACTCCCGGCAGGTCTTCGGACCCCCGCCGGTCGCGTGGCATGTCGATTCGACGGTCGTGTACGACGCCGGCCTGCCGCCCGTGCGCCGGTGGTGACGACGGCCCTCGACAACGAAGTCCAGCCGTCCCCGTCGGAGGAGAGAGCGGCCGACGCGACATCACCCGGATGGATCCGACGCCTGGCCGCCGAATCGTGGAAGTACCGGCGGCTGGTCGTCACCACCTTGATCGCCACCGCGATCGCCGTCGCGGTGGACCTCACCACTCCCCTGTTGGCGAAGGCCGCCGTCGACAACGCCACCGGCGTCGCGACCCACGGGCTGTCCATCACCGCGATCGTGACGATGCTCGTGGTGCTCGCCTTCGTCCGGTACGCCTGCCAGTACGGACGCCGCATCACGGCCGGCCGGCTGTCCATCAACGTGCAGAACGCTCTGCGCCTGCGACTGCTCGACACGCTGCTGCATCTGGATGGCCTGGCGCAGCGCGAGATCCGGACCGGGCAGATCGTCTCCCGCTCGATCTCCGATCTCCAGATCCTGCAGGGGCTGCTGGCGATGGTTCCCCTGTCGGCGGGCGCCGCGGTCCAGGTGGTCATCGCGATCGGCATCATGGCCTACCTGTCGCCTCTGCTGACCGCCGTCACATTGCTCATCATTCCCGTTGTTGCACTGGTCATCTGGCGTACTCGTCGGCGTCTGTTCGCTGCCACATGGTCGGCTCAGCAAGCCGCTGCCGACGTCGCGCAGCACGTCGAGGAGACGGTCACGGGTGTCCGCGTCGTCAAGGGCTTCGGGCAGGAGCAGCGCGCGGTCGACGAACTCGTCGACCTCGGTGCCGCACTCTACGCACGGCGACTGCGCGCCGCCCGGATCAACGCACGATTCGCACCGACCATGGCCGCGATCCCGCAGATCGGCATGGTCGCGGTGATCGCCGTGGGGGGCTATCTGACGATGGATGGCCACATCACCACCGGAACCTTTCTCGCCTTCACGACGTATGTGGCGAGCATGACCGCCATGGCCCGACTCCTCACCAACCTGGTGGTGAGCGCACAGCTGGCGCGAGCCGCGGTCGAGCGTGTCTTCGACGTGACCGAGCATCCCCGCGACCCGGCGATCGGCAACACCGGCACACTGCCGCCGGGACCACTCGGACTCGAACTCGACGCCGTCCGCTTCGGACACCACCGATACGACGATCCCGATTCCGAACCGGCGGTCCTCGACGGCGTGGATCTGCGCATCGCACCCGGCGAATGCGTCGCCATCGTCGGGCCGCCCGGCTCGGGCAAGTCGACGCTGGCCGACCTCGTCAGCGGATACCTGACACCCGACGCCGGGTCGATCGACATCGTCGGTGCCGACGGCCGCCATCCGGTGTCGGAGCTGGCCCCCGACGCGTTGCACCACGCGCTCGCGGTGGTCTTCGACGAGCCGTTCCTCTACTCGGACACGATCGTCGCGAACATCGCGCTCGACGTCGCCGCCGAGGACGTGGATGCGGCGGTGATGAAGCGCGTCGTCGACGCAGCACAACGCGCCGACGCGGCCGAGTTCATCGACGACCTCCCGGACGGGTACGCGACGGTCGTCGGCGAACGAGGACTCACCCTGTCCGGCGGACAACGTCAACGCATCGCCCTCGCACGCGCCCTGTTCGCCGACCCACGCATCCTCGTCCTCGACGACGCGACGTCGGCGGTCGACGCCGCCACCGAGGCCCGCATCCTGCGCGGTCTCCGCGCCCAGCACCGTACGATGCTCGTTCTGGCCCACCGACGCTCCACCCTGACCCTCGCCGATCGTGTCGCCGTGATCGAGGGCGGCGTGATCACCGCGGTCGGCACCGTGGCCGAACTCGAGACGACGTCACCACGCTTCCGTGACCTCATGGCGCCGGTGTCACCCACGATGCCCGAGGTCCCGGCCGGTATCACCATGTCTCCCGACTCCGCCGAGGATCTCTGGCCCGATCGGGTTCCGACCGGCGCCGACGCCCCGGCTCGACCGATCCGGAATCCGGCCCCGGCCACCGGCGGCATGGGACGCGGCCCGGGCATCGGTTCCGCCCTCGGGTCGATGCCTGCCACGCCCGCACTCACCGAGGCGGTGGCCGCGCTGCCACCGGCAACCGAGGACCCGCAGGTCGACACGGTCGCCGCGCGCCGGGAGAACCCGCACTTCACTCTGCGCGGCATCCTTCGACCGGTCCGGTGGTTGATGGTCGCCGCGATCGTGGCGATCGCCGCCGACACCCTGATCGGGCTGATGTTCCCGACCCTCGCGAGGACCGTGATCGACGCTGCCACCAACGCCGACGAGGCGACACTGTGGTGGGCCACCGGGGTGGGTGTGGCGCTCGTGGGCCTGGGTTGGGTGGCGACCTCGGCGATGACGATCACCTCGGCAAGGGCCGGCGAGCGAGTCCTGTACGGGTTGCGCATCCGCTCGTATGCGCACCTGCAACGCCTCGGACTCGACTACTACGAGCGTGAGTTGTCGGGCCGCATCATGACCCGCATGACCACCGACGTCGACGCGCTGTCGACGTTCTTGCAGACCGGCCTCTCCTCGGCCATCGTCGCCGCACTCACGCTGATCGGCGTCACGATCGCACTCGTCGTGACCGACCCGGTCCTGGGCGCGCTGATCCTCCCGGTCTTTCTCGTCGTCGTGGTGGCCACCGTGGTGTTCCGGCGCATCGCAGCGCGCGCGTACACCCGGTCCCGCGAACTCGTCAGTGCGGTCAACGCAGATTTCCAAGAGAACATCGCCGGCATCAAGACCACGCAGACCTACCGTCACGTCGCGGTCGCCGACGCACGATTCACCACGCGGACCCTTGACTGGGTGCACGCGCGCATGGTGTCCCAACGCGCGATCTCGATCTACTTCCCGTTCATCACCTTCATGTCGGATCTCGCGACCGCCGTCGCCGTCGCGGTGGGTGCCCATCAGGTGTCGACGGGCGCGATGTCGGCCGGCACCCTGGTCGCCTTCATTCTCTATCTCGCGATGCTGTTCGGCCCGGTGCAGCAGCTCACGCAGGTCTTCGACGGGTACCAGCAGGCCGCCGTGGGATTGCGACGGATCGGCGATCTGGTGTCGACACCGAGTTCGCTGGCCGCGTCGCCGTCGGCCACCGAACCCGGCCCGGCCCGATTCGACGGGGCTGCCACGCTCGATCACGTCTCGTTCCGCTACGCCGGTGCCGCCGGCGACGCACTCACCGACCTCGACCTGGCCATTGCGCCGGGCACGTCGGTGGCCCTGGTCGGGCGCACCGGCGCAGGCAAGTCGACGATCGTCAAACTGCTGGCGAGGTTCTACGACCCGACCTCCGGCTCGGTGCGAATGGACGGCGTCGACATCCGCGAGTACACGTTGTCGGCCTACCGGCAACGCCTCGGACTTGTCCCCCAGGAACCACACCTGTTCACCGGCACGGTCGCGGAGAACATCGCCTACGGCCGGCCCGATGCCGACCACCGGACGATCGCTCGGGCCGCGGCGGCAGTCGGTGCCATCGACATGATCCGGTCACTTCCCGGACGCATGAATCATCCGCTCGGCGAGCGCGGCCAGGGCCTGTCGTCAGGCCAGCGGCAACTCGTCGCTCTGGCGCGTGCCGAACTCGTCGAACCCGATCTGCTGCTTCTCGACGAAGCCACCGCAACACTGGATCAGGCAACCGAAGCGCTCGTGCTCGCTGCGGGCGCCGCGGTCACCAGGCGTCGCTCGTCGGTGATCGTCGCGCACCGACTTGCCACCGCCGCACGGGCCGACCTGATTGCCGTTGTCGAAGACGGACGCATCGTCGAAATGGGAACACACGACGAGTTGCTGTCGTTGACCGGAAGGTATCGAGCGTTCTGGGATGCAGGTGTCGATCCCGACGAATCGCCGATTCCGGTGGGCCCATCCGGCAACGACGCCGGCCCCACGACAGCGTGAAAGTCCGAGCCAGATGACGAGGCTCTGTCCTCGTGTGGACGACGTGTGGAACTGACCGTGAAGTAGCAGGTCGGTGCGCACGGACTGCTTTCACGCGCGTACCATCTGCAGGTGGTTCACCGATAGTCTTCACGAGAGACCTCGGTGGCAGAAAAACCCGGCACCTTTTTGGGAATTGAGGCGAGATACCGCTGTGAGCAGTTCGTTATCCGATTTCGGGCAGAACACGTGGCTGGTCGAGGAAATGTACCAGCAGTTCATCCAGGACCCTGATTCGGTGGATCCGAGTTGGCACGACCTGCTGAAGAACTACAAGCCGTCAGCCAACGGCGCCGAGTCGGGATCGAACGCCAACGGCAACGGGTCGGCCCCCGCGACTGCCTCGTCGAACAAGCCCGCCCCGAGTAAGGCTCCCGAGAGCAAGACCGCCGAAAGCAAACCTGTTGCGAGCAAGTCCGCTGCGAAGCCGGCCTCAACCAAGGCATCGTCCGAGGGCTCTGCGTCCAAGCAGGTCACCCTCGACCAGACACCCACCCGTCCCGCGGCGCGCAAGAGCGCACCGGCCAAGGAGGCCACCGCCACCAAGGCGGCCTCCGGGCAGAGCGTGGCGAGCCGCGACGGATCGGCGCGGTCGCAGAGCCGCCCGGTCGCCAAGACGGCGACATCGACCGACAAGTCCGAATCGGCCGACGAGAACAAGGTCTTGCGTGGTCCCGCGGCCGCGATCGCGAAAAACATGTCGGCGTCGCTGCAAATCCCGACCGCGACCAGCGTTCGCGCCGTGCCCGTCAAGGCGATGATCGACAACCGCATCGTCATCAACAACCATCTGGCCCGCACCCGCGGCGGCAAGATCAGCTTCACCCATATTCTCGGCTACGCGATCGTGCAGGCGATCAAGTCGTTCCCGAACATGAACCGGCACTTCGCCGAGGTCGACGGCAAGCCCAACGTGGTGACGCCCGCACACACCAACCTCGGGCTCGCCATCGACCTGGTCGGCAAGGACGGCAACCGCACGCTGGTCGTCGCCGCCATCAAGGAATGCGAGACGATGGGGTTCGCCGAGTTCTACTCCGGCTACCAGGACATCGTCCGCCGCGCCCGCGACGGCAAACTCGGCGCCGACGACTTCGCCGGCGTGACGATCTCGCTGACCAACCCGGGCACCATCGGGACCGTCCACTCGGTTCCTCGCCTGATGAAGGGTCAGGGCGCCATCATCGGCGCGGGCGCCATGGAGTACCCGGCCGAGTTCCAGGGAGCCAGCGACGAGCAGATCGCCGAGCTCGGCGTCGGCAAGCTGATGACACTGACGTCCACCTACGACCACCGCATCATCCAGGGTGCCGAGTCGGGTGACTTCCTCCGACGGATCCACGAGCTGCTGCTCGACGACGCGTTCTACGACGAGATCTTCACCGCGTTCCACATCCCCTACGAGCCGATCCGGTGGCGCCGCGACATCCCCGCGGGAACCGTCGACAAGAACACCCGAGTGCTCGAACTGATCGCCGCCTACCGCAGCCGCGGCCACCTCATGGCCGACATCGATCCGTTGATGATGGACAGCGACGCCCGGGCGAGCCACCCCGATCTGGACGTGTTGACCTACGGTCTGACGCTCTGGGATCTCGACCGCACCTTCAACGTCGGCGGCTTCCACGGCCAGGAGAAGATGAAGCTGCGCGACGTGCTGTCGATTCTGCGCGACGCCTACTGCCGCCACGTCGGCGTGGAGTTCACCCACATCCTCGAGCCCGACCAGCAGAAGTGGCTGCGCGAGCGCGTGGAGATCAAGCACTCCAAACCGCCTGTCGCAGAACAGAAGTACATTCTGTCGAAGCTCAACGCCGCAGAGGCCTTCGAGACCTTCCTGCAGACCAAGTACGTCGGGCAGAAGCGGTTCTCGCTCGAGGGCGCGGAATCGGTCATCCCGATGATGGATGCCGTCATCGACCAGAGCGCCGAGCACAGCCTGGGCGAGGTCGTCATCGGTATGCCGCACCGCGGGCGGCTCAACGTCCTGGCCAACATCGTCGGCAAGCCCTACTCGAAGATCTTCACCGAATTCGAAGGCAACCTGAACCCGTCGCAGGCGCACGGCTCCGGCGACGTGAAGTATCACCTGGGCGCCGAGGGCAAGTACTACCAGATGTTCGGCGACAACGAGATCACCGTGTCGCTCACCGCCAACCCGAGTCACCTCGAGGCCGTCGATCCGGTTCTCGAAGGTCTGGTCCGCGCGAAGCAGGACCAGCTCGACGAGGAGGGCGAGTTCTCGATCCTGCCGCTGATGCTGCACGGCGACGCCGCTTTCGCGGGACAGGGCGTGGTGCCCGAGACCCTCAACCTGGCCATGCTGCCCGGCTACCGCACCGGCGGAACCGTGCACATCGTGGTCAACAACCAGGTCGGATTCACCACCGCACCGGAGCATTCGCGCTCGTCCGAGTACTGCACCGATGTCGCGAAGATGATCGGCGCGCCGATCTTCCACGTCAACGGCGACGATCCCGAGGCCTGCGTGTGGGCGGCGAAGCTCGCCGTCGACTACCGGCAGACCTATCACAAGGACGTCGTGATCGACCTCGTCTGCTTCCGCCGTCGTGGACACAACGAGGGTGACGACCCGTCGATGACCCAGCCGGCGATGTACGACGTGATCGACACCAAGCGTGGAGTCCGCAAGAGCTACACCGAAGCCCTGATCGGTCGTGGTGACATCTCGACCAAGGAGGCCGAGGACGCCCTGCGCGACTACCAGGGACAGCTCGAGCGGGTCTTCAACGAGGTCAAAGAACTGGAGAAGTACCGCCCCGAGCCGAGCCCGTCCGTCGAATCCGACCAGACGCTGCCCACCAAGCTCGTCACCGCCGTCGACAAGACGACCCTGCAGACCATCGGTGATGCCTTCGTCAACGTGCCCGACGGATTCACCCCGCATCCCCGCGTGAAGCCGGTGCTCGACCGCCGGCAGGAGGCATCACGCAACGGCGGTATCGACTGGGCGTTCGCCGAGCTTCTCGCGTTCGGATCGCTCGTCCTCGAGGGTCGCACCGTGCGCCTGTCGGGACAGGATTCCCGCCGCGGCACGTTCACGCAGCGTCACTCGGTTCTGATCGACCGGGAGAACGGGTCGGAGTACACCCCCCTCAACCATCTCAAGCCCATCGACGGTGAGCACGGCGGTGGCCAATTCATGGTCTACGACTCGCCGCTGTCCGAGTTCGCGGTGGTCGGATTCGAGTACGGGTACTCGGTCGGCAACCCGGACGCCCTGGTGCTCTGGGAAGGGCAGTTCGGCGACTTCGTGAACGGCGCGCAGTCCATCATCGACGAGTTCATCTCCTCCGGTGAGGCCAAGTGGGGCCAGCTCTCCGACGTCGTGCTGCTGCTTCCGCACGGTCACGAGGGCCAAGGCCCCGACCACACCTCGGGGCGTATCGAACGCTTCCTGCAGCTGTGTGCCGAGGGATCGATGACCGTCGCCCTACCGTCGACGCCGGCCAGCTACTTCCACCTGCTGCGCCGCCATGTGCTCGACGGCATCAGCCGCCCGCTCATCGTGTTCACCCCGAAGTCGATGCTGCGCAACAAGGCCGCTGTCTCCCCGGTCGAAGACTTCACCGACGACAAGTTCCGTTCGGTGATCGACGACCCGAAGTATGTCGGCGGAGGCGATCGCAGCACGGTCAAGCGGGTGTTGCTGGTGAGCGGCAAGCTCTACTACGAGTTGGCCGCACGCCGCGACAAGGATGATCGCGACGACGTCGCGGTTGTCCGGATCGAGCAGCTCTACCCGGTTCCGCACCGCCGACTCCGCAACACGTTGGAGCAGTACCCGAACGCCACCGACTTCGCCTGGGTCCAGGAGGAGCCGGCGAACCAGGGACCGTGGCCGTTCCTCGGCCTGTGGCTGCCCGAGGTGCTCCCGGACACGCTCGGCGGCCTGCGTCGTATCTCGCGGCGCGCGATGTCGGCACCGTCGTCGGGCTCCAGCAAGGTCCATGCCGTGGAGCAGCAGGAGATCATCGGCGAGGCGTTCGCCGAGTAGCGACGGCCTCTCCGCCGACTGAGGTGCGGTCGGGGCTCGCTTCGCCCGCACCTCAGGGGGTCAGGCCTCGGGAACCACCACACCCGCCGCCCCGGCCAGCGCCGGCAACGCCGCGGTGATCAGCGCCAGCAGTTCGTCGCGAGAGATCCGGGGTCCCGCAAGCCAGCTGATCGTGGTCTCCTCCACGAAGGAGATCCAGCCGTGCACGGTCATCTCGACGACCGGGGTCACGGTGAGTCCGAGCGCGGGCACGTGGTCGAGCACGCGCTGGGCCATCACCGCACGAGTGTCGTCGAAGATGGCGCGCATGGTGGCATCCGAACTCGACGCACCGCGCATGAACGTCATGTACGACGACCGGTTCTCGCTCACATAGTCGATGAACGCGGTCATCGACGACTGCAGGATCGCGAGCGGGTCCTCGAGTGACGGGTCGGGCGCTGTGCACTCGAGCATCTGCCGAGCCTGAGTGGCCGCGATGGCCACATGGAAGTCCTGCTTGGACTCGAAGTAGTGGAACAGCAGCGCTCGTGAGACGCCGGCGGCCTCAGCGATCGCCTCGATCGACACCTGGTCGAGCGGACGCTCCGACACCATCTCCAGACCGAGTTCGATGAGTTGTTCGCGACGCGCCTCGGGACTCATCCGCGTGCGTTTACCCTGGGTCACCGACACGGATTCCCTCCTCTCACCGTCGACACACACCGACCCTAGCCACTTACTGAATCAGATTCAATAAGCTATTGACATGAGTTCAGTAGCTTCCTATGGTGACTTCATGACAACGAACGATGTAGAGATTGCCATCATCGGAGCAGGCTTCTCTGGGCTCGGTGCGGCGATCAAGCTCAAGCAGGCAGGCTTCGACGACTTCGTCATCCTCGATCGGGGCCGCGACTTCGGCGGCACCTGGCGCGACAACGTCTACCCCGGTGCGGCGTGCGACGTCCCGTCGCAGCTGTACTCCTTCTCCTTTGCGAAGAATCCGACCTGGTCGCGGTCCTACTCACATCAGCCGGAGATCCACCGCTACATCAACGGTGTCGCCGACACCTACGGCATCGGCGCCAACACGCGCTTCGGCACCGAGGTCACCCACGCGGCGTGGGACGACGAGCAGCGCGTCTGGCTGATCGACACCGAGCGCGACGGTGAGGCCACCCAGGTCCGCGCCAACGTGATGGTCGGCGCCGTAGGCCCGCTGTGCGAACCCAACCTCCCAGACATCGAGGGCATCGACGGATTCGACGGCAAGATCATCCATTCCGCACGCTGGGACACCGACTACGACTTCACCGGCAAGCGCGTCGCCGTGATCGGTACCGGCGCATCGGCCATCCAGCTCGTCCCCGAGCTCGCGAAGGTCGCCGAGCGCCTCGACGTGTACCAGCGCACAGCGCCGTGGATCGTCCCCCGCACCGAGCGCGCGTACACCGGCGCGGAGCACTGGGCCTACGAAAACGTGCCCGGCTTCCAGTCCGCCGTGCGCGGCGCAATCTACGCTGCCAACGAAGCGACCGCCTTCGGTCTGACCTACTCGCCGAAGGCACTCAAACCCGTCGAGCTGATCTGCCGCGCGAACATTGCCCGCGGCATCTCCGACCGCGCGCTTCGCAAGAAGGCCACCCCGGCCTTCCAGGTCGGCTGCAAGCGCATTCTGCGCTCCAACGACTGGTACCCCGCCATCAACCGCTCCAACGTCGACCTCGTCACCGACGGCATCGCCCGCGTCACCCCCACCGGCGTCGCCACCGTGGACGGCACCACGCGCGACGTCGACGTGGTCGTGGTCGCGACCGGGTTCCACGTCACCGATTCACCGGTGTTCGGCAGGATCGTCGGCAAGGACGGCCGCAGCCTCGCAGCGGTCTGGGACGAGATCGGCATGCAGGGCTACAAGGGCTCCTTCGTGCACGGCTTCCCGAACATGCTGCTGATGGTCGGACCGTCCACGGGGCTGGGCCATACCTCCATGGTGTACATGATCGAATCACAGTTGAATTATCTGGTCGACTACCTGAAAACTGCACGCGCCCAAGGCATCACCCGTACCGAGGTGACCGAGTCGGCACAGCGCGGGTTCAACCGGGACATCCAGCACGCCCTGCGCAACAGCGTATGGGTCAACGGCGGCTGCGCCTCCTGGTACAAGGACGCCAGAGGCAACATCACCACACTGTGGCCCGGCTTCACCTTCAACTTCCGTCGTGCGACAAAGCATTTCGACATCTCCGCCTTCGAGGTGTCCCGGACGAAGGCGCCCATTGACACCACGTCCGCGAGCACGGCGTCAATCACCGACACCGTCACCGCCTGACCCAGCAGACAGGAGCAGCAGATGAAAGACTTCAACAACAAGGTCGTCGTCATCACCGGCGCAGGGTCGGGCATGGGCCGCGACCTCGCGGTCAAGTTGGCGCAACGCGGTGCATGCCTGGCGATCTCCGACGTCAACCCCGGCGGCCTCCAGGTCACCGAGGACCTGATCCGCGAGACCGGCGCGCAGGTGCACAGCCAGATCCTCAACGTCGCCGAGCGTGAGGCCGTACTCGATTACGCCGACACCGTCGTCGCGCACTACGGCGTCGTCAACGCCGTGTTCAACAACGCCGGCATCGCCCATCACGGTGAGATCGAACGCACCGAATTCAAAGACATCGAGCGCGTGATGGATGTCGACTACTGGGGAGTCGTCAACGGCACCAAGGCATTTCTCCCCCACCTCATCGCGTCCGGCGACGGACACATCGTGAACACGTCGTCGCTCTTCGGGTTGCTGGCCGAGCCAGGCCAGGCCGCCTACAACTCCGCCAAGTTCGCGGTCCGCGGTTTCACCGAGGCGCTGCGTCAGGAAATGATCATCGCGAAGCACCCCGTCAAGGTGACCTGTGTCCACCCCGGCGGAATCAAGACCGCAATCGCGCGTAACGCCACGGTGTCCGGCGACCACGACCAGCAGTCGAGTGCCGCCTTCTTCGACAAATACCTCGCGCGGATGACCTCGCCCAAGGCTGCCGACATCATCATCGACGGTGTGCGCAAGAACAAGGCACGCATCCTCGTCGGCGCCGACGCCCAGCTACTCGACATCTGGGTGCGGATCGTCGCGTCGAAGTACCAGTGGGTCACCGCCAAGGTGACCGGCTGGGCACTGTCGAAGGTGAACTGACCCAACAGGACTCAGGTCTGCCCAAAACCCAAGTCACACAGGGCCGCTCGCGCAAGGCGCAGGCGGCCCTGTGTCGTGTTCGCCACCGGTGACATTCGGCCCGTTCGGCTCCGGGGCTAAAGACCCAAAGACTCGCTGTTGCGACCAGAACCGCCCTACCCGCGCGTAAAGTAAATCGAGTTAGGGTCGATTTACCTCGAAAGGCGGCCTGCGACGATGGCAGCCAGCACGATGCCGATGGCCAGACTCAACGTCGGTCAGAGCGCCCGGATACACGGATTCAGCGAGTCCTGCCCACCGGAGATACGTCACCGGCTCGCCAGCCTCGGCTTCATCCACGGCACCACCGTGTGCCGCATGCGCCGCGCACCGCTCGGCGATCCCAGCGTCTATCGGGTGATGGACTACGAGATCTGTTTCCGCCGACACGAAGCCGACTTCATCGAATGCGATGTGGCGTCATGAGCGACTGCCACGATCCCGGCGGCGGGCACCACCACGAACACGGTGGCGGCGGCCAGAAGCCGCTGGCGGATGCACCGTCGGTCGCGCTGATCGGCAGCCCCAACGCCGGCAAGACGTCGGTGTTCAACGGACTCACGGGGCTACGCCAGAAGACGGGCAACTACCCGGGTGTCACCGTGACACGATCGATCGGGCGGGCGAAGGTCCCGGCCATGGCCGGTGCCGGAGCCGCCAAACCGATCGAGATCAATCTCGAAGACCTCCCGGGCACCTACAGCCTCCAGCCCATCTCACCCGACGAGCAGGTCGTCGCCGACCTGCTCGACGGAAAGATATCGGGCGCCGACAGGCCCGACGCCGCGTTGATCGTCGTCGACTCGACGGTGCTCCAACGGTCACTCGGACTTGTCGCAGAGGCGATGAACCTCGGCATCCCCATCGCGATCGTGCTCACCATGACCGACGAAATGGCCGCTCGCGGAGGCAAGGCCGACCCCGAGGGACTCGAGGAAGCGCTCGGCGTCCCGGTGCGGGCCGTCATCGGGACTCGCAAGTCGACCCTCGAGTCTGTCCGGACCCTGCTCGGCGCGCCGGAGTCGTGGAGCAGGCCTGCCGTCGCGCCGCCAACGGTCGCCGACGGCCAAGAACACGAGGACTGGGTGGCGTCGGTCCTGCAACTGGCTGGCTACAAAGCACCCCGCTCGCACTCCATCACCAACGCCGTCGACCGTGTCCTGCTGCACCCCGTGGTCGGCACGTTGGTCTTCCTCGGCATCATGTTCGGCTTCTTTCAGGTGGTCTTCACGGTCGCGGCGCCACTACAGGACCTGGTCGAGTCGTTCTTCGGGTGGCTCGGAGGCCTGGTCACCGAGTACGTGACGTGGCCGATCCTCGCGGACTTCCTGTCCACCGCGGTCATCGGCGGCGTCGGCGGTGTGCTCGTGTTCGTGCCGCAGATCGTGCTGATGTTCCTGCTCATCGCCCTGATGGAGAACGTCGGCTACATGTCCCGCGCCGCGTTCGTCACCGACCGCGCGATGAGCGGTGCCGGGCTCGAGGGTCGCGCCTTCGTCGCGATGCTGTCGTCGTTCGCATGTGCGGTCCCCGGCATCATGGCCACCCGCAGCATCCCGTCGTCGAAGGATCGCATCGCCACCACCATGGCGGCCCCGCTCGCCACCTGTTCGGCCCGCATCCCCGTGTACGTACTGCTGATCGGAATGCTGGTATCGCCCGACGCGAAGTTCGGTCCGTTCGGCATGCAGGGTGCGGTGATGTTCGGCCTGTATCTGCTCGGCGGGGTGTCGGCGATGACGGCGGCGGCGGTGTTCAAACGCACTCCGGCGCTGCGCAGCGGACTGATGCCCTTCTACATGGAGATGCCGCCGTACCGCATCCCGGCGGCCCGCACGGTCCTGATGATGGTGTGGGATTCGACTCGGATGTTCCTGCGCAAGGTCGGCAAGATCATCCTGCTCACGTCGATCGTGCTGTGGATTCTGCTGTCGCTGCCCGCCCGCACGGACGAAGCGGAGCAGATCAAGAACGACACCGTCGCCGTACAACTCCAGCAGGGTGCGACCCAGGAGGAAGCCGAAGCGGCCGGCGACGCGGAGTCGCGTTCGTATGTGATGGACAACAGCTTCGGTGCCGCCATCGGCAAGTTCGTCGAGCCCGTGTTTGCCCCACTGGGATTCGACTGGCGCATCGACATCGGCATCCTCGGCTCGTTCGCGGCGCGAGAGGTCGTCGTGTCGACTCTGGGCCAGATCGCTGCTGCTGAAGATCCCGACGACCCGACGTCGGCCCTGGAACAAATGACGTACACGGACGGCCCCAACAAGGGTGAGGTCGTGTTCTCACCGCCGACGATCGTGGCCATGCTGCTGTTCTTCGTCTACGCGCTGCAATGTATGTCGACGATCGGAGTGATGCGGCGCGAGACCAATTCGTGGCGATGGCCGATCATCGCGTGGGTCTACATGTTCGCCCTCGCGTGGGTGGCCGGTTACATCGGTCACACCATCACGGCCGCGGTGACCGGGTGATGCCGCCATGAGTCTCGTCCTCTTGCCGATGCCGGCCGACCCCGACGATCCCGCTCTCGTACGGTGGCGCGTCGGGCCGGGTCTGGTTCGCAAGACCGGCCAGGTCGACGCCGCGGACCTGCCCACTCCTCTCGCCGACCTCGCCGCCGAGGGCACCGTCGAGTCGGTGTGGGTGACACCCGGTGAAGTACGCACTCGTTTGGGCGCCGATCACACCGCAGCCGCGGATGGTCGGCGCATCCGCGGCGCACTGCACGAGATCCTCACCGCGCCCGGTGGATGGCCCGACGCACACGAAGCCATCGCCTCGGACGAACGCGAAGCGGTCCGCCAGGCCGCCGACGCGGAGGTCGCCGACGCCGTTCGCGCAGTTCTCGCCGGAAGCTTTGGCATGTACACCGCGTCACACGGCGGGGCCGTCGAATTGGTCGGCGTCGAGAACGGGGACGTGACGGTCCGTCTGACCGGCCACTGCCACGGGTGTGCCGCCGCCAACAACACGCTGCAGAGCAACCTGGCCGCACAATTGCTTCGCGTTCCCGGTTTCCGCTCACTGCACACGGTCGGCGACCACGAGACGCCCCAGCGCTCGCCGCGCACGTGGCTCTCGTTGCCGGGTGTCGGTCGTCGCGGCCGCTAGAGACGCACCACTACAGACCGTGATCGCCCAGCCAGGTGACCGCGATCTCGTGAGGGTCGTTCCCCCGTGCGACGCTCGCGGCCATCGCGGCGAGGTCGGCCGTGGTGATCTCGCCGGCAACCTTGTTGACGGTCTTCACGTCGTCGCGCGACAACGCCGTACTGCGGTAGACCGGCACGAGGGTCTGGGCACGTGGACCTGCTGCGACGACTGCGCTCACCGGTCCGCCATCGGAATCGGGTGTCGAAACCCGCAGAGCCTGAACGGAAGTCGCCGAACCGCGACGGTCACCGGACAATTCCAGGGGTGTGAGCACTCCTACCGCGGTCCCGGTGGCCACCCGATCCACGACGGCCGACGCGTCCGGCAGGGCTTGGACTGCCCCGAATCGGCATCCGGCGTCGGCAAATGAGCGGAGCACCGCGTCGTCGGGCGCACCGACAGTCACCACCGTCAGTCCCGCCGGTAGCCGTCCACAATCGGCGAGACCGGTCACCTGCGCAGGCTCGGCCAATCGAGTGGCGACCACCACCTGCGGCGATGCCGACACCGGCGTCGCGTCCCCCACCGAAACACCCTGCGGCAGAGCACGATTGACGTCGTTGTAGACGGCCTCGGCGGTCACCGCGGTCGTCTCGGGCGTGAGCACGCTCAGCAGTTGCCCGGTGAACGCCGGAAACAGGTCGACGTCGGTCTTCTGCATGGCCTCGAGCAACTCCGGGTCGTCGCCGACAATCATCTCGCGCGCAACCTCTGTGCCGGTGTTGCGCAAGGCTCCCGCATAGATTTCGGCCATGACGCGCATCGCGGGGCTCGACGACGAACCCACATGCAGTTCGGACGTCGACGGCGTGGTCGGCTGCGCACAGCCGCCGAGCAGCACGAGCACCGCCACAGCGGTCAGCCCCACCGCCGTCAGCCTTGTCTTCAGCACCCCGTTCACCACCGCTTCACCGTAGCGTGTGGCCTCCCAACGCTCAGACGCCCTCGGCGATGAACCCGGCGATCGAGTCGGCGATGAGTTGCACGGCGATCGCGGCCAGCAGCAGACCCGCGATCTTGGCCAGCAGAGTGATTCCGCCGACGCCCAGGATGCGGATGAGATAGGTCGAGTAGCGCAGCACCAGCATCACCACGATGTGCACGCTCACGATCGCCGCCGCTATGGCGAGGTAGCCGCCCGCATCGCCCGACACGGCGCTGACCCCGACGATCACCGCCGCGATCGCTCCCGGGCCGGCGAGCAGCGGAGTTCCCAACGGCACCAGGGCGACGTTCACGTCCTCGGAGGCCTGTGGTGATCCCGCATTTCCCAGCCCGGTGAGCAACTGGAGTGCAACCAGCAGCAACAACAGTCCGCCCGCCCCCTGCAACGCCGGGATCCCGATGTGGAGATAGGTCAGGATCGCCTTGCCGCCGACCGCGAACACGCTGATCACGAGCAAACTCACCAACGGCGCCTGCCACGCGGCCCGACGCCGGTACTCGGGCGAGCGGTGGCCGACGAGGCTGAGGAACAGTGGGATCTGGCCCGGCGGATCCATGATGACCAGCAGGGTGATCAGCGTCGTGGTGTAGACCGTGACGTCGAAGGACACGGACGGAATCTTACAAAGTCGCCGCCCATCGCGAAGCCCCGTCAGTGGTCGGGTCGGTGACCAACCACGCGAGTAGCATCCATCACGTGCCCTCGATGCCGAACCTCCGTCCGGGCGGACGCGGCTTTGTCTACCCGCGGCGGGACAAGCCGCCGCTGCCGCGCATCCCGGTGCCGGTGGCACGCGCGGTGGTGGACTGCGCGGTCTATGTCGACGGCATCCGACAGCCGGGGCGGATCGGTTACAAACAGGCGCTGGCCGAGGTCCGAGAGTCCGGACAAGGTTTTGTGTGGCTGGGGCTGCATGCTCCCGACGACGAACAAATGGCCGGTGTCGGTGAGGCCTTCGGTCTGCACGAGCTCGTCGTCGAAGATGCCGTGCACGCGCACCAGCGCCCCAAGTTGGAGATCTACGACAACACCCAGTTCATGGTGTTGCGCACGGTCAAGTACGTCGAGCACGAATCGATGGAACACGCCAGCGAGGTGGTGGAGACCGGCGAGATCATGATCTTCGCCGGACCCGACTTCGTCGTGACGGTCCGCCATGGCGCCCACACCCACCTGTCAGGCGTTCGACGCAAACTCGAGGCTCGCCCTGAGCGGCTGGCGCTCGGCCCCACCGCGGTCATGCACGCCATCGCCGACAAGGTGGTGGACAGCTACCTCGCGGTGACCGAGCGGATGGAGGTCGACGTCGTCGCCATCGAAGAGTCGGTCTTCGGCAGGCAGAAACGCTGGCTCAACATCGACCCGGTCTACCTGCTCAAACGCGAGGTCCTCGAACTGCGGCGCGCTGTCCAACCACTGTCGGTGCCGCTCGCCCGACTCACCGACACCAACAATCCGTTGATCCCCAAGGAGATCCGCCGTCATCTGCGCGACGTCGCGGACCACCTCACCACGGTCGTCGAGCGCGTCGTCGAGTACGACGAGGTGCTCACTTCACTGCTGGATGCCGCGGCCGCGAAAGTCGGCATCCAGCAGAACACGGACATGCGCAAGATCTCGGCGTGGGTCGCCATCGGAGCAGTGCCGACGATGGTCGCCGGTATCTACGGCATGAACTTCGCGCACATGCCCGAGCTGGGGTGGCGCTACGGCTACCCGGCCGTCGTGCTGTGCCTCGTCGTCGCCTGCACCACCCTGTTCTGGGTGTTCCGGCGCCACCACTGGCTCTGATCAGGGATTCGCCGACGACCGATCCGCGTGCGTCACGTCGATCCCCGCCTCCGTCCACGCCTCCCGCAATGCAGCAGCACCCTTGAGGCGTACCCACGCGGCCTCGTTCGCGGTGATCGGCACGGCACGCAGCAGGCGGATCGAGTCCATCGGTTCTGTGAGAGGGACTTCTCCCAGGTCGTCGTCGTCGAGGAGGAACGCGGTGCTCGTCGCCGTGTCCCACAGCGGTTCACCCAGGTCGACCAGCGCATCGGCAGCCAGGATCAGCCCTTCCACCGCGGGTGCGGCCGCCACCGTCGCCATCCGCTTGTGCAGCCCCGGCAACGAGGAGCCCGCTGCCATACGCACCACCAACTCGGCGCGCGGCCCGCGCACCGGGTCGGCGTGGAGGTCGGTGGGGTCCGACATCGGGTGGCGCGAGCAGCCGGACGTCACGTACACGACCTGCTCGGACGTGGAGAATCGGAGGACCTCGACGGGTTCGACACCGAGAAAGGTGACCGACGCGCGCTGCGGTTCGACACCGATGCGATCCCGGAGAAACCGGCCGAGGGTATCGGTAACGGACTCACTCACCTTGCACACACTAACGTGGGAACGGTGGTGCGAGTTCTGGCGGTGGCCGACGAGGTGGTGGAATCGCTGACCTTTGGCGTCGGACTCGACGCGAAACCCGACGTCATCCTCGGCGCCGGCGACCTCCCGTTCGACTACCTCGAGGTCCTCTCCGAGCTCTGTGATGCTCCGTGCGTCTTTGTGCCCGGCAATCACGATCGTGATCTGCACGGGTATCGCGAGGGTCGGGGCGGCTGGACGCGAGCCGGTCTTCCGACGTCGAACCCCGGACCCAACGGTGCCGTCAATGCCGACGGCCGGACGGTCACCGTCGGCGGTCTGCGCATCAGCGGGCTCGGCGGCAGCCGGCGCTACAACCCGGGGCCCAATCAGTACACCGACACCCAGCAGCGTCTTCGCGGCTGGCGTCTGCGCTGCACCGCGGCACTGACCCGGGGAGATGCCCGCCCCGACATCCTGCTCACGCACAGCCCGGCCCGTGGAGTCGGCGACGCCGACGACGCGTGCCATCGCGGGTTCGACTGTTTCCATCCGCTGATACGGTCACTGGACCCGACATTGTTGGTCCACGGTCACGTCCATCCGTACGGCCGATCACCACGCGACCGCATGGTCGGCGAGGCGACGATATCCATGAACGTGGTCGGCTACTGCGAGTTCGACATCGAGCCGGGCACGCGCGAGTTCGAGGTGGTGAGACGACGACATGGCGCGTGACACCGGGTTTCCCGACGCTGACGCCGAGAACGACTTCGCCCGTCTCCGCCGACAGGCCGAATTGTCCCGTCTCGCACACTGGTTCACCCGCGCTCCGGCCGACGTCAACACGATCCTGCCGTTCGACGAAGTCGTCGCCGCTCTCGGCCGTACCGGCGAGACCGCGTTGGGCCTGCAGGTGGTCGAGGTGTCCTCGATCGTCGGAAGTGTCGACCGCACCAGGGATTTCGACCGCTACTTCCGGCCCACGTCATCACGGATCCGGGAACGGTGGCAACGACTCGCAGCAGCCCAGCGACGGGGCGAGTCGGTTCCGCCGATCCAGCTCTATCGCATCGGATCGATGCACTTCGTCATCGACGGGCACCATCGCGTCTCCATCGCCTTCGCGCGACATTTCACCACGATCGACGCCTACGTCACCGAGATCCACACCCGAATCTCACCGGAGGGCATCAATGCGCCGTCCGACCTCGTGCTCAAAGACCATCGGCGGCTGTTCCTCTCACGGGTTCCACTCACCGGTGCCCAGGCCGACGCCATTCGGCTCTCCTACCCGTTCGACTACGCCGAGCTCGCCGAAAACGTTGAGGCGTGGGGTTTTCGGCGCAGCCAGGAGACCGGTGAGTACCTGGGCCGGGTCGACGCCGCGCGACGATGGTTCGGCGAAGAGTTCCTGCCGGTGGTGCGCATGGCACGCCGCGCCGAGATCCGTCCCGACCTCGAGAGCGACGCCGAACTGTACATGTGGGTCGCATGCGAGCGATACCGATTGGTGCGCAAGCACATCTGGGACGACGACATCTTTGACGAACTGCGGGACCACTCGCGACGGCGGCGGAGATAGCGCTGGAAGTCCCTCCCGCCGGCTGAAGTGCCAGGCAACCTGCGCCCACAAAAAGTAGGGGAAGAGACTTCTTCCCCTACCCTTGGTGTCTTCCCCCAGAAAAATCTCGCGGACGACTTCGAAC
>NZ_JAKWBF010000025.1 GCF_022513585.1 Gordonia gummivorans
CCTACTCTTGGAGTCCTCCCCCAAGAATTTCTAGGGGACGACTGTGAACCCCGGGGAAGAAGTTCTTCCCCTATTTTCAGGGACAGACCACTGCGGCGTTTTCCCAGGTCAGAGCGTCGGTCACCCAACTCTTCGAGTCAGCTCAACGAACGCTGGAACCGCCGCATACCGCGTAGCCAGCGGTCGTAGTCGGTGCCTTTGTGCCGATACATGTCGAGCACCTCGGGGTGCGGCAGGATGAGGAATCGCTCGTCGGCGATGGCCGCCATCACCTCGTCGGCGACGACGTCGGGTGTCAGCACCGCACCTGCGGTCTCGACGGCACGCTGCATAAGCGCCTGATCTGCCTGCACCACAGCGTCTTTGGGTCGCAACAGTGCGGTGTCAACGCCCATCGGGCACAGGCAGCTCACCCGGATTCCGTTATCGCCGTAAGTGATGTTGAGCCACTCGGCGAAGCCGACGGCGGCATGCTTGGTGGCCGCGTACGTCGCGTTGCCCAGCTGGGTGAGCAGACCGGCGGCCGACGCAGTGCTGATGAAGTAGCCCTCGCCACGCTCCACCCAGCCGGGCACCAGTCGGCGGGCAGCACGTACGTGGGCCATCAGATTCACATCGAGTGCAAGATCCCAGACCGCGTCCTCGGTGTCGACGCCACCGCCACTGCCGATGCCCGCGTTGGCGAAATAGAGGTCCACCGGACCGAATTCGCTCTCGGCGAGTGCAACCACGGCATCGATGTGCGACGGGTCGGCGGCGTCGCCGGCGAGCGATACCGCGTCGGCGCCCAAGGCGTCAGCGACGGTTGAGGCCGACGCCGCGTCGAGATCAGTGACCACCACCCGCGCACCACGGGCGACGAGGGCACGGGCGATCGCACTCCCGATGCCGCCACCGCCGCCGGTCACGATCGCGACCTTGCCGGCTACCTCCATGACAACTCCTCACTGAGTCACGACCGTCGCAGGTCGCAGTACGTATGCGGTATAGCCGAACTCGTCGCCGTGACGTTCCCACATCGCGATCTCCTCGCGAAACGGTGCCAAGGATTCGGCAGGAACCCCACTTCGCGTCAGGTCGTCGAGCCGGGTCCTCAGCGGTCCGTAGTAGGTCGCCCAATCAGCCTTGGGGAGAACATAAGTCGCGCACAGCGTCCAGCCGGCATCCGCTATCGCGGCGACGTTCTGCGCGGTTGTGCGCATCGCCGGGTAGCCCGCATTCCAGTAATCCCGCACCGCCGCTGCCGGTTCCGAGGTCATCCACTCGGCCTCGGTCACCACGACGACGCCGTCGTCGGCGAGCAGCGGCCGCCACGTTGCCAGTGCGGTGTCGAATCCGATGATGTACGCGGCACCTTCGGACCACAGCAGATCCACCGAACCGGCGGGAATCGGCATCGCGTCCATCGACGCGGCGAGCGTTTTGACCCGCTCGGTGACACCGACTTCCGCGGCCCGACGCTGCACTTCGGCAAGAAGGGGTTCGTGCAGATCGACGGCCGTCACCGTTCCGCCGGTGAGTTGCGCGAGTGGTACCGTGGCGGCACCTGGCCCGCTGCCCACATCGAGAACCGTTGGCTCTTCGGGTAACTCGCCCACCAGTCGCAGCAGCAACGCGGCGGTCTCGACCGAACCGGGCGCCGCCCTGGGCAGGCCGTCGTACACCTGCCAGATCAGCTCGTCCGGATCGCTCATGCCAACTCCCTCACGCCCGCGAGGTCACCGCATACGTCGTCGCGGCAGTCGCACCGGTCACCGCCAACACCGACGGCCACGCGCCGATCTTCTTCGCCAGCGGATGCGACGCCCCAAACGCAGCGAGGTAGGTGGCCAACAGACCGCCGGCGACGGCCGGACTCTGGCGCGCCCATTCGCGGGTGCAGTACGCACCGGCGGCGGCGAGAACGACCCCACCGAGTTCGCGTCGGCCACTGAACCGCGCCGCGCCGTAACCGCCGATCAGACCTGCCACAACCACGGGCACCGTGGGGCTCACACTCATGGGGCCAGGCTACTGCGTCGCGGTGAGCGACCACGATGCGGTCGCACCCTGGTGCTCCCAGAACTGCGCGAATCCTCCACCCGCTTCCCGCAGCTCGTCGGGGTTGCCGTCCTCGACGATCGTCCCGTCCTCGAGGAACACCACCCGATCGGCTCGGCGGATGCCCGCCTGCCGATGCGCGACGATGACGCGGGTCTGCGTCACAGTGTCCGCCGACAGCGCGTCGACGACGGCCCGCTCGTTCTCGTTGTCGAGTGCGCTGGTCGCCTCGTCGATCAGCAGGATCGGCGCCCGCTTCAGCAGTGCGCGCGCAATGCTGACGCGCTGCCGCTCGCCGCCCGACAGCACCGCACCACCCTCACCGACCTGCGACGACAAGCCGTCGGGCAGTCGGACGGTGATCTCGTCGACCCGAGCAAGAGCGGTTGCCGCAGAGACTGCTGCCGGCTCCGCCGTCGGATCGCCGGCCAGGATGTTCTCCTCGATGGTCCCGGAGATGAGATACGGCTGCTGGAACACGACGCTGGTCAAGGTGCGTCGTACCTCCGGATCGAGCGTTGCGGCATCCACACCGTCGATCAGGACACGCCCGGCGTCGGGCTGGTAAAGACCCGCGATCAACCCGAGGATGGTGCTCTTACCCGATCCGGACGGCCCGATGACAGCCGTCGTGGTACCGGGCTCGAGGACCAGGTTCAGGTTGTGCAGCACCGGTTTTGCGTCGCCGGCGTAAGCGAAGGTGACGTTCTCGAACTCGACTCTCGGGGCTCCGGAAGCGACGCGAGTCTGGTCACCGGCGGTGACAAGCGGGCCGTCGAGCACGGTCTTGATGCGACGCAACGTGAGTCGCGTGGTCTCGAGCGCCGGTGCGAGTTCGGCGAGCGAGGTGAACGGTTCGAGGTAGCGCACGGCCACCACGATCAGCGCCACGGCCTCCGCGCTTCCGATCTCGCCGCTGACTGTGAGCCAGGCCGCGGTGCCGGCCAGAACGAATAGTGCCACCTGGGCAACGACGCTGAAAAGCAACTGTCCGGGGATCTGCATGAGGAGTAGCCGGACGGTCGCGCCGTGCTGGCGGGCCAGTGCTTCGCCGGCGAGGCTCCGCTCGTTCTCCACCCGGCGCGACACCCGCAACGCCTGCTGCGTGCGAGCGAATTCGACCACCCGCTCGGTGAGTTGGGTGTTGGCCGCATCCGCGACGTGGTCGGCCCGCTGGCTGAACGCGCCGGCCGCCCACATCGCCCCCAACATCAGGGGCACGCCGATCAGTGCGACGACGCCGAGTTGCCAGGCGACCGGGATCAGCGCGATGGCGATGGCGATGGGCACCAGCAGTGCACCCGACATCGGGACCACCAGATAGACGATCAGACCCACCAGGTCGGGGCCGGTCGCGGCGATTGCCTGTCGTGCGGTGGCGGTGTGGTCGGCGGAGAACCAGGTCAGACGAATACGCGAGAGTCGTTCGGAGACACCATGTTGCGCGCTGTTCAGCAGGGTGAAGCCGAGGTCGTGACCGCATCGCGACGCCGTCGCGTCGACCGCCCACCCGATCACCGTGGCAACGGTGAGAACACCGAGCCAGGTCAACGCCCGATCGTGGTCTCCGTCGATGAGCGCCGAGATCAGCGGCACGAGCACCACGACACCGATGGCGCGCGCGATCACCGACACGACCGTGAGTACGACGAACCGCGCGATGACCGGACGGCTGGTGACCGGTAGCAGGGTCAGGATGGTGCGGATCATTGCTGAGCTCCCATCGTGGCGTCCGCGGAGGTGGTCGGCACTTCGGTGGCGTCCCACAGCGCGCGGTAGCGACCACCCGCCGCCATCAGGTCACCGTGGGTTCCGGTCTCGACGACATGTCCGGCGTCGAGCACCACGATGTTGTCGGCTCCGGTGACGGTGTGCAGCCGGTGCGCGATGACGAGCACGGTGCGTCCGGCCGCGAGGCGGCTGAGTGACTGCTGCACAAGGTATTCCGATTCCGGATCGGCGAACGCGGTGGCTTCGTCGAGGATCAGCACCGGCGCGTCGGCGAGCAGCGCCCGCGCGATGGTGAGACGTTGTCGTTCGCCGCCGGACAGCGCCGCGTCGGGCCCGAGTGGGGTGTCGTATCCCCGGGGCAGACGCAAGATGCGGTCGTGGATGTTGGCGGCGCGGGCAGCCGCCTCGATCTGTTCTGCCGTGGCGTCGGGCTTGGCCAGTGCGATGTTCTCCGCGACGGTCGCCGACACCAGCTGCGTCTGCTGCAACACGAAGCCGAGGTGGCGGTACAGCTCGTCGGGTTCCATCGTGGTGATGTCGCAGCCGTCGACGCTGATGCTGCCCGCGTCCACGTCGTGGAAACGCGCGAGCAACGCGGCCAGCGTCGATTTGCCCGACCCCGACGGCCCCACCAGCGCGGTGACCGTCCCTGGCGCGAGCCGCAACGAGATGTCGTGCAGCACCGGCAGATCGGGTCGGTAGCCGAAGGTCACGGTGTCGAACACGACTTCACCTGGAGTACCGGGGGTCTGGGTCGAGGCGACGTGCGTGGTCAGTTCCTGTTCGTCGAGCACGTTCTGGATGTCGCGCGCCGCGATCATGCCCGCCCGCAGCCCGCCCAGCCCGTAGCCGATGCCGAGGAGCCGGGCGCCGAACGTGGTGCCCAGCAACAGGAACGGCAGCAAGTCGACCGGGTTGATCCAGCCCCAGATGACGAAGAACGTGCCCACCGCGGCGATCAGCCACAGGAAGGTGGTGGGCCGGGTGATGAGATCCATCGTGGTCTTGGCGCGTCCGAACGGTCGTTGCCAGCCCTCGAGGAAGTCGATGTAGTCGTCGAGGTTGCGGCGGAAGCTCGACGCCATCACCCCGCCGAAGACGCGGATCACCGGTTGGGCGTCCAGATACGAGGCGGCTTCGCCGTTCATCCGTTCGATCCATGCCTGCGAGAGCGGAATCTTGGCGCTGGACTGGATCAGCATCCGGTACATCGTGATGACGTAGCCGAGCACCGGCACCAGCAGGAACAGTGCGACACCCCAGTCGACAGTGAACAGGTAGATCAGCACGGCCAGCGGCGCGACCACTGCGGCGACCGCGTCGATGACCGCGTGGGTCACCAGATAGTGCAGCGAGAGGGTGTTGTCCTGGATGAGGGTCTTGATGCTGCCCGAGTTGCGTGCGGTGAACCAGCCCAGGGGCAGCCGGGCGAGTTTGGTCAGCAGTCGTCCACGCAGGTCGCGGGAGAATCGCGCGTCGACTCCGTGCAGCCACAGTTGCAGCGCCGAGTCGAGGAGCGCGAACACGCCCAGCAAGACGACCGCCAGGATCCCGACCGACCACAGTTCGGAGGTGGGTGCGTCGTCGAGCAGGCGCCTGCCCAGTTCGACGAGTAGGAGATACGGGGCGAACCCCAGGATCGTGACGATGGCCTGCAGGATGCCCGCCAGGATCAGCGTCCGTTTGAGCGGGGCGATGAGCCTGCCGGCCGAATTGGCCCGCCACTGGCCGGCCGGTTTGGGCTCGGCCGGTGGTTCCGCCGCCGGTTCGGCGGGCGGTGCTTCCACGGTCTCGACGGCGGTCTCGGCCGCGAGTTCCTCCGGGTCGCGTTCCTTGCCCATGGCCTTGCCCTGCGCCCAGTACGCCTGTGCGTGGGTCTCCGACCGGGGGAAGCCGAAGTCCTTGAGCCGCTTGCGAATGGCCTTGAGCGAGTTGGATTCCGGTCCCGCCCACGCGTACCAGTTGGACCAGTCGCGGGTCTCGATGGCGTCGGCCAGGGCTTCCGGGCTGTCACGATGTACCCAGTGGAACCGGGCGCGCGGGTGGGTGGCCAGCGGAATCTCGTGGTCGGCGGGTCCGTGCTCTTCGAGATACACCTCGACGGGGATGTCGTCGGGCACGATCTCGATGATCGAGTTGATCGCCGGGATCGACGCAGAATCCCCGATCAGCAGGTACCCGTGCGGGCGGTTCTCGGCGGGGATCTCGAACGGGCGCGAACTCATCGACATCATGGACAGTTGGTCGCCGGGGGTTGCGGCTGCCGCCCACTTCGACGCCGGGCCTGCCGGTTCGTGCAGGACGAAGTCGAGCGCGAACTCACCGGTCTCCGGGTTCTGTTCGGAGAAGGTATATGCCCGCTGGAACTCCTTGCCCTCACCGTCGGGGAACCACCCGCGGACGAAGCACGTGGGACCGGGTAGCGCCTCGTCGAACAGGGTGTCGGAGCGGAATCGAAGTCTGATGCAGTGCGAGGTCACCTCACCGATATCGGTCACGGTTGCGACGTGGTCGCGGGCGCCGAACGCCTTCATGACCGCGCCGTTGAACCCTCGACTCATCCGTTCCACCCCTTCGCGTCGGGCCGCCACGTATTTGGCAAGCTCAACTAAGGGTAACCTCACGCCGAAATGATCCGGCACTACCACCATGAAGGGGATCGCTTGCGGCGGCTCGATGACATGAGCCCGCGGATTGGTCACACTCGAGGGACGGACATGCGCGGACCGAGGAGATGATCATGCCGGCGACCGAACAGCTCACCTTGACCACGGTGCTGGAGCCGCGCGGACCCGCCGCGGCCGTGATCCTGACCGACGAGCAAGCAGCGGCGCTGGGAGGTGGATCGAAGGCCTTCCCAGTCACGATCACGATCGCCGGCACGTCGCGCGCCGCGCGTCTGGCCCGGATGGGCGGCGAGAACATGATCGGCCTGAGCAAGGCCGCACGGACCGAACTCGGTGTCGAGATCGGTGAGAAGGTCGATGTCACAATCACGTTCGACGATGCCCCGCGCGAAGTCGACGTCCCGCCGGCGCTGGCCGAGGCGCTCTCTACCGACCCTGCACTCGGGGCGGCCTTCGATCGGCTCTCCTACACGAAGCGCAAGGAGCACGCGCGGTCAGTGGCCGACGCCAAGAAGGACGAGACCCGTGCGCGTCGTGTAGCCACGGTTGTGGCGAGCCTGACTGCCGACACCGCTCCTTGAGCCGAGGTGCCCGAGGCGCCAGCCGAGCACCTACCGCTCCCTGCCTCGAAGGGCTGGTGAGACGACAATGTCATCTCACCAGGGTCTTCGAGGCTCGCAGGCTCGCACCTCAGCCATCGGGAGGGCCTCACGCAGGCTGCAGCCGGCGGTGGGGCGTCAGGCCACCAGCTCCCCGGCGTCGATCCGCGGCACGGCATCGAGCAGCGAGCGGGTGTACGGGTGGCGCGGGGTCTCGAAGACGGCGTCGGCCGTGCCGTACTCCACCACCTCGCCGTCGCGCATGACGAGGATGTCGTCGCTGACGTGGTGGATGACGCCGAGGTCGTGCGAGATGAACACGAGTGCGACGCCGGTTTCCGCCTGCAGGCGCGCGAGGAGATCGAGGATGCGGGCCTGGATGGAGACGTCGAGCGCCGACACCGGCTCGTCGCACACGATGACCGACGGCTCGGGTGCGAGCGCACGAGCGATCGCCACGCGCTGCCGCTGACCGCCAGATAACCGGAGCGGGTGGCGTGTACGGAACTCGTCGGACAGGCCGACCTGGTCGAGAAGTTTCGAGACCGCGGCGTCGACGTCGACACCGGGGCCGCGTCCGGCACGCAACGCATCACGCAGGATTCGTTCGACGGTCCAGCGGGGATCGAAGGAACTCAGCGGGTCCTGGTAGATGACCGAGATCAGGTGCCGCGACGCCCGACGCTGCGCATCGTTCAGTGCGCTCCACGGACGGCCGTTGAGTTCCACACTCCCCTCGTCGGGTGTCGTCAGGCCCAGCACGATGCGAGCCGTGGTGGACTTGCCAGACCCGGATTCGCCGACGATGCCCAGAGTCTTGCCCGGCTCGAGGTCGAAGCTGACGCCGTTGACCGCCGCCTTCTGGGTGCGTGCCTTGCCGGTGAACGTCTTGTGCAGGTCGCGGACCTGCAGCGCGAGCGGCCGATCGTGGGCCGGCGCGGGTGCGGCCGGCAGGGTGTCCCCGCTGGTGAGCAGCGTGCCCTTGGACGCACGCGACGGTACGGCCGCGAGGAGACTTCGCGTGTACTCGTGCGACGGGCGGGTCAAAACATCACGAGTGGGACCATATTCGACGATCTCGCCGTCCCTCAGCACGGCAACACGATCGGCGACCCGCGAGACGACAGCGAGGTCGTGCGAGATGAGGATGATCCCGTTGCCCCGTCCCTTGGCCTCGGCCAGCACGTCCAGAATCTGCGCCTGCACAGTGGCATCGAGCGCGGTGGTCGGTTCGTCGGCGATGAGCAGCTTCGGGTCGCGAGCCAGCGCCGACGCGATGAGCGCGCGTTGTCGTAGGCCGCCGGACAGTTCGTGCGGACGCTGCCGCGCACGCACTCGCGGCTCGGGCACGCCGACGAGGTCGAGGAGTTCCACCACCCGCTCCTCGCGCAGCGCACGGTTCAGCCGACCGGACGTCCGCACTCCATAGTTGCCGAGCGCCTCGTCGATCTCGCTACCGACGGTGCGGAGTTGATCGAGAGACACCAGCGCGTCTTGGAGGACGAAGCCGATCTGCTCACCGCGAAGTCCGCGCCATTGCCGGTCAGTGCGTCCGAGCAGGTTCTGACCGTCGAACGTCAGTGTCGCAGCATCGATCTCAGCACCTTCGCCGGTCAAGCCGATGAGCGTGCGTGCGGTCACCGACTTCCCTGAGCCGGACTCGCCGACGATGGCCAGGCATTCGCCTGCGGAGACGTCGAAGGAGATGCCTTTGACGATCTCCTTGCCACCGAACGAGATTCGCAGATCCTGCACGTCCACCAGCTTGGGTGCGCGCACGCGTCCTGCAGTGTCGACGCTCATCGTTTGATTCCTTCCAGTCGGTTGCCGAGGTAGCGCCCGAGAGTGGTGAAGGCCAGTGCCACCACCACGATCACCAGGCCGGGGAAGATCTCCAACCACCACGCGACGGTGATGTAGGTGCGACCGGCGTCGAGCAGCGCACCCCATTCGGGTGCCGGCGGCGGAACACCGAGTCCGAGGTAGGCGAGGCCCGACGCCCAGATGATGGCCTGTCCGATTCCGAGGGTGACGGTCACGATCATCGGCCGCAGCGCGTTGGGAGCGATGTGCTGGAACAGGATTCGCGACCGCGGGTGGAGGATCGCGGTCGCGGCCTCGACATACGGCGCGTTGCGGACCGCCAACACCTGGCCGCGCACGATGCGCGCATACCCGGGCGCTATGCCGATCCCGATCGCGAACACCAGGGTCGTGGGACCGGGTCCGAAGACCGACACCAGCAGCAGTCCGAGCAGGACGGTCGGGAATGCGAACATCACCTCGATCCACCGATTGGCCAGTGCGCGGGCGACGCCGCTCGACAGTCCGGCCGCGATACCCAGCAGCACGGCCAGCACCGAGGCGATCGCCACCGCGCCAAGGCCGATCGCGAGCGATTGCCGGGTGCCATAGATGATGCGGCTCAGCAGGTCTCGCCCGGAGAGATCCGTACCGAACGGATGTGCCCACGACGGCGGCGACAACACGGCGTCGAGGTTGATCGCGTACGGATCATAGGGCGCGAGCAGGGCCGGCGCGACGGTGGCCACCACCAGCAGGACCAACACGACGACGGCGGCGGTGACTGTCGACGGTAGCGGCCAGCGCCCGACCTTGTCCGACGGCCCGGCCGCGGTGCCGGTTCTCGTGCGGGGTGCTATGAGCGTCATGGGACCTCGATCCTGGGGTCGATCACGGTGTAGAGCGCGTCCACCACGAGATTCGCGATGACGTAGATGAAGGCGACGAAGACCACGATCCCGCCGACCAGCGGGACGTCGCGCGAGCTCGCCGCCGCCACCAGGGTTTGGCCGATACCTGCACGGGCGAAGACGGTCTCGGCGATCACCGCGCCCGACAGCAGCGCACCCATCGCCCAGCCAGACACCGTGACCGCGGGAAGCACGGAGTGGCGCAGCACATGTCGCGACCGCACGGATAGATCTCCGAGTCCCCGACTGCGAGCCGTCAGCACGAACGGCTGATCCAGCGCGCGGGCGAACTCGTCGCGCGCGATCTGTCCGAGGAAGCCGGACAGTGGGATGGCGAGCGTGAGAACGGGTAACACCAAGCCCCACAGACCCGTTCCACTCTCCACCGGGAACCAGCCCAGATTGATGGCGAACACCACAAGCAGGATGGAGCCGATCCAGTACTGCGGCAGGCCGGCGTTGACGGTCTCGATGAACGATCCCGCGCCTCCCCAGAATCCCCGACGCCCAGCTGTGAGGGTCGTCAGCACGAGCACGATCAGCCACGCGACGACGAGTGCGCTGAAGGTGAGGACGAGTGTGGGGCCGACCTGATCGGCGATGATCGTGGTCACCGACTCCTGCAACTGGTAGGAGGTTCCGAGGTCGCCGTGCAGCAGACCCTGCAGATAGTGCAGGTACTGCTGCCAGATCGAATCGTCGAATCCGTACTGCGCGTTGATCGGTGCGGTCTCGTCGGGGGTGCGCTCGCGGCTCTGCCCCGACGACAGATTGAGCAGCAGTGTGGCGCGATCGCCGGGCGCGAGGACCTGAAGGAAGAAGGTGACGGTCGCCGCCGCCCACAGGACGAAGACCCCCGATCCGATTTTGCCCAGCCAGCGCGTGACCGTCGGCGATGGGCGCCACCGCGCCTCCCCAGTCCTCGTGGTACCGGTGGAAGAGCATGGTGCTTCCTTCTCGATCGTGCTGTCGGACAACGTCATCGCACAAACCTCGCATCCGCGAACACCGGTCCGCCCTGGGACTTCTCGATCCACACGTCGTGCAGCTTCGGCGCCACCGCGAGCGATGTGGTCTGCGTGTACAGGCCGATGGCAAGCGCCTGGTCGCCGATGATTCGTTGGGCCTGGCGATACAGTTCCTGCTGCTGGGTGGGGTCGGCCGACGAGTTGGCCTGCTCGATCACCTGCTGCAGATGCGGATCGTTGTAGAAGGCGTTGTTGTACGGATTCGGGTTGCCCTCCAGGCGTTGTCGCCAGTTGATGTAGAGCAGACCCGGCGTCGGACTAGTCCAGTAGCCGACGTACGCGTCGTAGGTGTTCGACTTTGCGTACTGCCCGCCGAAGTAGGCGCTCTGCGTCGCGGGCACGAGGGTGAGGTCGAATCCGACCTGCCGTGCCTGGTAGGCGATGTCCTGCAGGATCGCCGCGCCCTCGGGCCCGATGATCGCGTCGGCCGCGTAGACCACCCGAGCGGTCAGACGTTCGGTACCGCGGGTACGGGTGCCGTCTGCGTCGCGTCCGGTCCAACCGGCCTGGTCCAGTAGCGCATTCGCTCGGGCCGGGTCATACGGGTAGGCGCCGGATTGCGGGTCGTAGTTCGGCGTGCTCTGGCTGAGCGCGCCGTTGGCGTTGAACGGCACCACGCCCAAAAAGGCTGTCTTGACGGCCCGTTCGCGGTCGGCGGAGAAAGCGAACGCCTGCCGGACACGCACGTCGTCGAACGGCTTGTTGGCTACGTTGAGCGTGATCGCATTCGGGCGCCCGGGTGTGACGTACTGGCGGGTCTGGAAGGACCGTGTTGCCGCCGTCCAGTTGATGGCGGGCACGTTGTAGATCACGTCCGACGATCCGCTGGTGAGCGAGCCGTACCGAAGTACCGGGTCTTTCAGGAACTTCCAGATCACCTTGTCCACGTATGCCGGGCCCTGGTGCCTCGCGTTGGCCGGCGCCGAGTTGTAGTTCGGATTGCGGACAAAGGTGATGCTGCGGTTGCGATCCCAGCGTTCGATGATGAACGGACCGGATCCCACCGGGGCCGAGCAGTTCGCCTTGGTCCCGCGGGCCAGCGCCTTGGCCGACTGAATCCCGAAGTAGCCCTGCGTGATCACCGTGAGCAGCGGGCTGTACGGCTGTTTGAGATGCAACCGATAGGTGTACTTGTCGATCGCCTCGTCGGAGGCAAAGTACTGCCCGATGTAGGAGACGACCGTACCGTTCGGATTGTCGGGGTTGAGGTAGGAGTTGAAGGTGGTCTTGACCGCCGCGGCGTCGACGTCGGTGCCATCGCTGAACCGCACACCCGGCTTCAAGTGGAAGGTGTAGGTCCGCCGGTCCGGTGAGATGTCCCAGCTGTTCGCCAACCACGGCACCACGCGCCCGTCGTCGGCGAGGGAGACCAGGTTGTCGAGGTATTGCCGTGCCAGGTAAGCATTCTGGACCCATCCGCCGTGGATGCACGGCGGCTCCTGCTCGTGGCCGTACTCGATGGTTCCACCCGTCACGTACTCGCCGGGCGCGGCGGGCACGCCGGTCGATCGGCCGTTGCCGGTTTCGGGCGCGGCGCACGCGGCCAGCAGCGCGCACGCCGACAGCGCCACGGCCAGCAGCGCTCGCGAACGGCGCACAGGGTCAAACACAGAAAACTCCTCGGTGAATGGAATTTGGGGGGACGGAAATGGCCGGCCACGCATGGCACAGCCCGACTGGGGACACAGGCTATGCGGGCACACGCCACCCGGCACCGCTTGCTGTCATGGTGATCTGAAGTCGACAGGGGCTAGCAGGGGATGCGTAGTCTCGCGGCCATGTCTGATGCCAAACCGTTGAATTTCGCTGCCTTCGTGATGAATACGACGTCCCACATCCTGCACGGGGCGTGGCGGGCGCCGGAGGCACGACAGACCGATTTCAACTCGCTCACCCATTGGATCGAGCTGGCGAAAACCCTTGAGCAGGCGCGTTTCGACTTCATCTTCTTCGCCGACGTCGTCGGCCTATACGACGACTACCAGGGCGACTGGAAGAAGTTCGTCGACTCCGGCCTACAGATCCCCAGCAACGATCCGCTGGTCCTCGCGTCGGCCCTGGCGTCGCACACCGAACACCTCGGTATCGCGATCACGAGTTCGATTCTGCAGGAACATCCTTTCGACTTCGCCCGCAAGATCTCGACGCTCGACCACGCCACCGGCGGTCGGGTTGCCTGGAACATCGTGACGAGTCTGTCGAGCAATGCGTGGCGCAACTTCGGCTGCGACGCCATCACCGCGCACGACGACCGATACGCGTGGGCCGAGGAGTACGTCGACGTCGTCTACAAACTGTGGGAGGGGTCGTGGGACGACGGCGCGCTCATCCAGGACAAGGAATCGGGTATCCACGCCGACTTCGACCGCGTCCACAAGATCCACCACGTCGGAGCGCACTACCGGGTGGAGGGTCCGCACCTTGTGGCGCCGTCGCCGCAGCGCACGCCGGTCCTGTTCCAGGCCGGGTCCTCCCCTACCGGACGGCGCTTCGCCGCGCGCAACGCCGAGGCGCAGTTCATCGTGTCCCCCAATCCTGCTGCCGCGCAGGCGCTCACCGCCGATACCCGCCGGCTCGCTGCCGAAGCCGGCCGCGATCCGTCGGATATCCAGTTCTTCCAGGGTCTTTCGTTCGTCATCGGCAGCACCGAAGAGGAGGCGAAGCGCAAGGCGCGCGAACTCGACGACTACATCGATCCGAGCACCATCATCGCCCACTCGGCCGGCGGGCTCGGCTTCGATCTCGGGTTCTACGACCTCGACACCCCCATCGGCGAGATCAAGACGCAAGGCACGCAGAGCACCTTGCTGTGGCTGCGCGAGGCAGTGCCCGATCGCGAGCCCACGGTCCGCGACCTCGCCGAACTCCGCAGCCGTAGCGGCCGCGTGGTCGGGACACCGGAGCAGATCGCCGACCGCCTCGAACAGTGGCGCGACGCCGGCGTGGACGGCATCAACGTCATCAACGCCACCATCCCCGATAGCTACGTCGATTTCGCCGAGCACGTGTTGCCGGTCCTGCGCGACCGCGGGCTCGCCAAGCGCGATTACGAGCCGGGCACTGCCCGCTTCAAGCTCTCCGGGCGCGACCGCCTCCCGGAGTCACACCCCGCGGCACAGTACCGCGGCGCATTCGCCGAGGTGGCCGCGGCGCACGCCGCTCCCTGAGATCGCCGCCCTCAGCCAGGGGCGGGTCAACCGAATCCCCGACCAAGCGATTGCTTGGTTTGTTAGGTTCACTCGGGTGGGATTCCTGAAGCAGAACACTCCGGAGATCGACTTCCCGACGTGGAGCCAGGGGACGCGGGCGGAGAAGATCCGACCGATGGCCCGGCATTGGGCGGAGGTCGGCTTCGGCACGCCGGTGGCGCTGCACCTGTTCTACGTCGGAAAGATCGTCGCGTACATCGTCGTGGGGTGGCTGATCGTGATCAGCACGCCGGGCATCGACGGCATCTTCGACGTCACCGCTTGGTACAACGAGCCAATCGTCTTCCAGAAGGTCGTGCTGTACACGATGCTCTTCGAGGTCGTCGGCCTCGGCTGCGGGTTCGGCCCGCTCAACAACCGCTTCTTCCCGCCACTCGGTTCGATCCTCTACTGGTTGCGGCGCAAGACCATCCGGCAACCACCGTGGCCACACATCCCGCTCACCTCCGGCGACACCCGGCAACCGTTCGACGTGGTGGTCTATGGCGCCCTCCTGGTGATGATCGTGATCGCGCTGTTCAGTCCGGGAACAGGCGCAATCCCCGACCTCGACTCATCCGTCGGGCTACTGCCGGTATGGCAGATCTGGACGATCGTGGCGTTGCTGGCCGTGATCGGACTACGGGACAAGACCGTGTTCCTGGCTGCACGCGGTGAGGTCTACGGCGCGTTCTGTGTGACCTTCCTGTTCGCCGGTGTCGACATGATCATCGGTGCCAAGCTCGTCTTCCTCGTCATCTGGGTTGGTGCCGCGACGTCGAAACTGAACAAGCATTTCCCGTTCGTTATCGCGACGATGATGTCCAACAATCCGATCATGCGATCGCCGGCGATCAAGCGAAAGTTCTTCGAAGACTTCCCCGATGACCTACGACCGGGGCGTCGGGCGCGCTGGATCGCCCACTTCTCTACCGCCATCGAGGGTCTCGTCCCGATCGTGCTGTTCTTCTCCCACGGCGGCTGGGTCACTGCCGTCGCCGCATGCATCATGCTGATCTTCCACTTCGGCATCCTGTCGGCCATCCCGATGGGTGTCCCGCTCGAGTGGAACGTCTTCATGATGTTCGGGGTCGTGACCATCTTTGTCGGTCACGCCGACATCGGGCTCGACGATCTCACCTCGCCGTGGCCGATACTGCTCTTCGCCGCGTGCGCGGGCACCGTCATCGTGGGAAATCTGTTCCCCCGCAAGGTGTCCTTCCTGCCCGGCATGCGCTACTACGCGGGCAACTGGGACACCGGACTGTGGTGCATCAAACCGTCGGCGTCGGCGAAGATCGAGAGCGGGATCGTCGCGATCGCGTCGATGCCGGCCGCCCAGCTCGAACGCTTCTACGGCAGTCCCGAAGCCGCGCAGATCCCGCTGTACATGGGATATGCGTTCCGCGCCTTCAACAGTCATGGGCGCGCGCTGTTCACGCTCGCGCATCGAGCGATGTCCCCCGCCGACGAGACGGGATACGTTCTCACCGATGGTGAGCGGATTTGCAGCACGGCGATGGGCTGGAACTTCGGCGACGGTCATCTCTCCAACGAGCAGCTCATCGAATCATTGCAACGCCGTTGTCATTTCGAACCGGGTGAGGTTCGGATCGTCCTGCTCGACGCGCAACCGATTCACCGACAGACGCAGGAGTACCGCCTCGTCGACGCCGCGACCGGCGAGTTCGAGCGCGGATATGTGAAGGTGGCAGATCTCGTCACCCGTCAGCCGTGGGACGACGAGGTGCCGGTCACGGTCACCTGGAGGCAGGGTCACTGAGCTGGGAAGACCGTGGCCTCGTCGCAGAAACCGCACTTGTTGCCAGGAACCTCAGTTGCGGTCAGAAACCGCTGATGCGCCTCGGGTTTCTGACCAGACACGCGGTTTCTGGGTTCGCGACACGCTGACGCGCACTCGGACGAGGATGTTCGTCCGGCCTTGGTCCGCAACGAAAAGTAGGGGAAGAAGTTCTTCCCCTACTCTTGGAGCTTAGGGGAGGAAGTTCTTCCCCTAGATTCTTCGGCAACGACGGAAGCGTACTTGCCCAGTTCAGAGGGTTGGTCACCGAACTCTTCGACGGATTCAGGCTAAGCCAGCACGGCCGGACCGAGGAATTCGCACACGAGCAGCGCAACCGCGAGATCGAGTCGATCACGGCCGGAAGGGATCTCCGCAAGAGCCTTTCCGATGCGGTACTTGACGGTGTTGCGGTGCAAGTTCAGCTGCTCGGCAGTGTGCAGGTGACTTTCCTTGGTGGCCAGGAACACCGACAGTGTCTCGCGCAGCATCGCCGCATTCGGGGAGTCGTCCGAAAGGCTTCCCAGGACTTCACGCACCCAGGCACGGGTGGTCTCGAGATCCTGGGCGAGCATCGACACCACCGCAACCCCTCGGTCCCCGAAGCCCACCACCGGAGTCGACACACCGGGCAACGTCGCGATGGCGTAGGCGGCGCGAGCCTGCTCGTGGCTGCGACGAAATCCGCGAATGTCACCGGCGGGCAGTCCGATTGCGATTCGCGTCGCCGCCGGTACGCGAACTCTCTGCATGACCTCCGCGGCGTCGACGCTGCGCGCCCGGCTGCCGAGCGGCACCCACATCCAGATCGTCGATCGGTCGACCGCGGTGATGACCGGCGGGCCCTCCGGTAGGAGCCGGCTCGCCATGTCGCGGGCGGTGCGATCCAGCTGCCGCAGGTCTGTCGCCTTGTCGTCGGGTGTCCACAGGATCACCGCAAGATGATTCTGCGCCAGGCGATACCCGGTCTCCCGCTCGAAGGAGCGCTCGTCGGGATCGGCAGAGTCCAGCAGCTGATGGATGGTCGAGGACAACACATTTCCCTCGGTGCCGAACCATCGTCGTCGTTCGTCTTCATATGCCTGGAAGACGTAGAGGGTGATCCAGTCGATGTAGCCGAAGATCACGTCCGAAACGTGTCGGGTCACCGCCATCGCCATGTCAGCGTCGAGCGACAACTCCTCGATCATGCGGTAGCACAACCGCATGACGCTGTTCTGTCCGAGGTGATATGCGCGCACCAACGAGTTCGACGGTACGTCGCGCTGGGCGAGACGCATGGCGTATTCCACTGCCGCCGTGGTGGGTTGCAGGTGTCCCACCGGAATGTCGTTGGCAAGCACATGGATGATCGTGGAGACATTTCCGTGCACGCTGGCGCCGAGCATCTCAACCAGCTTGGGATCGGTATCGAGCTGATCGATCTCCCGGGCCATCATCGCCGAGAGATCGGCAACGAGCTCGGGCTCGTTCTCCCGCAGTTGCTTTGCGATGATCGCCACTTGCTCGAGGACGTCGGCATTCGCGCTCATCGGCACTTCGGCAAGACGGTCGCGGGCCTGCTGCCCCGCATTCGAGCCACTCATCGATCCCGCCCCGTCATCGCAGTCGGCGCAGTCCCGACAGCGCCGCCAAGTGCCCGCACAGGCCGTGCACACCGGCGCCGGGCGGGGTTGCCTGTGAGCAGATGTAGACGCCGTCGACACCGATGGCGTACGGATCGAGGGCGGCACGCGGACGGAACAGCAGTTGTAACCCGTCGTTCGCTCCGCCGATGATGTCGCCGCCCGCGAAATTGGCGTTATACGAATGCATCTGCGCGGTAGTGGTGCTGTGAGTGGCGACGATCCGATCACGAAAGCCCGGGGCAAACCGCTCGATCTGGCCGACGATCGCTTCGGTGGCGTCGCCGTCATAGCCATTGGGTACATGCGCATAGGCGTAGATCGGATTGATGGAGCCGTTGCTGCGCGTCGGGTCCGCGACGTATTGCTGGCCGAGCAGCACGAAGGGCCTCTCGACCATGACGCCCTGCGCCCGCTGGGTCTCCGTGTGGCGCACCTCGTCGAAGTCGCCGCCGAGATGTACAGTCCCGGCGCGGACGAGATCGGGGCAGGTCCAAGGGATGTCGCCGTCGATGGCGAAGTCGACCTTGAAGGCCGACGACCCGGTCCGATACTTGCTGTAGGCGCGTCGTACCCGGGCCGGCATCTGATCGCCGTAGATCGAAAGAACCTGTGCTGGTGACAAATCCAGGAGCACGAGGTCGGCCGGTGGAATGTCGGCGCGAGCACTGACCCGCACACCGGTCTCGATCTTGCCGCCTTCGTCGCGCAGCGCAAACGCCGCTGCAGCGGTGATCGCGCCCGATCCGCCTTCGGCGACCGGCCAGCCGAAGCGATGTCCGCTCGCCGCGATCATCAGGCCCAGCGACGCGGTCAGCGGTCGGTCGAGACGGGTGTAGACGTGCGCGGCGATGCCCCCGTACAGCGCCCGCGCCGTCTCCGTGCGGAACCAGCGTGCCGCCACGGTCGCCGGCAACAGGGCACGCGGGCCGAATGCGGCGAGACGGAGAGGATGGTGCGGCACGTTGACGATGGGCCGCAGCAGATCCTCGCCGAGGGCGTCGAAGTTGCGTGCGAGGTCCCCGAACATCAACTCCCATCGGCGTCCGTCGTCGCCGAGGCCGGCAGCGGTGGCCTCGATCGACCGGTACAGCAGACCTGCCTCGCCCGTGTCGAGCGGATGTCCACAGTCGATCTCTGGCCACCGCCACGTCAGGCCGTGACGATCGAGTCCCACCTCGGCCCAGAACGGCGAGCCGACACCCAACGGATGGAAGGCCGAGCAGTGGTCGTGGATGACCCCGGGCACCGTCAGCTCACCCGAACGCGCACCGCCGCCGATCTCGTCGGATGCCTCGAGCAGCGTCACTTCCACGCCCGCACGGGCGAGCGTGAGCGCGGCGGCGAGCCCGTTGGGCCCGCCGCCGACCACCACAGCAGTGGTCACTGACCCACCTTGTTGGGGGTCTGAGCTACACCGTTGGAGCGCATCTGCGGTTCACGCACCACCTCAGGATCGGTGACGGCGCGACGAGCGTCAACGTCCAGCGTCCAGTCCACCTCGAACGGGATGGGACCGTTGGGCAGCCAGGGCTGCTCGGCGACCGCGTCGCGGACACGATATGTGCCCGTCTCGATGACGCCGAGTGCCGCGTCGATCACCTTGAACCGCTGTGTTCCCCGATGAATCGGCTGGGATTCGATCCAGGCGATCGTGAACTCACCCGGAGCGAAGTTGCAGCGTCGTTGCAGCGCGGCGATCATCTTCTCGTCGTGCAGATGCCCGTCGCCGAAGTTGAAGGCCACCAGCGAGTTACACGAGAACTCCGCCTCCCGGAGCGTGTAGGTGTCGATGTCGTCGCCGAGATGGCGCATCATCAGCGAGAACAGCGCCCGGCCCTGACTGTGCATCGACCGCCACGCCATCATCTGATGCATCACCACGTCGGCCACCTCCGGTTCGTAGGAGGCGAGCAGCTGGGTGCGGGTGTTCTTGGCGCCGCGGACGACGAACTCGTCGAGCTTCTCCTCGGCGCCCGGCGCGAACGCCCAAGTGGCCGATGCCCAGTTGCCCGCGTACTGGCGCATGGACGGCAGGAACGACACCAAGTCGGGCCGCAGATTTCCGAGAATCGGGAAGAAGCACAGGGCGGCGGCGATCAGCACCATCGCCCAGGGCATCGACGTGTCGGTGAGGCCAAAGCCGTCCCAGTTCGGGAAGCCCCAGAAGAGGAAGATCGCGGCGAACGCGAACAGCAGATTCCATTCCAGCGGCACCGCCAACGGGAACGTCGACAGGATGAACAGGTGGAAGCACACCATCAGCGCGACGGCCCCGAGGGTGAGCCACTTGTTGGTGGAGAACAACAGGATCAGCGGGGTGACGATCTCGACGATGGTGCCCAGCACATGGCCAACGCCACCGGCCAGTTTCGACGGCCGCATGTCCTCGGGAAAGTTGCGGTAGTGCGCGCGCTTGATCGCCTTGCTGCCCAGCCACGGTGTGTTGGAGAGCATCGGCGGGATCACCATCGAGAAGTGATGTCCCATCTTCGACACACCCGCCCCGACCCACACCGTGACCATCAGCAACTTGAGGGCGATGATCATGTCCACGAATGGCAGGAAGCCGAAGAAGACGATCGCCGGCAGGTACTGTTCCGAGCGCGCAGCAATGAAGATCACCTTGTCGCGCAATCCGATCACCACCATCAACGCGATGAGCGGGTACATCAGTACAGGGTTCACCAGACCAGCGTTGTCGGCGACCACGGAGTCCAGCGACGTCGAGCTCACACCCGGAAGGACGATGGCCACAACCAGATTCACCAAGATCAGCGAATAGACCGCGATGTCGAACGGCGTGCGGGTGTCACCACGGGTGAACGGCACCTTGTCCGGCCACGGTGGCAGACGAATCGTCTGCGGCCGTAGCCAATACAGGAATCCGCCGGTCATCGGCTTGAAGTGCCCGGCCAGCGGACCCCACGAACCGCCGATGCCGAGGACCTCGACCAGCACCGTCCACAGCAGGGCCTTCTGATAGACAATCGGCTCGTTCCACCACTCGCCGACGTGCAGCGGATTGAGGCCGGACGTCAGGGTGGCGATGGTGATGCCGACGCCGGCGTAGAACACGAACACCTTGACCAGATAGATCAGGTGCACCATTTTCGGTGTGCCGAAGCCGTATTCGGCCCAATGCGCACCGAGAATGCGCAGCCGCTCGAGGAACGGTTTGTCCAGGAAGGTCGCCGGGTCGACCGGCGGGAAGTCGGGTTGGGTCAGTCCCATGGCAGATCTCTCCTCAGTTGATGTGGGTATGGGGGTTCGGGTATGGGGTATCGCCACGACGCCGGGCGGTGCCGTGTGGGTCGCTATCTGTTCGCTCAGGTGGGCAGGGGATCCTTGAGGCTGCTGCGCAGTGGATCTTTGAGGCTGCTTCGCAGGGATGGCTTGTCGATCTTTCCGACGGGGTTGCGCGGTAGCTCGTCGACAACGTGAATACTGCTGGGCAACTTGATCTTTGCCAGCGCACCAGCGATGTGCGCGATGAGCTGCCCCTCGGTGATCATCCGATCGGGATAGGAAACGACAAACGCGACCGGCACTTCGCCGTACAGGTCGTCGGGCATTCCGACGACCGCGACTTCGAGCACGTCGGGATGGGTGGCGAGTGCGTTCTCGATCTCCTTGGGATAGATGTTCTCTCCGCCTCGGATGATCATGTCCTTGATCCGGTCGACGATGGTCAGGTAGCCGTCGGCGTCGAGTCGCCCGACGTCGCCGGTGTGCAGACGTCCGTCGATCACGGTGCTGCTCGTCGCCTCGGGTCGATTCAGGTAGCCGCGCATCACATTCGGCCCGGAGATGACCACCTCACCGATCTCGCCGGTCGGTACGTCGTTTCCGTCCGCGTCGACGATGGCGATGTGCTGGTCAGGCAAGGCGGGTCCGACCGTGCCCAGCTTGCGCACTCCGTCGACCGGGTTGCACGCCGAGGCGCACGTGCCCTCGGTGAGTCCGTAGCCTTCGACGATGGGAATGCCGAGTCGCCTTTCGGCCACCTCCAGCAACTCCTTCGAGATCGGTGCCGCACCGCAGATCGCAAACCGCAGGGAGGCAACGGCATCCGCGGTGAGTCCGGGTTGCGAGACCAGCAACGCGTAGATCGTCGGTACCGCTGAGAAGTACGTCGGCCGAAGTCGTGCGGTGTCGTCGAAGAAGCGCGCGGGCGAGAATCTTCCGGTGATGCTCAGTTGGCCACCGGCAAGCATCGGAGCCAGGAAGCTGACGCAGATCGCATTGACGTGGAACAGCGGTAGCACCAGCAGTGCGTGATCGCGCTCGGTGAGCGAAAGATGCTTGGCCATGGCCGATCCCATGTAGAGCAGATTCGCGTGCGTGAGGCGCACGCCCTTGGGCCGGCCGGTGGAGCCCGACGTGTAGATGAGCAGCGCGTCGTCGGACGCCGTCGGATTTCGCGGAGGCTGCCAGTCCGGCGATGCCTGTTCGGCCAGGTCTTCCGGTGCGATGACGGTACGTGCCGGCGACGTGCAGTCCGGGCCGCCGACAACGATCCGCGCGCCCGAATCGTCCAGCTGGTAAGCCGCTTCCACTGGGGTGAACGCCGGGTTGACCGGAGTCGCAACCGCACCCACCCGCCAGGCCGCGATCATCGTGATCAGCAGCTCGACGCGATTCGGCAGAAACGTTGCCACGACGTCGCCCGCGACAACTCCGCTGCGGCACAGCTGCTCGGCGACCGCTTCGACGCGACGTGCGAACGTGGCGTAGTCGAGCGACACCGAATCGTCGCGGACACACGGAGCAGCGCCGCGTTCGGCGAGGTCCCAGGCGAAGTAGCTACCGGTCACGTTTGTTGCCCTTTCGGTGACGATGGGGTGTGATCCAGGACACTATGTGCGGATGAACGCGCTGGGTACGGCCTACCAAGCCAGAGTTCGGGGACCGAATTGTGCTGAGAGGACAATCGGGGCTGCGAGACTTGACGCAGTCGTTCGTTGGCGAAAGGTCTCGTGATGGCATCGCTCTTCATCCGCACGCTGCAGGCTCACCAGTGGCTCTACGAGCACTCCGGTGGGCTCGTCGGGCATCGGCTGCTGTTCGGCAATCCGACGCTCCTGCTGCGGACCGTCGGGCGTCGTACCGGTGAAAACCGCTGTAGTGCACTGACATACGGCCGCGACGGGGACGCCTACCTGGTGGTTGCTTCCAACGGCGGTTCGCCGAGGCCGCCGGGCTGGTTGGCCAACGTCAAGGCCAAGCCGGACTGCGAGATCCAGGTGGGCCGCACACGTCTACAGGTGGTTGCTCGGCCGACCTATCCCGACGACCCGGATTACGCCCGGCGATTCGAGATCGTGGATAAGGTCAACCAGGGCCGATACACCGGCTACCAGAAGAAGACGTCCCGGCCGCTGGCCATCGTCGAATTGAGGCCGCCACACGGGTGATGCCATCGGGCAGTCACTGCCCATCGCTGTCGGCGTGATGATCAGTCCACTCCCGATTGTCGCATGGTGTTGTTGCTGGTCATCGGTGCGAAACTGATCGGCGACGGCATCACCATCCTGTGAGCACCCATCTGCGGTGACCTCCCACCCGAACCACCGGCGTACGAGAAGTCTCGAGAACCGGAGGTCATCGTGGAGTCATCAAGTGGTTGCAACTCAAGGCGAGGTCGTCATCGCGCACCCGAACGTCGCCGTTGGGCGGGGTGGGTAGCTGCGGGGTCGGCCCCGGCCGTCCTGGCGTTCGCCGGCGCCGGACTGGCATCAGCCGAGACCACCGCACCGGCCCGACATCCTGCGGTGTCGGTGCACCAGTCGGGCGATCGCACCGGACCTGGTGTGCGTGCGCTTCCTCGCTCAGCGCCACTGCCACGACTCGATCCGGCGAAGTTCCGGGCGCCGCAGCGGACCGAACCGGTCCGGCCGATCGTCGCGCCGCGCGGAACGGTGCGGATCGGCGATCTCCAGGCTCCAACGCCGAATTGGATGAACTCGCAACAACGCTCCCAGGTGAACAACGCTGCAGCAGACGCTGAGGCGCAGGTCGCCACTGCTGCCGATTCGGTTGGCCTACCCGCCGCCCGTTCGGATCGGGTGGCCGCAGCGGTCGTCGGTGATTCCGCCGCAGGTGCCGCCATCGCCACGGCCACCGTCGGAGCTCCGCTCGCGGCCGCAGGTGCGCTGGTCGGAGGTGTCGCCGGATTGATCGTCGGCGTGCCGTTCCTGCCGGCCGGCCTGGTTGCCGGTCCGATCGCCGGCGCGGCCATCGGCGCAGCGGCCACCGCTGCCCCGTTCACCGCACTCGGCGCGGGCATCGGTGCCGGCGTCGGATTGGCTCGCGGATTGGCCGAACCACCGCACCGCTGAGGTCTGCTGTCGTCCGTTCGGACGCAACCCTGCGTGCTGACGTGACACTCTCTGTGTGATTGCCGATGCTCTACACAGGGAGGTCAGCATGGGTGCCAGCGGGACGCGGTTGGCGGCGGGCGACGTGATCGCCGGCTACACCGTCATCCGGACGTTGGGGCGCGGCGGGATGGGCACGGTGTACCTCGTGCAGCATCCGCGCCTGCCGCGGAATCAGGCGCTGAAGGTGTTGGCGTCGACGCTCGGCGGCGATCCGTCGTTCCGGGAACGCTTCCGACGCGAGGCGGATCTTGCATCGCGCCTCGATCATCCGAACATCGTCAACGTCCAGGACGCCGGGGTCGAGGACGACGTCATGTGGATCGCGATGCAGTACGTCGACGGGACCGACACCGCGGCGATGCTCCGCGACAGCGACGGACCCCTGCAGGCCGACGCGGTGGTGGGCATCATTGCTCAAGTCGCGTCGGCGCTCGACTACGCGCATGCGCAGGGGCTTCTGCATCGTGATGTGAAGCCCGCCAATGTCCTGGTGACAGCCGGGCACGGCGGTACTTGGCGGGCGCTGATCGGTGATTTCGGTGTGGCCCGTCTGATGACCGACTCCACCGATCTCACCGGCACCGGCAACATGATCGGGACCCTCAACTATGCGGCCCCCGAAATGTTCGGTGGCGCGCCGCTCACACCTGCGGTCGACGTCTATGCGCTCGGCTGCACGCTGTATGAGTTGCTCGCCGGGCAGCCTGTCTTCACCCGGCCCGACCAGCTCGGCCTGATCGGCGCGCACGCACACGCGCCGGTCCCGCGTCTGTCCGAGGTGCGTCCCGATCTACCGGTCGCACTCGACGACGTGATCTTTCGAGCGCTCGCCAAGCGGCCCGAGGACCGCTTCCACACGTGCACCGACCTGGCTGCGGCAGCATCTGCCGCGTTGCATGAGAAGCCAGCTCCGACAACAACTCTGGGACGAACGGTGTTGTCGCCACCCGCGTATCGTCCGACCGAGATGCGCCCCACCACGGCTGTCGGGCGACCCAACTTCAGTGGGCCGGCGCCGGCCTATCCGCCGCCGGGGAACCGCCCGCCGACCGGACCGCCCCCTGGTGGGCCGAGCCCCACTCCCCCGCGTCGTACGGGGTTGATCGCGGCCGCGGTGGTCGGGGTTGTGGTGTTGGTGGCGGCCATTGCGATTGCCGCGGTGGTTCTCACCGGTGGTTCCGACGACACACCGAGCGCCGCGGTGCAGACCACACCCACCACCGTGGGTTTGTCCGTCACGGAGACGTCACCGCCGACGACCGCCTCGACCACTGCGGAGGCATCGCTGACGGGAACCTGGCGTGGTGCGGTGTCGGGAGATCAGACGGGCTTCGACGTCGTCGCCACCATCACGTCGAATCAACCGGTCGCCGCCACAGTCGAGTATCCGCAAATCGGTTGCGCCGGAACATGGACCGAGAAGTCTCGGCAGGGGACGACGGTGATCCTGACCGAGAACATCACCCGCGGCACCTGCGTCACGTCGGAGATCACCATCACCCCGATCTCCGACGATTCGCTCTCGTACTACTCCAGCTATTTCTCGCAGTCGCAGAACCGGACGTTCGTCATCAACGCGACGCTGCGGCGCGTGTGACTAACCGATCCCGAGGTGCTCTTCCAGCATCCCGACGAGCCGATTCTCGATCACTGATTCCGGGTTGATGGTTTGTCGGAGTTGGAGTCGGGCGAGTTCGTTTCGCGTGCGGGCGTTTTCGAGCAGCCGGAAGTGCCCGACGACACTGTCCTCGGTTGCCTGTGTGTCACCGTCGTCCGGCGGCCCGTGGATTTCCGCACGCACTCTGTTGAGGTGTGCGGTGAATCCGGCGGCGATGTCGGGGAAGCGGTTGATGCGTGCAGGGTTGGGTGGTGCGCCGGGGTGGGCGTTGAGTCGCCACGCGCACCGTCCGGCGTCGGGGCCGTCCTCGATGATCCAGGTGGTGAACTGACCCGGTTTAGGCCCGACTCGCCGGTTATGCGGTGGGCAAGCCGGATACAGTTCGGTGATGTCGGTGTTGCCGCCCAACGCGAAATCCAGTTTGGCGTGGTGTATTTCAACGTGGGTGGCCGGTTGATCACAGTCCGGTGCCGAACACCGCTCCCCGCCGATGCGAACAAACGACGCCAACCGTTGAGCCATGGAGGCCAACCGCTTACCCCGACCAAGGAACAGCGGCTCGGGCTTCGCGCCATCAAAGATCGCCAGCCACGGCTGCACCTGTCCGGCCATGCCGATCAGTTCAGAGATCGGGATGACCCCACCGGTGGCGGTGGTCGCCACCCCGGACCCCCGGACCAAATCCGCCAGGTTGGCTTTGATGATCAGCTGGATCGGCAGACCGCGATGGGTTGTGCCGAGCAGACCGTCTTCCAACACCGCTTTCAACAACGCGTTGAGCGCGTCGTGATTGCACTGGGCCACCGACCGCCCGTCCCGCAGAGCGGCCGCGGCCACCACGTTGGGGTCGGCATCCTCATACGGCCCGGACGGCGACTCGGGGTCCTGTGGGTTGTTCATTCCGGGCTGCGCCCACGCGGCCAACATCGTCGCAAATCGGTTTGCCAGAACAGGATCGAGCGTGCCGGTGAGCTTTGACGTGCCGTCGGCGCGTTGCTTGTTCATCCACAGATTGCGGCGCCGGGCGCGGTCGGCGTCGTCGGACAGGGTGCCGTCGGGGTCGAGATGACCGAGGAGGCGTTGTCCGGCGGTGGCGATGTCGTTGGGGGTGTGTTCTTTGGCGATGTCGACCATCTGCCGCTCGGCCGCAACCTGCACGTCGTGCGGGGTGGTGTGCGGGATCTGATCGAGGGTGTCGAGCACGGCGCGGATGTGTCCGTGTCCGATGCTGCCCTCGGCGAACGCTTCGGCCACCGCGGGGAAGCGGGGTTCGCGTTCTTCGCCGGTCGGCTGGCGGAAGGTGGCGGTGACGGCCATCTGGGCGCGGCGTCGGCCCGGATCGGACACGCGCAGGCGGGCGTTGAAGAAGTTGGTGGGGCTGCGATATCCCATGCGGTGGGGCAGATCTCGATCCGACACCTCGACCAGCTGCCGGTCCCCGGCATAAGTCATCCGAGCCAGAGCCTGCTCATGGGCGGCAGCGACCTCCACCAACTCGTCGTCGGTGCACGCTGTGAGATCAGCCTCGACCAACTCGTCGAGCAGGGCATGGACCTGCGCCACCAACTCCGCTGCGCGTGACGTGCCGCCGATAGTTGTGGTCATCCGATGCTCACCCCCGAAAGCCGTCCCCTCGAACTTGTGTTCGAGAGTAACCGCTCCGAGCGGCCCGCGCAAGGGATTTCTCGAAAATTCTTTCGATGAGTTTCTGGCGGCTGCTCAGTAGGGCGGAACGTCGATGATCGGTCGTCGGACGTCCGCACCGGCACCGTCGAAATGCCACCACTCGCCCGAGTACACCGACAGCCCGCCGGCGGACATCGCCGACCGTAATCTTGCGCGATTACGTTGTGCCACCGCGGAGACTCCGTCGGTCGCGTACGCGGTTGCCGCAGGCGTGAAGGAGTCGAAGTCGGTACCCATCTCGACGAGGCAACGGTCGGCGATGCGCCGGTTCGGCGGGCAGCCGGGTCGTCGCGCGGCCAACGTGACGTCGACCGACCTGCCCGACTCGTGACTGCGCGAATACGGCCCCGGCGCAGCGACCCACGCGGGATTCGACACCTTCTCGTACATGGTCTGCTGCACCGAATGCGGGCGGTAGCAGTCCCAGAACACCAACACCTCGTTGCTGCGCCGTAGTTGTTGCGCGGCACGACGCAGTCCCGGACCCATCGACCGGTGAACCAGGCAGCGTGCATTGGCCGAGTACAACCGCACCCCGACAAAGTTGTTCGTCGTCGCATACCGCAGATCGATCAGCGCATCGGGCACAACGCTGCGTACATCGATGAATCCGACCGACCGGGCGTTGGCCGACACCGGCGGAATCCGCGTCGGCGATGCAGTGACGCTGCCTGGCGGCGAGATGATCGACGGGCTCACGTTCTGCGACGGCGACGCCGAAGCCGTTCGTTCCGACAGGGTTTCGTTGGCGCACCCGACCGCGACGGTGCCGGCCACCAGCAGGGTGACCAACCGCAGAACCGATCGTCGACGCATTGGTGTGTTTCTACCACGTCTCCGATGCACGAGCGTCGAGTCATAGGCTTGCCATGTGCACGCGAACACCATCACCGTGGCCTCGTGGAACACCGAATGGGCGCCGAACTCCGGCAGGGGTGTGGCGGTACGGAAGCAGATCGGTGCCGTCGACGCGGACGTCTGGGTCGTGACCGAGGGGCAACACTGGTTGCTACCCGACAGCGGGCACGCCGTCGATGCGGGTGACGACTGGGGGTATGACGCAGCTGCCCATCGCCGCAAGACTCTGCTGTGGTCGCGTTGGCCGTTGACCGACATCGTTCGGCTCGACCGGGGCGCCGGGAAAGGCCGCGTGGTGACTGCTCGGAACCACACTCCGATCGGTGAGATTCAGATTCTGGCCGTGTGTATTCCGTGGGCGAGTGCGCACGTGACCACCGGACGCAAGGACGCCACCAATTGGTCTGAACACCTCGAATGTTGTGACCAGATCGCCGGTCTCGCATCCGGATTCGACCCGTTGGTTCCCACAGTGGTGGCCGGCGACTTCAACCAGCGGATACCTCGCGCACGCCAACCGATCCGAGTAGCGGAACGTCTGACGGATCTGCTGACGCCTTGGCGCGTGCACACCGCCGGAGAGGTCGAGCATGGTCCACTGATCGATCACATCGCGTCCACGATGGAGGGCGTCGAGCTTCTTGCGTGGCCGGGTCGTGTCGACGGCATCCGGTTGAGTGACCATTCGGGTGCGATGTGCCGTCTGCGCTGCACGTGACCGGCCACGAGGGGTCGCTTGCCGCATCAGTGTCGTGACCAACCGCCCCACGTCGAACGTTGCGCGCCGGTACGCTCATCACCACCTGCCGGCCCGACGCTCCACGAGGTGCGTGATCACCCATGACGTCACAGGACTTCCCCGTGTCGATGCGTCTCTCGGGATCGGTGTCGGTGACCGTCGGCGGTGAGACAGCCGTCATCAGGTCCCGCCGCGAACGCGCGGTGCTGGCGCGACTGGCCGCCGCGGGAGGGCACATCGTCTCCTCGGATCGGCTGATCGACGATCTCTGGCATGGCGAACCACCGCCCAAGGCGCTCGCGGGTCTGCAGGTGCACATCTCCAATCTGCGTCGCGTGCTCGAACCCGGTCGCGCGCCGCGCACTCCTGCTCAGATCCTGGTCAGCGACGCGCCCGGTTATGCCCTGCGACTGCCGCGCGAGGCCGTCGACCTGTGGCGTTTCGAGGATCTCGTGGGCTGTCCCGAATCAGACGTCGGCATCCGCCACACCCGGCTCACGGAGGCGCTGGAACTGTGGCAGGGCGTGCCGTTCGGCCCACACGCCGAGGACGACTGGGCCCGCGGCGAGGTGGCCCGTCTGTCCGAATTGCGTCTCGCAGCAACCGAAGCGATCGCGTCGACAGCCCTCGAACTCGGCAGGGACGCCGAGGCTCTCGCCGCGCTTTCCGGCTTGCTCGAGGTGCACCCCGACCGGGAGGAACTCTTCCGGCTCACCGCCCTCGCGCAATACCGACTCGGTCGCCAGGCGCAAGCACTTCAGACTTTGCGAACGCTGCGCGAGTATCTTGCCGACGAACTCGGCGTCGACCCATCACCGCCCTTGCGGGAACTCGAATCGGCTATTTTGCACCATGATTCGCGGATTCAGCGAGCACCGGCGTCGGTAACCGCGCCGGCGCCCGTCGCCACCACACCTCGCCGCGTCGACCCTGCTCCCCGACGGACAGGACCCGAAGCGGCGCGTCGGGCCGAGCTCGGAAAGGTCGAGGTGCACGCCGCGTCGACACTGCAGTCCGGCGCGCGGTTGGTGTGGATCACCGCAGAGGCCGGCGGCGGGAAATCGACTCTGGCCCAACATGTCATTCGCCGGCTGGGCGAGGAAGGGTGGACGACTGCCATCGGGCACTGCCCGGAGGTCGAGGGTGCGCCAACCGCATGGGCGTGGCGAGAGGTCCTGACCGGCCTCGGAGCGGAGATCGATACCGACGACCCGTTCCGCATCGCACGAAAGGTCCTCGATGCGTGCGCGTCCGCGCCGACGGATGGCGTCGGAACCGTGCTTGTCCTCGACGACGTTCACCGCGCCGACAGCGCCACCCTGCAGATCCTGCGCCAGCTCACCACCTGGCTCGCCGATGTGCCGGTGCTCATCGTTGCCACGTACCGGCCGTCGGAGGCCGGCGGCGAATTGCTGGCCAGCGGTGCGGCTTTGCTCTCGGTCACGGCCGACCATCTGGCGCTGTCGGGACTCACCGATGCGGGTATCCGGGCCGTCGCGGGCGAGGCCGGGCTTCGCCCCGTCGACGACGAGACGATGGCCCTGCTGCGGTCCCGCACGGACGGTAACCCGCTGTTTGTCCGGGAACTCGCGCGGCTGATCGCGTCACGCGGCCGCGGGGATGCCCGCACCGGAGTGCCGCGCGGTGTGCGGGAAGTGTTGTTGCGCCGCATCGAACAACTGCCGCCGGCGACCGTTGCGGTGCTGGAGATGCTGTCGGTGTCCGGTCGTACCGCCGACACCGACGCGCTGGTCTGCCTGTGCACGGTGAGTCTCGGTTCCGAGAACGCGGTGCTCGACGCGCTCGACACCGCGGTGGTCGCAGGTTTGCTGGCCGTCGAATCCGACGATGTGCGCTTCAGTCACATCCTCATGCGCGACGTCGTCTACGACGCGATACCGACCCTGCGCCGGCGACGAATGCATTGGCAGGTGTTCCGGCAGCTGGAAACCCGCGCGCCGACAGAGGAACTCGCCGTGCACGCCGCTCTCGGAGCCACCGGTGCGACGGTTGCCGAGGCACTGCCGATCGTCGAAGCAGCAGCCCGGCAACGGTTCTCCACCGCGCTCGCTGCCGACTCGGTCGAGTTGTGGCAGCGGACGGTGGATCTGCATCTGCTCGCGGGGCACGACGCGGCGTCGGCTCCGATCGGTGACCGGACGGCACTCGTTGAGGCACGCTGCAATCTGGTCACCGCATTGGCCCACCGCGGCGATGTGGCGCTCGCGCGAGAGAACCAGCGTGATGCCATCCTGCTCGCGGAATCGCTCGGTGACCGGGCGATCATGGTGCAGGCATTGACCTGCTGGCGCACCCCGTGGATCTGGGGAACACAGACGAAAGGCGTTCTGGACACAGAGATCGCATCGGCGCTCGACCGAACGCTGGCCGACGCGACCGGCGCCGAACGCGTGGCACTGTTGGTGGCAGCCGTGCTGGAGTACGAGAGTGCCGACGAACGGCTCGCCGCCGAGTACGGTCGCGAAGCGCTGCGACTGGCTCGGGATCTCGACGATCTCGAATTGCGCTGTGCTGCTTTCAATGCCCGGGTGTTCACCGCCGTTGGACCGGACGATCGTGCCGAATTCACCGTGATCGCCGAGGAGTTCTTGGACACCGCGCGCGCAGCCAAAAGCCTCGCCTATCAGGCGGCCGCGCACTTCTTCTTGTTCATGCTTCGGCTCGCGCAAACGGACCTGCCCGATGCGATCGAGCAGATGCGACTGGCGATGAGCACCGCCACGAGCGGGCGCCTCGGGCAGTTGGCGATCGTGCTCATGTCGTTCAGCGCCGTGCTGGAGGTGCTGCGCGGCAACCTCGACGCTGCCGAGATCATCTATGCTGCCCTCACCGCTCAGCTTGTGGGAGCAGGAATTCCAGCAGGCGCCGACTTCCATGTGCTCTCGGGTGTGTGCCTCGGTTGGCACCGCGGCAGCATCGCCCCCATCGCCGACGACCTGGCCGCCATCTATGCGCGCGCACCCCGGACGGTGGCGTGGACGCAGGTGATCGCGCTGCTCGACACCGGCCGCGTCGACGAGGCACGTGCGCTTGCCGAGAGTGACCCGCCGATCAGCCGGGACTACTACTGGACCGGCAACCAGGCCTTTCATGCCCGCGCACTGATTCGCCTCGGCATGGTCGAAGAAGCGAGACAGCTCTACGACGAGCTCCTCCCGTGGTCCGGCTCGATCGCCGGATTAGACGCTGCGAGTGTGGCTTTCGACCCGATGGACCTTCTCTTAGCCGACCTCGCCGAGCTGGTCGGTGAATCCGAACAGGCTGCGCGGCATCGTGAGCTCGCACGCGAAGTGTCCGCGAAGGTCGCGCGCGATCTCGCCGGGATCGGCTGAGGGGCAGGCAGTCACTTCGACCGCCGCGCAGCAATCACTCTGTCGCGCACCTCGTCCGGCCAGATGTTGCGTGTCGGCGCCACTGCGTCGATCGCCGAAAGTCTTGCTGCATAACGCTTCAGGGCGCGTCGGTCTCCGTCGGACTGCGTGATGCCCAGGTACTCGGCGGCGACCGGGTGCTGGATGGCCCGCACTGCGGCGGTAGGGAGCTTCTTGAAGAACCAGTAGTCGGGTCGCAGGAGTTGATCGCGGTACCAGGCCACGCCCGGTTCGGGGTCGAGTTCGGTCGCGAGTGCATATGCGAAGTACTCGTCGAACTCGGCAAGGGTCGCGGGCATCACGCGCGACGAGATACCGAAGCGGCGATACCACTCACAGGTCTCGGCGTAGAGCTGTTCCCGCATTGGCTCGGTCAGGCCGCCGAAGAAGACATCGACGCACGTGAACAGGGCGTCGACGTAGGTGGCGTGCTCGAAGAAGAACACGTCGGGGTTGAGCGCGTGGTAGCGCCGACCGTCGGGGCGTTGGCCGTGGAACTCGTCGTGGCTGTAGCGGATCATGCGCACCTCGTCGAAGTCCGCGTCGTAGGCCGACCGCACGATGCACGGTGCCGTGCGCTGCTTGTGCACAAAGACGCGCCGCTTCACCAGCGAGAACTCGTGGGTGGCCGACGCGATCGACGGGTGCAGCATCTGCAGCGAGACCGCCCGGCAGATCGACATGACGAACCGGCGGTCGCCGAGATAGCGCCACAGCAGTGAGTTCTCGTCGAGCGTGACATCTGCGTCGTTGCTGATGGTCATCGTGGCACCCCCGTCGGACCGATTATCTGATCACAACTGTAGTCAGACTTGGCCGCCGTTTCGCCCCCGGTCACCAAACTGCGACCTACCATCGAGACGCGGGGATCACCGAGTGAGGAGACCGACGTGGGCAATGGCGCCGACATCGAGGTACACGGCGAAGCGGACTCGCGCTTCGCCGGCGTCCGGGACGCGCTATCCGAGCAACTTGCGTCGGGTGAAGAGCTCGGTGCCGCGATCGCCGTGGATATCGACGGCGACCTCGTGGTCGACCTGTGGGGTGGTCACCGCGATGCGGCTCGCACGCTGCCGTGGGACCGCGACACCATCGTCAACGTGTGGTCGACGACCAAGGAGGTCACCGCCCTCGCGGTGCTGATGCTGGTCGAGCGGGGCCTGGTGGATCTGTACTCGCCGGTGGCCACCTATTGGCCGGAGTTCGCGCAGAACGGCAAGGAAGCGATCGAGGTGCGCCACGTCATGGCGCACACGTCGGGGGTGTCGGGCTGGGATCAGCCGTTCACCATCACCGACATGTACGACTGGGACAAATCCGTCGGCCAGTTGGCCCGGCAGGCGCCGTGGTGGGAGCCGGGTACCGCGTCGGGCTATCACGCGCAGAACCAGGGGCATCTGCTCGGTGAGATCGTTCGGCGGGTGACGGGCAAGCACCTCAAGCAGTTCGTCGCCGACGAGATCGCCGGGCCGCTCGGCGTCGACCTCCAGATCGGGGCCAAGCCTGAGGACGACGACCGGATCGCGGAGATCATTCCGCCACCACCTCTCGATCTCGACTTCTCGTCGGTGCCCGCCGACTCGCCGATGATCCGCACCTTCACCGGTCCGGTCGCAAGTGCCAACGCCGCCAACAGCATTGCGTGGCGTCGTGCCGACATGGGCGCGCTCAACGGACATTCGAATGCCCGTGCGCTGGCGCGGACACTGTCGGCGATCTCTCGCGGTGGGTCGGTCGATGGCGTGAACCTGTTGTCCGAGAAGACGATCGACCACATCTTCGACGAGCAGGCGCGCGGCGTGGATTTGGTTCTCGGCGTGCCGTTACGCTTCGGGATCGGATTCGGCCTGCCTGAGCCCGTCACCGTCCCGTCGCTGCCCGACGAGCGAATCTGTTTCTGGGGCGGCTGGGGAGGATCGGTGACCGCGATGTTCCCCGACCGGCGACTCACCATCTCCTATGTCATGAACAAGATGGGGCCGGGCATCATCGGGTCGGACCGATCTGACGCCTACACCCGCGCGATCCTGGCGGCCGTGCCGTAACTTCGTGGCCGCTTCCCTCCGCTCCCTGAGGTGTGAGGAGCGCAAGCGACGAGCCTCGAAGGGCAGGTGACGAACGCTGATCTCCCTCCTCATCGTCCTGCTCGTCCTCGGCACTGCCGCCTCGGCCTGCGCCGTCATCGCGGCCTACGTCTACCTTCGGGATCGCCCCGACCGCGATCGCGAGACTCGAGATCGACTGGCACGACGATGGCTTGTGGCCACCGCCATTCTGGGGTTGTCGGTCATCGTGTTGCGGTTTGTGTGGGTGTTGTTGCTGTGATCCCCTGTACCGGAAAGGCAATACGCACCACGGCCTTCCGGATCTCCTCCGCCCAGAGCACCGACGATGCGACCGCCACCGCGAACGCCCACTGCGGAGCTGTCAGCGACGTGGTGTCGAAAAGGTTCTGCAGGAAACCGACATTCAGCACCGCGATCTGCAGGATGATCACGCCGACGATGGCGAACCACACGGCCTGATTGGTGAACGTCTGCAACGAGAACACCGAGTGGCGATCCGACCGCACGTTGAGCAGGTTGAAGACCTGGTAGAAGACGAAGGTCGTGAAGCCCAGAGTTGTTGCGAACAGGGCGTCGTCGGCGCTGTCGGGGAAGATGTCGTCGGCGAAGACGAGCACGAGGATCGTGCCCACCGACATCACGACACCCAGGAACAGGATGCGGACCAACCGATTTCGGTTGAGGAGTTGTTCCGACGGTGACCGTGGTTTCTCACGCATGACGTCGGGTTCGGTGGGGTCGACGCCCAGCGCCAGCGCCGGCGGGCCGTCCATGATGATGTTGACCAACAGGATCTGCAACGCCGTGAACGGTGCGCCGCCGGCGATACCGAACACCCCCGCGGTGAGGAAGATGATCACGAATCCCCATGCGGTGGTGAGCTGGAACTTCACGAACTTGATGATGTTCGCGTAGATGCCACGCCCATCACGCACGGCCGCGACGATGGTGGCGAAGTTGTCGTCTGTGAGGATCATCTTGGCGGCGCCCTTGGAGACGTCGGTGCCGGTGATCCCCATGGCGATGCCGATGTCGGCCTGTTTGAGCGCGGGTGCGTCGTTGACGCCGTCACCGGTCATGGCGACGACGTCACCCGCCTTCTGGAGGGATTCGACGTAGCGGATCTTGTGTTCGGGCGCGACCCGGGCCAGGACCCCGAATCCTTCAGCACGAGATACGAGTTGGTCGTCGTCGATCTGGTCGAGGTCACTACCCGACACGGAGTCGCCGTCGATGCCGAGATCGTGGGCGATCGCGCTCGCGGTGGTGAGGTGGTCGCCGGTGATCATGTGGACGCCGATGCCTGCACCGTGTGCGATCTTGATGGCTTCCCGCGCCTCGGGGCGTGGCGGATCCAAGATGCCGACGACGGCGTAGACGACGAGGTCCTGCACCGCGTCGAACAATCCCTCGGCGTCGGACGGCAGTGTTTCCAGGGTGCGCCCGGCGATCATCAAGGTGCGTAGCCCTTGGCGTGCAAGGGAATCCACTGCGTCGGTGATGCGGTCACGGTCGGCGTCGGTGAGTTCACGCTCGCCGTCGCCACCGCGCAGACGATTGGCGCGAGTCAGCAGAACGCCTGGCGCACCCTTCGCGTAACAGCGCACCCGGTCCTGCGGGTTGGGTGTGCTGGTCTCGTGGAAGGTGGCCATGAACTTGTAGTCGGAGTCGAACGGAACCTCACCGAGGCGCGGATGACTTTCCCGCGCACCCGCGACGTCGATGCCGCCCTTCTCCGCGAGGACCACGAGCGCGCCCTCGGTCGGGTCGCCGACGAGCGTTCCGTCGGAGACCGACGCGTCGTTGCACAGCGACATCGCCAGATAGGCGCGGCGGAAATCGGGCAGCGGTTCCTCACCGTCGCTGAGGATGTTGCCGTCGGTCGCGTACCCCTCACCGGTGACGCGGTAGCTCTTGCCGCCGGCCAGGAAGCGTCGCACCGTCATCTCGTTGAGCGTGAGCGTGCCGGTCTTGTCGGTCGCGATCTGGGTGGTGCTTCCCAGCGTCTCGACCGCGGCGAGCTGTTTGATGATGGCGCCGCGTTTCGCCAGCCGCGACGCACCCAGCGCGAGAGTGAACGCGACGACGGCGGTCAGGCCCTCGGGGATGGTCGCGACGGCAAGCGACACGGCGGTGAGGAGGAGGTCGTCCCACGACTCGCCACGAAGCAGACCCAGAACGAACACGATCACGACCACGACGATCGCGATGATCGTCAGCAGTGTCGCCAGCTGATCGATGCGACGCTGCAGCGGGGTCTTGTCGGTGCCCGCCGAGCCGAGCAGCCCGGCGATCTTGCCGATCTGGGTGTGCATGCCGGTCGCCGTGACCACCATGACGGCGCGGCCGCGGGTGATCTCGGTGTTCATGTAGAGCATGTTGGTGCGGTCGCCGACGGGGAGGTCGGGGTCGTCGAGGGCTTCGGTGGTCTTGTCGACGGGCTGCGACTCACCGGTGAGCGCCGCCTCGGCCACCTGCAATCGCGCCGCCTCGACCACTCGGCCGTCGGCTGGTGTCGCGTCACCGGCCTCGAGGAGAACGACGTCGCCGGGCACCAGATCGGTGCGATCGATCTGCTGCTCACGACCGTCGCGCCGGACGCGGGATCGCGCGATGGACATCGTCTGCAGCGCCTTGAGACTCTCCTCCGCGCGCGACTCCTGGACGTAATTGAGCACCGTGTTCAACGTGATGACCAGCAGGATCACCACCGGCGTCTCCCACTCGTGCGACACCCCCGCGCTCACGGCGGCGGCCGCGATGAGCACCAGCGTCATCTTGTCGGCGAGCAGCCGGACGATCTTGCGCAGAGCGGATTCGCCGGCTTGTTCGTCGAGCCGGTTGGCGCCGGAGGTTTCGCGTCGATGCGCTGCTTCGGTGTCGGAAAGTCCCTGTGCGGTATCGACATTCAGGGTCGTGGTGATGGTGTCCGGACTCGACGTGTGGACGGTGTCGGGGTCGATGTCAGCCATGGCGCTCCTTCGCGACGTCCCGCGTTCGAGCACGGGGTCTCACCGTGAATCTGAGTTGAGCTAAGCACAGATCACTACTCGTCGGGCGCTTGCCGACTCCCTGGCAGATCTGGTGTCTTCCTGCACGACGTCGTGGTGAGATCCGCATCGATGACACGCGACATGGGCGTCAACTGGATAATCCAGACGACGACGCTGACCGGTGTCATCGGTGCGGTTCGCGCAGTCAGGAAAAACGAGTTCTCGGAGGTAACGATGCCGACCAACGGTTGGGAGTTCTGGCGTCTCATCCGCGTCGACGATGAGTCGGTGGACTGGCTGGCAGCCACCAAGCCGAACGCCCGCGCTTTCATCGATCAGCGCAAGGTGTGGACGCTGATCCCGAACCGATCGATGTTCATCGCCAACTGGTTTGTGACCGAGGACCATCACCGCGGCTCCGATTACTTGTGGACCCACGAGAACATCGACGTCGACGAAGCGCGCGAGATCGCACTCGAGGTTCCCGACATTGGTGGCGACGAGTTGCAGCGCATCACCAGCCCCAAAGCTGGACTGACGCTGGACCAGATCGACCGCTATCCGGTGGAGAAGGTGCTGGGCAACCGCGTGGCGACAGTGTTGAGTGCTCGGCGATCACGCCGCTGACTCAGCAGGCTCCTTCTTTTTGCGCCGCGGGATGAAGTGCATGATCACCACGATGATCACGCCGACCACCAATCCCACGAGCGCCGACACCACCGTCCCAGCGGTCCAACTCAACAGTCCCCCGAATCCATGGGCGAGTTCTTCGAACCAGTGCTCGATGTCGTGTAGACGGTCGGCGGGCCAGTGGAATCCGGCCTCGCCGACGTTGACGATCAGAATGTGGCCACCGACCCACAGCATGGCGGCGATGCCGACGACGGTGAGCGTGGACATGATCTTCGGCATCGCCTTGACCAGGCCACGCCCAATTCGCTGGCTGACCGTCGACTCGCGCTGCGCCAACGACAGCCCGACGTCGTCCATCTTGACGATCACTCCGACCACGCCGTAGACGAGGATCGTGATGAGGAAGGCGACGACGATGAGCACCAACAGCCGTGTCAGGAATGGTTCGGATTCCACCGACGACAACGAGATCACCATGATCTCCGCCGACAAGATGAGGTCGGTGCGGATCGCGCCGTTGACCATCGTCTTCTCGAACTCCGGGCCCTTCTCCGCAGCCGGCACGTCGTCGTCGGCGTGGTCGTGGGAGTGTCCACCGCCGAACGCCTCGTACACCTTCTCGGCGCCCTCGTAAGAGAGGAACAGACCGCCGGCGATCAGCAGATACGGCAGCGCCTGAGGAAGAAACTGACTGAGGATCATCGCCACCGGCAGGATGATCAGCAGCTTGTTGCGTATCGACCCGATGGCGATCTTGCGGACGATCGGCAGCTCACGGTCAGGGGTGAAGCCGTGGACATACCGGGGCGTCACGGCGGTGTCGTCGACCACCACGCCAGCCGCCTTGACACTGGCCTTACCGGCTGCCGCGCCGATGTCGTCGATCGATGCCGCGGCCACCTTGGTCAGGGCCACGATGTCGTCGAGCAGGGCAACGAGGCCACCAGCCACAGGAACCTCCAGAGAAGCGAGCGCGAGTCAACGAACAGTATGGCCCACCGGTCAGTCTGACCGGGATCGGCAATATGACCGATGCGCGTGCTGCCCTGGCCGGCCTAATCCGGCGACGGTGCGAGATCACTGGCTCGGACCGTGAACCCGCCACGTTCGCGGGCATGTCGAAGCGCGCTCTCGGGGGCTCTCTCGCCCACATCCTCGGGGAGGTCGTCCTCGCCCAGGCATGGCGTGCGCTCGTCGGGTGTGGCGAGGTTGAATACCGTGCCGCTCACTCTCAGCACGTGGAAGCAAGGTAGCCAGCCTGCGCGCTCGATGCTGCCGCGCCGGCTGCGGTCGAATCGCTTGAGCTCGCCGTCGTTGGACCGCGCGCAAACCCTGGTGAGTGGTTGTCAGGCAACGCAAGTTCTCCTCGACGGAAGCCTCCGCTCCGCTTCACTCGACTTCGCCACGCGGGGCTTCGTGATCCGTACCCAGCGCACTGTCCTCGATGACCGTGGAAGCACCCTCGATGAGCGCACTCAACGACTCGTGCCAGGCAGGCAAGTCCCTGGAAAGGGTGAGCCAGCTGAGTTCGCGGTTGATTTCGTCGTACTGGTGGATCAGAAAGTTGCGATTGGCGACTGCGAGCGACCATTCGACGCCCTCGGGCGCAAGGAGTCCTACCCTGGAGAGTCGATTGGCGGACTCACCGAGCTTCATCATCAGGGAGTCGCCAGCCTCCTGCAGCAGATGATCGCCCATGTAGGCGTCCTTGCCGCGGCTGTTGATTTCCTCCACGTGTAGCAGCCAGGCGTGGATATGTAGGAGCTCCTTGGCCGCTTTCCGGTCCATCAGAGCAGCACTGCCTCTCGACGAATGTCATCGTCGACGGTGGGCTTTAGGCCGCCGTACTCGACGAGATCGATCTCTCGCCCGAGGACCTTCTCGAGCAGCTGTTTGAAGCCGACGAAGTCGAACGACGACGTCGCCTCGGGCGCCTCGACAAGCAGGTCGATATCCGACGTGGGATGCGCCTGATGGCGAGCCACCGAACCGAACACCGCCATCCGGGTGTATCCGCGTTCGGCCGCAAGGGTTTTGAGGACAGGCGCCGCAGCTTCCAACAGAACCTCCGGGTGAACATTGTCGAGGTCGGGAGCGAACTTGAGTTGCTGACTGACGGCCGGCTGCGTGATATCGAGGATCTCCGCGATCTGGCGTTGGGACTTCCCGGTCGCGGCCAGCGCTCGCAAGGCAAGGATGCGTCGCAGGCGCGCAACATCTTCGGCACGCCGCGCGTTGCGGTATTCGGCAACCAGACCCATAAGTCAACCTTATCACCGGTCGGAACGAGTGGCGGTCCAAACTTTGGGCGCCGGCACTGTAAGCAAAACCACAACCAGCCTTCATCGTTTGACCAGCTAACAGGTTCATTCTGAATGGTGGTAGACCCCATCGGGCCCACCTACGCAGAGACAACGGACGTCGGCGGAGGTTCACGTGAGCGTCGTTCTCGGGCTTCATCTTCAATCGGATCGCGTGCTGGCCGCAGTCGGCCCAGACGGCTCGGCCGGCGAGTCGCGACAGGTATTCCCGGCATCTCTGCGATGGCCGGCCGACACCGCACCGACGCTGCCCGACCGCCGGAACCACGACGCGATCTACCGCCATTTCGTCGACCACATCGGCGACCCGCGTCCGCTCTCGGTCCCGGGCGCACCGGATCGGCTGGCCGACGACCTCGCCGCCACGCTGATCGCGACGGTCGTCGCCGCCGTCGAAAGCAGCCGACACGAGCACGTCTCGCGGGTACTCATCGCGCATCCGACGTATTGGACGGTGGCCCAGCTGTCGTCGTTTCACACCAGCCTCGTAGGGGCCGGGCTCGGCGAGAACCGCGCCCTGCTTCTCGCTCCAGACATCGACGTCGCCCTGGGGTGGATCGACCACACCAAGGACTCGTCGGCGCGCAACAGGTTTCGGTGTGCGATCTGCGTGCCGAGAGCGCGATCGTCGGCCATGCCCGACGGCCGCGCTCGGGTCATCTCACGGCTGTCACCGCACACGGCTATCCCGGTCTCGGCGTGTCCCGCCTCGACGAGCGTCTCGGACGCCGTGTCCTGGCCAGATCGGCCCGCGCCGGCCGCCCGGTACCGCGCCATCCGGCCCTGCTCGCCCAAGTGCGTGCAATCTGCGCCGAGACTCGAAACACGTTGCATACCGGTTCGATTCGAGTGGAGGTCGCGGCGCCCTGCACGCGTCGCATCGAAAAGCACAACGTGACAATTCATCCCGACGACGTCTACCAACTGGCCCGCCCCCACTCCGCCGAGATCGTGCGCGCCCTGCAGCGTTGCGCCGCACCTGGCGCAGAACCCGACCGCGTCGTCCTGATCGGCTCGGCACCACGCTTCCCGCTGCTTGCCGAAGCCGTGGCCGCGCGGTTCGGCTGCCCGGTGATCGTGCCCGACGATCCCGAGTTCGCCTGTGCGCGAGGGGCCGCTCTACTGGCTGAGGCAGCGCCCAACCCGCGGGCAGCACTGCCGATTCCGGATTCCGTCGTCTGAGCGTGCCGCGGTCGAGCCGAGCGCCGAACTGGGTTGATACGTCGACGGCCACCTGCTGAAGCTCGCCGGTTCTTGCCGCTCGGTGTAGACCTCACCCGGGCACACACTTCCCATCGACAGGTCATCCGGCAATCGAAACCAACCCGCACTGCGCCTGTTCACATAAGTGCAGGCCGCTCGTGTCCGCCGAATAGACCCGGTCTCGCCGCTGCGGTCCGCGCACTCTTTTTGTCGGACCATCCGGCTACAAACAGCAGCAGTACTTGACTGCCGAGGAGGCGCGCATGACGAGCTGGGCTGACTTGGCACCTTGGCTCCTGGCGATGACCGGTGTCTTCACGGTCATCAAGGGGGCATCGAAGGTGATGGCGAAATCACCGCGTGAACAGCTGGCCTTGTGGTCAGCACGTGTTGAGGCATCGGCCGAGATCTCCACGGGCATTGCCGTGTTCCTCCTGTTCTACGCGTGGGTGTCGCAGTACACCGACGGGACCTTGTGGGCACTGAAAGTGGCTGCCACCGCTGGCGGCGTACTCCTCGTGGTGCTCTTCTTCGTCAGCATCTTCGAATTCGGCGCTACCCGATATCGCGGCGGAGAATCCTCCCAAACCATGCCCGGAGACGCCCGGACATGAGGTTCGAGCGCAGCGAAGTCCCCGAAATCTCAACCTCGGCGCTCCTCTAGCCGACCGAACTGGACGAACAGCGAGGCCACAGTCCGACAGGACTGTGGCCTTGTATCTGCTGCTGTGGTGCCGCTCGTGGTGTGCAGTCCGTGATGGCTGGTCAGCCACCGGGCCAGCGATGGGTGTCCGGGGAATTTGTCCCTGATGTCCGGAGAATTTTCGGCAGTCGACGACGGGCGCCGGATCGGCGCGCGTGCTCCCTGAGTCGCTTGCTGACAACTGGGCACGGGCACTCGCACGCCCGACGGCCTTCTGCTCGTCGGTGGTTCTGCGCTGATTTCACGAAGTCATCGCAATTCTGGTCCCAGAATGTTCGGAGAATTACCGCCTGGTGGAGACACGACGAGGGATGGACTCCATGGGAGACCATCCCTCGCAGGTGTGAAGTTGTTGACGTGCCCCTAGCTAGCTGCGGGGCGGCTCCGTGGCCGGATCATGCCCCAGATCGTCGGTGAGTTGCTGCCACCGTTCGTCGATCGACTCGAAGTCTGGGATGCCCCGGTGTTTGAAGCCCTGGATCGTCAGCCAGTTCACGACCGCGAATGCGACCGCGATAGTGATGCACACGACGGGCTCACGCCGGGCCCCGTACTTGAGGTGCTCCAAGCCGGTGGATGGGCGCCGTCGGACGAGGTCGAACCGTTGCTCGGTGAGCGCGCGATAGGCCTCGTAGGTGATGGCGTGCATCCACGATCCGGGAATGTATTGGGAGTGCTGTTGCCGCTGAACCTGGTCGTCGGTCAGGGTGACCACCGTCGCCTTCTGTCGGCAGCTCCGGTATACGGGTACCTCGGGGCCTGGGTCGATGAATGGCAGATCGTCGCGACCGTCCGTTGCCGGATTGAGCCAGCGTGCGCAACGGACGTTTCCGAGAGCAGCTGGGCACGTGAACTCCATTTTCATCACCCGCTTGCCGTCACTACCTCGTTTCGGTCGGCCTCGACGTTCCCCGGCTTCGTAGGCTCTGCGATTGACTCCCATCACCATCGGCATCATCCGCTTGAGGCGCACATCATGGGCCTCCCACGCGTCCTTGTCGAGGATGGTGCGCAGGGGTCGAATCATGCGCCGACCGTTGTAGAGTTCGACCGCGGCCGGACAGTAGAAGTTTCCTTCGATTTGCGTCGGGCCGGGGGCGTTCTTCCGGTTCGCACCGGTCGGGTCGACGGCTGGCAAGACCAGCGAAGTCCAATGCTCCGGATAGCGGAAGATCGCCGCGTATCCGTTCGCGATTTGCCACCCCCCCCCCCCAGCCCTTTTTCAAATATCCCATGTCGGCGACGAGCAGTGGGCGGCGGGCATTGGCGGCCTTTGACCGGGTATCGAAGCCCGCCTTGCGGTGGAAGCGAACCGCTTCGTCGAGTCCTTCCAGCGACCCGGACGTGGGTTTGTGGATCGAGAGGCCTGTGAACAGGGGTGGAACGCTGTGTAGGTTCCCTACCGGGCCGACAGAAGTGACTGCCGTGACTTCGATGCCCCAGCCACGTTTCTTGGCGATCTTGTTGCCTTCGGAATCGAGACGGTGGCGGGCGTCGCGTCGGTAATTCGCCCCGGGATATGCGGCTGCTCGCCGTCGGTTCTCTTGGCGGGTGAACTCGGGCGACGGGCCAGCAAGGTCGACGATCATCCCGTCGACAACCAGATCACCTCGTCGGCCTGCACGAAGTGCGGGATCAATCCACGCTGCAACGATTGCGTTAACGACTTCGGCGCGGCGCTCACCCGCGAGCTTGTAGGCGGCTTGCTGCTCGGGTGTTCGTGTTCGCTCAATCGCTCGGGACTGGTCGACGGTGATGCGACTGGCGGGTTGGTCGGGTCCGGAGTCCAAGCACTCCAACTCGGCGTCGAGCCATCCAGCGAAGCTCTTGTAGGCGCGCTCGAAATTGCTGCGCATAGGATCAAGGGCCTTGTCGTCGATACCGACCTCAGCAAGCTGCTCAGCACTGAAGTCCAGGAGGGTGCGAAAGGTTCCGGTGATTGTGGGCGGCTGGGATAGCAGGCCCCGCACGATCAGCGCCGTCTGCCAGCCCACGATCGTGTAGGGCAGGCGACGCCGCCCTCCTTGCGATGGCCGGCGCTGTTGCTTGTTCCACCCGGCGATTAGTTCAGCGATTCCTGAACCTTTGGCCATCGCAAGGGCGGTGGCGAAGGTCTGGGGAGAGGGTGTGCATGCGGGGTCGAAGTGCCGAGGATGTATTGCCATGATGAAGCCTTTCGAAAGATTCGGGGTCGGCAAAGCGACTGACGTCGCCCGCCAACTAGTGAAAGTGGCTAGCAGTCAGCCGTTTTCGCGAGAGTTGTCTCGCTGCTGTGCGTCCCACATGGCCTTCGTGAGGTGCGAGAGCGATGGTGTGGGGCCAGTCATGATGGCCCGGACACCGCGGATGTCGATGATGTTGGCGACCGCGCAGAATTCGTCGAGTTTGAGCGTCTTCGCCTGGGTGACCATCCACCGGTTGCGCAGCGCGTATGGGTTGACCCTGCACGACAGGCCTCGGTCAGCGAGTTTCTCGTTCACCCTGTTGACGGCATTCCGTTCAACCGTCGAAGCTTCCCCGAAGGCCATCAGCCGGTCGTGAGGAGCATCCCGCACCAGGCGCATCACCCGCCGTGCTTGTGCCTCATCCACCACCGGCACCTGCCGGACCGGGGTCTTTGCTGTCGACAACGACACCACAAGGACCCGATGACCATCGAACTCGCGCCATCGAAAGTCATTGTGCTGCATCCATTTCAATTCTGAGATGCGAGCTCCGCATGCCAGTACGATCTCGACGATGAGTTGCAGTGCGCGTTCCCATTTCGGGCTCAATGATGGCGCCGCCTCCCGAAGCGCGCGAATGTTATCGACAGTGGCGGGTGCGCTGAGTTCCCCGCGGTACATGATGTCGCCGTTGCCGGTCGGGAATTCCGCCGGGTGCAGCACTCGCCCCGCGGAATGCAGGTAGTACCGCACTGTGCGTGGGGCACTGCTCTTCCGTGTGCCGAGGTATCGGGTGACTGTTGGTCGCCGCAACGCGCGGTAGAGGTCGACCGTGCCAGTTTCGTGATGGGTGTGCACCAGGAACTGCGTCAACGCTGATACGGATTCGCGGTCAACAGCCTCCGACACGAAGGGGCGAGATGCCTGAAACAGTGCGGCGGCCTCCAGTGCCACCTTTCCGACCTCGGGGTTGCGGACCTTCGGTCGGCGGTTCATCAATCGCTCGTAGCGCTCCCGGTCCACTCCGTGGAGCGGAAGCTCCTGGACACGTGGCTTTGGGGCATCGTCGTTTACGACGGCGTTGATGAGCGAGTCGGATTCGTCCAGGTCGTAAGGATCGACGGGCTCAGGCGCAGCGGGTGCAGGACCACCCGCGTGCCGCGCCATCACCATCCTCCGCTCGACACGCAAGAGATGGGCTTGAGTTCGTGCCCAGGGCACGCTGAAATAGACATGACGTCCTTCCATCAGACTGGCGGGTTGTCGAATGCGGCGTTGCCGCTCCGTGGGGGGCCGGGGCCAACCGGCCCTCCCACGGCACACCGGAACATGAATGTTTCCGGTAATTCGAGACGCGGATGCGTCAACGAATCAGGGCATCAGAATGCTGCGGGCGGCGGAATCCCTGTCTGCGGAGACCACCATGACTCGAACGCGTCGTCGCGCGCTGCCTCAGTGACAGCGCCGACCGCGAGAGCGGTGGCACTACGATTGACCACGCGGGTCACCTCTCATCATCCGGGTGCCCGAAGGGGGTGGACGTCGTTGGCGCGACGTCTACTCCCGCCCCCAAAGTTCCAGGGCACACAAGGAAGATACCCCGATTCCTTCGCTATTGATTCGCGTGATTGCGGCGTGTCGCAAGCGAATTTGCCCAGTTGTAGCTCCTGCAGCTGTGCTATTGATCCGCTAGAATGGCCTCACCACACACACAAACCCACAGGAGAGGCGCGTTCTTCGACACGAGTGTCGGAGGCCGCGCGTAGATGATGTGCCATGAGCATTCGTTCCCTGAAACCAGTCACCGCGCCTGACGAGCTGCTGTCGCAACGTCGGCTGTATCCCCAAACGGCATCTTGTATGCATCCGAACTGCGCAGAGCCGTGCACCTACCCCGAGCACTCCGCTGGCCGTCGCCCCATGTTTTGCTCGCGGAGTTGCGCACAGAGTTACTCATCCAGCCGACGCGCTCTGCTTCGTGAGGTCGCGGCGATTCAGGGTTCGATCGCATTGATTGGGAAGCGCAGTCACACCGTCGAGGCGCTCCGTCGGCAGCTGGCACACGCAGAATGGCACCTTGCGCGATACGGCGGACCGGAACACTGAACGACTCGGGCTTGGATGAAAGATAGGGTCACACGTGTGAAGGGGTCGAGACTGCGCGCATGGACCGCGACGCTGGCATCCAATGCGGGTACGCGATGAAGCGTGACTCTCCACTTTGGAAGGTGATGGGCGATCCGGCGACCCCTGCAGAGGCGGCCGCGCTCGATGCCTTCCGTGAGCTTCTGCCGGAAGATGGCATCACCACCGCCTGGGTGAACCTGACGTTCATCAGCGATCGGGGACGTACTGCGGAAGTCGACGTACTCCTGCTGACATCGAACGGCATGTACCTCGTCGAACTCAAGGGCTGGCACGGCACAATCCGGGGCGACTCTCAGCACTGGGCCCATGGCCAGCGAAACGTCGAGAACCCCCGATTGGGTGCCGACCGAAAAGCGAAGTGGTTGAAAGGTCTCCTTCAAGACCGGGCCCCCAACCAAGCTGCCCGTTCCCGGATACCGCGCATCGAGGCCCTCGTCGTCATGCACGGGGAGGGCAGCACTGTCCAGATTGCACCGCCCGCGGACATTGGAGTGCTGATCCTCGACGGATATCACGTCAACTCCTCGCCCCGTCTTGTGAAGTTCTCAAAGTTTCTCGCTAATCCCCCCTACGACTTCTGGCAGTCGATCGATCTCCAGCGGGCTAGGCAAGTCCGTTCGCTCTGTGACGCAGCGGGATTCACGCCGACACCCAAGGTCAGGATGGTCGGCGACTTCGTCGTCGCCGACAAGGAGCCCATCGCGCAGGGGCGGGACTGGCAGGACGTGCTCGTCAACCTCCCTGCCTTGCCCGATGTAAAGCGTCGGCTGCGCTTGTATGACGTGCCTGCTAAAGCGTCACCAGCCGATCGTCAGCAGATCGAACAACTCGCGCAACGCGAGTTTCAGCTCACCCAGGGGCTGCGGCATGGTGGCATCGCAGTGCCGATCGACTTCAAGCGAACCGACGACGGCCCTGCATTGGTGTTCGAGCACAATCCCCACGAGCTTCCGCTCGACGCCTACATGTCCGGCGAGGGGTCCGAACTCGACCTCGCCCAGCGACTCGCGCTAGCAGTTCGCTTGGGCGAGATTCTGCGGTTCGCCCACAACGTTCACCTTCGCCATCGCGCGCTGTCACCGCGGCGAGTGTGGGCAACACCCGTGAAGGGCGCCCTGCCCGACCTGACAATCCGAGACTGGTACTTCGCCCAGCGCGACAGTTCGACGCGAAGTGCCTCGCGTCTAACTGACATCAGCGCGGGTGTAGACGACCTCATGGGCGTGGCCGACCAGGACGACTGGATCTGGCTCGCACCCGAGGCACGTCACTCCACCGAAGGCCTCCCGCCAATTCCACTCGACGTCTACGGTTTTGGTGTCCTCGTTTATCTGCTTCTCACGGGTAAGCCGCCTGCGCAGACGTTTGTCGAGTTGGAGCAGCGCCTGGCCGAAGCGGGGTCACTTGACCCGCGCGCGGCGTCGCCGGGGATGCCCGACAGCGCGGCCGAGGTCGTCACTATGGCCACGTGCGCGGCGGAGTCAGAGCGTCTAGCAACCATTGAGGAGATGCTGGAGCTTCTTCGCCTTGCGAGCGACGAACTCCGACAGACAAACCAAGGCGAGGACCCGACATCGGTAGATGACCCCGTGGACGCCCAGAAGGACGACATCGTCGCCGACCGTTTCATCGTCGCGAGTCGTCGCGGTGAAGGTTCCAGCGGTGTGGCACTCGCAGTCCACGACACCGAGTCGGAAGATCCCAGCCGGGAACTCGTTCTCAAAGTCGCCCGCACAGATTCAGCCGGACGCAGGCTCTCACTTGAAGCCGACACGCTGCGAGCGCTCAACCACCGTCGGGTGGTCCGACTCGTCGGGGGACCACTCGACGTAGCGGATAGGCGCGCACTCCTGCTCAGCGACGCTGGCAGAGAAACACTGGCCACACGCCTTTCCAAAGAGGGGCGAGCGACGGTGGGCCAGCTTGAGCAGTACGGCAGCCAATTGCTGGAAGCGATGATCTACATCGAATCTCAGGGTGTCTTTCATCGGGACATCAAGCCAGCCAACTTGGGCATCACCCCAGACCCCGGCACCAGGAAGCCTTCGCTGGTCTTGTTTGACTTCTCGCTCGCAAGTGAGAGTGTCGACAACACCGCGTCTGGCACACCGGGATACCTCGACCCGTACCTCGGCCGCGGGCGGCGACAGAAGTACGACCGCGCAGCCGAATTGTGGGCTGTGTCGACCACGCTCTTCGAGATGGCGACTGGTCAGCTTCCGTGGTGGGGCGAGGGAGCTGGACGGCCTGCCGACCCCAGTGACCCAGCGATCATAGAGCCCACTAGCTTCGAACCGGCCATTGCGACTCAACTCACCGCTCTCTTCCAACGTGCTCTTGACCCGGACGCACGAGCACGATTCGGCAGCGCCGATGAGTTGGCGGGCGCTTGGCAGAGTGTGTTCGCTGCTCTCGACACAGAAGAGGACGGCACGGGCGGAAGCGACGACCTCGCGGACTCTGCGACGCTCGATACCCCGTTGGAGCGGGCGGGTCTGTCGGCTCGGGCACTGTCCGCCGTCTCACGCCTGGATGTCGCGACAGTCGGAGAACTCTTGGGCGTGCACCCGACCCAGATCAATTCGATCCGAGGCCTCGGAGAGACCTACCGCAAGGAAATCCAGGCGAGAATTCGCGGCTGGCGAACTCGACTCAGTAGCCCGGGAGAGATCGCCGATGACCGAGCGATGGGCACGGAGCGACTCGTGTCCTCGCTGTTGGATCAGCTCAAGGGTGCAGAGCGCACCGTAACCGAGCGCCTACTCGGTCTATCGGGCGACGTGGACGCAAGCGAATGGCCGTCCACCGGAGACGCAGCCCAGTCGCTCGGGATGACCCGAGAGCGCGTAGCACACGCCATAGATCACGCCGTCACGACCTGGGGCAAGGAATTGGGTCCGACGATCGACGGTGTCCGCGCCGAAACAGCCACAATTCTCGCTCGCAGCGGTCGAGTGCTGGCTGTACCGTCCCTGGCAAATGCACTGGTCTCCCGACGCGGGTCCCTGCTCGACGGGGAAGATCGCCTACGCCAGGGCGGGGCGTTGCTTCGGGCAATCTACGAGGTTGATGCCCGCATGCCCGAACCAGAGCTCGAACTCCGGCGAAGCATCGGAAAGCGTGCCAACGTCATCGCCCTGCAAGAGTCGGCAGACCCCGATCAGTCGGGCCAGGAATTCGTGACAGCCGACATCCTGACCGAGACGGCTATCGAGTTGGGACGCCGTGCAGACGAGTTGGTCGCGATCGGCATTGTATCCTTCGCTACCTCCATCAAAGCCCTGTCTGACATCGTGAGTGAAGCGGGTGCGTTGCCGCTCACCGCCTTGCCTGGCCGTCGACTCCTCAGTTTGGCTGCCTCGATCTCGACAAAGGCAGCCGTCTCGGGTTTCGACGAGCTGTATCCAATCGTCCTCGACCCACAGCAAGCAGTGGAGCGTGCGCTTCGCGGCAAACCCGGTCGGCGTATCAGCGAATCCGCTGTCCGGAAAAGCGTCGCTGCGCGGTTCCCGCAGGTGGAACTGCCGGCACCATCGCATCGCCTCGACATGCTCGTTTCCGCGGTTCTACCCGGAGTGGTGAATAACAACGGAGTCTACGAGCTGGCCTCCGAAGCGCGGCCCACTACGCACTCGTCCACCAGTCTTACAATCCTTGCACCGGTCGCCGTCACAGAGGCAGCCGCAAAGTTGGAGGAATCGCTCGGCCGTCACGGCGCACTCACCCTTACAACACCACCCAAGCGTTATGTGAAAGCCGCTCGCCAGCTCTCGAAGCTGTACGACGTCGAAGTACTCGATGTCTCGTCACTGGTCGTGACGGCGACACATGCCCTCGCCAACCAATACGGAGCGAGTTGGGAATTCGTCCTCGGAGTCGATGCCGGCGACAAAGGCACCGCAGACTGGTCGCAGCTCACCAACCTAGTCCAGCAGGCGGTCACGCCAAGGTGGGAAGCGAAGCTGGCCAGGAACAAGCCCCTGCTCATCGTCAATGCCGGACCTCTCGTCCGATACAGCATGTCAGGGCTACTTTCAGATGTTCTCGACGTCGGCACGCCACGTCATGCTGCCCGGTGGCTGCTTGTCGCCAAGCAAGGTAGCCAGGCCGTCCCGCTGTTGGAGGGTAAGCCCGTTCCGCTCGGTCCGAGCCGCTGGGTCGAACTACCCGCCGACCTCTCACTCCTTACAGACAACACGTTTGCCCGCCGTACTCCAGGAGACCGTAAGTGATCAACTCGTCTGCTCTCCTAGCAGATCTCAAAGCTCAACTAAAGCTGCTCCAAGCCGACTTGAAGCAGCGCGCGGAGGACCCATTGGACTCTTGGGGCGCTCGGTTGAAGCAAGAGTATGCCGAAGCGTTCGACCGCAAACGCACCGGATGGTCGTGGGTTGACTGGCGAGACAACGAGATCGACCTGGCTGCCGTCGCCTGGATCGTTTCCACGACTTTTCTGCGCTTCTGTGAGGACAACGACCTGCTCGTCGGCGCCAAGATAAACGGTCTACCGACCCCCGTCGGCTGGATCGCTGGCCCCGGCGACCGGGTTGAGCGGGCCCAAGAGAATCTCACCGCCTACTTCCGTGACAACCCCACCCACAACCGTCGCCACTGGCTCCAGCAGGGCTTCAGGGTGCTCGCTGCGCAGCCTGCCGGGGCCGCTTTGGTCGATCCCAAGCACAACCCAGTGTGGAAAGCCGAGATCAGCCCGGAGTCAGCAACCGCTCTCATCAAGTTCTGGCGGCGCACGAAGGACGACACCCTCGTCCACGATTTCACTGACGCCAGCCTGGAGACTCGTTTTCTCGGCGACCTCTACCAAGACCTCTCCGCGCACGCCAAGAAGACCTACGCACTACTCCAGACCCCGGTGTTCGTGGAGGAGTTCATCCTCGACCAGACGCTGACCCCGGCGATTCGAGACTTCAAACTCGAAGAGATCAAACTGATCGACCCCGCCTGTGGGTCGGGCCATTTCCTACTCGGGGCGTTCGAGCGACTCAACCGAGAGTGGCTCAGAGCGGCGCCTGGGATTGACCCCCGGGAGCGGATCCGTCGTGCGATGAACTCCATTCACGGGGTCGACATCAACCCGTTTGCGGTGGCGATCGCACGGTTTCGCCTTACCGTTGCGGGCTTGAAGGCGGCCGGAGAGCGTTCGCTTGTCGGAGTGCCTGCGGCGGGGTTCCGTCTCGCGATAGGCGACTCGCTTCTCGGTGTCCAAGGTGGCCTTGCTCAATCGTTCGACTTCGATGAAGGGGCAGTCGAGTCGGCTTTCCGCTATGACAACGAGGACATAAACGAGTACTTCGGAATTCTTCAGCCAGGCCAGTACCACGTCGTTGTTGGGAACCCGCCCTATATCGCCCCGAAGGACAGAGCCCTCAAGACTATTTACCGGCGCGCGTACGTCTCCGCGTTCGGGCAGTACGCGCTCTCAGCACCCTTCATGGAACTACTCTTCCGGCTCGCAATCAAAGGAGAGCAGGGTAGGGGCGCTGGATATGTTGGGCAGATCACCGCGAACGCCTTTATGAAGCGAGAGTTCGGCAAGAAGCTGATCGAACATGTCTTTGCCGGACACGACATCGGCAACCCTATCGATCTGACCTTGGTTATCGATACCTCCCGGGCTTATATCCCAGGTCATGGAACGCCCACGGTGATCATCGTCGGCCGTCGCCGCCGTCCCGTTGCTCAGCAAGTTCGAGCTGTCTTGGCCATACGAGGCGAGCCAAGGCAGCCCGCGGATCCATCGAAAGGCTTGGTATGGACCGAGATCGTTGAGCATGTCCACGAATCCGAATATGAAGGCCAGTACGTCACCGTCACCGCTCTCGACCGCACCAGTCTCACAACTCATCCATGGTCGCTGGGAGGCGGTGGGCTGAATGAACTGAAGGTCCTTGTCGAGCAAACCGACGGATGCCTAGGCCAGCGAGTTAGCCGAATGGGCATGTTCGGGGACAGCCATGCGGAGGAATACTTCGCGGCTCCCGTCGGAGTGTTCACCCGATTGGGTGTCGCGAGCACCGAAATAGCTGCCGCCGTTGACGGCGATGCAACTCGCGACTGGACGACCAACGTGATCGGCGAGTTATTCTTCGCTGGGGGCCCAGCGCCCAAAGTGAAGGCCGACGAGCGATCGCGGCAGGCCCTCTGGAGGTGGAGGACCTCGTTATGGGCAAGGGCGACGTTCTCGGGGCAATCGTATCGAGACGCCGGCGTCGATTGGCTTTCCTGGCATCAGGTCAGCGCAACCCGAACTTCGCGCATCCGACTCGTGTTCGCGAAGATCGCGACACACTTCCACGTAGTGCGGGTGGATACGATGCACATCGAGAAACCTGGCGCGCTCCGAATTGAGTTGCTTGCCGACGCGACCGAAGACCAGCATTTGGAACTACTTGGCGTGCTGAACTCCTCTACCGCATGCTTTTGGCTCAAGCAGGTTTGCCACAACAAGGGCAACGGTGGTATCGGGGGAGGCATTGGAGATGAGGATTGGGAGCCCCGCTACGAGTTCACTGGAACCAAACTCGATCAGTTCCCACTGCCAGCCACCCTCCCGCTAGATCGGGGACGCATCATTGATGAGCTGGCACAAGAACTAGCTGGCAGCACACCAGCGGCGGTGGTGAACGCCTGGCTCGCCAATTCCGCGGCGAGTCTCAGCGATGCTCTCGCAAAGGCGGAAGCCGAGTGGCGTCGACTGCGTGCGCGGCTGATCTTTGAACAAGAGGAGTTGGACTGGGAGGTCTATCAGCGGTACCGCCTGCTCGATGCCGATCTCACCTACTCCGGCTCTTCTATCGACGTGATCGCGTTGGGACAAAGGGCATTCGAGGTTACCCTTGCCCGGCGAGTCGACGAGTATCAAGAGGAAACTGCGTGGTTCGAGCGTCATGACTCGACCCCGCTCACCGAGCTGCCCACCTCTTGGCCGGACGACTACAGAGTCCTCGTCGAGCGCCGCCTTGAAATTGCAGAATCCGACGACGCCATCCGACTGTTGGAGAAACCGGAGTTCAAGCGTCGCTGGGCGACTACTCCTTGGGGAGTTCAACAGGTGGACGCACTGCGAGACGCCGTCCTCGACCGCCTTGAGGACCCCGCGCTCTGGCGGGACTCGCAAGGTCCAATCACGAGGTCGGTCGCCGAGCTCGCTGACCTGCTCCGTACGGATACCTCACTTAAGGAACTCGGCCGCGCACTCACCGGAATAGCTGAGCCAGACCTTGGGGCAGTAATCGCAGGTTTGATTCCAGACGAATCGGTGCCCTTTCTGGCTGCCTATCGCTACAAACCGACAGGCATTGAGAAGTACCGGGAATGGCAGGAAGTTTGGGAGTTGCAGCGTCGCGAGGACGCTGGAGAGAAGCTCTCCATCTCGGTACCGTCCAAATACGGCCGTGGTGACTACACAAAGACGAGCTATTGGCTAGCAAGGGGCAAATTCGATATCCCCAAGGAACGTTTCATCGCGTATCCCGGCATTGCCCGCGAAGGCGACCCGACGCCGGTCCTGGGTTGGGCGGGTTGGTCCCATCGCGACCAGGCACTAGCCCTCGCCCGCGAGATTCCTACCCTACAAGCACTCGGTGCGGAAGACGACGCCCTGATTCCTCTCGTCGCCGGCCTAGTGGAATTGGAGCCCTGGCTAGCGCAGTGGCACTCAGACGACGAGCCGCAATTTGGCACAAGCCCGGCTACAGTCATCTCTGGCGTGATCGACCAGTATCTTGCCCGTATGGAGAAGACGCGCGACCAGGTGACAGCGTGGACGCCTCCAGCCTCAACGCGGGGACGGAGGGCGTCGCGATGACCGACCTATCTTTGCCATTGCGCGAAGCGATCGACATTCCGCTAGCAGTCCATGACGACGACTTCGTCCTCCAGATTCACCGGGCGCAAGAGGCCGCGAGTCAAACGCTCGCTGACTATGTGGTCACCGAGTCGATCGCGGCGTCGTTCGAGAAGGGTCTCAGACTGGTCGAGGCCACCCTGTCGAGCGGTTCGTCCAAGGGCGCGTTCATCCATGGGTCCTTCGGCTCCGGTAAGTCGCACTACATGGCTGTCATGCACCTCCTACTTGCTGGCAACCCTCAGGCCAGAGCACTCACTGGACTCCAGGAACAGGTTGCCAAGCACGAGGGATTGCTCAACCGCAAGCTCCTCGCCATCGACTACCACCTCATCGGGGCCGACTCCTTCGAGTCAGCCCTCTTCGGTGGCTATCTCGCCACCATGAAGCGCCGCCATCCGGATGCGCCCGTTCCGGTCCTGCATCGCTCGGACTCCCTGTTCGAGAACGCTGACCGATTGCGTGCCCAGCTTGGAGACGAGCAATTCTTCGGCCAGTTCGAGGCGAGTGGCTCGGGTTCGTCTGGCTGGGGCACGTTCGCTGCGGCGTTGACTCCTGAGTTGTATGACACTGCCCGAAGCAAACCGGCAGCAGACGCGGAAAGGCAGCGTGTAGTCGCCGATCTCGTTCGCGCTTATTTCCCGGCCTTCGAGAACACCGGCACTTGGTTGGACATGACCGACGGTCTCCAAGCGATGACCGAGCACGCCAAGGGCCTCGGATACGACGGGGTCGTCCTTTTCCTCGACGAGCTTGTTCTATGGCTGGCAAACCACCTGCGCGACACCGCCTTCATCCAGACTGAGACCTCAAAGGTCGCCAAGCTCGTAGAGACAGGTATCGGAGCACTGCCGATCCCGCTGGTGTCTTTCGTGGCTCGTCAGCGCAACCTCAAGGACTTTCTGGGCGGCGGCGCTGTCGGCGCGGAACAGGTCGCACTGGACGACTCCTTCCAGTGGTGGGAGGGCCGATTCGACAAGATCACGCTGGCTGCAGCGAACCTTCCCCAGATCGTCAATAAACGACTGCTTGAGCCGACCAGTGAGGCAGGGCGAGATGCGATTGCTGCGGCTGTGGCCCGCGTGCGTGCGAATCCAGTTGCATTCAAACACTTACTCACCGACGAAACTGGCTCCGCCGCAGTCGATTTCGAGCAGGTCTACCCGTTCTCACCCGCTCTCGTGGACGCGATGATCGCCCTCTCATCGATCATGCAGCGCGAACGCACTGCGTTGAAGATCATGAGCGAGTTGCTGGCGCGAGGTCGAGACGAGTTGACCGTCGGTGACGTCATCCCCGTCGGTGACCTATTCGATGTGGTCGTGCTTGGCGACGCTGAGCCGCTGACCGACGACATGAAGAAATTGTTCCGTGTAGCGCGCACCTTCTACACCCGAAAAATGCGCCCGTACCTCCTAAACCGCCACAGCCTCACCGAGCAGGAAACGAAAGGACTGGCGCGTGACCACTCCTTCCGGCGCGACGACCGGCTCGCCAAGACCCTCCTCGTCGCTGCCATTGCCCCGGGCGCAGCCTCACTGAAAGACCTCACCGCATCCAAGCTTGCAGCGCTCAACTTCGGCACGGTGGTCTCGATGATTCCAGGTCAGGAAGCAGTCCAAGTTGTCGGCATCGCACGCGAGTGGAGAGGGGAGTTCGGTGAGATCACCGTCGGTCCTCAGACCGGTGATCCGGTCATCACTTTGCAGCTATCAGGAGTCGACTACGACTCTGTCCTCGTACATGTCCAGAACGAGGACACCCACGAGAACCGGCGCGGCCTACTGCGGCGCCTGATCGCCCAGCACATTGGTGCGTCTCTCACGGGCACGCTGGGGAGCGAGTATTCGCTGACGCATGTATGGCGTGGTCAGAAGCGAGAGGTGGATGTCGTCTTCGGCAACGTTCGAGACTCGCGGGCTATCCCCGACACTGCACTTACAGCGACTGACGGACGCTGGAAGCTAGTCGTCGACTTCCCATTCGATGATGCCGGCCACCCACCGTCCGACGATGTGCTCCGCCTCGTGCAGCTCAAGCAGGACCGATTGGAGAGCGATACGATCGCGTGGCTGCCGCACTTCTTGACCGCCTCCCGGATGGAAGACATCGGCAAGCTCGTCGTCCTCGACTACCTGCTGACCGGCGCACGGTTCGATCAGTATTCGACTCCCTTGCCTGTTAATGATCGAGAACCTGCACGCAGGCAGCTCAGCAATCAACGAGACTCCCTATGTGACCAGATCGTGCTCGCCTTACGTCAGGCCTACGGCATTGACGCTGCAACCGACGACCATCTCGGCGAGCGGGTGCCGGAGGGGAACACGTTCGTCACACTTGCGCGCGATTACGACCCACGGAAGCCTTCTTCACCCTCCTTCACCGATGCGGTCGTAGCCGTCCTCGGTGGCGGTCTCGATGCGCGCTTCCCGACGCATCCCGATATCGACCGTGGAACTGATGAAGTCCGCAAGCCTGAGTTTGCGGCCGTGCTGAACCTAGCGCGTGAGGCGATGACTAAAGGTGGACGGATCGACACCGTCGAAAGGGCCACCGCGAACAAGGTGCGAAGGGTGATCGATGCCTACGGTGTCGGCACTTTGAGCGAAGTCACTTACGTTCTGGACACCGTGCACTTCGCATGGCATGACGCCTTCACGAAAGCACTCGCCAGCGGGGATTCGACAGTCAGCACACTCCGAGGTGCGATCGCCAACACTGGCATGACCGCCGACGCCCAGGATCTGTTGATCCTGGCATGGGTAGCACTGACCGACCGGCAGTTGCTCCACCATGGATCTCCAGCAGGCTCGCCCGGCATCGGCGGATTGGCCAACGACATAACTCTCCAGGAGCCCGTCCTCCCGAACCAGGCCGACTGGACCAAAGCCCTAGGCCGGGTCAAAGCGATCTTCGGAATTGGGGCTAGTGAGCACCACCTCTCCAGCAGCGCCGTGCAGCGAATTGGGGACGAGTTGGCAGCGAAGGTAAGCGTCCTCAATCGGGCCGCATCGGATCTGGTCGCGGCCCTTGAAGCGCACAGCGATGTGCTCAGGCTGGGGGATGTGAGTCCGCGACTTGGTACGGCCCGCCGCGCTCGGGATCTGCTTGATAAATTGCACGACGCAGCTGACCATGTGGACCGGATTCAGGTGATCGCCGAATTCGATCTTCCGGAGGAACTGCCACCCCTTGCTCGGTCGCTCGCGTCCGCAGCAGAGGTTTCGGCGGCGCTTCAGGGAGCGAACTGGCAACTAATCAATCAGCTTCCCGATCTGTCAGGCGAACGTGCCGACGCCGCACTCACCGCGTTGCGAAATGCCGCTGACGCCGATCAGATGCATGTCGACCTCGCCCCAGCGCTTACCGAGGCAGCCAAAGAGGTCACCGAACTTCTCGTTGAGCGGCGCCGTAAGGAGACCCCGGGCGACGGTGATTCCGAACAGGAACAGGAACGTGCACGCCGTGATCAAGAGGACCAACGCCGACGTGAACAGGAGGACGAGCTCAAGCGGCGTGAGCAGGAGGCTGCCGACCGCGAGCAGCGTCTGCGCGAACAGGAAGAGGAGTTCCGCCGTCAGCAAGAAGAGGCGCAACGCGAGGCTGAGGCTCGGGCCAGCCAAGAGCACACTGTCGACGTTGAGGGCGTCGCGCAGCTTGAGAATCTTCTCCAGGATCTGGCAGCGGAGCTCCGCCGGCCGGTCGAGGGCAAGAAGTTAAGGGTCGACTGGCGATGGTTCTAAATGGGCAGCTTCGCACCGTCAGCGTCTCCCCGGCGATGGTGCAGCAACGTGCAGCGGACCTAATCAAGTCCGACGCCCAGGTTCTCCTGCTGCGTGCTCGTCCCGAGTGGAACCGCGGAGACGTCAAGGTAGGCGACGCAGTCGTCCGAGTCCTGCCCGGCGTCTCACAGCTTGCCATTCTCGACATCCTTACCTCGCTCGCAAACAACGAACAAGCAATCGTCCTGACCGACCGACCAGCGGAGGACCTGGGCGACGCCGTACTATCTCGTGCCTACAAGCACGGGGTTGAACTACCAGACGAGTGGCAGGCCGTACCTCGACTCTTCCCCGGCGCTATCGAGGTAGGGCGCGATCTGCGACGTCTGGACTGGGCTGCAACAGCATTGCTTGATCATCAGCCGCCAGGCGGATGGCCGCGATCGGTTGAACCTGCGCTCACCGCTCATCACGCTGTCGGTTCGCTTCTCGCACGTGTACTCGGACTTGAGGCTGACGCTCAGCTCGACGGCGTCGTTCTCCTAACGGCTCTGGGGAGACGCAACGTGCGTGCTGCTTGGGTCGCGGTTGATCCGCAGTTGAGGCGCCACCTGATCGATTGGGTCAGAACCGAATTGGGCGACCCGGCCGCGCTTGCCTTGCAAATTGCTCAGCGCAACGAGCATGTCACCCCGCTTGCCGTTGGCCTTGCCATGGATGTCTTGTGGCCCGAGAACGGCGCTCCGCCCACGGAGACACAGGTTGCCGCGCGGGTGCGGGTCGAGAGCTTCGTCGACGGAAAAGCAGTGCCTGTCGATGGTGCGAAAGCCCTTGCAAGACTTGTTAAGGCAGCAGTGGTGCGCCTGGAGGTCGACGACGCTCCTGAGTTGGGTATCGCGCTACAGCAAGCAGAAGCACTGCTCAGTGACCTCCACTGGCCCGAAGGAGCCGAGCGGTCTGCAGTACTTCGTCCCGGGTATCTGGCTCGCGTTCGTTCTCTTGCGGCTGCGCTGACATCCGGTGACGAAGTCGAGGAGGCCCTGGTTCGCGTCCTTGAGCATCGTGACGCTGGTGTCTCGCAGGCCCCAACGATGGCTGTGCGCCTGCATCGCTGGCTTTCGACCGCCGAGGATGCGTCGACGTCTCTCGGCGACGACCTCCAACGGCAGATGAACGACGGTGCGTGGGTCGACGCCGCCGTCGGGGCGGTGTGGCATGGCTCCACCGAACCACTCGTCGCCGAGGCATACGAACGGCTCCTCGACAAAGTTCGCGTTCGCCGAAAGCAGCGTGACAGTGTGGCGGCCTCGAGACTGGAACAAGTCAACGTTGCAGGCGCCCAGGCGATTGGCGTGGAGCGATTGTTGGCCGATGTCGTCGATCCTTGGCGCCGACGAGGTGGTGCTCTGCTCGTCGTGTTGGACGGGATGAGCAGCGCGATAGCTACAGCACTAGCTTCCGAGGCTGCCCGACTGGGCCTCGTGGAGTGGGTTCCTTCGTCTACGCACGCACGGCAGTCGGTTGTCGCGGCATTGCCGTCGCTGACCAACATCTCTCGCACGTCGCTGTTCTGTGGTGAGGTCCGTTCAGGGACAGGAGTGGACGAGAAGCGGGGGCTGGCCGCGGCGTTCCCCGGCGCCAAGCTCTTCCATAAGAATGACCTGCGATCAGAAGCTGGTGCTTCTCTACCTGCCGATGTGATGGGCTCGATCCAGGGTGACACCGTTCCCGTCGTCGGTGTGGTGATCAACGCCATCGACGACGCGACCCACAAGAATGACCTGTCAGCATGGGATTGGAACCTGCGTTCGCTCGATCCACTGCGGGCACTCTTGGACGCCGCGATCTCCGCTCGGCGCACGGTCATCCTGACCTCGGATCATGGCCACGTGGTTGAGCGCGGCACGGAGGCACTGAGCCTCGCGGGTGCTGATTCACGATGGCGACCGATCTCGACGGGTGGGCCTGGCGACGGCGAAGTGCTCGTCTCTGGCCCACGAGTAGTCGCACCCGGCGAGGAAGCGGTGCTGCTCTGGCGCGACGATGCGCATTACGGGCCCCGACATGCGGGCTATCACGGTGGTGCCAGTCTTGCGGAGCTAACGATCCCAGTACTGGTGTTCCAAGCTGCCACGGTGGCTACTGGGGCTGCTGGATGGGAGCAGGCCGCACCGCAGGTCCCCTTGTGGTGGAACGACCCGATCGGTCGCGAGCCCTCTACCGATGTCTCAGCAAAGACCGCCAGGCAGCCCAATAAGGCGAAGAGAAAGCCCACAGTACCGAGCCAGGGCGACGGATTGTTTGAGCTCGACGATGTGCCTACACATCCCAAGACTCCAGCCGGACTGGTCGAAGCAGTACTTGCCTCGACGACGTACGCAAAGCAAAAGCGCATGGCAGGCCGGCGGGCTCTCGATGGCAAGACCACAGAGTCGGTTCTGCGCGCGCTCCGCGACCGCGGCGGTCGGGCTCACCAAGATACGGTTGCCGCTGCCGCTGGCATCCCCACCGTCGAGGTTGGACAAGTCTTTGCGGCGCTTCGTCGGCTGCTCAACGTCGATGGCTACGGCGTCATAGAGCTCGACACCGACGGCGTCACACTACGGCTCGACGAACGTCTCCTCCGCGAACAGTTTGAGGTCGGAGACGCGAAATGACCGAGATTTCGGGCATTAGCCCTCGCCGCCGTAAAGACATCATCGACGCACTGCGGCGCGGCACGGTGCCACAGCAGGGATTGGATGTCCTCGCCGTTGGCTTGTCGGGTTTCGAAGACGCCGTTGATGAAGAGCTGCGAACTGTCTCTGATGGCGGCGCGGTGTTCAAGGCAGTTCGTGGCGAGTACGGGTCTGGTAAGACGTTCTTCTCTCGTTGGCTCACTGAGCGAGCCAAACGAGCAGGGTTCGCGACCACCGAAGTGCAGATCAGCGAGACAGAAACACCCCTCCACAAGCTGGAGACTGTCTACCGACGGATCACCGAGAATCTTTCGACGTCGACCACCCAATCAGGCGCGCTTCGTGACGTCGTCGACGGGTGGTTCTACATCCTCGATCACGACGCCAAGGACCAAGCTGCGCCCAGTGAAGGTACTCAAGACACACTCGATTTGCTGCAACGTCGCCTGTCGGGTGTCTCGAAGGAAGCGCCAGCATTTTCCGCCGTCCTTCGGCAATACCGTCTCGCGCAGGCGTCAGGTGACTCGGCGGAAGCGGATGGGCTGCTGGCGTGGCTCGGCGGCCAGCCCCATGTAGCAGCGTCGGTAAAGCGCGCGGCCGGCGTTCGTGGCGACCTCGACCACTTTGGGGCGCTTGGCTTTCTCCAGGGCTTACTCACTGTGCTCCGCGATTCGGACTACGCCGGACTCATAGTCGTCTTCGATGAGGTCGAGACGTTGCAGCGCATGAGAAGCGACGTCCGAGAGAGATCGCTGAATGCCCTTCGCCAGCTCATGGACGAGATCGACGGCGGTCGATTCCCAGGGCTGTACCTGCTCCTTACCGGGACGCCTGCGTTCTTCGACGGTCAGCAAGGCATTCAGCGTCTACCTCCGCTGGCCCAACGCCTTCAGACCGACTTCACCACGGACGCACACTTCGACAACCCTCGGGCGACGCAGATACGTCTGACCGGCTTCACGCCCGAGTCGCTCCTGGAGGTGGGCAGCCGTGTTCGCGATATCTACGCCTCCGGGGCCAAAGACTCAGAGCGAGTGAGGAGCATTGTCGACGACGACTACTTGCGGGACCTCGCAGTCGCGGTCGGCGGCGAGTTGGGGGGTCGCACGGGAGTTGCGCCGCGGCTGTTCCTCAAGAAACTGGTCTCCGATGTCCTTGATCGCGTCGATCTATTCGAGGACTTCAACCCGCGCCGTGACTACCACCTCACCGTGAGCACCGACGAGCTGACTCCGGCGGAGCGAGAGGCGCACGCCCGGAGCAACCGGCCGCCAGCCGGGAGCGTCGACGAGATCGAGTTGGACGTCTAGCCGATGTCGGGTCCAACGGGCCTCGACGCAGCCATCGAGTACCACATCGTCAACTCGCTGGGCTGGCCCGGACTCAGGCCACTGCAGACCGCATCAGTCGAACCGGTCAGGGCAGGCTCGGACTGCGTCCTTGTCGCACCCACGGCCGGGGGCAAGACCGAGGCCGCTGTTTTCCCTCTTCTCTCCGAGATGATTGCAAGCCATTGGTCTGGTACGACAATCCTTTACGTCACGCCACTTCGTGCGCTTCTGAACAACCTTCACGCTCGTGTGAGCTCCTACTGTTCTTGGCTCGGTCGGACGTCGGGTCTCTGGCACGGCGACGTCGGGCAGTCCGAGCGTCGAAGGATGCTCGCCGAGAGACCGGACATCCTGCTGACGACCCCGGAGTCCATCGAGGCCATGCTTGTGTCACGGCGAGTCGACCACGAGCGGTTCCTGGGCTCCGTCCGCGCTGTTGTGATCGACGAGCTGCATGCGTTTGCCGGGTCCGACCGAGGATGGCACTTGCTTGCCGTGCTGGAGCGGGTGGAGCGGATCGCGGGACACCAGATCCAGCGCGTGGGACTTTCCGCAACCGTCGGCAACCCGAAAGCTGTAGGCACCTGGATGCAGGGCTCGACCGAGGGACGCAAGCCGGTCACCGTGGTGCGAGAGGAAACTCCGCCGACCGTGAGCCCGGAAATCACACTCGATTACGTCGGAAGCATGGACAACGCCGCCACCGTCATTTCTCGACTCCATCGGGGCGACAAGCGGCTTGTCTTCGCCGAATCACGTCGTTCCGCGGAGGAACTTGCCTTCCTACTTCGCGAGCGCGGTGTCCAGACATTCGTATCCCACTCGTCGCTCTCTGCCGACGAGAGGCGACAGAGCGAACGTGCATTCGCAGAGGCCAAAGACACCGTTATCGTCGCGACATCGACCCTTGAGCTGGGCATCGATATTGGCGACCTTGATCGGGTCATACAGATCGACGCGCCACGCACCGTCTCGTCGTTTCTGCAACGGCTCGGCCGCACTGGTAGACGGCCAGGCACCAGCCGCAACACTCTATTTCTGGCCACGAGCCTCGATGGACTACTCGACGCCACCGCCGTCCTGCTCCTCTGGCAGCGCGGGTTCGTCGAGGACGTAATCGCTCCACCGCATCCTCGCCACCTTGCTGCGCAACAACTTCTTGCGTTGGCGCTCCAGGAGGGTTCGTTCGGCGCCTCGGACTGGTCGCGGTGGTGGGGAGACCTCCCACTCATGGCCGATGGTGCGGAGGTACTGACCTATTTACGCGAGCAAGAGTTCCTTGTCGAAGACCAAGGATTGCTGATGATCGGTCCGCGCGCAGAGAAGGAGTTCGGCAAGCGGCACTTCATGGACCTGCTGTCGACATTCGTTGCCGATCTCGAGTTACGGGTCGTGGCCGGCATCAGGGAGATCGGATTTGTTTCGCCACTTGCCATCCCGGCCGCGAAGGACCGCGCGCAGCGACCGTTGGTTCTAGCTGGTCGCGGTTGGTTGGTACAACACGTCGACTGGACCCGCTTCACCGTCTGGGTTGAGGAGATTCGGGTCAAGGGTGATGTGCAATGGCCGTCAGGCGCAGTCGCGCAGTCGTTCGAAATGTGCCAGGCCAAAAGGCAGGTGCTGCTCGGGGCAGTGCCCAATGTCGAGTTGTCCAAACGGATTCCAGGAGCGATCGATCGGCTTCGGGAGGAACGCGCTATCGAGGTGAGCAACAGCGGACTTGTGCTTGAATCGCGCAGCGCAGGAGGGTCGCGATTCTGGACGTGGGCCGGTCTGAAAGCCAACGCGACACTCTTAGCCGGTCTCGGCCTCGACGTGAGTGGGGTGGAGAACGAGAGCGTCCGACTACCAGACGGCATCAAAGCGCGTGCCATCAGAACAGCTGACTCGGAAGCCTTCCCTATTGTCGACGAGGAGGCCATTTCAGGACTCAAGTTCTCAGTTGCGCTGCCCCCCGACCTCGCAGCCAAGACGCTTGGTGAACGACTCGGCGATCCAACTGGCGCCACTGACACAACCAAGTGCAATGTCGTTCAGGTCGCGAAAGTGTAGAATACCTCTCTATACGATAACTCGCCGCCGATTTAGTCCGTACAGTGTGATCGCCCACGCACGCAACTCACCCCAGGTGGAGAAACTCTGATCACGCTGAACGAAGAATAGTGGTTCAAGTAAGGTGTCACATTTCACATCATTCAATTCCGTAGTTCCCTACATTCAGTCTAAATGCTGGAGAATCTAAGGCTCAACTGGCGTTTCACTATCCAACTCCAACGATGTTCTCATGCTTTCTGCAAGTGCATCAGTAACTTTGCAATCGACCACCGGGCGCAGCGATTCTAACGTAGCAAAGTCGCGGTTGCCAATAATGTGGTCGCGATAGCCAATCACGGGACGACTGAGCATCGCGAGAGTCGCACATTGAGCATTCACACGAATATTTGTCGAGTGGTATTCACCCGCTGGTATGCTGTGCGCAGCTCTGCTGCGATACTCAGCCGGTGGCCCACCGAGAACTACGTACGAGTCGTCATCCCGTTCCAACCGATCGATCCCATCGCCGCTAGGTGGAACGACATTAAACCCTGCCAGAGCATTGCGCTCAGTGTTCTCGTTAGAAGCAAGTTTCCTGGTCCGGAACACCACCTCTTTGTATACTCCAGCAAGGACACGAGAATGAAGGTGAAAGCAATGACAATGAATAGTGGGATGACCTGTCGTTAATCGAAGATCGGCTTCCGGCCAATAGTGAAGCCTAATTATGCCAATCGGCGATATATCGAGCACGTTAAACACAGCGAATCCGGTCGGATGCCATCTTCCGTCTCGCAGGACCGTGGATATATTTGCGCGGAGATAGCGCTGGCCTAAGTCAAGAGCGTCTTCTGCCAATGCAATGAACTGTGCATAGTCAAACTCGCGAGAAGAGGGCATTATCACGGTCATACTGAACTCTCCCAAACTGGCTGAAACTGGAAGAACACGCCACCACCCTCAAACTCTTTGGATCGAACGGAGATCACTCGCGAATTCATCACACTCTGTTGTGTACTTAACCAATTCTCAGGAAGCTCCGCGTTAAGAGTGTCGGAAAACAACCCGATATGACGCGGTTCTTCCTCGGACCCTTCGTCACAATCGCGCAATCCTTGCTCATAGCGTACTACTTCGGTGACTACCTCGCCATCGAAAGTCGCAGCAACAGAGTGCGGTCCCGCGGTCCTCCCGAAAGCATACGTGCCATAGTGGACTGCAAGTCGCGAACCCAGCAGATTCACTCCTTCGGAAATATCTCTGCCTATTTGTTCAATCTTATTGAGAGCCTCTTGCCACGCAAGCAGGATCAGCGCCACTTGATCGACTTTGCCATCACTTTTTCGATCAGGAATCGCTGCAACCAAACCGTCGCCGGCAAACTGTACTTGCGTTGTTCCCAACCGGGCCACGAACTGATGGAGTACCAGAGTAATGCGTCGCATGACGTCCCACGCAACCTCGGTACCGTCGCCGAAGTAGCCGCCAAGACTATGTGCACGGCGGACCGCTGTGGCGGATCGAGCCAAGTCGCACGATAGTATTATGCCAGTTTCGCGATGAAGAAAGTCATCGAACTGCAACGTTATAGCGTTAGAGACTAACTGCTTCCTACTTCGTTCATCGGTTATTACATGTTCGAGATTGCTCTGGATGGGCTTCCCAAGGTGCCACATTTCAGTTCGCTGGTGACTCACACTAAAAATCTCTGTGACGTCGGACTTTTCGATGTCGCGATCAATTGGAAGATACGAATACCCAAAGAGACCCTCGCTATCTGACAAGTTATTGAGACATTCCTCGCTCACATCGGATAGCGTGAAACGCTCAACGATATAGCTCTTGATTATTCCAGGACTCCGAGGTGACATCTTGATCTCCACGAATGCTGGCTGTTTCACTAGAGTGATATCTCTAAGACCCAAACGATAAGCGAGTTGTTCGATATCACGTTTCAACGTAGCTCGAGGCACCGCTTTCGCTACCAACTTTTTCAGAGAGTTCAGCTTTGTGGGTGCCGAATACGAAATAGGGACGGGATAGGCCACAAAGGGAGGCGCCCAGTATCCCTCTTGGTGGGAAGGTGCGAGCGGTTGATTCTTAAGAGCATAACTTGACAACTGAACGGCGAGATAGACGTCATTGTCACTTCGAAGTGGAATCTCCAGAGTTGATATCACCCAAATTTGACTCGGCGTGCCGACTAACGGGGTCGCGCCTGCTTCGTCAAGGTGCAGTCTTTGGAAGAGTTCAGTAGCCCTCTCTGTCAACGTTGCTCATTTCCGACTAAGATGGCCTACTAAATCTAGGACATTCGAGGAGACTGTGCGGGTTCCAATATTCGATGCTGATCCAAGCCAGCTCATTGCCCCTTCGACAGGGACCCAAAGATGAGGGACGTCGAGACTAATATTGTCTAATTCAGACCTGTAGTACTCGAATACATAAGCTGTAAACGACGCCGACGTCTTTGAGTACTTTAGAGAGTAATTTTCGAAGCACGGATCTCCCTGCCAGCCTTCTGATATTCCGGGAATTACATTGTTGACTTCGTCCAGAATATTAGACATATACTGTTTGGAGTTTGCTTCTCGCAACCCGACTAAGAAGCCGGCCAAGTCACGCAGTGTCAAGCGCTGTTGCTTGCTTCGCACGACTAATTCATCCGGTTCCGTGAGATCGTCGCTAGTGACGATTAGTGACGCGTAAGGAAACATCCAATTCATCCATGTTCCCTCTGGGTGCGGATCGACAACAAGGAACTCCGTTCCACCATGTCTCAAGATATATTGGGGTGCAGTCAGCGCGAACCTACCGGGACACTCCTCTTCTGTGATCAGATGATTCTCCACATTGTCTCCAATGCTCCAGGAGTAATCAGATGTCATGAGTATTTATTCCTTCCGTCTGTCGTAGAATAAGATCGTTTGCAAGTAGCGCGATTTCATGTCCTGGCCGAAAGTACTTTGGGATGCTACCCTCAAACTTCGGTGTCACGCTTCTTTCAGAGTTAACTGTTATTTCGTTACATCGTGTCAGTTTACAAGGGGGCGGGAGTCTTTCTGGTCGTTCGCTAAGCCACACGCATAATTCCTTTGGTCCATTTTCCCTAGCTGCCACAACGCGATGGACTCCATCCAGTATCAACGGTCCCGCACTCGTGAGCTCGACAATCACGCCGACTGAAGCCTGAGGATTACCATCAACCGAATAGACGACGGGTAAGTATGGCGCCACTCCATCAGTCTCGAACCTGGCCAAGATCGTCGCCGCATTATCCAATCGCGGCTTGTGCACCATATCTATTGCTGAATAGAGCTCGGAGACTTGCACGGCACACAACTCTGACTTGCAAAGACTCTCGGCTAGCAAGCTAGCCCAGGATGCTCGTAACGCCGATTCGGCCTCGTCAAGCCCGATGGAAGAGACGCTCGAGGCTACGTTCACTGACGATACCCTTGCCAAGGTGGCGTCAAATTGATCATATGCGATGCCTCGGCGACAAGCAGTGGCGTACAACCCCCTGCTTCCGTAGCGATCGTCGAACGAAGGCCCATTCCCTTAAATCTCCCGCGCTCACCGACAGCGAACTCTGCTCTCGCCCTTAGGTCGTAGCAGTAGAGATAATACAGGCTCTTTGTGTTGTCCATGGATCGAATGATCAGCTGAACTGGAGTGTGAGCACTTCGAGTCGCGTCTACGACGACTCCGTTCACATCAAGCATTTCCGCACCATGCAGCTCCCCGCCGGTCCACGGCAACGCGCCGACTACGCTTTCGGAAGCAGCCGACGAGATGAATGGGCAAAGAATCCCACTCGGTGTCCTATAACGCAACCGCCAGTCCTTTCCGTACTCATAGATACGATATTCTGGTCGAGCAGTGAGTAATCTCTGCAATTGCTCAGTCACGGCTGCCGAACCCTCGTCGGTTAGTGCATGGATCGTGAGGTCTACATCGTGTAATACTCTTCCTCCATTTTGGCAGGCCAGACCGCCAGATCCGGTCAAGCCGATTCGACACTCGCGTAAGGCGGGGATTAGCGCCTTCGCCTCCTCTATGACTGCCCGTATAGTTGATCCATTGTTACCTGCCAGACCCGTTGCGAGCATTTCCTCGGTCCGCCAAATCTTAATGATACGTTCCTTTGTCACTGTCGACTTATAGCTAAGCAGATAGCCGAGATGCGCCGGAAGAGGATTGGCGGTTGTCCGCCCGTCTGTGGAAAGCTTACGAGTGCCGTTGGCGACAAAGTATGGTTTGGAATAGGTTGTTCCATTGACCTGATAGGTTCCAAGTCGATCTGGAATAAACGCTATCTCACCTACTATTGGATCTGATTCCCGCACCACCTGCGTCCCGTGTACCGATAAGATTCGGCCGTCGTCGAGTAGCACGTAGTCCTGGTCGTTAAGTATGGGCGTCTCAATGTTGAGCGTCTTCAGCGTAGACACCTAGGCCGTTCCGTTCCTTTGTGATTGCTCTTTTATGCCGATACACGAATTGCGCTATAAGCCACATTAGCGCGCTATCAGAGCAGCGATCGCTGCTATCGCGAATCCTCCGGTGACCATAGCTCTAATTGCCCATTGCACACGTACCGTCTTCTCTGAAGCTATCCTTGAGTTAATATGGATCTGACGAGCCAGTTCTAGAGTCAGCCGAGTGGGATCTTTCGTAAGATCTTCGATCTCCGCGCAGAACTTATCGCGGTCTTTGCCATAGTGCTGGTTAATAGCCCCATAGAAGAGCACGCTGATTCTATTTTCGGATGACCGCAGTGTGTCCTTGATGCGTGGCGTCAACGTCAATCCGCACGATATTCCTGCAATCACAAGCAATCCAGTGGACAGAACTGCCAAAATGTTTACCCAGACCCCAGTGTGGACCAAGCCACTGACCATGTTGTAGAGAAGGGTCGCCAATGCCCCGGTGAAAGCCAACGTGACCGTGGCTTTAGCATCCGCTTGGCGGATCCAATCGTTGATTTTGAGCAGGGCCTTCCACGCGTGATCCGGATCTGGCGGGAGCGATGGAGTATTAAGAATGGTGTTTTGGGGGTCTAAACCGTTCTTATCTTCGGTCATTCTTTCGCTAACCCTCGGCTTTCATTCGCAGTTGGACCGGCGTCCGCACACAGACTAGCTTCTCTCTTGCTCGACCGGGCGGCGAAAGAAGTCGTGTGATCAGTCGCCTTTTCGCCTGCATCAACTATGTCGTTACATGTCGTCGCACTCTGGCCGGGTCGTTGCCCTACGGCATCCGCCAGTTGTCAGCGGAGCCCCACCTCCATCTCGAACTCGTATTTCGCGATAGGGTGTGGGCCTTGCTGGCGGATGCCTTTGTGATCGACCACACCCCGGAATGCAGGGGCACGGCGACGTCCCTTCGTTGCTAGCTATAGCTAGCTAAGCTGGTGAGAAGTAGTTTTCGTGACTCGTTCGAGTGCTCAAGGCCATTTGACGTAGAGCTGCGGCGATGTTGGTTTGTTCGGCGTTGCGCAGGGTGGCCATGACGCGCAGTCCGGCACCGGTGCGGATCTGGGAGGCGTCTTCAGCGAAGGTGACGTCGCGGACGTAGTGGAGTCTGTTTCGATGAAACAGTGACCCGTGCGCCCAGTCGGCGATCAGCTGCGGTCGCGAGGCAAGCATGTCGAGATCGCCGATGAAACGAACGATTTCGACGGTTCGCTTGCCTTTGATGGTGCGGTTGCGGCGGATCTGGATGACCTGGCCGACGTGATCGAGCCCGACCATGTGCGCGGGCCCCTCGACGGCTTTGATGGTGCGCGTGTGCGCCGACCACGGTCGGAATCGGTTGGTGGTGGAGGGTCCGATCCTGTTCCACGGCAATGATTTCAACTGATCTAGCAGCGTTGGTTGATTGCATTCCACGGTCACCACGAAGTGTCCGCCCCAGCCGATGATGTAGTCGGCGGTGGCCCGCTGGGTATGCAAGTGCATCGAGCGTGATGACGGCGCCGGTTATGTCGATCGGGTCGAGCAGGTCTATGAGTTAGGGGATCTCGTTGGTCTTCGCGACTACGGCGACCTTGACCGATCACCGCGGTCCTGGTGTGGTCCATCGCCTACTTTGCCGGATGATCCTGCCCCGTACTGCCGGTCGAGGACGCCGCCGCGTTGCAAAGTTCACGGTGCTAGGGCCGGGTCGCGGTTCTGGAAAGGCGTCAAACTTGAAGTTGGCTCGCAATTCGTCAGCGGCCACTCGGGGTGTTGCGTGTCATCATCGACCGTCAATTGACCACCAGGGGCACACCATGGAGACAGTCAGTGCTCTTCAGACAATGTTCCGTTGTCTCAGGATTGAGCACATCACAGCCAACATCACAGCCACTTGTGCAGCCCCAGCGCACTGGGAGACATCAGAATGAAGGTGGCGTCTCGCCGCCTGCAAATCTTCGGTGAAGGTTGCGCCCCTTATCCGTGTCGACGCAGTTGATCTTACAGCCGCAGCGGAGATTGGAGCCGGGAAGTTGTGGCCGAAGGCACGGCATGGCGGGCCCCTTGCCTGCTGGATGCATGCCGAACTGCCTCACCGGGCAGCCAACGACGAAGTCCCGAAAACAACATGAGTCCAGCGACACGCGTGTCACCCGCCGCAAAGCGGGTGGTCAGGCCGCATATTCGCAACCTGACCTGGTGTACCGATTTGAGCTGAACCGCTCGTGGTGGGCGAAGGGGGACTTGAACCCCCACGTCCCGAAGGACACTGGCACCTGAAGCCAGCGCGTCTGCCATTCCGCCACTCGCCCGTGGCCGCCGATTGCTCGGCGGGCATGTTCGTCGGCCTGGGAGACCAACGGACCCGAGAACGATAACAGCCGGTTGGTCGCGATTCCAAACTGGATTGTTGCGGTGGGTGGCCAGCTGGTTGCCGACACTGTCGGCTCGCCGGGTTTCGACAGGCGTCGAGCTCGCTACGCTCGCACGTCGCCGCTCAACCAGCAAGAAGGGACGGCTCGCGGTCGGGCAGCCGTCGCCGCTCAACCAGCAATGAAGGAGCAGCTCGCAGTTCAGAGCCTCCCGCTCAACCAGCAAGAACGGACGCCTCGTCTACTGAAATCAGCAGGGGAAGAGCGTCGAACGGCTGAATGGTGAGTTGGCGAAGAAGCTGTTGCGGATGTTACACACGGTGCACCAGTTGTCTTGATGGCACGATTGTTTGCACTTGTCGCTATCATCAATCAAGGCCAGATGCACGGCGACACGCTCATATGCCGCGAAAGGAGGTCACGGGTGGGGATCCTGCAACGGATCGAACGCAAGCTCGAAGGTGCGGTTGACGACAGCTTTGCGCGCGTTTTCGGTGGTCAAGTGGCCCCGCAGGAGATTGAGAACGGGTTGCAGCGGGAAGCTCAGGAGTCCGTACGGGACGTCGGTGACGGCACCGTACTCGCGGCAAATAGCTACACCTTGTTGTTCAGTCCCACCGATCACCACCAGATCGCGGCCGAATATGAGCTGAATCGCAAGACATTCTCGAAGCATTTGGAAAACTTCATCAAAGACAATGGATGGCAGACCTACGGCAAAGTCGTCGTAGAGTTCGACCAATCGCCGTCCTTGCACACGGGGATTTTCCGGGCACGGGGCACCGTTAACCCGGATGCGGCGCCGCGTCCGGTGCCACCGCCGCCGGCGGGACCTCCCCCAGTGCAAGCGAACAGACCACAAGAAAATGCCCCACAACCAGTAGGAGCCCCAGAGATGACGCACAACCCCGGATACGACCAGCGCAGGGGCGCCGATCCCGCGTACGGCCAGCAGGGTGGCTACGACTACCAACAGGGCGGATACGACCAGTACGGACAGCAGGGATACGACCAGTACGGCCAGCCCGGTTACGACCAGTACGGACAGCAGCCCGGCTACGGACAGCAGGGATACGAGCAGGGCCAGCAGCCCGGCTACGAGCAGGGCTACGGCGCCCAGCCCGGCTACGGACAGCAGCCGGGATACGACCAGGGCTATGGCCAGCAACCCGGATATGACCAGGGTTACGGACAGCAGCCCGGGTACGACCAGGGCTATGGCCAGCAGCCCGGATACGACCAGGGTTACGGACAGCAGCCCGGGTACGACCAGGCCTACGGCCAGCAGCCTGCCTACGGCCAGCAGCCCGGCTACGACTATCAGCAGCCGCATGAGGCCTACGGTCGCGCACCGGCCGGCTATGCGCCGACGTCGATCACCCTGCTCCTCGAGGACGGCAGCAACCGCACCTTCCAGCTGCACGAGGGTTCCAACGTCATCGGACGTGGTCAGGACGCGCAGTTCCGCCTCCCCGACACCGGCGTCTCGCGTCGCCACGTCGAGATCCGCTGGGACGGCAACACCGCGATGCTGACCGACCTCAACTCGACGAACGGCACCACCGTCAACGACGTCGCGGTCAACAGCTGGGAACTCGCCGACGGTGACCGCATCCGGGTGGGCCATTCCGACATCACGGTGCGCTTCCAGTAGCAGCTACGACGGTTGGTGGGTCGCGAGGTCGTCTCACCGGCCCTTCGAGGCTCGTCGCTAGCGCTCCTCGCACCTCAGGGAGCGGAGGGGAATGCGCTCCTCGCACCTCAGGGAGCGGTGGTTACCGCGACGAGCCGACCGAAGTGCCGCACGGCACGGCGGTCACGGTTGATACTGAACTGTCATATCCGAATGACGGAGTTTGAGCGATCTGCCCATAAGATGCAGTCGGGTCTGCTGATTCGACTGGCGCCAGGGGGCGGAGCGAACAGACCGGACGTGTGATGGCGCTGGAGGTGAACGAAAGATGCAGGGCTTGGTGCTGCAGCTGACCCGCATCGGGTTCCTGCTGCTGCTGTGGCTGTTCGTGTTCGCCGTGATCCGGACCCTGCGCACCGACATCGCCAGCGCAGGCGGCCTCCGACTCCCCCGCTATTCCGGTAGCGACAAGCGACGACGCAACCCCGCGCAGCGCGGATCGGCCCGACACCTCGTCGTCACCCACGGCGCGCTCGCGAACACCCGCATCAGCCTCGGCAGCCAGCCCGTCCTCATGGGCCGCGCCGACGACTCGACCCTTGTTCTCACCGACGACTACGCGTCAGAACGCCACGCGAGGCTCTCGCGCCGCGGCGACGACTGGTACATCGAGGATCTCGGGTCGACGAACGGCACCTACCTCGACCGCACCAAGGTGACGACGCCGGTCAAGGTCCCGATCAGCACGCCGATACGGATCGGCAAGACCGTGATCGAGTTGCGCCCGTGACCCTTGTCCTGCGCTATTTCACCCGAAGCGACCGTGGCCTGGTCCGGTCCAACAACGAGGATTCGGCGTACGCCGGTCCTCGCCTGCTCGCCCTCGCCGACGGCATGGGCGGGCACGCGGCCGGCGAGGTGGCCAGCCAACTCGTCATCGAGGCGCTCAGCTCCCTCGACGCCGACGAACCCGGCGGCGACCTCCTCAGCGCGCTCGACCGCGCCACCCATGCCGGCAACGAGGCGATCGCCGCGCAGGTGGAGCAGTCGCCCGAACTCGAGGGCATGGGCACCACGCTCACCGCAATCCTGTTCGCCGGAAGTCGAATTGGGTTGTGCCACATCGGTGATTCGCGCGGATACATGTATCGCGACGGCGAGATCACCCAGATCACCCGCGACGACACCTTTGTCCAGACCCTGGTCGACGAGGGTCGCATCACGGCCGAACAGGCGCACACCCATCCCCAGCGTTCGCTGATCATGCGCGCCCTCACCGGCACCGAGGTGGAACCCACACTGACCGTGCGCGAGGCCCGTGCCGGGGATCGCTACCTGCTGTGCAGCGACGGCCTGTCCGACGTCGTGACCGAGGAAACCCTCGGGGAGACACTGGGTTCCATCGCCGACCCCCGCGAATGCGCCGACCGCCTCATCGAGCTCGCACTCCGCGGCGGTGGTCCGGACAACGTGACCGTGGTGATCGGCGACGTCGTCGACACCGAATATGGCGACTCCCGGCCCATCGTCGGTGGTGCCGCCGGCGGCCACGAAGACACCTACACCCCGGACCCGAAGACCGCGGCCGGACGCGCCGCTGCGCTGCGGCCGCCACCCGCGGAACCGTTGCGCCCCACCGTCCTCGACGAGCCGGCGCCGACCGGCCGCCGCAGTCATCTGGGCCGCTGGATCGCACTCGGCGTGGCGCTGATCGTCGTCGCTGCACTCGTCATCGGGTACTTCGTGATCCGGGCGACGATCTACAGCAACTACTACGCGACCGCCACCGACACCACCCAGGTCAACAACCTGACCGACGGCAACGTCGTGATCCGTCAGGGTTCGCCGGAGAAGTTCCTCTTCCGCACGATGAATCGGCCTGCGGCGAACGGATGCATCGAGACCGACGCGCAGATGGTGCCGCAGATCGTCTTCAAGGACGAGGGCCAGGAATGTGCCCGCACCCTGCGCCTGCTCGATCTGAAACAGGCCACCGCGCAGTCGATCGTCGACCTGAAGATCAAGAACCTCAGTCGTGACGAGGTCGAGAACTCGATCAGCGGCGAATTGCTTCCGGTGTGCCAGGACATGCCGACGAGCACTCCGCCACCGCGGACCGGCACGACGACGCCGAGCAACCAACCCGGATATCCGGGCGGCGGCGGAGCCGATTCGACGCTGACTCCGGGCGCCACCACGGCGCCGACGCGCCCGAACCCCGCTCCGGCACCGTCCACCACGCGACCCCCGCTCGACGATCCGAACGCCACCGGCACCGTGCCGAACACCCCACCTGTCGGCTACCCGGACTGCCGACAAAAATGACCCAGTCCGCGCCCGCTCCGCACGCACCCCCGCGTCAACCGAACGAGCAGACCGGCCGCAACACCGAGCTTCTGCTTCTGGTGTTCGCGATCGGCCTGGTCACGGTGGCGCTGTTGATCGTGCAAGCCGCACAAGGGCAGTCCATCACCTGGGCGCTCCTCAAGTACGTGGGCGCCTACATCCTGCTGTTCGGTGCGGCGCACTTCGTGATCCGCCGGTACGCACCCCACGCCGACCCGATCCTGCTGCCGGTGGTGGCCGTCCTCAACGGGCTGGGCCTGGTGCTCATCCACCGGCTCGACCTGGGCACCGCATCCAACGAGACACCCGTCCCCACCGAACACACCAGCAACGCCGACCAGCAGTTGCTCTGGGCGTTCCTCGGCGTCATCGCCTTCTCGGCGATCCTCATCGTCGTACGCGATCACCGCACGCTGTCTCGGTACGCCTACACCCTCGGTCTCGGCGGCATCATCTTCCTCGCGATCCCGGCGATCCTGCCGGCCGGATGGTCGACGATCAACGGGTCCAAGATCTGGATTCGCACGCCCTTCTTCAACATTCAGCCCGGCGAGTTCTCCAAGATCCTCATCATCATCTTCACCGCGGCGTTCCTGGTGGCCAAGCGCGACCTGTTCACCACCGCAGGCCGACACTTCCTCGGGATGGATTTTCCGCGCGCACGTGACCTCGGACCGCTGCTGGCGGCGTGGGCGATCGCGATCGGCGTGCTGGCCTTCGAGTCCGACCTCGGCACGTCGCTGCTCATCTTCACCACGATGCTGACGATGGTGTACGTCGCCACCGAACGGGTCAGCTGGCTGGTGATCGGTCTGACGCTGTTCGCGGCCGGGGCGGTCCTGGCGTACTCGCTGTTCAGCCACCTCCAACTCCGGGTGTCCATCTGGCGAGACCCGTTCGCCGACTTCTACGGCGACGGCTATCAGATCGGCCAGAGCCTGTTCGGCCTGGCCACCGGCGGCCTGCTCGGCACCGGTTTGGGGTCGGGCCGGCCCAACACCGTCCCGTTCGCCAACACCGACTTCATCATCGCGACGATCGGCGAGGAACTCGGCTTGGCCGGCCTCACCGCGATCCTGCTGCTGTTCCTGGTGCTGATCATGCGCGGACTGCGCACCGGCGTCGCCGTCCGCGACAGCTTCGGCAAACTGCTCGCCACCGGGCTGTCGTTCACCATCGCGATGCAGGTCTTCGTGGTGGTCGGCGGCGTCACCAAACTCATTCCGCTGACCGGTCTGACGACGCCGTTCATGTCGTACGGCGGGTCGTCGCTGCTGGCCAACTACATTCTTCTGGCCCTGCTGGTGCGGATCTCCAACGCGGCCCGCGAGCCCGATCCGGCCAATCGCCGACCGGCACCCAAGCCGGTCGAATCGCTGCCCACGCAGGCGGTGACCCGCGCATGAACAAGCCGATCCGACGGGTGTCGGTCGCGGTCATCCTGATGATGGTGGCACTACTGGCCAACGCGACCTACGTCCAGGTGTTCAAGGCCAACAGCCTGCGCACCGACAGCCGCAACGACCGCATCCTGCTCGACGAGTTCTCCCGGCAGCGTGGTCTCATCACGGCTGGCGGCACCGTGATCGCCAGTTCGGTGCCCACCGACGGCCGCTTCAAGTTCCAACGCGTGTATCCGGGGGAGACGGCGTTCGGGTTCGCACCCATCACCGGCTACTTCTCGCACATCTACGGCAACAGCCAGATCGAGGATGCCGAGAACAGCATCCTCAACGGCTCCGACGACCGGCTGTTCGGTCAACGGTTCATGGACATGCTGTCCGGCCGTGATCCGCGCGGCGGCAATGTCGTCACCACCATCGACCCCCGGATCCAGCGGCTCGCCTACAACGCCCTGCGCAACGGGCCGTGCGACGGTCCGTGCCGCGGTTCGCTGGTGGCGCTGCAACCGAACACCGGCAAGATCCTCGCGATGGTCTCGACACCCAGCTTCGACCCGAACCTGCTGGCCAGCCACGACGCCGACGAGCAGTTCCGCAACTGGGACCGGTTGACCAAGGATCCGCGTCAGCCCACGCTCAACCACGCCATCAACCAGCTCTACCCGCCCGGATCGACGTTCAAGGTGATCACGTCGGCGGCCGCACTGCGCGACGGGATCGACACCAGCATCCGGCTGACCGCGTCGCCGTCGATCGTGCTGCCCGGCACCAACCAGAGCTTGGAGAACTACGACGGCGAGACGTGCCCCGGGTCGTCGGGGGGAACCGTAACGCTCGAAACGGCGTTCAAGTTCTCGTGCAATACCGCGTTCGCCGACCTGGTGACCACGAAGATGAAAGATGCGACGACAGTGTTCACCGAGACCGCCCGGCTGTTCGGGATCGATCAGCCCGGACCGAACATCCCGATGACCGTGACCGAGTCGACCGTCGGTTCGATCACCTCCCCGGATGTGCTCGCCCAATCGGCGATCGGTCAGCGCGACGTCCGCCTCACCCCGCTGCAGAACGCGATGATCGCCGCTACCGTCGCCAATGGTGGCGTGCGCATGCGCCCGTACCTGGTGGATAAACTGCAGGCGGCTGATCTGCGCACCCTCGAGACCACTCAACCGGCGACGATCAACCAGCCGATCACCTCGGATCAGGCGTCGACCCTGACCCGGATGATGGTGCTGTCCGAACAGGAGACCAACGGTAGCGGCGGCGCTGTCACCGTTGCGTCGAAAACCGGGACGGCCGAACTGTCGGACCCGAACGCGACGCCGGTGACGTGGTACATCGCGTTCGGTCCGTCGACGAACGCACAGGTGGCCCTTGCGGTCGTCGTGGAAAACGGTAGGAATGGCGTGAAGTCGGTGGGCGCCGATCTCGCACCGATCGGACGGGAAGTGATCAACGCAGTGGTGGGAGGTCCAGGTCGATGACCTTGCAGAACGGCATGACCATCGCCGATCGCTACCGCCTGATGAGGCTGATCGCGACCGGCGGTATGGGACAGGTGTGGGAGGCGCTCGACACCCGGCTGAATCGTCGGGTGGCGGTCAAGGTTCTCAAGGCCGAGTACACCAACGATCCTGAGTTCATCGCACGGTTCCGCGCGGAGGCGCAGACCACCGCCAAGCTGAACAACCCCGGCATCGCCAACGTCTTCGACTACGGCGAGACACCCGATCGGGCCGGCGGCGAAGCGCTCGCCTATCTGGTGATGGAGCTCGTCGACGGTGAGCCGCTCAACTCGGTGATCTCCCGTCTCGGCCGGCTCTCGCTGACCAACACCCTCGACATGCTCGAGCAGACCGGTCGGGCGCTGCAGGCTGCGCACAGCCAGGGGCTCGTGCACCGCGACGTGAAGCCCGGCAACATCCTGATCACCCCGACCGGCCAGGTGAAGATCACCGATTTCGGTATCGCGAAGGCGGTGGACTCCGCACCGGTCACCCAGACCGGCATGGTGATGGGCACCGCCCAGTACATCTCGCCCGAGCAGGCCACCGGCGACGAGGCGACCGCGGCGTCGGACGTCTATTCGCTCGGCGTCGTCGGCTACGAGTCGCTCACCGGCCGCCGACCGTTCCTCGGTGACGGCGCAATCACGGTGGCCATGAAGCACATTCGGGAAACCCCGCCGCCGCTGCCGAGCAACCTGCCGTCGGGTGTGCGTGAACTCATCGAGATCACGATGGCCAAGGATCCGCGTCAGCGTTACGCCAACGGTGGCGAGTTCGCCGACGCCGTCGCCGCGGTGCGGGCGGGTCGTCGGCCGCCGCGTCCGGGTGCCGCCGCAGTCGCGGGAGCGGCTGCCGGGGCCGCTGGTGCTGCGGCGCTGTCCCGTACCGCGCCGGCAAGTGCGGCGTCACGCCCGCCGACCGCCCCCCGTTCCACGCCGATCCCGCCCCCGGATGACAGCTGGACCACCGGCCAGAAGGTGCTCGCCGGGGTGGCCGCCGCGCTGCTCGTCGGTGCGATCGGCCTGATCGGCTTCTGGTTGCTCACCAAGGATTCGTCGGGGGCGAGCGCGCCGACCCCGTCGTCGACGACGGTGACGCAGTTCCAGACGACGACGGTCGCACCGCCGCAGACCACCGAGACCGAAGACGACACCCCCACGCCGACCACGACGACCACCACTCGGCGGCCGACGACCCGCACGACCACCGAGAACACCACCACACCGACCACCGAACCCCAGACGAGCGAGAGCACCGACCCCGGCGCTCAGACCGCACCGCCCTGGTTGTCCTTCCCGCCGATACCATGATGTCGACGCCGCATCACCTCTCCGACCGCTACGAACTGGGCGAAACGCTCGGGTTCGGCGGTATGTCGGAGGTCCACTACGCCCGCGATCTTCTCCTGCACCGGGATGTCGCGGTCAAGGTGCTGCGCGCCGATCTGGCCCGCGATCCGACGTTCTACCTGCGCTTCCGGCGCGAAGCCCAGAACGCGGCCAAGCTGAACCACCCGACCATCGTGCAGGTCTTCGACACCGGTGAGGCCGAGACCGACGACGGTCCGCTGCCGTTCATCGTGATGGAGTACGTCGACGGCGACACGCTGCGCGACATCTTGCGCTCCAACGGTCCGGTCGCCCCGCGGCAGGCGATGACGTGGATGGCCGACGTCGCCGCCGCCATGGACTTCTCACACCGCAACGGCATCGTGCACCGCGACATGAAACCGGCCAACGTCATGATCGACAAGTCCGGTGCGGTCAAGGTGATGGACTTCGGTATCGCCCGCGCCATGAGCGACACCAGCGCGACCATGACGCAGACGTCGGCCGTGATGGGCACCGCGCAGTACCTGTCGCCCGAGCAGGCGCGCGGCATCAAGGTCGATCCGCGCAGCGACATCTACTCGATGGGGTGCGTGCTCTTCGAGCTGCTCACCGGGGAGCCGCCGTTCACCGGTGATTCGCCGGTCGCCGTCGCACACCAGCACGTCCACGAGGATCCGCCGTGGCCGTCGCACGTCAAGCCAGAGATCCCGCGCGAACTCGACTCCGTGGTCCTCAAGGCGATGAGCAAGAACAAGGAGAACCGCTACCAGTCGGCGGGCGATCTCCGCGCCGATCTGATCAAGGTGCTCGCCGGCGGCAAACCGTCGGCGCCGCTGCTGCTGTCGGACGCCGAACGCACCGAGTTCATCGACACCGGCCCACGCAAGGCCATGCGCGCCGAGGCGGCCGGCGGTGGTTCACATCGACGCGAGGACGACGACACCGGGCCGCAGGCGGTCCGACGCCGCTCCAAACCAGTGATGTTCGGGGCGGTCGCGGCCGTGGTCTTGTTGCTGGTCGCTGCGCTGTTCTTCTGGGCGCCGTGGAGCTCCGACGACTCCGCCCGGCAGGTCTCGGTGCCCGATGTCGCGGGCCTGACCACACCCGACGCGCGGTCGGCGCTGGAGAAGGCCGGGTTCGAGGTCAAGGAACTCCAGGAGCCGAGTGCCACCATCGACGTCGGCCACGCGACCCGCACCACACCGGGCGGCGACAACGTGATGGCCGCCGAGGGTTCCGAGGTGACGCTCTACATATCGTCGGGTCCACCACGCGAGAAGATCCCCGACGTCCGCGGCAAGACGCTGCCCGAAGCGACCGAGATGCTCAAACGCCGCGGCTTCACCGACGTCAAGACCGTCCGCGTCGACTCGACCGCCGAACTGAAGGACAAGGTGGTCGAGACCGCCCCCATGATCGGCACCGAGGTGCCCGTGACCGGGGTCGTGGAACTGCGCATCGGCAACGGTCCCAAGCTGGTGACCGTGCCTAATCTGGTGGGTCAAACCCGGCAGCAGGCGCAGGTGTATCTCGAGCAGATCCAGCTCCGCATGGTCGTCGTGCAGGTCGACTCCGACCAGCCTGCCGGTCGAGTGGTCAGCTCGTCGCCGTCGGCCGACGTCGAGGTCAGCGAGGGCAGCGTCGTGCAGGTCTCGGTGTCGCGCGGCAACCTGTTCGTGATGCCCAATCTCCGCGGCAGCACCCCCGCCCAAGCCTTGGCCGAGCTGAGCCGGGCAGGTTGGGATCGCAGCACGCTGACGCGGTCGACGCGCAACGTCCCGCTCGGCAGCCCCGACGACGGCAAGGTCATCGGGCAAGACCCCGCCCCGGGAAGCAAGGTGCGCAAGAACGGGTCGATCAGCATCGTCGTCGGACAAGCGAGTCTGCTGCCCAACTGACTCCTCAGCGCGTGATGGCAGCCGCCATCTCGGCTTCCAGCGCGGCGACGCGCTCTTCGGGGATCTCGATGCCGCACACCGCGAGCCAGTTGGCGAGCATGCGGTGGCCGCCCTGGGTGAGCACGCTCTCCGGGTGGAACTGCACGCCGTGAATCGGCAGCTCCCGATGTTGCATGGCCATGACGATGCCCGATTCGGTGCGACCGGTGACGACGAGTTCGTCGGGGATGGTGTCGGGCACCACGGTCAGTGAGTGGTAGCGGGTGGCCGTGAACGGATCCGGTAGGCCGGCGAGGACGCCGACGCCGTCGTGGGCGACCTGAGACGTCTTGCCGTGCAGAAGTTCTGGCGCACGGTCGACGGTCGCGCCGAAAGCCGCACCGATCGCCTGATGTCCGAGACAGACACCGAGCAGAGGGAACCCGTGCTCGGCCGCGACGGTCACCATCGGCGTCGTCACGCCGGCGCGCTGCGGGGTCCCCGGGCCCGGGCTGAGCAGCACACCGTCGAATCCGGTTGTCGCCGAGACAAGATTCTCGGTGTCCAAGTGCGGGTCGTCGTTGCGCCACACCACAGCCTCGACACCGAGCTGGCCCAGGTACTGGACCAAGTTGTAGACAAAGCTGTCGTAGTTGTCGATGACCAGGATGCGTTGCACCCCGACAGGCTACCGCCGCAGCAGGGGTGGTTACGACGGCGACCAGGTGAGATACCGTAGAGGAGAGCTTTTGCGCGCGCCGGGAGCCATCCCAACTGCGCGGTGTCGTACTACAGAGGAAGTCATGCCGAAGTCAAAAGTCCGGAAGAAGACCGACTACACCATCAACCCGGCCAGCCGGACCCCGGTCAAGGTCAAGGCCGGACCGTCCAGTTCGATCTACGTGGGCGTGATGCTCGGGCTCATGGTGCTCGGACTCGCCTGGCTCGTCGTCTACTACCTGGCCGCGAGCAACACCACGTACGGCGGCGAGGGCCAGCCCCTGCACTGGATGGCGAACCTCGAGGCGTGGAACTTCCTCATCGGCTTCTCACTGATGGTCGCCGGCCTCCTGATGACCATGCGGTGGCGCTGACCTGCGCATATTGTCCGCATCAGGTTCTCCACACTGTGGAAATCACATGTGTGTAATTCATCCCCACTGTGAGTAACTTCTGTGGATAACTCTGTCGACGCCTCTTGGGCGACCCCCCGAGCCGCTGCCGCAGCCCTCTGTATCGCCGGGTTCGTCCTGCTCGCGGTGGCCTTGGTGGCAGCTCCCGACGCGGTGGGGTTGCTGATGATCTCTGTCGCCGGCGTCCTGTTGCTGGCCTTCGGCGGGTACGCGCTGATCATCCGGCCACGTCTGGCCGTTGCGGCGTCACCACCGCAGCTGACGATCCGGACGATCGGCGGCGTCCACACCTACGCGCCGGATCAGGTCGAACGCATCCGCCTGCTGGCCCTGCGTCGGATCGGACGCCGGACCGCGCAGCTGGAGATCGATCTGCTCCCCGACGGCGCCGGCTCGCGCGACGACGCCCGGCTGGTGGTCTTCAGCCGATGGGATCTCGGTGCCGACCTCATCACCGTGGTCGACGAATTGCGCCGCGCGGGCTTCACGGTCGACGACGCGCGGCCGTAGGACACGCCCCGATCGCCGGCTGAGCAGCAAAGAGTCCACTCCCGCCGGAGGTGCAAGCGAACAGTCGCCACCCGCTGGCTAGGTGCGAGCCTGCGAGCCTCGAAGCCCGTGGTGAGACGACAATGTCCTCTCACCAGGCCTTCGAGGCTCGTCGCTAGCGCTCCTCACACCTCAGGCAGCGGGTGGGGGCTCCTCACACCTCAGGCAGCGGGTGGGGGCTCCTCACACCTCAGGGAGCGGAGGAAGGCACCTGCGGGGGAGCAACACCTTTCAGCGCAGGATCATCGGCCCGCTGTACATGACTCCTGCGCCGACCCCGACAGCGAGCGCCAGCACCAGCAGAACGCCGAGCGCGGCCCACGACACCCGCGATGCCGACGCCGCGTCGAGCCGATTGCGTGGCAGCACCAGTTCGGGGAGGTAGACGATCGCGGCCGTTGCGGCGACGCCAAAGGCCAGACCGCCGAGATGTGCCATCAGGGAGATGCCCGGCAACGAGATCGACAGGACCACGTTGAAACCGATGATCACCAGCACCGGGGTCGGCGAGACGCGGGCCTTGAGAACGATCACCAGCATCGCCCCCATCAGCCCGTAGATCGCACCGGATGCGCCCGCGGTCTGGACGTTGTCGGCTTCGAAGAGCATCACGGCAGCGCTGCCGCCGAGTAGAGAGATCAGGTACACCGCGAGATACCGGTAGATGCCCAGGGCGATCTCGAGGTCGCGGCCGATGATGTAGAGCGAAATCATGTTCACTGCGACGTGCATCACGGTGAAGTGCAGGAATCCGGCGGTCAGCAGACGCCAGTACTCACCGTCGCCGACGATGCCCTTGACGAGATCACCGTGTGCGAACAGTGCCGCGTTCGAGGGGTCGGTGACACCGGCCTCGGCAACGCACAGTCCGAACACGATCAGGTTGATCGCGATCAGCGCGTAGGTCGCGTACGGCGTCCGGCTCGACGAGATGGCCCGGAACGACCACGACCGTCGTCCCGGATTGGCCGAACCTCGCTGGACTCCGTCGTCGCGCAGGCAGTCGACGCAGTGCTGGCCGACCGCGGCGGGACGCAGACATTCCGGACACGCCGGCCGCCCACACCGACTGCAGGACAGCCCGGTGGGGCGGTCGGGGTGCCGGTAGCACACGGCCACCTGAGGTGGCGTGTACTGAGGGCCGGTCAGTTGACCTCGATCTTCTCGATGACGACCTCGTCGAGCGGACGGTCACGACGGTCGGTCGAGGTGGTGGCGATCGCGTCGACCACCTGCTGCGACGCGGGGTCGGTGACCTCGCCGAAGATCGTGTGGCGACGATTCAGGTGCGGGGTCGGGCCGACGGTGATGAAGAACTGCGAGCCGTTGGTGCCGGGTCCGGCGTTGGCCATCGCGAGCAGATAGGGGCGGTCGAACTGGAGTTCCGGGTGGAACTCGTCGGCAAACTGGTAGCCCGGGCCGCCCGTGCCGGTGCCGGTGGGATCGCCGCCCTGGATCATGAATCCCTCGATGACGCGATGGAACGGCGAGCCGTCGTAGAACGGTCCGGAGTTGCCGCCCGACGCGTTGGGCTTGGTGTAGTCCTTGCTGCCGTCGGCGAGACCGACGAAGTTCGCGACGGTCTTGGGAGCGTGATTCGGGAACAGGTCGACCTTGATGTCGCCGCGATTGGTGTGAATGGTTACAGAAGAATTCGGTGTGGTCACACCTCCATCCAACCATCTGCGACGAAGTCGGTGGTCAGACTGCACGACCAACCCCGCTGGCATCGTGTCGCGTCGACTGGCAGTCTTGTCCACATGCCCAAGAAGTATCTGATCGCCGCCGCAGGTGCGCTGGTCGCGAGTGTGTCGGCCGGCATCGCTGTCCTGCTGGTCCGACGGTCGCGGCGCGAACCTGCTCCGGTGTCTGCCACTGTGCCCCGTGTTGAGGAATTGACCACGACGATCGACTCCGAGAAGTCGACGTCAGAGGCCTCCTGACGGCGGCCGGTCGATCGCCACAGGTAATTTGGAACCGTGACCTCCGACGACGAACGCAATCGGCCGCCCGGCCCGGGCGATGCCGATGACGCACGTGGCGCCGGACCGGCTCCATCGTCCACCGAGGCCGGCTCCGGCAGCCTGGCCCCATGGGAGCGTCCTCCGCGGGCTCCGCTGAGTGCACCCGTGCGTCCGCCGTCCGGCGAGCCATCGTCGGCCCGACCCCCGACGCCCGACCCGCGTCGCACCACCGGCAGCCATCCGATCCCGCCGCGCGGCCCAGTCACCGGTCCGCGCCCGACCGGCGGCCCAGCGCGTTCCGGCGTCGGTCCGACCACCACCGGCGGTCAGCCCATCCCGCCGCGCGCCGGATCGATGCCACCCCGCTCGCCCCGCACGACGGGACCGCAGAGCGTCACTCCCAGGACCACAGGACCGCACCCGACGACGCAGTCCGGACCGCCGCCGCGACCGGGTGGGCCTCCCCCCGGCTATCGTCCGCCGCCGGGCCAGCGTCCACCTCCGGGTCGGGGTGCTCCCCCGTCCGGTGCGCGTCCGCCCGGCCCGCGGCCACCCACTTCGGCGCCGACAAGTGCCCTGGGCTCGCGTTCGTCGGACGGACCCGACGAGCGTCTCGATCCGTTCTACGACGACGACAACGACTTCGCGCCCGTACCCTCCTCGAGACCAGAGCCCGCCGGTCGCGGCCTCGACAAGGGCAGCGACAAGTCGGCGCTGGCGTATTCAGCGGTGCGCTCCGACCCCGAACCCGACCGTGATTCCCCGATCGATGCTGCTCCGGAGGAACCCGTGCGCCCGAACCTGGCCAAGCCGGCCGACAACCGACGACCCACCGCACCACCAGAACCCCGACGCCGCGTCAACCGGATGGCGATCTGGGCGCTCGTCTTGTCGATGCTCGGCATCACGGCGCTGATCGGTATCGGCCTGGGCTACAAGTCCGTGATCGACATTGGCCGCTCACGAGAAGAGGGCCGACCATATGCGGTCGCGGCCATCGTGGTCGGCTCCCTTTACGTATTCGTGTTCGTGGTCGGCTTGATCGTCTACTGGTGGATCCGTAGCGGTAGCTGATCCGCCGTCGTGTAACCTACGGCCGACTTCCGGACGCAATCGCCAACTCGCGCAGGGCATCCCGTGTCGACTGGGCCAGGTTCTCCTGAGCGGAACGGTCGAGTCCGGTTCCGGCGCCGAGGACCGGGTCGTACTCGAGTGCGATCACGCCGGCGACCTCGCCCGACACGGCCGCCACCACGAGATCTTGCAGCGGACGCGGATCGATATCGGGCACTTGAGGATTGATCACGATGATCGTCCTACTCAGCACGCCCATGCGTTGCCACTGGTCGAGGTAGATGCGTGCACGATTCAGCAAGTCGGGCCGCGGGCTCAGCACGAGGACCGGAATCATGTGCTGCGCCAACGGGCCTTCGGCAAGATCAGGCAGTACCGACAGGGCGCGGGCACCGGCGTCGACCACCGGCACTGCGCCCTGACCCCACGCGTAGGCGACGCTTTCGCTGATCGTGTCCTCGTCGTGCGCGAGGTACAGACCAGTGCCGAACGTCGACCGCAGGAGGTCGGGGTCGCCGCCCGCACGCATGCGGAGTTCGAGATCCCCGTCGTTGCCGGCGGCGTCGATCCACCACGACGATTCGCCCAGAGTGGTTGCGGCACGGTGATCGGCGAGCAGCGCCGCGATCACCGAGGTGCCGACACCACCGGCGGTGCCGCACACGATGACCGGACGCTCGGGCCAGGGTGGTGGCTGGGTCACGGCACGATCAAGTAGAAAGCCGT
>NZ_JAKWBF010000026.1 GCF_022513585.1 Gordonia gummivorans
GCGGCCCCGGCGGCCCCCCCCCCCCCCCCCCCCCCCCCCCCCGCCTCACTCGTCGAGACGCTCGGTCGCCCAGGCGATCAGGCCGGGCATCGACCGTTCGATCTGCTCGCGCGTCACAGTGAAGTCGTCGTTGCCGCCGTAGTACGGGTCGGCGAGGTCGAGGTCGTCGGGATCGGCCGCCTCGTCGAACGACCGCAGTAGCCGGACCCGGTCCCCGAGACGTTTGCGCTCGAGTTCGTGGACATGCCCGGAGTCCATCGCGACCAGCAGATCCGCGTTGAAGTGCTCCGGACCGAGTTGGCTGGCGACGTGTGCGTCGGAGTAGCCGTGCGCCAGCAATTCGGTACGTGCACGGTTGTCGGCGGGTTCCCCGACGTGCCAACCACTGGTACCGCAACTGGTCACCCGCACCGCGTCGCCGAGCCCCGCGTCGTCGAGTGCCGAACGAAAGATGTTCTGGGCCATCGGGGATCGGCAGATGTTGCCGGTGCAGACGAAGCTGATGTGTAGCTGTTCAGACACCCAATACCTCGCGCAGATCTGCAATCGATGCGACCGTCCACGTCGCATCGCGGCCTTCGCCTACTTGAGAGTAACCCCATCCGACGAGAATCGCTGGAATCCCGAATCGGGCCGCACCGTCGACGTCGTGGCTGCGGTCGCCGATCATCACCACCGGCACCCGCGGATGGCGGGTCGCGGGGTCGACGGTGATGCCGAGTTCGTTCAGCGCGTGCTCGATGACGTCGGACTTCTGCCGTCGTGACCCATCGTCGCTGGCACCGGCGATCACCTGGAAGTACGACGCCAGCCCGAAGTGCTCGAGAATCGCCCGCGCCGTGTTCTGGTTCTTCGATGTCGCGACGGCCAGCACCCGGCCGGTCGACGCGAGGTCGGCCAGGACGCGGTCCATACCGTCGAAGACGGAGTTCTCCAGCCAGCCGGTCTCGGTATACCGCTGCCGGTAGGCGGCCATCGCCTCGTCGGCGACCTCGGACGTGAGTCCGAGCGCCAGCAGCGAATCGATCATGGGCGGGCCGGCGATTCCGCGCACCACCTCGGGAGGGGGCTCGGGTGCGTCCACCGCGGCCAGGGCATGGCGGAAACTGTTGGCGATGCCCTCGAAGCTGTCGGTGATGGTGCCGTCGAGGTCGACGAGCAGCGTGGTGGCCGGATTGCGGGGGTCTGGCAGCGACGTCACCTCTTCATCGTGCACGTAATGTCTGAAGTCATGACATCCGGGTTGCGCGCACAAGGGGTGGGAGTTGAGGGCGGCCTGTACGCATTGGACCGTCACGGCGACCGAGACGCGCGTCCCGGTTTGGTCGATTTCGCCGTGAACGTGCGGGCCGGCGCACCCGACTTCGTGATCGACGCGGTACGCGACCGGCTCGACGACCTCGCCCGCTATCCGACCGCCGCCGACGAGGACCGCGCGATCGACGCGATCGCGTCCGCGCACGGTCGGGACCCGAGTGAGGTGCTGTTGCTGGCCGGGGCCGCCGACGGTTTCGAGATGCTGCCCAGGCTCGCGCCCGCACATGCGGCGCTGATCCAGCCGTCGTTCACCGAACCGGAACTCGTGCTGCGGGCGGCCGGCGTGCCCATCACCCAGGTCACGCTGCCACCGCCGTGGTGTCTCGGCGGTGACACGGCGATTCCCGAGCACGCCGATCTCGTGGTGCTGGGCAACCCGACCAATCCGACGTCGGTGCTGCACGCCCGCGAGGCGATCGCGGCGCTGCGGCGGCCGGGTCGCATCATCGTCGTCGACGAGGCCTTCGCCGATCTGACCGAAGGGCCCGACGGCCGGCCCGAACCGGAATCGCTGGCCGGTGAGTCCTGGCCGGACGTGATTGTGATACGCAGTGTGACAAAGACTTTCGGCCTTGCCGGGCTGCGGGCCGGCTATTTGCTGGCCGCTGCGCCGGTGATCGAGATGCTCAGTGCCGGGCGTCGGCCGTGGGCGTTGTCGACGCCGGCGCTCGCCGCGTTGACCGCCTGCCTGAGCGAGCGTGGTGAGCGTTACCGGGCCGAACAGGCGGCGGCGGTCGCAACCGAACGAGAGCGGATGTGCCGCGAACTCGAACGCATCGGACTTCGGGTGGCGGCCGAACCGCGCGCGCCGTTCGTCCTGGTGGAGGTGCCCGACGCGCTGGTGATCAAGCAGGGGCTGGCGGAACGGGGCTTCGCGGTGCGTGGCTGCGTGAACTTCGTCGGCCTCGGCGCCGAGCATCTACGCCTGGCGGTGCGGGCCGCCGAGCCGGTCGCCGAGTTGGTGGCCGCGATCGAGCAGATTCGAGCGGGTCGGACTGGAGGTCAATCATGAGCGCCACCGATGAATCACTTCTCGTGGGCGACGTGGTCGCCGAGATCGAACGTGCATACCCGCCGGTGTTGGCCGAGCCATGGGATTCGGCGGGGCTGGTCTGCGGCGATCGTGGCGAACCGGTACGCCGTGCGCTGGTGTGTGTCGACGTCACCGATGGAGTGGTCGACGCGGCGATCGCCGCAGGGGCCGACTTCGTGCTCGCGCACCATCCGCTGTTGCTGCGCGGCGTGGACTCGGTGGCCGCCGACACCGCCAAGGGGCGGGTCGTGCATCGGCTGATCCGCCATCGGATCGCCCTGCATACCGCGCACACCAACGCCGACAGCGCCCGACCCGGCGTCTCGGATGCCCTCGCGGCGTCGCTCGGTGTGCTCGATACCGTCCCCATCGAACCCAAACCCGTTGCCCCCATGGACAAGTGGGTGGTGATGGTGCCGGAGGGCAACACCGAGCAGGTGAGCGAGGCGATGTTTGCCGCGGGCGCGGGGGCGATCGGCGAGTACCGCGACTGCGCGTGGTCGGTGGTGGGTACCGGGCAGTTCGAACCGCAGGAGGCGGCGACGCCGGCCATCGGCGAGATCGGCATGCGCACCCATGTCGACGAGGCCCGGGTGGAGATGGTCGCGGTCCGCGGCCTCCGCGCTACTGTCCTGGCGGCACTGCGAACGGCACATCCGTACGAGGAGCCCGCTTTCGACATCTTCGAACTCGCCGACGTCGACAGCGATCTCGGATTGGGGAGGGTGGGCAGCCTGGCCCGGCCGGTGACTCTCGCCGAGTTCACCGCGCAGGCGGCGGCCGCGCTGCACAGTCCCTGGGGGGTGCGGGCCGCGGGCGACCCGGATGCGCAGATATCGACCGTCGCGGTGTGCGGCGGCGCGGGTGACTCGCTGCTCGACGCGGTGCGGCGCATCGGCGTCGACGTGTATCTCACGGGTGACCTCCGCCATCACCCGGTCGATGAATCCCGCCGCGCGGGCGGACCAGCGCTCGTCGATGCGGGTCACTGGGCGACCGAGTTTCCATGGTGCGCACAGGCTGCCGGGCTGTTGTCGGACCGGTTGGGTCTCGACGTCGAGGTGTACGACAAGCCCACCGATCCGTTCGTGGTCCACCGGTTCGGGTGATCGCCGAGCGCAGTCGCCTCGCCTGCGGTGTCGCGTGTGGCGGCGCGTACGGTTGTGGGATGCCCGAACTCAGGAGGCCCCGATGATCGCGGAGGCCGGTGCCCAGCGACTGCTGCTCGAACTCGCGGACGCCGACGCCGAGATCGCACGCCTGGACCACCGACGCGCCACCCTCGCTGAGGATGCCGAGATCGCGGACACCGAACGTGAACTCGACGCGGCCCGCGACGACCTCGTGCGGTCAGAGATCTCCGGCGAGGATCTCACCCGGGAGTATCGTCGGATCGATTCCGAGGTCACCGGTATGGCCGCACGCGAGAAGAAGGACTCGGCGCTTCTGACCGCGGGTGGGTTGGCTCCCAAGGCGTTGTCGGAGCTGCAGCACGAGCTGGCCGGTCTGGGCCGACGCCGGTCGGTGCTCGAAGACGACTTGCTGTCGGTGATGGAGCAGCAGGAGGCGCTGGAAGCCGAACGCGGACGTGCGGCGGCGACCATCGAACACCTCGAGGGCAAGCTCGCCGCGGTGCGTGTACGACGCGAGGAGTCGATCACCTCGATCGAGACCGACCGTGGGGACAAGCAGCGCCGGCGCGACGACATCGCAGCAGAGGTGGCCCCGGAATTGCTCGCGGTCTACGACCGTCAGCGGTCGGCCGGACGAGTGGGAGCCGGACTGCTGCGCGCCCGGCGATGCGGTGCCTGCCGAATGGAACTCGACCGCGGCACCATCGCACGGATCTCTGCCGCATCCTCCGACGAGGTGATCCGGTGTGAGGAGTGCGGGGCGATCCTGGTCCGCACCGCGGAGTCGGGGCTGTAGCGCGTGGCCGACGCAAAGACCCCGTCGTGGCAAGGGCAGCGCGGTGAGGCCACTCGGTTGATCCTGCTGCGCCACGGTCAGACCGAACTGTCGGTGCAGCGGCGGTACTCGGGCCGCGGCAATCCGGTGCTGACCGAGATGGGGCGGTCGCAGGCCGCGGCTGCGGCAGCCGGACTGGCGAAGCAATTCGACGCGGTGGCCATCGTGTCGTCGCCGTTGCAGCGCGCGCTGGATACGGCGGGCGCGGTGGCCGGACAGATGGGGCTCGACGTCGTCGAGCATCCGGGACTCATCGAGACGGACTTCGGCGAGTGGGAGGGTCTGACCTTTCCCGAGGCGGCGGCGCGCGACCCGGAGATTCATGCGCGATGGCTGTCGGACGTCACGGTCCCGACGCCGGGCGGCGAGAGCTTCGCCGCCGTCGCCGAGCGCGTGAGCGCCGCCAAAGACGAACTGCTTGCGCGGTATCCAGGACAGACGGTGGTGCTGGTCTCGCACGTGACCCCGATCAAGTCGCTGCTGCGTGAGGCGCTCGGAGTGGGTCCGGAACTGCTGTTCCGACTGCACCTGGACCTGGCGTCGGTGTCGATCACCGAGTTCTTTCCCGACGGCGGTTCGGTGGTACGCCTCGTCAACGACACCTCCCACTTGCGCTGAAAGCGGTCGGGGAGGGCGAACGAGTCGGCGTGTAAGCCGGATCCTGTGCCGCCCCGGCGGAAACCGCGGGGCGGCGGCGACCATCCATCTGGGTGCACCGTCACCGGGCACCTCGAGCGGCCCACCCGCGGGCTGGGGCGAGCAGCCCTCGTGACACCCGCGCACGCGCATGACGGTATTGCTACCGCGATCCGCGCTTCGGCCTTGCTCCGGGTGGGGTTTACCTAGCCGGCACGGTCACCCGTTCCGCTGGTGCGCTCTTACCGCACCGTTTCACCCTTACCGACCTCACGGTCGGCGGTCTGTTCTCTGTGGCACTGTCCCGCGGGTCACCCCGGGTTGCCGTTAACAACCACCCTGCTCTGTGGAGTCCGGACTTTCCTCGGCGCTCGGCGCACCAGTTGGCTGGCCGTTCCGCGCGCCGCGGCCGCCCGGCCGACTCGTTCGCGCATCCAGGATAGCCTGCCGCCCTGGCCAGGCCGGACCGGTTGGCCCCACACGGTTCGCGGCAATGTCGTTGACGGCGAATACCCCACGGAATGAGCGGATTTCGCGTGCCGCGGGGTGGGGGTCGGTAGCGTCTGACGCACCGTGACGGCGCCGACGAAGTTCACACAGCCGTCCGGGCAGAGGAGGAGGCGTCGCGTGCGCAGTGTGGTCATCGACAACCCGGGAGCAGTGCGCATCGACGTCACCCCCGATCCGGTGTTGCCCGATTCGGCGGGTGCGATCGTCGCGATCGAATCGTCGGCGATCTGCGGATCCGACCTGCATTTCTTCGACGGCGACTATCCGCTCGTGTCACCGCTGGCGCTCGGTCACGAAGCGGTCGGCACGGTGGTGGAGGTGGGAGCCGACGTCGCGAATCATCGGGTGGGGGACCGCGTGCTGGTGTCGTCGGTGAGTGGGTGTGGCCAGTGCGCCGGATGCGCGACGCTCGACCCGACCCGGTGCGTGCGGGGACTGGTCATCTTCGGGGGTGGACTGCTCGGCGGAGCTCAGTCCGAACTGCTCGCGGTGCCTGCTGCCGACTTCCATCTGCTGGCCGTGCCCGACGCCGTCGACACCGACACGGCGCTGCTGCTCACCGACAACCTGGTCACCGGGTGGGCAGGTGTCGCACGCGCCGATGTCCCCGAGGGCGGGAGCGTGATCGTCTTCGGGTTGGGGGCGGTCGGACTGTGTGCGGTCCGCAGTGCTCTCGCTCAAGGGGTGGGAACGGTGTTCGCCGTCGACCCGGTTCCCGGGCGGCGTGCGCGGGCCGCAGCCGATCGGGTGATCACCCTCGACCCCGCGGATCTCGGTGCGGTGACCGAGGCGACCGGCGGTGTGGGTCCCGACTCGGTGGTCGACGCCGTCGCCTCCGACGCCACCCTGAACGCGGGGCTGACCTGCGTGCGGGCCGGTGGCACCGTCTCGGTGATCGGTGTGCACGACCTCAACCCTTATCCGTTCCCGGCGACGATGTGCTTGGTGCGGAGCGTCACCCTGCGCTCGACGACCGCCCCGGTGCAGCAGTTGTGGCCGACGATCGTCGACGAGGTGCAGTCGGGTCGCCTCGACACCAGCGGCATCGTCACCCATCATCTGCCGTTCGACGAAGCGCCGCGCGCCTACGAGTTGGCCGCTGCGCGATCGGCCGATTGCGTCAAGGTGGCACTCGAATTGTCGTGAGGCGGCCGCGGGTTGCGGCGCGGCGGGGATAGTGTCGAAGGCGTGCAACGCAGGCTGTCGGCGCCGGACATCGACTTCGAGGCGATCCGCATCGAACTCGGCGTGAACGAGGACTACGGCGCTGCCGCACTGGCGGAGGCGCAGCAGGCGACCGACGCGCATGCGGCCGAACGTGAAGACCACACCGACGTTCCGCTGGTCACCATCGATCCACCCGGATCGATGGACCTCGATCAGGCCGTGCACCTGCGCTCGGATGCCGACGGATATGTCGTCGACTATGCGATCGCGGACGTGGCCGCGCTCGTGCGACCTGAAGGCGCGCTCGATTCGGAAAGCCGCCGACGCGGGACCACCATCTACTTCCCGGACGGGTCGGTGCCGCTGCATCCTCGTGTGCTCTCCGAGGGTGCCGGTTCGTTGTTGCCCGACCAGAAACGGTCCGCCGTGCTGTGGACGATCCGCGTCACGCACGACGGCGAGGTCGCCGACGTGGCGGTGCGTCGTGCTTTGGTGACATCGGTTGCGCGCCTGGACTATGCCGGTGTGTCGGCGGACGCGGTGGCGTCCCGGCTGCACCCGTCGATCGCTGCCCTGCCCGAGTTCGGGGAGCTGCGGCATCGGGTGGCGCTGGCGGCGGGAGCCATCGAACTGGATCTGCCCGATCAGGAGGTGGTGTCGGGGCCGGATGGGTGGTCGCTGCAGATCGCTCCGCGAACGCCCGCGGACCTCTGGAACTCACAACTGTCGTTGCTGACCGGACGGTGTGCGGGACAGATCATGCGCGACGCCGGGATCGGACTGTTGCGGACGCTTCCGCCGGCCGCGCGCGATGCCGTCGCCGAATTGCGTGCGACCGCACGATCTCTCGGGGTGCCGTGGCCGGACGGGCAGACGCCCGGACAGTTTCTGGCCGGACTGCCGCGCGACGCACCGACGACGCTGGCCGTGATGTCGCATGCCGGTGCACTGATGCGCGGTGCGGGCTATCTACCGCTGGGCGTGGGCACAGGCCCCGCAGACCCTCCGGCGGACGACGAGATGATCCACGCCGCGATCGGCGGCGTCTACGCGCATGTCACCGCGCCGCTGCGTCGGCTCGGCGATCGGTTCGCCACCGAGGTATGCCTGTCGGTCACGTCGGGAAAGCCTTTGCCGGACTGGACTGTCCGGGCATTGCCGACGCTCCCGAAGATCCTGCGGTCCGCGGATTCGCTCGGGTCGGCGGCCGATCGGGCGAGCGTGGATCTCGCCGAGGCGGTCGTGTTGGCCGACCGCGTCGGCGAACGGTTCGACGCGGTGGTCTTGCAGGAGGCCGACGGCAAACGACCGGCGCGCATCTTCATCGCCGAACCTGCCGTGGTGGCGTCGTGCGAGGGTTCACCCGCGCAGGGGAGCAGCATCACCGTGACGCTGACCGCCGCCGACCCCGTGACACGGTCGGTGTCGTTCGCGCCGGCGTGAGGGCTGTCCCCTTCCCGTCGCCGCAGCCCCTCCGCCCCCGCTGGCTGAGGTGCGAGGAGCGCAAGCCGCCGGGCTGAGGAGCCCCATGCGAGGTACGAGCATGGAGCGTCGTACGCCCAGCATGGGCATTCACTTGGAGGTGGAAGTCCTCCGGAGAGGAAGGTGGTTTAACTCCTAGTCGAGGGCAACTGCGTCACCGTGAGGTGGGGTGGGAAGGAAGCCGGAGACGAAATCCTGCACCGAGGTACACGAACCGCATGTGAGGCATGCCAGCTGGGGTGAGCCAGCGACGCATGGTGAAGCCCGTTCCACCGAAGCGGCTGGTGTGTAAATGCGGCGGTTGTAGGAGGACAGTGAATGTTCTTATCTGGGGAGATCTGTCCTGGTGCGCCGACGAGGTTGTTGTCGGAGCGGCACCATCCGGGAGGGTGGTGGTGACGGGGCAGAAGTCAGCAGAGGCCGTAGTACCAGCGGGAATCGTGAGTGCTGGGAAGGGCTGAACGTCAGGAATTGATGGTTGTGAACAGCATTTCTCGTGACGACGACGGTGATCGCCGCCAACCCACGTGTGGTGGGGCAGACGATAGGAGGGACCGGTGAATCCGGAAGAGCCTTCGGCTGTGCGTAGTGGTCGTCCGGCGGATGCTGGGAGCAACGTCAGGGATGGCCAGGGTCTGTGGGAGCAGGTGTTTTCCCCGCAGAACCTGGCCGTTGCGAAGGAACGTGTCGATCGTAATCGGGGCGCGCCTGGTGTGGATGGCATGACCACCAGCGAGTTGGGTGGGTGGTGCCGGGAGCATTGGGGTGAGGTCAAGGTGGCGTTGGATGCGGGCGCGTACCGTCCGTCGCCGGTCCGTCAGGTGTTGATTCCCAAACCTGATGGCGGGCAACGGAAGTTGGGGGTGCCCACGGTGCTGGATCGGTTGATCCAGCAGGCTATCGCGCAAGTACTGACCCCGATCTTTGATCCGGGGTTCGTGCCGGTCTCCTATGGGTTCCGGCCGGGTAAGAGTGCCCACGATGCGGTCAAGGTCGCCAGGTTGGTGATCGAGCAGGGGTATCGGTGGGTGGTCGAGGTAGATCTGGATGCGTTCTTTGATCGGGTCAACCACGACATCCTCATGGCCCGGGTTGCGCGGAAAGTGTCAGACAAGAGGTTGCTCAAACTGATTCGCGCCTATCTTGAGGCGGGGATCATGGCCGATGGGGTGCGGCAGCCGACGGCAGTGGGGACTCCGCAGGGGTCGCCGTTGTCGCCGTTGTTGTCCAACATCATGCTCGATGATTTCGATCAGGAGATGTGGGCGCGTGGGCACCGCTTCGTTCGGTATGCCGACGATATCCGCGTGTTCGTGAAGTCCGAGCGGGCCGCGCAGCGGGTACTGGAGACCAGTACCCGACTGTTGGAGCAGCGGCTGAAATTGAAGGTGAATCGGCGCAAGTCCTCGATCAACCCGGCCAAGGCTGCGACCTTGCTGGGTTTCGGGTTCTACTTCGCTGCCGAGGTGGTCAAGCTACGGGTCGCACCCAAGGCCTGGGCCCGGATGACAGCACGTGTCCGGGCGTTGACCGCTCGGCGCTGGAGTGTGTCGATGGGCTACCGCCTCATGCGACTCAACCAGTACGTACAAGGTTGGATGGGCTATTTCCGTATGGCCGAGACCGAGGGCAAGTTCCGAGGTCTCGACGGCTGGATGCGTCGCCGGTTGCGGCAGGTTCGGTGGAAAGAATGGAAGCAAGGCCCAACCCGCGCCCGTGAACTGCGCGCGCTGGGCGTTCCCGCCGGCAAAGCCCGGTCCTGGGGCGGCAGCAGTCGCGGCTCGTGGCCGGTTTCCGGCTCTCCCATTCTGCAGCGACCACTGACCAACGCCTACTGGGCCCGGTTGGGCCTGATCACCTTCCACCATGCCTGGGCCAAGTTTCAGACGACCTGACGAACCGCCGTATGCGAGACCCGCACGTACGGTGGTGTGAGAGGAGGGCCGGGAAACCCGGCCCTCCTACTCGATTCGAAGTCGACGAGCCTCGAAGCCCCCTGGTGAGACTCGCTGCGTGGTCGCCCAATTCCCTTTTCTCACCAGCCCTTCGAGGCTCTCGGCTAGCGCCTCGAGCACCTCAGGGAGCGGGGTGGCGGCTCGGGGAGCGGGTGGGGGTTGCGGAGCGGGTGAGATCAGAGCTTCTTGGCGGACTTGACGTAGTCGGCGATGGCCTTTTCGCCGTCCGCTTCGAGGCGGGCGTCGATGCGTCCGAGGATGAACATGTCCGGCCCGGGCAGTCGACCGCTGGCGGCGAGTTCGGCGAGCTTGGTCCGATTGATCCGGGAATCGTTGAAATCGCCCAGGGCGGACTGGATTTCCTTGGCGACGGCGCCGACCTGCTTGTACTTCTTCTTGCCGAGCGGTTCGGCGGCGTCGATGCTGTAGCGGAGTCGCTTGGCGCGCTTGCGGATCGTGTGCAGCTGCTCTTCCCACTCGTCGGAACCCTCGGGGAGTTCGGCGAGGCGGCCCTGCGCCTTGTTGATGTGCTTGCGGCTCTTGTCGATCGCCTTGTCGACGGCATCGGTCGCGGGGATGTCGGCGTCCGGGCCGGGGGGCGGTGCGGCGATGAGTTCGTCGATGGCGTCGAGCAGTGCGAAGTAGCGGGCCGACGACATGGCCGAATGGGCTGCCCGAATCGCGCGGTCGTGCGTGGCGGTTTCGGTTCCGGCGAGCGCGTCGACGAGGGTCGGGGATGCCGGCTCATCGCGGAGGAGAGATTCATCGAGTGCGAGTTGGACCTCGGAATCGCGCGCTTCGCCGAGGATTCCGGCCAACAGTTTGAGTTCTCCGTTGAGGTGCGCGGTCCGTTCCGCGTCGAGGACGGTCGGAAAGCCCGACAGGACACTGCGCAGACGTCGGGTGGACACCCGCATCTGGTGCACGGCGTCCTCCGCGTCGACCCGGACGAGGGGGTCGTAGGCGATCAGCGAATTGCGGTGCAGGGCGATGTCGGTGACGACGAGTTCGAGTGCCGTGGGCTTCTTGGAGAGCCGCGGTTCGTGGGCGGTGGGAGTCGAGCCGATCGCGCGGGCGAGTTTGGAAGCGCTCGACGGTTCCCGGCCACCAGCCGAGCGCAGGACCTTGTGGGCGGCCTTGAGGAGCCGGTTGTCGCCGTCGATCAGCTCGAACTCCCACTCGGCCCACTGCTGGCTGTGTCCGCCGGGCAGCAGCGACTGAGCGGTCACCAGATCCTCGGCGAACTCCGCCAGCCGGACACCGTCGGGTCCGAGCAGCACGGTCACCGTGCGCGTGGTCGAGATGACCGCGACCGGCGCGAGTCGTCGGGACCGCGTCAGGGCGAGGACCGGGGTGAGCAGTTCGGTGGGCACGTCGCCGTCGGCGGGGGCCTGATCGAAGGTCAGTCGGGTCTCGCGACGGGCCCCCGAAACCGAGCTCGGACGCTTGAGATGCCACCCCGCATCCGGGCCGCCGGTACGGCGTCGCATGGTGATGGCGTTGCCGGCGAGATCCAGTGTCTCGGTGTCGAAATAGGTTGCGTCCAAGGCGAAGGTCTCGGGTTCGACGGCCGACACGACACCCGGCAGCGCGCGTAGATCTGGGGCGCTCTGGCCGGCATCAACATCGAATTTGAGCTCGATCTCGATCTGCTCGGATGCGGCCACGGTGCCTCCTGTCGGGAATGTCGGTCTGGTCAGTCTACGGTCCCGCGATCGTCACTCCGCAAAGGCGTCGGTGGCCGTCACCAGGTGGTGTTTGATGCCGGGTTCGAAGGACGCGTGCCCGGCGTCGTCGACGACGTGCAGTTGCGCCGATGGCCAGGCGCGGTGCAGATCCCACGCGCTGCGCATCGGGCACACCACGTCGTAGCGTCCCTGCACGATGACACCCGGAATGTGTGCGATGCGGTCGATGTCGCGCAGCAACTGACCGTCGTCGAGGAAGCCGTGATGGACGAAGTAGTGGTTCTCGATCGAGGCGAAGGCCAGGTCGAAACGGGAACCCTCGTCGGTGGCATCCGGTCGGGGCAGCAGATAACTCGTCGAGTGTTCCCAACCGGTCCAGGCGCTCGCCGCCGCCTGCGCGATGGCGGGGTCGTCGGAGGTGAGCAGCCGATGGTAGGCGGCGACGAGGTCGCCATCGCGTTCGTCGGCCGGGATGGGAGCCAGATAGGACTCCCACAGGTCCGGATAGATGTTCGACGCCCCGGTGTTGTAGTACCAGTCGATCTCGCTGCGACGCAGCAAGAAGATCCCGCGCAGCACGAGCTCGGTGACCCGATCGGGATGCGTCTGGGCGTAGGCGAGTCCGAGTGTCGAACCCCATGACCCGCCGAAGACCTGCCATCGGTCGATGAGCAGGTGCTCGCGCAGTGCCTCCATGTCGGCGATCAGGTGAGGTGTCGTGTTCGTGGTGAGGTCTGCGCCGTCGGCCACGTGCGGACGCGACCGGCCGCAGTTGCGCTGGTCGAACAGGACGATGCGGTAGCGGTCGGGGTCGAAGAAGCGACGCTGGTCCGGTGAGGTTCCGCCGCCGGGTCCACCGTGCACGAACACCGCGGGCTTGCCGTCGGGATTGCCGGAGGTCTCCCAGTAGATCTGTTGTCCGTCACCGACATCGAGATGGCCGGCGGCGTACGGTTCGACCGGCGGATAGAGATCGCGCATGGTCACACCATAGGGTGCGGAATGCGCGATCGGAGTCGGAGGGCGCCGGTCGATCAGTAGGAGTGCTCGAGACCCGGGAACACGCCGCGTCGGACCTCGTCGGCGTACTGCACTGCGGCATTGCGGAGCTCGGAGCCGACGTCACCGAAACGCTTCACGAACTTCGCGGTCTTGCCGTCGGTCATTCCGGCCATGTCCTGCCAGACGAGAACCTGGGCGTCGGTCTCGTTGCCCGCGCCGATGCCGACCGTCGGGATGGTGAGCTTGCGGGTGATTTGGCCTGCGAGGTCGGCCGGGACCATCTCCATCACGACGGCGAAGGCGCCGGCCTCCTGCACGGCGATCGCGTCGGCGATGAGTTGGTCACCCCCGTCACCGCGACCCTGGACCCGGAAGCCGCCGAGGCCGTTGACACTCTGCGGGGTGAAGCCGATGTGTGCCATCACCGGGATGCCTGCGGCAGTGAGTGCGGCGATCTGCGGTGCGACACGTTCGCCGCCTTCGAGTTTGACTGCGTGAGCGCCGGACTCCTTGAAGATGCGGACCGCGGACTCGAGGGCCTGCTGCGGTCCGGCCTCGTAGCTGCCGAAGGTGAGGTCGGCGACGACGAGGGCGTGGGGCGCGCCGCGCACCACGGCACGCATCAGGGGGATGAGTTCGTCGAGTGTGCAGGGGATGGTGGTGTCGTAGCCGAGCACCACGTTGGCGGCGGAGTCGCCGACGAGCAGTACGGGGATCTCGGCGTCGTCGAAGATGCGTGCCGAGGAATAGTCGTAGGCGGTGAGCATCGACCACTTCTCGCCTTCGGCTTTCATCTGGGCGAGATGCTGGATGCGGGTCTTGCGGCGACGAGCGGGAGTGGTGCCAGAAGTGGTGGGAGCAGCACCATAGACCGAAGTTTCGGACATCGTTGTCTCTTTCTGCCTCGAGTCCCGCATGGCGGGTACCCGGGTTGATCACGGACTCCTCTAGTCTCCCATCGGGGACACGACGCAGAACCCGCGATGGCTATGGCGTTGGTCACAATGACCGGTTGCGGTCCTCGCGTGGGTGTGGGTGCGCCGCGGGTGTCGCTGCAGGTTGCGTCTCATATTCGGGCTCCCCAGTTCCGCATGGTGGGATGGGCTCGACAAAACGGCAGGACATCGAGTTCGAATTGTGCGTGTAACACAGATTTAACAGGCTACTTCTAATGTCGGCGACCATGGATCGCCAAAAGGAATTCGTGCTCCGGACCCTCGAAGAGCGCGACATCCGATTCGTAAGGCTGTGGTTCACCGACGTCCTCGGCTATCTCAAGTCGGTGGCGATCGCTCCGGCAGAACTCGAGGGTGCGTTCGCCGAGGGGATCGGCTTCGACGGTTCCGCGATCGAGGGATTCTCCCGGGTGTCGGAGGCCGACACCGTTGCCAAACCGGATCCGTCGACGTTCCAGATCCTTCCGTGGACCACCTCGAGCGGTCGGCATCACTCGGCACGCATGTTCTGTGACATCGCGATGCCCGACGGCACTCCGAGCTGGGCCGACTCGCGTCATGTGTTGCGACGCCAGCTGAACAAGGCCGCCGACTTGGGCTTCAGCTGTTACGTCCACCCGGAGATCGAGTTCTTCCTCCTCAAGGAAGCACCGCTCGACGGCAGTGTGCCGGTCCCGGCCGACTCGGGCGGCTACTTCGACCAGGCCGTCCACGACGCCGCGCCCAACTTCCGTCGCCACGCGATCGAGGCACTGGAGTCGATGGGCATTTCCGTCGAGTTCTCCCATCACGAGGGTGCGCCGGGGCAGCAGGAGATCGATCTGCGTTATGCCGACGCGCTGTCGATGGCCGACAACGTGATGACCTTCCGCTATGTCATCAAGGAGGTCGCGATCGGGGAGGGCACCTGGGCCACGTTCATGCCCAAGCCGTTCAGCGAGCACCCCGGTTCGGCGATGCACACGCACATGAGCCTGTTCGAGGGCGACATCAATGCTTTCCACAACCCGGACGACCCGATGCAGTTGTCGGACACTGGGAAGAAGTTCATCGCCGGCATCCTGCATCACGCCGCCGAGATCAGCGCCGTCACCAACCAGTGGGTCAACAGCTACAAGCGACTCATCCACGGTGGCGAGGCCCCGACCGCGGCGACGTGGGGTGGTGCCAACCGGTCGGCACTCATCCGCTTGCCGCTCTACACGCCCAACAAGGCGTCGTCGCGTCGGGTCGAGGTCCGCAGCCCAGATTCGGCTTGCAACCCGTACCTGACCTTCGCGGTTCTGCTGGCGGCCGGTCTCAAGGGCATCAGCGAGGACTACGAACTGCCCGACGAGGCCGAGGACGACGTGTGGGCGTTGACCCCGGCGGAGCGTCGGGCGATGGGCTACAAGGAATTGCCCGGCAGCCTGGCCGAGGCTCTGCACCAGATGGAGAACTCCGAACTGGTGGCCGAGGCGCTCGGGGAGCACGTCTTCGACTACTTCCTGCGCAACAAGTGGACCGAGTGGACCAACTATCGCAGCCTGGTCACCCCGTTCGAGTTGAAGAGCTACCTGCCCCTGTAGTCGTCTGTAGCCGTTCATCGTGGCACCCGCCTGTGATGTCCGATCTCGGGTCGCTACGGTTTGTGGTGTGACTTACCGTTCTGGCGCGAACCCCTCGGGTTCGAGCGTTCCCGGGACACGACCGCCCGGACGGAGTGCGTTGCCCAGCTCCGGTCGTCTCGGTCTGCTGGACAAGGGCGCCGCCGACGACCTGGCCGGATTGGGTTGGAACGACAGTGCTTCGGTAGATGTTCTGTGGTCGCTGTCGCGCGCACCCGACGCCGACCTCGCTTTGAGGACGCTGACCCGCCTGCGGGCGACTGTCGGCGACGAGTGGCCGGCGCTCGACGAGGCGATCCGCAGCAACAAGGGTTTCCGTGGTCGCCTGTTCGCGCTGATCGGGTCGTCGGACGCGCTCGCCGATCATCTGGTCGCCGAACCCGACAGCTGGCACCTCCTACTCGCCGACGAACTGCCGGACCGGGCCGAGGTGGACCGCCTGATGCTCGCTGCGGTTGACGCGACACCCGAGCCCGGGGAGATCGAGAAGGGCAACCGGGTCTACCGGGCGGGGTTCGCCGGGCCGAAGTCGGTGGTCGCGTTGCGGCTCGCCTATCGCAATCTCGTGATGCAACTCGCGGCGCACGACGTGGCGTCCACCGTCGAGGATCTGCCGGTGATGTGGTTCCCCGAAGTGGGCGCCTACCTGGCCGATCTGGCCGACGCGGCGCTGACCGCCGCACTGGCGGTGGCCTACCGCGAGGTGTACGGCGACAAGCCGATCGGCGTGCGGCTGGCCGTGATCGCCATGGGCAAATGCGGTGCGCGTGAACTGAACTACGTCAGCGACGTGGACGTCATCTTCGTCAGTGACCCCGCCGACGGCACGGCCGCCCGGATCGCGGGCGAGATGATGCGCGTCGGCTCGCTGGCCTTCTTCGAGGTCGACGCTGCACTTCGACCGGAGGGCAAGGCCGGTGCCCTCACCAGGACCCTCGACTCCCACGTCGCCTACTACAACCGGTGGGCCAAGACCTGGGAATTCCAGGCGCTGTTGAAGTCCCGCGCGATGACCGGCGACATGGAACTCGCCAACGACTACATCGCCGCGGTCAAACCGATGGTGTGGCGGGCGGCCGACCGAGAGGACTTCGTGCCCGAGGTGCAGGCGATGCGGCGGCGCGTCGAGTCCCTCGTCCCGGAGGATCTGCGCGCCCGCAACCTCAAGCTGGGCAGCGGCAGCCTTCGCGACGTCGAATTCGCGGTCCAGCTGCTGCAGATGGTGCACGGACGAGTCGACGAGGACCTGCGGGTGATGGCGACCGTCGACGCGCTCGCCGCGCTCACCTCGGGTGGTTATGTCGGGCGCGACGACGGCGCGAATCTCAGTGCGTCGTACCAATTCTTACGGCTGCTCGAGCATCGGCTGCAGTTGCAGAAGATGTCGCGCACCCACCTCCTGCCGGAGTTCGACGACGACGAGAACATGCGCTGGCTCGCGCGCGCCGCCCACATTCGACGCGAAGGTGACCTCGACGCGACCGGCGTGCTGCGCGAGCAGATCCGGCATCAGAGTCTCCGGGTGCGCCGACTCCACGAAAAGCTGTTCTACCGACCGCTGTTGGAAGCCGTCACCCAGTTCAAGACCGAGGAACTGACACTGTCGGACGCGTCGGCCGAGCGGCGCCTCGCGGCCTTGGGCTACGCGAAGCCCGACCGCGCGATGAGTCACATCCGGGCCCTGTCCAACGCGCCCGGCCGCCGCGGTCAGATCCAGCTCCTGATCCTGCCGCAGCTGCTCGAAACAATCAGCCGGACACCCGATCCCGACGCCGGTCTGCTCAATTACCGGCGACTGTGCGACGTCATGGACGATGCCGACTGGTTTCTCCGTCTCCTGCGCGACGACGGGGTGGTGGCCCAGCGGCTGATGAAGGTGCTCGGGACATCGGAGTTCATCGCGAACATGCTGATGCGTTCGCCCGAGGTGATCCACCTGTACTCGGACGGACCCGACGGACCCAAGCTGTGCGAGGTTCGGCCACAGGACGTGGCCAAGGGACTCATCGCCTCGACGGTGCGTCAGCCCGACCTGAAACGTTCTGTGGCGGCGGCACGTTCGCACCGGCGGGCCGAGTTGGTGCGGGTCGCGTCGGCGGACGTGCTGGGTCTGATGGATGTCCCGGCCGTGTGTGCCGCGTTGTCGAGTGTGTGGGCGGCCGTGCTCAACGCGGCACTCACGGTGGTCATCAACGACTCCGAGAAGCAACGCGGGGAACCCGCACCGGCCCGGATCGCAGTCATCGGGATGGGCCGCCTCGGTGGTGGCGAACTGGGCTACGGATCGGACGCCGACGTCCTGTTCGTCTGCCAGCCCAACCCCGGTGCCGACGAAGCCGCGGCCGTGCGATGGTCGCAGACGATCGCCGAGCACGTCCGGACGATGCTGGGTTCGCCCAGCGACGACCCGCCGCTCGAGGTCGACACCGGACTGCGGCCGGAAGGTCGCAACGGTCCGGTCGTTCGCACCCTGGCGGCGTATGCGGCCTACTACGACCAGTGGGCGCAGCCATGGGAGATCCAGGCGCTGCTGCGTGCGCATCAGGTGGCCGGCGACGACGATCTCGGCGTCGACTTCCTGCACATGGCCGATCGCATTCGCTATCCCGCCGGCGGGGTGTCGAGCGCGGCGGTCAAGGAGATTCGCCGCATCAAGGCGCGCGTCGACGCCGAGCGGCTGCCGCGCGGTGCCGACCCGGCGACGCACACCAAACTCGGTCGCGGCGGCCTCGCTGACATCGAGTGGACCGTCCAACTCCTGCAACTGCGGTATGCGCACCGCTACCGCACGCTGCACAACACCTCGACGTTGCAGTCGCTGGACGCGATCGGCGGTGCAGAACTGCTGGCCGAGACCGACGTCGCGCTGCTGAAGAACGCGTGGATCACCGCGACCAAGGCACGTAACGCGCTGGTCCTGGTGCGGGGCAAACCCGTCGACCAATTGCCGGGACCGGGGCGAGCGTTGCGGCAGATCGCGTATGCGGCCGGGTGGCCGCAAGACCAGGCCGCAGAGTTCCTGGAGAACTACCTACGCGTCACCCGCCGCGCAAAGGCCGTGGTGCTCAGGGTTTTCGGGGCTTGATGCGCAAGTACATCGCCGCGGCCCTGCTGGTGGTCGGCTGGGTGTTGCTCGCCGTGGTCTGCGTCGCGGTCTGGTTGCACTACTACCCGGTGCGCAGCGGGTTCACCATCCGGATGACCAGCCGCGTGCCGTTGGCGGTGGTGCCGGCGGCCGGTGCACTACTCATCTTCGTACTGCTGCGGCGCTGGTTCATGCTCGGGTTCGCGGTGATCGCGACGGTCGCCCTGGTCTGGACCCAGTTGCCCCTGTGGATCGGGGAGAATCCGCCGCCGGGCGAACGGTTCACCGTGGTGACCGCGAATCTGCGTCTGGGACAGGCGGATCTCGACACGCTGGCCGATCTGGTGGAGCGGTCCGACGCCGATCTGTTGTCGATGCAGGAGGTGACGCCGGAGGCGCTCGTGCGGATTCGCACGAGTTCGATCGCGCGGGAACTGCCGCACGAGTTCGCGATTCCGGTGCCGCAGTCGGGCGGAACCGCGCTGTTCAGCAAGCGGCCGCTCGTCGATCCCGCGCCGGTTCCGAACACCGCCGACCGAAACCTCAGCGCGCGGACCGACCTTCCCGGTGCTCCCGGTGCGCGGGTGCTGGCAATCCACCCGAGGGCTCCGCTCGGCGGTCAGATCGACAGTTGGCAGCGTGACCTCTCGACGATCGGGGCCTATTTGCGGGCCCTGCCCGACGAGCGGGTGGTCGCGGCCGGCGATTTCAACTCGACGTGGGACAGCCCGCGGTTCCGTGACCTGCTCACCGACGGATACGCGGATTCCGTGGAACAGGTCGGTGGCGGCTTCCTACCGACGTTCCCGGCCAATCGCGGACTGCACCCGTGGATCACCCTCGATCATGTGGTGACGCGCGGTTTCGCTGCGGCGAGTGTGAACACCTACGACATCCCGGGTTCCGATCATCGTGCCGTGGTGGTATCACTGGTGGCATCATGACGACTTCGCCGGACACCGCATCCCCTGTTGCCGACAGCCGGCCCATCTCGGCGCGGCTGCGTGCGGCCACCGCCGTCGCACACGAGCGCGCCGAGAGCGCGACCTTTGTCGACGACCTGATGTCCGGCCGCCTCGACGCCGGCCAGTACACCAGCCTTGCCGCGCAGCTGTACTTCGTCTACCGCGCCCTCGAACAGGTCGGTGACGACTTGTCCGACGACCCGGTGGCGGCGGCGGTGCTCGACGACAAGCTGCGTCGGCTGCCACGGCTGCACGCCGATCTCGTGTCGCTCGGGATCGATCCGGCCGGCATCACGCCACTGCCGGCGGTCGCCCGGTACGTCGAGGCGATCGAGGCCACGCGCGACGACGCGGCGCGCTACGTCGCCCACCACTACACCCGCTACCTCGGCGACCTGTCCGGCGGTCAGGTCGTCGCGCATCGCATGCGTCAGCACTACGGCCTCGACGACACAGCGCTGTCGTTCTACGCCTTCGATGGCATCGACAAACTCAAGCGCTACAAGGACTCCTACCGCGACCGGCTCGACGCGTTGCCGCTCGACGACGCCGCCGTCGAGCGCCTCGTGGAGGAAGCGATCTCCGCCTTCGGTCACAACCAGGCGATGTTCGGCGACCTCGACCACGACCGCGCCGCCTGAGTCTCCCCGCGCCCGCCACTACGCTGCCTGAGCCCCCTCCGCTGGAGGGGGGCTTTCGGTTTCACGCTCAGCCGGCGGTCTGCTCCTTCTCCTCGCGGGCGTGCTTGACGCCGGCCTTCGCCAGCAGGAACGGCAGGAGCATGGTGGCGATCGCGGTGACCAGCCACACGATCACGGTGCCCGCGATCCAGGTCGACGCCCCGGTGATGTCGAGGCCGTCGCCGACGAAAGAGGCGATCAGCAGCGCGACGAACGTCGACACGAGTCCGACCCCGCCGACGAAGGCCTCCGCGTTGTTGCGCACGACCTTGAAGATGAACGGACCGAGGATGAGCTGTGCGGCCGAGAACACGACGACTGCGACCAGGAAGCCCGCGGCGTGGAGGTTGAAGTCATCGAGTACGGCCGACGCGACGAGCAGGCCTATCGCCGCCGAGACGAGGTAGACGACGGTGCGGATGATGAGTCGGATCATGCACTCATCGTAGGGGTTTGAGGCACGCCCTAGCGGCTGATCGCCACACCGCGTGACCGGGTCGTGTCAGTCGTCGAGCAGCGCGGAGAGTCCGTGGACGATCACCGACAGCCCGAAGTCCAGCTGCTCGGTGAAGAAGTCGGTCTCGTCGCCGCTTGTTCTATCGCCATCCGCCATGTCGGCGAGGGCTCCGGCGATCCCGGGGTGGGTGTCGGGGGTTGTCAGGGTGAGGAGCATCGACTCGTAGGACGGCCCGTCGGGGATCGTACCCAGCATGCCCATCTGGCTGGACTGCCGCACGTGCTGGCGGACGAACCCGTCGACGAGTAGCAGCGCGTTCATTTTCTGTTGGCCGCGCAGTGCAGTTCCGTCGAATGTCCGCACGCCGGTGTCGGTCCAGGACAAGGCATTCGGGCCCAAGGGTGGTCGGGGGAGCGGGATCGCGGCGAGCCAGGGACGTCGTCGCATCCGCTCGGTCACGGCATGCGCCCATGCGGTGATCCGGCCCTGCCAGGTCGCCTCGTCGAGAACGGCCCGGTCTGCGCGGCCGTATGCCTCGTCGACCATCACGTCGATGATGTCGTCCTTGCTCTCGACGTAGCGGTAGAGCGACATGGTGGTCATACCCAGCGACTGGGCAATCGCCTTCATGGACACCGATTCCCAGCCGCGTTCGTCGGCGATCGCAACGGCTGCGCGGCCGATCTCGCGGACGGACAGGGTTGGTCTGGGCCCGCGGCGCGGTGTGTCGTCGGCTCGGCCCCACAACGCCGCCAGGTACCGAGGTAGCGGGGGGTGTGTTTCTGACGGCGTGGGATCGGTCGGTCGGGGGCTCATGGGCGACATCCTACTTACTGCTTGCGGTGTAAACAGATAGGTTCTAGTATCTGCGTATTCAATAAACAGTCTATTACGCACGCAGATGAGGAGTCTGTCATGACCACACGTTCTCCCTGGTGGGGTCTCAGCGCCCTGTGTCTTCCGATGCTCATCGTGTCGATGGACGTCTCGGTGCTGTTCTTCGCGGTTCCCTACATCGCGGCCGACCTCGACCCCACGGCCGACCAGCAGCTCTGGATCTTCGACGTCTACGGATTCGTGCTGGCCGGTCTGTTGCTCACGATGGGGTCGGTGGCCGACCGCATCGGCCACCGAAAGTTACTGATGATCGGCGCCGCGGGATTCGGCGCAGCTTCGGCCCTGGCAGCCTTCGCGACGAGCGCGGAGATGCTGATCGGCGCCCGGGCCCTGCTGGCGATCGCCGGGGCAACCCTGATGCCCTCGACGCTGGCGATGATCCGACATCTCTTCGACGATCCTGACGAGCGCCGGAAGGCGATTGCCACGTGGAATGCGGTCCTCGCCGGTGGTGTCGCCTTCGGCCCGATCATCAGCGGCGTGCTGCTCGAACACTTCTGGTGGGGGTCGGTGTTTCTCATCAACATCCCCGTCATGACGTTGCTTCTCGTCGTGGCGCCGGCGTTGCTGCCCGGGCACACGGCCGTACCAGGCCGACGAGTCGACCTGGTGAGCGCTCTGCTGGCGCTGGCCGCAATCCTGCCGGTGGTCGATGCGATCAAATCGGTTGCCGCGCAGGGATGGTCGGCGTCTCGGCTGATCACGCTCGGTGTCGGCGTCGCGGTCGGCGCGGTATTCGTGTGGCGGCAGCGACGATTGGCGGATCCACTCGTCGACGTTGTTCTGTTGGGGGAGCGCCGGTTTGCGACATCGATGACCGTGAATCTCGTGTGTATGTTCGCGATGCTCGGGAACTCGATCCTGATGACCCAGTATCTGCAGTCGGTGCTCGGCTATTCGCCGTTGCGCGCGGCGTTGTGGAGCCTTGCACCCACGGTGGTGGTGGGCGCGACCGCCCCGTTGGCAGCGGTCGTCGCCAACCGGATCGGTCGTCCGGCCGTGATCGTCACCGGACTACTCGTTGGCGCGTCCGGTTTCGTGGTGCTCGCCGCCATGACGGGCACCGACACACTGCTGCCGGTACTGGCCGGCGCCACGTTGCTGGCTGCCGGAGTGGTCGCGGCAACGTCGATGATCGCCGACTACGTGGTGGGCGTTGCACCCGCCGAGCGGGCCGGCGCCACGTCGGGATTGCTGGAGACCACCAGCGAACTCGGCGGAGCACTCGGCATCGCGGTGCTCGGCAGCATCGTCAATGTGGTGTTCCGGATGGATATCGCCAGTCGGTTCGGGGATGGGGCGGCCGGGACGTTGGCCGGTGCGCTCGCGACCGCGCAACGCCTCCCGATCGAGCGCGCCGATGCGCTCGTCGACGCGGCTCGCAGCGCCTTCGTCGACGGGTTGAGTGCCGCCGCTTGGGCCGGCGCCGCCGTCCTCACGTTCACTGCGATGGTCGCGCTTTGGGGTCTGCGTTCATCGCGGGACCGCGTGCCGGAAAATGATGACGACCTCGCCGTCGGTGGCGACCGTAGCCGGGCGGCGGAGTTCCAGTGACACATCGAGCGCGCCGGCGGTTGTCTTGGTGACGACCGCCGGCGCGCTCGGTGACGTCTGTCAGACGACCTCGACCTTGGAGCCGCGGTGCAGGAGCACCTCGGTTGCGGCGTCGGCGGCGGCTACGAGTTCGACGAGGAACTGATCGTCGTCGCGGCGGGTGGTCGTGCGGACGACCCTGTCGGCACCATCGATGCTGATCCGGTCGCCGGGGGCTAGGTCTTCGACGTATCTCGTGCGGGTCATGTCAAATACGGTAAAACGCCTGGTTGTGAGTCGGCAGGGTATTAAGTCCATTTCGTGTTCGAGATCACGTTGTGACGTGCGTTTCGCCCATGCGGTGGTGTCGGATCCGCCGTCAACCCTGCACGTTGCGTGTGCATGTCGAGACGAGGACCTTCGGCGAGCCGCCCTTGACGTACGAGATGGCCGTGCTGATCGCGCCCTGTCGGGTGGGCGCCCAGCCCCAGCCCCAGTACGAGTTCTCCTGTGACTGTGCGAGTGCCCCGCATGCGTTGCGGAACTCGACGACGGTCGCGCAGGTCGACACGACGCAGTACTTGAGCGCAGCGATGTTCGCTTGACGTTGCGATGCGGCGTCGACGGCGTACCCCCAGTGGCCGGTGTCGCGCGAGATCGCGATGGCGCCGTAGTAGTTCACGGGAACCGGAGTCGTTGTGGTCGTCGTCGTTGTTGTGGTGGTTGTCGTTGTGGTGGTGGTGTCGGGCGACGTGGTCATGCTGGCCCGCGACGACGAGACCGCCGCGGCCGCATGTGTCGAGTTGTCGTCGTCGCTTCGATTCATCAGAATGCCCGCGACCACAGCGATGACGATGACGACCACGGTGGCGATGGCGATCCCGCCGACGATGAGCGCGGTCGATCCGCTCTTCTTGGGCGGCCCACCCTGGGGAGCGACCGGCCAGGCCGGTCCGCTGGGCGGCCACCCAGGTCCACTCGGTGGCTGGTTCGGCGGGCCGTACGCACCGTAGGGGTTTACGCCCGGGAACTGCTGTGTGTGATGCGGCGGATTCTGATGCTGCGGGTTTTGATGCTGTGGGTTCTGATGCTGTGGGTTCTGATGCTGGGCCGGGCGACCCTGATTCGGCGGAACACCACCCACGGGCCACTGCGCCGTCGGGTCGTAGGCACCGGGTGCACCGGGCTGTCGGCCGTGCGGATTGCGTGGGTCGTACGGGTTGGTCACCGGGTGAGTGTGCCACGTCGGGTTTCTCGGGCACATGTCGAGTGGCCCCGGCGAATCCCCCCGCAAATGACAAGTCCACCCGCCCGGCGGACCGGATGGGTGGACTTGTCAGAAGAGACGATCAGACGTCGCCTCGTCGGAGACGATCAGATGTCACCGTCGGAGACGATCAGATGTCACCGTCGGAGACGATCAGACGTCGCCTCGTCGGAGACGATCAGACGTCGTAGTACAGAGCGAACTCGTACGGGTGCGGACGGATCTGCACCGGCTCGATCTCGTTCTCACGCTTCAGCGCGATCCAGGTCTCGATGAGGTCCTCGGTGAACACGCCACCGGCGGTGAGGTATTCGTGGTCCTCTTCGAGCTTGTCGATGACCGCGGCGAGCGACGTCGGGGCCTGCGGGATGCCCTTGGCCTCCTCCGGCGGGAGCTCGTAGAGGTCCTTGTCGACGGGCTCGTGCGGCTCGATCTTGTTCTTGATGCCGTCGAGGCCGGCCATCATCATGGCCGCGAACGCGAGGTACGGGTTGCCCGAGCTGTCCGGGCAACGGAACTCGAGGCGCTTGGCCTTCGGGTTGTTGCCGGTGATCGGGATACGCACGCAGGCGGACCGGTTGCGCTGGCTGTAGACGAGGTTGATCGGGGCCTCGTAGCCGGGCACCAGGCGCTTGTAGGAGTTGATCGTCGGGTTGGTGAACGCCAGCAGCGACGGCGCGTGGTGCAGGATGCCGCCGATGTAGTAGCGCGCCAGATCCGACAGACCCGCGTAGCCGGCCTCGTCGTGGAACAGCGGCTTGCCGTCCTTCCACAGCGACTGGTGGGCGTGCATACCCGAGCCGTTGTCACCGAAGAGTGGCTTCGGCATGAAGGTGACGGTCTTACCGTTCTGGAAGGCGGTGTTCTTGATGATGTACTTGAACAGCAGCACATCGTCGGCTGCGTGGAGCAGCGTGTTGAACTTGTAGTTGATCTCCGCCTGGCCACCGGTGCCGACTTCGTGGTGGCCACGCTCGAGGATGAAGCCCGCGTTCTGCAGGTTGGTCGACATCTCGTCACGCAGATCCACGTAGTGGTCGTACGGTGCGACGGGGAAGTAGCCGCCCTTGGGGCGAACCTTGTAGCCGAGGTTCGGGCTGCCGTCCGGGTCGGTCGGGGACGCGGTGTTCCACCAGCCCGACTCCGACTCGATCTCGTAGAAGGTGCCGTTCATCTCGGAGCCGAAGGACACCGAGTCGAAGATGTAGAACTCGGCCTCGGCGCCGAAGAAGCAGGTGTCGGCGATTCCGGTGGAGGCGAGGTAGTCCTCGGCCTTGCGGGCCACGTTGCGCGGGTCACGGCTGTAGGCCTCGCGGGTGAACGGGTCGTGGACGAAGAAGCTGATGTTCATCGTCTTGGCCTTGCGGAAGGGATCGATCCGCGCGGTTGCCGGGTCGGGCAGCAGCATCATGTCCGACTCGTCGATCGACTGGAAGCCGCGGACGGACGAGCCGTCGAAGGCGAGCCCTTCTTCGAAGACGTCCTCGTTGAATGCCGACGCCGGGATCGAGAAGTGCTGCATGACACCGGGCAGATCGCAGAAACGGATGTCGACGTACTCGACACCTTCCTTCTTGATGCCCTCGAGTAGTTCTTCTTTACTGCTGTACACCGTGCGGTGACTCCTTCGTGATCGGGTGGTCAGTGGTGCTGACACGCCTCATCCGCCACCGAGACACAGCAGCGGATCTCAGCCTGAACCGTATGGAGGCGACGTTGCCCATGGGTCAAGGGAGTGTTTCTCCTGTGTTACGTGGACGGTCTGTTTGACGCACTACAACGCTAGCCGTCGTGCGGTCCAACCCTATGCCTTCCGATCCCCGCGTCCGGCGTGAACCTCGCTTTCGGAGCGGGATTACCATGGTGAACAGTTGGCGGTGAACAGTTGGCGAAGGAGATTGCAGTGGGACGGACCACCGGATCGTGGTTGTCGGGACCTCAGATCGGCCCCGCCGCCGGTGTCGACAACGAGTACCGCGGACAAGATCTCGGGCTGCCCGAAACGGGTCCCGGGTCATTGGCGAGCGGCTGGCCGCGCGTGGCGGCACTGCTCGTGGACTGGCTGTTGGCCGGCGGCATCTCGTTGCTGTTCGTGCGATTCGGCTCGCCCAACATGGGCACCGCGATCCTCGGCGTGTGGTTCGTGATCGGCGTACTCGCCGTGACGCTCTTCGGTTTCACCCCGGGCCAGTTCGCGATCGGACTGCGGGTGGCCCGTGTCGACCACGGACCGGAGCGCGCGTCGGCGGAGGCGGCCGGCGAGGCGCAGCCAGCGGCGGTCGGAATCATCCGGGCGGTCGCTCGACAGCTGCTCATCGTGTTCCTGGTGCCCGCACTCATCAACGACTACAACGGACGCGCCCTGCACGACCGGGCCACCGGCACCGCGATGGTGCGCACTCGCTGATCTGATCCGACGAGCACAGCTATTGTCCTCCTGAACTGCGGAAATCTGTGCGTGGGAGCCCTGCAGAGTGCACCTGTCGGGCTGGGGCGTACAGACATCCGACGGGTGGCGGCATCATCCCTTGGCCTGACCGGGTCGCCGCTGGAGTTGGCATCTGAAACGGTCGCCGTGACGTGCCTGGGAGGGCAACCTTGCATCGGTGGCACCTGAGGAGGACCGCTTCAGACGGCGCGGCTCTTCCCATCTTCACGATCGCCGACGACGTCGGCGGGTGGGTCGCTGATCCGAAGAGTTCGGGTGACCAGCCTTCCGACCTGGGGAAACACGATGGCGTCCTGCCCGAAAAATCTAGGGGAAGAAGTTTCTTCCCCGAGGTTCACAGTCGTCCCCCACAAATTTCTGGGGGAGGACACCAAGGGTCGGGGACGAAGTTTCTTCCCCGACTTTTTGTGGGCGCATGTTCCTGGCGTCGCCGTCGCCGTCGCCGTCGGCGGAACGCGGCGACCGGCGATCGGTGACTGAGATCGGGCCCGTCAGCGTCCGCTTCCGGGATATACCCGGAGGACCACCGTCAGGGGCCCGATCCTGGCCACCGGCCCAACCGCCAACCCTTCCCGCCTCCACGCGAGTTGGTCGCCGACTCGTCAGGTTGGCCTGCTCGATCAGACCAGGCGCGGGAGGCGGTCAGCTCCGGCGACGCGCGGTGCGCTGCATGCTGCGCATCTTCGCATTCGCCGGGAGCGGGCCCTTCGGCATGCCGGGGCCGGGTGCCTTGGAGCCGAGAGCAGACAGTCGTCCCTCGAGGGTGTCCATCCGCTTGCCGTCGATGTTCTTGGGCAGCTTGTTGATGTGGCGTTCGAGCTTGGAGAGCGGCACCTGCCCGTCGTCGTTGCCGACGACGATCTCGTAGATCGGGGTGTCGCCGACCACGCGCGCAGCCTTCTTCTTCTCCTGCGCGAGAAGGGACTTGACGCGGGCGGGGGAGCCCTCGGCGACGAGGATCACGCCCGGCTTGCCGATGACGCGGTGCACGGCGTCGAGGTGGGAGGTCCCGGAGACCGCCTGCTGAACACGCCACTGACCGCGCATGTTGCCCAACGCCCACCCCGCGGCACCGGGCTGGCCCTCGGCCTTGGAGTAGACGCTGCGCTGCACTCGGCGGCCGAACAGGATGAACGCGGCCAGCAGACCGAGCACCACGCCCAGCGGCACGAACAGCCATACGGTCCCGAAGACGAAGCCCAGCGCCACGAACACTGCGACGATCAGCACGAACAGACCGATCATGTACGGCAGAAGGCGCTTGTCCTCCTTGCGCTGCATCTGGAACGCCTGCCACAGCTGCTGGCGCCGTTCCTTCGATGCCTTCTTGCGGGCCTGTTTGGCCGCGGCCTTTGCCTCTTTGTCCTTGGACTGCGCCTTTGCCATGCACTCCAGCTTACGTCCGGCCGCCACCCCGGTCGGACACAGGTTGGACCTTCCCGCCGGCTGAGGTCAGCGAGCCAGCCGCGCCATCAGGCTCGAGGCCTCTTGGCTGGCCGAACCCTCCTCGGCGAGATGTGCCATCGCCGGTGCGAGGGGCCGTCCGTGGCGGGCCATGGCCTGTGCGTAGAGGCGGCCCGCGCGATACGACGAGCGAACCAGCGGACCGGCCATCACGCCGGCGAACCCGATCTCGGTCGCGAACTCGGAGTGATCGACGAACTCCTCCGGCTTCACCCAACGTTCCACCGGATGGTGACGCGCCGACGGCCGCAGGTACTGGGTGATGGTGAGGATGTCGCAGCCCGCCTCGTGCAGGTCGATGATGGCCGACTGCACCTCACGCGGCGTCTCGCCCATGCCCAGGATCAGGTTGGACTTGGTCACCAGGCCGAAGTCGCGGGCGGCGGTGATGACCTCCAGCGAACGCTCGTAGCGGAACGCCGGCCGGATGCGCTTGAAGATGCGCGGCACGGTTTCGAGGTTGTGCGCGAGCACCTCGGGGCGGGCGTCGAAGACCTCGTCGAGCAGGTCGGGCTTGGCGTGGAAGTCGGGGATCAGGTTCTCCACACCGGTGCCGGGGTTCAGCCGATGGATCGCGCGCACGGTCTCGGCGTAGAGCCAGGCGCCCTCGTCGGGGAGGTCGTCGCGGGCGACGCCGGTGATCGTCGAATAGCGCAGTCCCATGGCCTGCACGCTCTCCGCGACGCGGCGCGGTTCGTCACGATCGAGCGGTGCCGGCTTTCCGGTGTCGATCTGGCAGAAGTCGCAGCGTCGGGTGCACTGTTCGCCGCCGATGAGGAAGGTGGCCTCGCGGTCTTCCCAGCATTCGTAGATGTTGGGGCAGCCGGCTTCCTCGCACACGGTGTGCAGGCCTTCGCGTTTGACCAGGCCCTTGAGTTCGGTGAACTCCGGTCCCATCGTCGCGCGGGTGCGAATCCACTCGGGTTTGCGTTCGATGGGCGTCTGCGCGTTGCGGACCTCGAGGCGCAGGAGCTTGCGGCCGTCAGGGGCTGTGGGGGACGCGGTCACCGTGCCGATCCTACGCTCGTGTGGGTCACCGCATCGGGTGCGGAGTTCTCGGGGAGCGTGCCGTCGAGGGCGGCGCTCACCGCCTCGGCGACGACGTCGAGCACGTCGGTGATCGCCAGCGACCGGCCCGTCTCCAGACTCAGCGACGTGACGTCGGCATCGGCGATTCCGCACGGGACGATCGCCTCGAAGGCGCTCATGTCGGGGTTGACGTTGAGTGCAAAGCCATGCAGCGCAACGCCTTTGGCCACCCGGATGCCGATCTGCCCGAGTTTGCGTGCGGGTTGCGCCGGCACCCACACCCCGGACCTGCCGTCGACGCGGCCGGTGCTCACACCCAGCGTCGCGCATACCGCGATCAACGCGGCCTCGAGGCGTCGGACGTAGTCGACGACGTCGAGCGGTTCGCCGAGCTTGACGATGGGGTAGCCCACCAGCTGTCCGGGACCATGCCAGGTGATCCGACCACCGCGGTCGACGTCGATCACGAGTGAACCGTCGGAGGGACGGTCGGCCTCCTCGGTGCGTTTGCCCGCGGTGTAGGTCGACGGATGCTCGAGCAGCAGCAGGACATCGTGATCGAGCGCACCGCTCGCGCGCTCGTCGGCGAGGCGATGCTGGAGCTCGTAGGTGTCGCGGTAGTCGACCGTGCCGAGATACCGGACCTCGATGGGTGCGGCATCGGCGCGCACCGACCGTCGGCTCCCGGTCGCCGCACTGGTGGTCACGCGGTCAGGCACGGGTGTACTCCAGTGCCGTGTCGATGTCGGGGTGGTCGAAGGAGAAGTCGTTGTCGGTGAGCACAGCCGGTACAACGCGCTGACTGATCAGAATCATTTCCTCGGCCATCTCACCACCGGCGACGCGGGCCACGAAACCGGGCACCGGCAGGATCGCCGGCCGGTGCACCGCGTGCCCCAGGGCCGAGACGAAAGTGCCGAACGGCACCGGCTCGGGCGCGCTCAGGTTCACCGGCCCGGCGATCGAGGAGTCGAGCACGAACTCGATCGCCCGGAGTTCGTCGACCAGGCTGATCCACGAGAAGTACTGCTTGCCGTCGCCGATCGGACCGCCCAATCCCAGCTTGAAGATCGGGCGCAGCTTCGCGAGCATGCCGCCCTTCGGGCTGAGCACCGGCGCGGTCCGCAGGAGCACCACTCGGGTGTCGGGTCCCGCGTTGTCGGTCGCCGCGCGTTCCCAGTCGGTCACCAGGTCGGCCAGGAATCCTTCTCCGGCCGAATCGGTTTCGGTCGCCTCGTGGCTGCCGGTGTCGCCGTAGAAGCCGGTGGCGCTGGCGCTGACGAAGGTCGGGACGCCAGCATCGCGGACTGCTTCGGCGAGGACCTCGGTCGGGGTGATCCGGGAATCGCGCAACTCCTGCTTGAATCGCCCGGTCCAGCGCTGGTTGCCGATGCCCACGCCACCGAGACTGACGACGGCGTCGACACCGGCCAGGCTCTCCGCCGGTACCCCGAAAGTCTCTGGTTCCCAGCTGAACTCGTCGTCGGACAGCGCTTCACGGCGGACCAGACGGACAACCGTGTGGCCCGCCGCGCGCAACGAGGTGACCAGGGCTGAACCGATCAGCCCTTGTGAGCCGGCTACGGCTACTCGCATCTACAGCCCGAGGTCGGCGGCGAAGGCCGCACCCTCCAGGCGCTTCTTCACGGTGGTGAGGAAACGACCGGCGTCGGCGCCGTCGATGAGTCGGTGGTCGTAGGTGAGGGGCAGGAACGACATCGACCGCACCGCGATCGACTCCGAACCGTCGTCGCCGGTGATCACGACCGGACGCTTGACGATGGCACCAGTGCCGAGCATCGCCGCCTGCGGCGGTACCAGGATCGGGGTGTCGAACAACGCACCCTGGCTGCCGATGTTGGTGATGGTGAACGTGCCACCCGCCAGCTCGTCGGGCTTGAGTCCGCCTGCACCCTTGCGTGCACGGGCCGCGATGTCGGCGATCGCACGCGCCAAGCCGGCGATCGACAGGTCGTCGGCGTTGTGGATGACCGGTGAGAGCAGCCCCTGCTCGGTGTCGACGGCGATGCCGAGATGCACCTTGTCGTAGTAGGTGATCTCCCTCTTGTCCTCGTCGATCGACGCGTTGACGTTGGGGTGCGCCTTCAGTGCCTCGACCACGGCCTTGGCGATGAACGGCAGGAACGTCAGGTTCACACCCTCGGAAGCCTTGAAGGATTCCTTGGCCGCCTTGCGCAGTCCGACGATCTTGGTCATGTCGACCTCGAACACCTGGGTGAGCTGCGCACTGGTCTGTAGCGACTCGCGCGTCTTCTTCGCGGTGATCTGCCGGATGCGGTTGATCTTCTGGGTGGTCCCACGCAGGGCGGCCAGCTCCGGCTTGATCTCCGGTGCCGACGTCTTGCCGCCCGATGCCGCGGGGGCGCTCGGAGCCGACGCAGAGGGAGCCGACGCAGAGGGAGCCGGTGCCGACGGAGCAGGCTCGGGTTCGGGAGCCTTCTTGGCCTCGGCGGCGGCGAGGACGTCCTGCTTACGGATTCGACCGCCCACCCCGGTGCCCTTGACCGAGTCGAGATCGATGTCGTTCTCCGCGGCCAGCTTGCGCACCAGCGGTGTCACGTACGGTGTCGACTCGACGGTCGGCGGATCCTCGGAAGTGCTTGCGCTCTCGGCCTTCTCGGCCTTCGCCGGTTCGGGCTCAGGCTCCGGCTCGGGTTCTGGTTCGGGTTCCGGCTCAGGTTCGGCCTCGGCCCCTTCCGGCTCGGGTTCAGGTTCCGGCTCGGACTTGGCCGCCGACGCGTCGCCGATGACCGCGAGCTTGCCGCCGACCTCGACGACGTCGTCCTCTTCGGCGACGATCTCGAGCAGCGTGCCGGCGACCGGCGACGGGATCTCGGTGTCGACCTTGTCGGTGGACACCTCGAGCAGCGGTTCGTCGGCGGCGACCTCGTCGCCGACGGACTTCAGCCAGTTGGTGACGGTGCCTTCGGTGACCGACTCGCCGAGTTCGGGCATCAACACGTCGGTGCCCTCGCCCGAACTCGAACCGGTGTCGGCCTTCGGTTTGGGAGCAGGCTCGTCGGTGTTGGTGGACGGTGCCTCGGCGGACTTCTCGGCCGGTTCTTCGTCGGATGCGTCCTCGGGCTCTGGTTCCGGCTCGGATTCGGCCTCTGCCGACGAGTCGTCACCGGAGTCGCCTGCCTCATCGGCATCGCCGATCAGCGCGAGCTCTCCGCCGACCTCCACGACGTCGTCCTCGGCGGCGATGATCTTGGTCAGCACGCCCGACGTCGGGGCCGGGATCTCGGTGTCCACCTTGTCCGTGGACACCTCGAGCAACGGCTCATCCGCCTCGACGGTGTCGCCCTCCTCCTTCAGCCACCGGGTCACTGTTCCCTCAGTGACGCTTTCACCGAGGGCGGGCATCTGGACGGAGAAGGCCATCGTTGTTGACTCCTGAACTCGACACGGTTGTCTGTGCTGTTGTGGTGGCCGACGGTGTGTGCGCCGTCGGGACACGGGGCTGGTGGCGGGTCAGCGCTCACCCTCGGCTAACCCTACCCGTCGCGGCCCGCCCTGACTCGGTTCGGCTCGTAATCCCATTCGCGGCGTGACGGTCCCGGCGAGACACCGATGGAACTCGGCCCGCTCGCTTCGCTCCCGGCGCCGGTGGAACTCGGCCCGCTCGCTTCGCTCCCGGCGCCGGTGGAACTCGGCCCGCTCGCTTCGCTCCCGGCGCCGGCGGAACTCGGCCCGCTCGCTTCGCTCCCGGCGCCGGCGGAACTCGGCCCGCTCGCTTCGCTCCCGGCGCCGGTGGAACTCGGCCCGCTCGCTTCGCTCCCGGCGCCGGCGGATTCGGGTGCGGCCGGCGGGCGGGTGCAGTCGCAGGTCAGCCGTTGCTGCTGATGTCCTCGAGGACGGCCGCGATGGTCCGGACCGGCACGCCGGTCCCACCTTTCGGCGTGTAGCCCCAGGGGCCGCCGGTGTTGAATGCGGGGCCGGCGATGTCGATGTGCGCCCACGCCACGTTCTCGGGCACGAACTCCTTGAGGAACAGTCCGGCGGCGAGCATCCCGCCCCATCGGTGCGGGGTGACGTTGGCCAGATCGGCGACGCGGGATTTGAGGTCGCCGCGAAGCTCGGCGGGCAGCGGCATCGCCCACGCGTTCTCGCCGACGTCGGCCGAACGCGCCGCCACCCGGTCGCGGAACTCCTCGGTGCCCATGACACCCGGCGTGCGTGTCCCCAGCGCGACCATTTGCGCGCCGGTCAGGGTCGCGGTGTCGATCAGATAGTCGGGGTCGTCCTCACAGGCGCGCACGATCGCGTCGGCCAGGACGAGACGTCCCTCGGCGTCGGTGTTGAGCACCTCGACCGTCCGCCCGCCGTATTGGGTCAGCACGTCGCCCGGCCGTTGGGCAGTGCCCGACGGCATGTTCTCGGCCATCGGCACGGTCGCCGTGACGGACACGTCGAGGTCGAGTCGGGCGGCGAGGATCGTCGCGGCGATGACCGCGGCCGCTCCGCCCATGTCGGAGGTCATCTGATCCATGTTCGCGGCCGGCTTGATCGAGATGCCGCCGGTGTCGAAGGTGATGCCCTTGCCGACGAGCGCCACCTTCTTGGCCGACTTCTTTCCGGCATGCGTCAATCGCACGAGACGAGGCAGGCGCGAGGAACCCTTGCCGACGCCGATGATCCCGCCGTAACCCTGTGCGTCGAGTTCGGTGTCGTCGAGGATCTCGACGGTGAGACCGGCCTTGGCGCCCAACGTCCGGGCCCGAGCGGCGAACTCTTCGGGATAGAGGTGGCTCGGTGGGGTGTTGACGAAGTCGCGGGCGATGGCGACGCAGTCGGCGATCGTTGCCGCCCGATCGAGTTCTGTCTTGGCTTCTTTCGTCTTGGCGTCGACGATCAGCGTGATCTGTCCCGGCAGGGACTTCTTGGGTTTCGTCTTGTCCGACCGGAATTCGTCGAACCGATAGGCGCCCAGGAAGAGGCCCTCGGCGGCGGCAGGCAGGTTCACCGTCGACAGCGTCGTGGCGGCCGAAGCGACCCCTTCGAGTGACCGGACCGCGACACCCGCCGCCTGGCGGATCTTGTCGACGGACTCTGCGTCGGCGGTGTCGCCGAGGCCGACCGCGACCACGATGTCGACCGGCAGCGATGCCGGTGCGGCGATCTTGGTGACCTCGCCGTGTGAACCCGTGGCGCCCAGGGCCGTCAGCGCGGCGGAGATCTCGCCGGCCTGTGCATCGTCGAGCAGTTCTTCGGCGATGACCAGCGTGGGTTCGGCGTCGTCCTCGGAAGACGGCGCGCTGATCAGGCCGATGACGAGTGCGGTGTCGTCCTTGGCGATCGAGGTGGACAGGTCCAGTTCGGGGCCGCGGGTGCGGTCGACAGTGTCGTTCTTGCTCACCCGCTCAACTCTGCCACAGGGGTCGGACGCGTGGACGACACCGCAATGTGGCGGGACCGGTTGTCGTCGGGCGATCACTAAGGTGGACGTTTCACGGCCGGGCACAGAAAGCGGGGGACACATGACGGCGACACGAGAACGCGCCAGCAGGCGGCGCCGGTCGACCGTCGCCGTGATTGTCGCCACCCTGTCGGTCGTCGCCGCCGTCGGTGTGATCACGGTCAGCACAGTTGCCGACCGGCTGCCGGGTCTGTCGTCGATCCTGCCGGGGGCGCGTCCCGACTTCCCGGCCATCGATCCGACGCTCTCACCCGTCCGGGCGCGCATCGTCACCGTGGTCGGCGAACAGTACCGCCGCAATCCGGCGGGCACCACGTACTCCGACGGTGTGCGAGAGCCATGGTGCGCCGACTTCGTGAGTTGGACGATGCGCGAAGCCGGTGTGCCGCTGAGTAATCCGAACTCGGGGTCGTGGCGCATCCCAGGTGTCCTGACGCTCACCGCCCATCTGTCCGACACCGGTCGTCTGCGCCCGCCCGGACACCGCCCGACTCCCGGCGACATCGTGCTCTACGACAAGCCGAGCCCGATGGGGCAGCACACCAACATCGTGGTTCGCGTCGACGGCGACGAGATCACCACGGTCGGCGGCAACGAGAGCGGCGGTGTCACGCTGCGCTCGTACCAACTCAGGAGTGATCCGGGTATTCGGGGTTACGGCGTCCCGGGGCGTTAAGTTGAGCACCATGAGTCAACTGCTTGCCGGTCCCATCGCCGATCGTCACGTCGCGCTCGGTGCCACCTTCGCCGAGTTCGGTGGTTGGAACATGCCGGTGTCGTACGCCGGCACGGTCGCCGAACACAACGCGGTGCGGGAGAAGATCGGCGTCTTCGACGTCAGCCATCTCGGCAAGGCGCTGGTCTCCGGACCGGGCGCTGCCGACTTCGTGAACTCGGCGCTGACCAACGACCTGGCCAAGATCGGCCCGGGTAAAGCCCAATACACGCTGTGCTGCAACGAGTCCGGCGGCGTCGTCGATGATCTGATCGCTTACCTCGTATCGAGCGACGAGGTGTTCTTGATCCCCAATGCCGCCAACACGGCGTCCGTCGTCGAACTGCTCCGGGTGGCCGCGCCGCAGGGTGTGGAGATCACCGACCGCCACCGTGAGTTTGCCGTGTTCGCGGTGCAGGGCCCGCGCAGCCCGGAACTGCTGGCGGGACTGGGTCTGCCCGCCGACATGGAGTACATGGCGTTTGTCGACGCCGACCTCAACACCGGCGACGGCAGGTTTCCCGTGCGCGTCTGCCGCACCGGGTACACCGGTGAACGCGGTTACGAGATCCTCCCGCGCTGGGACGACGCCGGACCGGTGTTCGACACCCTGCTCGACGGCGTCCGCGCCCTCGGCGGCCAGGCTGCGGGCCTGGGCGCGCGTGACACGCTGCGCACCGAGATGGGTTACGCCCTGCACGGGCACGAGCTGAGCACGGAGATCACGCCGGTGCAGGCACGGACGAGTTGGGCGGTCGGCTGGAACAAGCCGCAGTTCTTCGGGCGTGACGCGCTGCTCGCGGAAAAGGAGGCCGGACCGGTTCGGCGCCTGTACGGGCTGCGGGCCACCGGTCGTGGTGTGCCGCGCGCCGACTGCACCGTCCTCGCCGGACCGGGTGGTGCCCAGATCGGGTTGTGCACGTCGGGTACCTTCTCGCCGACTCTCAAACAGGGCATCGCCCTCGCCCTGCTCGACACCTCCTCCGGAGTGCGCAAGGGCGACGAGGTGATTGTCGACGTCCGCGGCCGTGACCTGCCCTGCGAGGTGGTCATCCCGCCGTTCGTGCCCAGCCACGTCTGACCTGCAGCCTCGTTGACTGGGCGTCAGGTGCGCAGGATCTTCGCCATCGCCTTGCCCTTGGCCAGCTCGTCCACGAGCTTGTCGAGGTAGCGGATCTGCTGCATCAGGGGGTCGTCGATGTCCTGCACCCGGACGCCGCACACGACGCCGGTGATCTGGTCTGCGTGCGCGTTGAGCCGGGCGTCGGCGAAGAAATCCTCGAAGGTGGTTTCGGCGTCGATGTGCCGCTTGAGATCGTCGGCGTCGAATCCGGTCAGCCACTCGATGACCTCGTCGACCTCGGCGCGGCTGCGGCCTTTACGTTCCGCCTTGGCCACGTAGAGCGGGTACACCGACGCGAAGCTGGTGTGGAAGATCCGATGCATGTCCTCATCGTAGGGCGCGGGTGCACGCGAATTCGGTTGTGCCCCGGCGGTACGATGGGCGCCATGACCTTGCAGTTCACCCGTACCGAACATCCCCACCCGGTGTCGGAGACGCGGCGCGCCGAGATCCTCGCCGCACCCGGCTTCGGTCGTCATTTCACCGACAACATGGTGATGATCGACTACGACGCGGACCGCGGGTGGCACAACGCGAAGGTGACCCCGTACGGCCCGATCGCGCTCGATCCGTCGGCGATGGTGCTGCATTACGGCCAAGAGGTGTTCGAAGGACTCAAGGCCTACCGCCAGCCCGACGGTTCGATCGCGGCCTTCCGCCCCGAGGCCAACGCCGAGCGGCTGCAGTCCTCGGCAGCGCGCCTCGCGATGCCGCCGCTGCCGGTCGAGGACTTCATCGGCTCGCTGCGCGCTCTGCTCGACGCCGACAACGAGTGGGTGCCCGCCTCCGGCGGCGAGGAATCGCTCTACCTGCGGCCGTTCATGTTCGCCTCGCAGGCCAGTCTCGGTGTCAATGCGCCGTCGTCGCAGTACATCTACTCGGTCATCGCCTCGCCCGCGGGCGCCTACTTCTCCGGTGGCATCAAGCCGGTCAGCGTGTGGCTGAGCACCGAGTACGTGCGCGCGGCACCGGGCGGCACCGGTTTCGCCAAGTGTGGCGGCAACTACGCGGCCGCCTTCCTCGCCCAGCGACAGGCCACCGAGCAGGGCTGCGACCAGGTGGTCTGGCTCGACGCGGTGGAGCGTCGCTACATCGAGGAGATGGGCGGCATGAACCTCTTCTTCGTCTTCGGATCGGGTGCCGACGCCCGACTCGTGACGCCGGAACTCACCGGATCGTTGCTGCCTGGCATCACCCGGAGTTCGTTGCTCACCCTCGCCACCGACGCCGGCTTCGCCGTGGAGGAGCGTCGCATCACCACCGAGGAACTGCGCAAGGGTGTCGCGTCGGGCGACATCACCGAGGTCTTCGCCTGCGGCACCGCCGCGGTGATCACGCCGGTCGGTCGGGTCAAGGGCGACCACGAGGATTACACCATCGGCAACGGCGTGACCGGCGAGGTCACCCAGGCACTGCGCGACACCCTCACCGGAATCCAGCGCGGCACCTTCGCCGACACCCACGGGTGGATGACCGAGCTCTACCGGCGGTAGTCGGTCCTCGGGTCAGAGCAGCAGCCCGACCACCGAGATCGCCACGCCGAGTTCGATTGTCGCGCCGAGGACGTCGCCGCTGATGCCGCCCATTCGACGCGCGCAGTGCCGCGAGAACACATCCGCGAAAACGCCGACCACCACCACGGTGAGCATCGCGCCGACGCACGCTCTGACGTCGAAATCCGTTGTCGACGAACCGAAACCGGCGAGGGCGGCCGCACCGAGCAGGACGGCACCCCAAATCGGTATCGACAACCGTTGCGTCCCGGCCACGAGCGCGCCGAAACCGTCGGGATGGGCGGGAGGTAACTGTCGCCGGGCCGCGACCACCGCGCTGAACCGTCCCAGTGCGACGGCAAATGCCGCTTCATACCAGCGTGATTCGACAAACAGTGACCCAAATCCGGTGGCCTGCACCGCGAGTACAAGAACGAGCGTCGCAACCCCGAACGGCCCGACAGTCCCGCTGCGCATGACCTCGGCTACGCGCGACGGCGGCCCGTAACAGCCGAGCCCGTCGGCGGTGTCGGCGAGACCGTCGAGGTGCATGCCGCGGGTGAGCAGGGCCAGCAGTACGACGGCGAGTACGGCGGTCACCGGTACGGGCAGATCGGTCTGTGCTGCCGCCGCGCCGAGGAGGGCGACGAGTGCTCCGAGCACTGCGCCGACGACGGGCACCGCGGCGAGCACCGCACCACCGAGACGACGATCGGGTTCCTCGTCCGCGCTCCCGACCGGAAAGACCGTCAACCAGCCGAACGCGGTCCGCACGGCGCGCAGCGGCGAGATCACCGTGCCCTCAGTGCTTCTCGTCGCTGTTGTCGCTGACGCCTGCCTCGCCGAAGGTGGCCATCGAACCGAGCAGGTCCACCGCCGAGGTCACCACCGGAAGCGCCATCAGCGCCCCGCTGCCCTCACCGAGCCGCATGGAGAGATCGAGGACCGGCTTCAGATCGAGGTGTTCCAGTGCCAGCGCGTGGGCGGGTTCGACCGACCGATGCCCGGCCAGCCACCAGCGCGATGCCCCGGGTGCCAACTCGTTCGCGACCAGTGCGGCGGCCGCGATGACTACACCGTCGAGGATGACCGGGGTCTTGCGTAGCGCCGCTTGGGCGAGGAAACCGGCAACCGCGGTGAGATCCGCACCGCCGACGGCGGCCAGCAGCGCCAGCGGGTCGTGGGTGACCGAACGCGCCCGACGCATGCCGTCGCGAATCGCGGCGGTCTTGCGCATCCAGCCCGCATCGTCGATACCGGTACCGCGACCGACGATCTCGACCGGCTCGCGCCGCGTGATCGTGCCGATGAGAACGGTGGCGGGAGTGGTATTGCCGATGCCCATCTCGCCGGCGATCAGCAGATCGGTGCCGGAGTCGACGAGATCGTCGGCGATGGCCCGACCGGCCGCCATGGCAGTGCGCGCCTCGGCGATCGAGATGGCGTCGGTGACACGGAGGTCGTTGCTGCTGCGTCGAACCTTGTAGCGCGACACCTCCGGTGCGGTGTCGGCGTCGACCGACATGTCCTCCACACGCACCGACGCGCCTGCCGCTCGCGCCAGGACGTTGACCGCAGCCCCGCCCGACGCGATGTTCGCGACCATCTGGGCCGTCACCTCGGACGGGAACGCGGAGACGCCGGCCTGGGCCACCCCATGGTCGCCGGCGAAGACGACGACCGCCGGTTGTGTGATGGGCGCAGGGGGGCACTGCCCCTGGCATGCCGAGATCCACACCGCGATCTCCTCGACCCGGCCGAGCGACTTCGGCGGTTTGGTCAGCGTGAGTTGCCGTTCCCGGGCCGCTCGCGCAACGGATTCGTCGGGCAGGTCGAGCACGCCGAACACCTCGGCGTCGGTGGGATCGAGGTCAGGAGGCGTGACCGGTGCCGACGACGCGCTCGGCGCCGCGACCGGTTCGGGGAGTGGCGGTGTCGGGACGGGGACCGGCTGAGCGGACGTGGGTGGGCGAGGAGTCGCGCTCGGTCCGGCCTCGACCACCCGGTCGGTAAGGTCGACGACCCGCCCGGCTACCACCAGGACCACCCGATCGCACACGCTCGCGATGGCAGTGTTCAACGCGCCGAGCTGATCCTGGAAGGCTCGTCCGGCCGGCGTCGGCGGCACCAGCGACAGCCCGACCTCGGGACTGATCAGCACGACGTCGGCCGTCATCTCGGTCAGCGCCGCGCACAGATCGTCGAATTCGGCGCTCATATCGACCGCGCTCGACCACCCGTCGAGCACATCGAGGCGCGCGGCCAGCCAGTTGCCGAGATCGTCGACGAGGGCCGGGATCGCCGGTGCTTCGCGCAGGGTTGCGGCGAGGTCGGTGGTCTCGATCGTCGTGTACCGCGCGTCGCGGCGCGCGCGGTGCGCTTCGACGCGGGCCACCCAGTCGGCGTCGGACGTGGTGGCCGGGCCGGTGGCCAGATACCGCACCTGTGAGTGTGTGGCGAGTAGCGATTCGCCGTGTCCGGACTTGCCCGAGCGCACGCCACCCAATACCAGGGTGCGATTCCCCCGATCGGTCATCGGTCAGACTTCGTCGCCCGCTGATACCTGTGGGCTCGGTGCGCGCATCCTGCGCATCTGCATCGCCCGGGTGAAGGCGTACCAGCCCAGTTTGAATCCGCCGTCGGCCGAGTCGGGGAAGCGCTCGCGCACCCTCTTGTTGACCAGGCGACCCAGGATGAACCCGTCGATCGCCATGAAGATCACGAAGATCAGCAGCAACGGGGTGGACAAGTACATCAGTCGAGGCAGGAACATGACGACGATCAGCACGATCGCGAACGGCATGAACAGCCCGGCGAAGTTGCGTCGGGAATCGACGATGTCGCGCGTGAACTTGCGGACCGGTCCCTTGTCACGCGGCATGAGGTAGCGCTCGTCGCCGGCCATCATGCGTTCGCGCTGCTCGAGGCGCTGCGAACGCCGCTGCTCGGAGCGCTCCTTGCGCTCTTCCTTGGACAGCGAGGTCTTCAGTTCCTTCTTGCGCGCCCGCGCCTCCGAGCGGTTGGTCGGCGGCGGGGCGACCGGCCCGCGTCGCCTGCTCTGCTGCGCGCTCCGTTTCGGCGTCGGCCTGCCCTTGCCAGGGGTATACGCACTGCCCTTGGTGGATTCGTCGGTCGAGTCGAGGTCCGCGGCATCGACGGTCGAGCTGTCGGCGGTGACCACGTCGTTCTCGCCCTGCCCGTCGGCATCCTTTTTCCATGGCAGTTTCACACCGTCGAGCCTAGGCGATGAACCCTGCCGACTTCCGTGCGCCTCCCTATACTTCCGCGCATGACGGCACCCGCCCACCTGCGTGTCTTGATCGCCCCCGATTCCTTCGGTGACACGTTGTCGGCGGTCGACGCCGCCGACGCGATCGCGGCCGGCTGGGCCGTTGCCCGCCCGGACGATGTGCTCGTCACAGCGCCGCAATCCGACGGCGGTCCGGGTTTTGTCGACGTGCTGGCGTCGCGGTTCGGGACGGTCGTCACCGAGAAGGTCAGCGGACCCCTGGGCGCGTCGGTCACGGCGCGATGGCTGCTCGACGAGTCGGGCGACGTCCCGACCGCTTACATCGAATGTGCGCAGGCCTGTGGGCTGCACCAACTCGGTGGCGGACCCACGCCGCGGACCGCGCAGGCGGCCGACACGTGCGGTGTCGGACAACTGGTGGCGGCGGCTCTCGACCGCGGCGTCGGGCGCGTGGTGGTCGGGCTCGGCGGCAGCGCGACCACCGATGGTGGCAGCGGGCTCATCGACGCGCTCGGCGGCGCTGCCCAAGCGAAGGCCCGGTTGGCCGACGTAGAAGTGGTCGCGGCGTCGGACGTGGAGAACCCGCTGCTGGGTCCGATCGGTGCGGCAGCGGTGTTCGGCCCGCAGAAGGGCGCCGACCCGGACACGGTCGCCCGACTCGAGGAACGCATGACCCAGTGGTCGCGGGTGCTCGCGTCGATCGCCGGCCGCGACATCAGCGGCGAGGCAGGGGCCGGCGCTGCCGGTGGTCTCGGTGCGGCGTTGCTGGCGGTGGGCGGGCATCGGGTGTCGGGGGCGACGGTGGTCGCCGAGGCCACCGACCTCGACGCCGACGTGGCCGCCGCCGACCTGGTGATCACCGGGGAGGGCAAGTTCGACTCGCAGACACTGCGCGGCAAGGTCGTCTCGGCACTGCACGGCGCCGCGACAGCGGCAGGCGCCCAAACGGTGGTTCTCGCAGGTCAGGTCGCGCTCTCACCAGAGGAGATCGGCGCAGCGGGGATCGCGTCGGCGCACGCCATCGTCGACATCGCGGGTTCGGTGGAGGTCGCCATGAACGACGCCCGCAACCAGCTGATCCGTCTCGCCGAATCCGTTGCCCGAGGGTGGTCGGTGGATTGATGACGCGATCGGGCGATACGCGGGAATAGGCGGCGAAGGAGTACCGTTGACAGCACACGTACTACTGGTTCGCCATCCCGGCACATCAGACATCGCGTCGCGCCACCGATCACCCGTCGTCGGTGCGGCAGGGGACAGCCCGGGAACCAACCACCGAGGGAGCATTCCATGACCGTGCAGAACGAATCCGGCGCCGCGACGAGCACCGGCGTCATCCTGACCGAGGCCGCCGCGTCCAAGGCCAAGGCGCTGCTCGACCAGGAAGGTCGCGACGACCTCTCGCTGCGCATCGCCGTGCAGCCGGGCGGCTGTGCGGGCCTGCGCTACCAGCTCTTCTTCGACGACCGGTCGCTCGACGGTGACGTGACCGCCGACTTCGCCGGGGTCACCCTGTCGGTGGACCGCATGAGCGCACCGTACGTGCAGGGCGCGACCATCGACTTCGTCGACACCATCGAGAAGCAGGGTTTCACCATCGACAACCCGAACGCGACCGGCAGCTGCGCCTGCGGCGACTCCTTCAACTGAGTCGGACCGAACAGACCTCTCACGACGACCGCACCCCGACGCCGGGGTGCGGTCGTCGTGCATCGAGCAGTGCGCAGTAGCGTGGATCGCTGTCCATCCGTTGCACATCTGAAGGGCTGAGAAACCAAGTGGCAATCGTCGTCTGCGGCTCCATCGCGACCGATCACCTGATGAAGTTCCCCGGCAAGTTCTCCGAGCAGATTCTCGGCGATCACCTCGAGCACATCTCCCTCAGCTTCCTGGTCGAGGATCTCGTGGTCCGACGCGGCGGGGTGGCCGGCAACATCTGTTACGCGATGGGTCAGCTCGGTGGCGCTCCGGTACTGGTGGGTGCCGTCGGTTCCGATTTCCACGACTACCGGCAGTGGCTGGAATCCAACGGGGTCGATTGCCGTGGTGTGCGTGTGTCGGACGTCCACCACACCGCACGGTTCATGTGCACCACCGACGAGACGATGGCCCAGCTCGCCACCTTTTACGCCGGTGCGATGAGCGAGTCGCGCGAGATCTCGCTGGCCGGCGTCATCGCGGAGACCGGAACACCCGAACTCGTCCTGATCGGTGCCGACGACCCCGCCGGGATGCTACGTCATACCGCCGAATGTCGTTCCGCGGCAATCCCGTTCGCCGCCGATCCGTCGCAGCAGCTGGCCCGTCTCGACGGCGAGCAGGCCCGCGAGCTCATCGACGGCGCCGCGTATCTGTTCACCAACGAGTACGAGTGGGGTCTGCTTCGTCAGAAGGCGGGACTGTCGGAGGCGCAGGTCGCCGAGATGGTCGGGGTGCGCGTCACGACGCTCGGCAAGGACGGGGTCGAGATCATCGACACGGACGGCACCCGTCTGCACGTCGACGTCGTACCCGAAACCGAGAAGGTCGACCCGACCGGTGTCGGCGACGGCTTCCGCGCCGGCTTCCTCTCCGCGTTGGGCAAGGGACTCGGCTTCGAACGGGCTGCTCAGGTGGGCTCGATGGTCGCCGTGCTGGTGCTCGAGACGGTGTCGACTCAGGACTGGTCGTGGGACTCCGAGACCGCACTCGCCCGGATCGCGGGCGCGTATGGCGAGCACGCTGCCGAGGAGATCCGCGCCGCCTTCGCCTGACGAGTTCCGGTTGCCACGGCGCTCGCTTTCCGAGCGCCTTGGCAACCAGTTCTGACGTTGGGTCGGCGACCTACACGCGCACCGGATAGGTGTGGTCGGTGATCTGCGGGACCACGGTCTTCTCGACGAAGATCGCATGCCACACCATGAACATGAGCAGCGTCCACAGCCGTCGGCTGTTGTCGACCACGCCGTCACGATGCTCGTTCAGCATCGCGATCACCGCGTCCTTGTTCAGGATGTGATCGGTCTGGGAATGCTCGATGGTCTCGTGCGCCCAGTCGTACATCTCGCTGCCGGCGAGCCAGTGCCGGATCGGCACCGGGAACCCGAGCTTCTTCCGGTGCAGCACGTGGGCGGGAACGATCTGTTCGAGTGCCTTGCGCAGCGCGTATTTGGTGGTGCCGTGCGCGATCTTCTCGTCGTAGGGGAGTCGTTCGGCGATCGCGAACACCTCGGGATCGAGGAAGGGCACGCGCAGTTCCAGTGAGTTGGCCATCGTCATCTTGTCGGCCTTGACCAGGATGTCTCCGCGCAACCAGGTGAACAGGTCGATGTGCTGCATGCGGGCGACCGGGTCCCAGCCCTCGCTCATGGCGTAGATGGGGGCGGTGACGTCGGTGTGGGTCCACTCCGGCCGGTAGTCACGCAGCACGGCGCGCAGCCGCGCGTCGTCGAAGCTGCGGGCATTGCCGTAGTAGCGCTCCTCGAGCGTCAGCGACCCGCGGTGCAGCAGGCTCTTGCCGCGGGTGCCCTCCGGGATGCGATCCGATGCGCGGCCGGCGGCGCGACGCAGGATCCCGGGGAGCCGGTCGAAGCCCTTGAGCGACAGCGGTTCCTTGTAGATGGTGTAGCCGCCGAACAGTTCGTCGGCGCCCTCACCGGACAGGACGACCTTCACGTGCTTGCGGGCCTCGGCGGCGACGAAGTACAGGGGAACCAGGGCGGGATCGGCGACCGGGTCGTCGAGGTACCAGACGATCTGCGGGATCGCCTCGATGAATTCGCTGGGGCTGACCACCTTGACGATGTGTCGCGCACCGATGGCCTCCGCCGACTCGACCGCGACGTCGATCTCCGAATAGCCCTCGCGCTCGAAGCCGGTGGTGAAGGTGATCAGGTCGGGGTTGTGGCGGATCGCGAGCGCCGCGATCGCGGTCGAGTCGATGCCGCCGGAGAGGAACGACCCGACCGTCACGTCCGCACGCATGTGCTTGGCGACGGAATCGGCGAGAACGTCGGCGATCTCGTCGTAGCGGGACTGCCGGGTGGCGTCGGTGAACGGATGCACCCCGAACTGCGGGGTGAAGTATCGGCGCACCTCCGGTGCCTTGCCGGGACGCAGGGTCGCGTACGACCCAGACTCCAGGCGGCGGATCGACGCGTGCAGGGTCTCGGGTTCGGGCACGTACTGCAGGACGGTGTAGTGCTCGATCGCGCGAGGATCGAGCTCGGTGCCCAGGCCGACGCGGTCGATCAGCTCGAGCAGGCTCTTCTTCTCGCTGCCGAACAGGGTGCCGCCGGGTCCGGTCGCGATGAACAGCGGCTTGATGCCGAACGGGTCGCGCGCGATGAACAGGCTGCGTTCGTGGGTGTCCCAGATCGCGAACGCGAACATGCCGCGCAGTCGACGCACGGCGTCGGGTCCCCAGTAGTGCACGGCGGCCACGATCGCCTCACCGTCACCCTCGGTGGCGAACGTCGCGTCCTCGTCACGGGCGAGTTCGGCGCGGATCTCGACGTAGTTGTAGATCTCGCCGTTGAACACCAGGGCGTAGCGGTCGGGCTGTTCGGGCGGACCCCAGCGCAGTGGCTGGTGGGAATGCTCGATGTCGATGATCGAGAGTCGGTTGAACCCGAAGACGAGGTCGTCGTCGTGCCAGGTGCCCGGTTCGTCCGGCCCCCGGTGCCGCATGCAGTGCGAGGCCGCCGCAACCGCGCCGACGGCGTCGGCCGCCGAACCGTCCGATGTCAGCAGGCCGAGCAGACCACACACGTGAGCGCCTCTTTCCGTGGGGACAGACTATTTGGGGGACCGGGTCGCGTCCCGAGTATGCCTCAGCAGGCACCGAGAGTCCGAAGTGGACCCGCCTCGACGTGCCGTGCTCGTCATTGCTTACACGACCGTGAGCTGGCACTTATCGATTGCTGTGGGGATTGGTTGCGGCAAGGTCCGCCCCAATCACGAAAGCTTCGCCGTGTTGGTCTACGCTGCGTAGTACTAGGTGCGAGAATTGCCCTGTGAAGTGCGGGCAGTTCTCGCGCTGTGCAGGTCATGTGGCATGCACCCGGGTGGCGTCGAGCCGGGCCCGGGCGAGCAGGAAGGCGTGAAATTGGCACACGGTGGACGGCCCCTATCGCGGCGTGTCTCATCAACGTCGCGGACGTTCAAGAGGATCGGGCTGGTCGCCGGTTTGGCGGTCGCTGCACTGGTCATGACCGGATGCGACGCGCGCGACGCGATGCGTTTCGGCTGGCCCGAGGGCGTCACGCCGGAGGCCACCAAGATGGGCGACCTGTGGACGTGGTCGGTCATCGCCGCGCTCATCATGGGCATCCTGGTGTGGGCCCTGATCTTCTGGACCATCAGCTTCCATCGTGCGAACGATGAGAAGAAGGGGGTCTTCCCGCGTCAGACCGCCTACAACGTGCCGCTCGAACTGACCTACACCGCAATCCCGTTCGTCATCATTGCGGTGCTCTTCTACTTCACCGTCATCGTGCAGAACGATGTGGAAAGCAAGAACAATGACTCCAAGGTCGTCGTCGATGTGACTGCCTTCCAGTGGAACTGGAAGTTCGGCTACCGCAGCGTGATCCTGGACAACGGTCGGGTGTACCAGGGCGCACAGCCCGGCATCGGCGAGGGCAACCCGTTCGCCGGTGAGCAGGAACACGAGATGCACCACGGCGAGGAACTGCCGTTCCCGGCCGGCGGTCGCGACGACGACATCCGCACCTACCTGAAGTTCGACAAGATCGAGACCGTCGGTTCCTCGAGCGAGATCCCGATCCTGGTGCTGCCGACCGGCAAGCGCATCGAGTTCAATCTCGCTGCGGCAGACGTCATCCACTCGTTCTGGGTGCCGGAGTTCCTGTTCAAGCGCGACGTGCTGCCCTTCCCGGAACAGAACCACACCGACAACGTCTTCCAGATCTCGTCGATCGACCGTGAAGGTGCCTTCGTCGGGCGTTGCGCGGAGATGTGCGGCACCTATCACTCGATGATGAACTTCGAGGTGCGTGCGGTCTCGCCGCAGGACTTCGACGCCTACATCTCCTACCGAGAGCGCTTCCCGGATCGGACCAACGCCCAGGCGCTGGAGTACATCTGCCAGGAACCCAAGTCGGTCACCACCGTGCCCTTCGATACCCGCCGCAAGTCCAACGGCAGCGTCGAGGCGAGTGGTAATCCCGACAACACGACCCTGTCGAGTTGCCAGATCAAACCGTTGGAGGCGGTCCAGTGAAGGTAGAAGCCCGGCTCTTCGAGCTGCTCACCGTGTTCTTCGCCCTCGCAGGCGTTGCCTACACCCTCTTCACCGTGTTCACCAGCAAGGGAATCGAGTGGGTCGGTGTTGTCGGCATGTTCTTCAGTGCCGGACTGACGCTGATCGCGGGCACCTACTTCCGATTCGTCGCTCGTCGCGTCGAGATCCGCCCGGAAGACTTCGAGGACGCCGAGATCGAGGACGGCGCCGGTGAACTGGGCTTCTTCAGCCCGCATTCCTGGTGGCCCATCCTGATCGCCGGCGGCGCCGCACTCTTCGCCGTCGCGTTCGCCACCGGCAACATCTGGCTCGCGATCTTCGCCGCCGCGGTGATCATGGGTACGGCAGCAGGATTGGTGTTCGAGTACCACGTGGGACCCGAGAAACACTGACGCTCTCACCGACCAATTCTTGTGGCCACACCGAATCCGGTGTGGCCATAAGCATGTTCAGGGCTTACGTTGATCAGGCCTGCCGGGGTGCGTACACGGCCAGCTGTCGATAGCCGACGCGGAAGCGTGCCTCCCGGTAGCGCTCGCCGATCTCGCCGTCGTGCGCGATGGTGATCTGATCGTCGACGGCGGCGAAACCGAACTCGGGCACTTGCATCTCGTGGTACAGCCGCGACCGTTCTAACCGGCCGAGGGCCAGCGCGAGCAGGATTCTGGTGGTCGCCCAGCGGTGATTGGTCTCCAGGATCCGAACGTCGAGCAGTCCGTCGTCGAGTCGGAGCCGACGCGCCGGGAGGAAACCCGTCGGCTGGTACATCGAGTTGCCGACCAGGAACAGCGATGTCTCGATCTCGGTGCCGTCGACGTTGATTCGGACGTGCGGAGCCCGTCGCAGGACGCGTAGGACGGCGTAGGCGGTCGCCAGCGGCCGGCTGATGCGACTCTGCAGCCGTGTGCGGGTTCGGACGAACTGCGGGTAGGCGCCGATGCTGGCGGTGTTCAGGATGAGCCGGTCGTCGTTGAGCCACACCGTGTCCACGCGGGTGGCGGTGCCCGATCGAATGGCCGTCAGTGTCCGGTTGACGTCGGTGCAGCCGAGGTCGCGGGCAAAATGGTTGAACGTCCCTGCGGGGAAGACTGCGAGCGGCAGATCGGCGGACAGTGCGATCGCTGCCGCGGTTGCGACGGTGCCGTCACCGCCGGCGATGCCCAACACCTCGGCCCGAGATGCGGCGTCGCGCAGCACCTCCTCGACGTCGTCGTCGGGAGCGAGTTCGACGATCTCGGCGGCCGGCAGCATGGCTCGGATCCGGTCGAGAACCCGTGCGCCTTGGCCGTCGCCCGAGGCCGGATTGATCACCACAACAACACCGTTCCCGTCCGGACGTGCCGTGGTCGGTACCGCGGACGGGGTGGCGAGTGAGATCCGCGGACGGGTGATCGGGGGGACGACCTTGGTGCCGATGGTCGCGATGCTCGCACCGATGCCCAGGCCGGCCATGACGTCACCGGGGTAGTGCGCCCCGGTCGCGACCCGCGAGATGCCGACCAGCCCGGCCAGCGCCGACAACAGCAGCCCCGCCGGCGGATTCTCCGCGGCCACCCCGGCCGCGAAGGCCGCCGCGCTCGCGGAGTGTCCCGACGGCAGCGAATTGGATGTCGGCTGTGCGGTGCCGCGTCGAGTGAGCGGTATCGGGCCGACCAGCGGGCGGTTGCGACGTCGAATCCGTTTGGCCCCCTGATTGGTGACCAGACTGGTCACCGCAAGCGACGCGATGCCACGTGCGGCACCACGCTGCAGGGTGGGCTGTCCGGACAGAGCCATCCCGGCCGCTATTGCCATCCACAACTTCGAATGATCCGCTGCGTGAGACAGTTTCGGCATTGTCGCGTCCAGCAACGGGCTGGGGGAGCGGGCGATCGAATCGTAGATCTCCGCGTCGAGCGAGCCGAGCCCGCGAGTGATCTGACGGACCGCTGCCGTGCGTCGAGCAGTTCTCACGAGTCGGCGTCTCATGCCTCCACGTTGTCATACGCCGCGCCACTCGCGAAGCCGGGACAACAGAAAGGCGGCATCATCGCGAAGATGATGCCGCCTCACTGATTCTCAGGACTACTCCTCGAACGGATTGCCGCCCTTGGCCTGCAATTCGCGCAGAGCCTTCTGCTCGGCCTTCTCGTTCTCGTGTTCGGCCTCGACGTGGCGTCGTTGCTGATCCGGCGGATCCGCGGTCAGAATCGATCCGGTACCCGGCGCGCCGGCAGAGCCGAGCTTGTTCATGCGCTTGGGCAGAGCCATTCCCTCGTAGGGGAGTGGGATCGGGTGACCGTGATCGTCGACCGGGCCGAGGGGCTGGTGCACCTCGATGTACTCGCCCTGCGGCAGACGCTTGATCAGGCCGGTCTCGATGCCGTGCGCCAGGACCGCACGGTCGCTGCGTTGCAGCGCCAGTGCCCAGCGGTAGGCGATGAAGTACGCCAGCGGCGGTACGACGATCAGGCCGATGCGGCCCATCCACGTCGTCGCGTTCAGCGAGATGTGGAACTTCAGCGCGATGATGTCGTTCATGCACGACAGCGTCAGGATGATGTAGAAGGACACCGCCATCGCACCGATACCGGTACGCACCGGGACGTCACGCGGACGCTGCAGCAGGTTGTGATGCGCGTCGTCGCCGGTCAGCCGCTTCTCGATCCACGGGTAGGTGAACATGCCCGCGAACATGATCGTGATGATCACGACCACCCAGAAGATCGCCGGGATCGTGTAGTTGCCCAGATAGAGCTCCCACGCAGGCATCAGACGGGCCAAACCGTCGGTCCACATCATGTAGATGTCGGGCTGCGACCCGGCCGACACATGCGCCGGGTTGTACGGACCGAGCACCCACACCGGGTTGATCTGGAAGATACCCGCCATCAGCGCCAGCACACCGGTCACCATGGCGAACATCGCGCCGCCCTTGGCCGCGAAGACCGGCATGATGCGCACGCCGACAACGTTCTTCTCGGTACGGCCGGGGCCGGGGAACTGGGTGTGCTTCTGGTACCAGACCAGCGCGAGGTGCGCGCCGATCAGCGCCAGGATGATGCCCGGGAACAGCAGGATGTGCAGCACATACATGCGCGGGATGATGATCTCGCCGGGGAAGTCACCGCCGAACAGCGCCCAGTGAATCCAGGTGCCGACCAACGGAATACCCAGGACGATGCCGCTCATCGCGGCGCGGACGCCGGTGCCCGAGAGCAGGTCGTCGGGGAGCGAGTAGCCGAAGAAACCCTCGAACATCGCCAGGATCAGCAGGAAGCAGCCGATGATCCAGTTGGCCTCACGCGGACGCCGAAAGGCGCCGGTGAAGAAGATGCGCAGCATGTGGATGATGATCGACGCGGCGAACAGCAGCGCGGCCCAGTGGTGGATCTGCCGGACGAACAGACCGCCGCGCACCTCGAAGGAGATGTTCAGGGTGGTCTCGTAGGCCTTGGTCATCATCACGCCGTTGAGCGGCTGATAGGCGCCGTCGTAGATGACCTCGCTCATCGACGGGTCGAAGAACAGGGTCAGGTAGACGCCGGAGATCAGCAGGATGATGAAGCTGTAGAGCGCGACCTCACCCAGCAGGAAGGACCAGTGCGTCGGGAAGACTTTGTTGATCTGACGACGCATGCCGGCGGCGAGGTGGTACCTCGAGTCCACCTCTTCGGCCTGCGCGCCGAGACGGTCGGCGATGGTCATGACTTACGCTCCCAGAATGCTGGTCCGACGGGCTCGATGAAGTCGCCTGCAGCGACCAGGTAGCCCTCATTGTTCACCGTTATCGGCAGCTGTGCCAGTGCCCGTGCCGCCGGACCGAAGACCGGTTTCGCGAACTCCAGCGCGTTGAACTGCGACTGATGGCACGGGCAGAGGATGCGGTTGGTGCGCTGCTCGTACAGCGAGGTCGGGCAGCCGAGGTGGCTGCACACCTTGGTGTAGGCGAAGTAGTCGCCGTAGTTGAAGCTCTCCTGGCCCTTGCGCTTGATGGCGTGCGCGGCGTCTTCGGGACGGAGCCGGATGAGCATGACCGGGTTGCGAACCGCACGCAGGCTCTGCAGCAGTGCGTGGCGTGAATGCTCGGTCTCGCCGTATCCGTCGGACACCCGCCACGGGAACACGGTCTCCATCGCGCCGGCGTCGAGATCCTCGGGACGCACGAGCGCGACCCGCCACGGGTCACCGGTGTCACGGCGCAGGTAGACGGTCTCCTTGGGCTGACCCGGAGGGGGAGTCCAGCCGGATGTCCAGAGCGGCGAGTTGTCGCCCTCGGCCCACGGGTTCTTGATGAGGCCGCCGACGAAGGCGATCAGACCGGTGAACGCGAACGCTCCCAGGCCGAAGGCCGCCGAGCCCAGGATCATCTTGCGACGACCGAGCGTCGAGGTCTTACCGGAGTCGGCGAGTTCGGCGACGATGGTCTTCTTGTCGACCTCCGACGATCCGCCGTCGTGCCGGTCCTGCACCGAGATCTCGGCCGGCAGGAACTTCTTGGTGATGAGGACCAGTGCGATACCGATGGAGAGCACCGAGAGCCCGAACGTGATGCCGAGCAGCGGGGTGTTCAGGGTGTAGCGCCAGTAGTCGGCTTCGTCGGGGAGAGTGAATTCCCAGTGGTTCCAGATGAAGATGATGAAGCAGGCGATCGCCGAGATTCCCGAGATGGTGAACCAGATCGCGACCTGCCGTTCGGCACGCTTCTCGACCTTGGACCCCGGCTCCGGGTAGCGCTCGGAGCGGTGGATGATCTCGACACCGTCGAGATTGGTGCCGAGCTTGACCAGCTCTTCCGAGCTCATCTGGTCGAGTTCGTCCTTCGAAGGGCTGCTTTTGTCGCTGCTCATGCGCGAGATCCCATCCACATGGCGGAGGCCACCACGGCGACGACTCCGACAAACCACATCACCATGCCCTCACTGACGGGGCCGAAACCGCCGATGCCGAACCCGCCCTGGGGTTTGGACTCGGTCACGTACTTGATGAAGCCGATGATGTCCTTTTTCTCTTCGTACGACAGCTGCCGATTCGAGAACTTGGGCATGTTCTGCGGTCCGGTCAGCATCGCGGTGTAGATCTGCTGTTCGGTCACACCGTCGAGGTTGGGTGCGAACTTGCCCGAAGACAGCGCGCCGCCACGTCCGGTGAAGTTGTGACAGGACGCGCAGTTCAGACGGAAGAGCTCGCTGCCGCGGCCGAGGCGCTCGCCACGAAGCGCTTCGCCGTCCTCGGGGGCGCGAGTCGGGCCGCCACCTTCGGACTGGATGTAGGCGCCGAGCTGGTCGATCTGCGCGGTGGTGAACTTCGGTGGCTTGCGCAATGCCTGTGCTTCACCGCGAGCTGCGGGCATACGACCGGTGGACACCTGGAAGTACACCGCAGCATCGCCGACGCCGAGCAGTGACGGACCGCGGTCGGGCACGCCCTGCAGGTTGGCGCCGTGGCAGGTGATGCAGGAGGTCTCGTAGAGCTTGCGGCCATCCTGGATGACGGCGAGATCGCTCGGGTCGGCGGTCGCGACCTGTGCGTTCGGCGACAGCACGGAGGCGAGCACACCGGCCAGCATCAAGCCCGCGAGCAGCAGCAATGCCCCACTGGCACGCCGACGCAGCTTGCGGCGAGCGCGCGCCTTGCGGGCCGTGGCCTTGTTTGCCACTGAGGCGGTGACCTCTGGACCGGCGTCGCTATCCGACGATCGCGGTGGAGATGAACTCATCTGTGACTCTCTACTAAGCGGACGGACTGTGTTGTTGTGCGTGCGGGTGGTCCCGCGGGGGCTGAAGCGTTATCCGGGCCGCGAGAGCGCGGGCTGGTGCGCTGCGGCCGATGTCATCGGACGAAGTAGATCGTGACGAAGAGGCCGATCCAGACGATGTCGACGAAGTGCCAGTAGTACGAGACGACGATCGCGGCTGTCGCCTGTGCCGGGGTGAACTTCGACAGTTTGGTGCGGATCAGCAGGAAGATGAAGGCGACGAGACCACCGATGACGTGCAGGCCGTGGAATCCGGTGGCCATGTAGAAGACCGAACCGTAGGCGCTCGACGAGAGGGTCGTGCCCTCGTGCACCAGGTGGTAGTACTCGTAGCCCTGACCGGCAACGAAGAACGAGCCCATCAGGAAGGTCAGTACGTACCAGCGCCGCAGTCCGAAGACGTCGCCACGCTCGGCCGCGAACACACCCATCTGGCAGGTCACCGACGACAGGATCAGCACCGTGGTGACCGGGATCGCCAACGCGAGATTCAGCTCGGTCGGCTCGGCCGGCCAGCCGATGTCGGCAGGTGAGTTCGCCCGGGCCACGAAGTACATCGCGAACAGACCGGCGAAGAACATGAGCTCGCTGGACAACCACACGATGGTGCCGACGCTGACCATATTGGGCCGGTTCAGCGAGTGCACGCGCGAGGTGATGGCTGTTCCTGAGGTTCCTACAGCGCTTGTCACAGATGAAGTATGACGGTTCGTAGTAAGCGGTGACCACTTGGGTCGGAAATTGGTCGGAACTATTTCTCTCCGCGCAGGTGGGGGCCATGATCGGGGAGGCCCGGCGTGTCCCGCCGACGGCAGTCGCGCACCGTCGATGTGGTTGGCTGGAACGCAATGAAGCGGAATCATCAAGACGGTGTCACGCCGGGTTCGCGGGATCTCAACGGCCGCGTGGTGCAGCCCGGCCGGTGGGCCCGGCTGCGGAGTCGTTTCGGTGGGGCCGGCCCGGTTGCGCCGCTGTCGGTCGACGACGCGGACCTCGTCGTCGTCGCAGGTTCCGACGACGACGCCGTCGCGAGTTCCACGGCGCTCGCCGAGTCGTCGTGGCGGCCCGACGACGAGGTGGTCCTGCGACACATTCTCCGTCTACCGGTGCATCGGAGTGCGGAAGCGGTGTCGATCGCTGCGCTCGATGGGTATGTCCGCGTAGAGCAAGGGGGTGGGTCGATCAGCGGAGATGATGGCCATGCCCTGGTGGTGTTGGCCAGAGTTCAGCAACTCGACGCCATGCATCTGTCGCAGGAGCGGTCGAGGATGGCCAGCCTCGGGTCGCGGCATGGTGGCGTCGCACTGTGCTGGCATGTCCTGCAGCGCCCGCCCACCTGACATCGCCGGGAATCGGGTGGTTCGAGATGGCCTAGGCTGTAACCCCGTGAGCAGCGCCCAGACTCCGCCCGCATCCGCGTACACGTGGCCACAGATCCTCGGCAAGGTCACCGATCGACATGACCTGTCCGCGCAGGAAGCCGCCTGGGCGATGAACGAGATCATGACCGACAGCGCCACCGGCGCACAGATCGCGGCCTTCGGTGTCGGCGTCAAGATGAAGGGCGCCGCGCCCGACGAGCTCATCGGCCTGGCGAATGCGATGTTGTCGCACGCGACCCTGGTCGAGGTGTCGCGCCCCGCGGTCGACGTCGTCGGAACCGGTGGTGACCGGTCGCACACCGTCAACATCTCCACGATGACGTCGATCGTGATCGCTGCCGCGGGTGTCCCGGTGGTCAAACACGGCAACCGCGCGGCGTCGTCGAAGAGTGGTGGCGCGGACGTCCTGGAGGCACTCGGCGTCGCCATCTCGCTGGACGCGAGCGGAGTAGCCCGCTGCGTGGACGAACTGGGTATCGGATTCTGCTTTGCCCCGGTGTTCCACCCGGCGTTCCGGTTCACCGGTCCGCCGCGCAAGGAGATCGGTATCCCGACCGTGTTCAACGTTCTCGGTCCGCTGACCAACCCGGCGCGGCCCGCGCGCGGATTGATCGGGTGCGCGTTCGCGGACCTGGCGCCGGTGCTCGCCCGGGCGTTCGCCGACCGGGGAGCTGCGGCCCTGGTGGTACGCGGTGACGACGGACTGGACGAACTGACGACCACGACGACCTCGACGGTCTGGCAGGTCGCCGACGGCCAGGTCACTCAGCTGTCGATCGACCCACTCGATCTCGGCATCGAACGCGTCGAATTGTCTGCGCTGCAAGGTGGCGACGCGACGGTCAACGCGGCGATCGCCCGAGACCTCTTCGCCGGGACCCAGGGTGCCGTGCGCGATGCCGTGTTGCTCAATGCGGCCGGCGCGATCGTGGCCTTCGAGCAGAGTGCTCCGCTGACTCAGGACGGGCTGACCGAAGCGTTCCGGGCAGCGCGTGCGCGTGCCGCCGAGGCCATCGATTCGGGTGCGGCACAAGAACTTCTGCAGCGATGGGCCCAGCTCTCGAGCGAACTGGCCGCCGGCTGATCGCGCGCAGGCAGGCTCACTCCTCGCCGATGGAGAAGCCGCCCTCGGTGTCGGATCGGGAGTAGCTGCGGAACGCGATGTGGGTCGCGCTGTGCAACACACCCGGCAGCCGGTTGATCCGGCCGGTGACGACCTCGGCGATCTGCTCGTGGTCGCGCACCCGGATCTTGGCGATGAGATCGACGTCGCCCGCGCACGAGTAGACCTCGGCGACACCGGGGATGTCGGCGACCGCCTGCGCGGTCTCCGGGATCTGATGAACGTCGGCCGAGATGAGCACGATGGCGGTGATCATGGGTGTCACAGTAGAACATCTCGCGAGCATGTCGGGGCACCGTCAACGACTTGCCGAGTTCCTGATCAGCTTGCGCGCAGGGCTGCCGTGGACGCACTCCGTGTGGTCGTGTCGCGGGCGCGCTGGGCCGTCGCGGACCAGGACAGCCACCGCACAGCCGAGCGAGACGGCAGCGCAAGGGATTCGGTGCAGGACACGATCCGCGCGTCCGGTTCGGTGATCCACCGGTAGAGCAGCGCCGCTTCCTCCGCGTTGGCGCCGAGCAGCGGGCCCTCGGCAGGTACCACCGTTTCGGCGGCCGCGACGAGCGCCTCGACCACCGGCATCGGCGCGACGCCACGGATCGCGACCCCCGCGCTGGCGAGGCGGCCGTGTCGGATCACCGCGAACTCCCAGCCTCCCGTGCTGTGGGGCCGGGCTGCGACGAACTCGGCGATCGTGCACAGGGCGCTCAGCCGCTGACAGCGGGCGAGGGCGTCGATGGTCAGTGCGAGGCGGTCGCGGTGCCGGGCGGCCGTCTCGAACAACTGGGCTTGTGCCGCCGCGCCGATCCGGTCCGCCAGGTCCTCGAGGAGATCGTCGGACTCGCCGCGCAGCAGTCGGCATGCCGCGGTCACCCGGGGCAGATAGTCGGGCACCGTCTGCGGCTCGGTCGACGCCGCCCGACACTGCCCGGGGTGCGGCAGCGCGCCCGCCGGTGTGGGGGAGTCCAGGCGACACCAGTGGTAGCCCCCGGACCTCGTCCGGCCGGTGCAGGTGCGCAGGCCGGCCGCAGCCGAGATGACGTCGGCGATCGTCGCGGCGGTGGTTCGGTTGCCGATCGGGCCGATGGCCTCGTCTGTCGGGGTGCGGGACACCTTGAGCCGGGGAAAGCGCTCAGCGGTCACGACGATCCACCAACCGCGGTGCGGCTGAGTGGATTTCCGGTTGTAAGCGGGTGCGTGTGCGGCGAGTAGCCGCAGTTCGCGGACCGCGGCCTCGAGTCCGTGACTGCATTCGACGTGATCGACGCGCTGCGCGAGCATCACCATCTCGCCCATCCGACGGCGCGGGTCGTTGCCGGTGAAGTAGGACCGCACGCGCCGTCGGAGGTCGACCGCGGTGCCGACATAGAGGACCTCGTCGGAGGGCCCACGAAAGAGGTAGACGCCGGGTCGGGCCGGCACCCGGTCGGCGAGATGGCGTTTGGCCCTTAGCCGGGGGTCGGTGCGAGGGAGATAGTCGGTCAGGTCGCGCACGCTGTACACGCCCTGGTTGCCGACGCGCTCGAGGAGGTGGTGGAACACCTCGACGGTGGCACGCGCATCGTCGAGTGCGCGGTGAGTGGGGCGGACCGAGACGTCGAAGAGGTCGGCGAGGGCCGACAGCCGCACCGTCGGGGCCTCGTCGCGGTGCAGGATGCGGCGCGCCATGGTGACCGTGCACAGCGTCAGCGAGAACGGCCACTCCAGATGCAGTCGCAGCGCGTTGCGGCGCAGGAAACCCATGTCGAAGCGGGCGTTGTGTGCCACCAGGATCGACCCGCGGGCGAACTCGATGAATGCGGGAAGCACCTCTCCGATCCGCGGGGCCGCGCTCACCATGGCGTGCGTGATGCCTGTCAGCGTGACGATCTGCGGCGGAATGGACCGCTCCGGGTCCACCAGCGTCGCGAACTCGCCGAGCACCTCGCCGCCGCGGATCTTGACCGCCCCGATCTCGGTGATGCGATCACCGTCCGGGCTCGATCCGGTGGTTTCGAGGTCGACGACGACGAGAGTGGTGTCGAAGAGTGCGCGATCGCTGAAGTCGTTGGCGAGGCCGGCGGGACCGTTGTTCAGTTCGTCGGCGAGATCTCCGAAGGTGAGCTGACCGGAGTCCACCGCATGACGACCACTCTGCATCATGTGGCGAACACTAGTTCGACGGCCCGACAAGTTGCTGCAGTGACACCAGCGACCCCGGATAACCGCAGTGGCAGTTGTGATCGACGGAGTTTGTCGGAGGGTGCCCCTAGTGTCCAGATCTGAGCGGAGCCTGTCGTCGACGCAGGTACCGCCCGGCGCAGTGGACAGATGACCCACCCGCCAACACGCTGACGACATCCCGACAAGGGCAAAATGAGATGGAGATCACAAATGTATGTCGATTGCAGCAGCTGCCCGGGTCGTCCCGTTGCCTGCGACGGATGCGCCATGAACGTCCTCTTGGGTACTCCAAGCTGGGACGATGGGGCTCACGGCCGGGGTGTTCGGGACCGCCGATCGACGGCTGCGGCCGACGCTGAACTCGACCTCGCCATCGACGTATTCGTTTCTGCTGCAATGGTGTCCAGCTCCGCTGCACGATCTGCAAGATCGGGGAAAACTGCAGTTCAGGCACGTGGAACGGACCGTGGTCCGCGCATCCTGCGTGCTGGTTAGCGGGGCGAACAAGTTGGGCCCGTAGTGGCCCAGTGGACAGACCCGCATCCAATTTCGTAACCTTTCCGAGACCTTTGCAGAGCGTCCCGCTTCACCAAGAAGTGGTCTGCAAGCGGTCACCGCTCAATCGCCCTCGCGGCGAACCGGGGAACCACCAACTTCGGGCGGGTCGGACGTCTGTCGGACCAGTCTGAATCGGGGTGAATCGCGTACTGAAACCAGGTGTGTCCGGGTGACACACGGGGTAGAGGCATGCGTAGGGCCACTCTTCCGGCCCGAACCCGACAGCTAACTCGGTAGGCGGTAGAGGGAGAACTTGAAGGAGAACTCGCTTCGTGGCCAAACATCGTTTGGAGCAGCCCAACCGCGGGGGCAAGGTTGCCAAGAAGGCCGTGATCGCAGGATCGATCACACTCGGTTCGCTTGCCGCGGCCGCTGGCCCCGCGCTCGCCGCCCCGGTCGAGGTGCCTGGCCTCGGTACGTTCGAGGTGCCCGGTCTCGGGCCGTCGCACAAGACCGAGCCGGTCAAGAAGAAGGCAAAGCCCGCCAAGAAGCCGCAAGGCGCAACGGTTGAGATCCCGAACCTGGGAACGTTCACGGTGCCCGGCATCAACCAGAATCAGATCCCGCCGCAGTTCAAGCCGCGCGGTGGCGCGCCGCTGGGACAGCCGCAGCTGACCACCGGTGAGAAGGCCGTGAAGGCCGCCGAGAGCAAGATCGGCTCGCCGTACTCCTATGGCGCTGCCGGCCCCAATGCGTTCGACTGCTCGGGCCTCGTCTACTGGTCCTACAAGCAGGCCGGCAAGACCATCCCGCGTGACAGCTACGGTCAGCTCGGTGGCGGTCGCGCGGTGGCCTACAAAGACGCCAAGCCCGGTGACGTGCTCATCTTCAACGGTGGGGGTCACGCCGGTATCTACATCGGCAACGGAATGTTCGTCCACTCCTCGACCTACGGTCAGCCGGTGAAGAAGGCTGCGGTCAAGGAATGGTCGCTCGTCGGCATTCGGCGCTACTGAGCGCGAACCGGCAGCGTAATGACTTCGGATTTGGGCGGATCACGCATTCAGGCGTGATCCGCCCAAACCACTTGGCTACCCAGGAGGAATCCGGGGTGGCCAAACCGGTCATCCGGTGGCAGGCACACAACTAGGGTTGCTCATCAGAGGGAGTTGGGGGCGTGGGGGATTCTCCGCACACAGCGACGCCCGGTGGGCCGTGCCAGATGCCGGATCGACCGTGAGTTTCGACAGGAGTGATGGCAAGGTGGTAACCCGTTCGCGAGGCGCACGACGAGTGATCTCGTCGCGCTCGGCGCCCGCTGCGCTGGCTGCCGGTCTGTTGGCGATTCTGGTCGCCCTGCCGCTGGGTATCGGCGGTACCGGCGACGCGCAGGCGATTCCCGCACGTACGGCCGATCAGCTGCTCATTCGCTACAAGCAGCTCGGCATCGACGCGGAGAAGACCGCGGAGTCGATGCACAACGCGCAGATCGAATACGACAAGCAGCGCCGGCTCGTGGTCACGTCCCGCCGTGCCGCAGCCACTGCGCAGCGTTCGCTCGACCAGTCGCAGGTTCAGCTCGATCTGTATCAGGGCCGCGTCGACTCGATCGTGCGCGCCAGCTACCGCGGCGCGCGTATCAACGGGCTGTACGCGGTTCTCGTCAGTGACTCGCCGCAGTCCCTGCTCGACCAGATGTCCGGGCTGGACATGATCGCCCGCCAGGCCGCCCGGGACCTGACCAACCTCAAGCAGGCTCGCAAGCGCGCCGCGTCGGCGAAGGTCGACGCCGAGCGTGCCGCGACGACCGCCACCGAGGCCGTCTCGCGCGTCGAACGGGTGCGCGGCAACCTGCAGACCAAACGGGCCAACATGCAGCTGCAGGCCATTCAGATCCGTGCCGTCTACAAGTCGATGACGGGTAAGCAGCTCGCCGAACTGCAGGGACCGAAGTTCACCTTCGACCCCCGGCTCGTGCCGCGCGGAACGTCGCTGCCGCTGATCGCCGTGCAGGCCGCGCTGACCAGGATCGGTGACCCGTACGTCTGGGGAGCCACCGGACCGAATTCCTTCGACTGCTCGGGACTCATGGTGTGGGCCTACAAGCAGGCAGGAAAGACACTGCCACGCTCGAGTGAGGCGCAGTTGGCCTCCGGACGTGCGATCGACCGCAACAATCTGGAACCGGGCGACCTGATCATCTATTACCCCGGCGCCACCCACGTGGGGATGTACGTGGGCGACGGTTACGTCATCCACGCATCCACCTTCGGCGTCCCTGTCAAGGTGGTCCCCATCGACGAGGCCGGACCGTACAATGCGGCTCGCCGGTACTGAATGACGTGACACGCGACTCTGGCGTCCTGAAGTGGACGCGGGGCACCGGTGCGTGAGCATCGGACGAGCCGCTCGCTGTCGGTGGCTGCGGCATCAGCGGTGATTCTCGGGACGCTCGTGGGGTGTTCATCGGGTCCACCGCCGACGGTGATCACGTCCACATCGTCGGTTCCCGCCACGCCGTCGACCGCCGACAACGTCTATGAAGCGCAGCGTTCCGCGGGCGTGACCGCGCTGCTCGACTCGTTCAGCCGTGCCGTGGTGCGTGGTGACCGGCGGGCGGTGGCCGCACTGCTCGACGAGAGTGCTCCCGCGGCGTTCCGCAATCGCCTCATGGTGGTGACCGCGAACTTCGCCGACGACTCGTCGGCGTCGGAAAGCGCGTCGTCGGAGGGTCGCGGGTCGGCGTTGCGCCCGGCCGTCTTCCGATATCAGCTCGCGCCGACCGAAGAAGCCGAGGCACTGGTGTCTTCCGAAGTGCAGGAGGCGCTGGACGAGCAGGGCAGTTCGGACTCCTGGGTCGCGCCGGTCGAACTTCATCACGCGCTCGGCGGTGCGTCGAAGCCCGGCCTCGCCGAGCCCGAGATGGTGGATTCGGCGCAGTTGGTCGTGGCCCGTTATGGCGACAGCTGGAAGATCGTGGGTGATGCGACGCTGGCCGGACGCCCCGCCGCCGACAAACAGATGTGGGATCTGCCCGGCCTCGAGGTGCGCGATGTTCGGACGGCCGGCGGCGAGTCGGTGATCGCGTCGTATCCCGACACTGCGACCGAGGTGGGCCGTCTTCAGGAGCTGTTGGGAGGGGCGGTTACCGCCGTCACCGACTTCTGGGGGACCGCGTGGCCCCAGCGTGCGCTCGTGGTGGCCACGGCCCGTGACGCGGAGTTCGAGGCGCTGGCACCAGGCAGTGTGATCGGCGGGGCCGCGGCCGCCACGGTGTACGACCGGATCGACGCCCGTAAGCGTGTGGCGGTCGGACAGCGGGTGGTGCTGACGCCGGAGGCGCGATCGTTGCCGACGCCCGCGCTCGGCGTCGTCATGCGACACGAACTCACCCATGTGGCCGCGCGGCTGAGTACAGCCGTGGGCGCGCCGATGTGGATCACCGAGGGCGTGCCCGAGTACGTCGGCCGCAAGGACACATACCGTCGCTTCGCCGACGCCGCTCCCGAATTGGCGGCCGAGGTGACCGACTCGGGTCCACCGGCCGCCTTTCCGTCAGACGCAGCCTTCGCCGCCGGCGGGGACGCGTCGCAGCTGGCTTACCAGTCGGCGTGGTCCATCGCGGCCTACGTCGCGCAGCGCTACGGTGAGACGCGACTCAAGCAGCTCTATCTCGGTGTCGCCTCCACGGTGGACGTCGGACGTCAGGATGCCGCCATCGCGACGGTGCTGGGTATCACGCGTGCCGAGTTGGTGTCGCGCTGGCAGCGGTGGCTGACCGAACAGGTTCGATGACGGTGAGCCGGTCTGGGCGATGAAGCGAACTCTGTTGATCACCAACGACTTTCCGCCGCGGCCCGGTGGCATCCAGTCGTACCTGCAGAACCTTGTCGATCTGCTGCCGCCCGACGAGATCGTCGTGTACGCACCGCGTTGGCGTAAGCAGTCCCACGTCGAGTTCGACGCCGCGGTGCCCTACAAGGTGTATCGGCACCCGACGACGCTGATGCTGCCGACGCCGCTGGTGGCGCGCCGTGCCGCTCGAATCGTGGCGCAGGAGAACATTTCGACGGTGTGGTTCGGTGCGGCCGCACCACTGGCGGTGCTGGCCCCCGCCGTTCGACGCGCCGGCGCGCAGCGGGTGATCGCCAGTACTCATGGCCACGAGGTCGGTTGGTCGATGCTCCCGGTGGCCCGCCAGGTTCTCGGGTTCATCGGTCGACATGTCGATGTGATCACGTTCGTAAGCCGTTACACGCGTGGGCGTTTCGCGTCGGCCTTCGGTCGCCACGCCGCACTCGAGTACCTGCCGCCGGGTGTCGACGTCGAACGCTTCACGCCGAATGCGGAGCGGCGCACCGAGATTCGGAGCCGGCTCGGCCTCGGCGACCGTCCGACCATCCTCTGCCTGTCGCGGCTCGTGCCTCGGAAAGGTCAGGACACGTTGATCCGGGCACTGCCGCTGATCCGCCGCACGGTGCCCGACGCGGTCCTGGTCATCGTCGGTGGGGGGCCGTACGCCGACAAGCTCCACCAACTCGCCGACGAGTCCGGCGTGGCCGACCACGTGGTGTTCACCGGAGGCGTTGCGTCCGAAGACCTTCCCGCCTATCACAGCGTCGCCGACGTGTTCGCGATGCCGGCCCGGACCCGTGGCGGCGGCCTGGACGTAGAGGGTCTCGGGATCGTCTATCTCGAGGCGTCGGCCTGCGGGGTGCCGGTGGTTGCCGGCCAATCCGGGGGTGCGCCCGAGACCGTTGTCGAGGGGGTCACCGGCACCGTCGTGGACGGCACCGACGTCGACGCGGTCGCCATGGCCATCCTGTCGATCCTCGGAGATCGGGCGGCGGCCGCCGAGATGGGCAGGCAGGCAAGACGTTTCGTCGTCGATAATTGGCAGTGGCAGCACATGGCCGCACGGCTGCGGCAGTTGCTCTGATCCGAAGAGGACGGTGACCAACCCGCTGAACTGGGGAATGTGTCAGCGTCCTGCCCGAAAAATCTAGGGGAAGAACTTCTTCCCCGAGGTTCGCAGTCATCCGCGAGAATTTTCTGGGGGAGGACACCAAGGGTAGGGGAAGAAGTTTCTTCCCCTACTTTTGTGGCGGATCGCGATTCCTTCGCTCGACGACGATGTTCCCGGTTCCGAGGACTGCGCTGCGACAGGGACCTCGTCCCTGTTTCTAATCAGAGACCGTCGGAACCGCTGACGGTCTCTGACTACGAGTGAGGTTTCTGTGACGGTGGCCGCAATTGCGGCGGCGAGCAGGTTTCTGGCGACAAGTGCGGCTTCTGCGACGAGGCCGCGCTCCTCCGCGTGGGCGAGTGAGTCGACGGCTACTTCGCGTAGATCGCCTCGATGTCGTCGGCGAACTTCTCGGCGACGACGTTGCGCTTGACCTTCAGAGTGGGGGTCATCTCCCCGGTCTCCTCGGTGAAATCGGTGGGCAGAATCCGGAACTTCTTGATGGCCTCGGCATGCGACACGGTCGCGTTGGCGTCGTCGATCGCGGCCTGCACCGCTGCGCGCAGATCCGGGTCGTCGGCCAGTTGGGCGACCGTGGCCGCTGCCGGCTTGCCGTTGCGTTCCTTCCAGGCCGGGAATGCCTCCGGGTCGATGGTGATGAGTGTCGCGATGAACGGCTTCTGGTCGCCGACGACCATCGCCTGTGACACGAGGGCGCTGGCGCGGATGACGTCTTCGAGGCCGGCGGGGGAGACGTTCTTGCCGCCCGCGGTGACGATCAGTTCCTTCTTGCGGCCGGTGATGGTGATGAATCCTTCGCCGTCGACCTTGCCCAGGTCTCCGGTGTGGAACCAGCCGTCGGTGACCGCTGTCGCCGTCGCCTCCGGGTTCTGCCAGTACTCCTTGAACACCACGCCGCCGCGCAGCAACACCTCGCCGTCCTCGGCGATGGCAACTTCGTTGCCGGCCAACGGCTTTCCGACGGAGCCGATCTTTCTCGCGGCCGGTGTGTTCACGCTGAACGCGGCCGTGGTCTCGGTGAGACCGTAGCCCTCGTACACCGGGATGCCGACGCCGGAGAAGAAGTGACCGAGACGCGCACCGAGCGGTGCGCCACCGGAGATGGCCATGGCGCATTCGCCGCCGAGAGCGGCACGCAGCTTCTTGTAGACCAGGGCGTCGAAGAGGGCGTGCTTGGCCTTGAGGACCAGGCCGACCTGACCACGTTCGGATGCCTTCGAATACGCGACGGCGGTGTCGGCGGCCGCGTCGAAGATCTTGCCCTTGCCGCCGTCGTGTGCACCCTGGCGGGCGGTGTTGTAGACCTTCTCGAACACGCGGGGGACCGAGAGGATGAGGGACGGCTTGAACCGTGCGAACTCCGGTACCAGGGTCGAGGTGTCGGCGTAGTGGCCCACCTGCGCGCCCGCCTCGATTGCGACGAGGGTGATGGCCCGGGCGAGAACGTGGGCCAGTGGCAGGAACATGAGCAGTCGCTTCTCGGGCCGGCGCTGCAACTCGTCGAGGAGATCTCCTTCGAGTACGCCCCGGACCTCCGACAGCATGTTCGCGTGGGTGAGTTCACAGCCCTTGGGGCGTCCGGTGGTTCCCGACGTGTAGATCAGGGTGGCCGGGTCGGCCGAACCGACGGTCGCACGACGCTTGGTGACCTCGTCGTCGTGGACGTCTGCACCCGTCTCGGTCAGTTGGGCGACCGCGCTCGGTCCGTCGGTCCGATCGATCTGGAACACCGCGATCGTGTCGGGCAGCGTCTGGATCGAGTTGAATGCGTCGCGATGCCCGTCGTCTTCCAGAATGATCACGGTGGCGCCGGAATCCTGCATGATCCATTCGATCTGGCCCGCCGAGGACGAGTCGTAGATCGGGACCGTGATGGCACCCGCCGACCAGATGGCGAAATCGATGAGCGTCCATTCCAGGCGGGTTCGGGAGAGCAGTGCGACGCGGTCGCCGGGCTTCACCCCGGACGCGATCAGGCCCTTGGCGATCGCGGTGATGCGTTCGACGGACTCGCGGGCGCTCATCGGCACCCACTCGTCGCCCCGCTTGTGGAGGAAAACGGTGCGATCGGGGGTCTTGTCGGCGATGTCGAAAATGATGTCGGTGCAATTGTCCTCGGCGGCGATGGTGAACTTCGCCGAAACGCTGAACGGCTGGACATCGGTTTCGGTCATCGGTGACCCCTCTCGAGTACTGCGGTATTCGTCGACACCAATGGTATAGCCGTCGGCCAACCGGACCTCGCGCGACGGCGCAGTTGGGGGCCCTACCGTCGCCTGTGGTGCATGTGTGAAGCTAATGTCGTGACGAGTATTCAGGTGGCCGATGCGACATTTGTCGCCGCGGCCCCGGCCTTGGTGGCCGACGTGATCGCCGATCGCGCCCGTTGGCGACGCTGGTGGCCGGATCTGTCGCTGACCGTCACCGAGGACCGCGGCGCCCAGGGGGTGCGGTGGACGGTGGACGGGCCGTTGCGGGGGACGATGGAGGTCTGGTGTGAAGCGGTACTCGACGGCTTTGTCCTCCACTACTTCCTGCATGCCGAACCCGCCGGCTCGCTCGGCGATCGAATTGCGGGCTCGGCCGCGGATCTGGCGCAGGAGAACAAGCAACGTCGGGTGGCGGGCAAGGTGATGTCCTTCGCGGTCAAGGATGACCTCGAATCGGGGCGCATCGTCGGCGGCCCGGCAGTCGGGGTGCAGGCGTCCGGGCTGGACGCGTCAGGGGTCGGAACACACTGATGGCCGACCACACCGAGCGCGACATCATCATCAATGCCGACGCGGCCGACATCCTGGCGGTCATCGCGGATTTCGCGAACTATCCGGAGTGGGTCTCGGCCGCGCGGGAGGTCGAGGTGCTGAGCACCGACGCGTCCGGACGCGCCCAGCAGGTACGATTCGTCCTTGACGCGGGTGTCCTGCAGGACACGTATGTGCTTGCCTACGAATGGGATTCGCACGGCGAAGGCGTGTCGTGGCGTCTCGTCTCCAGTGAACTCCAGCGCGATCAGCGCGGCCGGTACGTGCTCACCGAGCAGGTGCCGGGTTCGACGAAGGTCACTTACGAGTTGATGGTCGACCTCGTGGTGCCCCTGATCGGTGCACTGAAACGCCGTGCGGAGAAGGCGATCACGGACGCCGCCCTGCACGACCTGAAGAAAAGGGTCGAAGGCTGATCGATCTCACACCGATCCATCTGGTGCTCGGTCCCGGGGGTTGTGGCGTGTCTGTCGTCGCGACGGCCGGGGCGGCAGAGCGGCCCCGCGCGCCGCGTGACAGCCGACAGTCTGTCACGCGGCCGGCTCGGCACACCCTGCTCGTCACGCTGGACCGCAATTCGCCGACCGCGTCGTGGGCGGGCGTGTACCGGCAGCCCGGCGAGGTGGTCGCGGTGTCGCAATACCTGCACCTGCTGACCCTCGATCGTCTCGACCTCAGCGAGCAGACCTGGGCGGCATTTGTCGACGTTCTCTCCGAGAGCGTCCGACGGTCGAAGGTCGCCCTACCCGGTGTCGGCACAATTGCCGGCGTGGACGCGGCCGAATTGACCGCCTTGCCCGGGATCGAGGATTTCCTGTTGCTGCGCAGGATTCGCGACGAGGCGACCAGCGGACAATGGCAGCGGATCGTCGTCGACTGCTCCGGAGTCGGTGATCCGTTCGCGTTTCTGCGGGCGGCCGCGGTTCTCTCGCAGGCGCTCAACCGCTTCTGGCCGCGTCACCGGCGGCTCGCAGCCGCAGCGGAGCGTCCGGCGATGGCGGCGCTCACGGCTGCGGTCGACGCGATCGACCGCGACTGCGCAGACCTCTCCGAACTCATCACCGATGCGTCCGCCGTCGCAGTGCATCTCGTCGTCGGGGCCGACGATCGTGGCTGCCGGCTCGTCGCGCCGATGCTTGCCGACATCGACGTGATGGGACTGCCGCTGACGTCGGTGGTGGTCAACGAGGCCGGCGGACCGGGCAGCCAGGACGTCGTGGCCCAACTGAACGATCTCGTCGCCGAGCGGTCGGAGTCCGCGGGCGTCGTGGTCGGGGTCCGGGCCGTGGGCCGCGCGCCCGACACGATCGACCGTCTCGCCCGGCTGCGCAAGCTCGGCGTCACATTGGCGGCACCACACGGCGTTCCTCAGGGCTCCGCGGCAGCGATGGTGGAGTCCGTCGGTGGCGCCGGCGTGCAAGCCACGTATCGAATGTCGTGGCCACAGGGATTGCCCGACCCCGACGGACTGGTGCTCGGACGCAGCGGGGACGACCTGCTGGTGAGCGTGTCGGGATTCCGGCACCCGATCCGGTTGCCGTCGATGCTGCGCCGGTGCACCGTGGTGGATGCGGAGTGGGACGGCGTGCGTCTGGCCATCAGCTTCGTGCCCGATCCTGCGGTGTGGCCGAAGCGGTGATGTCGGGTAGCGTCTGGAACCTGTGCCCCTGCGGGGCTTGTACTCCCGTCCGGAAGGAGCGTGCTCGTTCATGAGCGCCGATGACGACGACGGCGACCGCACAAACCATGGCGGGTCGGCCGGTGCGGGAGCCCACCAGAGCGATATGGTGCGCGACTTGCTGCTGGGATTGGCCGGTCAGATCGATCAGGTCGCGGCCATGTTCGGCGGGAATCGCTCACGGCGTACCGATGCTGATGGTGCCGACACCGACCAGACCTTCGGCGCCGGATCGTTCGGATCCGGGCAGGCCGCTGCCGGAGCGTTTTCTGCGGGAGCCGGACTGGGAGACGTGTCGGGCGAGATCACCTCGCTGCTCGCCGAGATCGGCGATCTGCTGGCACGACTGATCGCGGCACTCATCGCAGTACTGGAGGCGATCGCCAAGGCGTTGCGTTCGACGCCCGCCGACACGTCGCCGCCCCGGCACTACCAGCCGATCGCCGTGCGCATCGATTCGCCACGCGCCTCTCGGCCACCGTTCCCCGAACCCTCGCCCCCTCGGGCCACCGGTCCGGAGTCCACCGAGGACCGACCGAAGGAGTGATCTCATGGGCGAGTTGACGATCGGTATCGACATCGGCGGCACCAGCGTGCGCGCGTCGGTGGTCGACGACCACGGCGCCATGCTCGACACCCTTCGTGCCGCCACCCCGCCGACCGCGCAGGCGCTCGAGCACTGTCTGGATCGACTGGTCGGCGAACTCACCTCGAGGTGGGCGGCCAAAGCCGTCGGACTGGCCATCGCCGGGTTTCTGACGCCGGACCGGCAGGTGATCAGATTCGCCCCGCACCTGCCGTGGCGTGAGGCGCGGGTCGCCGAGGAGATGACCCGGCGCATCGGCATCCCGGTCTTCGCCGAGCACGACGCCAACTCGGCGGCGGTCGCCGAGTATCGCTTCGGCGCGGCCGCCCGCGGACACAATTCGCTGGTCCTGGCGATCGGGACCGGTATCGGCGCCGGCCTGTTGATCGACGGTGAGATCTACCGCGGGAGTTTCGGTGTCGCACCGGAATTGGGGCATCTGACGATCGTTCCCGACGGTCGGGTGTGTTCCTGTGGAAAGCGGGGGTGCTGGGAGCGGTACTGCAGCGGCACGGCGCTTGTCGACACCGTCGTCGAACTGCTCGCCGACGGCAATTGGGGCCGCAGTCAGCTCGCCGCCGATGTCGCGGCCGACCCGGGGGCGCTGACCGGTCGCCGGGTCGCGGGCGCCGCGGCCGACGGTGACGCGGTCGCGCTGGCGGCGTTCACGCAGTTCGCCGCCTCCCTCGGTCAGGGTCTGGCCATGATCGCCGACATCTTCGATCCCGACCTGATCGTGCTGGCCGGCGGCGTCGGTGCGGCGTCGGGTCTGTTCCTCGACGAGGCGCGCGAGCATTACGCACGTCTGGTCACGGGCGCCGGGCATCGACAGCTCGCCCGGATTCGGGGTACGCAGCTCGGCGAATCGGCCGGGGTGATCGGGGCCGCGGAGGTCGCGCGGCAGGGACTGCGCGCGCCGGCACCCCGGATGCAGTTGAGTACGGATGATCTTGTGCGCCAACAGCCTCACCCGTTGGCCGGACGGACGTCCGACCAACTTCTGGGATGAGTGGTGCTGGACAGGACCACCAAGTCACACAAACATTGCGGCACGGGCCGTGCGATGACGAACCCCGGCGTGGGTGGGTAGAGTTCTGCTCCGGGTATGGTCGCTGCGGTGAGTCGGTGAGGGAGAGTGCAGATGTGGTACTGGGCGTTCAAATACATCTTCTTGGGTCCACTTCTGCGCGTGCTCGGCCGACCCCGGATCGAGGGGTTGGAGAACATCCCTGATCGCGGGCCCGCGATCCTGGCCAGCAATCACCTCGCGGTGATGGACAGCTTCTTCCTGCCCCTGATGGTGAACCGGCGCATCTACTTCCTGGCCAAGTCCGAGTACTTCACCGGCACCGGCCTCAAGGGCGCCTTCCAGCGGTGGTTCTTCACCGCTGTCGGCCAGATCCCCATCGACCGGTCGGGTGCGCAGGCCGCGGAGGGAGCGCTGATCTCCGCGCGCCGTCAGTTGGAGAAGGGTGAGCTGATGGGGATGTACCCCGAGGGCACCCGTTCACCTGACGGTCGTCTGTTCAAGGGCAAGACGGGGCTGGCCCGGATCGCGCTGGACACCGGCGTGCCGGTGATTCCGGTCGCGATGATCGGAACCAACAAGTTCAACCCGCCCGGCAGCGTGCTCCCGCGTCCGTCGAAGGTGGTCGTGAAGGTCGGCAAACCTCTCGACTTCGCCCGCTACGAGGGCATGCAGGGCAACCGGTTCATCGAACGCGCGGTGACCGACGAGATCATGTACGAGCTCATGCAGCTCACCGGCCAGCAGTACGTCGACATCTACGCCGCGTCGCTCAAGGACAAGAAGCCGGCTGCCGAGCCGCCGGCGGCCTCCGCCGACGCTGCCTGAAGCGATCGTCAGCCGGCACCGAGGGTTTTCAACCAGCGTTGTGCGGCTCGTCGACCGATGCGGCCGGGCGCCTCGGCGCCAGCGTCGTCGACGTCACCTCGTTGGTTTCCGACGACGACAGCAGGCCGATGAGCGAGGGCAGCCACTCCCGATCGGCGGGCACCACGTCGTCGAGGTCGACGTGGCGCAGGTCGTCCGCCGACATCCAGCGCAGATCGAGATGTTCGAGCGCCTGCGGTGTCCCGTTGGTCAGGCGCGCCGCGTAGGCCCGGAGCACGAGGTCGTCGCGGAGTGCGACCTCGGTGCCGACACGATCGAGCGGTTCGACGTCGACGCCGAGCTCTTCGCGGATCTCGCGGCGCACGGCGTCGTGCGCGGACTCACCCAGCTCGACCCGTCCGCCCGGGAGTTCCCATTTGCCCGCCAGGTCCGACGGCCGCGCACGTTGGGCGAGCAGGAGGCGTCCGTCGTCGATGATGGCCGCGGCAACCACCTCGGTGCGAGCCCGGCTGCGTGTCACGGCGATCCAGGGCGTCACGGCGATCCAGGCCAGAGTGGCCAGGGCGATCACCGACCACGCGCTGCCCAGGATCGCGACGAGGGCCGCGGGCAGCTCCCGGCTCGACTCGTCGATCGTCTTCAGAATCCACGGAATCCCGATCGCCGCGACGGCAATCCACACGCCGAGCACCACTTTCGCGCCCATCAGGCGGGCTCCGCCGCCGTAGACCAGCCAGACGGCCAGGGGCAGCAGCCACACCCAGTGATGCACCCACGAGATGGGCGACACCAGCAGGCCGAGCAGCTGGACCACCATCAGGACGCCGAACGTGTCGTCGCGGACCACGCGCCACGCCGCCACGGCCAGCACCAGCGCGAGGGCGACCGCGACCAGCCAGATCCAGGACGACCCGACGTCGTGTCCGGCGATCCGGGAGAGCGATCCGCGCATGCTCTGGTTGATCACCCGGGCCACGGGACCGATGCGGTCGGCGTCGCCGAGTAGTTCGCCGTAGTACGTGCGCGTCACCGACGGGAAGAACAGCAGGCAGCCCAGAATGGTGGCGACGAAGGCGCCGGCCGCGGCCACAGCGCCGAGCGGTTTGCGGACCGCGAGATACCAGAGCCCGGTGATCGCCGGCGTGAGTTTGATGCCGGCGAGCAAGCCGATCAGCGCACCGCCCATGATCTGGCCGCGCTCGGTTCGCGCCATCGACACGGCCAGGAGGGTGCAGAACATCAGGAAGACGTTGATCTGTCCGTAGTCGAGGGTGACGCGCACCGGTTCGCACCAGATCGCGATCGCGGCCCATACCGCCGCCAGGGCGTACACGCCGGTGGTCCGCCCGCAGAGCCGCAGGGCGAGCACCACACTCCCGTACAACGTGGCAAAGGTGGCGAGTTCCCACAGGATCGCGACGAGGCTGAACGGCAGCAACGACAGCGGATAGAGCACGACGGCCGCAAACGGCGGATAGGTGAACGGCAACGCGAAGTCCGTGGAGCCCGAGTAGGTGAACAGGTACAGGGAGCCGTCGGCGAGACCGGCCGACCCGTCGCGATAAACGTGCAGGTCCACGAAGTTCCTGCCGTTGGCGTTCGCCGCATCCCAGATCAGCCGAGCGATGATCGAGGCCGCCAGGATCGCGGTTGCCAGCACAGACCTGGAGCGCACGAGTTCCAAGGGTAGCGACCTGCGTACGGGGCGTGTCGGCGGCCTGTCAGGCATCGGGTCCGATACCCCCTGACTGCCGTGACGGCACCTCGTTGCGGGTCCGCATTGCGGGTGTGACCAATACTTGTGCGTATGCGGTACTTCTATGACTCGGAGTTTATCGAGGACGGCTCGACAATCGAGTTGGTGTCGATCGGTGTCGTCGCCGAGGACGGTCGCGAGTTCTACGCGGTGTCGACCGAGTTCGACCCCGGCCGGGCCGGCGAGTGGGTGCGCGCCAACGTGTTACCGAAGCTGCCGTCCCCGTCGTCGCCGCACTGGCGGGACCGTCGGCGCATACGTGAGGACTTGCTCGCGTTCTTCGACGAGGGAGGCGGCGATGTCGAACTCTGGGCGTGGGTCGGTGCCTACGATCACGTGGTCCTCTGCCAGCTGTGGGGCCCGATGACTGCTCTGCCACGTCAGATCCCGCGCTTCACCCGTGAGCTTCGTCAGCACTGGGAGGCTGCCGGTCGGCCCGCATTGCCCCCGTCGCCACGGGACGCGCACGACGCCCTGACCGACGCCCGCCACAACCTGCGCAAGTGGGAGGCGATCGAACGCGCCCGCCACAGCTGAACCCGGCACCGGCGAACACCGTCCGCTGATCTACCCTGGGCAGCGTGGTGAACTGGACCGTAGACGTTCCGATCGATGAACTTCCCGAGCTGCCGCCGCTCCCCGGCGACCTCGAAGCGCGTTTCCGTGACGCCATCGGCCGGCCGGCGCTCCAGCAGCCGAGCTGGCCCGCCGACGAGGCACGCAAGATGCGCACGGTGCTCGAGAGCGTGCCGCCGATCTGCATGCCCGCCGAGGTCGAGGCGCTGTCGACGCAGCTTGCCGAAGTCGCCGAGGGCCGCGCATTCCTGCTGCAGGGCGGCGACTGTGCGGAGACCTTTGCCGACAACACCGAACCGCACATCAAGGGCAACATCCGCACGCTGCTGCAGATGGCGGTGGTGCTGACCTACGGCGCGAGCCTGCCGGTGGTCAAGTTGGCCCGGATCGCCGGTCAGTACGCCAAGCCGCGGTCGTCGAACACCGACGCGCTGGGCCTGCCGTCCTACCGCGGCGACATGGTGAACGGTTTCCCGGCCGACGAGGCGGTACGCGCACACGACCCGTCGCGACTGGTGCGGGCCTACGCCAACGCCGCGGCGGCGATGAACCTGGTGCGAGCGCTCACCGGCTCCGAGGCCGACCTGCGTCGTGTCCACGACTGGAACCGCGAGTTCGTCCGCACCTCACCCGCGGGTGCGCGCTACGAAGCACTGGCGTCGGAGATCGACCGTGGCCTGCGCTTCATGGACGCCTGCGGCGTCACCGACTCGAGTCTGGCCTCGGCGGCCATTTTCGCCTCACACGAGGCGCTGGTCCTCGACTACGAGCGAGCCATGCTGCGCCTCGCCGACGACCCCCGCCCGGCATCCGGCGATTCCGGCGGCAAGGTGCTCTACGACCTCTCGGCCCATTACCTGTGGATCGGGGAGCGCACCCGCCAGCTCGACGGCGCGCACATCGCGTTCGCGGAGCTGATCAGCAACCCGATCGGGGTCAAGATCGGTCCCACGACCACGCCCGAACAGGCCGTCGAGTACGTCGAGCTGCTCGATCCGCACAAGCGGCCGGGCCGCCTGACGCTGGTCGCTCGCATGGGCAACGGCAAGGTGCGCGACGTGCTGCCGGCGATCGTGTCCGCGGTCGAGGCGACCGGGCACAAGGTCATCTGGCAGTGCGATCCCATGCACGGCAACACCCACGAGGCCTCCACCGGTTTCAAGACGCGTCACTTCGATCGCATCGTCGACGAGGTCCAGGGCTTCTTCGAGGTGCACCACGCGCTGGGCACCCACCCGGGCGGTGTGCACATCGAACTGACAGGTGAGAATGTCACCGAATGTCTCGGTGGGGCACAGGACATCTCGGACCTCGACCTGGCCGGTCGCTACGAGACCGCGTGCGACCCCCGACTGAACACCCAGCAGTCGCTGGAGCTCGCGTTCCTGGTCGCGGAGATGCTGCGCGGATAGGCGTGCGGGTGTGGGAAGAGCCCATCCCCGCTCCCTGAGGTGCGAGGAGCGCAAGCCGCCGGGTTGAGGAGCGACGAGGGAGCGAAGCGACCCGACGCGTCTCGAAACCGACGAGCCTCGAAGGGCTGGTGAGACAACAAGGTCATCTCACAGGGGGCTTCGAGGCTCGCAGGCTCGCACAGCCATCGGAAGCGCCGGGCTCGTCAGATCAGCGCACCCCGAGGTAGTGATGGCCCGTCCACCAGGCGACCGCACCCAGGCCAACCGCGACCGCGAGCACGGCAAGCAGCCACAGCACAGAGCGCAGGCGGCTGCCGACCTGGGGTTCGACGTCGTCGAGGGCGCCGGATCGTCGTGGTGTTGCGGCGTTCGGTGGCGCGTCGTCGGCGTGGTCGCGCTCCGGCGGTGGCGTGTGGGCCGGCGGTTCCGGACGGTCCGCCGCAGCTCCTGCGCCCGACCCCCTTGCGCCCGACTCCGATTCGGCCACATAGGGACCTGGCACCGACACCGCACGGGTGCCGTGCAGCCGAGGACCGGCCGGGCGGTGGCGCGCCATCGTGACGCGCTCGGCGGATCGGCGTGGCGCGGGCACGGTGAACGGCGGCAGATCGAGATCGTCGGCCATCGCCAGCAATGCCTGTCGCATGGCGAATCCGTTCGGATACCGGTGTGCCGGATCGCGTTCGGTGGCGCACAGGATGATCTCGTCGAGTTCGGGGGGCACCCCGGCGATGACGTCGCCGGGCGCCGGGACGTCGAAGTTGAGGCGCTGATAAGCCAGGGCCAGTGGGGTGTCGCCGCGGAAAGGGGTTCGGCCGGTGAGTAGTTCGAACAACATCACCCCGGTCGAGTAAACGTCGCTGCGTGCGTCCGCGTGTGAGGATTCCACCTGCTCGGGGGACAGGTAGGCGGCGGTGCCGAGGATGACGCTGGCCGACGTCACCCCTGCTTCGGCGACGGCGCGGACAAGTCCGAAGTCGGCGACCTTCACGTCGCCGGAATCGGAGATGAGGACGTTCTCAGGCTTCACATCCCGATGCACCAGCCCGGCGGCGTGCGCGGTGCCGAGGCCGCCGAGCACGGGGTCGGCGACGGCGACCACGGCATGCGGCGGCATCGGTCCGCGTTCGCGCAGCAGTTCGCGGAGACTTCCGCCGTCCACCAGTTCCATGACGAGAAAGACGATCTGGTGATCGATGCCCTGGTCGTAGACGGCCACCAGACCGGGATGTTTGAGACCGGCCACTGCGCGCGCCTCGAATTCGAAGCGGCGCAGGAACAGCGGATCCCCGGCGTAGCGGTCGTCCATGATCTTCACCGCGACGTCGCGTCCGAGCCGCAGGTCGACCCCGAGGTAGACCGCGCTCATCCCGCCCCGCGCGATGAGCGCGTCAATGCGGTAGCGGCCCTCGACGACGACACCGAGCACCGGGTCGGCGGGACTGTTCATGTCGGTGAACTTACCGGCATCGTCGGCGTCTGGGCGTGAACGCCGTCCGCCGACCGTGATCTCATGCCACCGGAAGTCGGTGAACCGCTACTCTCTTCGTGTGAGTTCTCTACCGCTCTCGCAAGACACCCTGCTGCCGCCCGATGTGGACACGCTGTCGATCGACGAGGTGGCCAAGCGTCTCGGGGTTTCTGCGAACCGCGTCCGCACCCTGATCCGCGACCACCATCTGCTCGGCGTCTCGCGTGGCGGCGAGCCCGCGATCCCGGCACTGTTCTTCGACGACCTCGGTGTCGTCAAGCACTTCACTGGTCTCGTCGAGGTCCTCCTGGACGGGGGGTACAGCCGCGACGATGTGATGGCCTGGTTGTTCACCACGCAGGACGATCTGGAGATGCACCCGGCGCAGGCGCTGCACACACATTCGGCCCGCGAGGTCATCCGTCGGGCGCAAGCCCAGGCGTTCTGATCGCTGCGCCGTTCTGATCACTGCGCCGTTGTGGCAACCTCGCGACCGGGCGATCCCCACGCCCACCGGGCGAACCGGCCCAGCCGCAACGGATCCGGACCCAGCAACGACCATGCCGCGAGCCCGGCCAGGGCGACGGCGAGAACGAGTGCCCCCGGCTGGTAGAAGGCGATCGCATCGTCGGGCTGGAACACGATCAGCATGAACGTCGAGACCCCGACGACGGTCGCGTACACCCACCGAGGCAGTGTGAAGGCCACCGCGATGGCGAGCACCCAGGTGTAGTACCAGGGCAGCGTGGACGGCTCCAGGAGCAGCACCGCGAGCATCGCCCAGGCCATGCCGGCAACGGCGGCGCGCTCGTCGCGGCGAAACCGCCACCACAGCGTCACCAGGACGACGGCGAGCAGGCCCGCGCCGATCGCACGCGTGACCTCCAGTACCGGTTGAAGATTGAGCGCCGCCCACGGTGCGGCCAGGAGGGTGACCAGATGCGCCAGCAGGGTCGGGAGGGTGAACCAGTTGATGATGACGTCGGCCCAACCCAATCCGGTCAGCCAGCCCAGTCCGAGGCCGAGCACCAGTGTCCAGAAACCGAAGACGGCCACCGTGATCCCGACGATCGCCGCGAAACAGCCCACAACGTCACGTGCGGTCACCGGACGCCGGGAACGGATGTGGGCGAGCCAGATCCACAGCACGAACGGAATCGCGATTCCTGCGGTGATCTTGATGGACACCGCCAGGCCGAGCACGGCCAGGCCTGCGACGTGGCGGCCCTGCACCACCAGCAGCACACCCGCGACGAGGACACCCATCATGAGCAGTTCCACATGCGCCCCGGCCACCAGATGGATGAGCACCATCGGATTGAACAGGGCCAGCCACAATCCCGTTTGCCCGGATGCACCGAAATGCGTTGCCAGACGCGGAATCGCCCACAGCGACAGGAAGAGTCCGGGTAGCAGTACCAGCCGCATGGCCAGCACACCCAGGATCACGTGATCGCCGGTGATCTCCGACACCGTCCGGATCACCCCGACGAAGAAGGGACCATACGGGGCAGTGGTGGTCGCCCAGACCTGGGCCATGCTGTCCACGAGTGGGCCAGGGCGGTGGGCGGGACCGTCGGCGTAAGGGTCGAAACCCGCTCCGAACACCGCGCCCTGGGCGAGGTAGGCGTAGACGTCGCGGCTGTACACCGGCACGGTGACCATCAGTGGCGCCGCCCACGCGAGCAGCCAGCGCCGGAGCGTCGCGACGCTCGGCGCGTCGCCGGCAAAGATGCGTCGTCCCACCCGAACCCACGCGATCACCATCGCCGCCACCCCGGTCCAGAAGATGACCGCCGAGAGATTCTTGCCGTGTCCGTAGGTGATCCAGCTGAGGCCGAGATCGGTGAGCAGCCCGCTGTTGCGCGGCGGGTCGCCGACACCGAAAGCGCCCAGACACACCAGGATCGACCCGACCATACCGATGGCGAGGTCCGCCCGGGCCGTGCCGTTGAGTCCGGCTCGGACGGGTGTCGTGTGGGTGCCGGCCGTGTCGGTCATGTCTCGCGGTAGGCGGTGCGATGCGCCACGGCGCTCAGTTCGGCCCGGATGTCGGGGCCGATGTCGATGCGGTCGAGTACCGCGAGGGCTGAGGCGAGCAGCTCGGAGATCCTCGATTCGACCTCGTCAACTGCCCCGACATCGACGAGAGTTGCTCGTGCCGCAGATAATTCGCTCTCGGTGAGCTCGCGCCCGATTGTTGCGCGCAGCGCCGCCGCGCGGGCGGGCGCGGTGTCGTCGGCGCGGCGCAGGCCGATGGCCAGCAGAGCGGTGCGCTTTCCGGTGATCAGGTCGTCGCCCGACGGCTTGCCCGTGCGTTCCGGGTCCCCGAAGACCCCGAGCAGATCGTCGCGCAACTGGAAAGCGATGCCCAGATCGTGTCCGACGGACCGCAGGTCGGTGATCAGAGGTTCCGAAGCGCCGGCGAGTCGCGCACCCAGTTCCAGCGGACGGGCGACCGTGTAGGCCGCGGTCTTGTACTCCATGACCCGCAACGCCGCCTCGACCGATTCGTCGCCGCTCGCCTCGTTGACGATGTCCAGATACTGTCCGCCCAGCACTTCGGTACGCATCGAGGCCCACGTCGCACCGATCGTCGGCGACAACGGGGTCACGCCGACTGGCGCGGCCGCGCCCGGGATGTGGCCGTGGACGAGGTCGTCGGCCCAGGCCAGCGCCAGGTCACCGGCGAGGATCGCCGCCGCGATCCCGAACTGCCCGGAGTCGCCCGCCCAACCTTGATCACGGTGGCGGCCTTCGACGTCGCGGTGCACGGTCGGCCTGCCCCGTCGCGTGTCGGAGCGGTCGATGATGTCGTCGTGGATCAGCGCGCATCCCTGCACCAATTCCAGTGCGGCACATACCCGCAAGGTGTCCGACGCGGTGTAACGCGATTCGGTGTGCTCCGACGCGGTCTTCCCGCACCGCCAGCCGGCGAAGGCGAAGACCGGCCGGATTCGCTTGCCGCCCTGGAGCACGAAGTCGCGAACGATCCGCGCCGCCGTGCCCACCGCGGGAGAGATCTGTTCGGCGACCGGTGTGGTGGCCGCGAAGAAGGTGCGCAGCCGGCCCTCGACCGCCGCGGGCACCTCGTCGAGCGAGACGGGCGTGGGGATCGTGGAGGTCACCCTGTCAGGCTATGCGATGGCGTGCTCGCGGCCACAGGGCGGCGGCGCAGGGGGGTGACCGCGATCGCAGATGGTCGGGCAGCGTCCGTATCATGGTCGGGTGACTCCATCCGCTACCGGCCGTCCAGGTCAGACCCGATCCGGCCGCGCGCCGTCGATCGTCGAGAGCCTGGCTACGCCACATCGTGGCCCGATCCCGTTCTCGGTCGAGTTCATGCCGCCGCGGGATGCCGAGGGGGAGGCCCGGCTGTGGCGCGCCGTGCGCATCTTCGAGCGTTTGGGACCTGCCTTTGTGTCGATGACCTATGGAGCCGGCGGTTCCACTCGGGACCGCACGGTCCGCATCGCGGGCGAACTCGCCGCCGAGACGACGCTGCTGCCGGTCGCTCACCTGACGGCGGTCAATCACAGCGTCGCCGAGCTGCGCGCGCTCGTCGGCGCCTACGCCGACCAGGGGATCACCAACATCCTCGCGTTGCGTGGCGACCCGCCCGGCGATCCGCTCGGCGAGTGGGTCGCACATCCCGAGGGCGTGCAGTATGCGGAGGAACTCGTGCGGCTGATCGAGCGCCTCGGCGACTTCCACGTCGGCGTCGCGTCGTTCCCGGAGGGTCATCACCGGGCGCCCGATCTCGACCACGACACCCAGAACCTGGTGCGCAAGCTGCGTGCGGGCGCCGAGTACTCGATCAGTCAGATGTTCTTCGACGTCGATCACTATCTGCGGTTGCGTGATCGCGTGCACGCCGCCGACGCCGAGCAGGCCGCCAAGCCCCTGATCCCCGGTCTGATGCCGATCACCTCCCTCGCCAGCGTCCGCCGGATGGTCCAGCTCTCGGGTTCGGTGTTGCCGCCGGCGGTCGACGCCCGGCTGAGTGCCGCGGCCGGCGACGGTCCGGAGGAAGATCGTGCGGCAGTGCGGGCGGTCGGTATCGACCTCGCCACCGAGATGGCCGAGCGGCTCATCGCCGAGGGCGCACCATGCCTGCACTTCTGCAGCCTGAATTTCGCAAAGGCGACCAGCGAGGTGCTCGAGCGCCTCGGCGCCGACGTCCGCGAGGTTCTCGGCGCCCCGGCCCTGAGCAGCTGACCGCCGCTGCCTGAGTTCGTGCGGGCCGAGCCCTTCACCGCTCCCTGAGGTGCGCCCTTCGTCACGCTCGCAAGCTCGCTGCTCAGGACCCGCGAAGCGAGCCTTCACCGCTCCCTGAGGTGCGAGCTTGCGAGCCTCGAAGGGCGCTGTTGAGACAACAATGTCCTCTCACCAGGGCTTCGAGGCTCTCGGCTAGCGCCTCGAGCGCCTCAGCCGGCGGAAGGATTCGTCAGGATTTCGACGCGTCCTGCGTGGCCCGGTCGGAAGCAGACTTGGCATCTGGCTTTGACTTGGCGTCGGATTTGGCGGTCGATGGGGTCTTTGCCCGGACGGGTCGGCCGGGCCGGGGACCGCGATGGCGCGACGAGTAGGCGATCGCGACGATCACCGCGACCACGATCAGGCAGATGGCCGCCAGGAACCACGACCAGCTGCTCAACGCGGCCGTCGCCGGGTCCGGGTAGGTGGCGTCGGCGCTGAAGTCCGACGGTTTGCCCGGCTCGGGTGTCCACGTCACCGACGACTCACCGGTCTGATCGCCGTTGGTCGCGGTGATCGGTCCGGCGAAGGTCAGTGTCAACTGCACGTAGTCGCGCTGAGGTGCCAGATCGGTGAGGTCGGTGGAACCGCGGAACCGGACCACCTCACCGCTGCGTTTCGCGGTGAGATCCATGGTGACCGATGTGTCCCCGAAAGAGTCCGCGACGATGTCGCCGAGCTGGCTCAGCTGGCCGGAGGTGAGGCCGGAGAAGGTGGCCCGGGTACCCACGTGTGTCGCGCGATCGTCGTCGGCGTTGCCCGGGGTGCGCGGGGTGGTGGTGGTCGACGTCGACCCGCTCGGCCCGGGGCCGCCCGGCGTTGTCGACGGAGTGGGTGTGGCGCGGTACTCGGTGACCGAGACCAGCGAGGCCATCGACTCGGGGAGGTCCAGCTTGGGTGCGCCATGCGGATTGTCCGGCGAGGTCGCGACGACGATCGTGCCCGAATAGCGGTCACCGACGGTGGTCGACCGTTCCAGGCAACCCGACATCAGCGGGGCGGCGACCAGCAGGAGCAGGACCGCTGCGAGCATCGGGAGCCGGCGTCGTGGCGCGTCGATTGGGGAGGTCACGGTGCTCATCGTGCCAGACCGTTGCCGCGTCGCGCGCCACCGCGACGTCTGCGTGTGCGCGCGCCGAGGGCCAGCGTGGCGGCGATTCGACCACTGGCGCCGGTGACGCCGCCGCCGGGATGTGTCGAGGCGCCCGCGAGGAGGACGCCGTCCGCGCCGGGCACGCGGTGGTGTGCCAGGTCGGGGTGCGGTCGCCACATGAACATCTGGTCGATCGACATCTCCACGTGCATGATGTTGCCGCCGGTGAGTCCGAGTTCGGTTTCCAGATCAGCCGGTGTCTGCACGTGGAGGTGCTCGATGGTGTCGGTGAATCCCGGTGCGTGCCGGTCGAGTTCGCCGCAGACGGCATCGGCTGCGACCTCGCCCAACTGCGCCCACGAGCGCTCGCCCGCAAGTCGGTACGGATGCCACTGAGCCCAGAGCGTCAGCAGGTGTCGTCCGGGTGGAGCGAGGGTCGGGTCGATCGCGGAGTAACTCATGGCGACGCAGGCCGGACGCTCGGGTAGCTCGCCGACCGCCGCCGCGGCCTGGGCACGCACGAGGTGGGCGCGATCGGTGACGAGCAGACCCAGGCCGGAGTGCACGCTGTGTGCAGGCAGCCCCGATGGCAGCCCGGGATAGTCCGGCAGTGCCGTGGTGCCCACCCGAACCGCCATCCCGATGCCGTTGCCGACGACCACCGACGACCGCCACCGCCGCGCAGTGTCGGCATCGAAGCCACCCGCGGTCAGCAAGTCGAGGGTGGTGAGCACGTGGCAGGCGGCGATCACCTGATGGGTACAGCGGGGTGGCGATCCGTCGAACTCGACGCGCCAATGGTCGGAGCAGCGAGTGATCGATTCGGCCGGGGTGCCGACCGCAACCGCGCCGCCGTCGCCGGTGATGCGCGCGATCAGCGCCTGTGCGAGTGCGCCGCTGCCCCCGACGGCGCGTCCGGGTGGTATCCGGTGCATGAGTGCCGCAAACCCGACCATCGGTGCGGTGCCCGGTGCGCTCATCGGTGGTCCGGACTGCGCACCGAACCAGGCCAGCCCCGCCTTGAGGTGTTCGGAGGAGAACCAGCGGTCGAGGAGCGAGTCGCCCGAGGCCATCAGTTCTTGCGAGAGCGCCATCATCTGCCCGGCGCGGCGACCGGCGATTCCGGTGCGTGCCGTCGACGCAGTGTCACCGAGTCCGACGAACGCGCCCGCGAATCGTCCCGGCGTGGCCGGCCGGTAGAAGGTGCGCATCACGGCCTCGGCACGCGGTCCCCAGGTTGCCACGAAGCGTCGATATGCGTCGGCGTCGGCTGGGCCGCAAGCCTTTTCGATCGATGCGCAGGTGGCGTCGAGGTCGGTGCGGAACACGATGGGCGGCGCCGAGTCGGTGGCGGGGACAAATGCCCACGGATCGCAGTCCAAGTACTGCAGACCCGCCTCGGGCAGACGGAGTTCGTCGAGGATGGGGGAGTGCCGGATCATCAGATGTGCCGAGGAGCCGCGATCGACCCGGTAGCCGGGGAAGCGTTCCACCGTCGACGTGGCACCACCCGGGACCGTGTCGCGCTCCACGACGACGACGTCGCGGCCGGCCTGCGCCAGGTATGCCGCCGCGACCAGACCGTTGTGGCCCGATCCGATGACGATGGCGTCGGCGATGCCGGCCCCACCGCACGTTTGGGTGCTCACGGTTGCGGTCCGGCTGCCGGCCCGAGGTCGACCGGAAGCCGACGGCCGAGGAATGCGAAGGGGCGCGGATCGCCGGTGAACGTGAAGTTTCGCAGGACGTCGGTGAATCCCATTCGCCGGTACAGCGACCACGCGCGATTGCGTTCCTCGGGGATCTCCGGAGTGGACAGCAGGACGTGACTCTCAGGCCGTTCGGTCAGCAGCCGGCCCAGCAGCCACTGTCCGATTCCGCGACCCTGGGCGCTCGGGTGCACGTGCAGTTCGGTGAGTTCGAAATAGTCGGCCGCAATCCCTTCGACGACCTCGGCTGGATGCCCACGTTGGCGTAACCCGAGGCGGAGTTGCTGATTCCACCACTGGTCGGGCGCGCCGGTGTAGCCGTAGGCGATGCCGACGAGGACGTCGTTCTCCCCGAGCCCCACCGGCGGCTGCACCCGGCGGCGTGAGCCGGGCAGGGTGTGGGCCTCGTGCGGCGACACCGTGGTCACCGCTCCCAGCGCACGCCATCCGGGCCGCCCGATGTGCTCGCGCCACAGCGCTGCCCGGTGCACCTCCGTGCCGCGCGGGTATCCCATCGCGGTCACGTAGATGTCGAGGGCGGGTTCGAGCCACAGTCGGGCATCCTGCCCGGTCAGGGTGACCAGCCGGATCGTCAACGCCTCGCTGACCTTTCTCTCGGGATGGTCGGGGTGGGGGAACTTGTCACAACCGTCTTGAAGGATGGAGCAGAGCTAGCTATATTGAACGTGTCGAACGGGTGTTCGATGGATGTGCCTCCGCAAGCTGTTCGCGCGCACCCCGACGACGCGTCGCTTCGGCGGTGGGCGAGGGAAGCGCCTGCCGCCGGAGCGTCCGAGACGCTCCTGGAGTCTGGAGGAATCATGCGCGATCGCCGATCGCAGGCCCGACGCCGGTCGGTGCCTGCCGCGGGCCGGGTGGCTGCAGACCCGATCGTGGTGGGCCGCGCACGAGATCTGCTGGACCGTGCGCACATCCTGTTCGACAACGCGGACGGTGTCCCCGACGACCCCGAGCGATTCCGCCAGTACTACCTGGCTGCGCTACGTGCGGCGGGCGCAGCGCTCGCCGTCCACGAACTGCCCGGACGTCCGCGGCGTGGGGCCACCGACGCGTGGTCGCGCACGGTCGTCGTGGTTCCTGAGCTGGCCCGCGAGGTGCAGGTCTTCGCGTCGCTGTCGGCCACCCGCATGCGCATCGAGTCAGGGATCGTTCGAACGATCGACCCGCGCTACGTTGCCGCGATGCGCGTGGCGGTCACCGGATTCCTGCAGCACGTCGAGGCTCACGTCATCGCTTATGAGCAGGGCCGGGTGAGTCAGGGGAACGATTCGATGGGCCGTACGGCGTGACGTGAGCCGCTCACCGCGACGCCGTTGACGACAGATCGACGCAGAACGGCAGGTAATGGTGGTCGGAGGTGCATTCACCTCGTATCATGGGATCAGAACAGGCGCATTCGCATGAAAATGCGCCCGAGGGTGACGTCGTAGTCGGCGTTACGCGGCCAGTTGGGAGAAGGAGGGTCGGTGCCACTTTCGGAGCACGAGCAGCGCATGCTCGAACAGATCGAAAACGCTCTGTACGCGGAAGACCCCAAGTTTGCGTCCAGTGTGAAGCGTCGGCGCCTCGGAAAGGCGAGCGGCCGCAGGCGGCTGCAGGCCGTGGCGATCTTTGTCGTCGGGCTCGTCCTGCTGGTCGGTGGGCTCGTCGTGGGTATCGACATCGGCGGCTTCCCGATCGTGAGTCTCATCGGGTTCCTCGTCATGTTTGCCGCTGGGCTCTTCGCGCTCTGGGGCGGGGGTTCCGACGCGGCCGGCGGCGACCGATCGCGTCGGGGCGGCAAGAAGCAGTCCGGAGGGGCGGGCGCGCAGAAGCGCAAGCTGTCCGAGCGGATGGAAGAACGCTTCAATCGCCGTTTCGAGCAGGAGTGATCTGAGCACGCCACACGTCGGCTGACACGTTCGCTGACACTTTTACGTACGTACCGCCAGAGCCGCGCACCGAGGTGCGCGGCTCTCGCGCTTTCCGGTGGTCCATCCCGTCCCGATCCGAAGAGTTCGGTGAGCGGCGCTGCGACCTGGGGAAATGCGTCGGCGTCCTGCCGCAAAGTCTAGGGGAAGAACTTCCTCCCCGGGGTTCGTAGTCCTCCGCGAGAATTTTCGGCCCTTCTGCTCTGAATGTGGATGGCTAGTTAGGCGTACGGGCCGGGTGTGGGGGGGTGGGCGCACGGGC
>NZ_JAKWBF010000027.1 GCF_022513585.1 Gordonia gummivorans
CGATGCGGTGACTCCGACAGCGCGACAACGACGGTCGGTGAGGTGTCCTGGAACGGATGGAGTCTTTCGCATGGAGGGTCGGACATTCGCGCCTCCGATACGATCTGACGCACGAGCCGTCCGATACGTAGCGCCAATCTGGGCGGCGACACCGACAGGGGATGACCATGCCGCTGAGCCCGGGTGATGTCTTCGCCGACAATCGGGTGGTGTCCTCGGCCGGTGTCGGCGAATTCGGTGAGAACTACCTCGTGGAGGCCGAACGGTCGGAGCCGCGAGTGCTGACTGTCGTCACCAGTGCGGTCGATGTCGACATGCAGTCGCGGGTAGCGGAGGCGCTCGGCGCCTGGGCACAACTCGAGCATCCGGGGATCGTCGCGGTTCGTCGGCACGGTGTGGAAGACGGTGTGCCGTGGTTCGTCACCGATCGGATCGCCGGCCGACGACTCGACGCCGAACCGCTGTCGGTCGGCGAGGTCGGGGCGGTGATCGAGCAGGCGGCAGCCGCGCTCGATCACGCACACCGGCACGGGGTTGTGCATGGGCGCCTGATGCCCGCGAACATCTTCGTCGGTTCGGATGGACCGGCGTCGACGTTGCGGGTTCTGCTGTCGGACTTCGGAATCGGCGCCGCCGTTGCCGGATCGACCGGGTCGCCCTACGCGGCGCCCGAGACCGCGACGGGTCCGGCGACGGCACGCGCAGACGAGTATTCGCTGGCGGCGATTGCCTACCAGCGGCTCACCGGCACGGCTCCGACGGCACCGCACATCGCGCCGATCGGTGCCCTGCGGGCCGACGCGGTGAACCTCGATCCGGTGTTCGCGGCCGCACTCTCCGACGATCCCGACCTGCGCTACCCCTCCTGTTCGACCTTCGCTGCGGCACTGACGACCGGACTGCGCGGGGGACTGCCAGACGAATTCACGCCCGTCGACCCCGTCGATCAGTCAACTGTCCGCGCGAGTTATCCCTCGACGGTCGCCACCGGACCCCCGCCCGGCCCATGGCCACCCCCGCCGAATGCAAACCGGTATCCGGGTCCGACGCCGCGAAAGGGCCGTCGCGGACTGTGGTGGGTCCTCGGCGCGGTCGCTGCGGTCATCATCGTCGCGGTCGCGGCGACCACCACTGTGTTGCTGCTCGTCGGCGGTGACGACGCGAAGCCCGACACCTCCGTCAGTGCGGGCCCCGCCGCATGTGTCCTGAGCAGCGGCAAGGTCTACTGCTGGGGCAAGAGCGCGCAAGGTCTGGCCGACGACAACCCGGCCGTGACAGATCAGCCGACACTGGTCCCCGACCTGACCGGTGTCTCCGTGATCTCCAGCGACTACGACGTCGACCTGGAACGGGGCAACGTCTGCGCCGTGTCGCGCGGTGAGCTCTACTGTTGGGGCGCAAACGGTTTCGGCCAGCTCGGGAGTGAAACCCCGACGTCGAGCGCAACTCCACTCATGGTGGCGGGTCTATCAGGTGTGACGGCGGTTTCGACGGGCTACGACACCACCTGCGCGGTCGCGGACCGCAAGGCGTACTGCTGGGGCGACAACGGCGACGGCCAGCTCGGGAATGGCAGTGCCACAGGGGAAGTGGCGATGCCACGGCAGATTTCGCAACTGGCCGATGTGACCGCGATCGACACCGACGACGGTACGACCTGCGCGATTGCCGGCGGGGACGTGTACTGCTGGGGTCGTGCCGACGAGGGGCAGGTGGGTCCGGGCAACACGTCGGATGTGGTCACGCCGACCAAGATCGACGGGATCGGCAAGGCGACGGCCGTGACCACCGATGCCGGTACGGTGTGCGCGACGGTCAGCGGCGGTGATGCGTACTGCTGGGGCGACAACGACTCGGGTCAGCTCGGTGACGGTGGGTCGACCTCGGCGACGACACCACAGAAGGTGCGTGACCTGTCGAAGGTGACGGCGATCTCGACCGGGGCGAACACCACCTGCGCAGTCGCCGGCGGCGACGCGTACTGCTGGGGCTCCAACTCCACCGGACAGTTCGGTCAGGAGGGTCCCAGCAGCGTCAGCACGCCGCAGAAACTGTCCGGTGTCGCGGACGTGACCGACATCAGTACCGCCGAGGGATCGACGTGCGCTGTCGACGGCGGAGGCGTCTTCTGCTGGGGTGCCAACACCTATGGACAAGTGGGGGACGGTTCCACGACCAACCGATGGACGCCCGCGCAGGTGCAGCTTCCGAAGTGACCATGAAGAAACATCGAGGGGCATGTGTTCCGAGTCATACGCGGGGTGGCTATCCTCCGAAACGTGGATATCAACGGAGCTAGTGCAATTGTCACGGGCGGCGCGTCGGGCATCGGCGCGGCGTCGGCCCGCCAGCTGGCGGCCAAGGGCGCGAAGGTGGTCGTCGCCGACCTCAACGCAGAAAAGGGCGAGGAACTCGCCAAGGAGATCGGCGGCGCGTTCGTCAGCGTCGACGTCACCCAGACCGACCAGATCGAGGCCGCGGTCAACAAGGCCGCCGAACTCGGCCCGCTGCGGGTCCTGGTCAACTCGGCCGGCATCGGCTGGGCGCAGCGCACCATCGGCCGCGACGGCGAGTTCGCGTCGGCGCACAACCTCGACGCCTACAAGAAGGTCATCGCGATCAATCTGATCGGCACCTTCGACGCGATCCGTCTGGCCGCGACGGCGATGAGCCGCAACGAGCCGCTCGACGCGCACGGCGAACGTGGCGCGATTGTCAACATGGCCAGTGTCGCGGCCTTCGACGGTCAGATCGGCCAGGCCTCCTACTCCTCATCCAAGGGCGGTGTGGTCGGCATGACGCTGCCGGTCGCTCGTGACCTGGCGGCGGTCGGCATCCGGGTGAACACCGTTGCTCCGGGCCTGATCGACACCCCGATCTACGGCGAGGGCGAGGCCGCCGAGGCGTTCAAGGCAAAGCTGGGCGAGTCGGTACTGTTCCCGCATCGTCTCGGTGTGGCCGACGAACTCGCGTCGATGGTGGTCGAACTGGCCACCAACTCGTACATGAACGCCGAAGTTGTCCGCGTCGACGGCGGCATCCGGATGCCACCGAAGTAATCTGGCGCTATGCCTGTTGGGGGAAACAACGCGAGGCGCGCTGCGGCGGTGATGGCCGCCGCCGCAGCGCTCGGCCTCGTGGTCGGGGGTTGTTCGCGCGACGTCGAAGGCACGGCGATACCGACGTCCGGCTCGGTGGTGTCGAGTTCACCGTCGACCACCACCAGCACCACGTCGACGACGACTACAACGAGTACGACGACGTCGACGTCGATACCGCCGCAATCCGGGGCGGCGACCGATCCGGATCAGATGACCTGTGGCACCTACATCTCGCTGACTCCCGAACAGCAGCAGGCGACCATTCGGGCCTACGCGCAGCGCCACGACCGGCCGCTGCTCTCGTCGAACGAGAACGCCTATCGCCTTGTGGCTGTGTTCTGCACTCTCGATCCGAACCAGCTGATCCGCGACAGCCTGCTCCTCAAGTAGGCGTCGGAATCGGTGCATCACAACCAATGCGCTGAATCGGACATGAGAAGAAGTAGCATCTCTGTCCATGACGACTCCACCGCCCTATCCTGGTCAGCCCGGTGTTCCGCCGAACGAGCCCGGCCAGCCGTATCAGCCTGGGCAGCCGTATCAACCCGGCCAGCCATACCAGGCCGGGCAGCCGTATCAACCCGATCCGGCGGCCCAGCCGGGCGCCTATCAGCCGTACCCCGCGCCGGCGGGCGGTGGGTTCACGCCGCCGCCCAAGAAGTCCAGTCTGAAGTGGCTGTGGATCGGCCTGGGCATCTTTGTGTTCCTGGTCGTGATCGGCATCATCGGCCTGTTCGCATTGGGTTGGGCGAACAAGGACAACGTCAATGACTCCGATGATGTGGCGGTCGGCGACTGCGTACGAATCGAGAAGGATTCCGGCACCAGCATCAAGCCGGTGAAGATCGACTGCGGCACGTCCGACTTCCATTGGTCGGTGGCCGCCAAGGTCGACGTGAGCAGCCAATGCGGCGAATCGTATGACACAGTGTGGTTCCGCGGGTCCGGTGACGATAGCAAGACGCTGTGCCTCGCCCGAGAAATGCAGGTCGGCAAGTGCTACGAGTGGCCCTCAGTGGCCGGATCGCTCTCTGACGTGCGAGAGATCAGCTGCGGCTCGGCGCCACAGAGCGCCTTCGTGGCGGTCAAGATCGACTCCCGGCAGTCGGGCCCACCCAATTGCGATTCCGGTCAGCAGTCGCTGCATTACACCAGGTCGCCCGAGCTGAGCTACTGCTTGACGGTGACCGAAGACTAGGCGCCGGAGCCCTCCGATGAGGTCGTGGCGTAGCGCGGTGGTGGTGATCGTGAGCGTCGTCGCAGCGACGCTCACGACGTTCGGGACAGCGGTCGGCCGGGCCGAGCCGGTCGGTCAGGGCGACACCCCGGGACCGGTCTGCGCGTGGCAGATCATGTCCAATCGTGATGACCTCAATGTCGCCTTCCCGGACGTCAACGCGACCTACTGGGTGTTGCCGTATGCGCTGGGGCCGGGCGATTCGATCTCGCTGTCGGGCCGCTACCCGCACGCGCGGTACTTCTCGCTGAACACCTACGGCACCGACTTCAACACGGTGGACACGTTGCGGGACAACCAGATCCGGCCTGCCGGCAACGATGTCAACCCGTTCGTGGATCCAGCGGCGGCCGCGGGTGGTTCATGGCAGGCCACGGTGGTCAATCGTGCACCGAATCGCTCCCGCAACGAGATTCGCGGCCTGCCCGCGGCGGGTGCACAGCGGGTGCCGGTCGGGTTCCTCATCGTCCGGGTGTATGTTCCCGACGATCCTTCGTCGCTGAGTGGGGGTGTCGAACTTCCCACGGTCGTCATGCATCTCGGCGGAGCGCAGGTCACGCTCCGGCCGTGCGCAGTGCCGTTCAACCCGCGCAACTACAGCGGTCCGATCGCCGCGGCGCTCACGTCGGTGTTCGATCGGGCGATCGCGGGCGCGGCCGCGAACTCCTTCCCGGCCGGATCGCCGGAGGCGACCTTCGTCAATCCGAACTCGACCGCCGGCCTGTTTCCGAACGGCGACAACAAGTACATCGGTGCGGGTCTGACCTATCGGAAGGGACGCGTCGTCGTGATCCGCGGGAAGGCGCCGACCTATCCGAACACGCGCGCCGGTGCATCACCCGCGAAACCTGGAGTCGGCCTGCGCTATTGGTCGATGTGCCAGAACGACAAGGTGACCCCGTATCCGGTGGTGGCGTGTGCGGCCGACTTCCAGACGCGCCTCGACAGCGACGGCTACTACACATACGTGGTCGCCGCACCCGCAGACCTGAGTCGCTCGTCGGACCCGACGGCGACGGTGATCGGCTGGGGTGACACGAATGTGCCGACCAAAGTGGTCTTTCTGCGAAACATGTTGCCGTCGTCGGGCTTCTACCCCTCATCGGTGCAGGCGGCGCAGAGCAAGGGCGGTGATCCCGCCGTCAGTATGGGCGCCTACTACCCGCGTGCCACCTACTGCGATGTGGTGGTACTGAGGTCGCAGGGGTGGCGGGCCTGCTACCGCTGACCAGTCCGCACACACAAAACTCCCACTTACACAGGAGGTTTCGTGTGTAAGTGGGAGTTTCAGGTGTAACGGAACTCAGAACGCGGCTTCGTCGAGCTCCATGATCTCGTTGTCGACGTTCTCCACGGTGACGCGCACCGAGGTGAGCAGCGGCAGCATGTTCTTGGCGAAGAACGTGGCGACCGCGACCTTGCCGTCGTAGAACGACTTCTCGTCGCCCGCCGCGCCGGCGTCGAGCTTGGCGAGTGCGACCTGCGCCTGCTTGAGCAGCAGCCAGCCGATGAGGAGGTCGCCGACGCTCATCAGGAAGCGGACCGAACCCAGCCCGACCTTGTAGAGCTCCTTCGGATCTTCCTGTGCCGCCATGAGATTGGTGGTCAGCGACGCGGCCATGGCCTGCACGTCCTCGAGTGCGGTCTTCAGCAGCTGACGTTCCGCCTTCAGGCGGCCGTTGCCGGCCTCTGACTCGATGAACGACTGGATCTGTCCGGCGACGTGTGCGAGCGCCTGGCCCTTGTCGCGGATGATCTTGCGGAAGAAGAAGTCCTGCGCCTGGATCGCGGTGGTGCCTTCGTAGAGCGAGTCGATCTTGGAGTCGCGGATGTACTGCTCGATCGGGTAATCCTGCAGGAAGCCCGAACCACCGAGCGTCTGGAGCGACTCGTGACCGAGGTTGGCGTAGGCCCGCTCGGAGCCGACGCCCTTCACGATCGGGAGGAGCAGGTCGTTGACGCGGTGTGCCATCGACGCGTCCGCGCCGGAGACGATCTCTGCCGCAACGGCATCCTGATGCGACGCGGTGTACAGGTACACGGCACGCAGACCCTCGGCGTAGGCCTTCTGGGTCATCAGCGAACGACGCACATCCGGGTGATGGGTGATGGTCACGCGCGGCGCGGCCTTGTCGGTCATCTGGGTCAGGTCGGCACCCTGCACGCGCTCCTTGGCGTAGTCGAGTGCGTTGAGATAACCGGTCGACAGAGTCGAGATGGCCTTGGTGCCCACCATCATTCGCGCGTGCTCGATGACCTCGAACATCTGCGCGATGCCCTTGTGGACCTCGCCGACGAGCCAGCCCTTGGCCGGGACGCCGTGCTGGCCAAAGGTGACCTCACAGGTGGCCGACGCCTTGATGCCCATCTTGTGCTCGACGTTGGTGACGAATGCGCCGTTGCGCTCGCCGAGTTCACCGGTCTCCGGGTCGAAGTGGAACTTGGGAACGAAGAACAGTGACAGGCCCTTGGTGCCGGGGCCGGCACCCTCGGGGCGGGCCAGGACGAGGTGGAAGATGTTCTCGGTCATGTCCTGGTCGGCGGAGGTGATGAAACGCTTCACGCCGTCGATGTGCCAGGAGCCGTCTTCCTGCTGCGTGGCCTTGGTGCGGCCGGCGCCCACGTCGGAACCTGCGTCGGGCTCGGTGAGGACCATGGTGGCGCCCCAGCCGCGCTCGGAGCAGATCGCAGCCCACTTCTTCTGCTCGTCGGTGCCGTTGTTGAAGAAGATGTTGGCGAAACCCGAACCCGCTGCATACATGAAGATCGGCGGGTTGGCGCCCAGGATCATCTCGCCGATCGCCCAGTAGAGCGAACGCGGAGCAGGCAGGCCGCCGAGTTCCTCGGCGATGCCGATCTTGTCCCAGCCACCCTCGACGAGGGCGTTGTAGGACTTGGTGAAGCCCTCCGGGATCGTCACGGAGTGGGTCTCGGGGTCGAAGACCGGCGGGTTGCGGTCGGCGTCGACGAAGGATTCCGCGATGGGTCCCTCGGCCAGGGCCTTGACCTCGCGCAGCATGTCGACAGCAGTCTCGTGATCGAGATCGCCGAACTCGCCCGACTCGAGGACCTTGTCGAGTTCGAAGACCTCGAAGAGGTTGAACTGGAGGTCGCGCATGTTGCTCTTGTAATGGCCCATGGTGTTCCTATCTGGCTGGCTCGGTGGGCAAGTCTGAGATCGACGAACGCATAAGTTACTCGTCGGTAACCTCAGTTTACGCCCGAGTAGCGTTGCCGACAACTCGTCTGGCTGTGAAGGTGCTTACTTTTGCAAGCGTCAGAGTGCGTCGCGCAGATAGGCCAGGTCGGCGGGGATTCCCTCGGCGGGGGTCTCCAGGATCACCGGGGCGTCGGCGGCCTTGGCCACCGCCGCCAGGACGTCCGGATCGATGTGACCGGACTCGAGGTTGGCGTGCCGGTCGCGTCCCGAGTCGAACTCGTCGCGCGAGTTGTTGAGGTGGACGAGATCGATGCGTCCGGTGATCGCCTTGACCCGCTCGACGAGTCCGACGAGGTCCTCGCCGCCGGCCCACGCGTGGCAGGTGTCCAGGCAGAAGCCCGCGGCGTCGAAGTCACCCACCGCCTCCCAGAGCCGGTCGATCGATTCGAGGGTGCGCGCCATCGCGTGGTCGCCGCCCGCGGTGTTCTCGATCAGAATCGGCACACCGAACCCGCCTTTGTCGGCCTGGCGGTCGAAGAGCTTGCGCCAGTTGGCGAATCCCTCGGCCGAAGCCTCACCGTCGCGCAGGTGACCACCGTGCACGACGAGTCCGAACGCGCCGAGTTCGGCGGCCGCAGCGGCCTGCTGCTCGACCGCCTTGCGGGACGGCATCCGCAAGCGGTTGTTGAGGCTCGCGACGTTGATCTGATAGCTCGAATGCACCACGACGTCGACGTCGGAATCGCGGATGTCCGCAGCACGCGGATTGGGTTCGGGCTTCTTCCAGCTCTGCGGATCGGTGACGAACATCTGGAAGACGTCTATCCCGAGTTCCTCGGCGGTGGCCAGCGGGTCTGCGTCCTCGCGAAGGTGTGCTCCAATGCGCATGAATCAGACGATAGTCAGTCCCCGGGACAGGGTTCGGTCTCGATGGTGATCGGGACGCCCGGCGCGATCAGCAGCCGGCAGGGGGCCGGACTGTCGTGGTAGAGGTTCAGCCATTCGTGACCACGGCTTCCGGTGCCGTACACCGACTCGAGTGTGCGGTTCAGCCGGGCTTCGGCCTCCTTGGTGATGATGTAGCGCTGATCTCCATAGCGCAGATACCGATTGGGCACCTGACCTCCTGCTTCACACGGCGTCGACCACTGCAGCCAGTGTGACGCACAACACGCGTCCGGGCATGGAAGAACGAGAATCGGACACGCAGCCGACAGGTGGCCCCTCGACGAACCCCCGATGGCCACTAGACTGACGGCAGGTTACGAGGGTGGGTGCCCCGCGGGGTGTGACGGGCAGGAACTTCTTCGGTGAGTGTGGACGACACAGTCGGTGAGTCTCGAGCAGATCCCCCTACCCCAGATTCTTCGGCACCCGAACCGATCCCTGGCCTGGAACCGATCCTCGATGATTTCGCCGCCGCCGCCGAGATGGAGGCCGAGCCGGAGAAGCGACGTGACCTGACCGTGGTCCGACGGATCGCGATCGGTGCGTGGGTGATCCTGCTGATCGGCGAATTCCTGCTGGAGGGGCTCGCCATCGATCGGACCAGCCTGATCATCCTGATGTGCCTTGGTCTGCTGGCCGGATGTATCGGCCGGCGCAAGGCGATCACCGTGATCATCGACTGGCTGCCGTTCGCGCTGATCCTGATCCTCTACGACCTGGTCCGCAACTTCGCGCAGGCCATCGACATGCCGGTGCAGTGGCACCTGGCTGTCGACGTCGACCAGTGGATGTTCGGGGTCAACCCCACCGTGTGGTTGCAGACGCATCTGAAGGAACCCACCGCGCCATGGTGGGAGGTCGTGGTCAGCATCGTCTACATGTCGTTCTTCGTCATCCCGTACGCGGTGGCCGGGGTACTGTGGCTCCGGGACCGCATGGCCTGGCGGCGCTACGCCGCGTGCTTCATCGCGACATCGTTCCTCGCGCTGATCGGCTACACGCTGGTGCCCGCGGCTCCACCGTGGGCGGCGGCGAAGTGCACGGCGGCCGACGTCGTCGACCATCCGCACGACCCGCCCTGCATGTACCAACTGGCCGGTCCGGTCGAGGACAACCTGCTCGGCGACGTGGAGCCGACACACGAGGGGGCCAATCCGTACGTCGAGCGGATCTCGTCGCGTGGGTGGGACTTCCTCGGCATCGCCGTGGCGTCGAGCCTGGTCGAGGTCGGACAGGGCAAGTCGAACCTGGTCGCGGCGATACCGTCGCTGCACGCGGGATTGAGCATGCTGTTGGCCCTGTTCATGTGGCCGCGCGTCAAGGCACTCGGAAAAGTGCTGTTCATGGCCTACCCGCTCGCCATGGCCTTCGCGCTGGTCTACACCGCCGAGCACTACGTCTTCGACATCCTGCTCGGCTGGGGCCTGGCCGCCATCGTGATCGTGGCGTATCGCGTGGCCGACCGGACCTGGCTGATACCCCGGCAGAAGCGACTCGCCGAGGAAGCGGCCCGTGCCGAATCCGACGACGAGTCCGCGGCCGACAAGGTCGCCGCGACGTCGTAGTGCGTAGCATCACGACCGTGCGACGACACCTCCCGCGGGCCTGGCCCGTCGTTCTCATAGCGCTGGTCGTCGCCATCCCTCTCATGCACGTGGTCGTGGCGGTGTGTGCGGATCACGGGCGCGGGTCCCACGCGGTGTCACGTACGCACGTCGACCACACCGCGCATGCCCAGACCCCAAACACACAGACCCCAAACACACCGGCCCCGCATACCCCGACCCCAGGCGTACCGACTCTCACCGCAGTGGTGTCGAGCGCGGACGATTCGATGGGGCCAGGGGACCACTGCGACGCACACGGTCACCCCTGCAGTTTCGTCCGGGCCGACGACGCGGATCCGCCGGTCGTGGTCCTGGTGTTGCTCGTCTGGGCGTTCCTGCTCGCCGCCGGTCTGTGTCGACGCGGATTCCCGGCGGTCCACGTCCTCGGCAGACCACCCCCGTGGGCGATACGCACGCATCTCGAGCTCCAGGTGATTCGCTGCTGAGCATCACGAAACGACCGGATGTACTCCGGTCACTTCGTCATGCCCGAAATCAGTCATGCCCAAAATCAGCAGAAACGCTTGTCTCGTAAGGAAGTTCGACCATGCATCACCTATCTCATCGCAGCGCTGTGCTCGCAGCGGCACTGGCCGCGACCGTCGCGTTCGGAGTCGCCGGCTGCGCGAACTCCGGTTCGCCGGCCGGGCCGTCGAGTTCGACGGCCGTCTCGCAGGCGGCGCCGCACAACGACGCCGACGTCCGATTCACGACCGGGATGATCCCGCACCACGAACAGGCCCTCGACATGGCTGATCTCGTGACCGGTCGGACCGGCAACGCCGAACTGATCGCTCTGGCGACCGCGATCAAAGGCGCGCAGCAGCCAGAGATCGACCAGATGACTGCGCGTCTGCGGTCCTGGGGCGTCGAGCCGCCCACGGGTGATCACGCCGGACACGGAGGTCACCAGGCAATGCCCGGCATGATGTCGGCCGCCGAGATGTCGGCGATGCGCACCGCGTCGGGCGAGCAGTTCGACCGATTGTGGTTGCAGGCCATGATCCGCCACCACGAGGGTGCCGTCGCCATGGCGGACACCGAACTCCGCGAGGGCTCCGATCCTGCGTCGAAAACTCTTGCGGCGCAGATCAAATCAGCGCAGCAGCGGGAGATCGCACAGATGAGGCGGATGCTCGGCCTCGCCTGACGACAGAACGACGCTGGGCTCCCGGATTCTTCCGGGAGCCCAGCGTCGTCGTAGTTCGCCTCGCCTACTTCTTGAGTGGCAGGCGCATGAGGTACACCTGGTAGCCCAGCGAGATCGAGTAGGTGAAGTACAGCGTGCTGCCCTTGGACCACGGGTGGATGTAGGGCGCGTAACCGGTGTAGGGGTCGGCGCTCGGGATGACCAGTTCGCCGGAGGACCATGGCCCTTCCGGCCGGTCGGCGGTCCGCAGTTTCACGCCGAGATCGCCCTGTGCCAGCGAGATGTACTTGCCGAGGTAGTCGTTCCATGCGACGGACAGTTCGCCGTTCGGACGGGCCATGATCGGGGTCGCCGCATCCGGGTTGTTGCGCAGCCACTTTCCGTAGGAGAGGTACTCCCAGCGGCCGAGCTTCTCGATATCGGATTCCTCGACGCGGGCGAGGTACACCGAACCCCACCGGCCGTCGGGAGTGCCGTAGTAGTACAGCGTCTTGCCGACCTTCAGGAAGGCGCCCATCTGGAACTTCTTGTTGCCGCCGCCGTTGGGCCGGAAGGCGTTGACCGGCTTCCAGTTACGACCGTTGTCGGTGGATTTCACCAGCGCCGACCAGTTGGTCAGCCAGTTTCCGGGGCTGCCCCAGTTCTTCACCGACATCACCGTCATGTACTGCGCGCCGTTCGCCGCGATGCCCGCGGTCGGGATGATGGTGATCTCCTTGCGCACGTTCGGCTTGAGGAGGCGCTTGGCATGTCCGGGCGGACCCGAATGTCCGGTGAAGGTCATGCCGTCGGCGAGGTAGCGGTCGTTGCTGCGCAGCAGAACATTGGAGCGCCAGTAGAACATCTGCCCGTACAGCCACGACCAGCCGTTGATCGACTGGGTGTCACCGAAGGCGGTGAGGATCTCGCCGTGCCCGTTGTCCCACATGATGCCCAGGTCGGTGCCGAAGATGTTGTATCGGCCGATGGTGTCGTTCTGGGCGAATGGGCCGGTCAGGCGGGACACGATCGATGCCGGACCAGCGGCATTGGCGGCCGACGCGACCTGGGGGTTCACGCTGAGTCCGAGCGTCATGGCTGTGGCCAGGCCGGTCACGGCCAATCCCACGCGCAGTCGGGCGAGGCTCCGTTTCATGGCGAGACCATATCAAGGCCGCGGTGTGGTGCGCGCGCGGCGATACGACTTCCGGTACCGAAATGTCCGATTTCTCACGCGTCTCGGTAGCGTCCAGAGCTGTTCGCGGTGGTGAAGTCGATCTCGGCCGCGGCATTGTTCACCGCGGTGACCGTCGCGGTGCCGATCATCCCGTTTCGGTCATAGAGCCCGGAAGTGCTGACCGAGATGCCGTCGTTCTCGACGTGCGCGTCGGCCTCCACGCCCACCCGCGGCCCCTCGGGCAGCCGAGCCAGGGCGACGGTGACATCGCAGTTGATGAACCCGATGCCGGTGGTTCCCCAGTTGCAGACCAGGCTGGTCGACTCGGCACTGATCACCGCCTGCTGGAACGGGGTCAGGGGCTCGCCCGCGACGGCCGGCGCCGCGCGCGACCAGAGACGCTTGCGGTATCCGTCCTGGTGGGTGGCCATGTCGGAGTTCCACGGACCGACCGGTGCACCTGGGCCATCGGAGGAGAACCGGGGGAAGTAGTCGTCGTCGGACACGTCGGGTGGAGTGAACGTCACGGCATCGTCGGGCCGCACCCAGCGGTCGCCGGGCGGGTTGTCCGACTCCTTGAGGAACACCGTGGTGCCGCGTGCGACCACGACGCCGTCCTCGAGGGTGTCTTCAGAAGAAAACTGGACAACTTCGACCTCCGCGACCCGGATCCGGCCGCCCGAGCGGAGGAGCCTTCCGCGAGTGGTCGTCGGTTGTTCACGTGCCGCCTTGAACAGGTCGATCGTGAACCGCACCGGTCGAAAGCCCTCCTCGCCGTGTGCTTTCTCGGCATGCCGTGCGGCGATCGCGCACACGGCCGGACCGTTCAGCGTGCCGGGCGCCCACAGGCTGCGGGAGAAGCGCGTCGGATGCAGGAGTTCGACGTCGGGGTGCGCAGCGGAGTCGCGGCGTTCGAAGAAGGCGATGGTGACCACACATAGTTACTACCCCGTCGCCTTCTCACCCTTCTCGGGCGGTCCCCGGCGAGTTGGGCAAGAATTCACCGCACTCTGGTGTCTGCACGGGATAATCTCTCCGCCATGACCTTCGCCGTCTACACCAAACAATTCCCCGACGAACTCATCGGCGCCGTGCGCACCGCGATGATCGTGACCGCCATCATCGGCATCGTGCTCGGCCTCATCGCCGTCATCTGGACGCCCGCCGCCGTCCTCACGGTCGCGATCCTGTTCGCGATCTCACTGATCATCGCGGGCATCTTCCGTATCTACCAAGCATTCGCAGCGACATTCCTCAGTGGTGGAATTCGGTTCCTGCTCGGCATCATGGGCGTGATCGTGCTGCTGGCCGGGATCTTCGCGCTGTTCAGCCCCGAAGATGCGATCTGGCTCCTGGCGCTCTTCATCGGCATCGGCTGGATCTTCCAGGGCGTGGCGGATCTGTACGGGGCCGTCTCGAAATCGGGACACGCACCCACCTGGTTCCTGGTGCTGTCCGGCGTCATCGCGATCCTCGCCGGCATCGTGATGATCGTGGCATCGCAGGCCTCGCTCTTCGTCCTCACCTGGATCGCGGGCGTCATGCTGATCATCATCAGCGTCGTCACGCTTCTGACCCTGCCGAAGAAGGTCGACGCCGCACCCGCTCCCTGACCCGACACCCGCAGCGCTCAGTCCCCATCCCACGGCGCGATCGGGTTGCCCTGCCAGCGGGTGTGGGCGGGCACCACGTCGCCCCGCATCACCAGCGACGCGGGTCCGACGGTCGCCGATTCGCCGAGCCCGGACGCCGGTAGGGCGACGCAGTGCGGACCCAGCGTCGCACCGGCTTCCAGGACGACGCGGTCGATGGCCATCACGCGGTCGTGGAACAGGTGGGTCTGCACCACGCAGCCGCGTTGGACTGTTGCGCCGTCGCCGAGGCTGACCAGGTCGGCCTCGGGCAGCCAGTAGGTCTCGCACCAGACTCCTCGCCCGATGTGTGCACCGAGCATCCGCAGCCACAGGTTGAGGATCGGGGTTCCGGTGGCGGCGTTGGCGAACCACGGCGCGGCAACCGTCTCCACAAAGGCGTCCGACAACTCGTTGCGCCACACGAACGAACTCCACAGCGGGTGCTCGCTGACGGTGATACGCCCGACGACCAGCCACTTCGCGCACGCCGCGATGCAGCAGGCACACATGCCGGCGACGAGCAGGATCAGCCCCGACACCAGCGCGGCGATCCCGTAGTGCGACTGGCTCGCGATGTACTGCAGCCCGAGCAGCATGAAGATACCGAGGCCGAAGGACACCATCACCGGCACCAGCCGCAGCGTCTCGATCACCGCGCGCGCCACCTTCAGCCGCATCGGCGGATCGAAGGTGCGTGACGTGTCGGTCTCGGCGGCGGTACGACGCAGCCGAACGGGGGGACTGCCCAGCCAACTCGACCCCGACTTTGCGCGGTCCGGGGTCGCCGAGAGCACCGCGACGAGACCGTTCTTGGGCACCTTGCGGCCGGGTGCGGTCATACCCGAGTTGCCGAGGAACGAGCGTTTGCCGATCTTCGCCTCGTCGATGTGCAGCCAGCCGCCGCCCAACTCGTACGACGCGACCATGGTGTCGTCGGCGAGGAACGCGCCGTCGCCGATCGTCGTGAACTTGGGCAGCACCAGTGCCGTGGAGATCTCGGTGCCGGTGCCCACCTTGGCCCCGAGGAGTCGGAACCAGCCCGGGGTCAGCAGGCTCGCGTACAGCGGGAACAGGTAGGTGCGGGCCGAGTCCAGGAGCCGCTCGGTCATCCACACCTGCCAGCCGACCCTCGACCGCACCGGGTAGTAGCCCTTCTCCAGCCGCAGCGAGAGGAGGCGCACCAGGACGACGGTGATGACGGCGAACACCAGGAGACTCGTCAGGGTGGCGGCGGGCAGGAGGATCAGTGCCCGACGTCCGACGTCACGCAATCGGTCCGCGTGCAGCGCCCACGTACCGATCACCGCCAGACCGGCGCCCAGCGAGATCAGCGGGATGGCGGCCAGCACCAGCGAGGACAGCCCGTAGACGGGTACCCAGAACGGACTGCGTTCGGGGCGATGGTCGGGCCACGGATGATCGGCCTTGCCGACCTTGACGGCCGGGGAGCCCGCCCACTGCTGTCGTGCCTTGACCCGGCCGAACACGGCCGAACCCGGCTCGACTTCGGCGTCGCGTCCGACCACCGAGCCGGGCATCAGGGTCGAACGGGCGCCGATGGATGCCCCGCGTTTGATCTCGATCGCACCGATGTGGACCACGTCGCCGTCGATCCACCAGCCCGACAGGTCCACCTCGGGTTCCACCGATGCACCTTCGCCGACGGTCAGCAACCCGGTCACCGGCGGGATCGTGTGCAGGTCGACGCCCCGCCCGATCTGGGCGCCGAGCGCGCGCGCCAGGTAGATCATCCACGGCGCACCCGACAGGTTGGCCGCGCCACTGGCGTCGAGGAGGCGTTCGGCGACCCAGAGCCGCAAATGCACGCCACTGCCGCGCGGGTAGTTGCCCGGTCCCACCCCGGAGAGCAGCAGGCGCGCGCCGGCCGCCGCGATCAGCATCCGGCCCGGCGGGGTGATGAAGATCAGGAAGGCCGCCAGCAGTACCCCCCAGTTGACCTCGATCAGCCAGGGCACCGAACGGTCGACGCGGTCGGTGACCAGGATCGCCACATTGTTGACGACGCCCAGCCAGGTGGCCCACTGCAGGCCGGTGAGAGTGGTGAGCGGGACCGACAGCAGGATCTGGGCCAGACCGGTGCTGCGCGGGGTCGGAGTCACGTCGCGTTCGACGACGACCGCGGCCGGCCGGCGCGCGGCCAGCATCTCCGACATCGAACCCAGCCGCGGGTGGTCGTAGAGGTCGGCAACCGTGATGTCGGGGTACCGGGCGCGCACGGCCGTGACCAGCTGCGCGGCCGACAGCGAGCCGCCGCCCTCGGCGAAGAAATCGGCGTCGGGGTGGGTGATCGTCACGCCGAGGACGTCGGTCCAGCACTGCGCGAGCCACGCCGTGTGTTCGTCGAGTGTGGGTGCGGCCTCGTCGGCGGGTGCGCCGGGCAGCGGCCAGGGCAGAGCGTCGCGGTCGACCTTTCCTGATGTGCGCGTGGGCAATTCGTCGACGACGGCCAGTCTCGGCACCATCGCGGCGGGCAGTGCTCGGGCCAGTTCGTCGCGTGCTCGTTTCAGATCGAAGTCGGGGTCTGCGGACACCAGGTATCCGACGAGGAGACTGTTGCCGGCGGCCGACCGCCGGACCGCCGCGGCCGCACCGGTCACCCCCGGAAGATGTTGCAGCGCATTGTCGATCTCGCCGAGCTCGATGCGCCGACCGCCCACCTTGACCTGATCGTCGGCCCGGCCCATGAACACCAGGCCGGCGGGGTCGAGGCGGACGAGGTCGCCGCTTCGATAGGCGCGCTCCCAGCCGAGAGTCGGCATGGGAGCGTACTTTTCGGCGTCCTTGGCGGGATCGAGGTACCGGGCGAGTCCGACGCCGCCGATGATCAGTTCTCCGACCTCACCCTCGGCGACCGGGTTGTCGTCGGGCCCCACGACGGCGAGATCCCACCCGGCCAGCGGTAGCCCGATCCGGACGGGCGGCGTGCCGGTGAGCGGTGCCGCGCAGGCGACCACGGTGGCCTCGGTGGGGCCGTAGGTGTTCCATACTTCGCGGTCGCCGACCGCGAGGCGTTCGGCCAATTCGGGCGGGCAGGCCTCGCCGCCGAAGATGAGCAGCCGAACGGCTTCGAGGGCTTCCGGCGGCCACAGCGACGCGAGGGTCGGGACGGTCGAGACGACGGTGATGTCGCGCTGCACCAGCCACGGGCCGAGATCCATGCCGCTGCGGACCAGTGACCGGGGCGCAGGGACCAGGCAGGCCCCGTTGCGCCAGGCCAGCCACATCTCTTCGCACGATGCGTCGAACGCGACCGAGAGCCCCGCAAGGACTCGGTCGCCGGGGCCTATGGGGTTGTTCTGCAAGAACATTCGCGCCTCGGCGTCGACGAAGGCGGCCGCGTTGCGGTGGCTGACGGCCACGCCCTTGGGGGTGCCGGTGGAACCGGACGTGAAGATGATCCACGCGTCGTCGGCCACCGTGGGGTATTCCGGACCTCCGTGCTCAGGCGCGCCGTGGCCGGTGGCGTGGATGCCGTCGGCGTCGGCGATCGCGTCCACGGCCGCCTCGCCGAAGACCAGGGCGGCGCGTTCGTCGGGATCGTCGGCGTCGACCGGTACGTACGCGGCGCCCGCGTAGAGCGTCGACAGGATCGCGACGTAGAGGTCCCGCGAGCCCGACGGCATGCGGATTCCGACGCGCGATCCCCGCCCCACGCCGGCGTCACCGAGTCGTGCTGCCGCTCGGCGGACGACGGCGAGCAACTGCGTGTAGCTGAGAACTTGATCACCGTCGTCGATGGCCGGCGCATCGGGGAAGTTCATCGCTGTCTCGGTCAGCACATCGCACAGCGTCCTCGGCGCGCTGGCCTGCGCAGACAGCAAGAACTGCTCGGGTATCCGCACGGTTACCGCCACCATCTCGACACGAGTTCGAGAATATAGCCCACCAGTGCGAACGGCGGGCGTCGTGGTCCGTGTCTCGACCGCCGCCGACGGTGACCTTCCGCGCGAAACCGGCCGTATTTCGCGGCCTCTCGGGGCATGCGGGTGTAGTTTCACCACAGGGTCCCGACAAGAGATACTCGACGATTTCTGCCGCCGGTTGGGTCAGGAGGAGACGAATGCCGATCGTGGAACACCGCAAGCCGAGTCTCCGGTCGTACCCGATGTGGCTGGGCACCAGGCTGTTGTTGAAGCCCACCCTCGCACTGTGGCCGCTGAACAAGACCGGGATGGCCGGACTGTTTCTCATCGACCTGCTGTTCGCAGTCGGGCCAAAGCCGCGCGGCGTGGTTCGCGAGCAGATGACCCTCGCCGACCGTCCCGTCGAGCTGATCGTCCCGGCGGGACCGTCACGCCGGGACAGTGACACCGCCATGCTCTACCTGCACGGCGGTGCGTTCGTCGTCTGCGGACTCGGCACCCACCGCTCGATCGCGGCCCGGATGGCGCGCTCCTGCGAGATCCCGGTGTTCTCACTCGAATACCGGCAGCTCCCCAACGCGGGGGTGGGGGCATCGGTGGCCGACGCGGTCGCCGCCTACACCGAACTGCTGACCGAACGTGGCTACCGGCGGGTGGTCGTGGCCGGCGACTCGGCGGGTGGTTTCCTGGCCGCGAAGATCGTCGAGGCGGCCGCGGAACGCGACCTCCCGGCGCCGGTCGCGCTGATCGGCTTCTCGCCGCTGCTCGACCTCGACATCGCCGACAACCCCGACCGCTCCAGCCGTTCGGACGCCTACATTCCGCTGTCCAAGATGCGCAAGCTCGAGTCGCTGTTCGACCGTGGGCCGGTCCCGTTGACCGGCGTCCGGCGCATCCGGGACATCGCAGCGGAGGATTTTCCGCCGACGGTGCTCATCACCGCCGAGAACGAACTGCTCGAGCCCGACGCCATCGAGTTGGTCGAAGGGCTCGACGAAGCAGGCGTCGACGCCGCGGTCCACAGCTACTCGTGGCAGGTACACGCGTTCCCAGTGCTCGCCGTGCACCATCCGGACACATTGCACGCCATCGAGGTGACCGCCGCATTCGTGGTCCAGGCGATGAGAGAGGGCAAGAACGCTGACGACCGAACCGAACGGGCCGGCTGAGGACGACCGCGAATCCGGATCGGCTGTCCCCGGCGCAGTCGACGCCCGGTTCAGCCTCGCGGCCGAACGCACCCTGCTGGCCTGGATCCGAACCGCCCTCGGATTTCTGGCGGGCGGTGTCGCGATCGTCTACATCGCACCCGATGTCACCGACACCATCGTGGAGACCTCGCTGGGGCTCATTATGGTCGCGCTGGGCTGCGTGGTCACGATCATCGGCGCGTGGCGCTGGCGCCGGGTCACCAACGCACTCGAACGCGGCGGCCCGATGCCGGGGCCATCTCAAGTGCTGTTCGTGGTCGCTGCGATAGTGGTGGTGGCCGTTGCGATCGCGGTGTCGATCGTGCTGCAGAACTGAGGAGACAGATGTCCGCACAGTCCGTTGAAGAACTGTTCGCGCTCGATGTGCTCATCGACGACGAAGAGCGCGCCATCGTCGACACCGTCCGCGAGTTCGGCGCCCGCCGCCTCCGGCCTCTTGTCGCCGGGTGGTTCGAGGACGGCGCGTTGCCGGTGCGTGACCTCGCTCTCGAACTCGGTGAGCTCGGTCTGTTCGGCATGCACCTGGACGGGTATGGGTGTGCCGGGACGTCGGCGACCGCCTACGGTCTCGCATGTCTCGAACTCGAAGCCGTGGACTCCGGGCTGCGGAGTTTCGTCTCGGTGCAGGGGTCGTTGTCGATGTTCGCGATCCGTGCCTTCGGTAGCGACGAACAGCGCGACGAGTGGTTGCCCCGCATGGCGAAGGGGGAGGCGATCGGCTGCTTCGGGCTCACCGAACCCGATTTCGGCTCCAACCCGGCGGGCATGCGTACCACCGCGAAACGCGACGGCGACGACTGGATTCTCAACGGCGCCAAGATGTGGATCACCAACGGCAGTGTCGCCGACGTCGCCGTGGTCTGGGCCCGCACCGACCTCGGTGAAGGGTCGCGCGGCATCCGCGGCTTCGTGGTGCCCACGGACACACCAGGTTTCCGCGGTATCGAGATCAAACACAAGATGTCGTTGCGGGCGTCGGTCACCGCCGAGTTGGTGCTCGAGGACGTCCGTCTTCCGGCGTCGGCCATGCTGCCGGAGGTCGAGGGACTCAAGGGACCGCTCAGCTGCCTCAACGAGGCGCGGTTCGGCATCGTCTTCGGCGCGGTGGGCGCCGCGCGCGATTGCCTGGAGGCCGCAATCGATTACGCGGGTGACCGCGAAGTGTTCGACAAGGCTCTCGCCGGCTACCAGATCACCCAGGTCAAACTGGCCGACATGGCACTCGAGGTCGGCAAGGCGCAGTTGCTCGCCCTTCATCTGGGCCGACGCAAGGACGCCGGCGGCCTGCGTCCCGAGCAGATCAGCCTCGGCAAACTCAACAACGTCCGGGAGGCCATCGCGATCGCGCGCGAATGCCGAACGATACTGGGCGCCAACGGGATCACCCTCGAGTACCCGGTGATCCGGCACGCGAACAACCTCGAATCCGTACTGACCTACGAGGGAACCAGCGAGATGGACCAGCTGATGATCGGCAAGGCCCTGACCGGAAAGGACGCCTTCCGATGACTTACCACCAATACCAGCGCAACGCACAGAATTTCGCGAGCATCCTCACGATCGTCGGCGCCATCATCCTGATGGTCTGCGTCGGCGCGCTCACCTACACCTGGTGGCGCGACGGCCGATGGCTATGGGTCGCACTGGGTATCGCGATCATCGTGGTGAACATCGCGCTGATCTACCTCCAGTTCCGTCGCCGCAAGCTCACACCGCCGGTGGTCGAGGGCAAGAAACCGCGCCGCGGTCTCATCGACCCTCTCGACGACCTCGACGACTGAGACTCGCCGCCTGAGGCGCGATCGGCGCGAAGAGCCCCTTGCGCTCCTTGATCCGAAGAGTACTGCCTTCGGCCTCCTGAACTGCAGGAATACGTCATGGCCGTGCTCGCAAAATCTAGGGGAAGAGTTTCTTCCGCGAGGTTCGGAGTCGTCCCCCAGATAATTCGCGGGGAGGACTCCAAGGGTAGGGGAAGAGTTTCTTCCCCTACTTTTTTGGAGACGCACCGGCGAATCGACGGTCCGTTCTGGACGGCTTCACTCTTCCCGCCTCCACGATCGCCGCGCAGGCGGTCGGTGGGTCGCTGATCTGCAAGTAGCGCATTTGCCCTGGTCACGACGCCACCCCTGTCTCGAAGTCGACAAGCCTCGAAGGGCTGGCGAGATACTCAGGCGCTCAACGACTCCGGGCAGCACCGCTCACCGGTGACCTCGTCGGCGAACTGGGTGCGGTACAGCTCGGCGTAGCGTCCGCCGCGGGCGAGCAGCGTCGGGTGATCGCCGCGCTCGACGATCTGGCCCTGCTCGAGTACGACGATCTCGTCGGCCGCGCGGATCGTCGAGAGCCGATGCGCGATCACGATCGACGTCCGGCCTTCCAGTGCTTCGGCTAGAGCTTCCTGAACAGCGATCTCCGACGTCGAATCCAGGTGTGCGGTGGCCTCGTCGAGGATCACCACCGACGGCTGCGCGATGAGGATTCGCGCGATCGTCATTCGCTGCCGCTCGCCGCCGGACAGTCGGTATCCGCGTTCGCCGACGACGGTGTCGAGGCCCTCGGGTAACGATTCCACCAGTTCGGCGAGCCGTGCTCGCCGTAGGGCTGCCCAGATCTCGTCGTCGGTGACATCGGGTTGTGCCAGAGCCAGATTCGCACGTATAGAGTCGTGGAACAGATGGCCGTCCTGGGTCACCAGCCCGACGGTGCGATGCACCGATTCGAGCTTCAGATCTCGCACGTCGACCCCGTTGAGTTGGACCGATCCGGAGTCGACATCGTAGAGCCGGGTGACCAGCCCCGCGATGGTCGACTTTCCCGCGCCGGAACTGCCCACCAGGGCCAGCATGTGTCCCGGTGCGACGTCGAGGTCGATGTGGTGCAGGATCGTCTCGCCACCCCGGTTGTCCAGTTGGGCAACCTCTTCCAGCGATGCGAGCGACACCTTGTCGGCCGATGGGTACCCGAACGAGACGTCGGACAGTCGCACCGAGGTGGGCACGACCCCGCTGAGTTCCGCGCCGGGCACGTCGATCGCGTCGGGCCGGTCGGCGACCAGCGGCTCGAGGTCGAGCACCTCGAAGACGCGCTCGAAACTGACCAGCGCACTCATGATCTCGACCCGTGCATTGGCGAGCGCGGTCAGCGGCGCGTACATCCGGGTGAGCAGGAGTGCCAGCGACACCACCGCGCCCGCCGACAGATGCTGATGTACGGCCAGCCAACCGCCGAGACCGTAGACCAGGGCGAGCGCCAACGCCGACACCAAGGTGAGTGCGGTCATGAACGCCGCTTGCAGCATGGCGCGTCGAACTCCGATGTCGCGCACACGATCTGCGCGTCCAGAGAACTCCGCCGACTCGATCTCCGGACGTCCGAACAGCTTCACCAGCGTCGCACCCGGCGCGGAGAACCGTTCGGTCATCTGGGTCGACATCCGAGCGTTGTGCTCGGCCGCCTCCCGCGACAGTGCCGCCATCCGGCCACCCATCGCCCGGGCGGGAATCACGAAGATGGGCAACAGGATCAATGCGAGGAGCGTGACCTGCCAGCTGATCGCGATCATCACGCCGAGCGTCAGCGCCAGGGTCACCGCGTTGGACACCACACCCGATAGCGTGTCGCTGAACGCTCGCTGCGCGCCGATGACGTCGTTGTTCAGCCGGCTCACCAGAGCGCCGGTGCGGGTGCGGGTGAAGAACGCGACCGGCATCCGCTGCACGTGGTCGAAGACGGCGCGACGCAGATCCAGGATCAGACCCTCACCGATGTTCGCCGACAGCCAGCGGACGACGACTCCGACGGCCGCCTCCACCACGGCGATGAACGCGATCAGCATCGCCAACCCGACGATCGTCGAACCATCCCCGCCGTTGTGATTCGGCCCGCTCGCTGCGCTCCCGGCGCCGGCGGTGATCAGGTTCACCACCCGTCCGGCCACCAGTGGCGTCACCACCGTCAGCACCGCGGTGAAGACCGACAACACCAGGAATGCGGCGATGCGTCGGCGATGCGGCCGGGCGAACCCGCCGATGCGGCGCAGCGTCGCCATCCGGTCGCCCCGCAGACGACGCTCGGACGGGGAGTTCGACGATTTGTACATCATGTCCCACGCGACAGATTCCATGCTCATGCCGCCAGGTTAGAACTTCAAGTTCACTTGAAGTCCACTCCTGCCGCGTTGGCCGTGCGCCCAACACCGTTGACCGGGCGCTTCGACGTGGCCGCCGTCACGCCCGACGACCCTCCGTGAGTAGGTTGGAGGCATGGCAGAACTCAGACTCGGTTTCAAAGCGTCGGCAGAGCAGTTCGACCCGCGTGAGCTCGTGGAGATCGCGGTGGCCGCCGAGGAACACGGCATGGATTCGGTCGCGGTCTCCGACCACTTCCAGCCCTGGCGCCACAACGGTGGCCATGCTCCCTTCTCGCTGGCGTGGATGGCCGCGGTCGGTGAGCGCACCAAGCGCGTGCAGATCGGCACCTCGGTGATGACCCCGACCTTCCGCTACAACCCGGCCGTCATCGCTCAGGCCTTCGCGTCGATGGGCTGCCTGTACCCGGGCCGCATCATGCTCGGCGTCGGCACCGGCGAGGCGCTCAACGAGTACGCCACCGGATTCCAGGGCGAGTGGCCCGAGTTCAAGGAACGCTTCGCGCGCCTGCGCGAGGCCATCAAGCTGATGCGCGAACTGTGGACCGGCGAGGAGGTCAACTTCGACGGCGAGTACTACCACACCCAGGGTGCGTACATGTATGACGTTCCCTCACAACCGATCCCGGTCTACGTGGCGGCCGGCGGACCCGTCGTCGCACGGTATGCGGGACGGGCCGGCGACGGCTTCATCTGCACCTCCGGCAAGGGGGCGGACCTCTACCAGGAGAAGCTGATTCCCGCGGTCAAGGAAGGAGCGGAGAAGGCCGAGCGCGACTTCGACGCGATCGACCGGATGATCGAGATCAAGATCTCCTACGATCCGGATCCCGAACTCGCCCTGGAGAACACCCGGTTCTGGGCACCGTTGTCGCTGACCGCCGAACAGAAGCACAGCGTCAACTCCTCCACCGAGATGGAACGCCTCGCCGACGAACTCCCGATCGAGCAGGTCGCCAAGCGGTGGATCGTCGCATCCGATCCCGACGAGGCGGTCGAGAAGGTCAAGTTCTACACCGACTGTGGACTCAACCATCTGGTCTTCCACGCCCCTGGACACGATCAGCGACGGTTCCTCGAGAACTTCCAACGCGACCTCGAACCCCGACTGCGGAAGTTGTCGGTCTGACCCGACGACTTCGGTTGTCGGCTTTTGACCTGGGGAAACACCATGGCGTCGTGCCCGCAAAATCTAGGGGAAGAGCTTCCTCCCCGGGGTTTATAGTCTTCCGCTAGAAATTCCTGGGGGAAGACACCAAGGGTAGGGGACGAGTTTTCTTCCCCTACTCTTGGCGCCCTCAACGGCGTGACTGAGATCGGGCCGCTCAGGGCCGAGCTTCGGGATATTCCCGGAGGAACACCCTCACAGGCCCGATCTCAGTCATCTTGCCGGGCCACCAGTCGATGGCACCGGGTGCTGTCGGTTTCAATGGCGCACATGACCTCCCGCTTGTTGCCGTCTGTCGCCGCGCTCGTGACGGTGGTGCTGTGGGCGTCGGCCTTCGTCGCGATCCGCGCGCTCGGCGATACGTTCTCGCCGGGGTCGATGGCATTCGGCCGGCTGTTGGCCGCTGTCGTGCCGTTGACGGCGATCCTCATCGCGGTGCGGTGGCGCACCCGCGGCACACCGTGGTTCCCGCGGGGCCGTGCGCTCGTACTCGTGATCGCTTACGGCGTCGCGTGGTTCGCGCTGTACACGGTGCTGCTCAACTGGGCTGAGCAGCACCTCGACGCGGGCACTGCCGCCCTGCTGGTGAATCTGGCCCCGATCATGGTGGCCGAGTACGCGGGCGCATTCATGGGCGACGGGTTCCCGCGCGGCCTCGTGGTCGGCATGACGCTCGCGTTCTCGGGTGTGGTGCTCATCGCGGTGGGGCCGTCGGCGTCGAACGGCGCGCACGCGGATTGGCTCGGCATCGTGCTCGGCCTTGCGACCGCGGTCCTCTACGCGATGGGCGTCTTGTTGCAGAAGGAGGCGCTGCACACCGTCGACGCCCTCACCGCCACGTGGCTGGGTGCGCTTGCCGGTCTCGTGGTGACGCTGCCGTTCGCCCCGACCGCCTACTCCGAACTCGCCGGCGCCGAGACCGCCGAGGTGTGGTGGCTGATCTACCTCGGCGTGGGCCCCACCGCGATTGCCTTCACGACCTGGGCATATGCGCTGGCCCGTACTCGTGCGAGCACCATGGCCGCGACCACCCTGGTGGTTCCGGCGATCGTCGTGGGTATGTCGTGGTTGTTCCTCGGCGAACTGCCGACCACGGCCGGGCTGATCGGCGGGGCGCTGTGCCTCGTCGGGGTCGCCATCACGCGCAATCTGATTCCCCGTCGCTTCATTCCCCGTCGCTTCCTTCCATTGAGCAGCCGCATTTCATTGAGCCGAGGACGTGGGGACGGGTAATCTTCAGTGCGCGGCGTCGGGGGGTCGACCGCGCGAGACAACCCGTCATCGGCCGAGGAGCCCTACACATGCGCAAGCTCACCACCGGCATCATCGTCGGCGTCGCCCTCGCGACAGGTGCCGCGGGCACCGTGGCGATCGTCGGCACATCGTCGTCCGACGCGGCACCGCCACCACCGAGGCCGCAATACTGTGGTCAGTTCGCCGGCCGCGGCCCCGCCCCATCGTGCAGTTACGTGGCCGATCGCAACACCGTGGTGATCTTCTTGCGTAACAACGGATATCGACGCACTCCGGTGCGCTGTGACCTGTTCTCGGCAGGCCGGCAGTACCCGCTGGACTCGACCATCCTCGGCCCCGGTCGCCGCGGAAGCGTGTCGGCCGGCCTCACCCCGAGGGTGCCGCGCTCGTTCCTCGTGTCGTGCCGAAGCCTGACGCGGGGCTACCCCGAGGTGGACCGCCGGGTGCGGTTCACGGTCGCCCCGCCGCGGCCGACGTTCACTCCGCCGAAGCGCCCGACCACGACGCACCACCGACCGCCCACGCGTCAACGGCCGCCCGAGGGCCGTCCGACGCGTAACACCCACCCGATCCCGACCCCGACGACAACCACCACGACCACGACGGTCCGGCCCACCGGCGCGCCGCGACCACAGACGTCGAACCCGCGACCCCACAACACCACCACGACGACAACCACCACGACTGCTTCCTGACCTGCCGCGGTACGCGCGCCGCGAACGGTTGGATACGGTTTCTCCTATGGATCGTGACCGCATGGTGGACGTCGGCGTGGCGATGGTGTCGCGCTTCGGCGCCAAGGCACTCAGCCTCACCTCGGTCGCGCGGCATGCGGGGGTGGCACGTGCGACCGCTTACCGGATGTTCGGCGGTCGCGACGCGCTGGTCGCGGCGATCGTCGAACGCGAGGTCTCGCTGCTGCGGGTCAAGCTGCGCGAATGGTCCGACGCCGAGTCCGACGCGGCCGGCAAGGTCCGTGCTCAGGTGAGAAACGTGCTGCCCTACATCCGCGAGCACGAGGCGCTGCAGTACGTGCTGCGCAACGAGCCGGAGGAGGTCGTCGGCGCGCTCGTCTCAACCTCGACCGGCAGCGGCCCGACGCTGATCCACCAGATCGTCAACGAGACCCTGCCCGACATCGAGCCGCAGATCGGCGACCAGCTGACGCCGAATCCCCGCGGCGCTGCCGAGTTCCTCGTGCGCACCATCTACTCGCTGATGCTCATCCCCGACACCGCCCTCACCGACGACGAGATCGCCGATCTGGTGGTCCGCGCGATCGTCAAATAGCAGATGTCCGACGAGACCGCGACAGACGAGACCGATCTGGCGACGGTGCGGATGCACCGACCCCGCTGGGGTGACCCCGACAATCCCGGTCACCTGCCCGACGCCGCGCAAGCCCTCACCGCCGGTGGATCAACCGATCGAGGCGTCGACCCGGACCACATCCCGGTACCGGAATCCACCATCCCCGACGCCGCCCGAACCGCACTCACCGAGCTGCTCGGCGCCGACCACGTCGTCGTCGATACCGGTGAGCGCGTCCAGCACACGCGTGGCTTCTCGACCCCCGACCTGCTGCGGCTGCGCGCCGGCGACGTCAGCGCGGCCCCCGACGTCGTCGTCTTCCCGGGCAGCCACGACGAGGTGCTCGGCATCCTGGCGCTGTGCACCGACCATCGGCTCGCGGCGGTCCCGTTCACCGGCGGCACGTCGGTGGTGGGTGGTCTCGAACCCGAGCGTTCCGGCCTCGACGGTGTGGTGTGCATCGATCTGCGTCGGATGAACCGTCTCGTCGAGGTCGACGAGATCTCCCGGACCGCAACGTTCGAGGCCGGAATCCGTGGCACCGACGCCGAGATGGGTTTGCGTGAGCGCGGATTCACCCTCGGCCACTTCCCGCAGTCCTACGAGGGGGCGGGGATCGGCGGATATGCCGCGACACGGTCCGCGGGCCAGTCGTCGGCCGGCTACGGACGCTTCGACGAGATGGTCGAAGGCCTGGTGCTGGCCACCCCCCGCGGCACCATCGAACTCGGTACCGCACCCAAATCGGCTGCGGGACCGGATCTTCGACAGCTCGTTCTCGGATCGGAGGGAGTGCTCGGGGTGATCACCCGGGTGCGGCTGCGCATTCACCCACTCCCCGCGGTGCGGGTCTTCGAGGGGTGGCGATTCGCTTCCTTCGACGACGGTGCACGTGCCCTCCGACGCCTGGCCCAGGACGGTCCGCTGCCGACGGTTCTACGGCTCTCCGACGAGGTCGAGACCGCCCTCAACCTCGCCGATCCCGACCGGCTCGGCGGCGAATCGTCCGGCTGCCTGGCGATCACCGGCTTCGAAGGCGGGCCCGACGACGTCCGGTGGCGTCGCGCCGCGGCCGCCGCGCTCCTCACCGACTGCGGCGCCACCCCCCTCGGTACCGAACCGGGGGAGTCGTGGCGTACCGGACGGTTCCGGGCGCCGTACCTCCGGGACCCGTTGCTCGACGCCGGTGTGTTGGTGGAGACCTTGGAGACGGTCACGTTCTGGTCGGGGCTGGCCGACCTGAAGGCGTCGGTGACCGGAGCGCTCACCGATGCCTTGACCGCGTCGGGCACACCACCGCTGGTCATGTGCCACATCAGTCACGTGTACCACTCGGGTGCGTCGCTGTACTTCACCGTCGTCGCGCCGTTCGGCGAGGACCCGCTGGCCGATTGGGCGGCCGCCAAGTCCGCCGCGAACGCCGCGATCCGCGCCGCCGGCGCCAGCATCACCCACCACCACGCGGTGGGCCGCGATCATCGCGCCGCCTATCACGACGAAATCGGTGCCCTGGGTGTCGAGTTGCTGAACGCCGCGAAACGCGTTGTGGACCCGGCCGGGGTCTGCAATCCCGGCATCCTGCTCTGACGACCGTACCCACCCCCAACGGCTAGGCTGGCACGCATGGGCGACGACGCAACTCCGACCTCGCACAGCATCTACATCGCATCCGCGGAGGGTGACACCGGAAAATCGACGGTCGCGCTGGGCCTGCTGGCCTTGCTCACCGCAACAGGTGGCCGGGTCGGGGTGTTCCGCCCCATCTCGCGTGGCGCTGCGGGTGAACGCGACTACATCCTCGACCTTCTCATCGAGTACGACTCGGTCGACATCGACTACGAGGACTGCATCGGGGTCACCTACGACCAGGTGCACGAGGACCCGGAAGCGGCCATCGCCGAGATCGTCGCTCGTTTCCACGCGGTCGAGGCGCGGTGCGATCGTGTGGTGATCGTCGGCTCCGACTACACCGACGTGGGCAGCCCGTCGGAGTTGAGCTACAACGCGCGGATCGCCGCCAACCTATCGGCACCGATCATCTTGGCGCTCAAGGCCGCCGACCGGACTCCTCAGGAGGTGCACGGTCTGGCGGAACTGTTGATGGCGGAGATCGCCGCGTCACATGCGACGACGGTGGCGCTCGTGGCCAATCGTTGTCCGCCCGACCAACTGGTGGTGATCGAGAAGGAACTCGAGAAGACCGGTATCCCGACACTGTGTCTGCCCGAGGAGCCGATCCTCGTCGCGCCGACGATGGCCGAGCTGAAAGAGGAACTGGGCGCCGAGATGTACAGCGGCGACACCGAACTCCTCGATCGGGAAGCGCTCATGGTGATGGTGGGCGGTATGACCGTCGAGCACATCCTCGAGCGTCTCACCGAGGGCACCGTGGTCATCACCCCGGCCGACAGGTCCGACGTCCTGCTGGCGCTGGTGAATGCCAATGCGGCCAAAGGGTTTCCGCGGCTGGCGGGGATCATTCTGAACGGTGGACTGCGACCGCATCCGATGATCGAGGCTTTGGTCCAAGGACTCCGGCCGAACCTGCCGATTCTGGTCTGCCAACAGGGCACCTACGAGACCGCCCGCACGGCGGCGCATACGCGCGGTCGGCTGGCAAAGGGTTCGGCTCGCAAGATCGAGGCGGTGCTCTCGCTCGTCGAAGAGCACGTCGATCCCGAAGAGGTGCTGCAGAAGTTGAACGTCGGCACCCCGACCGTGGTGACCCCGCAGATGTTCGAGTACGGGCTGATCGCGCGGGCCCGCGCGCAGCGCCGACACATCGTGCTCCCCGAGGGCGACGACGACCGGATCCTGCGCGCCGCAGGGCGTTTGCTTCGACGCAACGTCGCGGATCTGACGCTCCTCGGCGACAGCGACGCCGTGCACACCCGTGCCGCGGATCTCGGCGTCGACCTCACCGGCGTCGACATCATCGATCCCGCGTCGTCGGATCACCTGAACGAGTTCGCCGCGGCCTACACCGAGATGCGCAAGCACAAGGGTATGGAATTCGAACGCGCACAAGAGATGATGCGCGACGTCTCCTACTTCGGCACCATGATGGTGCACACCGGCCGCGCCGACGGGATGGTGTCGGGGGCGGCGCACACCACCGCGCACACCATCCGGCCGGCCTTCGAGATCATCAAGACGAAGCCGGGTGTGTCGACCGTCTCGAGTGTGTTCTTCATGTGTCTGGCCGACAAGGTTCTCGCCTACGGCGACTGCGCCATCGTGCCCGATCCCACCGCCGAACAACTCGCCGACATCGCGATCAGCTCGGCGCAGACCGCTTCGCAGTTCGACATCGAGCCGCGCGTTGCCATGCTCTCCTACTCGACGGGCAAGTCCGGATCGGGCGCAGATGTCGACAAGGTCAGGGTGGCAACGGATTTGGTGCGTGAGCGTGCCCCGGAGGTACTCGTCGAGGGGCCGATCCAGTACGACGCGGCGGTCGAGCCCAGCGTCGCGGTCACCAAGATGCCCGATTCGGCGGTGGCCGGTCGGGCGACCGTGCTGATCTTCCCGGACCTCAACACCGGCAACAACACCTACAAGGCGGTGCAGCGCAGCGCGAACGCCATCGCGATCGGACCGGTGCTCCAGGGGCTGAACAAGCCCATCAACGATCTCTCCCGTGGCGCACTCGTGTCCGACATCGTCAACACCGTGGCAATCACTGCGATCCAGGCCCAGCAGCCCGCAGGAGGCGAGCAGTGAGCGGCTTGACCGGTGCCGTTCTCGTGCTCAACGCCGGCTCGTCGTCGCTGAAATATCAACTCCTACACCCCGATACCGGTGAGGTGTGGGCCGACGGCATCGTCGAACGGATCGGTGAGAACGACTCGTCGATCACCCATGAGCAGGGGGATGTCGAGATCCGCGAGACCGCGGCGATCGCCGACCACCTCGCCGCGATCGAGTGGGCCATCCGATGTTTCGCCGACAACGGCACCGATCTCGCGGCAGCGGGTCTGGCCGCCGTCGGCCATCGGGTGGTGCACGGTGGTCGGACGTTCTACGAACCGACCATCATCACTCGCGAGGTGATCAGCGAGATCACCCGGATCTCACCCCTTGCGCCGCTGCACAATCCGGCGAATCTGATCGGTATCGAGGCCGCCCGGACCTTTCTGCCCGACGTCCCGTCGGTCGCGGTCTTCGACACCGCCTTCTTCCACGGTTTGCCCGACGCCGCCGCCACGTATGCCATCGACCGGGGGGTTGCGGACCTCCATGCCATCCGCCGCTACGGCTTTCACGGCACCAGCCACGACTACGTGTCGCATCGCGTCGCGGATTTCCTGGGCCGCGACTACGACGAGCTGAACCAGATCGTTCTCCACCTCGGCAATGGTGCGTCGGCGTCGGCTATTGCCGGTGGCCATCCCATCGACACCTCGATGGGGATGACACCGTTGGAAGGGCTGGTGATGGGTACCCGCAGTGGCGATCTCGATCCGGGCCTCGTGTTGCATCTGCACCGCGTCGCCAAGCTGTCCGTCGATCAGATCGATACCCTGCTCAACAAGCAGTCGGGGTTGAAAGGGTTGTGCGGCGAGAACGACTTTCGCGCGATCTCGGCGCTGATCGAGGCCGGTGACGAGAATGCCCGCCGGGCTTACGATGTCTACATTCATCGCCTCCGCCGCTACATCGGTGCCTACATGATCGAGCTCGGCCGGGTGGATGCGATCACCTTCACCGCCGGTGTCGGGGAGAACTCGACCCCGGTTCGCACCGATGCCCTCGCGGGCCTCGAGCATTACGGCATCATCATCGACGCGGAGCGAAACGCTGTGCGCAGCAAGGAGCCACGGCGCATATCGGCGGACGACTCGGAGATCGACGTGCTGGTGGTCCCGACCAACGAAGAACTCGCCATCGCCCGGCAGTCTGCCGCCGTGGTGGCCTGAGAGTCCGCCGGATCAGAACAGCGTGTCCGGCCTGACGTAGTTCGCGAGGTCGACGAGCATGAAGCGGTGGTCGCGGTTGGTTCGGGTCTGCCGGGCGAGATGACGCAGTGAGCGTTCCGTCCCTGCGCGGATACCCGACTCGGTGAACGGGAAGCCGAGCAGGGTCGATGGCTCGCTGGAATCTTTTGCGGCGTCGGGGTTCTCATGCATCCAGCCGAGCGCGGTACCGAGGACGATGAGCAGCATCCGGGATTTGCGCGGTTCGGTGTCGGGAATCTGCTCGAGCCGCCGGGCAGCTTCGACGATCTGCTCGCGGGTGACCTCCGATGGTGACCGACCGTGCACCAGCGCGATGACCGCCGTGGCGCGGGCGGTGTTGAAATGCCGGCTGGTTGCGGGAACCTCATCGAGTGGGCGGATCGCTTCGTCGTAGTCTCCGACAGCCACCGACAGCCGTGCGAGACCGAAAGCAGCGGTGACGATTCCATGGTCGGTGAGCCACAGGTCGTGGTAGTGATGTTGCGCCACATCGAAGAGTTCCGAGATTCGCCGTTCCGACGCCGGTGACTCGCCCTGCTCGTCGGACAGCCACCGGCCGATCAATTCGGCGGTGCCGGCGACCGCGAGTTTGGGTCCGATCTCGCCGGGCATCGCGCTGAGCACCTCGTCGAATCGCTCGTAGGCGAGTTCGGGTTCGTCGTTCATCAACGCGCAGATACCCATGTACCACTGCACGCGCCACGAATTGCCGTGGTGTACAGATACTTCGCGGAGCAGCGCCAAGGCGGTGTCGACGTCGTCGAGTTCGAGGTGTGCTCTTGCCTCGGCCAGATCGATCTCCAGTGACGGGTGGCCCTCCTGGGCACGACGGCCGAGCAGCGACACGAAACCCTCAGCGCGCGCGGCATTGATCGAGTCGAGGGTTTGCCGCGGGTCCGACAGCGCGGCCGAGGTCAGCAGGCCCGCAGCCGGATCCATCGGATTGACCAGCGGAACCGGCAGCGCCCGGGCGATGTCGACCGGATCGTAGAAGGCGGCCTGGTCGGGATCGAAGAAGCCGTCGACCGGCGCGAGCATCAGATCGGTCCCGAATGTCGAGCGCTGCGGCGTGAACACCGTCGACAACGCGGGCCGGGGAACACCCGTGTGCACCGCGACAGTTTCGCGCAGCACATTGAGTACCTGGGTGGTCATCTCTTCGGCCGACGCGAATCGATCACCGGGATCGGTGGCCGTAGCTCGTTGCAGCAGAAGATAGTACGACGGGTTCTCCTCGAACACCGGGGTGGTCGACGGGTCGGGGAGGCCGTCGACGTAGCGGCCCTTGCGCATCTCGATCGGCACGGTCAGCACGGCGAGGGTCCGTCCGACGCTGTAGATGTCGGTGGCCACCTGTGGTCCGGTCTTCACGATCTCCGGTGCCTGGAAACCGGGTGTGCCGTAGAGATGTCCGTAACCGTTGATCGCCGACACCGCGCCCAGATCGATCAGCTTCACCTCGTCGCTGCCGACCATGATGTTCTCGGGCTTGACGTCGTTGTACACCAGGCCCACCGAGTGCAGGTACCCGACGGCGAGCAGCACTTCCAAAATGTAGGCGAGTGCTTGTTCCACCGAGAGTAGTTCGGCACCTTCATGATCCGAGGTGATCTGCTTGAGCGTCCGTCCGCCGATGTACTCCATGACGATGTAGCCGTAGCGCTCGCCCTGTTCGCCGATGTGCTCGACGAAGTTGTAGATCTTCACGATGCCGGGATGATTCACCGACGCCAGGAACTGGCGCTCGGCGACGGCGACCCGCTGTGCCTCCGAATCCGAGGAATTCAGCAGGCCTTTGAGGACCACCGGCCGATCCGACACGTTTCGGTCGATCGCGAGGTAGATCCATCCCAGTCCGCCGTGCGCGATGGCGCCGGTGATCTCGTACTGGCCGGCGACCACGGTGCCCGGTGCGAGCCCGGGAACAAACGAGTAGCGCGCACCGCAATGCGGGCATGTGCCCGAGACCTCGCCCTTCCCCGGACCGGAGGTGCGCCCCACCGGTTTTCCGCAACGCCAGCACACGCGTTTGGATTCGAAGATGACCGGATGGTCGAGGACGGCGTCCTCAGGCTCGATGTCGACGATCTTCGGCATCTCGACCAGCCCGCTGCCGAGCCGCCGTTCGTGGACCGCTGCGCGACGGCTGGGTACGAGGCGTCGGGTCTGGCGCCCCGATCCGACCGGCGCGTCGTCGGCCACCGGCGGCCGAGTCGCGAAGACCCGATCGGTCTGGGCGTCGGCACCCGGCAATTCGGTTGCCTGCGTTGGTGCATCGCCCTGTGGATCGGTGTCGGCGTCCTCGTTTCCGATCGTCTGGTAGTCGTCGCCATCGGCAGGACCACCGTCATCGTCATCGTCGTCGCCCATCAGGTCGGCGAGACTGACCTGCTGTGTGCCGACGTGTTCGTCTTCTGGCGTCTCGTCGTCGAGCAGCGCGTCGAGCGACACACGTTGGGTGCCGATGTGCTCGGACTCGTCGGCGTCACTTGCCTGCGTCGGCGAATCCCCGTGCGGTTCAGGATCGGTCGTCATCGCATCAGTCCCGATAGGTCACGAGTGGGGGACCATAACCGCCGCTGTCCCCGAGGACCGTGAGCCACTGGTTGTACATGCGCCACCACGTTCCGTCCGCGCGAATGCGCTCGAGGACACCGTTGACGAAGCGCACCAGATCGTCCTTGCCGTGCGGGATTCCGACTCCGTAGTATTCCTCGCCGAGACTGGGGCCGACGACCTGAACCCACGGGTCCTGCGCGGCAAGGCCGGCCAGGATCGCATCGTCGGTGGTCACCGCGTCCACCTGGCCCTGCTGCAGCAACACCAGGCAATCCGCCCAGGTCGTGGTGCTGATCAGATGTGCGCGCGGCTGGATCGACTGGATTCGTCCGATCGACGTCGCACCGCGTGCCGAACACACCCGCTTGCCCGCCAGTTTCTCCGGACCGGTGATGCCGGATTCTTTCAGTGCCAGAATGCGTTGCGAGGCAACATAGTACGGCGAGGAGAAGCTGACCTCACGAAGGCGCTCGCAGGTGATGCTCATCGTCTTGACCACGACGTCGACCGCCCCGGTCTTGAGGGCCTCGATGCGTTCGGCCGAACTGAGCACCCGGAACTCCACGCGCCCCGGATCGTTGAAGATCGCGCGCGTGATCTCGCGGGCGAGGTCGACGTCGAATCCCTTGATGTCACCCGACATCGGATCTCGGAAGCTGAACAGGTTGGACCCGATGTCGAGCCCGACGATGAGCCGTCCATGCGCGACGATCTCGCCCATCGACGATCTCGGCGGCATCCGGCCGGGCGCCGGCATCCGGGCCGGTGGCCGCAGACTCTCGGTGGCGTTGCAGGATTCGGCATTCGGCGGCGGTTCGAGAGGGACGTTGGTCTGCACTCCCGCGGGCATGGGGGTGATCGCGGTGGCGGTCGGGGGTGGGGCGTCGGGTGCGGGGAAGGTGACGCACCCGGTGAGGATCAGCGCGGCGGCGGTGAGGATGCCGAAGACCGTGCTGCGGCGCCGAATCGTATTCGTGTTCATCGGTACTCCCTGATGCGCGGTATCAGGCCGAGAATGACTGCGGCGGCCGCGAAGATGGTGAGCATCAAGATGCCGGTGCCGGTGAAACCGAGGACCCGCTGGGCGGTGTTGATGTCGTCACGGAAGGAGGTTCGCGCCGATGTGATGGCGTCGACCAAGGCCTTGTCGACCGCGCTGTAGCTGGTCGCCGAACTGTTCTCGTCGTCGCCGACGGTCATCGTGCGTGCGCGTCCGAAGGCGCCGGATTCGATGTACCCGCGCACCACGGCGTCGGTGGCCTTCCAGCGCTCCACCGCGGACGCGACAGCGTCGAGTTGCTCGGTACTCACCGAACGTCGCACGTCCTCGTTGTCGCGCAGGCGTGCGACGGTGGCGGAGATGCCTTCGGTCGACTGGGCGAAGGAGCGTTCGAGCCCACCCTGATCACCGCGCCGCACCAGTGCCAGGGTTTCCGCCGACCGCGCCTGCTGGGTCAGGATGCGCGCGGCGGTGAGTTCGCGGAGGGGGTCGGCCCCGCCGGTGCGGGCGTCGCTGGTCGCGGCCACCGACATGAGCCCCGACGCCAAGAGCCACACCGTGCCGGTGGTGATCGCCAAGATCGCCGCGACCACGCCGAGATTGAAGCGGCGCCGGGTACGTCTGGCCAGGTAGCGGGAGGTGAGGATCAGGGCCAGGAGCACGGCCAACAGCGCCGCGTAGACGGTCCAGGGCGGACGACTCAGGCTTCGCTGGGGGTCGGCGATCGCCAGCGATCGCTGTTCGTAGAGGCGCTGCGCGGCCGGCAGGATCTGGTCCTGCATCATCGACGACGCCTGGCCGAGGTAATCGGAGCCGACCGGGTTGCCCTGCCGGTTGTTGGTCCGCGCCGTCTCGACCAGTCCGCTGTACACCGGGATGGAGACCGCGAGGGTGTTGAGATCGGCGGCGACCGCTTTGTCGTCTCGATCGGGTGTGCCGTCCGCGCCGGGCTCACCTGAGCTGCCGGTCGCGAGGATCAGCGACGACGAAGCCGTGGCCAGCGCATTGGCGTAGCGAGTACGGAGTTCGGGGGTCTCCAGCCCGCCGGAGATGAACGCGGCGTTGGCCGACGCATCGGCGACCGACAGCGATGAGTACAACACTTGACTCGCTTCGGCCAGGGGCTCGGCCCGGTCGATCATGCGCTGCAGGGTTTGGGTGCGGTTCTCCAGCACGGTCGATGCGTACAACCCGGTGCTGACCGACGCCGCGGCGAGCACGATCAGGATGGTGACGAGCTTGCCGGGTGTCGTCACCGCATAGTGGCGCAGGGTGGCGAAGGGGGATTGGGCGCGCTCGCGAGCTGCGGCGACGAGTTCGCGGCGGTCGGCGAGTACCTGCCGGATCGGGGGCGACGACTGTCCGGGCCGCACCGTCCTTCCGGCGCGGGTGAGTACGGTCCGCATCGGGGACGCGTCGCCGGTCACCTCAAGATCCCTTCTCAGTCCTGTATGTGTTTCAGCCTAGGCCATGTCGGGGGTACCCGACCGGGTTCGACACTGCCCGAGATCGAGGTCCGATATGTCGGACCGAATGACCCTGGCGAGGGTTGTCTGACTCACATACGGTGGAGATGCCCGGTTGCATCACGACAACCGGTATGCGAGGAGGCGGAGTGCGCGGGGACGGCGACGGTTGGGTGATCGATCCGGACGGCTCACGGTATTGGGGTGTCCACGGCGCGGCGGGACTCCTGCTCCGGGCGCCACTCGACGGCGGTGCGACCGGAATACTGCTGCAACATCGAGCGGTCTGGTCTCATCAGGGCGGCACCTGGGGTCTCCCCGGAGGTGCGCGGGACTCCCACGAGAGCGCCATCGACACCGCCGTGCGCGAAGCCGACGAAGAGGCAGGGGTCCGCGCCGACCAGCTCACGGTTGTCGCGGCGCTGGTCACCCACCAATCGCCGAGCGGGTGGACCTACACCACCGTCATCGCCGATACGTCCGAACCGGTCCGCACGGTCGCCAACGGCGAATCGGCGGAACTGCGTTGGGTGGGCGAACATGACGTCGACACACTGCCACTACACCCGGGATTCGGTCAGGCTTGGCCCGGCCTCCGCGAGCGCATCGCCCGTCTCGACCTGCAGGCCTGATTCGAAGAATTTGGCGACCAATCCCGTTGACCTGCGGAAATGAGCCAGCGTCGTGCCCGCAAAATCTAGGGGACGAGTTTCTTCCCCGGGGTTTGTAGTCGTCCGCGAGAAATTTCTCGGGGAAGACACCAAGGGCCGGGGAAGAAACTTCTTCCCCTACTTTTTGTGGGCGCACGTGCCTGGCGTCGCGTTCGGCGGGTAGGCGGCCCGCCCAGACTCACTCGCTCCCGGCGAGCAGCCGGTTCGCACCCGCGACAAGCGCGTTGACGTTGGCCTCGTCGCACGTCGTGCCGTCACCGAGCGCCCACACCTGCCGGTCGTCCCTTTCGCACAGCAGGAATGCCGTGATCTGGCCGTCGCTGACGCGCTGGTGGGATTTGACGATGGAGATGGGTGCGCCGATCTCGTGCAGCATCGACGTCATCGCGCCGACCGGACCGCTGGCAACGGCGAACAGCGACATGATCCGGTCCTCGAGCGCGAAGGTCGCGCGGCACTCGACGAGGTCGTGGTGGGTGGGCTCCATGGACCATGACCCGAGTCGGATGCTTCCGCCGGGGGAGTAGTGATCGATGAATTCTGGAAAGGTCATGCCGGATGCCTCCTCGCGCATACCCCGGGGCAGTGGTGAGCCGTACCGGCGGGCGAACGGGTCGCCCATGGGCCGACCGGCGTGCTCATCGCACGAACAGGATCGTTGAGAAAGATGAAGGCTGTGCATCGCGTGTACCGATTTCGGTCGAAGTGAAGATGACCGACGTGCGCACGCATAGACCCCGCAGCGGGGGGTCGGTCAGATTCAGACCCCGCTGCGGCGGGTTACGAGCGCGTTCGCGATGTACAGCATGATGGCGACCACCTTAGACCCGCCGTTCGCCGGGCGGCAAATGACTATTCGCCGCGTCGGGAATCTGTACCTGCCGGCGCGACGAAATGCACTGTGCACTTGGTCGGGCCGCCACGTACAGATTCCCTCCAGGCCGGAGGGCAGCTGGTCAGCCTCGGACCAGCGCTCGCGCCGCCGATTCCGGATCGTCCGCCGCAGTGATGGCACGCACGACGACGATCCGCTCCGCCCCGGCTGCCCGCACTTCGGGGAGCCGGGCGAGGTCGATGCCGCCGATCGCGAACCACGGCTTTACCGAGTTCGTCGCGGCGACCGAGGTCACCAGATCCAGCCCGGCCGCCGGCCGTCCCGGCTTGGTGGGCGTCGTCCAGCACGGGCCGACGCAGAAGTAGTCGACGTCGTCGTCGGCCGCGGCGCCTGCGGCCTGGTCGACATCATGCGTCGACAGCCCGATGACCACGTCGGGCCCGACGATCTGCCGGGCGGCAGCAGGCGCGAGATCACCCTGGCCCACATGCAGGACGTCGGCCTGAGCCAGGGCCGCGATGTCGGCGCGATCGTTCACGGCCAGCAGGGCTCCGCGGGCGTGGACCACCCGACGCAGCTCCGCGAGGACCGCGAGTTCCTCACGCGCCTCCAGCGTCCCGAATCGCTCCTCGCCGACCGATCCCTTGTCGCGCAACTGGACGATGTCGACACCGCCGTCGATGGCCTTCGCCACGAAATCAAGCAGGTCGCCGCGCTCTCGCCGTGCGTCGGTGCACAGGTAGAGCGTCGCCGTGTCGAGTCGCTGTCGGGGCGAGATGGTCATCGGGTAGACGCTACCTTCGATAAGTCAAGACCGACCGGCCGCGTAGGCTCGGGATCGGAGTACATCACGGGAGCCCGGCCGGGCTGAGAGTGCGGAGAAGCCGCAGACCGTCTGACCTGATCCGGGTAATGCCGGCGAAGGAAGGTGATTGCACGTGCAGAGTGTTGCCGTTGTGGGCGGCGGCGTCATCGGGCTGTCCATTGCGCTTGCGGCGTCCGACGCCGGTTGGCGTGTGCGGGTCGTCGACGCGGGAGTCGCCGACCGTGCCTCACATGTGGCCGGCGGCATGCTCGGATCGTTGGGCGAGGGCATTCCGGGCGAAGAGACGCTGCTCGCGATGTCCGTCGAATCGGTTCGACGCTGGCCCGCCCTCATCGACCGGCTCGGCGACCCGAACGTCGTGACCGCCACCGATTCGCTGTTCGTCGCCGGTACCGCAGCCGACCTGCACCGTCTCGACCATCTCGCCCGGTTCGTGTGGTCTCAGCAGACCGACGCTCGCACGGTGCTCACCTCGATCACCGGCCGCGACATCCGCGCACTCGAGACGGCGCTGAGTACCCGGCTCGTGGGCGGCTACCGCGCCGAAGGCGAATGGGCACTGGACAATCGGCGGCTCCTGACAGCGCTGCGGGACACGGCCCGCGCGTCGGGCGTCGTGTTCGACGACACGCGAATCGGTTCGCGAGACGCGCTCGACGACGACCAGGTGGTCCTCGCCGCCGGATTGGGCACCAACGCACTATGGCCGCAGGCGCAACTCCAGGCCGCCAAGGGTGAGGTGCTCAGGTTGCGGCGCACGCGGTCCTCGGTGCCACCGCCGCGCCACGTGATCCGCGCGGCGGTCGGCGGCCGCAATGTGTACCTGGTGCCTCGTGCCGATGGAATCGTCGTCGGCGCAACGCAATACGAAGCTCCTGTCGATGCCGGCGATATCCTTCCCGAGGCAGGCGGAGTGCTCGACCTGCTCGCCGACGCCACCGAGGTGATGCCGGGGCTGCGTACGTACGAACTCGTCGAGGCGGGCGCGGGCCTACGTCCATGCACGGCGGACGGACTGCCGATCATTCGGCGTCTCGACGAGCGGACCGTGGTCGCAACCGGCCACGGCCGCAACGGAATTGTGCTCGCACCACTCACGGCCGACGAGGTGGTGGGGCTGCTCGGTGATCCGCGGCGGGCACCCACACCGGCGGCAATGACTTCGGGAGGCGAGAGATGACGATCACGGTCAACGGCGAACCGACAGCGGTGGCCCCGGAAACGTCGGTGGCCGCGCTGCTGACGCATCTGGGCCTGCCCGACCGCGGGGTTGCGGTCGCCGTCGACGGCGCGGTCGTCCCGAAAGGCTCGTGGGCGCAATCCATTCCGGATGGTTCGGTGGTCGAGGTCGTGACGGCGGTGCAGGGTGGCTGACTGCACAGATCCGTTGCGGATCGCGGACCGCGAGTTCGGATCACGACTCATCACCGGTACCGGCGGCGCGACGAGCCTGGCGGTCCTCGAACGCGCACTGATCGCGTCGGGCACCGAACTCACCACCGTCGCGATCCGGCGGGTCGACGCCGCGTCGGGCACCGGAGTGCTCGACCTGCTCCGGCGCCTCGACATCGCACCCCTGCCCAACACGGCAGGCTGCCACACGACGGCCGAGGCGGTGCTGACCGCGCAACTGGCCCGCGAGGCCATGGAGACCGACTGGGTCAAGCTCGAGGTGGTCGCCGACGAACGCACCCTCATGCCCGATCCGATCGAACTGGTCGACGCCGCGTCGGCGCTGGTCCGGGACGGGTTCACCGTGCTGGCCTACTCCAACGACGACCCCGTCCTCGCTGCCCGGCTCGAAGACATCGGCGTCGCTGCTGTGATGCCCCTCGGCTCCCCGATCGGCACTGGCCTCGGCATCCTCAACCCGCACAACATCGAGATGATCGTCGCGCGGGTGCAGGTGCCGGTGATCCTCGACGCCGGGATCGGCACCGCAAGCGACGCGGCCCTCGCGATGGAACTCGGTTGCGACGGAGTGTTGCTGGCGTCGGCGGTCACCCGGGCCGACGACCCGGAACGGATGGCCGCCGCCATGCGCCACGCGGTTCTCGCGGGCCGGCTCGCGGCGCAGGCGGGACGGATCCCGCGTCGCTTCTGGGCGGAGGCGTCGTCGCCCGAGCGCGCGACCAGCAGTTGAGTGGGTCACGCTATGGTCGGGGTGTGCTCACAGTCCAGAAGCTCACCAAAGACTTCGGCGACAAGCGCGCCGTCGACAACCTCAGTTTCGAGGTGTCACCCGGGCACGTGACGGGCTTCCTCGGCCCCAACGGTGCCGGCAAGTCGACCACGATGCGCATGATGCTCGACCTCGACCGTCCCACCTCGGGTTCGGTCGCCATCGACGGTCAGCGCTACCAGGATCTCGAGGATCCGATCCGGCAGGTGGGGGCGCTGCTCGACGCCAAATGGGTCCATCCCAACCGGAGTGCGCGGTCGCATCTGCGCTGGCTGGCGGCGGCCAACCGGATTCCGGCGAGTCGGGTCGACGAGGTCATCGAGATGGTCGGTCTGACGTCGGTGGCCACCAAGCGCGCGGGTGGCTTCTCGCTCGGCATGTCGCAGCGGCTCGGCATCGCCGGCGCACTCCTCGGTGACCCGCACACGCTGATGTTCGACGAGCCGGTCAACGGCCTCGACCCCGAGGGCATCGTCTGGATTCGCGGATTCATGCGACAGCTCGCTTCGGAGGGGCGCACCGTTTTCGTCTCCAGCCACCTCCTTGCCGAGATGGCGCTCACCGCCGACCATCTCATTGTCATCGGCCGCGGGCGGCTCATCGCCGACTGCTCGGTCAGCGAATTCACCTCGCGCGCACGAACTTCGGTTCGGGTGCGCGGTCCGCAGCTGGAGGATCTGCACGTCGCGCTGGCCGCGGCAGGCCTGGCGCCGGCGCCCGGTCCCGCCGACGCCAAGGGCCGACCGGTGATGGTGGTGCCCGACACGACCACCGACCAGGTGGGCGACCTGGCCGCTGCGGCCGGGGTGGTCCTGCACGAACTGACCGAGGAGACCGCATCGCTCGAGGAGGTCTTCATGCAGGTCACCGCCGGTGACGTCGAATACCAGGGTGGAACGGGGGTCGTGGCATGATCGCGACGATCGACTCGGAGCGGATCAAGCTCATGAGCACGCGCTCGCCCTACTGGTGCGTGGCGATCGTGGCCGTCCTGGGTCTGGGTCTGGCCGCGCTGATCTCGTCGGGCGGTCCGGTCGACGAGCTCACCGACAACCCGGCGAACGTCTACCTGTTGGGCGTGAACCAGTTCGGTCTCGCCGTCTTGTTGATCATGGCGGTCCTGGGGATCACCACGGAGTACCGCTTCGGAACCATCCGGTTGTCCTTCGAGGCAACGCCCCGCCGTTGGCAGGTGCTCGTCGCCAAGGGGGTGGTGTTCGCGATCGTCGGCCTGGTGGTGACCTTCGTGATCTGCCTGCTGGGTCTGGTCATCGCCAAGCTCTTTGCCGGTGACGACTTCGACCTCACCAGTTCGGATGCCATCCGTCAGCTCTGGGGGACGCCCATCTTCATCGCGTTGGCGATGCTGATCGGCGTGGCGGTGGGTGCACTGATCCGGCAGACGGCGGGTGCGGTGACGATCGTGCTGGTGTGGACGCTCCTCGTGGAGACGGTCGTGATACCTCTGCTGCCGAAGGTCGGGGAGCCGGTGGTGCCGTTCCTCCCGTTCACCAACGGCTGGCGGTTCCTCACCGGCGACACCGGCGATTTCCACTGGAACATCTACGGTTCACTGGTCTACTTTGCCCTGGTCGCGCTGGTGATTCTCCGCGCAGCGATCGCCGTGGTCAACAAACGCGACGCCTGATGTGAACAGTTCGGTCAGACTTGACCGCGACTGGTGCCGAGACTTACCGATGAGTCTAAAATCTGCAGGCATGTCCGGGAATTGGCCCTTGGTGGAGCGTGAACGCGAGTTCCGAACCATTCAGGCTGCCCTGCGCGGGGAGACCACCGGGTGCGGCGTGGTCCTCACCGGCGATTCCGGCGTCGGCAAGACCACGCTCGCGCGTCATGTCACGGCCGGCTTGTCGTCGGGCGTCCGGTGGGTCGCGGGCACCGAGTCGGCCCGGTCGATTCCGTTGGGCGTCTTCGCGCATCTCGTCGGTCCGGCCACGTCCAGTGATCCCGTGACCTACCTCGCCGCGGCCCGCGAATCGCTACTCGCCGACGGTGACGTGGTCATCGGCGTCGACGACGCCCATCTGCTCGACGAACTGTCGGCGACGCTGCTGCATCAGCTCGCCATCGACCGCGCCGTCCACATCGTCGCCACGGTGCGCAGCGGCGAGGTGGTGCCCGACGCCGTCACGTCGCTTTGGAAGGACAATCACCTCACCCGAATCACGTTGTCGCCCTTCACCAAGGAGCAGAGCGTCGACCTCATCGAGTCGGTGCTCGGCGGGCAACTCGAGGAGCATTCGGCCAACCTGATGTGGGAGGCGTCGGGCGGTAACGCGCTCTTCCTCCGGCACATGGTCGACGGTGCACGGCAGGCCAATACGTTGCGGCAGGTCAAGGGGATCTGGCAGTTGCGCGGCCGCGCCGCGATCACCTCCGAACTCGCGTCGCTGCTCGAAGGCCGCATCGAGCAACTCGACGACACCGTGCTCACCGCACTGAAGTACCTGAGCCTGTGCGAGCCCCTCGACATCGACGTCCTGTCCGAACTCGCCGGCGAAGAAGCGGTGGAAGAGGCGGAGATCGCCGGGCTCGTGCGCATCGTCCGGGACGGCCGACGGCTCAACGTCGGCTTCCATCACCCGCTGTTCGGCGAGGTCATCCGTCGTCGTCTGGGTCTGGTGTCGTCGCGGCGGCTGCGCGGCAAGCTCGTCAAGGCTTTGCGTGAACGACCGCGGACGACGCCCGCCGAACGCATCCGCCTGGCCGACCTGGCCATCGAGAGTGACGTCGACATCGACCTCGAACTGCTCGGTGCGGCTGCTCGGGACGCGATGAACCTGGCGCAGATCCCGATGGGCGAGCGGTTCGCGCGCGCAGCGCTCGAGGAGGGCGGCGGGCTCGACGAGGCGGAGATGCTGGCCCGGGCCCTGATGTGGCAGGGCCATCCCGACGAGGCCGAGCAGATCCTCAGCCGCTTCGACCCCGACGACTTCGACAACGAGGCGCAGATCCTGCGCTGGGGCGGGCTGCGCGTCGGCAACATGTTCTGGGCGATGGGCGACGCCGACCGCGCCGAAGAGTTCTTGGAGATCCTGTTCGAACGCATCCAGGATCCGGGCCTGCGTCCCATCGTCACCGGTATCGCGTCGGCGTGCGCGCTGTTCGAGAACCGGATCGACGACGCGGTTCGCCTGTCCGACGAGGTGTTCGCCGAGAAGCACCCGCTGCCGTGGGCGGTGGAGTGGGCGGTCTTCGGGGGCAGTCTGTCGCGGGCGCTGCGAGGTCAGGGCAGTGCCGTCGAGAAGGTGGCCGGCCGCGGTCGTGGACTCGAGGTCGACGGAATGCTGCGCTTCCCGACCGCTTTCGGCGAGATGCTGGCGCTCACGCTCACCGGTCGGCTCGACGACGGCAATCTGGCCGCCGCGCGCTACGTCGATTTCGCCAACACCGCGCAGTACCTGGGGTGGGCGATGTCGGGGATTCTGGTGGCTGCCGTCGAGATGCCGCAGGGGGCGTGCACCTCGGTCACCCGACGCATGGAGCAAACGCTGGCGATCCTCGACGGCGAGGGCTTCTCACTGTCGTGGAACTACCCCGCCCGCATCTACCTCGCGCAGGCGCTCAGCGCTCTCGGGCAGACCGAGAAGGCCGAGGCCGTCCTCGTGAAGGCGCGAGCGAAGTACGGGAAGAACGTGGCGATCTTCGGTTCGATGCTGGCGATCGCCGAGGCATGGCAGTCGGCCGCGGCCGGAACGCTCACCCGCGCAGTCGAACTCGCACACGAGGCAGCGGACAAGGCTCGGACCACTGGGCAATTCGCCATCGAGGCCGAGGCGTTGCACACGGCCGCCCGGTTCGGCGACCAGTCGGTTGGCGAGCGACTCGGTGAGCTGGCGCAGCAGGTCGACGGGCCGGTCGTCGCCGTGTACGCGCGGCACGCGATCGCGCTCGCTGAGGGCGACGCCGTCGAACTGGATGTGTGCGCAGCCGATTTCGAGCAACTCGGCATTCGGCTCTCCGCGGCAGACGCCGCCGCCCAGGCCAGCGTCATGCACGACAAGGAGGAGAATCGTTCGGCGACAGTCGCTTCGGCGGCGGTGGCCAACCGCCTCGCGTCGGAGTGCGGAGGACTGCGGACCCCGGCGCTCGTCGAGGCTGCCCGGCCCTTGCCGCTGACCTCGCGCGAACGTGAGATCGCCAACCTGGTGGCGGCCGGACTGTCGAACAAGGAGATCGCCCAGCGACTCACCGTGTCGGTACGCACCGTCGAAGGCCACATCTACCGTGCCTGCACCAAACTCGACGTCACCGATCGCGCCGACATCGCGGCGCTGCTCCTCAAGGACGGTTAGCGCCTCTCCAGCGTGGCAACCACCTCGTCGTCACCTACCTGGGTGAAATCGGCGTACGACTGTCCGACCGCGTGGAACGGCGTCGGAGTCACCGCGACGATCACCTGGTCTGCGCCCGCCGCCCCCATCTGTTCGAAGATGTCCGTGGGTCCGGTGGGCACCGCAACGATCACCCGCGACGCCCCGGCCGCACGCACCGCGTCGATGGCCACCGACATCGACGTCCCGGTGGCCAGCCCGTCGTCGACCAGGATCACCACCCGGTCCGCAAGCGAAAGCGGTTCGCGCCCTGCACGATAGCGCGCCTCGCGGTTGGCGAGGATGCGGCTCTCCCGAGCGAGCGCGGCGTCGAACTGTGCTGTGGTCACACCGAGTCTGCGGGGGATGTCGTCGTTGACCACCACGTGGTTGCCGTGGGTGATCGCGCCCATCGCGAACTCGGGTTGACCGGGTGCCCCGATCTTGCGTACCACCAGAGTGTCGAGTTCGCAGTCCACGGCGTCGGCAACCTCGCGCGCCACCGGGACGCCGCCGCGGGCCAGACCCAGCACGATGATCGGGCCGCGGTCGTCGGAGTCGACGGCAGCCCTAACCCGTTGTCCGAGATCCACTCCCGCGTCCCGCCGATTCCGGAATACGTGGTCGGCGCTGAGCGGCGGCGGCTGCGACATGACGCTCGGAGCCTCAGAGGTGGATGGCAGGTCCGGTCCGGACGGTGAAGCTCGGTAGGTCGCCGAGCGCGACGGTCGCCTCGTAGGTGCGGTCGTACCCGGTTGCGCTGATGCGCCAGCCGTCCGGGGTGCGGCGGTAGCGGTCGGCGTAGAAGGCCGCCCCGATCAGCATGAACGAGAAGTCGGGAACGATGACCCGATCCTGTAGATACCAGCGGCCCGACGCCTCGTCGCCGTCGATGTCGATCTCCGGGTGGTCGACGCGATGCTCGGTGATCACCGCGGGCCCCACGTTGGTGCGCATGTATTCGACCAGTTCGTCACGATCCCCGAACTGCAGGCTCTCCCCGTAGTTTCCGGTCACATCCTTGGTGAGGGTGTCGGCAAAGGCGTCCCAGTCCTTGGTGTCGAGGGCACGCAGGTACCGGTACTTGAGGTTCTTGATCGCGGCGATGTCGTCGGCGAGGTCGGTCATAAGTCAACATCTACTGCGCGCAGCCGTGATCCGTGGCGGATTCAGCCCTTCTTCTTCGTCCCCGGGAGCACGCCCGCGTCGATGACGGCCTTGACGATCGGTCTCGTCCGCTCGACGAGGTCTGCGGCACCGTCCGATGACCAGAGCGATTCCCCGAGTGCGTCGGTGGTGGCCTCGATGTCGTCGTAGAGCGCCCCGCCGTCGGCGCTGAGGCGGTGGCCGTCGTCGGTCCGTTCGGCGAGCCCGGCCGCCACGAGCCGGTCGACGCCGGCCTCCCACTCGTCGTCGCACCAGCCGCGCGTGAGCTGAACGAGCTTACGGCCCAGGACGCGGCGTTTGACCGTCGGATCGGGGAGTTGTGCCTCGTGGAATGCGACGGCGTCGACACCGTGCAATCCGTTGAGGACGAGCGCAGCAATGTGGTTGTCCCCGCGCCACTCTCGGAGAACCGCGACCGCGTACCAGAGCGCTACGACGCTGGACTCGGGCGGCGTTGCGGTCGACCACCCGGCAGCCAGCGCCCGACCCCCGATCGGCAGTCCGACGGCGAGTTCTCGGTAACCGGCGGTCAGCTCGGTGATGGACGGATCGTCGGCGCCGTCGCCGAGGATGGCGCGTAGCTGCTCGTCGAGCATGGCGTCGCGTCGGGCGGCAACGCGATCGAGCCCGACGTCGAGCGCGGCGGTCCAGCTCTTCTCGATCAGTTCGGGAGCGAAGTTGTAGAACGTCGACGTCACGACGGCCGGGACACATGCGCCGAGCGGGGCGCCACGTGCACCGACGTAGAAGGCGTGCGGGTCGAGTCCGGTGTCGCGCTGGGCATCCCGCAACAGCGGGCTGAAGTAGGCGAGGACGTGAAACGGTTCAAGGGTTTCGTAGGCGCTGCGCGACGCGGTGGTATCTGACACGGTTTCCACAGTCGTCAAGACCGCTCACCGTGTCAACACCGTCGGGTCAGTCCGGCTCGTGGTCCCCGTCGCGGGTGGACCCCGGTTCGGTGCGCGGCGTCAGCCGGATCGGCATTCCGAACGGGTCGAGGGGGAGGCTGTCGATGTCGTCCTCGCGGGCCGACACGGCGGGTTCGGGTGCGTCTTCGCGGCCGCGCCGCCAGCCGCCTTTCATCGGCGGTGCCTCTCCGAAGTGATCGGGATCGCCCGAGCCGTACCAGGCCACCAGCACCGCTCCGATGACCGCGCCCACAAAGCCGACGATGGCCAGCCAGCCCAGTCCGGGTTGTGCGGTGTCACCCAGGAACAGCACTCCCACCAGGCTGGGGCCGGCGGTCTCACCGACGACGAGGACCGCGGTGACGCCGTTCACCGCTCCGAGTTGGAGGGCCACCGTCTGCACGAAGAACCCGGTGGCGCCGGCCACCGCGATCGTCCATGCAGCTGGATCTGTGATGAGTGCCACACCGTCGAACGGGTGCACGCCGTCGAGGACGCGGACGCAGATCGCGATGACGCCGAACAGGAACCCCGCGGCCGCGCCGCCGACGATCGCGCCGTGTCGGCCGAGGCGATACACACCGAAGAGCGCGAATGCGCAGAGCACCAGCGTGGCGAAGAACAGACCCCAGTGGAAGGCGCATTCCTCGCCGCCGCCGGTCTGATGCGACGACGACGCCCCCAGCAGACACAGCGACAGGACCACCAACCAGATAGCAATCCAGTCGCGGGTCTGTAGTGCGATGTTGAGCATGATCGTGCCGAGCAGCGCCGTCACCACGAGATTGGCGGACACGATGGTCTGCGACAGGAACAACGGCAGGAATCGGGCCGCGATCGCGCCGCCGGCGAAGCCGATGACGACCATCATCGTGCCGAGGATGAACGCCGGGTCGACGAATGTCGACATCGTCGACTGCAGCGTGGGTCCGCCCGCGGAATTGGTGTGGTCCTCGCCCTCCTCGCGTGCCTCGGTGGCCACGCGCCGAGCTCCGAGCGCGCGCAGCACCGTCGACATCCCATATGCCACCGCAGCCAGACACGCCGAGATGACACCGACCAGGAACATGACCCCACCTTCCGCTGTTACCCGAATACCCGCAGGTCATCGGCTACTGGGTCCCCACGCCCACCTATTCTCCCGGGTGCCCCCGACAAATCGGACACCGACGAGCAACCTAGCAACACAACGGCGAGCGCTGTACTGGATATTCCGCTGCCCTACATAATCTCTACACGCCCTCGGTCTACACTCGCCCCGGTGCACTCCTTCCAACGCGCGCACGAGCGGGATTCTCGACGCGTCCTGATCACTTTCGGCCGGTCATTCCTCACCCTGGAGCTGGCGCGGTTGCTGGCGGCCGGTGGCCATCGCGTCACCCTCGTGGACAGCATTCCGATCGGCGTCGGGCGCTTCTCCAATGCGGTGTCGTCGTTTCATCGAGTGCCGCCACCGAAGTTCGCTCCTCGCGAGTACTGTCACGCGCTGGCCCGGATCGTCGAGGCCGAGAAGATCGACCTGCTGATCCCGATCCACGAGGAAACCGACATCATCGCGATGATGACCGACATCTTCGGCCCTGAATGTCAGTTGTTCCTTTCGGATTTCGAGCTCGAGAACCGTCTTCACCACAAGTACGAGTTCCAGCGATTCCTCACCGAGCGTGGAATCCCGACCCGCAAGTACGCCCAGGTGATCGGCCCGGAAGATGTTCCGGGACTGGACTTCACGGCCCCATTCGCGCTGAAGAAGGTGTACTCACGCGGATCTCAGAAGGTACACAAGGTGATTCCCGGTGAACCGCTGACCTGGCTCGAGCACGACGCCGACAACCCGTGGATCGCACAGGAATGGGCGTCGGGGGACAAGTACTGCACCTACTCGGTCTGCCACGAAGGCCGCGTCCGCGCCCACGCGACCTATCCGGTGGACTATGCGATCGACGGCAGTTCGTGCCTCAACTTCACGTCGGCGCGGCACGAGGGAATCTTCTCGTGGGTCACCGATTTCGTGGCCGACATCGGTTTCACCGGGCAGATCGGCTTCGACTTCATCGAAGACGAGAATGGACTGTTCTGCATCGAGTGCAATCCCCGCGCGACGAGCGGCATCATGATGTTCTCGCCACACAATCGCGTCGACCGCGCCTTCTTCGACGACGACCCGGACGCACCCGTCATCGAGCCCGACGCCGACGTCAACCGGATGATCGGCCTCGGCATGCTGCTCTACGGCTGGCGTCGAGCAGGACGGGGGGACAACACGATTCGTCAGTTCTGGCGAGACTTCCGGTCATCCGACGACGTGATCACCTGCCGCGGCGACGAGAAGCCGGCCATCATGTTGCCCATCGCCTATGCGGGCATCCTGCGGAGCTGCTTCCGCTACAAGGTCGGTCTGGCAGAAGGATTCATGCACGACCACGAGTGGGATGGTCATCGGATCTGACCTCGACGCGCCGACCGGCCACGTGCACCTCGGCTATCGCGGGCTCGCGCAGTCCCATGAGCAGCGCGAACAAGAGCTGATCGCGCGCATGGTCCGGATCGTCGGAGCGGATCCCGCGTTCGATGGTCGCGGCCAGGGGTGGCCAGCGGTCGGGCTCGATCACCAGGAAGTCGGCATCCTTGCCGACGTCGAAGTTGCCGAACCGGTCCTCCATGTCGAGGGCGCGGGCCCCGGCGAGAGTGCCGGTGAACAGTAGTTCGGCCGGGTGTAGCGAGACGCTGGCATCGCCCGGCTCGGTGATGTGGACCTTGAAGGCGTCCGACAGCACCCGCGAGATCAGCCACTCGTCACCGGCGCCCACATCGGTGCCCGCGGCCACGGTCACCCCGGCGGCGATCGTCCGCTTCCACGGCATCGTTCCCGAGCCCAGGAACAGTTGGGAGACAGGGCAATGCGCGATCGAGGTGCCGGTCTGCGCCATCCGGGCGAGTTCATCGTCGGTGCAGTGCACCGCGTGCGCCATGATGGTGCGACGCCCGAGAAGTCCGGGGCCACCGACCACCGAGCCGGGCAGGAACTTGCCGTCGTAGGTGTCGAGGTACGACTCGACGCCGAAAAGTGCTTTGACCGTGTCGATTTCACCAGTTCCCGGCCGGTTGTTCTCGTTGAGATGGCTGTGCACGTAGACACCGCGATCGCGCACGTCGTCGTAGAGCTCCCCGAGGCTCCGCAGGGTGTGGGTGGTGACCGAGAGCGAAAACCGCGGTACCACAGCCACTTGCAACCGTGCTGTGCTCGGATCGCCCGTGTCGGCGCAATGCCAGCGGGCAATCTCCTCGGCGGTCAACGCGATCGCGTCGGATTCGGAAGTGATGAGGGAGGCGGCGGTCTCGGGGCCGGCGGTCTGAATACCGCGGCCGCTGACGATGCGAAGCCCCGCACTCTGCGTCTCGGTGAACAGCGCGTTCTGCGCGGCCGGGAAGGCGGAACCGAAGACCATCGCGGCCGTGGTTCCCGAAGCGATCCGGCGGGCGGTGAAGTCGCGTGCCGCCTGTTGCGCGAACTCCGGATCGGCCAGTCGTGCTTCCGCGGGGAAGATGCAGTTGTTGAGCCACTCCAGAAGCTGGCCGCCGCCATACGCGTCGGTCGAATAGACCTGTGGGAAGTGGATGTGGGTGTCGATGAATCCGGGCATCAGAAATGCGGAGCCGTGATCGATCACCACCTCGCCGGGCAGTTTCGGCCGCTCGGCGCGCGGACCGCAATACTCGATGGCCCCGGTGTCGGACACCACGAGTGCGCCGTCGGGCAATTCGACGAGCGCATCGGCGGCCAGGTCGACCGTTGGTGACCCGGCGATGTGGAAGATGTGCCCGAGGTGCGTCGTACTCACTCGAACCACACAAGCACAGGTTGGGCCGTTCGGCTCGACGGGAGACAACCACGGTGAGGGGAGTAGACTCCCCGGCATGAAACGCAGGATTTCGCTGAGTGTCGCCACTGTGGCCGCCGCGTTCGGGCTGGCCCTCGCCGCTCCGGCCGTTGCGTCTGCGTCCCCGGTCGATCAGGCTCCGGCCCCGACACCGGCCGTGGGTTCGCTGTCGATCTGCTTCGGCGTGCCGATCGGACCGGTCAGCATCTCCATCTGCATCTGACCTCGACGTCGGACCAGTGGCTGAGCGCTACTCAGCTCGCCGACTCCCGTTGCCCGGTGGTGTGGATGACCACCACCTCTGGACTCCATGGCACCAGATCGTCGACCGTCTGTTGCAGCGTGTTCACCGGTGGTAGTTCTCCTGGCGCAAGCACACTCACGGTCACCGTCTGGCCACTCCAGCTCACACCGGTGACCTCGGCGTTGGTTGCGCCGCCGTCCTCGAGCCACGACGTGGTGGCCGTCGCAACTTGCCTGGCCCACAACGACGTCAGCGAATTGATCACCATCGGAACTATGACGACGACCAGTGCCACCGCCAGGACCAGATACGCGCGTCGCGCCGGATGTCGTTGGCCCTCAGGGGCTTCCGCGACTGCCTCACGACCGTAACTGGCGACCGTGAGGACGAGGACCCCGGTGATGACCATGGCCACCACGTTCGATGCGAACAGGACGAAAGCGCCGAGCGCCAACGACGGTGCCCCCGAACCGAGGCAGACACCCACCACGCCGAGCGGCGGTACGAGCGAGATCGCGATGGCGACGCCGGGCAGCACGTCGCCGACGTCGCGGCGGGTGATGGCGATTGCCCCGGCAAACCCGGTCGCGATCGCGGCGAGCAGGTCGACCAGCGTGGGCGACGTCCGTCCGAGGACCTGCGAGTTCGACAGCACGTTGGTCGGATTCGGCAGCAGTTGCGACATCACCACACCGAGGAGCGTCACGAGCACCACGCCCGCCAACACGTAGCCGACGCTGTGCAGGATCAACCGACCGCGGGCGGTGACGATGCCGAGGCCGATACCGAGAATCGGCGTGGACAGTGGTGCGACGATCATCGCCCCGATGACCGTGGCGGTGCTGTCGGCGACCACACCCGACACCGCGATGATCCCGGACAACGTGAGCATGATCCAGAATGCGGACCGCTTCGAGGACTTGTCGCCGACCGAGAAATCGAGCCGGTCGGTCAGCTCATCGAGCGTTCGACGCTGTGTCGGCGGGATGAGTGCGGACAAGAACACGGCCATACCGAAAGTATGGTGTTTCACCAGCCCTTCGCGTCGTAGGCTCTCCACGTGACCTCGACAACCGACACCGTCGATGCAGGAACCGCGCCCCCCAAGGCGAAGCTGGTGCTGACCGCACTGATCCTTGTCGCGGGCGTCGCCAACATCAACCTCGCCGTCGCCAACGTCGCACTCCCGGACATCGGCAAAGAGCTCGACGCCAGTTCGACCCAGCTCAACCTGATCGCCGTCGGCTATTCGCTGGGTCTGGCGTCGTCGGTGTTGTATTTCGGAGCGCTGGGCGACCGGTACGGCCGCAAGCTGATGGTCCTCATCGGTATGAGTCTCACCATTCCGGCATCGTTGGTCGCCGGTTTGGCCGGCAATTTCGAGGTGCTGTTCGGGGCGCGTTTCGTCGGCGGAATCGCCGCCGGTCTCGCCTTCCCGACCACGTTGGCGGTGATCACTGCGCTCTGGTCTGGGCCGCAACGCACCAAGGCCATTGCTGCGTGGTCGGCGATCGGCGGGGCGATCTCGGCGATGGGGCCGCTGCTGTCGGGTGCGCTGCTCGAGGTCTTCGACTGGGGTTCGGTGTTCTTGGTGACCTTGCCGCTGGCGTTGGTCGCGCTGGTCGCGGCCTGGCGACTGATTCCCTCCGACGGTGGCGACGACGCCGCGCCCGTGGACAATCTCGGTGGCGTGGTGTCGGTACTCATGGTCGGCGCCTTGGTGCTCGGGTTGAACTTCGCGCCGGATGCCGACATGCGGACCCTGGTGCTGATCCTCTTCGCCATCGCCGTCATCGCCGTGGTGGTGTTTGTGTACCGCCAGCTTCACGTGCGGGTTCCGCTGTTCGACTTGAGAATTGCATCCCGGCGCACCTTCTGGGTGGCTGCGGTGGGTGGCCTCATCGTGTTCGGCACCCTGATGGGCGCGATGTTCATCGGCCAGCAGTTCATGCAGAACGTGCTCGGCTATTCGACGCTGGCTTCGGGTGCGACGATCCTCGTCGGCGCCGCGGCCATGATCGTCGCCGCGCCTCGGTCGGCAAAGCTGGTGGAGGCCAAGGGCTCCCGGTTCACGCTGCTGTGCGGCTACACCTCCTGCATCATCGGTCTGCTGTTCGCGATGCTCACGTGGGACGAGAACGCCCAGTTCTGGCATGTCGGTACGGTGTACCTGTTCGTCGGCCTTGGTGTCGGATTGGCCGGCACCCCGGCGTCGCGGTCGTTGACCGGCTCGGTGCCCGTCCAGCGCGCGGGTATGGCGTCGAGCATGTCCGACCTGCAACGCGACCTCGGCGGCGCCATCCTGCAGTCCATCCTGGGTGCGATTCTCACTGCGGGATACGCGAAGTCGCTGACCGAACAGATCTCCGACTCGCCGAATGCCGACCAGGTGACCAGCCAGACCGAGGCCGCGCTGACCAAGTCGTTCTCCAGCGCCGAGGTACTGGCGGAACGATATCCGCAGTATCAGGATCAGATCATCACTGCGGCGCGCGACGCGTTTGTGCACGGCGATACCCGGGCCTACGGCGCGGCAGTGCTCATCGTGTTCGCCGGCGCCCTGGTGATGTTCTTCGGCTACCCCAAGCACGACCAGGAACGCGAAGCGATGAAAAAGTATGCGGCAGAGCGTCTGTCAGAAGGCGCAGCCGACTGACCCTCGGTCCGCCCAGCTCCTCCCGGAGGCCAGAAGCCAGCGAATAGTACTGCCTTCGGCCTCCTGAACTGCGGAAATCTGTTCCAGGGAGCCCAGTCACATGCCCAGTGCACGTGGTCGGGCTGAGGCGTACAGATACCCGACGGGGGGTGGCGATGTGTTCCTGTGGTCCTACCGGGTTGCCGCAGCAGTTGGCGTCTGAAACGGTCGCCGTGACGTGTCTCCGAGGGCAATATGCCCTCGGCGGCACCTGAGGAGGACCGCTTCGGACGCGCCCGCTCTTTCCCGCCTCCACGATCGCCGACGACGTCGGCGGGTGGTCGCTGATCCGAAGAGATTGGCAACCGGCTCGCTGACCTGGGGAAATGCCGAAGCCCTCGCCGTGGTTGTCCCACCAAGAGTAGGGGAAGAACTTCTTCCCCGGGGTTCACAGTCGTCCCCTAGAAATATCTGGGGGAGGACTCCAAGAGTAGGGGAGGAGTTTCTTCCCCTACTTTTCGGGACGTCGGCAGATCGACGGCGTTGCCGGCGGCCAGATGGCTGGGGCCGATCGACGTGGTGTCCGAAACGGTCGCCGTGACGTGTCTCCGAGGGCAATATGCCCTCGGCGGCACCTGAGGAGGACCGCTTCGGACGCGCCCGCTCTTTCTGTGCTCGACGACGATGTTCCGAGTCCGAGGCACGTCGTCGGCGTGTCGCGACGAGTCCTCTGTCGGTTCAGGGAGTATCAAAGGCCGCCAACAACATTCGCGCTGCCGTCGCGATGAGGGCATCGCGGTCGGCGTGCGGCGGGCGCAGCAGTGCGATGCGCAGGCACATGCTCGCGGTGGCGCCCATCGTGATGAACACCAGATCGTCGATGGCGGCGTCGTCGAGGTCGGGACGCAGCCGCATCGGGATGATGCGGGCCAGCGGGAGCAGCGGCGCCTCGACCTCCGCCCATGCGTCGCCGAGCTCGGTGTCCTGCGCGGCGACCGACGCTCGCAGGACCGCGCCGTGCTTCTCGAAGGCCGAGGTGAGAGTTTCCACGACGGTGATCATCGCGGCCATCGGCTCAGCATCCATCGCGCGGCCGATGCCCGACGCCAGGGTCGCGGTGATGTCGTGCACCGCGGCGAGTCGCAACTCCTCGATGATGGCGTCCATGTCGGCGAAGTATCGGTAGACGGTTCCGATGCTCACGTGCGCCTTCTTGGCGAGTTGCGCGGTGGTCGGCCGGGCGGCATCTGCGGTGAGCATCTCCAGCGCATAAGTGAGCAGTTGCTGTCTCATCTGCCGTGACCGGTCTTGACTGGGCACCTTTCGTGCTTTCTGAACAGGTACATTGCTGCTGTCGCGTACTCCCACAAAAAGTGAATAGTAAGTGAGGATTCCTCGTGTTTCCATAGAATCATGGATCGACAGCCCCCTTTGGATCTGGTCAACGTCGCACTCGCGCGTCAGCGGTACGGTGACGCGGGCCGTCACTGGCTCGACGCGATGTGGCAGGCCGACGACCTCGCCGACGCCGTCGTCGCCGACGTCTACTCCGGTGGATCGGCAACGGCCGCCGTGCGAGCGGCCCTCGACGGTGGGATCGAAACGGTCGACGACGCCCCGGCCTCGCTGCGTGCGCTGTTCGCGACGCTGGACGTCGAACCCGAGTGGCTCGACCACGATCGCCTCGACCGTGCCGCCGACGCCCTCATCCGGCACACCGCGGCGCTTGGCATCGTGCTCGGTGCGGCGTCACTGGTCCGCGGTGCGGGCAATACCATCGCCGGCAAACCTCTCGCCGTCACCGGACGCTATGTGTCGCAGCCGGCGATTCGTTCGGTCGAGGTGGGTGAATGGCTGCGTCAGGTACTCACGCCGGGTGGAATGCGCAGAGGGGGAGCGGGATTCGCCTACACGGTGCGGGTGCGCGTCATCCACGCGCATGTCCGTCTGATGTTGTGGCGCAGCGGCGAGTGGGACGAGAGCGCTTGGGGAGTGCCCATTCCGCAGCCGTACATGGCGTTCACCATGGCCGAGTTCGGCCACATCGCGATCGATGCCATGGAGAAGCTGGGTGTGCGCTTCTCCGATCGCGAACTCGACGACATCTATCACCTGTGGCGCTATGTGGGGCGCGTGGTCGGGATGAGCGAGGAACTCAACCCGGCGTGCGAGGCCGATCATGTTCGCATCGAAGAGCTTTACCGATTGACCTCGCCTGGACCGGGCCCGGACGACCGTGCCTTCGTGGCCGCACTCACCGACGACTACCTGGTCCCCGAACTTGCCAACGTGCTACCCGGATCGTCGAAGATGCGTCAGGCCAACGCATCTCGACTGATCGCAGGACTCCAGCGAGTGTTCATCGGCGATCACGACGCCGACGCGCTCGGCATCACCGACGATCCGCTCGCCAAGGTGCTGGCGCGGGTCGGACCGGTTCTGTCCCTTGTACAGCCGATGCGCACCATTGCCTTCGGTGGTCGCGCGCGACTGACTGCGCGCGCCTACCGCATCCGCGACGCGGAGATGACACGGATGCGGTCGGCCTACGATGTCACTCACGACCTGGTCGACGCCGATCCGCACTGAATCGCCGAGGGCGGCAACCACAACGGTCGCCGTGAGGTGCCGCCGAGGGAAATATGCCCTCGGCGGCACCTCAGGCGGACCGTTGTAGACGGTTACTCGCCGGCGCACACCTGACACGCGACCCTAGGCCGTCACCGGACGCAGGCAATAGCCGATCGACGACGGCTGCTTGAACGACCACTTGGTCTGCTCCGTCGTGCAGGACACGGATTCGTCTGCGCGGGTGACCGATTGGGCGACGATTGTCGAGTCCTTGGCGGTGGTTCCGCAGCGACCTTGCGGTAGTCCACCAGACTCCCACCCGAGAGTGGGATCTGGTAGCACGACGTGGTCTCGAAATTGGGTGTCATGCACAGCTTCTTGTCGCCGTCGGCAAAGGTGAGTGTTGACGTGTTCTTGCTTCCGCACTGCGCGTTCTCGGAGATGATCTCGGCCGCGTAGAACGACAGTCCGTCGGTGGTGTCGCAGTCGACCTTGGTCGCCTTGACCTTTCCGCCGTCGAGGCTGTCGCCGATCTGCAGACACTCGCCGATCGAGATGTCGTCGGAGTTCTCGACGGCGTCATCGTCGCCGATGCTGAAGCTGCACGCGGCCACAAGGGCGAACGACATGCAGGCCAGCGTGACGGCGCCGCTACGGGCGAGTCGCCACATCGGCCGCGGCGAGCGCGGCGCGTCGTCGATGTAGGTGATCGCCTCGGATGTGGTGTCGGTGTTCATGGTGGGTCCTTTCGGTGTGGTGTTGCCGAAAGGATCGCTGGCGTCGCTTGGAGACAACTTGAGATCTGCTTGTGCGCGTGCGTGAGCGTTCCGCGGAACGCCCTTCCGCCGCTACTCAGTCACCCATCGACGCGTCGATGGCTTGCAGTTGCTCGGCGCGGACGTCGCGGAGTACGGCGAGGGTGGCGGTGACGGCGAGATCGCAGGCGGCGTCGATGTCGGCGCCGTCGACAAACAGCGCGCGATGGGCGACGTCGAGGCTCATCACCAGCAGCAACGACGCGAGGGTATCGGCGCTGGCCGCGATGTGCGCGCCGCGTTCCGCATAATTCTTGCGCAGCCGTGCCGCGATCCGCGGCTCAAGCGCCGCGTAGAGGCGGCGCCCGGCCGGGTCGTCCTGATCCTCCCGGTGGCCGATGAGGAGCCGCAGACCATCGGGGTTGCGTCGGGCGTATTCGAACAGCGATTCCACGGTGTAGCGCGCGCGGGCGCCGTACTGCATCTCTTCGCTCTCGTCGTACACGGCGAACATGAAGGTGGTGAACTTGTCGAGTTCTCGCTCGATAACCCGGGTGACCAGCGCGTCCCGCGACCCGAAATGGGCGTACAGGGTGACCCGGGTGGTGTCTCCGCGTTCGGCGATCATGTCCATCGTCGATCGTTCGGCCCCGACTTCGGCGATGACGCCACACGCGGCATCGAGCAGTTCGTCATCGGTCGGGCGGTTACGTGTGCTGCGATGGGGCACCGGTCACCTCCAGACCGTGGATCGAGGTGTGCTGACGCGTGCCATTTGCCCATGATGCAGGCGATCGCAGGACCCTGCCACTTCGGTATCGCACGCTCAACTCCGCGACAGCGACTCGTCGAGGGCCCGCAACTGTTCGGGACGGACCTCCCGCAGGACGGCGAGTACGGCGGTCACCGCGAGTTCGCTCGCCGCGTCGATGTCGGCGCCGGTGACGAAGAGCGCACGGTGGGCGACGTCGAGCACCATCCCGAGCAGCAGCGACGCGAGCGCATTGGCACCGGCGCCGATGTCGGCGCCGACCTCCGCGTAGTTCTGTCGAAGCCTCGAGGCGATCTTCGGTTCCAACGCCGCATAGATACGACGGCCCGGGGTGTCGTCGCGACCGTCGCGGTGGCCGAGAAGAACGCGCAGGCCGACGGGGTTGTTGCGGGCGTAGTCGAACAGTGCCTCCACCGTGTAGCGCGCGCGTGGGCCGTGCTGCATGCCGTCGCTGTTGTCGTACACGCCGAACATGTAGCCCGCGAAGGCGACGAACTCCCGCTCGATCACTTTCTCGACCAACGCATCTCGCGAACCGAAGTGGGCATACAGGGTCACCCGGGTGGTGCCACCCCGATCGGCGATCATGTCCATCGTGGTGCGTTCGGCACCGACCTCACCGATGACTTCTGCTGCAGCCGTGAGCAACTCGTCATCAGTAGGCCTGTTCCGCGTACTTCGGTGACTTCCCCCGTCGCTTCGCTCGCCCCGGCCGCTCTCCGCTCTGGCCACGCTGCCTCCTGCGGGTTGGTCGACTCGGTCCTGGTGGTGTGTCTCAGAAATTGGTAACTAGTCTCCGGCGTTCGATCGACGCCTGGCTGCGTTGTCGTCGGTCACGATAGCGCCGCTATCACTCTCTCCTCCGCCTGGCCAGATCGCCGATCGCTCCACCGGATACTGGTCACCACTTTCCGAGACACACCACTAGCGGCCGAAGTAGGCGTCCTCGACGCGGTCGCGGTTGGCCTTGAGCTCACTCGCCGACGCCGACAACGCGACCCGCCCGTGGTGTAACACCACCGCGGAATCGGCAATGCCGAGTGCGAGATCGATGTGTTGCTCGACGAGGACAACGGCCATGTTGTGGTCATCGGCGATGGCGCGCAGCCGTGGCAACAGATCCTGCACCGCGATGGGCGACAGGCCGAGACTCATCTCGTCGATGAGCAGGACCTGCGGTCCGGTGAGCAGTGCCTTCGCGAGTGCAAGCATCTGCTGCTCACCGCCCGACAGGTTGCCGCAGCGTCGTGACCGCATCGTCTTCAGCTTGGGAAAATAGTCGAACACGGCGTCGATCTCCATGCCGCCCTTGCGCTTGGCGAGTCGCAGGTTGTCGGAGACCGAGAGGCGGTGGAAGACGCCGCGGGTGTCGGGGACCAGAGTGATGCCGCGTCGAGCGTTGCGTTCGATCCGCCGATCGATGGGCTCGCCGAGCGCACGCACATCGCCGGCCATCAACGGCAGTGCCCCGACCGCAGCCAGCAGCGTGGTGGTCTTTCCCGACCCATTGGGACCCAGCAGAGCGAGAATCTCGCCGCGCCGGACCGAGGCGCTGAGACCGCGCACCGCTGGGACGCCACCGTATCCGACGGTGATGTCGGACAACTCGAGTCCTGTTGCCTCACTCATTATTTGCCTGCCTCTGCTTCGCTTTCGGCGCCGGTGATACTCGGCCCGCTCGCTTCGCTCCCGGCGCCGGTGATATTCGGCCCGCTCGCTTCGCTCCCGGCGCCGGTGATATTCGGCCCGCTCGCTTCGCTCCCGGCGCCGGGCACGACGGTGCCGGTGCTCGCATCGACTTCCGGACTGCCGAGATACGCCGCGACCACCGCTTGATCGGCTTGGATCTCCGACGGTGTGCCGCTGGCGATGACGCGTCCGAAGTCGAGGACGTAGAGCCGGTGGCAGACGTCGAGCACCAGCGACATGTCGTGGTCGATCAACAGGATGCCGATGCCGGTGGCGGCGATACGGCGCAATTCCGCTCCGAATTCCACACTTTCGTGGGTGTCGAGTCCGGCGGCCGGTTCGTCGAGGAGCAGCAGGCGCGATCCGCCGACCAGCGCTCGGGCGACGCCGACCAGTTTCTGCTGACCGAGGGTGAGCTCGCCGGGTTTGCGTCCGGCGACGCCGTGCAAGCCGACGAGATCGAGTGCTTTGCTGATGGTGTCGGCGGGCGGCCTGGAGCCGTTGATGACGTCGGAAAGCATGGCACGCAATCCGACTGGCTGGATCGCTACCGCCAGATTCTGTTCGACGGTGAGGTCGGTGAACAGTTCGCCGGCCTGCCAGGTGCGGGCCATGCCGGCTCGACGACGGCGGTGGGGGCTGGCCTTCTCCAGTTGGGTTCCGTCGAGGGTGACCGTCCCGGACGCCTTGGTGAATCCGGTGACGGCGTCGACGAAGGTCGTTTTGCCTGCGCCGTTGGGTCCTATCAGCCCGACGATCTCGCCTGCACCGACGGTGATGGACACATCGGAGTTGGCAACCACACCACCGTATTTCACGGTGAGCGCGGTGGTGTCGAGAAGTGCTGCGTCAGACATGGGCACCTGCCTCGGAAGTGGTGGGCGTTCCCGAGGCATCCGGCGGCGGTGGGGCTTGCTGCGGTGGTTGCTCGGGATGGTGGCGGAAGTGTTCGACGACCTTGTGGACCGCGCCGGCCACACCTTCGGGATTCAGGACGGCCATCAGCAGCAGGCTTCCGGCCGCGAACACCTCGTAGTACTGACCGAGTTCGAGGGTCTGGTGCATGAAGACCCAGCCGATGCCGAGGGGGCCGATGATGCCGGCGATCACGGCGCCGGCAAACGAGGTGATGCCGCCGACATAGGTCATCGCCAGCAGGGTGAGCCCGATGATGACGGTGAACGATCCGCCGGAGATCTGCCCTTCCCGGTAACCGATGAGGCATCCGCCGATGCCGGCGAGGAATGCCGACAAGGCGAAACCGAGGAGTTTGGTTGCGGCGACGTTGATTCCGACCGAGGCGGCCGCTCGTTCGTTGGACCGCACCGCGAGGAATGCGCGGCCCGTCGAGCCACCCATGAACCGCAGCACGACGAGCGTGGCGATCGTGACGATGATGAGCACCAGGAAGGAGAACCGCAGGGTCAGAATCGTGGTGCCGTCGCGTGCGCCGAGATCGAGACCGAACAGTGCTGGGTCCTCGATGAGATTGCCCTTGAACGAGTCGGTGAGAGCCGGGTTGTTGAAGATGAAACTCTGGATCGCCAGTGCGGCAGCAAGAGTGACGACGGCGAGTTGCGCACCGCGGATACGGAGCGCGGGGATGCCGACGAGGATGCCCAGGAATGTCGCGATGAGCGCGGCGAGAATCATGTCGAAGGGGAACGGCACATTCCAGTTGGTGGTGATCTTCGAGAGCGCGAATCCGGCGGCACCGGCGAATGCCATACTCGCCAGCGAGATCTGGCCGAGATAGCCGGTGAGCAGCACCAGCGAGAGCGCGATCAGCGACAGGATGATCGACGTGGTGACACCGATCCGCCACGACCCGTCGGTCATCACGATCGCGACGACAGCGATCGCGAGGATGACGATCGTGTGGATGGGACGGATCCGCGGAATGCGCACGGCGGGCAACCGTACTTCGCCCAGCGAACCGCGCGACGGGATCCGACCGCCCATCGCGAACAGGGCGACGATGATGACGACGAACGGGACGGCATCCCCGATCCCGGATTGCGCCCAGTCCGGCCACCAGTCCTTGGTGGTCAGCCAGGCGATGACCGATTGGAACGACCCGAGTACGAGTCCGGTGGCGCAGGCGACACCGAACGAGGTGAGTCGGCCCAGCAGCGCGACGGCCAGTGCCGGGATGACGAAGAACGTGTAGGTGGTGACGGTCAGCCCGATGGTCGGAGCGGACAGAATGGCGATGAGACCGGTTGCGGCGCCGGTGATTCCCCAGACGATGCCGGCCAGTCGGTCTGGCGAGAAACCGGTGAGCCGGGTGGCGAGTTCGTCCTCGGAACCGGCCCGCGTTGCGACCCCCCACGTCGTCAGCCGGAAGTAGGCCCAGAAGAGTGCCGCGATCACGATGGCGACGCCCGCCAAGATGAGGTCCGACACATTGATCACGGTGTCGCCCAGGTGAATGGTGTTCTTGGGCAGGATGTCGTCGGCTTCGAGATCCTCGATGTCGAAGCGCAGCTGAACGAGTGCTTGCAGGAAGAGCATCAGGCCGACCGATGCGACCACCTGAGCCAGCACGGGGGCGCGCCGCAGCGGTCGGAACACCAGGAAGTGCGCGAGCAGCGCCCAGATGATGGCGCTCAGAATGCCGATGGCGATCGCCAATCCCATTGGCGTGGGGTGCTTTGCGGTGCCCAGGTACAGCGTGCCGATGGGTAGGACGAGGCTACCGTCGGTGCGGAGTGCGGCAACGACGTACACCGAGTACAGTCCGATCGCGCCCTGGGCGAAGTTGATGATCCCGGTGGCGGCGTACACGCCGACCAAAGATGTTGCGAGTACCGCGTAAATGGCGCCCAAGGCGAAGCCGAGGACGGCGAATTGCAGCAGCTGACCCATGCTTGTCACTCATTCGTTCTTGCCACAGAGGGTGGCGGGACTTGACGATGATCGCGGCCGGGCAGGGCGAGGGTCGCCCCACCCGGCCGCGATGAGAAATCGGTCGGAACCGATCTGACTACGCTGCGCCGGGGATCTTGGCCAGCGCGGCGGGCAACGGGGTGATGAAGCCGCCGGTGACCGGTTGGGTCTTGTTGTTGGCGACCACGTCGAACAGCAGCATCTCGGTGGTGCAGTTCGGCGAGGTGGCCTTACCGCAGTTGGCCAGCTTGGGTCCCAGGAAACTCTGGTAGTCCTTGACGGCCTTCAGGGCGGTGAGCACGACGGGCCCGGTGATGTCGGTGACCTTGGCGGCGTTCAGGATGTTCGCGAAGTCGGCCAGGATCGAGAAGGTGCCGTATCCGTAGAAGCCGGCATTGCCTTCCTGGTTGTCGATGAACTTCTGCGCGGTCGCCAGGTTGGTCTTGGCCGGCTCCGGCGCCGAATCAGCTGACGGCGGCTGCCAGATCGGCGAATACGTCTGTGCGCCAACGGCTTGGTCGCCGAGTTCACTGATGAAGTCGGTACATGCGGCCAGGAAGATGGTGCCCTTGTAGTTGATCGAACGCAGCGATTCGGCCAGCTTGGTGCAGGTGGAGTCCATCGGGGAGGTCATCAGACCGGTCGCAGCCGGATTGCCGTCGGCCAGCGTCGATGCCAGCTGAGTGAAGTTGGGGCCGGTTGCCGGGTAGTAGATGGCGTCGACCTTGATGCCGAGGAGCGCACCCATCGGCTTGAGTAGCTGGTCGAACACCACGTGAGCTTCCGGCAGATCGGCATTCGCGAGCTTCAGCGAGGTCTTGCCTGCCGCCTTCAGCTGCTGCATGAATCCGACGAGGAATGCCGCCGGCGGCGGTCCGAAGTACACGCGGTTCGCCGTCTGGGCGCCGGTGGTCAGGTTGAACGGGATCTGCCCGACGAGGGGGATACCCGCGGCCGTCAGTGTTTTCAGCGCCGCGGCCGACTGCGTGTTGTACGCGTCGATGGCGGCTACCACGCCCTGCTCCTGGAACTGGGTGGCGCAGGCGCTGGTCGATTCGGGGCTGGCCTGGTCGATGCCACAGTCGACGATCTCGATCGGTCGGCCGTTGATGCCGCCGATCTGGTTGTTGATGTAGTCGACGGCCGCGTTCTTGCCCACGGTCACACCGGGCTGCGGAACCGCTCCCAGACTGGGATTGAAAAGGCCGATCTTGATGGCATCACCGGACGCCTTGGTGCCGTTCTCGGCTGCGGAACCACCGCTGTCATCGTCCTGACTACAGGCTGCGAACGACAAGACGCAGGCCGCGGCCACGGCCATCGCGGCAACTCGACGGGCTCTCCAACGCATGAATGGTGCCTTTCCACTCTGATTCCGGGCACGACGAATCAGCCCGGCGGGGCTACAAGAAATTGGGTTGGATTTCGCCGTCCGCCCAGCTAGACGACGCTGGCGGTCGGTGAGCCCAGACCGGATGTGATGTGGGCCACTCGAAAAATAGCCCGCCCTTACGCGCGTGTCAAGCTGTTTGTCCAAATTCGATGGCGGGTGGTTTCGGGCCCCTTCAGGGCTTTTTCTGGGTCAATTGTCCGCTCGCGGTTGCTCATCGATTTCCGGCCGGATGCCGCCGTAAATCCCACGGTGAACAATCCACGGCCACAGCACTGTCTTGATCGACCAGCCGGGGAAGCGAAAGGCGCGGCCGTTGGGTGCGAACACCTCGAGTCCGTCGGGCTGCGGTCCGAGGACAGATCCCCACCGGCGCCGAGGCGGCCGGTACTCGCGCAGCCGCCGTCCGGCCAGATGTGCGCGCACATTGTGGGCGACGAGGCGGTCGGCACGATTGCGTGCGGACGACCGCAGCGGGTCGGTCGCGGCGACGTCGCCGACCGCGAACACGTTGGGATGACCGGGAACTCGAAGGTCCGCGTCGACCTTGACGAAGCCGTCGTCGTCGAGGAGATCGGCGGGCAGCCATCCGGTGTTGGGCTGAGTCCGGCCGATCGCCCAGACGATTGCGTCCGCCGTTGCCGGCGACTGGCCGGTGGTCCACTCGATGGTTCCGGAGTCGATGTGATCGAGTGGCCCGCCGGTGGGGATCACCGCGCGATGCCCCGGATGCATCCGAACCCCAGCAGCGGCCAGACGCCGGCGGACCCGCGACCACGTTCGCCGGTGATGGCCGGTGAGTGCGGTGTCATGCGGGAAGTACAGGTCGACGGTCTTCTCCGGCCAGCCGAGGGCGATGTTGGCTGCCGCGCTCACGGCCGACGCCCCACCGCCCACCACCGCAACCGACGCGGCGTCTCGAATACGCCGATGGTTCTCGCTCAGTTGGTCTTTCACGGCTTGTGCCGTCTGGAGATCCGGGTTGCGCCAGAATCCGTTTCGGGCGCCCGTGGCAATGATCGCGACGTCGAATCGCTCGACGCGGTGTTCGTCGTCGGGCCCGACGAGTTCGATTGTGCGAGAGCCCAGATCGATTCCGACGACCGATGCGCGGATGATGGTCGCCTTGTCGAGCCGGCGGTAGCGGCCGTAGTCGACGTCGTACTCACGCGACCACTCCTGGGGCCGGGCCAACCGCATCCCGAGTTCCTGCCCACTCACGAGGCCCTCCTTGGTGGAGATCCCGACCACCTCGACATGCGGCGAAAGGTGTATGGCGCACAGGGTTCCGGTGTCGCCGAGCCCGACGATCACCACGCGTGCGGTCACGTGTTCAGGCCTCGACCCGATTGCGTGGCGGTCGGGGCAGAAACACCGACACCCGGGCGACGACATCGGCGTAGGCGGGCCGGCGGTCGAGGCTGCGCTGTTCCATCATCGGGATGCTCGCGCCCAGGAACATGGCGAGCATGGCGGCCGCGCCCGCGAACATCCACCACCAACTGGTCGGCGCAACCGCGATTCCGAACAACGCCAACGCAACCCAGAAGGAGAACTCGCCGAAGTAATTCGGATGCCGAGACCAGCTCCAGACTCCGCGGTCCATCACGGCTCCCTCGGTCGCCGAGCGGGTGAAGCTCTGCAACTGCCGGTCGGCGACAGTTTCGAGCGTGATCGCCGCACCGCCGACGGCAAACGCCACCCAGGTCAACCACCCGATCTCGTCGGCGGAATGCGTCACGGCCACATAGACGGGCAGCATGCCGAGAAACACTTGCAGCGTCGGAATCACATGGATGGCAACGAGATCCACGACGAACTCACCTCGTCCGGCGCGGGCGCGCAGCATCGGATAGCGCCAGTCCTCGTGATGCAGGCCGGGGAACGTGCGCACCCAATTGGCGGTCAGGCGTATCGCCCAGACGAAGACGATGATCGCGACCAGCCAGCAATGCACCGCGTCGAGGCCGGCATCGCCGCGTGCCCACCAGAACACCAGCAGCAGCGGCGGGATGACGCTCCAATAGGCGTCGTAGAAGCTCGAATTGTGGTGCACTCGACTGAATCCGAAGATCAGAATGGTGGCCAACAGGTCGGCGATCAGCGTGTCCAGCCAGAGTTGTCCGGTCTCTGGTCCCCACAGCAACCACGCGAGCCCGACGGCAACGGCGACCACATAGGCGAGGCTGATCCTTTGAAATGCTGACGATCTCGACACCACTGGAACCCTATAGCCACTCCGTGGTCACGCGTCGGCGAATTCGCGCGCAACTGAAGCAACGTCGCGCAGCTGGCCCGGGTCTGCGTCGGTCGGGATGAGAACGACCTCGTCGGTGCCGATCTCGGCGAACGCCTGCAGGGTCTGGGCAAGCTGCGCGGGCGTTCCGGCGAAGCCGGTGGTCGGTGCCATCGCGTCGACGAAGTCGGCCGGAATCCAGTTCATGTAGTGGCGCAGGTGTCGGTGTATCTGTGTGCGGGGTATCTGGGCGCGGGCCCGATCCTCGTCGCCGAGGGCGAACCAGAACGAGGTGGCCAGGTGCGGGTGCGGCTTGTCGAGTTCGGACCAGGATCGCAGTGCGACGTCGAAGAGTTGGCGCTGCTGGCCGACATCGAGGTCCAGGGTGACCCCGGCGACCCCCGACGCCCAGTGCGATGCGCTGCGAATCGTTCGGGGTCCCGTGGTTCCGACATGCAGTTCGGGGCCGCCGGGTCGCGTCGTCGGTGGGCCGACCGGGCGGACCGAGTCGGTGACGTGTTCGCCTGCCCACACCCGGCGCATGATCTCGACGGCGTCGGCCATTCCGCGCATGGTCTGGGTGGCAACGTCCGCGCCGACGGCTCGGTAGTCCTCGTGCCGTCCGCCCACGCCGAGACCCACCGTCAGTCTTCCGTCGCACAGCATGTCGCCGGTCGCCAGTGCTTTGGCGAGCATCACGGGGTCGTGGAGTTGTGGCACCACAACCGTGGTGACGAGCCGAACGCGATGCGTCCAGGCGGCCAACGCCCCCAAGAGGGTGAGCGCATCGGGATTGTCGAAGGCTATGCGCTCTCCCCAGCACAGTGACGAGAACGGACCCGCGTCGATGGTCTCGGCCCACGTGCGCAGGAGTGTCGCGTCGAGGCCGGGTTCCATCACCGGCATTGTCATCCCGATCTGCATGTGTGCGAGTCGGTCAGCGCTGTCGATTCGGCGCGCCGGCCACGAGTTCGATGTCGACCACATCCGGATAGAACGCCACGTGCCCGGCGATCTCCGACACGGCTGCATGTGGCTCGTCGTAATACCAAACCTTGTTGTCCCGCAAGGTGTCAGCGTCGGTGCGCAGTCCGTGGTAGTGCGCCACACCCTTGTACGGGCAGTAGGTGGTGTGCGCGCTTGCTGTGAGTAGATCCGCGCCGACCGCGTCCCGGGGGATGTAGTACACCGGGGGATAGGACGACTCCTGCAACACCAGGGCGGCGTCGGTGACCGCGACGACAGTGTCCCCGGCCGTCACGCGGACGGTTCCCGGTGCGGGCGAGATGGTGATCGGATGGCGCGCATCCGGAATGAGTACTTGACGGTCGGTCATGGCGGGTCCCTTCGGCATACAGCGGCCACCCGCCCGAGCGTACGCCCGAGCGGGTGGCTGTTGCGGAGGGATTCACACAGAGGGATCACGCAGCCACGTGGACCGCGTTCTGGGTTTCGTCACCCATGTCGGATGCCTTCAGGCGCATCATGAACACTGCGACGATCAGTGCCAGGACGAAGAAGCCTGCGCCCCAATAGAATGCGACGTCGTAGCTGTAGATGCTCGCTTCCTTGAAGGCGGCCGAACCGATCGGGGCCTGGCTTCCGGGGTGGCGGGCCAGAACCTGCGCGACGATGGTGGACAGGAGTGCGAGACCCACCGAGCCGCCGATCTGCTGGCCGGTGTTGAGCAGCGCACTGGCCACGCCGGCGTCGCGCTCCTCGATGCGATGCAGGGCCACCGACTGCATCGAGACAAAGATCAGTCCCATGCCGCCGGCGATCAGCACCTCGGCGGGCAGGACATTCACGAGCCATGTGCTGTCGGAGTCGAGTTGCGCGAGGTAGAGCAGTCCGACGATGCCGAGCACGGTGCCGGTGATGGTCGGGATGCGCGGCCCGATCCGTGGCAGAAGCGAACTCGCGATACCGGCGGCGACGATGATCGCGGCCGGGAACGGGAGAAAGGCGATCCCCGCGTCGAGTGGCTTGTAGCCCAACGTGTTCTGCATGTAGTAGCTCAAGAACATGAACACCGCGAACATCGGGATCGGGATGATCAGCGACAGCAGATAGGCGCCTCCACGATTGATCTCACCCGGAATCCGCAGCGGCAGAAGTGGATTGGCCGATCGGCTCTCGATGAAGACAAAGGCCGACAACAGGGTTGCGGAGAGCACGAACAAAGTGATCGTCGACGCCGACGACCAGCCGGCTTCCGCCGCCCGGGTGAAGCCGTACACCAGGCTGATCAGGCCGAGGGTGGCAGTGAATGCGCCGGGGAGGTCGTAACCGCGCCCGCGAGTAGCGGGCAGGTCGCGGGCAACGAGGACCACCGCGCCGACCGCCGCGATCACCGCGATCGGAGCGTTCACCAGCAACGTCCACCGCCACGAGAGGTACTCCGTGAGGGCGCCGCCGGCGATCAGGCCGATGGCCGCGCCGCCGCCGGACACCGCGGCATACACGGCGAATGCCCGTGCACGTTCCTTCTGTTCGACGAAGGTGACGGTGATCAGTGACAGTGCTGCCGGAGCGAGGATCGCGGCGAACGCCCCCTGCAGGGCGCGGCCGCCGAAGAACGACACGCTGTCCCAGGCCAGTCCGGCCAAGGCGGACGATGCCGCGAAGCCGACCAGGCCGATGAGGAACATGCGTCGTCGGCCCAGGTAGTCGGCGAGGCGGCCACCGAGCAGCAGCATTCCGCCGAAGATCAGGGTGTATGCCGTCATCGCCCACTGACGGTTGGCGTCGGAGATCTCGAGGTCGACCTGGGCGAACGGGAGGGCGATGGTGACGATCGTGGCGTCGAGCACCACCATCAGCTGGGCGAGGGCGATGACGCCCAGCGCCCACCATCGGCGATTGGAGTGGTCGATGACGACGTCGTCGTCGATCCGTGGTTCGGGTGGGGATGCTTGCAGGACTTGAGTTTCCGTCATGGTGACACCTGAGGTCGTGAGGGGATCGTGCTGCGTACCTTCCAAATAATGGCAGAGTCAGACAGAAGTCGTCAAGAGACAAATCGCAGAGCAAGACAATTGGCATCAGGTGCTACAATCCGGACCATGATGTGCGCGAAGGGTCAACCCGGCCTGCGGGAACGCAAGAAGATGCAGACCCGCTCGGCGTTGATCTCCGCCGCGCTCGAGCTGTGTGACCAGCAAGGATTCGACGCGACGACCGTCGAGCAGATCGCGGATTCCGTCGACATCTCGCCGCGGACGTTCAACCGCTACTTCGCCACCAAGGAGGACGTGGTTCTCGGACCGATCGAGGAACTCGTGACCGCCGTCGTTGCTGCCCTCGACGCACAGCCGAAGACGGGCAACGAGCTCGACGCACTGTGCGCGGCCCATGTGCAGGTGTTCGAAGAGGCGGCGAGCCAGGACCCGCCGTCTCCGCTGTTCGAACAGTTCATGGTGATGAACCGAATTGTCGCTGCCTCTCCCGCCGTCCGTGCGCGCAGCGTGGAGATGGGGGAGTGGAAGACGCAGGCCATCCGCAGCAAGGTGGCCCAGCGCATGGGTCTCGCCGACGACGACATGCGTGTCCGCGTCGTCATGTCCACCTACGGCGCGCTGATGCAACTCGCGATGGACCAGTGGGATATGAGCGGTGACGCCGACAGCGGTGTGGTGATGCTCGACTGCGCCAAGTCGATCAAGGCAACTTATGCGACATTTCGGGAGATGGTGCCCGGCAGTCACTAGGTGACGGCCGGTCGTGCGAAGCGCTCGGCGGACTCGCATCAAGTGGTCACGAATTCGGCCGACGCTCAACAAATCGCATGTGAACAGGCGACAATCGCATGACGTGGGCATGAAGCGTCCTCACCTCGGACTCCCGCCCGACGCACCGGCAACAGACCTGGAGAAATCGGCGACATGACCACACCATCGGCTGGCTACGGCGTCCACTCCGAAGTCGGGAGACTGCGCAAGGTGCTGGTGTGCGCCCCAGGTCTCGCGCACGAGCGACTGACCCCCACCAACGCCGACGACCTGCTCTTCGACGACGTGCTGTGGGTGCAGAACGCGAAACGGGACCACTTCGACTTCGTCACCAAGTTGCGCGACCGGGGCGTCGACGTGGTGGAACTGCACAACGTGCTCACCGAGACGATGGACAACCCCGAAGCGCGGTCGTGGTTGCTCGATCGCAAGATCGTCGCCAACGAAACCGGTTTGGGTCTCGTCGCTGCGACGCGCGAGTTCCTCGACGAACTCGACTCCCGAGATCTGGTCACATTCCTGATCGGCGGCCTGTCCACGGTGGATCTGCCCGCCGAACTCCGGCCGAACTACATGTCCATCGTCGACGAGGCCACCGGGCTCGGCGAGTACCTCATGCCGCCGCTGCCCAACACGCTCTACACCCGGGACACCACGTGCTGGGTGTATGGCGGGGTGACTCTCAACCCGTTGTTCTGGCCGGCCCGGCATCACGAGACCCTGCTGATGAAGGCGATCTACGAGTATCACCCCGACTTCGTGGGCTCCACAGTGTGGTGGGGAGATCCCGAAAAGCATTGGGGTGCAGCCTCGATCGAGGGCGGCGATGTGCTCGTGCCGGGGAATGGTGTGGTTCTCATCGGGATGAGTGAACGAACATCGCGTCAGGCGATCACGCAGGTGGCCCGCGAACTGTTCGCGAAGGGCGCGGCCGAGAAGGTTGTTGTCGCGGGTATGCCCAAGCTGCGATCTGCCATGCATCTCGACACGGTCTTCACCTTTGCCGATCGCGACCTCGTCTCGGTGTACCCGGGCATCATCGACTCGGTCCGGCCGTTCACGCTGGTCCCCTCCGACAAGGACCCCGGTGTCGAGGTGATCGCCGAGGCCGACCACTTCCTCAAGGTCGTGCAGCGCGCCCTCGACCTCGACGGCCTGCGCGTCGTGGAGGCCGGGGGCACCGCCTACGCGTCGGAGCGTCAGCAGTGGGACAGCGGCAACAACCTCGTCGCCGTCGAACCCGGTGTGGTGTTCGCCTACGACCGCAACACCTACACGAATGCGCTGCTCCGCAAGCAGGGTGTCGAGGTGATCACGATCGTCGGCGCCGAACTCGGCCGCGGCCGCGGTGGCGGCCATTGCATGACCTGCCCACTCATCCGCGATCCGCTCGAGTAACCGCTGCCGAGTCCTCCCGCCTCCACGACGCCACCCCATCCGCTGCCTGAGGTGCGACGAGCGCTAGCGAGGCGCCTCGAAGGCCTGGTGAGACGACCTCGCAATCGGGACGTTGTGCCCTGGATCACATGTCCGCGCAGGAGGACCATCAAAGTATGGGCAAGGTACTCGTCGCATATGCGAGCAAGCATCATTCGACCGCGGAGATAGCCGAGGCCATCGCCGCCGAGTTGCGGATACAGGGGCTCGACGCCGATTGCACCGACGTCAGCGCGGACACCGTGACCGGATACGACGCGGTGATTCTCGGCAGTGCCGTCTACGCCGGCCGCTGGCTCAAGGATGCGCACCGCTTCCTGAAACACCATCGCGACGATCTCGTGCGTATTCCGTTCTGGATCTTCAGTTCCGGGCCGGTGGGCGAGAACGTCGAGGAGGACCTCGCCGAGAACTCGAATTGGCTGGAACCCCACAAGGTGCTCGACCTCGCCGAATCCATCGGGCTGCGCGGGCACACGGTGTTCGCCGGCCGGATGCCCACAGATCCGCACGGTTTCATCGAGAAGTCCATGGTGAAGCGCACTCCCGAGGAGTTACGCGACGCCCGAGACTGGGACGCGATCCGTCGTTGGGCCGACGACGTTGCCGCGGCCCTTGCCGCGAGTAGTGGTACCACCGCCGCCCCGTCGCAGCACTAGTCGGTCGTTCGACTCCTTCCCAGCGCAACGTCCGCGGAGTACCGTGAAGCCGCACAAGTGCCGTCGGGACAAGGGAGTCGGGGCCATGGACGACGATGCCGAGCACCTGGCCACCTACAACCGCGACAACGTGACTCTGCAGACGACGCCGATCGAGAAGGTCACCGCGCATGGTGTGCACTGCTCGGACGGTACCGAACACGAGATCGACATCCTCATCCTGGCAACCGGTTTCAAGGTGACCGATCCCGACGCCATGCCGCCCTTCAGGCTGGCCGGGCCCAAGGGGACGATGGCGGATTTCTGGAATGAGAACCGATCGCAGGCCTACGAGGGGTGTCGGTGCCGGGTTTCCCGAACTTCTTCTTCGTCTTCGGGCCGTACGGCTACACCGGTTCGTCGTACTTGGCGTTGATCGAGAACCAGACTCGGCACATCACCCGCTGCATTCGTGCGGCGATCGGTCGAGAGGCGAAGAAGGTGGAGGTTCGGCAGGAGGCCAACGACCACTACTTCGCGTCGGTGCTGAAGCGTCGCTATCGACAGATCTTCTGGCAGGAGTCCTGCAGCAAGGCCAACAGCTACTACTTCGACCATAACGGCGACGCCCCACTCCGTCCGACCACCACCGTCGAGGCCGCCGTGCACAGTCGCGTCTACCCGCTCGACGACTACGAGTTCACCGCCTGACGGCATACTTCTCACCATGGAGATCGTTCGCTCGTCGGAAACTGTACTTAGGCGAGTTGGCATCGTCGTGTTCGACGGTGTCAAGATGCTCGACTTCACGGGCCCCGCTGAAGTCTTTGTCGAGGCCAACCAGTTCGGCGGCAACTACGAGGTGGTAGTCATGTCGCCGACCGGCGGTGACGTCGCGACGTCGGTGGGCGTGCGGGTGAGCACCACGCCGGTGCATGACTCCGGCGGCTTCGACACGGTGATCGTTGCAGGCAGCGAGATCGCGCCGCCGCTGTTCGTCACGCCGGAGCTCATCGAGGCGACACGCGACCTGGCGACACGAACCAGGCGGATGTCGTCGGTGTGCACGGGGTCATTCGTCCTTGCCGAGGCCGGGCTTCTCGACGGGCGGTCGGCCACGACGCACTGGAAGTTCACTGCCGACCTTGCTCACCGATTTCCCGAGGTGCAGGTCGACTCGGATGCCATCTACGTCAGCGACGGAAACATCTACAGTTCGGCGGGGGTGGTTGCCGGGATCGACTTGAGCCTGGCGCTCGTCGAGGAGGATCACGGCGCCGAGGTGGCACGTCGCACCGCGCAAGGGCTGCTGGTCTACATGCAGCGCGGCGGTGGGCAGTCACAGTTCTCGTCGTCGCTCACCGGGCCCGCTCCGCGAACGTCTCTGGTGCGCAAGGCAACTGATCATATCCGTGGGAACCCTCAAGTTCCGCACACTGTTTCGAGTATCGCCGCGCATGTCAACGTGAGCGTCCGTCAGCTGACTCGGCTCTTTCGCGACGAACTGGGCGCAACCCCGGCCGGCTACGTCGCCGACACCCGCTTCGAGATCGCCCGCGACAAACTGCACGCCGGATTGACCGTGGGCGCAGCGGCCCAAGCGGCGGGATACGGCAGTGCGGAGGTGATGCGCAGGGCATTCGTTGCGCGGATCGGCATATCGCCTCGCCGCTACCAGCAACGCTTCTCGTCGACGGGTGCTCTCGCCGGCTGACGTGGTGTCGCAAATGGGGGCTTTTCTGGCCGGGTGAGTGGGACGGTGACCTTGACGGTGGATGCACACTGGATCGGCTGGTCCAATACACATAGGAGTATCCAATGCCCACCCTCACCACCTCCGACGGCGTCGACATCTTCTACAAGGACTGGGGTTCGGGTCAGCCAATCGTCTTCAGTCATGGCTGGCCGCTGTCGTCCGATGACTGGGACGCCCAAATGATGTTCTTCTTACAGAACGGGTTTCGGGTGGTCGCTCACGACCGGCGTGGTCATGGGCGGTCGACCCAGGTAGCCGACGGCCATGATATGGACCACTACGCAGACGACCTGAAAGCCGTTGTCGAGCACCTCGACCTGACCGATGCCATCCACGTCGGCCATTCGACGGGCGGCGGCGAGGTGGTGCACTACCTCGCACGTCACGGACAGGATCGTGCGGCCAAGGCGGTGTTGATCTCCGCGGTGCCACCGATCATGGTCAAGACCGACACCAACCCCGACGGAATCCCCAAAGAGGTGTTCGACGACATCCAGACGCAGGTGGCCACGCGTCGTTCCGACTTCTTCCGCACCTTCGCCGAAGGACCGTTCTACGGCTATAACCGGGAGGGCGCAGAACCGTCGGAGGGCGTCATCGCAAACTGGTGGCGCCAGGGCATGATGGGCGGTGCAAAGGCGCACTTCGACGGGGTGGTCGCGTTCTCGCAGACGGATTTCACCGACGACCTCAAGAAGGTGACGATCCCGTCCCTGGTGCTTCACGGCGAGGATGATCAGGTGGTGCCCTACGAAGACACCGGCGTGAAGTCGGCTGAGCTGCTGCCCAACAGCACCCTGAAGACCTACCCGGGATTCCCGCACGGCATGCCGACCACAGAGGCCGCCACCATCAACGCCGACCTGCTGGAATTCTTCCGCGCGCCCTGACGCCGACGGGGTGGGCTCAGGACTGAGGGCCGCTGTGCCGGACGGCGAACTCGGCCACGGCAATCGAAATCCGTTGTGGCACGAGTTTACTCACCGTGGTGGCGACCAGATTCAGTACACCGTCGACGACGCTCGGTTTGCCGTTCTCGAGTGCTCGTAAGGCAGTGTCGACGACCTGGCTCGGGGAGCGGGTCGGGCCGACGGAATCTCCGTCGGCGCCGGCCGCCTCGAAGAAACCGGTCTCCGTGGCACCCGGGCATACGGCCAGAACCTTCACCCCGCGTCGTTTGGCCTCCCACCACAGTGCCTCGCTGAGTGAGAGCACGTACGCCTTGGACGCTGCATACACCGCCAGGTGCGGAACCGGTTGAAACGCAGCGACACTCGCGACGTTGATGATGGCGCCCGACCCACGCTTCGCCATTCTCTGGAGATAGACGGTCGTGAGGTCGGTCAGCACCGCGACGTTGAGTGACACCTGATCGCGGACGCGGTCGCGGTCGGTGTCGGCGAGGTCGGCGTGCATCGCGATCCCGGCGTTGTTGACCAAGATGTCGATGGTGTGTCCGCGGTTGTCGAGTTCGTCGACGAGCTCTTCGCCGGCACGGGGCTTCGACAGATCGGCGGCGACGTAATCGGCCTCGATGCCGTGCTCGTCGTGCAGGTCGGCTGCCAGTTCCTTGAGTGTCGTCTCACTTCGAGAAACCACGATGACGTGAGTGCCCTTGGCGGCCAGCGTCTTTGCGAACTGCGCGCCGATCCCACCGCTTGCGCCGGTGATGAGCGCGGTGCTGCCCTGGTAGTCCATCGATCGCTCCTCGTCGTTGGTATTCAGGTCACCGCACCCCAAGTATCGGTCGGCGCTGTGTCAGTCGGCGCAGCTCTTCTTCGTCTCGGTGGCGACGATGCGCCCGAAGTCGATCTGGCCGGACTTGCCGGTGAACTTGCGCTTGGAGAACACGGACAGCGAGCGCTCGTTCCCGAAGGTGAACTTCTCGCCGGATTCGAGCTTGCCGTGCTGGCACTCCTCGAGTTTCTTGCTCGCGTAGATCCAATACTCCGTCCGCGGCCTCAGGTTGCCGAACACGGCGCATCCGTTCGACCCGGTGTTCTTGCTGGCCACGGTTGCCGAGAAGATCCACCAGCCGTGGGTCTGGACAGTGACCGGACCCGAGTACGGCTGGCCGTCCTTCGTCACGATGCACACCTTCGCCGATGGCCGCGCTGCCGCATCAACGTGCCCCACCCCGCCCACGAGCCCCATCGTCGCGATACCCGCTGTCGCCGCCACTGCGGCCACCGTTCGTTTCATCGTCATGCTTCCCCCGTCAGCACCATTGTGAACAACAAATATTTCATATCACATCGGCTGCTTGATAAGAACACCCTGTATGTCGATGACTCTGCGGCTCGAAGCTGGTCTGTCTCTGTACGAGAGCAAACACCAACGGAGAAGGATCATGCGAAAACTCGTTGTGACGCAAAACATTACCGCCGACGGATCGATCGAGATGCTCACCACCTGGTTCGACCCCACCGCAGAGGCTCCCGATCTCAAGGAGGAGAGCCACCGCCAGGATCGCGAAGCCGACGCGCTGTTGGTCGGCCGCAAGACCTTTGAGGACTTTCGCGGCTACTGGCCCAATCAGGAGGACGACAAGACGGGTGTCACCGACTATCTGAATGCCGTAGACAAGTATGTCGTGTCGTCGACGATGACCGACCCGCAGTGGCAGAACTCGACGATCCTGCGCGGCGATCTCGTCGACGAGGTCCGTGAACTCAAACAGCGTGACGGCAAGGACATCGTCGTCACCGGCAGCATCACGCTCACCCACGCGCTGATCGGAGCCGGACTCGTCGACGAGTACCGCCTGTTCCAGTACCCGACGGTTCAGGGGCGAGGTCGGCGATTGTTTCCCGACGGCTTCGAGGCGCCTACGCTGCGAATGCTGACGGCACGGTCATTCAGCAATGGGGTGGCGTTGGTGTCGTACGCCGCGAGCTCAGCCGTCGGCGACTGACACCGTTGCCAGCGATGCCAGGTGCGCACGCACCAGCGCGCGTACCTGGTCTGGGGTGTCGGTGCCCGACACCAGCAGGTGCATAGCGAGACCATCGATCACCGCGTGCAGCCGCATTGCTTCGACGTCGAGGTCGGCGGCAGAGTCGATGAGTCCGTGGCATCGTAGGTCGTCAAGCACGACGTGACAGAGCGTTCGTAGTCCCTCATGCGCTTCGCGTGCTGCGTCGACGAGTACGGGATGTGCCACCGACTCGGCGTTCATCGCCATGTGCACGCGCATCTCGGCCGCCCGCTCGGCATCGAGGGGCAGCAATTCGGCAATCATCGCCTCGGCGCGACGACGTGGGCTCCGCATGCGCCGGTGGCGCTCGATGCGGGCGGAAGCCTGTTCGTAGATGAGTCTCATCGAGAACTCCAGAAGCTCTTCTTTGGTCGCGAAAACGTGACGAAGTGACCCGGTGGAGATTCCCGCCTCGGCCGCGACCTCGCGGATCGACACACCGGATATGCCCTCACGCATGATGATTCGCCAGAGTGCGACGGCAATGTCGGCTCGTCGCTGCGCGTGGTCGATCAGTTTGGGCATTGACCGATACTAGCCCAACTGTGCTACCTTGGCTCAGAGTTTGGTAACACTATCGTGCTAACAAAATCTCAGGAGAGTCATGGCCGACCAACGCTTCGTCTCGCTCGACGTGCTGCGTGGAATAGCCATCCTCGGCACGCTGGGCACTAACATCTGGATCTTCACCAACGTCGACGGCTTTGTCGGATATCTCTCCGACCCCACGCAGGCCGACGGCGCGTGGCGCGTCGCCCAGGTTCTGCTCGAACAGCTCACCCAGGGCAAGTTCCTCGGACTTCTCACGATCATGTTCGGCATCGGACTCGCCATCCAGCAAGCCTCCGCAACACGTCGTGGCAGGTCGTGGCCGGGTCGATACTACTGGCGCGCAATACTTCTCTTCATCGACGGGACTCTGAACTACTTGCTGTTCACGGAGTTCGACGTGCTGATGGGATACGCGGTCACCGGACTCATCGTCGCGTATCTGCTGTCGATGGGCATTCGACGCCAGCGTGTGGCGATCGGGGTTGCCGCCACCGTCCATCTGATGCTCGTCGGACTCATCGTCTGGGCGCTCGCCGCTGCGCCGGGAAGTGCGGGTGACAGATCGGAACCGTTGTCGCCCAATCCCTATGCCGACGGATCATTCGTCGACCTCGTTGTCTTCCGCATCCAGAACATCGCGGTGTTCCGGGCGGAGGTCGTGCTCATCTTGCCCATGTCGATCGCGCTGTTCCTGATCGGTGCTGCGTTGCTGCGCGCCGGGGTGCTCGAACCCCGTGGCGCAATGCTTCGGCGGCGCTTGATGATTGCCGGTCTGGGTGTGGCGGCGCCGCTCGACTTTGTGGCGGGCATCTTCGGCGGCACGGCCGGGCTGATCCTGGGGCGCTACGTTCTGGCGCCGGTGGTGTCGCTGGCAATTCTGGCGTGGGTCGCGGGCTTCTACGCCGACGGACGCGCAGCTGGGCGAGTGGGACGACTGATGTCTCCCGTCGGCCGCACCGCGTTGAGTTGCTACGTTCTGCAGAACGCCATCGCCGGTGCCATCTGCTACGGCTGGGGACTCGGGCTTGCGGCACACCTTGATGCGACGACGGTCGTGCCGGTGACCATCGCTCTCTATCTGGCCATAAGCGCGACGATGATCGTGCTCGCCACCCTCTGGCTGCGCAGGTTCAACCGCGGACCGCTGGAGTGGCTATGGCACAGCAGCTACCAGCGGCTGGCCGGGGAAGGACGGCCACGGACCGCGGCCAATCGCGACACCACCCTCACACGCTGACGTGGCATCTGAGCAAGAACGGTCGGGCAGCGCAGCGACGCAGGCTCGTAGATTGAGCCAATGACGGATTCGCCAAACACCTCGCCGGAACCTGCGTTGGCCAGTGCCGACGCCCTGCCGCCAGTCACAGAACCACGCGTCGACCGTCCGCATTTCCCGGACGGCTACGGCGTCGGTGTAGACCTCGATGGAACGCGATCGTGGGCGTCGGTCGAGGATCGACTCGTCGGGTCGAAACACTATTGGCTGACCTCGGTCCGTCCCGACGTCACTCCGCACACGGTGCCTCGCTGGGGCGTGTGGGTCGAGGGCCGGTTTTTCTACGACGGCGCTCCGACCACCCGGCACACCCGCAATGTCGAGGCCAATCCGGCGTGCACGCTCAGCCTCGAGAGTGGGACGGACGTGGTCATCATCGAAGGTGAGTCCGTGGCGGTGTGCGCGTCCCCCGACGGACTGGGCGCGAAACTTGCTGCGGCCTTTGGCAAATACTCCGAACGGGGCTACAGCCCCGGCCCGGAGTCATGGCAGTCGCCGGTCGACGGTGGCGGTCTCCGGGTGATCACCCCGAAACGCGCGTTCGCCTGGTCATCGTTCCCCACTGACTGCACCAGATTCAGCTTCGACTGACCTCTCGCTCGCACGGTAGGTAAGCGCACCGGCGTGTGTCCGGCGATGAATCTGTGTGGGTCGTCGAGTCTGTATCCGTGGCAAACGTTTCCTGACCCGAGGAGAGCACCAGTGTTGATCGTCGCCGGACACATCACCGTCGCTCCTGCCGACCGTGACACCTATCTCCAGACTTGTGACGCAGTGGTGGACGCGGCACGGCGGGCGCCGGGTTGCCTCGACTTCGCGATCGGGGCAGATCTCGTCGATCCCGCACGCATCACCATCTACGAGCGTTGGGACTCGGTCCAGGCCGTGGAGGCGTTCCGAGGATCGGGTACAGACGATGGGCAGGCCGCGATGATCGTGTCGGCGTCGGTGGCCGAGTACGAGGTCACCGAGGTCCGGCAACTCGGCTGAGTCGGATCAACAAAGTGCTCGCGCTCAGCCGGCCGGCGACGGTCGCGCCGACCACGAGTGCCAGTGGAGATCGCCGACGATGATGACCGGGCCGTCGGGTCGTCGTCGGCGATAGTGTTCGTATTTGTCGGCGAGCACATCGATTCCGTGCCTACCACGAGGTTCCGACGCATCCACCACCTCGGCGCGCCCGTCCACCCGAACCCACCACAGCTCGTCCCAATTCTCGGCGTAGTGGTCGACGAGTACCGCCACGTAGGGATTCTCCCCGATGTTGGCGAGCCGACGAAGTCGATTGGTGCGCTTGGGCTTGTGATCGACACAGGTGACGAGGGTGTCGTCGTTCACGGCAAAGACGATCGGCACGATGTGCGGTCTCGCATCGGGTGTCACCGAGGTCAATCGGGCGACTCGCGCCTCCACGAAACGCTGACGCATCTCGTGGTCGAGCGAGCCTGCCATGTCTGAAGAATGTACATCGCTCTACCCGCGGTGATGG